>JADAKE010000009.1 GCA_015680865.1 Enterococcus lacertideformus | reverse complement strand
CCAACTTAGGAAACCTATCACTTTGATCTTTCATACAAGTAACCAATTGTTCCAAATCAGATATTAATTGATTGCTCACAGAAACGCCTGTTTTCAATCCTGAAACCGTACTTTTTCCAACAGGAATCTGTGTACATTTACTAATCGTGACAGATTTAACTGCTATAATCGCGTTATTAGCTACTGCTGTGTTAGATGTAATTTTTTCCATAATTTTTCCTCCCTGAAGTGATAGAAAAATAGTCTCTACAATTTGTTGATTCATTGTGTTTACTTTGCGGATTGAATTTGAGAATAAAATCACAAAAAAAAATCACTTATAATTTCATTTTACTGGCGTTACTGCTACTTTTCCTGTTATAGTTATTGTCCTATTTTTCTAATCATGATCATATATGAGCAATTTGAGTGTAACACACACATCACACATTAATACAACTTTTATTTTCGTCAGAAGAAAATAAAACGCTTTATTTAGACTATGTTAATCACAACTTGAAAATCATTAAACTTAAAACGTACACCTCACAACTTTCGGCACACGCATTGTAGTCTTTTGAATCCCGTGCATCGCTCAAAGAAGTTCAAGTTCGGTTAGGTCACACAGATATTAAAACCACTATATGGATATCTACGCCACGTCACAAGAAGACAAACAGAAGAAACGGCAAATCATTTTGCGGATTTCATGGATGATTCCAAAGAATATCCAGAATCAATTGGTATGGACAAAACGCAAAAAAACAGACTATCCGTAAAAGATAGTCTGCTAAACCTTGATTTAACAATGTTTTGATTATTCCGCAGCGTTTGCGTCTTTGAGACCGTATTTTTTGTTGAAACGGTCCACACGTCCGTCTGCTTGTGTAAATTTTTGACGTCCAGTGTAAAATGGATGTGAGTCAGAAGTAACTTCGACACGGATGACTGGGTATGTATTACCGTCTTCCCACTCAACAGTTTCTTGTGAAGTCTTTGTTGAACCTGACAAGAATTTGAAACCAGTAGTTGAGTCCATGAATACAACTGGATGATAATCTGGATGGATGTTTTCTTTCATGCTTTTTTCGCTCCTTTGCCCTGATCCATTTGCTGAACCAGAGTTGATTTGTCGATATACAACAGTAACATCTTACCATGTTTCTAATAACGTTGCAATTATCTTTTTAGATTTCTGGTTTGATTTTTTTTACTAAATGATACATCTTGAAATTCTTTGAAAAATTGCTGATTATTTCTGGTTTTTCGCAAAAATCGGATCAATTGTTCCGTATACTCCAAAGAGTCTCCAGTCATATTTTTTCTCAGTTTCCAAATCTCATCTAATTGCTCTTCAGCCATCAGCAACTCTTCTTTTCGAGTTCCAGATTTTTTGATATCAATGGCCGGGAAAATCCGACGCTCAGCAAGTTCGCGAGACAACTGTAATTCTAAATTACCAGTACCTTTGAATTCTTCATAGATCACATCGTCCATACGACTACCTGTATCGACTAAGGCGGTAGCTAGGATCGTTATACTGCCTCCTTCTTCGATGTTTCTCGCCGCACCGAAGAATTTTTTAGGTTTATAAAGAGCTGCTGGATCAATCCCTCCGCTTAATGTCCGACCACTTGGTGGTACCACTAAATTATAGGCTCTAGCTAATCGAGTGATGCTATCCATTAAGATGACTACATCTCTTTTGTCTTCGACTAAGCGCATAGCTCTTTCTAAGACTAACTCAGAAACACGTGTATGGTTTTGTGGCTGTAAATCAAAGGTTGATGAGACTACATCTCCTTTAACGCTACGTTCTAAATCAGTTACTTCTTCTGGACGTTCATCAATCAACAAAACAATCAGTTCAACATCTGGATGATTTTCAGTGATACCATTTGCGATTTCCTTCAATACAGAAGTTTCTCCTGCTTTTGGTGGCGCGACAATCAATCCACGCTGACCAAACCCAACAGGAGAGAAAATATCGATCATTCTTGTGGAAAGTCGTTGAGCGGTTGTTTCTAAACGAAGTTGTTCTTGTGGATAAAGAGGCGTCAACGCTGGAAAATGTGGACGTTCTTTTGCTTCTTCTGGATCTTTGCCATTCACGCTTTCAACGTGCATTAAACCATAATAACGTTCTGATTCTTTTGGCGGACGTGCTTTCCCTGCAACTTTATCACCATTTCGTAAACTGAAACGTCTGATTTGTGAAGCAGAGATATAGATATCTTCCACACTAGGACCATAGTTGATAGGACGTAAAAAACCGTACCCATCTTGTCCGACAATATCTAAAATTCCTTCCATATAGTAGAATCCTTGTTTTTCTGCTTGAGCTCGAATAACTGCTAAGGATAGTTCCTTTTTATTCATTTTACTATAATAAGGAATTTTGAATTCTTTTGCATAACTGTAAACTTCTTTTAACGTTTTGTTTTCCAGTTCTGCCATCGTTAAATAATCACTCATTCAGCTTCCACTTCCTCCACCATTTGAATTTTAGCTCCTAATGCTGTCAACTTCTCGATAATATGATCATAACCACGTAAAATATATTCCACATTATAAATGGTTGTGGTTCCTTCGGCAAGTAATCCAGCAATTACCAAACAAGCTCCAGCTCTAAGATCAGAAGCCACCACTTCTGTTCCATGAAGTTTATTTGGGCCATTAGCGATAATCAAATTCCCCTCAACTGAGATATCTGCACCCATGCGTGCTAGTTCTGGCACGTGATTAACACGTTTTGCATAAATCGTATCAACGATTTCAGCTGTCCCATGCGTCATAAGTAACAAAGGTGTGAGTGGTTGCTGTAAATCCGTTGCAAACCCAGGATACGGATAAGTCATGACGTTTACTGCTTTTAAATTTTTTGATGAAGGAAATACTTCAATTTCATCTTCTCTAATGGTCATATTTACGCCTATTTCTTGTAGCTTTGCAATAAAACTTTCTAAATGTTCATAGATAACATTTTTAATCTTGATCCCATTTCCAGCGACGGCAGCTAATACCAGATACGTTCCAGCTTCAATCCGATCTGGTATCATAAAATGACGACAGCCATGAAGTTTTTCCACACCATCAATTCGGATTACATCGGTACCTGCTCCTCGCACTTTTGCCCCCATATTGTTCAATAAAGTAGCGACATCAATGATTTCTGGTTCTCTAGCAGCATTTTCTATCACAGTCTGTCCTTTTGCCTTCACTGCTGCCAGCATGATATTAATCGTCGCACCGACTGAGACAACATCCATGAAAATTCGATTACCTTGTAATGGATGATTTTCAGTACGCAAATACATCGCACCATGCTCATTATTAACAGAGGCGCCCAACGCTTCAAACCCCTTTACATGTAAATCAATTGGTCGTGGGCCTAAATAGCACCCACCAGGTAGCCCTACCACTGCTTCACCAAATTTTCCAAGTAACGTGCCCATAAAATAATAAGACGCACGCAAACTATTGATTTTGCCACTTGGCATTGGGATAGAGACAATTTCACGTGGATCAATTTCTAAGACATTTTCTGAAAAATGGACTTTTGCGCCCATGATCTCTAAAATTTCAATTAACGAATGAACATCCTGAATATCAGGTACGCCTTCTAAAATAACCGGAGAATCTGCTAAAATAGCTGCTGGTATCAAAGCGACTGCACTATTTTTAGCTCCACTGATTATTACTTCACCAGTTAATGCACGATTTCCTTCAATTACGATTTTTTTCATTGATTTCCACCTTGTTATTGTTCAAATTTATTACATATGATTATATTTTATCATAGATGAAATAAAGAAACGAGTTTCTTTTTTCTTATTTTGCATTAAAATAAAGAGGTTTTTAATTTAGATTGCTATAAAAATGAGAAAGACTTATTGTAAGGTATCACGACAATCAATTTGTCTCAATAAATAGCACAACATCTACTGGATAAAAAAAGAGAGTGAGAAAAACTCTCACTCTCTGAATCTGAATAAACAGTGTTCACAACCTCTAGCCTTAATTTCTTGAATTAAGCTTTGTTTGCTGAACCGAACCAATCAATGTGTTCTTCTGCATCTTTGATGATTGCAGCTTTACCTGGTGCTAACAATTTACGAGGGTCGAATCCTTTACCTTCTAAATCTTTGCCAGCTTCGATGTATTCACGAGTTGCTTTAGCAAATGACAATTGGAATTCAGTATTTACATTTACTTTCGAAACACCCATTGAAATTGCTTTTTGGATTTGTTCTTGAGGAATACCTGACCCACCATGTAATACAAGAGGTACATCTGAGCCTACAGCATCAGCAATTGCTTGTAAGTGGTCAAATGCTAATCCAGCCCAGTTTTCTGGGTATTGGCCGTGGATATTACCAATTCCACATGCTAGGTAGTCAATACCTGTAGCAACCATTTGTTTACATTCTTCAATATCTGCTAATTCACCGTTACCGATGATTCCATCTTCTTCTCCACCGATTGAACCAACTTCACATTCCACAGAAATACCTTTAGCGTGAGCTTTTTCGACAACTTCTTTCGCTAATTTTAAGTTTTCTTCAAATGGTAAGTGAGAGCCATCGAACATAACTGAAGTATAGCCTACTTCGATACATTCCATTGCTGCATCATAGTCGCCATGGTCTAAGTGAATGGCAACAGGAACAGTAATGTTCATTGATTCCACTAAATCACAAATAATATCTTTAGCAACTTTGTAGCCACCCATATATTTAGCAGCGCCCATTGAAGTTTGGATAAGTACTGGTGCTTTTTTCGCTTCAGCTGCTTCAAGAATTGCTTGAGTCCATTCTAAATTATTTGTATTGAATCCGCCGACAGCATAACCGCCTTTACGAGCAGCTTTTAAAAATTCAGCTCCTGATACTACTGGCATAATAAATTCCTCCTAAGTTTTGTAAAACTAAATTTGTTAAGACTATTCTTAACCAACATACCTATTTTACCAAACATTTTCATAGTTTTCTACTAAAATCAATGAAAATGAAAGTTTTCAAGAATATTTTTGTAAAAAATAAAATGAACATGTAGATAATTATTAATAAAATAGCTATTTTATCGCTACTTTTTGAACAAACAATAACAAAACCAACTTATACTTGTTTGTTATGAAAACATGTTCTTTTTTTCGATTCTTTTTGTTAGGGTTATTTGCCCGCACGTTCGGCTAAGGCTGCACCAACGAATCCTTTGATCAATTTTTGTGGACGATTTGGTCTGGAAATCAATTCTGGGTGGAATTGACAACCTACAAAGAACTTCTTATCTGTTAATTCAACGATTTCAACTAGTCGATTATCTGGCGAAACACCTGAAAATACTAATCCTTTTTCTTCAAAAGATTGTCGGTACTTATTATTGAATTCGTAGCGATGACGGTGACGTTCTTGTACTACATCTGCTCCATCGTAACTTTCTGCTGTTTTGGTTCCTTTTTTGATTTTACATGGATAAAGTCCTAAACGTAATGTCCCACCCAAGTTTTCCACATTTTCTTGATCTGCCATCAAGTCGATGATGTTATTTGAGGTATTCGGAGTTGTTTCTGCTGAAGCTGCATCTTCTAAACCAACCACATTACGTGCAATTTCAACGCATGCCATTTGCATACCTAAGCAAATACCTAAGAATGGCACATCATTTTCACGTGCATAACGAATCGCTTCCATTTTCCCTTCAATCCCACGATCACCAAAACCACCAGGAACTAAGATACCATCCGCCTCTATTAATCGCTCCGCCACATTTTCTTTTGTCAATTCTTGCGCCTTGACCCAATCTAACTCAATATCTGAATTAAAAGAAAAACCAGAGTGTTTCAATGCTTCAACAACGGAAATATACGCATCAGGTAATTCCACATATTTCCCGACTAAGGCAATGCGGACTTTTTTCTTCAGGTTCAACACTTTTTCTTCTAATTGCTTCCATTCATTCATGTCTGCTTCTGGTGTTTCCAGCTTCAAATGCTCACAAACAATTCGATCCATTCCTTGTTTTTGTAACAGTAACGGAATGGAATAAAGTGTGTCAACGTCAGGTGACTCAATGACTGCTTCTGGTTCCACATCACAAAATTGCGCTAATTTGTTCTTCACATTTTGTGAAACTGGTTGTTCGGTACGGACAACTAAGATATTTGGTTGGATCCCTAATCCGCGTAATTCTTTTACGCTATGTTGGGTTGGTTTAGTTTTCATTTCTCCAGCAGCTTTTAAATAAGGAATAAGCGTAGTATGGACATACATTACATTATCTGCACCAACATCTGCCTTCATCTGACGTAATGCTTCTAAAAATGGTAGAGACTCAATATCGCCAACCGTTCCGCCTACTTCGGTAATAATAATATCTGAATCCGTCATTTTTGCTGCACGCATGATTTTTTCTTTGATTTCATTCGTAATATGAGGAATTACTTGAACTGTTGCGCCTAGACATTCCCCTTTACGTTCTTTACGTAGTACTTCAGAATAAATTTTTCCTGTGGTAACATTGGAGTATTTGTTCAAATTGATATCAATAAAACGCTCATAATGACCTAAATCTAAATCCGTTTCTGCACCATCATCGGTAACAAAAACTTCGCCATGCTGATATGGACTCATTGTGCCTGGATCTACATTAATGTAAGGATCGAATTTTTGGATAGTTACTTTTAAGCCACGATTTTTCAACAAACGACCTAAAGAAGCTGCAACTATTCCTTTACCAATCGATGAAACTACGCCGCCTGTTACAAAAATGTATTTTGTCATAAGTTCAAAAACTCCTTCTTATTTTATCTGCAGGAAAAGTCTCAGAAAATAAACAAAGCTCCCTATTCTGTTCTGTATTAGAATAGGGAGCCAAAATTTCTGTCAACTTCTGACCCTTTAAAAGGGTGACCAATGAGTATACTACAAGCTATTTTAAAGAAAGTCAAGCTCCTATTTTTGATCGATACCCCTTACATATAGCAAACACAAAAAGAAAGTCTGGTTATCAAAAAACAACTGTGTTCTTCACATTTTTTAAAAAAATTTCCTTTTCTACCAAATTTTTTGAAAAATTTCAAACATCAACCGTTATATACTATCTTCAGAGAATGATTTTATTACACAACCCAACCTGTTATTTGTGATTCAGAATAACTCAACATCATCCGTTTCTCATTCTCGCTCCTGAAACATGTTTTCAGGAGTTTTTTCTTTTTATACAATTTCTATTCAGTATCTGAGTATCTAGTGGGTTTGCTCTAAAAATAAGCCAAAATTTCACGAAACTTGAGTCTTAACAATTGAGGGACTAATGTTAGTGTGTAATAACTCCTTGTTTTCAGAAATTTTGGCTTATTCTTTTTATTACTATAAAATAAAGCAAATTTTTTCAAACGATATTTTCTTATGCAGCTTTAACTGTTATAAGTTTTATTACACCAGTTTTCTGTTGACTAGTATAATTCTAAGTATTGTTCTCTTTCCCATTCAGAAACGGTTTGTCTGAAAGCTGCCCATTCTAAAAGTTTCGCTTCGACAAAATTAGAGAAAATATGCGTTCCTAGAGCATCGATCATTACTTCATCTTTTCTTAATTCTTTGATTGCATTGTGAATAGTTGATGGTAGATCTTGGATATTTGCTTCTTCTCGCTCTTCTTCATTCATCACATAAATATTACGATCTACAGCAGCTGGAGGTGTGATCTCATTACGGATGCCGTACAAACCAGCTTGTAACAATACAGCCATTGCTAAATATGGGTTAGCAGATGGGTCAACAGAGCGCAATTCTAGACGTGTAGACAATCCGCGAGATTCTGGTACACGTACTAATGGCGAACGGTTTCGACCACTCCAAGCAACATATACAGGTGCTTCATATCCTGGAACTAAGCGTTTATAAGAATTTACAGTTGGGTTACATACTGCCGTATAAGCACGTGCATGCTTCAGCAAGCCACCTAAGAAATGATAAGCAGTTTTACTAAGTTCCAACGCCCCGTATTTATCATAAAAGACATTTCCTTCTTCATTGAATAATGACATATTGCAATGCATCCCTGAACCATTGATTCCAAATAGCGGTTTCGGCATGAAGGTTGCATGTAAACCGTGCTTACGGGCAATTGTTTTAACAACTAATTTAAATGTTTGGATATTATCACAAGCATCCACAACATCTGCATATTTAAAGTCAATTTCATGTTGCCCTGGAGCTACTTCATGATGAGAAGCTTCTACTTCAAATCCCAGACTTTCCAATTCTAACACAATTAATTTAAATAAGAAAAATTCTGGTTCTGGTCCTAAATTTAAAGAAGTGAAGCCAAGATCCCGCATATCTTTTAATATGCGTTTTAAATTTCCACGTGGGTCTCCGGCAAATGGTGTGCCATCTGGATTGTAAATATCACAAATCAAACGAGCAACTTTGCCATGGTCACTTTCCCAGGGGAAGATCATCCATGTTGAAAGATCAGGATACAAATACATGTCACTTTCTTCAATACGAACAAATCCTTCAATTGACGAACCATCAAACATCATTTTGTTTTCAAGTACTTTATCAATTTGACTAACGGGTACTTCAACATTTTTAATTGTTCCTAAGATATCTGTAAACATCAATCTTAAAAATCGAACGTTCTCTTCTTCAATGATTCGTTTAATTTCGTCACCTGTTATCTGTTTCTTTACCATGGTATCCCTCTTTCTTTTTGATTATCTCATTCAGTCAAAGAATTGCCTTTGCATCCCTTGAGACTGATAATGCCCAATTTCGTTTAGCCCACCTTGTGCCAATATTTCATCCCTAAAAATTTGGCGAACGTCATGGTCAGTTAGCGGTTTCTTGTTTTTTTCTTCCTGTTTTTTCATTTGAGCCATTTCATGCACTCGTTTGATACCAGCCATGTTTAACCCATCAGAAAGATAATCTTTGATCTCTAACAATAAATCGATGTCATTTAATGAATACATTCGTCGATTACCTTCGCTTCTTTCAGGATGAACAAAATCTTGTTCTTCATAATAGCGAATTTGTCGTGCGGATAGATCAGTCAACTTCATCACTGTACCAATTGGAAATACAGACATTGAACGACGCAATTCCTTTTCTCCCATCAGACGTCCCCTTTCGTTTAACAAGTTGGCTAAAGTATACCAAATTAAAAAAACTACTGTCAACCACTTATGTTAGGTTTTCTAACATGTAAGGCATTTTTTTATAAAAAAGTATGGGACAATAGTCTACATAAATTCCTAAAAGCGAATAAGCGATATTCAAGCGCTCGCATCAACGGCAATAAGTCCAAACAGATGAAAAATATGGGAAGCTGTTTTTCTCTGTTCGTTCTTATTGCTTGATGCACACTATGTTGCTCTTTACCTCTTATCGTGTACTAACCCCAAAAGATAAATTATTATCTAAACTTTAGAAGATTAGGATGGATGTGGAAATAAGTCGTAGAGCTGTACACTTCTAGCACAACCTCTTTCTAATTTTTTTCTCTAAAAAAGAGTACGTGAAAAGGATAATGATACGAATAATAAGAAAGAAGTAAAAATCATTTAATTTTTCAGCCATTTAGAAGTAGGCTTTGCAAATCCCTTTACATCATACCCATTTTTTTCTTCTACAAAATGCTCTTCCAATACGAACGTTTGTCTTCGTAAAGCACTTAACATTTGACCCTCCCGACTTGGCACAAATAAAGTGTACGGCTCCATCAATTCCAATAACTGTTGTTTGATTACTTGTACTAGCTTATCTTTTCCATCAGTATTTTGCGCAGAAATCAATACATTGGGAAAGAGCGAAGGTGTAAACAAGGCCGGATCAATTTGGTCTGCTTTGTTATACACTGTTAGAACAGGCATCTCTTCCATCTTTAGTTCCGTCATCAACTGTAATACAGTCTGCTCTTGTAAAATAAGATCTGGCGAACTTGCATCAACCACATGTAACAATAGGTCCATTGATTGACTCTCTTCCAGTGTCGAATGGAACGCATCGATTAATTGCGTTGGGAGATCTTGAATAAATCCCACTGTATCGGTGACGGTGATTTCAAACCCTTCTGCAAACCGCCATTTCTTTGTTAATGGATCCAAGGTAGCAAATAACTGATCTTTAGAATACGTATCCGCTTGTGTAAGTAAATTAAGAATGGTTGACTTCCCCGCATTTGTATAACAGACCAAACCAATCTGAAAGATTTCACTGGACTGTCTTTTTTGACGATTTCTCGCTCGATGCGCTTCCACAGCCTTCAATTCACGTTTTACCCCTAATATTTTATTACGTATATGACGTCGATCCGTTTCCAGTTTGGTTTCCCCAGGACCTCTCGTCCCGATCCCACCACCTAAGCGAGACAATGATTTTCCTTGTCCAGCTAAGCGTGGCAAAAGATACTCTAATTGCGCTAGCTCTACCTGCAATTTTCCTTCTTTAGAACGTGCTCTCATGGCAAAAATATCTAAAATCAACTGAACTCGATCAATGATGGGGATTCCTATTGCTTCTGAGACTAGCTGACTCTGCTGCGGGGACATTTCATGGTTAAAGATAATCAGATCTGCTTCATGAGCATCTGCTTGTTGGATCAATTCTTGTAGCTTACCTTTACCGATAATCGTTTGACGATCCACTTGCGGTCGTTTTTGCGTCAACGTAAACACCACTTCCCCAGAAGCTGTATTAGTTAGCTTGCTTAATTATTCCATTGACTCTGTGAAATACCTTTGATTCTGTTGTGTTTCAACGCCTACAATGATCACTTTTTCTTTTTCATTCGCCATCTTTGTCCTCCAACCAAGTTTTGATCAATTGATCAATTTGCTCCATACTACTGGACTCTGCTAATAAATCAAACCACTGTGCATCAAGACGATTACGAAACCATGTCAATTGTCGTTTTGCATACCGTCTTGAATTCAATTTCAACTGATCCACAACGGTTTCTAAAGATTCCTCCCCCTTAAAATACGGGTAAAATTCTTTATACCCGATACCTTGACTCGCTTGGACCTCACCCAATTCATAAACAAAACGTGCTTCTTCCAATAATCCTTCCTCTAACATACTATCTACACGTTGATTGATGCGCCGATATAACAAAGCTCTTTCTGTATTAAGACCGATCATACAATAATCATAAAGTCGTGCCGGTTCTTCTTGCGGTGTCGTGATGCTGTAGCCAGTCAATTCAAACACCTCTAAAGCTCTAAGTACTTTTCGTTGGTTGTTCCAATGGATTTTTTCCGCTGCTAACGGATCTCTTGTTTCTAGGTACTCCCAAAGTTCTTTTTTACTGAGCCTTTCAGCTAATTCCACATATTTTTTTCGTACTCCTGTGACGTTCTCCTCTTTTGCGCCCAATTGAAAATCATAAAGCAAAGATTGAATATACAAACCCGTTCCGCCAACGATAATCGGCAAATGACCACGTTCATTGATTTCTGTGATTAATTTTCGTCCAGTTTTTTGAAAGTCTGCTACTGAATACTTTTCATCCGGCTCGATGATGTCAATCAAATGATGAGGGACACTTTCCATTTCTGATGTTTTTATTTTAGCTGTTCCGATATTTAACTTCCTGTATACTTGTAGCGAATCACCGCTGATAATTTCGCCGTGAAATTTTTTAGCTAATTCCATGCTGAGCGCTGTTTTCCCCACCGCTGTGGGTCCCACGATTACTAATACTTTTTCCATTATCATCCTACTTTTTCATTGTTTGTTTTATCCAAAATGCTTTCTTGGGGGAATGTCTGTGATTATTGAGTTATTGATTGAAATAGCGTATCATCTGTGAGTCATCATTTACCATCCAACACCTGATTGCTTTGGGGAATGTCTTCGTGGATGTTAAATTCTCAAAGTACCAATCGCAGTTTGGATGAACCCCTTCTATCCAAGAAGTTTTTTCAGCTAAATGTACTTTCTTTTGTGACATACTTAAATGAACATTTAATTAAAGGCTATCCGCACCTATGTGAACCTCTTAGGAAAACGCAGGCATATATCTTCTGGATGGATGCCAGTACTTCCACGACGTGCAAAAGTCTGAACCATTTTATCACCACTTCCATTCCAATAAATTGTACCATAGGAAAAAGGCTACAACGAAGTCCTGTGACTTTATCGGATTATCGGAAAACGAGAGCGCAAGAACACATTTTAAAATATGCGATTACTTATTAGCTTCTATTCTCCTCATTATCGTAGTATCAGCAAGAATAGCCTTATAGCTTCGATTCACAAGTTATCGTACCAGTGTTGCATTATCTAAAATAGACTAGAAAAAACAGAAGATGAATGACTCTTTAAATGAGATGGCAATTAATGCCAAACATCATCTTTTGAAAAAAAGCCGATCGGTTGTTTTGTTACGTTTTTTAATTGTATTTTTTTTTCATTAATCATTTCTGTCAGATTATCTGCAAAATTTTCCAATATTACTCGACCACCCTTATAAGCATAGCCTCCTATTTTCATGGTCTCATCAGGAGAAAGGACAACTTTTCGGTGGGCAATATTCTTAAATAGTTCTTCTAAAATATAATTCGGAAGATAGAAACTGTTTTGAGCTGAAAAGGATTGCAAATAAGCAAAGTCATCAATTGTGATATAGCAATCATCAAACGCATCGAAACTGACATATTCTTCTAATAGTGTAGCTCTTTTTTGTAAAATTTCATTGATTTTTTTATTTAATTGATTCAGCGTTTCAATCTCTTTGACTTTTAGTTCCAATTCTCGTCTACGTTGTTCTTTATTTTCCAAATGGCGCATTTGGATAGCCATTCCGATATAGACTAAAATAGCACCTAATAAAACGCCGATAAAACCTATAACAACAACTACCAATGAATGTTCCTCCTTGCTGTGTTCTTCCACTTTATCATAACACAAACCAACCAGATCGGACTATTTTATAAAAGTTTTTTATTTGACCTTTATTGACCAATATTGTATACTACTTTTTAGGTATAAGAAATAATTTTATGTTACACTATTTCTAAAGAAATTAAGGAGGAACTTTATTATGAATTTAATCCCTACAGTTATCGAACAATCCTCTCGTGGTGAAAGAGCTTATGATATTTACTCACGACTATTAAAAGATCGTATCATCATGCTAAGCGGACAAGTAACAGATGATCTAGCAAATTCGATTATCGCTCAATTACTTTTCTTAGATGCACAGGATTCTGAAAAAGATATCTACCTCTACATCAACTCACCTGGTGGTTCTGTTACAGCTGGCATGGCCATCTACGATACAATGAACTTTGTTAAAGCAGATGTCCAAACAATTGTTATGGGTATGGCTGCTTCGATGGGTAGTTTCTTACTGACAGCTGGTAAAAAAGGAAAACGTTTTGCTTTGCCAAATGCTGAAATCATGATCCATCAACCGCTTGGAGGTGCCCAAGGACAAGCAACAGAAATCGAAATTGCTGCTCGTCATATTTTGCAAACACGAGAACGCTTGAACAAAATTTTAGCAGAACGCACTGGACAACCTCTTGAAGTGATCGAAAAAGATACTGACCGTGATAATTACATGACTGCTGAACAAGCCAAAGCATATGGTTTGATTGATGAAGTGATGGAAAACAGTGCTTCTTTAAACTAAATGTATTTAACTAAATTGTACAATCCGACTACTTCAAACAAGTAGCGAATTGTCCAATTTTTTTGACTCTAAACCAATCTTTAGTTCCTTAGTGTTGCTCTTTAAACTGACCTTCTTGATGTCGTTGTCCCATTTCAACGTAATGCTGGATATTTTGGTGATTTTTCTCAATTTCTGCTTCTGTTAGCAGACGAATGACTTTTGCTTGTCTACCAAAAGCCAAGACATTTGGCGGGATAATCTTGCCTTCAGTTACAAGCGAACCTGCACCGATCAGACTATTTTCACCGATCACTGCATGATTCAAAATAGTGGATCCCATACCAATCAACGTACCCTTTTCAATTTTGCAACCATGGAGTATACATTGATGTCCAACAGTCACATTTTCAGCAATATCGACTGGTTCATCATGATCCACATGGATGATCGTTCCGTCTTGGATATTTGTTCTTGCACCAATCTTAATCCAATTGCTATCACCACGAATAACCGCTTGATACCAAACAGTCACTTCTTCTGCCAATTCAACATCCCCCACTACCGTTGCATTGGGCGCAATAAATTTTTGACTCATTCTTCCACTCCTTCTTTTTGAATTGATTCCAATTATAGCAGAACCCCGATCTTCTCTTCAAAAAAGAGTTTAGGAAAACATTGGTTATTGCTTTTTATACGAAAACTAAATCAGCAAAAAAGGCTGTCATCTACTAAAATTGTGGTTAACCCAAATTGGTTTAGAGAGTGTCTATCACAAGCGCTTTCTAATATGGTATCTATTATTTTATTCATTTACTTTAGAAATATTGATCGAACCGATATAGCCAGCTTTATGCATTGCGTTGTTAAACGCTCAACTTCTTTTTTCGCTACAGCAGTTTATTTGTTCAAAAATTCTTGCTGATACTCCACTTCTTATTGATACATTTAGCCTGGCACTAACCACTAAAAACACCAAAAATAAAGCTTCTACATTTCTTTTGAAAGAGGGTACTTCAACTGCTTATTCTTCAACTACTTCTTCTGCAAATTGACTATTATATAATTTTTCATAAAAACCGCCTTGAGCTAGTAAACTTTCATGTGTGCCTTTTTCGATAATTTGTCCTTGATCCATGACTAAAATCAGATCGGCTTCGCGAATTGTTGATAAACGATGGGCAATCACGAAGCTTGTCCGGCCTTCCATCACACGATCCATCGCTTTTTGGATCAAAGCTTCTAAACGCGTATCCACAGAACTAGTTGCTTCATCAAGTATCAAGATTTTAGGATCTGAAACAACTGCTCGGGCAATCGTCAGTAATTGTTTTTGCCCTAATGAGATATTATCTCCTTCAGAATTGATCGCCATTTCATAACCATCTGGCATCGTGCGGATAAAGTGATCCACGTTTGCAGTTTTTGCTGCATCTACTACCTCATAATCAGTTGCATCTAATTTTCCAAAACGAATATTATCAGCAATCGTTCCTTCATAAAGCCAAGCATCTTGAAGAACCATCCCAAATAAAGAACGTACATCACTACGGCTCATTGTTTTTGTATCAATACCATCGATTTTTATCGCACCATGACTTGCATCATAAAAACGCATCAACAAGTTGATCAATGTCGTTTTTCCTGCACCAGTCGGACCTACGACAGCTACTGTTTGACCTGCTTTTACCTCAAAGTTCAAATCTTGTATCAAAGGTTTTTTTGGATCATAAGCAAAATCGACATGTTCAAAGGAAACGTTCCCTAAAATCGTCTATGGTAAAGCCACATCTACGTTATTTTCTTTTTCTTCTGATTCATCTAAGATCTCAAATACTCGTCTAGTCGCTGCAGAAGCGCTTTGTAATACAGAAGACAATTGCGTAATATTTCCCATTGGCTGGCTGATTTGCCAAATATATTGGATAAATGCTTGTAACTGCCCCACAACGATCACGCCAGTAATCACATAAAAACTTCCCAAAACAGCCATACCGATATAAGTAGCATATGCAGTTAGCTGAACTAAAGGCATCATCAATCCTGAAATAAACGCCGCTCTAAACCCAAAATATTTTAGGCGATGGTTGACTTTTTTAAAGCCTTCAAAGGTTTGCTGTTCTCGTCCATAAACTTTTAAAACACTAAAACCAGTCATATTTTCTTGGACGTAACCATTTAAATCCCCTAATGAATTTTGCATTTCTTGAAAATATTTTTGTGATGCATTGATTACACGTTTGGAAATCCAAATGGAAGAAGGTATCATGATCATTGAGATCAATGCCATGAGCGGTTGGATGTAAAACATCATAGCAGCAGCCATCGTAATTCCTAAAATTGCATTCACTACACCAATAAATGCTTGTTGAAGGGCACCACTAACCGCATCAACGTCATTCGTTACCCGAGATAAAATATTTCCTTGTTGATTTTTATCGAAATAAGAGACAGGTAAACGATTGATTTTTTCTTCAATGTCTCTTCTTAAATCTTGCATCGCACTTTGGACCACATTTGTCATCAAAACACCAGAAAGCAATTGAGAAGCACAATACCCAATACCGACGATGGTAATCCAAATTAAACAATTAAAAATATAAGAAAAATTAATTGACTCACCATTTGCTACGTTCCGACTAATTTCCGTTGTCGGCAACCCCACGACATATGGCAATGCTGCATTGAATATCACAGTAAAAACAGTAAATAGCATAACGAATAAAAAGGTTATCTGATACGGCTTGATGTATCGAGCCAGTCGTTTCAAAGAAGAAAGTGTTTGTTTCATGCTAATTCCTCCTTGGACAATTGAGAAGCGGCAATATCATAGTAGATCGGACAACTTTCTAGTAATTCACGATGCGTTCCCATCCCTACAACTTCTCCTTCGTTCAAAACAATGATTTTATCTGCATGCATGATTGTACCCACCCGTTGGGCGACAATCAACACGGTTGATTCTGTCGTTTCTTTCTTCAATCTTGCACGAAGTTTTGCATCCGTTTGGTAATCAAGTGCTGAAAAGCTATCATCAAAAATATAGATTTCAGGACGTCGGATAATTGCGCGAGCGATCGCCAAGCGCTGTTTTTGGCCCCCTGAGAAATTTGTTCCGCCTTCTGAAAGAAGCTCGTCGTAACCATCTGCTTTTTTTGAAATAAAATCTGTTGCTTGAGCAATTTCTGCTGCTCGCTCCATTTCCTCTTGTGATGCATCCTCTTTTCCATATCTTAGATTGTCTGCGATCGTTCCTGTGAATAGTAAAGCTTTTTGAGGAATAAACCCAATCTTATCTCTTAATTTACTTAAACGATACGCACGGACATCAACACCATCAATAAAAATTTCTCCTTCACTGACATCATAAAAGCGAGGAATCAATTGGATCAAAGTAGATTTCCCACTACCTGTACTTCCGATAAAAGCAACTGTTTCACCTGGTGAAGCAGTAAAACTGACATTGCGAATAACTGGCTCTTGCGAGTGTCCTGGATAAGCAAAGGTCACATTTTTAAATTCAATGTAACCTTTTGTTTTAGTTTCAGCTACGCCATTTGGATCTTCCGTAATCGTTGGTGAAGCATCCAGCGCTTCTTGGATCCGACCAGCTGAAACCTCTGCTCGAGGATACATCATAAACACACTTGCAAATAACATAAATGAGAACAAAGCATGGAAAATATATTCAATAAAAGCGATTAAGTCTCCTACTTGTAACGAACCGGTATCAATTTGCACTGTCCCACTCCATATGATCAAAACCATGACAATATTAAATAAAAAGTAAAAACCTGGTTGGGCAACGGCCATCAAACGAAATAAGCTTTTTGAGCTTTTCGTATAGTTGTCGTTTACTTTAGCAAATCGCTTTTCTTCAAATTTTTCGTTTACAAATGCTCTGATTACACGTAATCCAGAAAGATTTTCTCGTAAAATACTGTTGATTTTATCTAAATTCTTTTGTTGTTTTTTTGACAAAGGCTCAGAGTATTTAGCAATTGCCACTACTGACAGCAACAAAAAAGGTAAAGCTCCAATCACATAAAAACTCCGTGAAACACTGGTACGCATCACCATATAAAGACTCACTACAAACATCATGGGTGTCATGAAACCAATTCTTAAGATATTTTGCAAAAACAACATGATTTGATACGCATCATTGGTTGTACGAGTAATCAAAGAAGCTACACCTAGCGTTTCATATTCTTGGTGAGAATATCCTTGGATTTTTTTGAATAGGTCATCTCGAATATCTGCTACGATATTTGTCGTGATCCTAGAACCGAAATACCCTAATAAAATATTCATAATGATTCCAATCACAGTGATCACGATCATCAATAGTCCTTGTTGTTTCACATAATCAAAATCTTTATTACGGATACCCACATCAATCATTTTTGCTAAAATCGTTGGTAAACCTAACTCAATTAAAATAAATCCAAATACGCAAATAAAATTTAGGATCAAATATTTCTTGTAGCGCATCGTATAGTGCCACATCAACTTCACTTTCTCATCTCCTTTTAATCTAAATAAATTTAACCATTTAATAAAAATAATAGCATACTCCTATATTATATAGAACACTTCATCCATCAAAAAAATTTTTTATTATATTCAGATGATAAAAACAATTTCATTTCCCTATTGTGGATTTCTATACTTATCCACTTTTTTATGCTAAAATAGCAATTAACTATTGTATGAATTCATACAGAAGGTACGGTTAAAAAAGATTCCGAACAGATAAGCAAAAACGAGGCTTGTCTCTTTGATCAAAATCCATCATTTTGATCAAAGCATAGAAAAATCCAGGTGGCTTGTCCCCTCGTTTTGTGTTGTCTAAAAAATCAGCTAGCTAAATTACTGCGATAAGCAGATAAAGGAGACGTAAACATGATTTACAAAGTATATTATCAAGAAACAAAAGTCCGTAATCCCAAACGGGAAGAAACAAAATCACTTTACATCGAAGCAAACAGTGACGTTGAAGCACGTCAGCAAGTAGAAGAAAATACCCCATACAATATCGGATTCGTTCAACTTCTAGAAGGCAGTCATCTAGAATACGAAAAAGAAAATGCTGAATTCACATTAGTGGAGTTTTAAAATGAAACTTTCCATCAAAAATAATGAGACAGGTGTCTTTGCTATTGGTGGATTAGGTGAAATCGGGAAAAACACGTATGGGGTACAATTCCAAGATGAAATCATCATTATTGATACTGGAATCAAATTTCCAGAAGATGATCTTCTCGGAATTGACTACGTAATTCCTGACTACAACTATATCGTTCAAAATTTACACAAAGTGAAAGCTCTCGTGATCACACACGGACATGAAGACCATATCGGTGGAATTCCTTATTTATTGAAACAAGCGAATATTCCTATCTATGCTGGTCCACTAGCGCTTGCATTGATTACGAATAAGTTGGATGAACATGGCTTACTTAGAGATGCTGAATTGCATGAAATCAATGAAGATACAGTGATTCGTTTTAGAAAAACATCAATCAGTTTTTTCAGGACTACTCATAGTATCCCTGATGCACTAGGTGTAGTCGTGAAAACACCTTCTGGCAATATCGTCGCAACTGGTGACTTTAAATTTGATTTCACCCCTGTTGGTGAACCTGCTAACTTGCATAAAATGGCTCGTATAGGTGAAGAAGGAGTACTTTGTTTATTGTCAGATAGTACAAATGCTGAGATCCCTACTTTTACCAAATCAGAAAAAACCATCGGTCTTTCTATTTTGAAAATTTTTGAAAAAATTGAAGGTCGCATCATCTTCGCTAGCTTTGCTTCAAATATTTTTCGCTTGCAACAAGCAGCAGATGCTGCTGTAGCGACTGGTAGAAAGATCGCAGTCTTTGGTCGTAGTATGGAAAATGCGATTGTAAACGGACAACGGTTAGGTTATATCAAAGTCCCTGACGGAACATTTGTTGATGCTTACGAAATCAATCGATTACCTGCAAATGAAACGATGATCTTATGTACAGGTTCTCAAGGAGAACCAATGGCTGCTCTAAGTCGTATCGCCAATGGTACCCATCGTCAGATACAGATCCAACCCGATGATACAGTTATTTTTTCCAGTTCACCTATTCCTGGAAATACAACAAGCGTCAACCATTTGATCAATTTACTATCTGAAGCCGGTGCAGAAGTGATTCATGGGAAAATCAATAACATTCATACTTCTGGACACGGTGGACAAGAAGAACAAAAATTAATGCTTCGCTTGATGAAACCAAAATATTTTGTTCCTGTCCATGGTGAATTTAGAATGTTGAAAATTCACGCCTCACTTGCACAAGATACCGGTGTGCCAGCGGAAAATTGCTTTATTATGGAAAACGGTGATGTCTTAGCTTTAACGAGCGAAACAGCTCGCCCAGCTGGTCATTTTGTTGCAGGGGATGTCTACATTGATGGTAGTGGGATCGGCGATATCGGCAATGTTGTATTACGAGATCGGCACCTACTCTCTGAAGAAGGCTTAGTATTAGCAGTGGCTACTGTTGATATTAAAAAGAAAGAAATTTTAGCTGGTCCAGATATTTTATCTCGTGGTTTTGTTTATATGCGTGAATCGGGTGAAATGATCAATGAAGCACAGCGCATCCTCTTCCATGCTTTACGTGAAGCGCTAAACACTCCAGATTGTTCTGAACATAAATTGAGAGAAGCGATGTCTGGCGCACTACAACCTTTCTTATTTGAACGTACAGAAAGACATCCAATGATCCTTCCTATGGTTATGTTACCTGATGAAGAAAATAGCAACTAAACAATAAATGAAGTTAATAACAACAATATCTCATTCACAAATCTGTAGTAGAAGAAATAGAGTCTGGGTATTTAACCTATGCTCTATTCTTTGACTTTTATCTATCCTCTTATTCACGCCAAGCATCGCAAATTGCTCTTTTATGTTACTGTATTGATCTATGAATTTGAGATATAAGTCTACAAAAATCCTTAAAAGCGAATAACCAGCCTTTTCATAACCTCTTCTTTTAGACAGTATTCTCAGCATTGCTTCTGAGGAATTAAGCTCAAAAATACGGGGAACTATTTTCTCTATCCATTCTTATTGCTTGATGCAGACCATGCTCACAACCCCAATCGACAAGGCTATGAAAATAACGCCTTTACCCTGAATATTAAGGATTTTAAGTGGAATTATGTTCCCATTTTTGTTATTCCATTTTCCAATTATTTGCAACAATATATTTTTTATTCCCTCAACTATTCGAATTATTTATTTGGCTATAAAAAAAGAGGGAAAAATAAAAGTAACACTTACTCTTATCTTTCTCCTTCTGCTGTATCGGCTTTCAATGAAAAATCCACGTGCCTAAACTTCTATTTTCTACAGTCGTTACTAAAAGCACTTCTTGAACGACGAGAATTTCAATTCCCATTGTTTAGACTTTCAAATAGAGTTATTTTTTAGTAAAAAATACTCATTATTTGTCATGGAAAATCGCTCATTCTAAAATAAAAAATATATCATTATAGTTTATTCTCCTCAAAAAACAGAATAATATGGTGACTTAGATAGTTTTATGATTTTTTACTACTTCAACTTTCTATAGACAAAAAGAAATCCTTTATAAGCTACATCAGATATGATATCCGACGCACTTATAAAGAATTACTGTACTTTTAATAGGAATTAGCTAAATAAATTATACAATTTATTTAGCTTTACCTAGTCATTAAATAGGTGAACAACACTTATTTAGTTTATTTTTTAGTGCTTATGCTTTTTCAACATTAGCAGCTTGTGGACCACGATCTGATTCTTCAACATCAAAAGTCACTGCTTGACCTTCTTCTAAAGTTTTGAATCCGTCACCTTGGATAGCTGAAAAGTGAACAAAAACATCGCTTCCGTCTTCACGTGAAATAAAACCAAATCCTTTCTCAGCGTTGAACCATTTAACTGTTCCGTTTTCCATTAATAATACCCTCCTCGTGCCGAAGCACTTAATTGATTGTAACATTGCTCGCGTACGAATAGAGGTGCAACAGATGTTTCAACTTCTATTCCCAAACAAAATTACAATATAATTGTACACTTGCTTCTTTTTTTTTGCAAGAAAGCTACCTACTCATTGTGGATTATTTGCTTTCTCAATTCTTCTTATCCTTCTTCCATCAACCCCTCCTCTCTGAGGCTAAAATACTGTTTACAACCAATGATCAAATGATCTAATACATCTATTCCCATCATTTCCCCGCATTTTTGTACTCTTTTAGTAAACAGTAAATCTTGTTTTGAAGGAATGACATTTCCAGAAGGATGATTATGCGCTAAGATGATTCGTGCAGCACAATAACGAACAGCATAATGAAACACTTCTCTTGGATGTGCAATAGTTTGATCCAATGAACCGATGAATAATGTTTTTTTTAATAGTACTTGATTTTTTGTATCTAAATAAATACAGATCAAATGCTCTTGTTTATGGTCTTTTAATTCTAGAATCAATTGATTTGCTAATTCATAGCTAGCATGGATCGCCGATTTTACTGCAACATGTTCAGCTTGGATCCTTCTCCCTAATTCGACCAATGCTTTGATTTCCAGTGCTTTGACCCGTCCAATTCCACGTATTCCCTCTAATTCAGTTAGTGTGGCTTGTCTTAAAAGGGCTAATCCACCAAATGTTTTCAACAAATGACCAGCTATTTCTAGAACATTGTGTGGGTGCTGTCCAGTACGAAGTAAGATGGCTAACAATTCTTGATCGGATAAGGCTTCTTCGCCATAGATAAGCATTCTTTCTCTAGGTAATGAGGTCGCTGGCACCGCACCCAGCAAATTCTTTTCCATAAAAGTCCCCCTTTTTTCTTCTCACTATAAGATACGAATAAAAGAAGAACTATTTTTTATTGTTTTAAAAATTCGGGTACTTCATGTAAAGAAGAGAAAACAGCTACTGTTTTTTCTTTCAAATCATCAGAAGGCAGCAACAAATCTGGGATCATGATTACCGGGATCCCCGCGCTTGAAGCCGCAAGTATACCATTTTGTGAGTCTTCTAAAATCAAAGTTTCATGCTTTTGTGTTCCCAAATATTGATGAGCTAATAAAAAAATCTCTGGATCTGGTTTTGCTCGTTGTACATTCTCCGCTGAGATAATCGTATCAAAATAACGAGAGAGTTGTTTCTTTTCTAGTAACAGCTCAATAATATGGCGTTGATTACTAGATGCTACCACTTTAGGTATTTGTTTTTCTTCTAAAAAATCCAATAATTCGAGGACTCCTGGTTTCAATTGGACTTTCCCAGCAGAAAAACGTTTGATGGTTTCTTCATATGTTTCCTCTATAAATTTTTTAACATTATTTTTACCAAATTCTGCAAAAATTTGATGGTAATTTGCCCCAACTTCTTCATCCGATACACCTAAAAAGGTTAAATATAATTCTTTATCATATGGAAAACCCATTCGATCTGCGACTAATTGAGAAGCTTCATAGTAGACAACTTCTGTATCAAAGAGTAACCCATCCATATCAAAAATGACTGACTTATAACTCATGTCTTCCTCCTAATTGCAATAATAACGTACGTACTTCAGAAATAAAGTATAATGAGCCGGTCACGACCAATACATCCTCATCCGCCATCTTCTCCAATATTTCTGCTAATCCAAATTGCCACAATGAAACGATTGAAACTTTTTCATCCACTAAATTTATAGTGGCATTTAAATTTAATGCTTTAGGATGCTCAAATGTAGTTAAATAGATATGGACATTTGGTACTTCTTTTAATTGGTTGATCATCTTTTCAATATTCTTTGTCTTTAAAGCAGAAAAAAGAATATTGATTCGATAGTCTTTAAATTCTTTTTTCAGATTTTGTACTAATCTGCTTACTGCATGCGTATTGTGAGCTCCATCTAAAATCACAAATGGTTCTTCACTTAATTTTTCCATCCGTCCAGGCCACTGAGCTTTTTTCAAAGCTTTAATGATTTCTTTTTCTTTAAACGGTAAACCCTCGATTTTACAATATATCTCGTACAATTCAATGGCCATACCCGCATTTTCTACTTGATGTTGTCCAATCATCCCTATAATAAGATGAGCTATTTTTCCAGATTCACTACTAAAAGAAAATACTTCTCCCCACTTTTTTGCAGGATACTGATAACTAATTTCGTATTTTTCCCCTAAAGCATACAAAGGGGCATTTTTTATCCTTGCTTGTTTTTTGATCACACCTAAAGCTTTTGTTTCAATTTTTCCAGTTACTACTGGGATTCCCCGTTTGATAATCCCTGCTTTTTGGATAGCAATTTCTTCAATGGTTTCTCCTAAAATTTCTGTATGATCCAAACCAATCGTGGTAATTCCTGTCAGTAATGGCACGGCCACATTGGTTGAATCTAATAAGCCACCTAAACCAACTTCAATAACGGCTACATCTACTTTTTGACATAAAAAATAATCAAACGCCATTGCAGTCAATGTTTCAAATTCCGTGATCCCAGCCACTGCTTCAAAGTGATCCAATTGTTCAACGAGAGGACGGTATTTTTGAACAAGCTTGATTAAATCGTTATCCGATATTCCTTTCCCATTAATCGAAATCCGCTCATTAAAGGCTTCGATATAAGGAGAAGTGAATGTACCAACAGTCAATCCAGCTTCTTCCAATAGACATCTAAGGTACGTAACTGTTGATCCTTTTCCGTTTGTTCCCGCAATATGAATTGTCTTCACTTTTTTTTCGGGATGCCCTACTACTTCTAATAGTGCCTCTACTCGATCTAATCCTGGACGTGAACCATATGGTAAACGGCTATGAATCCAAGTAATCGCTTCTTCAATTTTCATCAACGTTTCCCCCATTCCAATTTTATTATAGCAAAAAGAATGCGGAATAGCAGAAAAAGACATAGTCTATTTTATGCTAGAGTGAATGGTTAAGAAAATTTGCCCTTACTGTATTTTAAGTTCTTTTCCCGCTGATCTTTCTTTGAAGGGCCATGTGGAAATAACATAAGATATAGCAACAGTCCAATCTTTTACATTAAAATTAAGTTAAATAGTTTGCTAATGCCTACAAAAAAATCAGACATTACGCACAAAAATTATTAAACAATTTTTGTGCAAAATGGCTGATTTCTTATAGTTGGATATTTCTGTTCTAACCTTTTATCGCAT
This sequence comes from Enterococcus lacertideformus, assembly GCA_015680865.1. Taxonomy (GTDB): domain Bacteria; phylum Bacillota; class Bacilli; order Lactobacillales; family Enterococcaceae; genus Enterococcus_B; species Enterococcus_B lacertideformus. The sequence continues at coordinate 20,867 of JADAKE010000009.1, read as the reverse complement.
GTTACTTTTTTGATTAAGGATCGTTCTTAAACTACGGATTCGTTCTTTTACTGCCGTTTGTTTATCTAGGTAATCTTTTTCTTTTGCTTGCTCTGCTGCAACAACCTCTGCTGGTGCTTTAGAAACAAAACGTTCATTTTCTAATTTTCCTTGTACTCGTTTAACTTCTTCGGTCCATTTTGCTAATTCTTTTTCCAAACGTTGGATTTCTTCTTCAATATTGATTAATCCAGCCAACGGTAAGAAAATCTCCGCCCCAGTTAAAACAGCAGACATAGCTAGATCAGGCGCCACAATATCACTTGAAATCGTTAATTCTTCAGGATTACAGAAACGTTCGATGTAGCTGGTATTCTCTGTTAAGAACTGATCGATTGTAGAATCATTAGTCTTGATCAATAAAGTTATTGGTTTTGATAATGGTGTATTTACTTCGGAACGAATATTGCGTACAGATCGAATCAATTCTTTTAAAACTTCCATCCCTTTAGAAGCAGTTTCATCATCGAATTCTAGGTGAACCACTGGATAATCAGCAACAACTAAAGACTCTCCTTGATGTGGGATATGTTGCCATATTTCTTCAGTTACAAACGGCATGATCGGATGCAATAAACGTAAAATTTGGTCCAATGTATACACTAAAATACTTTTTGTCGTTTGTTTTGAAATGGCATCATCACCATACAAGATTTCTTTACTCATTTCGATATACCAGTCACAAAAATCATCCCAAATAAAGTTGTACAGTTGACGTCCTGCTTCTCCGAACTCAAAATGATTAAATAAATCAGTTACTTTGGTTACTGTTTCATTGAGACGAGTCAATATCCAACGATCAGCTACTGTTTTTTCACCCGTTAAGTCAATATCTTCTACTCTCATGCCTTCGATGTTTATAAGAACAAAACGTGAAGCATTCCAAATTTTATTAATGAAATTCCATGCTGCGTCCATCTTCTCATAACTAAAACGAACGTCTTGTCCCGGAGCAGATCCATTGGATAAGAACCAGCGTAACGCGTCTGCTCCATATTTTTCGATAACCTCCATCGGATCGATTCCGTTACCAAGAGATTTACTCATCTTACGTCCTTGTTCGTCCCGAATCAGCCCATGAATCAAGACATTTTCAAACGGACGACGATCTGTAAATTCTAAGCTTTGGAAAATCATTCGACTAACCCAGAAAAAGATAATATCGTAGCCAGTCACTAATGTACTTGTTGGGAAATAACGTTGATAATCGGCACTATTTTCATCTGGCCATCCCATCGTTGAAAAAGGCCATAAAGCTGAACTAAACCAAGTATCCAATACATCTGGATCTTGTGCCCACTCTTCACTATTTTCTGGGGCTTCCATCCCTACGTACATTTCACCCGTTTCTTTATGGTACCAAGCAGGGATTTGGTGTCCCCACCATAATTGACGAGAGATAACCCAATCATGAACATTTTCCATCCAACGTAGAAAAGTTTGATTAAAACGTGGTGGGAAAAATTCAACTGCTTCATCCGTCTCTTGGTTTTTCATAGCTTTCTCAGCTAATGGCGCCATTTTGACAAACCATTGTGTAGATAAACGAGGTTCAAAGACTACACCAGTACGTTCTGAATGCCCCACACTATGCACCATTTTTTCGATTTTTATGAGTCTACCAATTTCTTTTAGATCAGCTACGATAGCTTTACGTGCAGCAAAACGATCCATTCCAGCGTATTTTCCAGCTAAATCATTCATTGTTCCGTCATCATTCATCACGTTTACACGCGGCAAGCTATGACGATTCCCCACCTCAAAATCATTTGGATCGTGAGCAGGATTGATTTTTACTACACCGGTCCCAAATTCTATATCTACATATTCATCAGCGATAATCGGGATTTCTTTATTCACTAAAGGTAAAATCACTTTTTTACCAATCAGTTCCTGATAACGCTCGTCTTCTGGATGAACGGCAACCGCTGTATCTCCTAGCATCGTTTCTGGACGAGTTGTTGCAATCTCAACCACGCCAGAACCATCCGCAAGCTCATAGCTCATATGATAGAATGCACCTTCGATATCTTTGTGATTTACTTCAATATCTGACAAAGCTGTACGAGCTTGGGGATACCAGTTAATGATGTATTCACCACGATAAATCAAGCCTTTTTCATAAAGTGTCACGAATACTTTACGAACTGCTTCTGACAATCCATCATCTAGTGTAAAACGTTCACGGCTATAATCTAAAGATAAACCCATTTTTGCCCATTGTTCACGGATATGGCTTGCATACTCTTCTTTCCATCCCCATACTTGATCCACAAATTTTTCACGTCCTAAGTCATAACGTGAAATCCCTTGTTGACGAAGTTTTTCTTCTACTTTTGCCTGTGTAGCGATCCCTGCATGATCCATTCCAGGTAACCAAAGGGTATCAAAACCTTGCATCCGTTTTTGCCGAATCAGCATGTCTTGCAAAGTTGTATCCCAAGCATGGCCCAAATGAAGTTTTCCTGTGACATTTGGCGGTGGAATAACAATGGAATATGGTTTTGCTTTCTTGTCGCCACTTGGCTTAAATAGTTCTTGTTTCAACCATTTTTGATAACGCCCAGCTTCAACTTCTTGCGGATTATATTTTTTTGATAGATTTTTTTCTTCCGTCATACTGATATCCTCCTTAAAAATAAAAAAGTCCTAAAACACTTTCGTATTTTAGGACGTATTGATTTACGCGGTACCACCTAATTTGTAGTCATTTCTAACTACCTCTTTCAGTGAGTTAACGATCACGACTCGTTTATCTCTAGCCTTTATCCTATTATTCTAAACTAAAGGTTCAAGATAAAAACTCCCAAGCTACCTTCACTAGTCTCTCCTAAGAACGTTCCACCACTCGTTCTCTCTCTATCAGTCAATCACTAGTTACTCCTCTTGTTCAATGTTATGTTTCATTTTACAATGGTTCAATTTTAATGTCAATCAGATTATCAAGAAAGTAATTTAAGCGAACAAACCATATTGAATAATACATACTCTTTAATATGTATCACGAAATACATTTTAGTTGATCTTCAAAAATAATTTGTCAACAATATGATTACACTCTTTCAAATATTGTAATTTTTTCTTTAACTGAATTAGGAACTTGTGTTGCTTGCTTCATACCTACCTTTTTTCTTTCTGAAAATCTTTGAAAATCTTCTGAAGTAGCTGGAACTTCCTTTGCAGGCTGTTCATTTGCTTTAATTGTTTCGAATGTTCGGTACGTTTTATTAGCAGTCCGGTTGCTTGGTGAGTTTAAGCAAACTATAGCTGAATCATGTTCGATTTCTTGCTTTTTAAAAAGTGTCTCTGTGAGTATATTAGTTTGCACATCTGTTTTTGGTTCTTCAACTGCTTTTGATTTGGGTTGCTTTTCTGGTGATTGCGCCTTTTCTGATAAAACAGTCTTGTCTTCCGATTCTGGTTGCTTTTCTGCTAATTGCACCTTTTCTGATAAAACAGCCTTGTCTTCCGATTCTGGTCGCTTTTCTGGTGATTGCGCCTCTTTTGATAAAGCATCCTCTGCGCACCATTTCAATTCCTTACAATATTCTACTAGTTGTTTCGCTTTGCAACGTTGTTGTTGCTGATCGCTACCTTTCCAACGATACTGTGCGGTATATTTAGGATTAGATTAATTTGTACACCAGCTGTATATACTACCAATGACCATACAACCTGTGCTCCAACCTGTTTATTTTGTGTAAATAATTCATCCACAAGACGGTTCAACTTAGAGCGTTCTATTCTCTCCTGACTGATAAAACTAGTTATTTTTTCCTTTAGCCCACCCCACAAATCTTCTGCGAAAGGCTTAATCATTCTACGCACTTTTTTAAATCTCTCATGGCGATCATAAAAGGTTAAAGGAACTTGTTTGGCACATTCCTCAATGACACTCTTCAATTTAGGATCCGCCTTTATATAAATTCCGAATGATTTCTTTTTGATAAAGCTCCTTCTTAAATTGCTCTTCTTCACTAAGAAGATTATTTCTATATCTTACGTACTTGAATAACTGTCTCTTTCATCTCGTCCGCTATTTTATCTAATGCCCAATTTAATTCTACGAAAAATTGACTTATTTCTTTGTCATTTTTACCAGCTGTTCTTTTTATTTGCTCCTCTAAAATTTTTTCAATTTTATTTACAATAAATTGATAATCTTTTTCTTGATCTTTCTCATTAGTGGTTAAAAATTTTTTCACCCATAAAAGGACTTCACCACCTGTGTGTTTTATTTTTTTATGCGCTAATTCTTTTTTTATTCCTGCAAGGAGTTTACTACTTTCTGGAGTATTTTCTAATTCTTGAAGTATTTTTTGTTTGTCATCCATTGTTTCACAATTTGTTTTTTCATTAACTAAGTGTTGTTCAATCGTTTGCATTATTTCAGGTAGCAAGTAATCTACATGCTGTTTCTCTAACTCTTTTTTCACTTCATCTATTCTATTTACTAACATTTTTTCCTGTGCTTCTTTTACTGTTTGCTGAAATTTTTGCCCTAGTTTTGGACTAACCGCAAAAATATTGGTCATCATCTCACTTTGTTCAAAAGTTTGGTTCAATTGACTTTGTTCACTTTCTTCTAAGTGGACGCTCACTTGCTTGGTTGCTTGTTTCTGCAGATCTTCATCCCAATAAGGGTAATGTGCCTTCAACTTAAATATAGCACCTTCTACTTCATCAAACTTTAATTTCTGAATAATTGTAACATCCTCCAACCTGCTGTCAATGGATCGAAGTCCATTCATTATCCGAAGATTTTTTATTTCATCGAGATCTTTTTCCATCATTTCTGATAGTGGTATATTTACTTTTTTACCCTTTAATTCTTGTATGTATAATTGAATATTTTCAAATTTTCCCCATTTTTCCTCATCAAAAATAAGTCTGCCAATCGGATGTAATTGTTCCTTTAACTTTAGCGATTCTAATGAATGATATAATTTTTCGAATTCATGAATCTCGGACTTTTCATTTAAACGGTTCAATTCTTCCCTGTTTTCTGGTGTTAATTCTTTTTCGAGACATTTTTTGTAAAACTGTAAACTCCTCTTTTTATCAAAAGAATCTTGGACCAATTGTTTGATCCATTCTTTAATAATCGTGGATTGAGCATCAGTATAAATCTTCGACATCAACTCCGCTGTTCCTTCCGTTTTTCCTCTTAGCACTTCATCAAGTTCTATGGCATGATCTATTCCCACTTCTTTAGCAATCAAATGAACAAACTCTTTTTCAGAAATCAATTTTTCTATATCTCTATTATTAGATTTATAGTAATTTATTTCTTCCTGCCGTTTATCCAAATTACTTTGAAATATTGCAACAGATATATGTGCTTTTTTTTCAAATTCTGATAAATCTGTCCTTTGCAGAAATTTATGCAGTCTTTTTTTTTTTTTGCCAAAAAAGAAACAATACCTTTGAGCTTCTTTATATTCTCACCATCCTTATCAAAAAAACAGCTGAATATGCATCAAATACCACTTCTCTATAACCATTTTTAAAAGCAGTCTCATCAGTAAGTTCGGCTCCATTCTTCTTATATTTTTCGTATTCTCCTAGCGTACCTAATATATTAACTAAAATATGTTTTTTCGTGGCAAATGACTTTATTCCATACTGTAAATCTATATTACCTGTTCTCAGCTCTATATTTAATTATTTCAGCTCTTTACTAGAATTCTTAGCTCCGAAGCTCTCCCCCATTGTTTCTAATACAAATAGCTGTTTTCTTTGATTGAAAAGCGGTTCAACTAAAAGATCAAAAAGTTTCTGCTGTGTTGTTACTTCATCAGAAATTTCCTGAAAATAAAGACAGCTTCTCACTACTTCTTCCATTGTGAATGGTGTTTGCTCTTTTATTGCTCTCAAGAGTATTTTGACGTCTTCATCATTTAAGTTCCCAACTAAGCGTTCATTTTTTATTTTTTCCAATATATGTTGATATTCTTCATCCGACGTATTAATAACTTTCTCCAATATTGGCAATGATTGTTGATCATCTTCGCTGTTTAGAAGCTCTCCGCCAGATAAACGTTTTTTCTCTTCTATTTTCTCCAGTAGTTGATCATAGATTACATTCACTTTATAAGGAACTTTCTTCAAAAACGCCAGTAATTGTTGATAGCCTGTACTCTCCTTATCTGCCGCACTTTCCATTACTGCAAGAATCTCTTCTTTGATACTCACTTGTTCAAAATAATCCATTTGTCTACGACCACATTTCATACTTTTTCCTCTAGTATTTTTATACTTTTATCCTATCCTTTTGTGTCTTTTCTCATCCATCCTACTTTATAACAAACGCTGAAATAATTTTAAATTCACGTTATTTTTTGACTATAAAAAAATAGACATAGATTTGTTCTAAGTCTATCCGAAACAAAATAGAAATGCAACATCAAAAACAAAAAAATTAGTTATTTAATTTTGAACAACCATACATAACTTTTCTCATCCATCTTTTATTTAGATAAACTTTTTTAGTGATATACTATATATTCAATTAATAAGTCGTTTCAATAAAATTCTAGCCTACGAGCCTGAAAAATAAGAGCTGATCTCATCAACGACTACCAGTATTTACAATGATTTTCTAACATGACGTATCTTCTGAAAGTCAATTACAAAGTAGATCATTCAGCACAAAAAGCTTGAGACAAAAACCCATGAAGGATCATGACCCCCATGGGTGTTTGTCTCAGCCTCGCTAATATCTATCCTTTATCATTCGACTTAACTTAATATAAAACAAGCTAAGCAGAAATCAGACTCTTAATAAATGTTTTTACCTAATTGAAACATTTTAGTTTTTTGTAACTTCACACTTAGAACGCCATACATTAACCCTCAATTCAATCAGTTATTACTCAATAACGTTGCTCCCGTTCAAAATCAAGAGAAAATCTTAGAGAATTTCTCATCAAAATAAATAAGCGTTTGCAATTCTGTAGTTAAATCAATATATTGCACATTCACGTGGTCTGGTACAATGACACGATCTGGTGCAAAATTTAAAATGGCAGACACCCCCCCATTGACGATTTCATTGATTGCTGACTGGGAGTATTGACTTGGGACCGTTGAGATTGCTACAGTGATATTTTCTTTTTGAGCAATTTCCGCAAACTGATCAATTGAATAGACCATTTGTCCATCGATTTCTTGTCCAACGATTTTCGGATCATTGTCAAATACACAGACAATATTTAAATTTTCATTTCTTCTAAAGTTATTATGTTTTAAAGCTTTCCCTAAATTCCCGTAGCCAACTAGAGCAATACGCTTTTCTTCTTCTGTATTTAAAATCTGATCAAATACTTCGATCAGATAAGGAACCTCATATCCATATCCACTACGACCCAGTTCCCCTAAATAAGAAAAGTCTCGGCGAATCGTCGCTGAAGGTACTTGGGTTATCTTACTAAATTCACTTGATTTAATACGCTTGACATCTGAATCCTCTAACATTTTTAAATAACGTAAGTATAATGGCAATCTTTTAGCTGTTGCTTTTGGTAAAGTCTTGTTTTGTTTTCTCATAGCCAAACCCCTTTGTTAATTTTTTCACATATTTAGTTTATCATTTCTTTAAAAGAGGAGCAATAAGATAGACAATAAAAAAACACCATCATACTCGTGGATTCAGGATATTTACAAAAAATAGCAGAAGAGCAGCCTTGTTGTCTATTATCTCGATATTTGCTTCCTCAACACACTCTCTAGCTTTTAATAGCTATCTTAAATGAACTCCCCACAGTATGCATGAAAGATATATGTATAGTATAAAACAAAAAGAGGCTGGGTCAGACGCATTCAACTCCAAAAATAAGAAGGAGTTCACGAAATTTGTCAAGAAACCCAAAAACTAGTTTTTGATGTTGATTATTACCTACTTGATGCTTTTCGGCTTATTTCAAAAAGAATTCTTTTGTTCCCGCCATTTGCATGTATTTAGAGTGTGAAACAAAAGTGTGCTTTACTTTTGTCCCACACTCTTTTCCTTATTGCTCAGTAAAACGCATTGTTAGGCTCTAAACTATCTTATAACAGCATCTCTTGGTAGAATAGGCTTATAATTTACTAAGAATAACTATTCAAATCCTCTAAGATAATACTTAAAAGAGTATTTTTTCATGCGAATACTTAGAGTAAATCAGCAAATTCTTCTTGTTCGGCTGCTGTAGCTGTATGGATCGTCTCCATTTTTAACCCAGAAAGTGCACGGTCGATCATTTCATTAATTGGCAACCGTTCTTCATACTGATGTACTTTATCTAGATGTGGATGTGTTTTCGGTTGTGGTGGGGCAAAAATGGTACAGCAGTCTTCAAAAGGCTGAACTGATAATTCAAATGTATCTATTTGTTCCGCCACTTCAATGATTTCGAGTTTATCCATGGTCGCAACTGGGCGAATGATGGGGGTATTAGTTACTTCATTAATCGCTACCATACTTTGGAGTGTTTGAGAAGCAACCTGACCTAATGATTCTCCATTTAGAATAATCAAACCGTGGCGCATACTTCTGATTTCATCAGTTAAACGCAACATCATTCGGCGAGTAATCGTCATCCAGTAGCCTTGTGGGATATTTTTTTTAATTTCTTCTTGAATTTCAGTAAATGGAACTTCAATAAATTCAATTTTACCTACATATGGTGTTAACTTTTCTGTTAAATCTTTGGCTTTTTGTAACGCTTGTTCACTTTTATAAGGCGGGCTAGCAAAATGTACAGCTTCAATTTCAACTCCACGTTTCATAGCAAAGTAACCAGCAACAGGGGAATCGATCCCACCAGACAGCATCAGCATTCCTTTGCCACTTGTACCTACTGGCAGACCACCTGCGCCTTTAATTGCATAGGACAGATAAGCTGCATCTCGACGTATTTCTACACGTAATGGAATATCTGGCTTTCGCATTTGTGCCTGTATATCAGGAAACACATCAATAACCGCATCTCCCAATACCTGATTCAATTCATTACTCGTTAGTTCAAAGTCATGGTCACTACGTTTCGCAATGATTTTAAAGGTTTCTTTTCCTGTAAATATTTCTTTCATGATTTCTTGGACAGCCATTTTTATTTTTTGAATGTCTTTTTCAATACGAATACTTGGCGAAAAGTTTTGAATACCAAAAATTTTGGCCAATTTTGGAATAACAAGTTTACTGTCTGCACCATTTAAAAGTAAATGCATTCGATCACGATCTGCATGAATCTTGATTTCTGGGAAATCGCTGAGGGACTGCCGAACGTTTTGCGCAAGTTGCATAATAAAGCTTTTACGATTTTTTCCTTTTGTAGACAGTTCACCATAGCGGACCATGATTTCACTATATTTCACAAAAACACTCCTTGCCTATTATTAATTGATCGATGAAAATTTTTTATATAATTGTTTGAAAATGATCATAAATTGTTCTACCTCTGCCATTGAGTTATTTTCATCTAAACTGATACGAACAGCAGAAGAAGCTAAATCATTTGACACACGCATAGCATGTAATGTACTGCTCGCCATCTGTTTACGAGAAGAACATGCACTTGTTGTTGAAATAAAAATCTGCTTTTCTTCTAAAGCATGGACTAACACTTCTCCCCGAATACCCTTTAATGAAAAACTTAAAATATGTGGAGCATAATCTTCACCTTCGGAAAAAATAGTCACTTTCTCGTAGGATTTCAATGCATTGACCAAGGCAATTTTTAAATTTTTAGTATGATCCGGTTTTTGATTCTTTCGCTCAAGCGCGATCCGTAAGGCTTTGGCCATTGCTACGATCGCTGGTACATTTTCAGTTCCGCTTCGTTGATTTTGTTCCTGTCCACCACCCATTAAAATTGGTGCTAAACGACGCCCTTTTTTCCAATAAATAAATCCTATACCCCGTGGACCATGAAATTTATGTGCAGAAAAAGTCGCAAAGTCTACCCGTTCGGTTAACCAATCAGCCCGAGAAACTTTACCAATCGCTTGCACAGCATCTACATGAAAATGAATTTTAGGATAATCTTTTAAGATCTCACTGATGGTGTTAATCGGTTGGATTGATCCAACTTCATTATTCACCGCCATAATTGAAATTAAAACCGTATCCTTACGTATTAATTTTTTCAACTCATCAACAATCACAAATCCTCGCTCATCCACTGGCGCAATACTTACTTCAACCCCTAAGGCTTTCAGTTGTGCAGCTGTTTCACTCACAGCTGGGTGTTCAATACTAGAAATGATCATATGGTTACCATATTCACGCTTTTCTAACATAGTTCCTTTGAGCACCCAGTTATCGCCTTCTGTCCCGCTAGAGGTGAAATAAACTTCTTCTGGCATTACTTCAATCAGTTCAGCAATTTGTTTCCTAGCTTGTTGCAACAAACGGTTCGCTTGATTGCCTAAATCATGCAAACTTGACGGATTCCCAATAATCCGCTGACTTGTCTTTACGTAGGCATCTAAACTTTGCGGAAAGATTGGGGTTGTAGCACTATTGTCAAAATATATCATAAGAAACCCCTATTTTTTGAAATTCTTTTCTATTATAACGGTTGTCCCAATTGCTTTCAAGAGGAGGTTGCTTTTTTAAAAATCTTCGTAGAATACATATCTTTTAAAGATAAAAAGAGTGTGGAACAAAAGTAAAGCGACTTTTGTTTCACACTCTAAATACGTACAAATAACGGGAGCAGAAGCAACTCCTTCTTTTATTGGAGTTAAATTCTTCTGTCCCAAACTTTCAATAAATCCAAATAAACGATATTCAAGAAATTGATTTTTATTCTTATCGCTCAGGTCATAACGTTTCTTTTGCAACCTTTTTATTTCATTAAACTAAATCAGGATTTTTAAAGTAAAAGTCTTCAATTCGTTTGAAAGCACCAGGTTCGACACGTTCTAATGCTGTACCGATCTCATCAAGTGCTTCTTGATAATGGTATTCTTTATTAAATAGATAATAACTCTTATCAATCGCTTCTTTGATCTCTTCATGTGTATGACGGTAACGATTGGCGTACTGTAACATTTGTTCAGTTAATGCAGCTGCGTCTACTAAATCATGGGTTTTCTTATCTAGTAATTCTAGATCTTCTTCACATAAAGCAACGAGTCGATTGACTTCTTCCATATTGACTCTGATTTTATTCATTACCATACTCAATTCTTCAATTCGCTCCGTTGCAACAAAGAAAAATTCTAGATAATCATTTGGTAAACCAGGTAAACGCTGTTGTTCAACAAAACGCTTCAAGTTACGCAATTTAAATTCAAATGTATCAATTTTTTCTTGCGCTTCTCGTTCACCTTTTCTTAGTTCGTGTAAAGAGTCATCAATTTCAACTTGTTGTTTTTCGATATCTTCTAAGATTTTGAAAACTTTTTTGTAGAAAGTACGTACTTCAGAATATGGTAGCAAGTGTTGCTGAATCTGTGGTTTCAATTGTTCGCTTTGGCGTTCAATTTCTTCCACTTCTGTTTGGAATCCACGTACTCGACCAATTTCATTATGATTCAACGCATAACTTTGGGCTGTATGATCTAACTCAATCATCAATTGACGATTATTTTTCGTCGCATGCTTGATATATTGTTCAACAGTTGCTTGATTTATCATCACATAATTTTGTGCTTCCATTTCACGTTCTAAAACATCGTAGAGCGCATCAATCATACCAGCAGTTTCACGATTCTCAACTTCAACCGTTTCAACTTCTGTTTTTTCAAGATTTGCTAATGAACTTTCAACACGTCGGCTTACTTTTTCAATCTCACCAACAAGATCTTCTTCTGGAAAAACATATTGTTCCTGCATCAATTTTTCATAAGTACTATTGATTTCTTCAATTTGCTCTGGAAAAGTTGTGTTCAAATCTTCAAACAGTGGTGGAATTTTTTTCATCAAAGCTTCCACTTCATACGTGTGTTTTTCTGCTTTATCTAGAACTTCGCGAGCTTCAACAGGATCGCCTGAGGTATTCAATGCAACAAATTGCGTAAACTCATTTTCGATCATCTTAACTTGCTTTTGTAATTCAGGAAAAGCAGGACCGTATTCTTGCTCATCTTCTTTGATCGTTTCTTTTAATTCTTCATAGACATCCAAAGCTTGTTGAACAGCTAATGAATTACGTTCTTCTGTTTCACGTAGTTCTTTTAAACCATCACGAATCTCAGAAACTTTTTTCTCCATTTGATCCATGGTTTTTTCTGCTTCTACAACCGCTTTTTTACCTTTTAAAAATCTGAAACTTTCATTAAGATTCTCAACTTCAAAAATTTGACTTTCTAACTCAGCAAATGAGGAAGTGGATATGTCATTCCATTTTTGACTCCATTCACGAAAGGTATTTTGGCTTTGCCCAACTAGATGCATTTTTTTAACATCATCGACTTCTTCAATCACAGGCAAGTCGAATAGCTCTTCCTTGCGTTTTTCTAAGGCGTCCAATCGATCTTGGTTTTTTTTCTTCATTAAGTAACTAACCAAAAAGACAGCTAGGGCGACTATAATGATTGCTATGACGATCCCGATGATAACATTATTTCCCATTTAAGGTACCTCCGTTTTCAATATGCATCTATTTCTTATGCTTAGATGACTATCTAAGGTGCATAGAAAAATAAATACGTCTTTCGTGTAAAAGACATCTATCTTAAATTATAACATACTATTTTTAAGCATTCACTAACTTCATCGAAAATCTTTTATTCCTATCAAGAAAATCCCACATTTTTTTACTTGACCTGTTTAGCTTTTTTTAAGATTATTGTTCCTTCATTGCCTCGTTGATTTGTCGCTGAATTTCCTTTGCTATCTTACACTCTGGTGCATACTCTTTTTCCCAATGTTCGGGTTTCATTACTTTGTTGGTTACAGGATGGTAATGCGGTCGACCATCAGGAAAGAGTTTTCCCATGTTGGCTTGATGAACAATATCAAATATTTCAGTTGGATCTACTCCTAACAACGAAAAAGATCCATAAGTAAAATATAAAAGATCGGTTAAAGCATCTACTTGTTCAATTAAAGGTTCGGTGCCCCATTCATTTTTTGTCAGCATTTTCTGTTCTGCTTTCTCCAACGCTTCATGTAATGCCTTTACTCCTTCATGCAATTGCTCCTGATCACCATGACAATTAGCTGCTATAAATTCTACTATTTCTTCAATTTTAAATCCTGCTCGAAAAATTGCTTCTTGATTGGTAAAAGCAGTTGGCACTTTCGGAGAACGTGGATCAAAAATTTTATGAAATTCTTCTACTTTTTGAAAAGGTGTTGGTTCAGACATTTGACTTCTCTACTTTCTAATTCTAAATAAATAGTTCAACCTATTATACTAGATAAATAATCTTAGATTCCTTCGCTTCTTTAACTTTTTTCTTTACCGACTTTTTCGATATTTTAAATACTAGCGTATGACAGCCCTTCAATAAATCAAGCCATACTGTTTTAATGCCTCATATATTCCATTTTTTTCATTTGTGTTTGTTACAAAATCAGCCACTTGTTTCACTTCATTTTTAGCATTCCCCATTGCTACCCCAATTCCCACACCTTTTAACATTTCAATATCATTATAATGATCTCCAAATGCCATAATTTCAGTCATCGCTATGCCTTGATCTTTAGCAAAAGCTGAAATTCCTAAAAGTTTTGATCCACCGTGTGGAATGATATCTACCGTATAGGCATTGGACCGTTGAAATGTGCATTCTGGAAAACTTTCTTCCAGTTTTTTCTTGTTCTGATTCTTGGCTTAATAGGATACATTGATAAATCGGTTCATCAAGAATCGCTAATGTTTCATATCGCTTCTTTTGTCGATGAGGACTGAAAAGCTGTAATCCTTTTTTCATCAGCCTTACTGGGAATTTCTTGGGAAGGAGACTTACCAAACGTTTGATAAAAATCGACTGACCTAGCAACATCGTTGTCGATCCATCTAATTTGTCTCGACTACCAAAAATGACTTGTCGATGATTTTTATCCGAGAATTTTACGATTTTAGTCAAAACCGATTGTTCGAATGGGTGGTCCAGAATCGTACGTTCATTAGTAAAAACTAATTGTCCATTATAAACGACATACATATCTAATTCAAGATCATCCGTCACTTCTTTGATCTTGACTGGACTACGACCTGTTGCGATACCACACAAAATACCATTTTTTCTGGCATAACTAATCGCACGTTTGGTTGAATCAAGTGCTTTCGATTGGTCATTTACTAATGTACCATCAATATCAAAAAAAATTGCTTTGATCATCCAATGCCCCATTTCTAGAATAAATCCATTTGTTGTGGGTTTAATCCTTGTGGTTTTATTTTCATTATTTTTTGTAGAGCCAATGCATTCTCAGCTGCATCGCCCCCTGAATTATTATTAAAAATAATTCCGATTTCTTTTGTTCTTGTTTCAGCAGATTTGATTGCAGCAGCTATCTCCTGTAGTTCCTGTTCAGAATAACGATAAAGGGTCCTTTTTTTACGCCAATCTTTATCATTGGCTTGCCATCCTTGTGCGTTTCTCCCGTGTAGTCTGAAAAGAGTGAATGATGGATTGGTAATAAATGGGTCAAATGGGATCGTTGTATTCAATAATTGCGGCTCATCGATAATTGCTAATGAAAACGCTGCACGTGTCATGAAACTTCTCGTGCGTTCAATGAAATCGACATTGTACCATGAATAATCACGTAGTTCGATCGCCACTGGATAACCAGCAAACCATTTTCTCAATTTCCTCAAATACTGGACACTTTCTTTCGTACATTTAAAAGAAGAAGGAAACTGTACTAAAAAACAAAAAAGCTTACCCGCTTCCTGCATTGGTTGCATTACTTCTAAAAATTTAGTGATCATTTCTTCTTCGGTTTGATAATATTCCTGCCAATCCCCTTGTCCACTGATTCCTTGATACGCTTTTACAACAAAGCGAAAATCACTTGACACTTCATGGATCCATTTTTCTACTGAAGTTTTCCGAGGAATACCATAATAAGCAGTATCTAACTCAACTAGTGGTAAATATCTAGCATATTCATAAAGCGTGTTATTCTTTTTTCCTGTTAACTTCTCATGTTCTTTGAAAGATGTTAAGCCAATCCTGATCATTTTAAAGTCCCCTTCGTTTAACTTTTAAATCAAAATCAATCTATGTATGTCACCGGCTGCTACCTTATTTTATTGTACACCTCAAATGGCAAAACTCTTTCATATAGTATACAATAAGCTTTAAAGTCTATGCAAAATTATTCGTAAGGAAGTCTGTAAAAAATGAAAAAAATACTTATTTTACACACTGGTGGAACTATTGCTATGAAAGAAAATATTTTGACCGGTGGGGTGAGTCCTGATGTAGTGAACCCTTTATTAGATGCTGAAATTATGGTGCCTACAAATGTTGATCTATTAATTGAAGATATCTTCAATCTCCCTTCTCCACATATCATGCCTAAACACATGTTAATTTTAAAAAATCGTATCCTTGAAGCCTGTGATCTGGGCATGGATGGTATCGTTATCACTCATGGAACAGATACGCTAGAAGAAACAGCCTTTTTCTTAGATACAACAATTGGTGACAAACTGCCAATTGTATTAACGGGTGCTATGCGATCAAGTAATGAACTAGGTAGTGACGGTCTCTATAATTTTGAAAGTGCCATTCGGGTAGCAAGCTGTGAAGAAGCCATCGATAAAGGTGTATTAGTTGTAATGAATGATGAAATCCATTCCGCACGCTATGTCACCAAAACACACACCACGAACGTTGCAACCTTTCGTACACCCACATTAGGTCCAATCGGTTTAGTGACGAAACATCGTATATTATTTATGCAAGAACTACTTGAAACCACACGTCTAAATATTCCTTCAATTAACGGGACGATTCCAATCGTTAAAGCTTATGCTGGAATGCAGGGGGATCTATTAGAAGCCATTGCTCATGCAAAAGTAGATGGCCTAGTGATAGAAGCTTTAGGTGCTGGGAACTTGCCCCCACACGCCGTAACAGCTTTGAAAAAATTATTGATACAAAAGATCCCCGTCGTAATAGTTTCACGTTGTTTCAACGGAATAGCAGAACCTGTCTATGATTATGAAGGTGGAGGAAAAGCGTTAGCAGATATGGGAGTTATTTTTTGTAACAGTATCAATAGTCAAAAAGCCCGGATCAAATTGTTAATCGCCTTAAATTACGGCTTAAAAAACCAAGAATTGATTTCTTTCATGACCCAGTAGAAGATTATTAAACGAAGTGAGACATTAAAGGGAGTTACTTCTTTAAGTAACTCCCTTTAATGTCTCACTTTTTTTGATTATTTCTTTTTCCAGTTGATATTTGCTTCACAGTACAACTGATCTTGCATCCTGATTTCATGTCTAGTTTTGATTCCGTCAGCCATTGTCACTTGTTCATAGTGGCTTTCAATTTCATTTCCATACTCAACTTCTTTATCAAAACGGATTAATACTTTTTTCGGTACATGCGTAGTTAAAAAATCATAGCCTAATACATCAATGATCCAATTAAAATACATAGCATTATTTACATGTTGATTGCTATCAATGTCATAAAAACGCACACGATAAGGTAGCATCATCCCTGATTCGATATTTTCGATTTTTTCTTGACGCTTGATTTTCTTGATCTTTTCACTTTCAAAAGGAGCAATGATTTCTTCATTGACACTACTCATCTTTCGATTCACAAAATCCATCAATACAAAAACTGATTCAATTTTAACCAGTTCCTGCCCTTGTGCATCATGGATCCAAAAATTTCGATAACAAAAGAATTTATTATATTCCATTGCCTGTGTCGTTATAGAAATGGTTTCACCAACTTTTGGCAAGCGAGTAATATCCATGGAATAATTCGTGATCACCCAAGTTAACCCAAAGCTATTAACAAACTTGCTACCTCGTTCAAGTGCATCACTTTGATCTTCTGATGTCTTAATCACAATACCTAACATTGATGGAAACGTCATGGTTTGATTAATGTCACATTCATAATATGAAACTTCATGTTTTTTTGTGTATTTCTTTGCCAAAAAGACACCCTCCTCTTATCTTTTAACTAGTAGTTGATCCACTTGTGCACCATAGCTTTCACCGAACATATTTAGATGGGCTAAAAAATAATATAATTGATAAATAGGCACTCGTTTTTCCCATTTTGTTTCTAAAGGATAGATCGTTTGATAACTTTCTAAAAATTCTGGGCGAAACCCACCAAAAAGCAGACTCATTGCGATATCTTGTGCCCAATCCCCATAAGATATTGCTGGATCAATAAAGACTGGTTGTTCTTCCTGATCAAAGAACACAATGCCACTCCACAAGTCTCCATACAAGAGGCTAGGTACAATCTCTTGGTCATCAAAGTTTTTTAACACATATTGTTTAAATGCGAGACATTTTTCTTGACGTGACTGATCCCACCTATTGTTCTTTTGGGCTAATGCGACTTGATTTTCTAATCGGTTTTTAAAGAAAAACAACCACCAATCTTTTTCCACTTGGTTTACTTGAGGAAGCACACCTAAATAGTTAGCCTTTCAATAACCAAATTGTGGTGCTGTTATCTTATGTATGTTTACCAAAGAAACAGCCAAATCCTTTTGATTTCCTCTTCTTGGTTTGATCCATTCCATCAAAAGATACGCCCCACCTTGCAACTCACCAAGCATATAAGTCTCAGGAACACGAACATAAGGAGACAATACCTTTAGACCATCAACTTCTGCTTCGAAATATGCCTTTCTAATATTAGGATGGATTTTTAAGAAATATGATTGATTATATCCTTCGATTCGATAATTTTGATTGATATCACCACCACTTACTGGAATCACTTATCCTTCTAATTGGATTTCTGCTAACACCGTTTGAATATTCATCTCTACTCCTCCTTATATGCTCCATGCCTCTATTCATCCTAATTATAACATAGAGAATAATAAAGAAAGTTTTAAGTATACTATCTTTTTAACTAAAAAAATGAGATGAGGCAGCTATAAAAAAGAAAGAAACAGATTGAAACACCTCAAAAATTCGTAAAAGTAACAAACTTTTCAGTATTCAATCTCTTTCTTTTTCAGTCTTATTTTGTGCCTTACTTAACTCCTGTTAAAAAAATACTTCTTCATTTGAATCGAATACTTCGTTTTATAGTTAAGCTAATGCTCCCATTGGATCCCATGGAGCTAGAACAGTCGGCTCTTCGTTAAATGCCTTTAATTGTTCTTTCGTTAATAAATCTTTTCGAATAACAATCTGATAGGTATATTCATCCATCCATTCATCACTCATAACGAAAAAGCCATCATTTCCAACTTTTTCTCCCCAACTATTTTCAACTTTCCATTTTGTGGATTCTCCATCAACCAGATCCACGCCAGTAAGCACCATTGCATGCGTCATCAAACTTTCACCATAATCTAAACGTTGTGCCTTTGTCATGGTAAAATCTACGTCGAACAAATCATTCATGTTGTAAATATCAATTGCCATTATCCCACTGTCTCTTGTTGAAGACTGCCCAACATCACAACCGAACCAAACTGATTCACCTTGTTCTAGTTGTGCAATTGCTAATTTTTTAAATGTTTCCATTTCGACATTTAAATAGCGCACTTCTTTTCCACCAACAACATTGCCTAACATTTCTACCGTATAAGAACGATCAAAAGGTTTATCCTCCGTTGGTGCATTGATGATGCTGACATAATCATCTAAATTTACACCAATATATTTATCATAAAATAATTGTGGCGTAAGCTGTTGATCGATATGATAATTATTTTTTTCATCTCGGTATTCAAAATCAAATTCTTTAGGCGGCGTCCCTAACGAGATTGCCAAGAAATTATATATACCTTCTAGCATCTCTTCTTTTTGACTTTGTATCGCTTCAGCTGTTTCTCCTGAAGTAATCATTTCGCGTAAAACAACCGCATCTTTGCGTAACAATTTATTTAAATAATTATTTAGATCACGTGAGTTTGAACTATTAGTACTCTCAGGCATGACTGATTTCGGAACAACACCATATTTTTGGAAAAGAGAAACGATCATATCCCATTGTCCCCCATCTTGTTGTGGGGTTGCAAGTAGGTATGACACCTTACGACTATCTAGCTCGTCATTTCCAGTTGCAATAATATTTTCGTAAAAATAATTGGCTTTTTCATATTTATCCCAGAAAAAAGTATAATTCTGTGATAATTCAAACTCTTTTAAATGAAATTGATTCAACAATTTATGGCGGAATGTATTTAGTGCCGCAAACATCCAACAACGTCCAGATTGTTTTTGATTTGACACTTTTCCTGTAGAAAGATCAATTGAAAACACTGGGGTATTTGTAACGCGAGCAGCAGTATTCTCTGCTGAAGCAGTGATACCGTTCTTAACTACAGCTCTTTGTAAAGCTTGTCGTTTATTGTTTACTTGGAATCGGTCTTCATATTTCTTAGTCATTTCTGGTGTAATAGCTTTCATAAAATCATCCTTCCATTCCAAAATATACTTTTTATTCTACCTTTAAGTACCTATAAATACAAACTTTTCTATGTTAACTTTCCCCTTTAAATGTGAAGATAAGCTCATTTCTTACACCTGAATGAACAAGGACCACAAAAAAATAGTATGGCTTTTAAAAAAATGAGTAGGAACTAATGAAAAGGACTCGGATAATAAGAAACAGTATTTAGATAAAAAATGAAAAGTCTGATAGCTGATAATTATTTGTTTAAAGCTAGTCCGATATATGATGAATGTAGTAACATAGAAAAATATAATTCCATTCTTCGAGTAGCTTATGCACAGATTAGTGTGGAGTCTCCAGCTATTTCTTATTCAGTAATGTTATAAAATATTGATCTGTCGAAAAAAGCTTTTGACTCTCATCAGGAAAAAACAAAAATGGATAGCTATCTTTGTTATGTGTAAAACAAAAAAGTGTGAAACAAAAGCAAAAAACACTTTTGTTTCACACTCTAAATACGTGTAAACGATTGGGACAGAAGCAACTTCTTCAGAAAGTAAATTCTATCCCAGCCTCTTTTATTTAGCTATATAAAACTATTTACTCCGGCAGTAGGACTCGAACCTACGACATCATGATTAACAGTCATGCGCTACTACCAACTGAGCTATGCCGGAATAATTTGTTCATCTTTGTAAAAAATGAACATCCATCCACACAAGGTTTTAACCCTGATGGTCTCATAAGAAACCGCGTGGCGACGTCCTACTCTCACAAGGGGCAACCCCTCACTACAATAGGCGCTAAGAAGCTTAACTTCTGTGTTCGGCATGGTTACAGGTATCCTTCTCGCTATCGCCACCACACTGTGGTATTATCATTATTGAGTAAATTTTGTTCACTCAAAACTGGATTTGAAGTATTTCGTAAACTCTACCGAGTTTTTTTCTTTACCAATGTGGTTAAGTCCTCGATCGATTAGTATCAGTCCGCTCCATACATCACTGTACTTCCACTCCTGACCTATCTACCTGATCATCTCTCAGGGATCTTACTTTCTTAAAGAAATGGGAAATCTCATCTTGAGGTGGGCTTCACACTTAGATGCTTTCAGCGTTTATCCCTTCCTTACATAGCTACCCAGCAATGTCCTTGGCAGAACAACTGGTACACCAGCGGTAAAGTCCATCCCGGTCCTCTCGTACTAAGGACAGCTCCTCTCAAATTTCCAACGCCCGCGACGGATAGGGACCGAACTGTCTCACGACGTTCTGAACCCAGCTCGCGTGCCGCTTTAATGGGCGAACAGCCCAACC
>JADAKE010000008.1 GCA_015680865.1 Enterococcus lacertideformus | reverse complement strand
GAGTCCAAGCCTTTTTCTTTCGTGTGAGAAAAAATGCTGGACAGAAAAAAGCGGTGGTTGCGACTGTTCATTTATTTTTACGTATTATTTATCGGATGTTTTCCGATCAGTCCCGTTATCATGAACTTGGAGAAGTTTATTTCCGAAGGAGTTGCTTCTCCTCCCGCCGTTTATCCGAGAGCGTGAAACAAAAGGAATCTTTACTTTTGTCCCATACTCTATCACAGTTAGATTAACATTATTTCGGTGTAGAGGTCGTGTTATAAAAAAGGATTTTGATGTCATCATTAGAAAGTGAGCACTACTATTTTTTGATTTTTGGAGGGAAAGTATGCTTTTCAATGACTACTCTTATATGGTTTTTAGAAACACTTATGATGCCTGTTAGTTTGTCTACTCAGTGAAAAAAATTCAAAAAACTCAAAAGTAATTTATCGTTATGAAAATAGCAAACGTGAGGTAAGAAATAATTTTTTGATTCTTATCTTAAATCTTGCGTTTTTTTGCTTAACTTAGTGAATTGAAAGCAAATTTTCAGCTGTAAAAAATTTCCCTACAGATTCACTTTTTTAACCATCTTTTCGAAAAATAATTACCTTTAGTTATATCAGAAGTTTTATCGGCCTCACGATGTAAACAGCACCTTTTTTCTTTTTAGAACTGGGTGATTACACTTGTTACTTGAAAAGAAAAAGGAAAAGTCAGGGAGCTAATTTAGAAAAATTAGCCACTATGATAAATTCATTGATAAGCATTTCTGAACCATTTTTTATAATCAATTCTGCTTATCTAAAGTTCATACGGATATTTTAGGAAATAGTGCTTGATATGTTCAGTATAGAAGGCTTTATTCCCCGCCTTTTTGCTTATTTTGCTACTCCATAGTAAGATGGAACTGAAAATCAATAAGAAAGAGTAGTAAATATGGCTGGAAAGAAAAAAATCGTTCGTCCGAGATACCAGTAAATCGCAGTGGATCTGGCTGAGCGAATCGTGGAAAATCGTTATAAGATTGGTGAGAAGATCCATGCTCGATCTACCTTAGCAAGTGCATATAACGCCTCTCCTGAAACAGCGAGAAAAGCAATCAATGTATTAGTTGACCTAGGAATCATGGAAGTTCGCCATGGTAGTGGGGCATTTGTAGCGTCAAAAGAAAAAGCCAAAAACTTTTTATTACAATACCAAGATGTTCAATCTATTCAAGAAACAAAGGCTGAAATCATGGCAAGTGTAGAAAAGCAACAAGAAGAACTAGATCATTTTTCACAGTTGCTTGATCAATTAGTCAGTCAGACGAAACGGGTACATAAGATGAATACTCTATTACCGTTTGAACTAATGTTGACAAAAGAGGCCATCCACCTTGACCAATCCATCAGTGAATTGAATATTTGGCAAGCAACGGGAGCAACGGTGATTGCGATTTCTCATCAGGAAGAGTTGTTGGTTTCTCCTGGTCCTTACGCAAAATTTACAGTAGGAGACACAGTTCATTTTATTGGCAACGAATATACCTTACAAAGAATGACAAACTTTTTCTATCCGGAAAATTAAACTAATTAGTATTCATTTTTTTATAGTTAGAGAAAGAAAATGGTCTCCATACGATAACCCAAAAATGATCTTTATGAAAATTAGCCGTCTTGTAAATATAAACAATTTTAGGTTGAGCGCTGTCAAAATAAATCTAAAGTTGTTTTTTTGTCTGTTTTTAGATTTTCCAGATTTTTTAGAACTGAAAGAAGCAATGTCTTTGACAAAGTGACTACACAATGTTAGTATTGTGTAGTCACTTTTTTCAGAAAGAAAAATGAATTTACATAAAAAGGAGAATTTGTTTGGTAAAAGTAGAAGTAAAAAATTTAACAAAAATATTTGGTAAAAAAACACAAGTTGCTTTAGAAATGATGAAAAACCATCAATCAAAGACGGATATATTGAAGAAAACCGGTGCGACGGTGGGTGTCTATGATGCTAGCTTTGATGTACAAGAAGGGGAGATATTCGTTATCATGGGACTTTCTGGTAGTGGAAAATCAACCTTGATTCGCTTACTCAATCGCTTGATCGAACCTACAGCAGGGAACATCTATATTGATGGAGAAGATGTTTCGAAATTAAGTAAAGAAGAACTTCGTGAGGTTCGTCGCCATAAAATTAATATGGTTTTTCAAAATTTTGGTTTATTTCCTCATCGTACGATTTTAGAAAATACAGAATATGGTTTAGAAGTGCGTGGTGTACCAAAAGAGGAACGCCAGCAAAAAGCAGAAAAAGCGTTAGAAAACTCTAGTTTGCTTTCTTTTAAAGATCAATATCCTAATCAATTATCTGGAGGAATGCAGCAACGGGTGGGATTGGCTAGAGCCTTGGCCAATGATCCTGAAATCCTCTTGATGGATGAAGCCTTTTCTGCACTTGATCCATTGATTCGTCGAGAAATGCAAGATGAGTTACTTGATTTGCAGTCAAACGTACAAAAAACAATCATTTTCATTACCCACGATTTAAATGAAGCATTGCGTATTGGGGATCGTATTGCGTTAATGAAAGATGGCGAAATCATGCAAATTGGGACAGGAGAAGAAATATTGACTCATCCAGCAAATGATTATGTACGAGAATTTGTGGAAGAAGTTGATCGCTCGAAAGTACTGACAGCTCAAAATATTATGGTACCAGCATTAACCACAAATATTGAGTCTGATGGTCCGAATGTAGCATTGACTAGAATGCGAAACGAAGAAGTAAGTATGTTGATGGCTGTAGACAAAAAGCGTCATTTAAAAGGGATTATTACTGCCGATCAAGCATTAGAGGCTAGACGACAAAAACGTCCATTGACTGATTTCTTAGATGAGAATGTCACAGTTATTGGAAAAGATATGATTGTTAGTGATATCTTTAACATTATTTATGATTCACCGACACCGCTCGCAGTTGTTGATAATGGGAAATTAAAAGGAGTTGTTATTCGAGGTAGTGTGATTGAAGCATTAGCAGAATCAGGTGAGGTGAATGAACATGAATAATTTATTGAACTATCAACTTCCCGTAGCGGATTGGGTCGAAAAACTGACTGAATGGTTTACAACCACATTTTCAGGATTATTTTCTTTTTTACAAACGATCGGGCAAGCAGTTATGTCAGGAATCACTAATTTGTTATTAGTTATCCCTGCTCCTGTATTTATCTTATTGTTGACAGTTATTGCTTTCTTTATTTCCAAAAAACGGCCAGGACTGACATTGTTTACTTTGATTGGCTTATGGTTTATCTATAATCAAGGCTTATGGGCTGATCTGATGAATACGGTAACGCTTGTATTACTATCTAGTGTGATCTCAATTGTTATTGGTGTACCGCTAGGAATTTTGATGGCTAAAAGTAGCAAAGCACAAAGTATCATCAAGCCAATCCTTGATTTTATGCAAACAATGCCGGGATTTGTTTACTTGATCCCCGCGGTCGCATTCTTTGGGATTGGAATGGTTCCTGGTGTATTCGCTTCTGTTATTTTTGCATTACCACCAACTGTTCGCTTTACCAATTTAGGAATTCGTCAAGTACCAAAAGAATTAGTAGAAGCTTCTGACTCATTTGGTAGTACAAGTTGGCAAAAATTATTCAAATTAGAGTTGCCACTTGCTAAAAGTACGATTATGGCAGGGATCAATCAAACGACGATGTTGTCCCTTTCGATGGTGGTAATTGCTTCAATGATCGGCGCCCCTGGTTTAGGGCGTGGGGTGTTATCTGCCTTACAACGTGCCCAAGTAGGGAATGGCTTCGTCAATGGTGTTGCACTAGTGATCTTAGCGATTATTATTGATCGTTTTACCCAACATTTGAATCAACCAAATAATAAAAAAGCAATAGGAAAAGCAAAGCAAAAAAGTAAAAACCGACAAGGGATCTTGATTGGCATGGTTGTTGTAGTAATCTTAGGTGCAATTGGTTTAGGTAGTTTATCCAATACGAAAGAAACGAAGAGAATCAATCTTGCTTATGTTGAATGGGACACAGAAGTTGCTTCAACAAACGTAGTAGCTGAGGTATTAAAAGGGATGGGCTATTATGTGTCTATCACGCCTTTGGACAACTCGATCATGTGGGAATCTGTTTCAAAAGGTGAATCAGATGGAATGGTCTCTGCTTGGCTACCAAAAACCCATGGTTCACAATATGCACAATACAAAAATCAAGTAGATGATCTAGGTGCAAATTTAGTGGGTGCTAAAGTGGGGATAGCTGTCCCAAGTTATATGGAAGTTGATTCCATTGCAGATCTAACAAATGAAGCAAGTAAAAAAATTACAGGAATTGAACCTGGAGCCGGTGTAGTGACTGCCGCTGAAAATACGATTAAACAATATGACAACTTAAAAGATTGGACAGTTGAGACATCTTCTTCTGGTGCGATGACTGTGGCATTAGGACAAGCAATCAAAAAACAAGCACCAATCATCATCACTGGTTGGACTCCTCACTGGATGTTTGCTAAATATGACCTGAAATATTTAGCTGATCCTAAAAAAGCGATGGGAGATGCAGAAGAGATTCATACAATCGTACGCAAAGGGTTGAAAGAAGATCAACCGGAAGCTTATCAGGTTTTAGACAAATTCCGTTGGTCAGAAAAAGATATGGAAAGAGTCATGTTAGAAATCAACAATGGCAAAGACCCAAAACAAGCAGCACAAGATTGGATCAAAGAAAACCAAAAAACAGTTGATAGCTGGAAAGCCTAATGGTTAAGTAACTGATCATGAAAAGTTGGATCAAACTCTGGTAAATCAAATGAAGCGTTCTGAAGATAGTTTTCACTATTTTTGGAACGCTTCATTTTTTGTACCAGTATATTTAGAAATTTTTGAATGGTGTTATGATTCTTCAACACTGCAAAATAAACCGAAGCATCTTAGAGGAATTTTTCTCATTGGACTTTTCAGTGCATGTTGGCTTTTGGCTACACATGGTTTTAGTCTACGTTGCGCCGATTTAGCTCAGGCATAGTAGCTGACAGTTGATTCCTTGCAAAATCTAAATCGGTAACCCAGTCTTTGATCTGTTCTTTTGCTAGGATCAAAGGCATACGATCATGGACAGGAAGCACTGATTGACTTGGTTGAGTGGTCAAAATGATTGATTCCGTTTCAAATCCAGCTTCATTTTTATGGATCCGATAAAAACCACTGACATAAAGGACTGTCGAGTGACTGTCAGTGAACATTACTTTTTGTTTGTCAGAATCCCATTCATAAAAACAAGACATCGGGAAAACACAACGAGTTTCTTTGAAAGGGTGAGAGAACGTATTTTTTTCTTCGATAGTTTCTGCTCGAGCATTAATCACTAGCTGTCCTTTTTTAAAGCTGGTGAATCCCCAACGAGTGATACTTGGTACAATATCGGCTTCTTGATTAAGGCCTAACGTTACTACATAGTTTGATGGGTAAATTTCGTTTTTTCCAATGTGGATCTGCCGACTTTCTGCCTGTGGAATTACTTGTTCATAGTATTTTTTCAGCTCGTCGGATGCTAAATCAAAAAAATAATGACCACACATAATCTTTTCCTCCAATTCACTAGTTGATAAAGCTAACAAATAGGTAGTTAATGGTTGTCAAAAGGGTGTCTCATAAACTAAATATAGTTGCGATGTATACGAAATTCTTTGCTGATCACGCTAAAAGGTTTAGACTTACTTTGTTTTATTGACACTTTTTTATAATTTTATCATCTAATATCTGTTTCACTTAGATTGTAACGATAAACTCTTCATTAATAAAGTAAACGCTATTATTTTTTACGATGGAGAAAACTGTTAGAAGAATCAATGTGATTTTTTTGATTGACTGTTTGGGGAAGTTCATTCATTCTTAGGGGGTTCCTGAACAATAATAAGCGATAGACCAAAAAAACGTACCCGAAAAACAAAAAATGTCATCACGTACACTCTTTTCGAAACTACCGAAGTAGCCAAGAATGTACTGATGACGTGGGTTTGGCACCCAATGGGCCGTGAGGGGCTCGAACCCGCGACCCGCTGATTAAGAGTCAGCTGCTCTACCAACTGAGCTAACGGCCCAATGAAATTTACTTATTAAATAGTAGCACTGTAAATTTTAAAAAGCAAGACTAGTTTAAAAAAAGTTATAAAAAACTTTATTTCTTTATAGTAATTCATTCACAGATTATTCACAAAAGCTCGCTATTATATAAACATACCAACCAACAAAAGTTCTTGTAAAAGAACAAACCCTAACACTTTTTCATTTTTACTCCTTCCCGCCGTTTTTTAAACGGCGGGTCTCCTATTTTAGTAGGTAAAACCTTGCAGTTTACCAACTTCTTCAAAACCTGCTGACTTTCCTTTTTGATTGAAAATCTCTTTCCCTTTTTTTTGTAAACGAACGGTTATATCTGTACTGGCTTTTTCACGAATAACACGATTCATCAAGCCTTTATCTGGCGCCATTAAGGGATGGCCCTCACTTTTTAAAACTTCAATCATCATTTCAAGTTTTTGCTGTCTGATTTTAATGACTAAATTTTTTTCCTTTTGTGTGATATCTAAAATTTTGGCGCCATAATAAGTACCAAAGCGATATTCTTCTCCATCAATTTGTAAGACGGCAATCATTCCTAAAAAACGTCCGCTAAGAAATGGAATTTCAGCAGCGGAAAAGAAAAATTGTGCATCTAGAGCTGCAAATTGATTGCATTGTGCCCACAGATAGGTAGCTGGAAAAGAATTACCCCAATCTTTTTCTAAATAACCAGTACCCCCAGTGAAGTCAATCATCTGCTCATTCCACAATAAATTTCCTTTCAATGAATGCTTCATACTTAATATCCCATGATAACATTCCATAAACGGCACATAAGAAAAAGGGCCCATAATGCTAGGCGCATAACTTGTACGTTTTAAAGGTGCAAATTCACCATAATCAATGGCTCCCATGATCGTTAAATTGGGACTCGACAAGGAAAGAGAAAGTCCTTTTTCACTAAAAAAATTTTCACCGATTTTTATGGATAAGTGGTTTTTAGCTACAAACAACTGATTACTATCAAAAAAGAAAATTTCTGAATGGTCATGGCTGATCACCTGGATAAATGGATTTGTTTCTCCATTTTTCGCGATGGAATATCCTGGGATGAAGGCGTAGACCTCTTGCGCAATTTGATGTTTAAAATACCATCCTTCAAAAAAAGGATAGGTTTTGTTTTCTCCCTGAAAAAATTTATCGGTTGCAATCATTAAATGTTCCCTCCGTTCTGTCATTGTTAGTGTATCATGACTGTCTAAAAGAGAGTAAATAAAGCTTCTGGAATGAAGCCTTTCTATTTTTCTTTCAATGAAAATAGCTTGTTGGGTAAGTAAGCGGATTCATTTAATTATTTGAGGCTGGATGCTCTTATTCTTTTGGTCAAAAAATCTCAAGTAAAATGGTTTCAATTTATGGTGAAATTTATTATAATTGAGTTATCTAGTTAAAGTAACTAGATCGAATGTTTTTAATAACCCCAATAAGATGTTTAAGAAAACGACAAAGGAGATCAAACGATGGAAAAAATGGGACAGCAATTAATCGAATGGGGAAAAGAATTGGAAGATTTTCACTTACCACAATGGGAGGAACTTCCAGATTTAGACCTTTATATGGACCAAGTAAGAACATTAGTTGATCGCTATCTTTCACCTGTTATCCGAGGAGAAAAGCATCCTTTGCTGACATCATCCATGGTAAATAATTATGTGAAATTAGGCTTAGTTCCAGCCCCAGTGAAAAAACGATACAGTAAAGAACATGTTGCATTTTTAATTGCGATTACGACGTTAAAGCAAGTACTAACGATTCCAGAAATAAAAGAGGGGATTTTGTTTCAAGGAAAAACTGTTGGTATTCGTGAAGCTTATAATCTGTTTTGTCATGAACAAGAAAAAGCAATCAAAATGGTCAGTCAGCTAGCACAAGGAGCAATCGTTCCTCAAATTCTTGACCAAGAAACCACCAGTAGAATATATTGCAGTCCGATCTGCAACCACATCATTTGCAATGAAACTATTAGCAGAAAAAACAATCAGTTTAGAAAAAGAGGATTTAATTGAGGAGAAAAAAAATGAAAGATAAAGTGGCGATTTTAGTAGACTCAGGCACAGATGTACCCCAAGAGCTAATTGAAAAATATCATATGTATGTTATTCCATTAAAAATTATTTATAAAGACAAAGTATATACGGATAAAGTCGATATTACTCCAGAAGAAATTTACCAAAAACTGCCTAAAGAAATTCCAGGTACTTCTTTACCTGATGGAGAAACAATCACAAATATTTTTAAACAAATTAAACAATATGGCTACGAAAAAATTTTGGCGATTACTATCTCAAGTGGGCTAAGCGGGACATACAATATTGTTCGATTGATTGCCCAACAACAAGAAGAGTTAGAAACCTATGTGTTAGATACAAAAAACATTGGTATCGGCGCAGGCTTATCAGCGGTTCAAGCTGCAAAATGGCTAGAAGAAGGTTTGGCGTGGGATCTGTTGATTGAAAAATTAAATGAGTTAGCTAAACAAACAAAAGTATTCTTTAGTGTAGCTACTCTCGAGTATTTACAAAAAGGCGGACGAATTGGTTTTGTTGCCTCTATTTTGGGAAATGCCTTAAAGTTAAATCCGATTATTTCTTGTAACGAAGAAGGGATATATTATACGGTGGGGAAAGTAAGAGGTCGTAAAAAAAGTCTGGAACGAACTGTCGCTTATGTCAAAGAATATGTGGGGTCAGCAAAACGATTTAATTTAGCTGTTGCTCATGGACAAGCAGAAGAAGAGGCTATTGCAATGGCGACTCAATTAAAAGAAGAGTTTCCACAAGCTCAGCATATTTATTTTGGTCAAATTTCTCCAGCATTAGTAGTTCACACTGGACCAGGGCTACTAGGTATAGGGGTGCAAGTGTTAGATGATTGATTCCAAAAGGTTGATCTATGCTTAGAGTTAATTAAACATAAATACAACTTGAGCCTAGATCAAAAGAATGTTTTTATTTACTATTCTAAATTTGAATAAATAGCAAGAATAGGAGTGATAACTTCGGAAATGAACTGAAGTTATCGGGATTTTGGTGAATTTTGGCTTATTTCTCGAAGATTCTCCTTTCACGTCACTGTTTATTCGCATTTACACCTATTAACGAGCTTAGGACGACTTTTTGTCCTAGGCTCGTTTTTCTATAATTCTAGAGATTGAAGAAGTCTCAATCAATAGATGCACGAGTCTTTTTGAGTAGTCTGTGATATCTGATTAGGGGAGAAGAATGGGCTGATGGAAGTTTTAAAAGACTGAACCTTAAATATGAGTTGATCCATCGCTTGATTTGTGTGTCAAGCGTAATACAATAGCGTAAAAAAAGAGTCGTGAGCGAAGTCATTTATAAAAGGGAGTAAGAGATGGAAATAAAAGGAACTCATGTGTATTTCCATAAATGAAAGACACCTAATTCGTTGCTATTTTTTGGCAAAGATGAAACATCTCAAGAAATACGGTATAATAGAATAGTATGACAATAATAAAAAAGAGGTGGCTCTTTATGAAAAAAATTTTAGTTGTCGATGACGAAAAACCGATTTCGGATATCGTCAAATTTAACTTGGCCAAGGAAGGCTATGATGTTTATACTGCTTATGACGGGGAAGAAGCCTTGGAAAAAGTCTCTGAGGTTGAACCTGATTTGATTTTATTGGATTTAATGTTGCCCAAAATGGATGGTTTAGAAGTAGCACGTGAAGTACGGAAAACTTACGATATGCCAATCATCATGGTCACAGCAAAAGATTCTGAAATCGATAAAGTATTAGGCCTAGAGCTGGGCGCTGATGATTATGTCACAAAACCGTTTTCGAATCGTGAATTAGTGGCACGTGTGAAAGCCAATCTTCGACGTGGTGCAACAGCGCCAAAAGAAGTGGAAGAAGTAGCACCTTCTGAGTTTATGATCGGTGACCTGACGATCCATCCTGATGCTTATATGGTCACTAAGCGAGGTCAAACCATTGAGCTCACACATCGTGAATTTGAATTGCTCTTTTATCTAGTGAAACATATTGGTCAAGTGATGACACGAGAACATCTACTTCAAACAGTATGGGGATATGATTACTTCGGCGATGTACGTACGGTTGATGTAACAGTAAGACGCTTGCGTGAAAAAATTGAAGATAATCCAAGCCACCCTAATTACTTAGTGACACGGCGAGGTGTTGGTTACTATCTTCGTAACCAGGAACAGGAGTAATGGATGAAAGGGAAAGTTCGCTTTTTTCGATCAGTCAATTTTAAAATTGCGATTACATTTATTTTAATTTTGTTGATATCTATTGAAATTATTGGGGCTTATTTTATAAGAGGTTTAGAACGTTCAACCATCAACACGTTTGTCAAAGATATGAATCAGACCGTTGAATCGTTAGCGACTACCATCAGCCCAGAATTAAACCGTAAAGACAATACGTCTACTGAAGAAGTCAATGCAAATATCAAACGATTTATTGAGAATAATGCTTCTAGTGACATCATTGAGATTCGGGTAGTCGATGAAAAAGGGATCATTCGCGGTACCACAGATGTTAGTGATCAAAGTTCGATCGGAAAGAAGAACGATTATGTGGATATCGATGACTTCACAACGAAACGTTATGTAGCATTAGATAGTGACGATAAGCGGGTGAATATCAATATTCAACCGATCCTTTCCCCGACCGGCGATGCCGTCATCGGGGCTCTTTACATCAAAAGTAATATTGAACAAAAGTATTCAGAAATCAACAATACTGCAATCATTTTCTTCACTGCTTCGTTGATTGCAGCTTTTATCTCAATGGTCGTATCTGTTTTGGTGGCACGCTCAATTACTCAACCCATTGGAGAAATGCGGGAGCAAGCGATTCGAATTGCTCGGGGAGACTATAGTCGCAAAGTCAAGGTTCATGGTCAAGATGAGTTGGGTCAGCTTGCTGATACATTCAACCAACTAGCAGAAAGAATTGAAGAAGCGCAAGATACAATGGAAGCAGAAAGAAATCGATTAGATAGTGTACTTTCGCATATGACAGATGGGGTCATCGCAACCGATCGAAGAGGAAAAGTTATTACGATCAATGATATGGCTATTTCTTTGTTAGATGTAAAAAATGAAGAGGCGATTGGGCAATCAATTTTGACATTGCTAGATATTGAAGAAGAGTACACATTACGTAAGCTCTTAGAAGATCCTAATGAAATGGTGCTTGATCGCTCAACTGGATTAATGGAAAGTGATCAAATGATTTTACGAGTGGATTTTTCAATGATCCGCAGAGAATCTGGATTTATTAGTGGTTTAGTTGCAGTTCTTCATGATGTGACTGAACAAGAAAAAACGGAGAGAGAACGTCGAGAATTTGTATCAAATGTTTCTCATGAACTACGTACGCCACTCACAAGTATGCGTAGTTATATTGAAGCACTAAGTGAAGGGGCTTGGAAGGATGAAGAGGTAGCTACCAACTTCTTAAAAGTAACACTAGATGAAACCGATCGAATGATTCGTATGATCAATGATCTTTTAAACCTGTCGCGAATGGATACAGGGAATACGCAATTGCAATTAGAATACGTCAATTTTAATGAATTAGTTAATTTTGTCCTTGATCGCTTTGATATGATGGTTGGAAATCAAGAAAAAAATTATATGATCAAACGTGAATTTACTCAAAGAGATCTTTGGGTAGAAATTGATACCGATAAAGTGATTCAAGTAATCGATAATATTATGAATAATGCAATCAAATATTCTCCAGACGGTGGAACAATCACTTGTAGGTTGTTAGAGACCCATAATAACGTGATCTTAAGCATTACCGACCAAGGGCTAGGAATACCTAAAAAAGACTTGAATCGAGTGTTTGAACGGTTTTATCGAGTGGATAAAGCGCGTGCAAGAGCTCAAGGCGGGACCGGTTTAGGGTTAGCAATCTCTAGAGAAGTGGTGAAAGCACATCGTGGTGCAATTTGGGCAGAAAGTAAAGAAGGTCAAGGATCGACCTTCTATATCTCATTGCCGTATGAACCTTATGAGGAGGAATGGTGGGAATGAAAATTTCTGAAAAAGTTGTTCGGATAGGATTAATCCTAATGATTGCTTTAAGTATCTATTTCTCTTATGTCATTTGGTTAAGTCCGGCTGGGAAAACCTCGATTATTGAAGAATCAAATTCACAAATGATTGACTCTCAAAATTTTCGGAAGGCATCAGAAGTTTTTTTGCCATTGCATGTGACGTGGTTAGATGCAGGGCAGATCAAAGAAACAAATAGTGAAAATCTTGTTTCACACTTACAAACAATTATTGAAAAATCAAGGTTTGGAAAAATCACAGAAATTGTAAAGGGAGACAAAGAAAAATTTAATAAAGCAAAAACAATTGAAGAAGGACTCGAATTTACTTATAACGCTCCACTTCTTCTTAGTGAATATAAAGAGGCATTTCATCTAAGTTTAGATTTTTCAAATTTAGATGAACGCATAGATTAACTCTATTTTACGCGTATCCAATTTGACGTAAAAAATGATAAGGTACGTTTTGTCAATTATAATAGTTACTCGATATATGAGACAAGTCTTTCAATTGATTGGACAAAACTGGAAAATGAGCTAAAGATTACAGATGCTACTTGGATGGAGATGAAGCAAACACCATCCGTTATTGAAACACAGTATGAGACCAAAAATCAGATAAAACTAAAAAAATACAGTTATATATTATCCCAACAACCTTATACATTATTTAGAAACGCTTTCTTTCAAAAAACAGACGAAGTTAAAACGAACAACGAAAGTAGTGAATTGCTTTTTTATAATGGGAATGAGTCTATGACTATCCATTCAGAAATGCAGATCGTTGATTTTCGTGGAGAAATTATTCAGGAAGATACCTCTGACAATATTTTTTCTCAAAGTTTTCCATATATCAGTAAGCTAGGAAATTCACTAGGGAATATGCGTTATTTTGATCGCGATAAAAATCAAATTGATTACCGAATTTTTGTGGAAGGATTCCCAGTTTTTGGTTCAGATAGTAAAGGAAAAGTCGCTATTGAAGTTAGCGCTGATCGAATTGATTCACAAGTAAAGATCCAAACCAGCTTAAATACGATCCAAGTACCGATTCCTTCTGATGAAGAAGTGGAGTTGCCAAGCACAGGCACGGTTATTCAGAACCTCATAGAAAAAGGAGCAGCCCAAGAAAAAATAGAATCGATTATTGTTGGATATACTTGGCAAAATATTAAAGAAACCAACCGTGTGGTAGATTTGTTACCAGAATGGTATGTGAAATATCAAAATCACTGGTATGCAGTTAATGATTTACTTGAACGTTTAACTGAGATGGAGTCGAATTAAATGGATTTCAAAAAAATAGAATGGATTTTTTTCGTCGCCTTTCTAGGCATTAATGTTTTTTTATTCAGTAGTTATCAAGAAGCTATCAGTCAAGAAAGCAATGTGATTCGTTCAGGTCAGACTGAATCGATCCAACAAAGGCTTGCAAGTGATGACATTTCCTACACAGGTAAAATTTCTTCTGAAAGTAGGCAAGGTTATTATTTAAGCGCAGAAGAAACATCTTTTAGTAAGAAACTGGCAGAACAGCACAATGATTCAGAGAAAAAAAGTTTATTAACTAGCGACATCGTTATAAATGAGAATGTTTTATTTGGTAGTAATTATGTCTATGCAAAAAATTTTTCTAATTTAGATAGCTCAACGCCTGAAATTCAAGCGAGCCAGATCTACGAGGGATTACCTTTTTATGATGATACAGCAAAAATCGTTTTTTCATTAACGAAAAAAGACAAAGAATTTATGGTAACTAAGTATACGCAGACTCATTTGTCAGATATTGAACAGTTGCGTGAAAAAATGGAATTGCATACAGAAGAAGATGCAATTAAAACATTGTATGCCAACAATAAGATTTCCCGAGGCTCTAAAATACTTTGGCGACAACTCGCTTATTCCTGTATTTTGAAGGTGCGCGAGAAAAATGTATATGTTCCAATTTGGTATATTGCGATCGAATCAACAGATAAAGCGATCCAAGTAGAATCAGTCAACGCGTTTAGTAATACGATTGTAACAAATAATACGATTCCAAAGGTAGAAGATCATTAAAAAAGTAGGTATAATGAAAAAAGTTTATAAAGAGTAAGAAGGGAAGTAGACAAAT
The DNA here is from genome assembly GCA_015680865.1 of Enterococcus lacertideformus. Lineage (GTDB taxonomy): Bacteria > Bacillota > Bacilli > Lactobacillales > Enterococcaceae > Enterococcus_B > Enterococcus_B lacertideformus. The sequence goes on along the minus strand of JADAKE010000008.1, from coordinate 148,894 downwards.
GGCTGAAGAAAAACCAGCTTTTAAAATCAGTATCTTAGCCAGCGGAAGTTCTGGAAATTCACTTTATATAGAAAGTGAGAAAAAAAGACTTTTGGTAGATGCTGGTCTCAGCGGAAAAAAAATTACTTCTTTGATGGCCCAAATTGATCGGACACCTGACCAATTAGATGGAATTTTAGTTACCCATGAACATCGTGACCACATCCATGGAGTAGGTGTGTTAGCTCGTAAATACCATTTAGATGTATTTGCCAATGAAAAAACGTGGGAAGCTATGTCTCCGATGATAGGTAACGTGCCTATTGAACAAAAGCATCTATTTGAAATGGGAAAAGTCCAAACTTTTGGTGATTTAGATGTGGAAAGTTTTGGTGTCTCTCATGATGCAGCTGCACCGCAATTTTATCGATTTCATAAGGAAAACCGTTCCTTTGTTATGTTAACAGATACTGGTTATTGTAGTGACCATATGCGAGGTATCATCAAAAATGCTGATGGTTATTTGATGGAAAGTAATCATGATTTAGAAATGTTACGCATGGGTTCTTATCCATGGAACTTAAAGAAACGTATTTTAGGGGATCGTGGTCATCTTTCTAATGAAGATGGTGCTTTAGTCATGACTGACGTTCTCGGAGATCGTACCAAACGAATCTATCTTGGTCATCTGAGTAAAGAAAATAATTTAAAAGAACTTGCTCATTTGACCATGGAAAATGTTCTGAAGGAAAAGGAGTTAGGTGTTGGTTATGATTTTGAGATATATGACACCGACCCATCAGAAGCAACTGAATTATTTTCTGTTTAGTAAGAGGTGGTGTAAGCATCGTCTAGCTCCTTGAACAAAGGTCATGAACAGCACGGGCTGTTTCAAGTAACGGGCTGTTTCAAGTAATAGAAGTGAAAAAAGAGATAAGCTGAGTTTTAGCCTATCTCTTTTTTCGTTTTTTAAAAAAATTAAGCAATTAAATTGTTCTGTTATACATAGATTATAAATATTATGAAGAAATCAAGCCTTTTTGAAGTGCTATTTGTGCAATTACGACTAATGTATTCATCCCGACATGCGTGATCATTGATGTCCAAATTCGTCCAGTCATTTTGTATTGTAGACTAAAGAAAAAACCTAAGAAAAAGTAAACGAGTAGATGTCCATCGTTATGGGCAAAAGCAAATAATAAGGAACTGACGATTGCTCCTACCCAAAAGTTTGTGTATTTTCCAATGATCCCTAAAAGACTACGACGAAACACAAATTCTTCCATAATAGGACCAGCAATAGTAGTTGCTAAAATAAATACAGGAGCCTTTAGAATTATTTGAATGATATCTTGGGTATTGTCAGAAGGTCCACTATTTTCAAAGAAAAAACTTTCTAGAGTAACTGCGAGAGCCTGGAGCATCAAAGCAATAAAAATTCCGATAAAGCCGTATAAAATAATTTTGGCTAATTGAAGCTTTGGGAACAGCAACTTCAATTTGTAAGGGGTCATTTTGTTTAAAAATAGAAGAACTCTAAAAGTATTGCCCCTAGGATGTAAGCAATCGTAGTTGCAGTAATGACGCCTGTAACTGTATGAACAATCTCCATAGATGAAAGCATCAAAGGAGAAAGAAAAATAAGTCCATAACAAAAGATACTAGCAAAACTATATTTTTTTAATGACATATAATCCCTCCTTGAAAACTAAACATAAAAAACTGCAAGAACAAGAATCAATTATAACATAGATTAATTCGAGATTAGCCAATGAACCATTAATTAGGAAACAATAAATTATTGAATTTTCATTTAAAAAGCTTGCAAAAAAATCAAAGAATGAGTATTATTGAAAATGTAGGTTAGCACTCTATATGTAAGAGTGCTAACGAATCCAAAAAAAGAGTTATCGGAGGGATTTATCGTGTTAAAACCATTAGGTGATCGCGTCATTATCGAAGTCGCAAAAGAAGAGGAAACAACTGTTGGAGGAATTGTTTTAGCTTCATCCGCTAAAGAAAAACCACAAACTGGTACAGTTATTGCAGTTGGCGAAGGCCGTTTGTTAGAAAATGGTGAAAAAGTTCCTGCTGCTGTGAAAGCAGGCGACCAAGTGATGTTTGAAAAATATGCCGGTACAGAAGTAAAATTTGATGGAAAAGAATATTTGATCGTTGCAGGCAAAGATATTATGGCGATCGTTGAATAAATAAAAAAGTTCTAAAAAAATTTAATGAGGTGAATAGATATGGCAAAAGAATTGAAATTTGCAGAAGATGCACGTGCAGCAATGCTTCGTGGAGTAGATAAATTAGCAGATACAGTAAAAGTAACATTAGGACCAAAAGGTCGAAATGTTGTATTAGAAAAATCATATGGGTCACCACTGATTACAAATGATGGGGTAACGATTGCAAAAGAGATCGAACTTGAAGATCATTTTGAAAATATGGGGGCAAAATTAGTTTCTGAAGTTGCTTCAAAAACAAACGATATTGCAGGAGACGGAACAACAACCGCTACAGTTTTGACTCAAGCAATCGTTCGTGAAGGATTAAAGAACGTAACAGCAGGAGCAAATCCTTTAGGTATTCGTCGTGGAATTGATCTAGCAACAAAAACAGCCGTTGAAGAATTACACAATATCTCAACTGTGGTTGATTCAAAAGAAGCAATTGCACAAGTTGCTGCTGTTTCTTCTGGTTCAGACAAAGTTGGTCATTTGATTGCAGATGCAATGGAAAAGGTTGGTAATGATGGTGTTATTACTATCGAAGAATCAAAAGGAATTGAAACAGAATTAGATGTTGTTGAAGGAATGCAATTTGATCGTGGCTACTTATCACAATACATGGTTACTGACAATGACAAGATGGAAGCTGTTTTAGAAAATCCATATATTTTGATTACAGATAAAAAAATCTCTAATATTCAAGATATCTTGCCATTATTAGAACAAATCTTACAACAATCTCGGCCACTATTGATTATTGCAGATGATGTAGATGGTGAAGCTTTACCAACGTTAGTCTTGAATAAGATTCGTGGAACGTTTAATGTTGTAGCTGTTAAAGCACCTGGCTTTGGTGATCGTCGTAAAGCAATGCTTGAAGATATTGCGATTTTAACTGGTGGTACAGTTATTACTGATGATCTAGGTTTAGAATTGAAAGATGCAACTATCGAAAATCTAGGGAATGCTTCAAAAGTTGTGGTAGATAAAGATAACACAACGATTGTTGAAGGTTCTGGAGATAAAACGGCAATTGAAGCACGTGTTCAATTGATTAAAAACCAAATTGGTGAAACAACATCAGATTTTGATCGTGAAAAATTACAAGAACGTTTAGCGAAACTTGCAGGTGGAGTTGCGGTCGTTAAAGTCGGTGCAGCAACTGAAACAGAATTAAAAGAATTGAAACTTCGTATTGAAGATGCATTGAACGCAACTCGTGCTGCTGTTGAAGAAGGAATGGTTTCTGGTGGTGGTACGGCTTTAGTAAATGTGATCAATAAAGTTTCTGCAATCGAAGCACAAGGTGATGTGGAAACAGGTGTTAAAATCGTTGTCCGTGCACTAGAAGAGCCAATTCGTCAAATCGCAGAAAACGCAGGATATGAAGGCTCAGTGATTGTAAACAAATTGAAAAACGTTGAATTAGGGACAGGATTCAACGCCGCAACAGGTGAATGGGTAAATATGGTTGAAGCAGGTATCGTTGATCCAACTAAAGTGACGCGTTCAGCTTTACAAAATGCGGCATCCGTTTCTGCGTTACTATTAACAACTGAAGCTGTTGTTGCAGATAAACCAGAACCAGCAGCACCAGCAGCACCAGCAGCGCCAGCTATGGATCCATCAATGATGGGCGGTATGATGTAAGAATTAAAAGAGAACCCTTATATTACAGGGTTCTCTTTTTTTGTTTTATTTTAAGCAAAAAGGGCAAAGATATTAGATTAGTTGATCAATTATTTGATGTGGATAGTTGCTTATGCTCTAGAACTATCTTTATTGCTTAAGTGATTTATATAGACGATGCTATGGGAACTTAATGTGCTACTATTTCTGTTCTTTCTTTGTTCCTTTCTGTTCTCCTATTATTGTCTCTACTTGTTTCATTCCCCTCCTTCTTTGTAGTATGGCCTTTATTTTATTCTTTATTAGTCTCAGTATTCTTTTCAGTATTCCTGCTTTTTGTTGCTTTTCAGACAATAAAAAAACTCCTCTTAGTTACTAAATTTAAATGTATAGTAGCAGATTTTTGATGAGGAACCCTAGATAATTAAAATAAAGTTCTCCTTTTTTAAAGATTTAAAGACAGGAGTACGTATTTTAGCGCTCGTTTTATCTTATTTGGTGATTTTAGAAGGTGAAGCAAAGACCTTGCTATGGGACGCGTTTCATAAGCTATACTCAACTCATCAAAAAGGAGGAATTACTGATGAATACTTATATCAAAATGACCACTGGCGCTACGAATGACTATTTTTATGCTTTTGTTGAATTTAAAGAAACAATGCTTGAATTGTCTAGTCCTCAAGGGTTAACTAAAACGGTAATGAAAAAAATTCCTTTAGATGAAATTAGTGGATTAGCAAAAGATACGTATTTAGGTGGACAACGTATTAGCTTTGAATATGATGGAACGTTCTATCAATTTTTTGAATGTGGACATGCTGTGATAGACTATTTACAAGAAAATCTTTTTGTATAGGTGGCCTAATGCAACATGACAAACATCAGAGATATTGCAAAGTTGACTGGATATTCTGTTTCTACAGTCTCACGAGTGATCAACAATCATCCGTATGTAGATGAAATAAAACGTGCTAAGATTTTAGCTGTAATAAAAGAATTAGAATATGTCCCTAATGCCAGTGCGAGACAATTAAGTTACGGTAAAACAAGAAACATAGGGGTGATTTTGCCGTATACGGATCATCCTTACTTCGATCAATTGATTAGTGGTATCATTGAAGCCGCTTTCGATGATGATTATAAGGTAACGTTATTGCCAACCAATTACCAAGCGCAAAGAGAATGTATGTATCTGGAAGAGTTTGCAGGAAAAAGATTTGATGGCTTGATCGTCACTTCTCGAGCAAATCACTTAGATATTTTACTTTCGTATCAGAAATATGGTACCATTATATTTTGTGAAAAAATAAATGAAACAAAAGCAAGCCGTGTTTTTATTGATCGTGAACATTCCATGACAGAAGCACTTCATTATTTAAAAAATCAAGGAGTTAGAAATCTAGGTGTTACTTTAGGAAGAAGTAGTCGATTAAGCTATAATTCTAAAATCACTATAGAAATATGTGAAAAAATTTTTCCTGGTCTTGATCGTCAAAATATTTTTTGGAATTGTATTAATTATGAACATGGAACCAAAGCTGCAGAGTATTTTAAGAGAAAAAAGATTGATGGAGTATTTACAAATTCAGATACAGTAGCTGCGGCTCTTTTGGAAAGCTCAATATTAGAAAGTAAAAAACGGATTGTTGGAAGAGATAATCTACTAATCAGTAAGCTTCTGGATTTTTCAACCATCAATCATGGCCTTAGGGAATAATGTGGGAAAACTGCTTTTTCCCTTTTTATCGAAGAAAAATTAGAACAAATAAAAATACCTTACCAATTTATCAAACGGTAAAAAGAACGTGCTGTTGCCAACAGTGCTTCTGCGGAATTAAGGCCATGCTGCTCATGACCTCTCATTCACGTTGTACAAGCAGTAGCTCATTGAAATAAGCCTAAATTTTTTAAAATATGAAAAACTATTTCAAAAAATTTCTTCTTATTATCATCGGAGCTGGACGATGCTTTCACAACCCCTTATCCGCGGTATTCAAAGGCTTGCATCTTCGGCAATAAGTCCAAACAGAGGAAAAATATGAAGAGCTATTTTTCTCTGTTTGTTCTTATTGCTTGATGCAGACCAGCCTTTTCATAACCTTTTTACTTAGTATATATTTGGATGATTTCATTTAGGGCTTGCGCTGCGCCAATACCGCAACGGTTATCATAGTATGAAGTAAACTGCTTATCTGTCACATAGAGTATCCCTAATCCGTTGTGAGCTTCTAAACTGTAAGAGGGCCAAGTGAAAGAAAGCCATTTTTTATGTGCTTCGAATATCTTATGTGCTTCGAATATCTTATGTGCTAGTTCTTGGTCCATTTGATCTTGAAGAAACATAGTCAAGTCAAGTAGGAGTTGTTTTTCCGTGGCTAGCATTTCTTCATAAGTTGCTTTGTCCATGTCTTGCCATTTTTGATTGGTACCTTTGATAGTGTCTTCCCCGTATTTTTCTCGTATTTCTTGTCCATAATTTATTTCATTTTCTGCTAGTTTTTGTTTTTTAAATCCTTCAAATTTTTCATGATCGTACATTTGTTTTCCTCCTTGGTAATTGTCTAATGTTTGTTGAACATTTATATAGTAATGTATCGATTTGTTTTCTTTTTTCTTTCAACATTTTTTGGTGCTGAAGCAATGCTTGTTGATGATTGAATGTCGGGTTATCTAGTATTTCACGTATTTGCTCCAATTTAAACTCAAGAGAACGATAGAACAAAATATGTTGTAGTCGATCAACTTCTTGATTACCATAAATACGATAACCAGAAGGGGAGAGTTTTGCAGGTTTTAGCAAATTTATTTCATCGTAAAAACGCAATGTTCGAGAACTGACACCAGATAGTTCAGCCATTCTTTTTATTGTATATTCCATGATTAACCTCCTTATGAGTTTATCTTATCCCTTTACGTAACTAGAAGGTCAAGAAAATTTAAATATTTTTTTATTTATTATGTTATATGTCTATTTATGCTATAATAAGTGTGGTAGATAATTGGAATTTTCTATCGTTATAATGAAATGTTGAAAGCGATTCCTTACATATGGGGGCTTTTTATAAAAATTAAAAGAAAAGAGGAATGAGATGAGATTAATTGAAACGCCAGTTACCAACAACTTAAATATTACAAATTCTATTCACTTGATAGTACCCAAATCTTGTTTATTGATACCTATGAAAAGATACAGTTATTAATGATCAATACCAAGAAAAAAATTACAAAACAAGAAATTGACTTTGCAATTCGTCTTATTTTAAAGGCAGAGCGTGAAGATGTCAAAGTGCATATAGGTGTAAAACAAGATTTAGAACAAGCTGGTATTCAATTCAAACGACCAAATAAAGATATTGTGATCATTGAACACAAAGCAGTTCCAGCAACTGTGTAAAAACAAGTTTTCCATGACGTTAGTCTTGACTGTCGTCATGGAGAGCTCTTTTTTTGACCTTTTTCAGAAAATAATCAAGATTTCTTCTACTTAAGCAATTTTTTGTTATAATGGGTAAGAAATGAAAACTTGCCAAGAGGAGTAATATAAAAATGAATAAAATTTACCCAGATGACAGTTTGACTTTGCATACCGATTTATACCAGATCAATATGATGCAAACATACTGGGAATTAGGTCGAGCTGATCTACATGCTGTTTTTGAATGCTATTTCCGTGAAATGCCATTTAACCATGGTTACGCTGTGTTCGCAGGATTAGAACGTCTTGTGGAATATTTAGAAAATTTGACGTTTAGTGAATCAGATATTGAGTATTTACGTAAAATGGAAATTTATCCAGAAGGTTTTTTAACCTATCTAAAAGAATTCAAATTTAAAGCAACTGTACGCTCTGCACGTGAAGGCGAATTAGTTTTTGCCAATGAACCATTGATTCAGGTGGAAGGACCGTTAGCTCATTGCCAATTAGTTGAGACAGCTTTGTTGAACATGGTAAACTTTCAAACATTGATTGCGACAAAAGCTGCAATAATCAAATCTGTGATTGGGAACGATCCTTTACTAGATTTTGGGACAAGAAGAGCACAAGAACTTGATGCTGCTGTTTGGGGAACTCGAGCAGCATATATTGGTGGGGCAGATGCAACTAGTAATGTACGAGCGGGAAAAATATTTGGCATTCCTGCTAGTGGAACGCATGCGCATTCTCTTGTTCAATCCTACGGGAACGACTATGAAGCCTTTTTGGCTTACGCTAAAACACATAAGGATTGTGTTTTCTTGGTTGATACGTATGATACCTTGAAGTCAGGAGTGCCAAGTGCGATTAGAGTAGCCAAAGAATTAGGCAGTCAAATCAATTTTCAGGGTGTTCGCATTGATAGTGGTGACATGGCTTATATTTCTAAGCGAGTACGCGAGCAACTAGATGTAGCTGGATTTACAGAAGCAAAAATCTATGCCTCGAATGATTTAGATGAAGCGACTATTTTAAACTTGAAAATGCAAAAAGCAAAAATTGATGTTTGGGGCGTAGGAACGAAATTGATTACTGCCTATGATCAACCTGCATTGGGGGCGGTTTTTAAATTGGTTGCAATCGAAGATGAAAATGGGGAAATGATTGATACAATCAAGCTCTCTAGTAACGCAGAAAAAGTCACAACTCCTGGTAAAAAACAAGTTTGGCGGATCACTCGTAATTTTGACGGAAAATCAGAAGGTGATTATGTTACACTTTGGGAAGAAGATCCAAGAAAAGAGGATGAGATTTTCATGTTTCATCCGGTGCATACATTTATCAATAAGACAGTTCGTGACTTTACTGCGCGCCCAATTTTACGAGATATTTTTATTGAAGGAAAACGTGTGTACGACTTGCCTTCTTTAAATGAAATAAAGGAATATATACGTGACAACCTAGATTCACTTTGGGAAGAATATAAACGCGACCTTAATCCACAAAAGTATCCAGTTGATTTATCTACAGATTGTTGGAATCATAAGATGGCAATCATGGAGCGAATGAAAAAAAATGTCAAAGAGTTGTCAAACGAATATTAAGGAGGAAGAACAATGAGCTTACAAGAAGAAATTATCAAAGAGTTAGGCGCCAAACCAACAATTGATCCAAAAGACGAGATTCGCATTAGTATTGATTTCATGAAGGCTTATTTAAAAAAGTACCCTTTCTTAAAAACGTTTGTCTTAGGGATTAGCGGGGGACAAGATTCTACATTAGCTGGGCGTTTAGGCCAATTAACGATGGAAGAAATGCGTCAAGAGACCAATGATGATAGCTATCAATTTATTGCTGTGCGACTACCTTATGGCGAACAAGTAGATGAACAGGATGCAAAAGCAGCACTTGAATTTATTCAACCTGATGTTCGTTTACGAGTGAATATCAAGCCTGCAGTTGATGCACAAATGACACAATTAGCGGAAGCAGGCATAGAAATCAGCGATTTTAATAAAGGAAATATCAAAGCGCGTCAACGAATGATCACCCAATATGCGATAGCCGGTGAGCGCTCTGGTGCAGTCCTAGGAACTGATCATGCAGCTGAAAATATTACAGGTTTCTTTACAAAGTTTGGTGATGGTGGGGCAGACCTACTACCGTTATTCCGTTTGAATAAACGTCAAGGAAAACGTTTATTACAAGAATTGGGTGCACCAGAGAAACTTTATACCAAAATCCCAACCGCTGATTTAGAAGATAGTAAACCGTTGATTGCAGATGAGGTTGCTTTAGGTATAACTTACGATGAAATTGATGATTACTTGGAAGGAAAAGAAGTTCCTGTAGACGCACAAGAAAAAATTGAAGCGTGGTGGAATAAAACACAGCATAAACGCCACTTACCAATTACTGTATTGGATGATTTTTGGAAATAAAAAGTAACTATTATTATTTTTAATGAATTGTCATAAACCGAAGAAACCAAAAAAGACAAAAGTTATTTTTGGTTTCTTCGGTTTAGTTGCTCCTGCGGTTACTCGTCGCAGGAGCGAAAGGCTATAGAGTTGCACTAACGTATACTCATCGTATTATAGTGAGGTATTAGCTAAATATTCTTTTGTAGCAATTATTTTGGAAAATCAGAGGGGATATTTTTTATATAGATAAATACCTAATCTTGGGAGAGGATTTTTCTATTACCTTTTTTTATTTTTTCATAAGCTAAAAATTGTTATAGTTTTTTTACATTTCTTTACTTGCCAACTGCAAACTACTAAAATAAAGGCAGTAATACGATGAATAAACAAATGAATTTGAAGGAGTAGCCATTTGAAAAGACACATAAATAATTGTTTGAATAAACTATCTTTTAAACAAAGAAATAGTTTGAAATACGCATTGATCGTTATGAGTACGGTCTTCATCATTGTATTGAGTAACTTATATTTACAGTGGTGTCAAAATAACTTTTCCGTTGATTTAGCATTGAAGTTTGCTTTTTCATGGCATACTGAAAAGTTTTTTTTGTCTTGTCTTGTTTTATTCACCTTGTTTCTTTTTTTAGTATCATTACTTGGCTCTTTTCTTTTTGGGACAGGTTTATATTTAGTTGGGATAGGGATTCTTGGTTATGCTGATTATTTAAAAATGAGTTATCGACAAGAACCGATTTATCCTGATGATTTAAAAATGATTACAGAGTTTGGCTTATTAAAAGATATGACGGATTCAGTATTATTTTATCTATTATTAGGATTAGTAGCCTTTGTTGTGACTGGTGGGATTTGGTCAATTTATCGTAGCTTTAAAAAAACAAGAAAATTCCAAGCGATAAGAATAGTTACGTTGATTACTACTATTTTATCGCTCATTTATATTAGTAATTTCAATAATCCAAATAATTTGTTGCGCAAAGCCTATAATAAAACAGCTTTGTGGATCCCCTATAGTCAGAAAATGAATTACTATAATACCGGATTTATTGGTGGTTTTTTATATAATTTGAACATTGATCCTATGGAAGAACCAGAAGGGTATTCGGAAGCAAAAATAACCGAGATTACTACACAATATCAGAAATTAGCAGATGAAAAAAATAAAATGGCTTTAGCGGAACAGCCCAATATCATTTATGTTATGAGTGAAAGCTTCTCGGATCCAAGTCGATTAAACGGTGTAGAGGTGACAGGAGCGCCTTTAGCAGATTACTACTCAATTGCTAACCAAACATATAGTGGAAACATGCTTTCGCAAAACTATGGGGGAGGGACAGCTAATATTGAATTTGAAGCACTCACTGGTTTTTCAATGGCGCTATTCAATGCGCAGCTGACTACGCCGTACACAATGATGGTCCCTAAAATGAAACAACTACCTTCTATTGTTTCAACATTACGTGCCCAAGATTATCGTACGACTGCCATCCATCCTTATAATACATCAATGTATAAACGAAAAGATGTTTATAATATTTTAGGTTTTGATGATTTTATCAGCGAGAATACGATGTCTTACACGGATACAATTGAGGATAATCCTTATATTTCTGATCAATCTGCTTATAAAGAAGTAATAGATCTTTTGAAAAAAGAGGAGTCCCCTCAATTTATCCATCTAGTGACTATGCAAACACATATGCCTTATGTTGGGAAATATACTGACTTAGAGTACTCAGTTAAAACAGCTGATGATAGTGGCGTAAGTAGTTTAAAAAATTATTTGCAAGATATTTCTTATAGTAGTCAAGCGTTAAAAAAATTTACGGAAGAATTAAAGAAGGTTCCTAGAAGGACTTTAGTTGTTTTCTGGGGAGATCATTTGCCAGGTATTTATTCAAAGGAAATTCAAGAAAAAAATGACAAACAGACATTGCATGAAACACAATTTTTGATGTTTGATAATCAAAGGAATTTGGCAAAAAGTCAAGCTCAAAATGTAGTCACAAGTCCATTTTATTTTACGGCAAAGCTAATGGAACTGGCGGACCAAACTACGACTGGATTTTATCAATTGTTATTATCACTGGAACAAGAACTACCTGCTTTTGAGAGAGGATTATATTATCAAGCAGGCCAATGGTATAAAGAATTACAGTTAAACAAGAAGCAAGAAGAACTATATAAGGCATACGAAATGATTCAATATGACATCTTATCAGGAAAACAATATAGTTTGAAGAACCAATTTTTTGAAAAATAAAGAGAAACCTAATTTTTATAAGGAAGACAGCCTATCCATTTTTGTGGAAAACAGGTAAAATAAAAGAGAAATAAAATGGAAAGTAGGAAGAAAAAATGCTACCAAATATTGGTTACTATGTACAATCAGTTGACCGGATGGTTAAGGAAACAGAAGAAATCGGTGAACAGATGCATCCAAAATATCAAGTGATTAGAGAAGCGATCGATCAGAAAAAAACAAATGAATTGACAGCAGAAGAATTGGTTGAAATTATTAATTTATTTGAAGAGGGAACCAAGAAATACCGAATAATATTGAAAAAAATCGGTCAGTTACGCCCACCAGCAAAAGTTATGGGGATTCATAAAAAATTTGAAAAAGCCTATCTTTCTTATGTCGCTGGTTGCGAAGAAATGATTCAAAGTCTTCAAGTAGAAACAGGGGTAGATAGTGTTCTGTTTGATGCCTCAGAAGAAAAACAAGATGAAGCTACAGAAAATATTTCTGCAGCGATCCAAAAAATGACCAATTTATTATTAAAAAAATAAGTGAAACTAATATGTTGAAAAAAATAGAGTTATTTAATTTAAATATCATATTATTTTTATGATAATATATGTAAAATCATTTATTATGAATAGGAACCTGAAACCAACAACAATCTTATTGAATTACATTATTTAGTAATTCGCCTTTGCCGTCGAGCCTAACCAACTCGTCGGTTTTTTTGTATACTTTTAGTAATAATGATAGTATTAAAAAAATCGAGTATGGGACAAACACCTATGAGGGGTATGCCCCTCATAGGTGTTTGTCCCATACTCAGTCTTTTTTCAGAATAATATTTACAAACGTTTAGTTTTCGATATTTCTTACATAGTCGTCGAAATAGTTTATGAGGTCATTTTTTAGTTTTTGATAGTCCTCTTCACTGTAGTCCTTGTCTTCAAGTTTTCCTTGGAAAAAAGGAATCTCTAAGTCTGCTCTTAAACGTTCAAGTATTTCTTCTTTCTTCATTAGCTACTCCTTTGAATCAAAATAGACACAAACGCATTCTGGCGCATAAATATCTTTTTGGCGTAATTCTAGTAATCCGGTATCCTCATGACGATAGTAGAGAGTGAGATTATCAGTATTTTGATTGGCGCATACCACATAGTTATTATCAGGACTCAAAGCGAAATCTCTAGGGAAATCACCTTCTGTAGCAATTATTTGGATGCGTTTCAAGGTTCGATCTTCTTCAGAGACCGCAAAGACGGCAATAGAGTTGTGGCCACGATTTGAAGCATAGACGAAACGTCCATCTTTTGAAATACAAATTGCAGCACCACCATTTTCTTCTTTGAAGTCTTCAGGCAACGTACTGATTTTTTGTTTTTCCTCAAATGTACCTTGTTCTTTATCATAAGATAACACTCGTACGGTACTGTATAGTTCTCCGAAAAGATAAGCGAACGTTCCATCTTCAGGATGAAAAACAAGATGACGAGGCCCTGTTCCTGGCTCTGTCATAAATTCAGAAACGATTGATAATTTGCCTTCTTTAGAAACATCATAGGTGTAAACACGGTCAGTTCCTAAATCACAAACGACTAATCGGTTATCCGGTGTTAAGTCTGTATAATGGACGTGCGCATGGTCTTGGTTTTTATGTGGCCCAGTGTCTTCTTGGTGGAAAACAGCGTCTGTTGCTGCTAAACCACCATTTTCTAAAATGCGATACACATTGACTTCACCTTTATGATAATTTGCTCCATAAACGAGTTGGCGTGGCTCATCAACTGCTACATAACATAAAGGAGCTCCAGATTCTGTTACCGCATTCAAAAAATGGAAGTCTTGTCCATATGCACCAACTCCGCCTAAGCCATCAATGCTCGTGACAGTATAAAGATTACCAGCAACACTTTTTGCTAAATAAGTTGGACTGTTTTCACTTGTCGCTAACTTTAATCCAGTAATTGCTTCTTTTTCGGTGTCTAATTCAATAGTGTAGATACCTTCACTTACACGTCTTGTGTATGTGCCCAAAATGATTTGTTCTACCATCGTTGTCCCTCCTAAAAATAGATGAAATAGGTTTCTTTTTTATTTTAGCACATATCGATTCATGACGGTTAATCAAAGAGAATATGTTATACTTACTTATATACTTTAAGAAAGATTTTTGTAGCGAAGGAGCGAGTGGGATGATTCACGCAACTATAAAAGAAATAGGTGAACAAGCTGTAAGTGAACAAGAACCAATCTTGATATTATTTGATCAAACAGCGACTTCTACCTTACGTAACTATTCGGTAATCCAAGAAATTACCTCAAAAGAGACATTTTCTTTAAGCAAAGAAGGTGTTATCTCTTTTGACCAACAAGAATATACGATTGAGCATGTAGGAACAATGGCCAATGAAAATTTAAATACAGTTGGACATGTTACGTTGATCTTTGATCACTATTCTACAGAAAGTAGTATTGCAAATGGTATTTATTTAGCGCCATACCAGTTACCAGAGATTCATGTTGGCACACAAATCGAATATAAGTAGGTGGGATGATGGAAGGGAAGAATAAACGTTCAAAACCTGTTTCTTGGTTTTGGCGATGGTTTTTAAACAATCAATTTGTCACTGCGTTATTAGTTGTACTCTTGATTTTATTGATCGTCTTTTTATTTACAAAAGTATCCTATTTATTTGCGCCGATCTGGGCGTTTTTAGCTATAGTCGGGTTACCGATTATTTTAGCAGGGATTTTATATTACCTTATGAACCCAGTCGTCGATTATTTGGAAAAGCGACAAATTCCAAGGCTGTAAAGTATCATTGGGTTATTTGTATCAGTAGTTGCTTTGATTGTTTGGGGGATAGTAGTGATCATTCCTAAAATTCAAGAGCAGACAATTAGTTTTATCAACAATTTTCCGCAATATGTGGACACCATTGATAATAAACTAACAGAGATACTAAGAGACCCATTGTTTAATCAATTTAGAGAACAGTTAGAAACTGCTGGTGACAAATTCATAAATTCAGCAGGAGAAATGCTCCAAGATATTTCTAAAAGTACAGTTCAAAGCTTAGGAAGTTTTGTAGGAGCGGTAGCGACGATTATTGTGGCTATAGTGACCATGCCGTTCATCCTTTTTTATTTGTTAAAAGATGGAAAAAAATTAGCCCCTTATTTCGTTAGTTTTTTACCGACTCGTATGCGCAAACCAACCTTGAAAGTGTTAATTGAAATGAATGCACAGGTTTCTTCTTATATACGGGGGCAATTAACGGTAGCTTTTGCTGTGGCAATTATGTTTATGATTGGTTTTGCGATCATTGGCTTAGATTATGCGGTCACTTTAGGTATTATTGCTGTATTTTTAGGGATCGTGGCAAGACCTGCTATGTTGATCAAAGTATTGATCGTTTCTGCTTTAGAACAAACGATTGAGGGACGATTGATTTCACCATTAGTTTTAGGGAATCAGTTAGCGATTCATCCAGTGACGATTTTATTAGTTTTATTAACTTCGGGGAAATTATTTGGAATTATCGGTGTTGTTTTAGGGATACCCGTATATGCAGCAGCAAAAGTAGTCATCACACATATTTTTGAATGGTATACAACGATTTCGAGCTTGTATGAGGAAAAAAACAAGAAAGAAATAGAAGTTTCTGACTCGGAGAACTAAATAATCGCATCCGTTTGTAATGTGGCTAACAATCATTTAGGCAATGATTCAAAAGGATAAACACACTCTTATTTCTCTTGTGTTTATCCTTTTTGTGTTGTGTATGAACCAGAGGGCAATGTATTGAATGTCCACTAATCAATAAAGAGTGAAAAAATTCTGTTGTTTTATCCTTAAATTGATTTAATTAGAACGTTCGGCCAAACTCAGTAGCTTTGTCTAATGCAGACTGCATTAACTCTTCTGCACGGTCAGGTGTATAGTCGATCCCTTCAATAAATAACTGATCAACTTGATCGATTCCTACAAAATTTAAAATCCCTTTTACATATTGAGAAGCAAAGTCTTGCCCATTGTAAATTCCACCATTGGATTGAATGTGTAGGGCTTTTTTACCAGTAACTAAACCTTCTGGCCCATTTTCTGTATAGTGGAATGTTTTGCCAGCTACGTTGACTGTGTCGAACCATGCTTTTAATTTTGTTGGAATATTTAAGTTCCATAACGCATTGGCAATAACGATTTTATCTGAAGCAAGAAATTGATCGGTCAATTCATTAAAACGAGTAATTTTTTGCTGTTGACTTTCGGATAAAGTAGAGAATGTTGCACCCGCACGAAGCGCTTCCCATCCTGAAAGTAATTCTTCATCGATTTCTGGGATATCATCACGATAAAGTTCTAAAACAGTCACTGCATCGTTTGGGTGATATTCTTTGTAACTAGTTAAAAAAGTTGTTAGTGTTTTAACTGAACGTGACTCTTGGGCAGTTAAGGGATGTCCTTTTACTATCAATACTGATGCCATAATATTTTCTCCTTTGATCGTTGTTGTTATGTGGGTAACATAGTTAGTTTACTTGAAAGCAAAAAGGCTATCAAGTTTTTTTAAGGTAGTTTTTCGATAAATAATTTTTTGAATTTTTTATGAAAAAAATATGAAAATGTATTGTAAATGTATTGCAAATCTATTAGATGGTGCTATAATGACATAGTGTCATATGACGATGTGTCATTATTGTAGAAAGGAGGAGGACAATGCCTACACAAACTTTTTTTCATCTACCTGAAGAAAAAAAGAAACGATTGTTAGAAGCCGCTAGAATTGAATTTTCTAGAGTCCCATTAAAGGAAGCTTCGATTGCAAATATTGTAAAAATCGCTGAAATTCCTAGAGGCAGTTTCTATCAATATTTTGAAGATAAAGAAGACCTTTATTATTACTACTTTGAAACAGTGAGACGTGATGGTTCAAGAGACATGATGCAATTGATGAAAGAAGTAAATGGTGATCTCTTTAAAGGTTTCGAACGTTACTTTACTAAAATGATTCGGGAGATTTTAGTTGGAGAAAATGCTTCGTTTTATCGAAATCTGTTCATGAACATGGATTATCGCGCTTCTCGTAAAGTTGTACCACATACAAAAAATGAGCAACATAAGCCACATGAAAAATATAAACAAGAAGCAAAAGAATTGATTGAATTGATTGATCGGACGACGCTTAAAGTAAAAAATGACCAAGAAATGGAGCTACTGATCCAATTAATCATGAATACAGTATTTACCACGATTGCTCATGCCTATAAATCATTTTCAAAATCAGAAAATTACTCTATCGAGCAGGTGATTGCAGAATTTAAATTAAAATTATCCTGGTTGAAGAACGGTGTATCGAAATAGAAAGAGGGGATTATATGCTAAAAATCGTCAAACGGATTTCAATGACTTCAGCTATTGTGGCTGCATTATTCATGGTTGTCCAAGTTCTTGCAGACCTTTATTTACCGACACTTACATCAAATATTATTGATAAAGGAGTCGCACAAGGTGATGTTGATTATATCTGGCACACAGGGTTTGTCATGATTGGTTTTTCTTTGATTAGTGTTTTTGCAGCGATTGCGAATACTTTTTTTGCAACACGTGAGTCACAAAAACTAGGAAAACAATTACGGACTTATGTCTATAAAAAATCTGAGAGTTTATCAAAAGATGCTTTTGACAAATATGGGACAGCTTCTTTGATTACTCGTACGACCAATGATGTTACCCAAATTCAAATGGTCACACAAATGTTTTTAAGAATGATGATCACTGCACAGATTACATTGGTTGGTGCAAGTTTTCTTGCTTATCAAAAAGATCATGAATTAACAAAAATCTTTTTAGTTGTTATCCCAGTCATGCTAGTACTAATTGGTGGAATCATGTATTTTGCAGTACCATTATTCAAAAGCATGCAAAAGAAAACTGACCGATTGAATTTAGTATTTCGTGAGGGACTAACTGGTGTAAGAGTTATTCGTGCATTTGATAAAACACGTTTTGAAGAAAATCGCTTTGATTTAGCGAATAAAGATTACACAAATAATGCAATCAAGGTAAATACGATTGTTGCATTGATGATGCCGATGATGACATTGATTATGAGTGGAACAAATGTCGCAATTACTTGGTTTGGCGGGCACTACATAGCAGATATGACATTAGAAGTCGGAAATTTGATTGCATTTATGACCTATGCAATGCAGATTTTGATCAGCTTTATGATGCTTTCAGCTATTTTTATCATGGTACCCCGAGCACAAGCTTCTGCTGAACGTATCAACGAAGTATTAGATGAAGAAGTGAAAATTACTGATCCTGAACAACGAATCGAAGTGGAACAAGCAGGAAAAGATGCGACAATTTCTTTTGAGCATGTGAACTATCGTTACCACGGAGCAGAGAAGTTAGCACTAGAAGATATCGATTTTTCAGCTAAATCTGGTGAGATCGTCGCAATCATCGGTGGTACTGGTTCTGGTAAAACGACTTTAGTGAATCTGATCCCTCGTTTATATGACGTAGAATCTGGAACGATCAAAATCAATGGCATCAGTATCACGGATATGACGCAGCATAATTTACGTGAATTAATGGGATTTGTACAACAAAAAGCAACTCTATTTTCGGGTACGATCAGAGAAAATATGCAATATGGGAAAGCTGATGCGACTGATGAAATGATTTGGAAAGCATTAGAAATTGCTCAAGCAAAAGATTTTGTTTCAGAAATGGAGAATGGCTTAGATAGTCACGTTGAACAAGGTGGCGGTAATTTTTCTGGTGGTCAAAGACAACGGTTAGCGATTGCACGTGCCTTAGTGAAATCAGCAGATATTTATGTATTTGATGATTCTTTTTCTGCCTTGGATTTCAAAACAGATGCGAAATTACGACAAGCATTGAAACAAAACATGAAAGAAAGTATTACAGTACTTGTGGCACAACGTGTAAGTACGGTGATGGATTCTGATACAATTCTTGTAATTGATGAAGGAAAACTAGTTGGAAAAGGCACCCATGACGTCTTGCTTAAAACGAATGAGACTTATCAAGAAATTGTTCATTCACAATTAAGAGAGGAGGATCTAGCATGAGTAAAGGAAATACCAAACCTTCTCAACGTCCGATGGTCGGTGGACATGGTCCAGGTAGAAACATTGGTGCAAAAGGGGAAAAAGCAAGGAATTTTTGGGGCACAGTGAAGCGTTTATTTGGCTACATGTCAAAACGAATGATTGCAATCATGGCGGTATTTCTATTAGCGATCGCTGCTGTCATTTTCCAAATACAAACACCGAAAGTTTTAGGGAAAGCAACAACTGAAATTTTTAAAGGTGTCATGGCTTGAGCAAAACAAATGCAAGCGGGACAACAAATTTCTAAATTCCCAATAGACTTTGATAAAATTGCTCAAATCATTGCTACAGTGATTGTCATGTACTTGATATCTGCTATCTTTAACTTTTTGCAACAATTCATCATGACTCGCGTGTCACAACGTACAGTTTATGAGTTACGACACGATTTAGAAGCAAAAATGAATCGAGTACCCATTTCTTATTACGATACGCACACAAATGGTGACATCATGTCTCGAGCAATTAATGATATGGATAATATCGCCAGCACACTCCAACAAAACTTAACACAGTTTGTGACAAGTGCGGTAACCTTGATCGGTGTTATTGTAATGATGCTTTCTATCAGCTGGCAATTGACACTGGTTGCTTTATTGATGATTCCTTTAAGTTTAGTCGTCGTGATGATCATTGCACCGAAATCACAAATTTTCTTTGCGGCTCAACAAAAGAGTTTGGGACTTTTAAATAACCAAGTAGAAGAAACATATGGCGGTCATACGATCGTTAAAACTTTCAACCATACAAAAAAAGACCAAGAAGTATTTGAAGAAGAAAACCAAAAATTGTATGTAGCAGGTTGGAAAGCCCAATTTATTTCTGCTATCATCATGCCACTGATGAACTTTGTTAAAAACCTAGGCTACGTGTTTGTTGCCGTTTTAGGTGGAATAAAAGTGGCCAATGGGAATATGACACTTGGGGATGTGCAAGCATTCTTACAATATACGACCCAATTTTCCCAACCAATTACGCAATTAGCTAGCTTGATGAATACAATTCAATCAACAGTTGCTTCAGCTGAACGTGTTTTCGAAGTATTGGATGAAAAAGAAATGATAGATAAAAAATCTGGATTACCTGTTGAAGAGAACACGCCATACAAAGTCCGATTTGAAAATGTCCAATTTGGTTATACAAAAGATAATCTACTAATGACTAATTTTAACTTAGACGTCAAACCAGGGGAAATGGTGGCTATCGTCGGGCCAACTGGAGCTGGTAAAACGACATTGATCAACTTGCTAGAACGATTCTACGATGTTTCTGGTGGGAGTATTCGTTATGACGGGGTAGACACAAGGGATCTTTCTCGCGATGATTTACGTGCTCAATTTTCAATGGTCCTTCAAGATACTTGGCTATTTACCGTATCTATGACAATATCAAATATGGTAATGACGATGCAACAAAGGAACAAGTGATTGAAGCTGCGAAAGCCGCTCATGTAGATGATTTCGTTTGTAAATTGCCTGAAGGCTACAAACACGGTATTAAATGAAGATGCTAGCAATATCTCTCAAGGGCAGCGTCAGTTGATCACGATTGCTCGTGCATTTCTAGCTAATCCGGATGTGTTGATTCTCGATGAAGCAACTTCAAGTGTTGACACACGTACAGAAATATTGATCCAAAAAGCGATGAATCGCTTGTTAGAAAACCGAACAAGTTTTGTTGTCGCTCACCGTCTATCCACGATACGAGACGCAGATAATATCATTGTGATGAACCATGGTTCTATTGTTGAAACTGGAAATCATGATGCGTTGATGAATAAGGATGGATTCTATGCTGATTTATACAATAGTCAATTTTCAGAAGAAGCAGTTTCTTAAAGATAATTGAATAGTGAAACGCATGGAAGTAAGTGAAAAAATTCCATGCGTTTTATTGTTTATAACGAAAGTTATTTAAATTTTTTTATTGAATTACCCAGAAAATGCGAAAATTCTTACATTTTTTTTTATAAAAAACTGTTTATGGCTTGAAAGAAAGGAGAAGCATCGTTAAAATAAAGCTTGACGCAGAGGGGAGCAAGAAAAATGAAAGATTTTAAATTGGGGTCTGCTACTTACTTAAAAAGTGTAGCAATCCGTGTAAAAGATAGAGACAAAATGATTGATTTTTACAAGAGCACGATTGGTTTCGATTTAAAACGTGAAGAAAATGAATTAGCTATTCTAGGGACGCAAGAACAAAATAGTGAGATGCTCTTGTTAGAAGAAAGTCCTAGAGCTAAGAGTCACTTTGGTGAAGTTAAAAAGCTTAATCGTTTTTCACTTGTTATTCCAAGTATAGAAGAAATGGCAGACATTCTATATCGAATCCGTAAAGTAAACTATCCCATAGAAGGTGCGCTAGAAGATCAAGGGCGTATGGGTATTTTACTGAAAGATCCAGAAGATAATGAGTTAGAGATTTATTATGGGGACGTAACAAAAGAGAAAACTCGACCAGAAGAAATGGATCAAGAGGCATTATTGCGTAAATCAGAAGAAAAGTATCAAAAATTATCAGACAACGTCTACTTTGAAAAAATTCATTTAAATGTACTTGATGGAGCAAAGGAGCGCAGGTTTTTAAGTGACTTACTTTGATTAAAAGTCCATGAAGAAAAAAATGGGTTACATGTGTTGAATGAAGGTAATTTTCACGTAGGTATAACAGAAGCAAGTAGTGAAGCAATTGCCTTACCTACTCATGAAGTACTTGGCTTGGACTTCTTAAAATTTGTGATTGATAAAGAAAGTATGGAATATTTGATTCAACATTTGAAAGAACAAGCTGTTGATTTTTTCCTTGATCAACGACATACTGTACTAACGATTTATGATGCGGTGGGTATCGAGTGGTGGTTTGTTATTGATACCAAAAAATCTAAAAAATCAGTTTCTGTCAATAGATAGTTAGAAAGCCGAGATTGTAATAAAGTGTTCAATTCTTAAACCCAAGTAGGTATATTTTCACACTAAAGCATTTCGTTTCCTGTATCTGAAAGCACGAAACAAGAGGAAATGTAGTGAGTAATTGCAGATGCAATAAGCCGAAGAATCTAGAAAATAGGCAAAGCTATTTTCAGTCTCTTCGGCTTATTTGCTCGGAGTTGATCGCTTCTTTCCTGACCTCTTATCCACGGTATTCAAGTGTCAGCTCCTTGAAATAAGCCTAAATTTTTCAAAACATGAGAAGCTGTTTTAAAAAAGTTCTTCTTATTGTCATCGGAGCTAACCGATACTTTCACAACCTCTTTTTTTAAACGGCATTCAAAGGCTTGCATCTGCGGCAATAAGCTCAAACAGAGGAAAAATATGGGGAGCGATTTTTTTCTATTTGTTCTTATTGCTTGATACAGACCAGCCTTTTCATAACCTCTTCTTGCATCTGTTTAGAAAAAGTTATATGCTTTGCTTTAGTATGATCAAAAGAAGTTAGTTTCTTCGGACTGAGAAGGAGAAAAAAATGTACCCAAAGACAAAACAATTGGTTTTAACTAAACTTGAACAAGGCTATTATCCTGGCGTGGTTGGTGCGTTTATCAACCAGGATCGTGTAGAAAGTTTTTCAGCAGGGAATGCACAAATCACACCAGAGATTCAGCCAATGGAAACTGATTTATTATTTGATGTCGCTTCATTAACAAAAGTGATTGCAACCACTAGTTTGGTTTTACGTTTATGGGAAGATGGTAAAATAGACTTAGATGCGCCTTTGCATGCTTACTTGCCAGCGTTTGAAAACCGGATGATCACTTTGCGCCATCTTTTGACCCACACTTCAAATATTGAAACATGGATTCCAGATCGGGATCAGCTAACACAAGAACAGTTAATTTCGGCTTACTTAAAACTTCAACCTGGAAAACAGTTAGGACACGTAGTTAAATATACGGATACAGGTACCATTTTATTAGCTTTTATGTTAGAAGAGATATTTCAGGAACCAGCTACCGAGTTGTTTCAAGAACAGGTATTAGCACCTTTAGGAATGATGAATAGTACCTTTTTACCTTATCCTTCTAAAAAAATTGTACCCACTGAACAGTTATCTTCCGGTGAAGTGTTACGTGGTATTACGCATGATCCAAAAGCAAGAGTACTGGCTGAACATGCTGGCAATGCTGGGCTTTTTATTGATTTAGAAGATAGTATCAAGTTTGTAAAAATGTATTTAGATTTAGGCAAAGCCGAAAATGGGCGCTTTTTAGAAGCAAAAACGATCCAAGCTCTTTTTCAAGATCAAACTCCAGATAAAAACGGCTATCGTTCATTGGGATGGGATTTAAAAAAAGGATATGAAAAGCAACAGCCTATTCTTTTTCATACGGGTTATACTGGGACATTTTTACTTATAGATGTAAGTGAACAAGAAGCATTTATTTTCTTGTCTAATCGTGTGCACCCAACCGATAAGCGAGAAGCTTATATTCAATGTCGATACGAAATCGTTGAAATTTATTTGAAAGAGAAAGCGTCATTAAAAAAATGATGCTATAATAACTATGAATATTGAGAGGAGTTTGAATTATGAAAGAACCGATGTTTTTAAAGCCAGTTTTTCAAGAAAAAATATGGGGAGGAAGCCGTTTAAAATCAGTTTTTGGATTTGATATACCAAATGATAAAATTGGTGAAGATTGGGCAATTAGCGCACATCCTCATGGCGTAAGTATTGTAGAAAATGGTCAATTTAAAGGCTATAAAATTAGATGATTTATGGGCAGAACACAAAGAATTATTTGGTTATCCTAAGGAACCAGTTTTTCCACTATTAATCAAAATTTTGGACGCTGAAGATGAGCTTTCTGTACAAGTTCATCCAGACGATGCCTATGGAATGAAGCATGAGGGCGAATTAGGAAAGACTGAATGTTGGTACATCATCTATGCAGAACCAGGTGCCGAAATCATTTATGGGCATCATGCAAAATCCAGAGAAGAGCTTGCTGAAATGATCCATGACGGACGTTGGGATGATTTACTGAAAAAAGTACCTGTTAAAAAAGGTGATTTTTTCTATGTACCAAGTGGAACCATCCATGCAATTGGTAAGGGGATCATGATTTTAGAAACACAACAGAGTTCAGATACGACTTATCGTGTGTATGATTATGATCGAAAAGATGCAAACGGACAAACCCGTGAGTTACACATTCAACAATCAATTGATGTCACGACCGTTCCTGCTGAAACACCGCAATTACAAATGAAAGAGGTACGTAAGGGAAATTCGTCTATCGTAACTTATTTAAAAACAATCTTCTTTAATGTTTATGAATGGGATATAAAAGGGATTACTTCATTTAAAAAACAAGCGCCGTATACATTAGCCACGGTAATTGAAGGAGCTGGAGAGCTAGTCGTCGATGACAAGTCCTACCCATTGACTAAAGGAACCAGTTTTATCTTACCAAACGATGTTGAAGAATGGTCAATACAAGGAGAATTATCAATTATTGCCTCTGAACCAGGAAAATAGAGTAATATATTAGCCCCTCAAATAACACTTGCGAAAAAAGCCGAAGGATCCAGAAAATAGGAAAATCTATTTTTAGATTCTTTGGTTTATTGCGTCTGTGATTATGCGTCGTAGTTTAATACATAGTTCGTACTTT
The DNA here is from genome assembly GCA_015680865.1 of Enterococcus lacertideformus. Lineage (GTDB taxonomy): Bacteria > Bacillota > Bacilli > Lactobacillales > Enterococcaceae > Enterococcus_B > Enterococcus_B lacertideformus. The sequence goes on along the minus strand of JADAKE010000008.1, from coordinate 124,188 downwards.
AAAAGCCAAAAAATGAGTACTTGAAATAGCTTTCAATTTATGCTATATTTTTGTTGTAGAGTTAAAACGTTTTAATTAACATTTAAAGGGTGTTTAGCTTAATGATAGAAGGGGGAGAAGCAGTGACAATGAATACAGTGGCAGTTATTGGTAGTATTAATTTAGATCGGACAATCCGAGTCAAACATATGCCTAAGCCAGGAGAAACGATTCATACAAAAGAAACTTTTTCAGCAGGTGGAGGAAAAGGAGCCAATCAAGCAGTAGCTGCAAAACGTTCAGAAGCAGAAACGTATTTTATTGGCGCTATCGGAACGGATGAAGCTGGAAAAACAATGGCAGAGCTTCTAGAACAAGAAGAAATCGACGTAACCGGTGTAACGACTTTAGAAAATTAAGCAACAGGTCAAGCATATATCATTGTAGATGATAAAGGAGAAAACAGCATCATGATCCATGCTGGAGCAAATAATGCTTTTACGCCTGAACAAGTCCATCAACACAAAGGAATTATTGAAAAAAGTGATTTTATTATTGCTCAATTTGAAAGCGCTATAGAAAGTACGGTTGCCGCATTTAGAATAGCAAAAGCAGTAGGAGTAAAAACAATTCTAAATCCTGCGCCCGCATTAGAAAATGTGCCTGAAGAGCTATTGAAGGTAACGGATATGATTATCCCAAATGAAACGGAAACAGAAATTTTGACAGGAATCACAATTGAAGATGAGGAAAGTTTAAATAAAGCAGCAAATAGTTTCCACCAATTAGGGATTGAGGTAGTAATTATCACGATTGGAAGTAAAGGCGCTTTTTACGCAATCAAAAATGGAAAGAGCGGTGTCGTACCAGCGTTTAAAGTAAATGCAGTAGATACCACAGCTGCTGGAGATACCTTTATCTGCGTAATGAGTAGTATACTGTCAAAAGATTTCAGCAATTTAGAAGAAGCTATCAATTATGGAAATAAAGCATCTTCGTTGACAGTTCAACGTTTTGGAGCTCAACCTTCCATTCCATATAAAAAAGCATTAGGTTAAAGAAAGGATGTTTTAGTGATGAAAAGAACAAAAGTAATCAATTCAGATATTTCTCGTGTGATCGCACAAATGGGGCATTTTGATAAGTTAAGTATTGGTGATGCAGGGATGCCTGTGCCATTAACTACTGAAAAAATTGATTTGGCTGTCGAAAATGGTATTCCAACTTTTATGGACGTATTAAACAACGTTTTGGAAGAACTAGAAGTTCAGCGAGTCTATTTAGCGGAAGAAATCAAATCAGAAAATCCGAAAGTATTAGCAAAAATCCAAGAATGTTTACCTGAAGTACCAATTACATTTATTCCACACAGTGAAATGAAAGCAGACTTAACTCATTGTCATGCGTTTATTCGTACCGGAGAGATGTCACCTTATGCTAATATTATTTTAGAAAGTGGCGTTGTATTTTAAGAAGAATAAAAGGAGGAATATCAAAAAATGAATACTACCGCACTGTTAATTGGTTTAGGACCATTATTAGGTTGGGGGCTTATACCCAACGATTGCCTCTAAAATTGGTGGTCGTCCGGTGAACCAAATTTTAGGTTCGACAGTAGGGACTTTAATTTTTGCTATTATTTTTGCTTTATTTAAAGGAATGGGATTACCCACAGGTTCAGATCTTATCTTTTCGATCTTATCTGGTGTTGGTTGGGCAATCGCTCAAATTATTACCTTTCAATCATTTACTTTAATTGGTTCATCACGTGCTATGCCTATTACGACTGCCTTTCAATTATTAGGTGCTTCATTATGGGGCGTATTTGCCTTAGTTTTGATTATTTTAGGTGCATGGATGACTGTTTGGTCAGAAAAGAAAAATAAAGAAGATAGCCATTTGCTAAAAAAAGCAGTACTTTTATTAGCAGTGGGAGAAATTGGCTATTGGGCCTATTCAGCTGCTCCACAAGCAACTTCTATCGATGGGATGCATGCCTTTTTACCTCAAGCAATCGTTATGGTAATTGTTGCTGTCTTTTATACTGCTGTTTTAAGTTTTAAAGAAAAATCAGCATTTACAGAAATTGTTTCTTATAAACATATTTTTTCAGGATTTTTCTTTGCCTTTGCAGCTTTAACTTACCTTATTTCCGCTCAACCAGATATGAATGGATTAGCTACTGGCTTTATTCTTTCTCAAACATCGGTTGTTTTAGCTACACTCACAGGTATTTGGTTCCTAGGACAAAAGAAAACGAAAAAAGAGATGACTGTTACAATTATTGGATTAGTTTTGATTTTAGCTGCAGCTACCATTACAGTATTGATCTAATTATTCTTTATTTCTCTAAAAAAGTGAAAGACAACGATCTGCTTGTAAAAAGCCGATTGCTGTCTTTTTGTTTTTTTTTTTTGGAAGAATCCCAAATAAATCGTAGTTATATAGTGAGGAGGGATTTAAGTGTTTAGAATTTGTACAAAAAAGGCGATTAGAAGCAAAGCATTGACAATTCGATTATTTGATGGTTCAACTTGGGCTAATTTAGGGAATGGCCAATTCATCAATCGCGAGACAAAAAAAGAATTACCAGATTATAAACTTTATTCCCAAATAAAAACCGCTGTCGCTTCTGGGGGAATCATCTTTGCTAAAAGGATGAATGCTACCCAATCTTTACAATACATGGAACAACCAGTAAAAGTAAAAGCTTGGTAATAAAGAAAATAGACCTTTGAAAACTTTATAAATGAGCATCTCTATTGGTCGCTATCGGTATACAACGAGACTGATAGGAATGATTTGCTGTCTGTTCCTATCGATGCTAAACAAAGAGACAGTCCTGTTAACGATGGCCGGTTAACAGCAGAAGTATTGTTATAATTCCTTGATGAAGACGGAACAAGTAATCGCTAATAATTTAGCTATTTGTTTGAAGAAGGATTTCTTACGTTGGTTTTTCTCAATGATTTATAGCTTTACAGGTTGGCTTTTTCCTAAAAAAGCAGGTTCTCATTCATCCTAAAAGTGTTGTTGCCTTAAAATGTTGAAGGAGGGTAAAAATGGGTTATCAGATGTCAGAGATTCAGCAACTTCTACGCTTTATGCGTAGTGGTAAACGGAAACAAATTACTTTAAACGAATATGAACATCTTGTTCACAAAAGTAATTGGACAAATGGACATAAAGCAAAGTTAATTAATCAGATACAAAAAAGCGGTGTCTTACGATATGAACGTTGTAAAGAAGGATACATTATTCGTTTGATAAGATAAACAATTCCTAAAAAAGATATGTCAATCTACATTTATCGAGTAGCTTTTGCAGTTAAATTAGGAGTCGATTAACAAAAATAGGAGAGTTTCTATGAAAAAATATCAGTTATTTATACGAATATTTATAGTCATTAGCTTATTGGTCACCTCTTTTATACATACGATTTCTGCTTTGGCACTGGAATCAGAAAAAAACTGTATGAAGAGGCGCAACAAATCACTTTTCTTCAAAAAAATCAGTTGGTTCAAGCGCACGATGGGAAATTATATACGACGATCCCTTCTAATTATATCGATCAATCAATTCACGCTGCTTTTGGAGAGATAACCACAAATGATCGGACAACAAATCAAACGATTGTTGTAGATCCCAACGCGCATATTGCAAATATTGATATTCATTTATCCAATGGGGGACGCGAATATGGCTGGTATGGAAAACGTGTCAACAATGAGATTGCACTGTGTATTGAGCAAGGGGTCGCCTTAAATATGGGAGATAATCATGGTTATACGGTTAGTGAACATAATACAGAACAAATGAAGAAAATTTCATTGATTAAATACTATGGAATCATCATTACAGTGCACACTCTTCAAAAAGAACTGATGACCCAGATTTTAGCATGGGAACAACAAGGAATTTATCCAATTAGTATTTCAGGTGAATTTTCAATGTCCGATTACCAAGTGTTTAAATCTGATGTTATGGCAAATGTCGATAAATTCTATACAACACCGTCTTTTGATAATCAAACGATTGAGCTGGAAGTAGGAAAAAGTATCACCCTCATTGATACAACGGGTGCGTTTAGCAATTATAGACATTCTCCTGCCATGGTGTCGCAAGGAATAAACGTCCATAAAGAAGGAAGTAAGTTAACGATTCTTGCAACCAAAGAAGCTGAAATATCTAGTCAGGTCGTATTTGATTATGATATTGCCACATCTTTTCAAGGGGTACCTCTAATTTACCAACACCCATATACACAAAATGTCATGGTCGGCAGAATACGAGGACAAAGACAAGTAACTGTGACGATAAATGTCCTAAAAAACGGCAATGCCCGTTTGCGCAAGGTAGATGAAACCACCAAGCAACCACTGGCAGGTGCCGTTTTTCGTTTTACGACCTCTGAGGGACAAACCAAAGAGATCACCTCAGGATCAGACGGTTACGCGACATGGAATGATTTATTAGTTGATACGAAAGTCACTATTCAAGAGATTAAAGCTCCGAATGGTTATGTGTTAAATTCAACTCCACAAACGATTACGATCAAAGCCAATGAAACCACTACAGTCAGTCTGGATAATAAAGAACAATTAGCCAACCTCAAAGTAGTTAAAGAAGATGAAGAAACAGGGAATACGCCACAAGGAGCGGCACAACTGGTCGGGGCTGTTTACGAGCTAACGGACGGAAAAGGTGCCTCGGTTGGCAAACTAACAATGGAAGACGTTAATGGAGTAGTACAAGCTGAACTAAAGGGATTAAAGTTAGGCACGTATACTTTACAAGAGATCGAACCGCCGGAAGGTTATAACCTTGATCCAACAAAATACACGGTAGAGCTTACTTATGCTGGGTAAAATGAAACTGTGGCTCTTCATAGTAAAACGGTGACGGATCAAGTGATTACAGGAAATATTGAAGGTTATAAGTTTGGTTCCCGTCCTTTGATTCCCCAGACAGTTTTTGAAATTTTCGACTTGTTTTCAAATGATAACAAGGACGTGAAGCCACCTTTAGAAGGCGTAGAATTAACCGCTACTTCCCATACGACTGGACAAAAATACGTCCAAGTGACTGATAAGAATGGCTATTTTAAATTTGAAAATTTACCTTATGATACGTATACCATTGAAGAAACCCAAGGAATCGATGGTTATTTATTGATCGAACCTTTTGAAGTAACGATCACGGAAGAAGGCTATACGCATTTCTTCTTGTTGGAAGATAAGATCATTGAGTCTCGTCTTCATATTGTCAAAGTGGATGAAGAAACAGGTGAAACTATTCCTTACGCAGGCGCTCAATTTAAGATTTTTGATACCTGGGCAAATGAAGGAGAAGGCTATGTGCCATTAGAAGAACCACTGGTTTTTAGTGTAACGCAAGAGGACGCAGGTTCCTTGATTCGTCTAGAAGTACCGAATCGTTTAGCACGCCAAAATATCCAATTGATTAAGCGAGATCGATTAAATGAACAACCATTAGCCAATGTGCCATTCAATCTATATAAAATGGAAACAGATGAAAAAAGCGAGTCTTCAGAAGTTTTACTTGATGAATACATGACAGATGAAGCAGGTGAGATAAACATTGAAGGACTACCTTATGGAGAGTATAAGTTTGTGGAAGAGAAACCACTGGCAGGATATTTACCATTAGAAGAAGCCTTGGAGTTTTCTGTCTCCGTTGAAAAGGATGGAGAGCTGATTGTATTAGAAGCGTACAACGAACGAGAACAGTTAGAGTTGACCTCTTTATTCACTGATATCAGTGGTGAAAAAATACTTGATCCAACGATTGATAATCATTTGAAAGATGTGGTGTGGGTCAAAGGCGAGGTAATTGAAATCGGGCACACTTATATTGTCTTTACTCAATACAAAAATACGAAAACAGGAAAAGTCGTAAGTGAAGACACGTCAACTTATACAGCAAAAAGCAAAGAAGATCAGTTTGAAGTTTCTCTTGATTTAAAAGCAGATACGTTAAAAGATGGGGAGCAATTGACTGCTACGCATATCTTATACTATGAAGAAGCACAAGAAAATGAAGTAGGATGTGAAGATGATTTAAGTAATAAAGAACAGACGGTTACCTTTAAAAAAGAACAAGAAGAGCCAAAGAAACAATCAATACTACCAAAAACGAGTGACCAAGACGCCGCAAAAGGGATAGTTATTGGTTTTATTCTATTTATAGCAGCTAGTAGCGGACTATATCTACGTAAAAAGAAAAAAACAATGTGAACTACGTTTGTTAAAAACTGTTCAAAAGACAAAAAGTCTTGCTATTTAAAGAAATTAAAAAAGGGTGGTATAGATGAAACGATTTGTTTTTAAATCTTATCTTTCTAAGAAGAATAAAACCAAACTAGTGTATGCTCTTTTTGCTTTTTTCATAGGAGGATGGGGTATTGGGATCATTAGTCAGCAACTAAAAAGAACCAAAGAAGAACCAATTAGGCACCAACAAATGCAAGTAGCTACTATCTTATCAGACATATCAGAAAAAAAGAACGAGAATAAAGCTATAGCAAAGAATTATTTTTTGGAAGAGTCTCAAGATCCAGCGGTTTCAGTATTTGACCAGTTTGATTACAGTCCTCCAAAAAAAGAATCATTAAACTCAATGATTCAACAATTAGAAAGTGAGGTCAATCAATTAATCCTTGCATTTACAAAAGAAAAAAATAAAAAAGAAGAGTCGCTCACTACTTTAGAAATTTCAAAAGAAATCCCCCCAAAAAATATCGTTACCAAAAAAGAAATACCGGCTATCCAACCATTGGAACCACAACCAGAAGAAACACCAACTGAATCTCAATCCAATTGGCAGCCCCCACAATTATTTATTTACACTTCTCAGGTGGTCATTGAACAATATAGTCATTTTGAACCTACTAATTATTTTAAAATCATCATAGGTCATGACCCTGCACCAAAGGTAGAACACAATTTTATTGATACTTCTAAATTAGGTGAACAGAAGTTGATGATTCAAGTGACTGATTCTACTGGAACCGTTTCTTATAATGAGATTAGTTTCTTCATAAATAGTGCACCAATCCTCCAGTTAAAACAGCCAGTGTTAGAGCAACGTATCGGCCAGCCACTTGATCTGCTTAAAGGTATTTTCGCTTTTAATCAGGAAGATGGTGTGCTGACATCAAAAGTCACATTTGAGACAGATCTAGATATCAATAAAGAAGGGGACTATGATGTGAATTACTCAATCGTCGATCGTCATGGCGCAAGAGCTACAGCTCAAGCTGTTATTAAAATTGTAAATGAAGCACCAGTGATAAACTTACCAGCGCTGATTGATCATAAAATAAATCACCCTTTGAATCTTTTGGAACATATTAAGGTATCAGATATCGAAGATGGCGTGATCCAATTGCATGAATCTAATATTATAGAAACAAATTTTGATTTTAAAAAAGAAGGTAGCTACTTCTTCAAAATTGGTAATGTCAAAGATAAACATGGAAAATTTGCTAATGAAAAAACCATCATTGTACGAGTAACAAATGAAGAACCCAAAATTATCCAGGCAACGATGCAAGTGGATGCTTTCTCACTATTGAAAGTAGAAGATTTTCTTGCAGAATTAGTTATTTCGGACCGTGAAGATCCAGTAGATAGTTTAAAAATTGAATTGGATGAGCATGCATGGAATCAAATTGACACTACTAAATTAAGGGAATATGTTATACCCATTAAGGTAACAGACACTAATGGAAAAACAACAAGTGACTATGGAAAAATAAAGGTCATCAATGAACCGCCTAAATTTATAGGCGTAGTCGATCGAGAACTGATAATTGGGGAGAATTTTGATTCTTTAACTGGGATCAAAGTTTATGATAAAGAAGAATTGCTATCTTTAGAAGATGTGGAGATAATCGAAACTGCTGATATCAATTTACCAGGGATTTATACTATCATTTTGAAAGTAAGGGATTCATTTGAACAGATCACGGCAAGCTATCAATTGACCGTTATTGATGAGCAAAAGAGTGAAGAAGGAGAAGGATAATATGGATTATTTCGAGCAAGCCATGTCATTGTTTTCAAAAGGAGTCCTTGCTTCTGGAAGTTTGCTAACGGTGTGGGGGATTATCCAACTTGGAGCAGCGATCAAAGAACATAATGGTCCAGGAATGCAAAATGCTATTTTTCAAATTGTTGGAGGTGCAGTTATCATTGCTGCTGGTACGTGGGTAGCAACTATTTCAATTTAAGGAAGTGGCTAAATTGGACGGAGCTATCGAATTTCTATTGCAGACGATTGCCGATCAATTAAATTTTTCAAATGATCCTAAAAATATTTTATTACAGAACCTAGAAACATATTTACCTGATATTTTTCACTACAGCGAATTGATCATGGATGTAGTAGTAAAACCTGTGGCTTATTCTTTGTTAGGATTTTTGTTGTTACTAGAATTCCAACAAATAGCACAAAAAATTTATGGAAACTACACTGGTTTCGGAGGAATCGAGTTATTCCTTCCGCTTTTTTTAAAGTTAGGAATAAGTATGGTAGTGATGCGTAACTTGACGGTGTTTGTACAGATGATCGTTGAAATCAGTACGATGATCAGTCGAGGTATCAGCCAGATCGGCATCAATGAAGGAAATAGGCAGACAATTAATTTTCTTTCGATCATGGAAGATATTTATCATTTAGGTTTTTTTGAAAAACTTACTTTATTGATCATTTTGCTAATTCCATTGATTTTATCTGTGTTAACCAGTGTATTAGCAAAAGTAGTTATTTTCTTACGTTTTTTTGAAATTTATTTGTATTTTAGTGTTTCTCCCCTTCCCCTTATGACCTTTCTTCATGAAGAGATTAGTCAGATTGGTAAACAGTTTTTTAGATTAGTCTGTGCATCTTCTTTGCAAGGTGTTCTATTATTTATTATTCTGAGTTTTCATCCGTTACTTGTTCAGACAGTGTTTTCAATTGATGAAACGCAAGGATTGATTGCTGTAATCAGCGGGATATCAGGAAATTGTATGACTTTATGCGCTAGCTTATTTTATACCAGTAAATGGGCTAAGACCATCATTGCGGTTACTTAATCAATTCTTTTTTATATGAAAGGAGAATAAAGCTGATGATCGAAGTACCTATTAGAAAGGAAGTTTTGTCTTACCAAGAAAAAATTTTTTTAGGTTTTTCTTTAAGACAATTTTTATCTGGACTAGGAGTCCTCATTTTCGTGATACTGTTAGGGATCTTGAATCACTTGGTTTGGTGATTATCTATTGATGATATTGGGCTAATATTTATGTTGATCAGTACACCTATTTTATCTATTGGATGGCTCAAGCCAAATCATTTACCTTTAGAAAAGTATCTACAGATACGTTGGAATTATTTTAAACTGGAAAAATACTATACTTATCCTATCGTAGAAGAGGTGCGGCTAAATGGTGTGGTTAGAAAGAACAAGAGGAACACGAAAAAACAGCATGAATATGGGAACTAACAATGAAAAATTTATCCGTTTAATGCAAAAGCAAAAGAAAAAAAGAAGACAGTACCAAAAGAAAAAAGCACCAAAACGAAATGTTCAGACATTGTTACGTTATGAAAAAATATTTGAGAGTGGTATCTGTGAGGTTGTACCTAATTATTATTCAAAAAGTATCCAATTTTCAGATATCAATTATCAAATTGCGTCACAAGAAGATCAATTAGTGATCTTCAACAAATATTGTGAATTATTAAATAGTTGTGATGACACGGTACATTTAACGATCACTATACTAAAAAAACGAATAGAAATCGAAAAAGAGTCCGAAAAGCTATTCTACGAGAAAAAAGGAGAACCCCTTGATAGTTATCGAGAAGAAATAAATCAAATGCTTCTTCAAAAAATAAATGAGGGCGAAAATCATTTTACAAAAGAAAATTATTTAACGTTTAGCGTACAGGCGAATCATCTTGAACATGCAAATCAAATACTTGGAAGGATCGAACAAAATTTATTGGGAAGTCTATCAGACCTTGGATCCGTAGGGATTAAAACGCTTGAAACTAATCAATCAACTATTAAAATCAGCAAAACTCTTTTCATTCAGTTATCCAGATTTAGCATATAATGGTTTGACCACAAAAGCGATCATTGCACCTTCGAGTTTTAATTTTAAAAAGAAAAACTATTTTGAAATTGAAGAAGACGTTGCTCAAGTCATCTATCTAAAAGATTATCCAGCTCATCTTTCTGATAAACTTATGGCTGATTTAATGGATATACCCGAAGAAATCACGATATCTATCCATATTGATCCAGTCAATTCAGATCAAGCCAATCATTTAGTACAGTTAAAAAAAGCTTATATGGAGGGCGATAAAGTAGCTACTCAAAGAAAAGCGATGCAAAGAGGCTATGATCCTTATACGAGTCTTCCATATGAATTGACTAATAGTATCGATGAAGCAAATTTACTATTAGATGACCTTATCAAAGAAGGTCAAAATTTGTTTTTTGTTTCTATTTTCATTTATTTTCGAACGAATAATCAAGAGAAGTTAAACGATATAGCAGAACAGATTTTAAGTATCGGACGGAAAAATGGGTGTGGTTTTTATTTCTTGGATTATTTACAAGTAGAAGGCATGAATTTCGTTCTTCCTTTTGGAAAAAATTGGTTAATGACCCGTCGAACACTGACTACTGCAAGTACAGCTATTTTTATCCCTTTTACAGTACAAGAGCTTAATCATGAAGATGGAAAATATTATGGTATGAATGAGTTGACAAAAAACATTGTGCGAATCAATCGTAAACGATTGAATACGCCAAGTGGCATGATTTTAGGAAGTTCTGGTTCAGGAAAGGGTGTAGCGAAAAAATATGAGGAGATAACCACGTGGTTAAAAAATCCAACAGATGAAATCATCTCGATTGATCCAAAAGATGAAGATACACGAATTGGCCAGGCATTTGATGCACAAATTGTTAAAATAGCGCCTAATACAGATACATTAATTAACTTGTTGGATATTTCTGAAGACTTAAGTGGTGAGGTTGATCCAGTAAAATTAAAGTCAGACTTTTTATTAACTGCTTTTGAAGCATTGATTGGTGGGCAGTCAGGGTTAAATTCGGCTCAACGATAAATCATTGATCGGGTCACACGCCTTACTTACTTTGACTATTTTAATTCTCAAAAAAAAAATATGCCCACATTAGCGAAAGAATGGTTTGCTTTATTAAAAAAACAGCCAGAAAAAGAAGCACAAGCTTTAGTATTGGATTTAGAGTTGTATATTGAAGGTTCATTATCCATCTTTTCTCACTTAACGAATATTGAATTGAATAAGCGATTTGTTATATATAATACAAAACAGCTAGGTAGCCAGTTAAAAACTTTTGGGATGATGGTGGTTTTAGAACAAGTATGGAATCGAGTCGTGAGAAATCGAGAAAGAGGAATCACGACATGGATTTATATTGATGAAATGCAGTTGATGCTAAGCGATCCCTATTGTGAGAACTATTTTTTTGAATTATGGAGCCGTATTCGAAAATGGGGTGCCATACCTACAGGGATCACACAAAATGTGGAAACCTTATTACTTTCAGATAAGGCACGAAGAATGCTTAGCAATACTGAATTTATTATTATGTTAAAACAGGCTAAAAGTGATTTAGACGAGCTGTCCTCTCTTTTTCTGCTTTCTACTCATCAGCAAAAACAACTAATTCATCCTTCAGAAGGTGCGGGACTGATACGTGCAGGCAATGCCATTGTTCCATTTTCTAATACAGTCGATGCAACAACGAAGTTATATGAGTTAATAACAACTGATCCAGATGATCAAGTTAAAGAAAAACGAGTTGATACTTGATGAAAATAGATGGATTAAATGAAAAAGAAAAGTCAGCTGAGAGAAATTTTCACTTAAATATGTTGTATCATGACCCTAAGACATCGATTTTACAACCAAAATTTTTAACTAAAAAAAATAAAAGAAATAAATTGAATTTAGGAAGTAAAAGAAAGCAAAAATTTTTTTTCTAGATTATTACTTAGTGGTTGAAGCTTGTTATTCTTATTGATTGTGGGGATAATCCATGGTATTTCTTCAACGATTTCAAAAACCAATGAATATGAATTAACAAAAATTTGGACCTATTTCACTCAATTAGATGTTGAAAAAAATCTCGTCATACAAAATCCTCAAAAAACAATCAAGATAAATGGGATTGAACACGCTATTCACACTTTTAATGTTAAGACGGATATCTATGGAGTTTTGTCTTATTTGGATATTCATTACGAAGAAATGATATTAGCAAATCCAACCATACAAGAGAAGATTCACTTGATTCATGATAATCTGTGGATACTCGATTCAAATGACAAAGAAGAACATCTAACTACTAACTACTTCACTCAAGTGATTGAATGGACGGAAGAAATAAAAGAGCGATTAAATGCGAAAGTTGAAATGGGTCAATATCAGCATTTGACGGAGTTGAAAGCGCTATTCAAGGGGGAGAAGAAACTGATGATTAATCAAAGATATGGCTATTATCTTGAAAATAAAGAGAAAAAAATGTTTCGTGGGATACAGGTGCAAGCCGAAAAAGGAAAAGAAATTCTTGCTCCTTTGACTGGTAAAATAACTGCTAATGAAGATTCAATTATGATTCAATCTAGCTGTCGTCAACTTGTCATAAAGAATGTGTCTCCTATAAATTTGAGAGGAAAAATGGTAAAGACTGGGGAAGTAATTGGAATTGTAGCAAAAGAAAATGAGTTAGTGATTGAATATTCTAAAAAAGAGCAATTATTAAATCCTAGTTTTTATTTTGAGGAAATCGAATATCTACCACCATTTGCTTTAGAAGAATGGCAGCCATCGTTGTTTGATGAAAACATTTTTCGTCAAATGATTTTATTGAATTGTCATGCTTTTAGTGATAAAGCTGAAAAAATCTTGGCAGAAGCAAACAAGAACGGTATATCTCCCATTATTTTTGCAGCAATTATGATTCATGAAAGTGCTTGGGGGACTAGTGCAGGAATAATCGAAAAAAATAATCCAGCTGGTCTAATGAATGATCAAGGATTAATTGCGTATCGCACATTGGATGAAGGGATAGAGGCAACAGGACGAACCTTAAAAAATTTGATTATCGATCGAGAACTGAATACCGTTGAAAAACTTGGAACAGTCTATTGTCCGATCAATGCTACAAATGATCCATTGGGACTTAATCACTATTGGGTACCAATGATTAAACAACTTATGGTTCAACTAGGGGGTACTCCTGATATGGCATTGATAAACTCAAATCATGCTGATTTGACAACAGTCATTTTAGCAAAAGCACGAAGCCTTCATCAAAAAGGTATACCATATTCACAAGGAAACCAACGCGGGGTATTTCCTTATCATGATTGTTCTTCTTTTGTATTTTGGACAATGAATGAAGCAGGATTGAATCTGCCATTAGGGAATACAGAAACACTTTACAGTTTAGAAGGGAGTGTTTTAGTACCGATTTCCTATGCAGAAGTTAAAGCGGGCGATTTGTTTGTCTGGGGAGAGAAGGGAAATTCTGCTGGTGACTACGGTCATACAGGCTTCTTTTTAGATAAAGAAGGTAAAACAATTATTCATTGTACACCAGCTACAGAAAAAGGCTTTGGGCAAATGGGAGATGTCGTCATTATACCATTTGAAGGTTATTATGGAGACCCTCAACTTGCACCTATTTATTTTTATCGAATTATAAGGAGGTAAACAACATCGGATACAAACCTAGACGTTTTATCGTGAGTAGTTTCTTCCTTTTGTTAAGCTTGAGTATAGCTGTGAGTATTGGACGAGGGCTTGAGAAAAAAAGTTTACGACAAAATAAAGAATAATTGCGAGCAACAAGCGATTATTTCTCCGAACAACAAGTGAATGAGTTTTTAAATGCCTTTTTTACTTTTAAAAACTATGGGGAAAATTACTCACGTTATGAGATTTTTTTGTCTCAACAGGCGAAAAAAAGAGAAGAAAAAAGAAGAGATCAAGGCAATTTTCTACCACAATTTTTTGGGAATTCAGTATTTTTGTCAAGTGAAAACTATATTCGGATAGTCAATGAGTATCAGATAGAAGTGATTTGCTACGTAATTCGTCAGATTGATAGCTTGAATCAGGAAGGAAAAATAGTTGCTAAAAATATTGAAAAAGAAGTCATGTTAAAACTGTACTATACATTTGAAGAAACTGACAGTCACTTTTTAATCGAAAGTTATGAACAATTAGATAGTCTCTAAAAATGACAAAGCTTACAAGAACTTGCCAACAAATTAATATCAAAAACAAGCATAATATTTGCTTAGTTAAAAATGCTGATAAATGAAAAGGAAGTTTCTTAATGGCAAAAGAAATGGTACTGATTGATCACATCAAAAGGTTAGAAATAGAAGAGGATCGTTTACCAATTTTGGAGGCACTTATTTTATTGGAAGAAGTAAATACACAAACGATTCGCAGTAAAGATACAGGAAGCTGTCGCATTCGTATTTACAATCACAAAAATTTGTTGCTCCATGCCATGGAATTACAATTTCCGTTGAGTAATGCCATAGAAGAAGTAATCAGTGCACAATACCAAGTAACCACTAGTAAGAAAATAGTAAGAAAAAATAAGAAAGTTACTAATCACAAAAAAGCAAAACGAAGCTTCCAATTTAGAAAAACGAAGGTTCACTTGATCACAGCGATCAAACGATTATGGTTTGTAGTTGTAATTGTATGTAGCTTTTTTGTATTTATGAAGTTAACCTACCATCACTTTTTTGAAAAAAAAAATCAGGAAGAAAATGTTAAAATGATCGAAGAAAGAAAAGAATTTATCTGGTTAAAAGAAATAAATGATCAATATCCAACAAAAGATGCGCAGTTTGATTTAGCTTTTTTTGAGAATGACTGGCATGTGGTAATTAACATACAACCAGAAAATTTAACCGATAAAAGACAGGTGATGCTAGCATTTGCTTATCTTGAACTAAACCAATTTGCAGAAGCAGAGATATTGAATAAACGTTTAGTAAGTGACGAGTTGCAGGCGAAATTAGATCAAAGCTATTTTGAACAAGGATTAACCTTATTAAAAGAACAGAAAATTAGCGAAACGAAGAAAAATTTGGAAATGATCCAAGCGGAAGAACTGAGAGGCTTGTTACAAGTTTATATCGAACACGCATCAATCATGATTGATTTTATTGAATTATATCAACAAAATGAAGATCAAGAAAATCAGCTTTTGTGGGAGCAGCGATTAAAAAAATTAGGAGAAGAAGAGAAACAATAGAGGTACAATAGCAGGTAGGATTTTAGATAAACTAGTTTAGATGTTATCTAAGCCTCATTTGGATCAATCTCTTTTTTACAACTAAATAGCATAAAAAAGGCTTACTAAAAATAAGGCGAACCATCCGAAAATAGTTTCTCCTATTTTCAAAGATGATTCGCCTTATTGCGTCAGCGATCACTCGATGCATTTTGCCACTTTTGGGACACTCTTTTCATAGTTTCTTGATGATTTTTATGATAAAGCATCTTGTTGAATGGGTAAGGTTAAGTGTCTACGCCATAACGCTGTTGAAGAGCTAAGCGGATCAAACGTTGCGCTAAATGCTCATTTCTTGCAAGAATCGGTCCATGGAAGTAAGAACCATATACATTTTTATAGATCACACCTTCTGATTGATCCTCCCCATTATTGCCTTGTCCTTGTACGACTTTCCCCAAGGGACGTTCACCTTCACCTAAGAAAGTACGACCATTATGATTTTCAAAACCATAATAAGTTTCATTAAACTCTTCATTATGAATGATGATGTCACCAATAAAGCGATTATTTTCTTGACTTAACGTATAATGGTCAAGTGCACTGATTCCTTGAATTTTTTTCCCATTCGCACCTATATAGTAATGACCTAAAAGTTGATATCCACCACAAATCGCTAACATGACGCCATCATTTTCAATATAATCGATTATCGCTTCTTTTTTATCTTGGATATCTTTTGAAATTATCAATTGCTCAAAATCTTGTCCACCACCAAAGAAGACTAAATCGTATTTATCAGCTTCAAAGGGTTCATGGAGACTGACGATTTTTGTATGGCAGGTAACGCCTAATTTTTTAGCTACATATTTAAGCATCAATAAATTGCCATTGTCGCCATAAGTGTTCATAAGATTACCGTAGAGATGTGCAATGTTCAATTCATGATTAGCCATGGTTCATCCCTCCTTTGATAAATCCTTGGTTTGCTAATTCTTTTCGCAACTGAAGGACAGCTGTATAAGTTGCTAAAATATATACATGCTCCGTTGGCAATTGCTTGATGTTTTTGATTACATCCGTTAACTCTTTTGTTTCGATTAATTTATCTTCAGAAATTCCAGCCACTTTTAGCCTTAATGTCATATCTGCATGACGATCACCACCAGAAATAACTGCAGGAATATCCATGTCAGCAAAATATTCAAAGTTCCCATCCCAAATCCAGCTAACGTCAATTCCATCAGCATAATTGGCATTCAATAAAGCGACTAATGAAAATGGATAAGGTGCTAAGCCAATCATATCAATGACTTGGTTGATCCCAACAGGATTTTTAACAAGGACTAGCGTGCATTTTTTACCTTCAATCTCAATGACTTCTTGCCGTCCAAAAACCTTTTCATCATAACCTAGTCCCTGTTTAATTTTTTCAGGAGTGACACCAAAATATTCGGCTACAGCTGTAGCTGCCAATGCATTATAGACATTGTACATACCACCGACTTCAATGTCGTATTCATGTCCATCAATCATGAAATCAGCCGACACATTGTCCATTCTTACCATATCTGTTAATCGGTAGTCTAGTTCAGGACGTTTAAAGTCACAGTTGGGACAATAATATTTTCCTAAGTTTGCATAGGTGATCATCTTATAATGTAAAATATGATGACATTTTGGACATAAGACACCGTCAGTATTATAGTGTGCCATTTGCTCACGATCTTCTTCATGGTCGAATCCATAATATTGACGTGGATTTACCGTGTCGACAGAATTGAAAATTGGCGAATCACCATTACTGATGATCGTAGCATTTGGTGATTTCTTTGCGCCATCTACGATCAACTTATACGTGGTATAAATTTCCCCATAACGATCCATTTGGTCGCGAAAGATATTCGTAAAGAGAAATAACTCTGGAGACATATACTCAGTTACTTTGCTTAAGCTTGCTTCATCGATTTCTAAAACAGCGAATTTTTTTTGCCCTTTTTTAGTTTTAGCTTGTAAAAAAGTAGACACAATCCCTTGGACCATATTTGCGCCTGTAGGATTTGTTAAAACTTCATCAAATTGTTGTCGTAATATATTAACTGTTAAGGCGGTAGTCAGTGTTTTTCCATTTGTCCCAGTAACTACTACCACTTGATAATCTTTAGCCAAGCTATCTAGAATGTGTGGATAAATTTTAAGTGCAAGTTTACCAGGTAAACTTGAGCCTCCTTTAAAAAAAGTTTTTAATACCCATTGTGATGTTTTTCCAACAGCAATCGCGAGTTGACTGCGTATTCCCATTATGTAACCTCCATAAAACGTCTTAGTGAAGAATAAATTCAATTAATCATACCATATGTTCAAAAAAAGGTTAAATTTCTTTTCTTTTTTTTAAGAATTGGTTTCGATTATTTCTAATGTTAGGCTGTAAAAAGAGAAAAATGAGTGGGCGAATGTGAGGCAAAAATAAAAGTTATACTTGTCTTGCTTCTAAAATTGAGTAAATGATGTTCAAAGAGCTATCCTTCAGCAATAAGTCAAAAAATCTAAAAATATGAGAAACTATTATGATATTTTTTTCTTTATCACTCAGGACAAATCGCTCTTTTAATGACTTCTTATAAATCATCCGATGATAATTTTTTCTGTAGGATATTCATAACCTATATCTCGTGTTTCTTTAGGAACGAAAAGCATCAATGTATAAAGCATACCAATACGACCAATAAACATGAGAATTGCGATCGTAATCTTGCCGACAATGGACAAACTTCCAGTAATCCCTAGTGATAGACCCGTTGTTCCAAAAGCTGAAGTTACTTCCACAATAATTGCGATCAGCGGTTGCTTTTCTGTGGCAGATAAGAAAACGATGCAAAAAAAACACATTCCTAACGATAACATAAAGACGACCACTGACTTACGCACATCGTCATTATCGATCCTGCGACCAAATATATTGATATTGTCTTCACTTTTAAGAAAAGAATAAAGATAGAGGCCAATGATCGCCACGGTTGTCGTTCGGATCCCGCCTCCTACAGAGCTGGGGCTGCATCCGATAAACATCAATAAAGAAAAAACAATCAAAGTGGTGATTTGAAAATTACCTAAATCGTGAATCTGAAGACCTGCGTTTCTTGTTGTTATAGAATAAAACATTGAGTTAATCCATTTCACACTCAAACTGGAATCTTGGAAAAGATGATCTTTTTCAAGCAAAAAGATCAAAAAAGTTCCTCCAACAAATAAAATGACGAAGGCTAATACAGCTAATTTTGTAAATAAAGAAAAGCGAAAAGGTAATTTTGCTTTAGAGCGCTTGTATAAAATCCATTCACGATATTCCATCAATACAGGAAAGCCGATGCCACCGATAAAAATTAAAAACATGATTACAAATAAGAAAAAATAATCATGAGCAAAAGGTTTAATTGAATTGCCTGTCACATCAAATCCAGAATTAGTCACAGCTGAAATCGATTGATAAAATCCATAAAATATGGCGTCACGCCAATGATCAAAATAACCGCGATAATAAAAATAAATCGAAAAGAATGCGCCAAAAAGTACTTGAAACCAAAGTATAATAACGAAAGTAATTCTAATTAGACGAACAATTCCAGATAATCGGGGTTGATTCATATCCGTCATGATCAGTTGTCGTTGCCTTAGGGTGATTCTACGTTTAGAAAAAATAATAAATGCTGTTGAAATCATCATGATTCCTAACCCACCCACTTGAAACAGCGCCTCAAGTAAGATGACACCACGATTCATTAAAAACTGAATTGATATCGAATGTCAATAAGCCTGTAACACTGACGGTACTGATTGCCATAAAAAGCATATCGATGAAAGAAACATGGCTGTTGGGTTCACGAAAAAAAGGAAGATAAAATAAACCTAAAGAAACAACAGTCATAATAATATAGTAAAAAACGATGATTTGAATTGATGAAAAATGATTGGAAGCATAACGAACGCTTCGTCGTTTCAACTTTCGGAACAAAAGATTTAATTTCAAGAAACGATCCTCCTTTATAAGTAGTTTCTTCTAGTATACCGAGGTTAGAAATAATACTCAAAGAAATTCTTAAACAAAATGTACGTTTTGTTTCGATTTGGTATTAAATAGCATATAATTATGAAAGAATTGAAAGATAGTGAGGTCTAAAAAATGATTGATGCAAAGTTTATTGTAAAAGAAATGAAAAATCAGAAAATAAATGACGATAGGGTACTGCAAAAAATGATTCGAAAATGGCAACAAGAAGAAGTAAGATCAAAGATATTGATCCACACTTGTACGCCTCTGGCAGTACACACAAATTAGAATTTATGTGCCAGTATGCTGAAATCATTTTACTTTTTTCAAATTCAAACATTTATCCTAAAAAAGAATATTTGAGAAGATGACATGAACAAAAGCGTTTTGTTGATCAATTCAATGAACAGACAGGCCATGGTGTTTGGTTGATCGTCGACGACTATCGTCCTAGTGAGTTTAACAAAACGGTGATGGATCAAAAACTTTCTAATAAAAAAGAAGGCGGTGCAAGATGGAATGCCTGTTTTAATATACGCTTAGATTTGGTCGCACAAAAATCACAAATTTTAGGTTATTATTATTTTGGCAGTGTGTTGACGATCTAACCTAAGAAAAATACAACATTGATCACCAAATAGGGATGGATATCCAAAAAATTTACGGTGCCTATTATCTTCCCAGCAAAAACAAAGGCTATGAGCGGTCAATCCAAATGTGCAAAGAATGTGATATTTTCCATCAGTGTTACTGTGGTTGTGTGTTTGCCGCTAAACAGCAAAGCTGTGACCTAAAAAAGATAAATCAAGAAGTAAAAACTTATTTAGAATACTCAACGATTCTAATTAATTAGATCCATTATAAAATTTTCAAAAAAATATAAGAAAAAAATAAGAAATTTATGTTAAGTATAATATAAGTATGCAAATAAATATTTTTGAATGGTACATTGAAATGTCCTTTTTACTATAGAAAATACGCATGAGAAGACATTGGATAAAAAATAAACAATAAAGGAAGAGATATGATGCGAAAAGTAGCACCTATTTTGAAGCCCATAGCGGTTTTAACTATTTCAACAATTGTTGCTACTGCGACAGGTGTTGTCAACAGTTCAAGTTACCGTACACCTAGTTCTAGTTCAAGCACTGTAGAAGAAACAACACCTTCATCAACAACGGAAATAAGTTCAAATGAAACTTCTGAAAATGTGGAACATTCAAGTACTTCGACAAGTACATGGGAAGAAAATACTCGTTCTACAGATGAAAATACGCATGCTAACGATCAATCAGGCAGTGTACAAAAAAATAGTGGCAGTCTTGGAAGTAGCAGCACAGAAACTGCCGATACAAACGTAATAAATGGTGAAAGTAGTACAGTACCAAGTACAAGTAGTTCAACGACACCAAGTAGTACCACTCCAAGTTCGGAAGGCCAGGGAATGAGTGATGCGGCAGCTAAAAATGTCTCGCCAACTCAAAATCCAGCCGGAACACAAATGTATAACCAGCAAGCAGGTGACGCGCAATGACATTTTTATTAGATATTATTAATAGTGTGCATAAGTTTTTATGCTATTTAGATATTAGTCCTAAATATTTAAATCGGGGATATACGATATTAAGTGTAATCCCAACGTTTTATTTGTTACGGATTATCTATGGGCTTTGGCAAAATCAAAATTATTTGCAGTTTTTCTTATATGGTATCGTCTTTTTAGTATTGGTATATTTTACCATTTTAAATGTGTTCTATTATTTCTTTGACAAAAATACAAAAGCAGATGTTACCCAATTATTTGTTAAATATTTGCCAGATGAAGCATTTAATATTCAAGCAGAAGAGAGCAATCAAATGTCTAATCTAACAATCGATACAGTGAATACAAAAGAAATCAATGTGTCTTATGTTGAAGATTACCAATTGAAATTAGCTGAAAACGTTCGCTATTTTATTGAAAGTGGAGAAATAAAGGTAAACGATCTGGGAAGAATGGACGGGTACTTGATCGATCGTCATACGCTCTATCCTTATTATTATGTTAAAAGAAGTTCAGAAAAAGAATATACATTGAGTATCGGAAAAAATTATGGTGATTTAACACCTATCGGAAAGATTGCGGTGGATTCGCCAAATGACACGATCGTACCAGTGGGATTATTTATTATTGGTGGAGATTTTGTCAAAGATGGTTTAAGATATCACGAACCTTACCGTTTGAAGCTGATTGTTAAAAAAGCACAACCACAAATGAAAGACGAATCCACGGTTTACAGTCGTAGCCAGCGTAGAAAACATGCAAGAAGAGAATGAATATTTAGCTATTGTAAAGCAAAAATGAAAAAGTAAAAAAATACAAATAAGCAACTGTCTCTTGGTTGTTACCTTAAGTGAAAAGAAATAAGATCGTTGTTAAAGAAACACACTTATTCTTTCTTTTAGTTTCTAAAAAAGGTAAAATGAGAAAGAACAATAAAAATTAAATAGAAGAATAAGAAAAAAGAATGCGGGAGGTAGGTTGTGAAAGAATTTTTAAAAAACTGGGGTGTTTTGATTGTAGTATTCGTCGCCATTTTGCTAGCGCGCGTTTACGTATTTACACCAGTTACTGTAAATGGGCACTCAATGGATCCGACATTGAACGATGGACAACGATTGATTTCATCAAAAATTTCAAAATACGAACGCTTTGATATTATCACGACAAAAGAACCTGGGGATGAGGAACGGATGATCGTAAAACGGATCATTGGGATGCCCGGTGATACTGTGAAAATGGAAAATGATCAGCTAACGATCAATGGTAAAAAGTATAATGAACCTTATTTAGATGAATTCAAAAAAGAATTTGCAAAGGATAAACTAAATAATGAGTATTCTTATAATGAGGCCTTTCAGGCACAAGCAGAAAACTCACAAAAGTTTACGAGTGATTTTGAGTATGTTGTTCCAAAAGACAAGTATTTAGTACTTGGGGACAATCGCTTAATCTCAAAAGATAGTCGAATATTTGGGTTAGTCGATAAAGACATGATTAAAGGGAAGGTCGTTTTCCGTTATTGGCCATTAAATGAAATCACGATCATCTGATTTTATAAATAAAAGATGAGCTGAGATTCAGCTTTAAAAAAAGATAGCAGAAGTGTTCAAGAAGAATGCTCCTGCTATTCTTTTTTATCTATTATGTATAGTAGACACTTTAAATGTGACAGCTCATTTTTTGTTAACAGCAAACTTAATTTTATACGTTATGAAATATTTTCTGATACAAATTGATAGTACTCATCGTTTAATTTTGTACCAAAATTTTTGTTTCCTGCTCCTGTTGTGTGAACGGCAATAATTTCATTATTTAAATTATAGATCGGTGAACCGGATTGTCCGCCAGCAGTATCCATATTATAGTATATACGTGTTTTAGTTTGGTCTAAGGAATTTCCTTTACTTGTCCACATTGTTCCCCAAGGTTTATCACCCGGATAACCGGCAGTGACTAAATCTGTTCCAACTTCGACGGTATTGGTCAGCTTATAAGGTAAGATAGGTACAATGTCCCCTATGCTCTTACCATCTAATGTGTCAACGGTGATTACTGCTATATCTGTATCTACACTTGGTTTTTCAATATAGCTTTGCGGAATATGGACAGCTTTTATTTTAAACTTGCTATACGGTACACTTGAGCCATCTCTTCCAGGGACCACATAAATACTGTCTTTAGTTGGATTGTTGCGAATGTTTTTTACAACATGAGCAGCAGTTAAAACGGTATTTTTTCCAATTACAGCACCACTACCCACAGCACCGTCTACAGCGATAAATGTTATGCTATTGTAGGGAGCTTCTTTTGTATTCATCACTATTATACGCTCATCTGTACCTATGATCGAGCGGATTTGTAGTTCTGATAGATTTTTCATTGGAGCAGCTTCGACATTCTTTGTTTCCATAAAGATATTAAAGGTAGTTCCGACTAATAAACTTAATAATGTTAATTTTTTTTCATAATGTTTTCCTCCATAATAATTGTCTGATAAAGATAATCCACGCTACTGCTAATCGAATAGATGAATATACTAAAAAATGGTTGTAGTTGTATTGGTTTAATATGTTAAATAAATTATAAATCTATAATCAAAAAAGGTGAAATGTTATATAAAAAAATATATATAACCAAATTAATAGAACATATTAAATAAGATAATAGAGTGTTATTTTTTCGATAATATATGATTATAGTATAATTTTTGTTATTAATCAGCGCTAAACTTCATTTATATGAAGTTTAGCGCTGATTTCTAGCTACGTAACCTTTTGTAAATTAACTAAACAGCATAAAATATAAAAGTTAGGAATATTTTAAATCAAAAGAAAGAAGGAAAATCACACCTGTGCCGAACTCATCAGTATTGGCTTTATCCTTATTGCTATGTGAAAAAAGGCCGATCATTAAAAAAACAATTTAGAGAATATATGCTAATTATTGGTTATAGATAAAGAACAAATTTTTAGTGTTTTGCTTATTTTGTACGATAAATAACATAGTTTGGTGTATCTATATATGCACAAAATAGAAGAGTAAGTACATATACCTTTTGAAAACGAATCAAGAAATAAGAGCGATGATGCTCGTCTTCTCTTTTGAATTTATACTTCTTTTTCAATAATAGTTAAAACTATCGAAGCACTTGGGTTCACAAATAATTTTTTTTATAACAAAAAGTATAAATTTTTATCAATGGAAACTTGATCTGTTTGAGTTGGTGTTTGAATTTATGCCTGTCAAATCTATTATGAGGTTTAAGGTAATCAATATTTTTTGGCAAAATCAATGAAAAAATTAGCTAGGTGGTGTTAGTATCTGCTATAGCTTTTCTAAACTGAATAGTGTATCAGGAATATACAAAAGAACAAGTGAGACCGAAAGAATATCTGAGTTTATGATCCGTTGTATCTAAGTTCATAAAAGTAATAGTTGATAGATCTAACTTTTTTATTTTTCGTTTTGCAATTTCTCACATCGTTTCAGAAGAATCTAAAAGCAATAATTATTTAAAAATATTTAGTCAAAAATATGATTTTACTCAAGTGAAAATTCTCACTGTAAAAAATGCTGAAAATCAAGTATAATACCATAGGAGCAAACTGGAAGGTGAAAAAAGCTATGGCACAATTATTTTTTAAGTATGGCGCAATGAATAGTGGTAAAACAATCGAAATTTTAAAAGTAGCGCACAATTATGAAGAACAGAATAAACCAGTTGTTTTAATGACAAGTGGAATAGATACAAGAGATGGTGTGGGGGTTGTTTCAAGTCGAATTGGCTTAAAGCGAGAAGCTACACCGATTTTTGAAGAAACTGATGTGTATGAAGTCATTTTGAAAATGAAACATAAGCCATATTGTATATTGATTGATGAGGCGCAATTCTTAAAGAAAAAGCATGTAATTGCGTTTACAAAGATTGTTGATGAATTAAACATTCCAGTAATGGCGTTTGGTCTAAAGAATGATTTTAGAAATGAATTGTTCGAAGGATCAAAATACCTATTGCTTTATGCAGACAAGATCGAAGAGATGAAAACGATTTGTTGGTTCTGTCATAAAAAAGCAATCATGAATTTACACTATATCGATGGAAAACCAGTCTATGAAGGTGATCAAGTACAAATTGGTGGAAATGAAGCCTATTATCCTGTTTGTCGCAAACATTATTTTAAACCATCGATAATTAAAGAAGGAGAGTAAGCATGTACGATCAATTACAAGCAATTGAAGACCGTTATGAAGAACTTGGTGAGCTGTTAAGCGATCCAGAAGTCATCTCAGACACCAAACGTTTTATGCAATTATCGAAAGAAGAAGCAAATACACGTGAAACGGTAGAAGTCTACCGTCGTTATAAAGAAGTAGTGCAAGGCATCAAGGATACAGAAGAATTACTTGGTGAAAAATTAGATGATGAAATGACTGAAATGGCAAAAGAAGAATTGTCTGATTTGAAAAAAGAAAAAGAAGTATTAGAAGAGAAAATCAAAATCCTACTTCTGCCAAAAGATCCAAATGATGATAAAAATATCATCATGGAAATACGTGGAGCAGCTGGCGGTGATGAAGCAGCATTATTTGCTGGCGACTTATTCAATATGTACCAAAAATATGCAGAATCACAAGGTTGGAAAACGGAAGTGATGGAAGCAAGTATTACTGGCATTGGTGGCTATAAAGAAGTCATTATGATGATCACAGGTGACAATGTCTACTCAAAATTAAAATATGAAAGTGGCGCCCATCGTGTGCAACGTGTACCATCTACTGAATCACAAGGACGTATCCACACATCTACAGCAACAGTTGTCGTAATGCCAGAAGCAGAAGAAGTCGAAATCGAAATCGAAGACAAAGATATTCGTACCGATATTTATCATGCCTCGGGAGCTGGCGGACAGCACGTCAATAAAACAGCATCTGCTGTAAGGTTGACCCATTTACCTACAGGGATCGTTGTGGCGATGCAAGATGAACGTTCACAATTGAAAAACCGTGAGAAAGCCATGAAGATTTTACGTGCTCGTGTCTATGATAAAATCCAACAAGAAGCCCAAAGTGAATACGATGCAAATCGTAAATCTGCAGTAGGAACTGGGGATCGTTCTGAGCGTATTCGTACGTATAATTTCCCTCAAAATCGTGTGACATATCATCGTATTGGTTTAACGATACAAAAATTAGATCAAATTCTTGCTGGTAAACTAGATGAAATCGTTGATGCATTGATTATGTACGATCAAACAACAAAATTGGAAGCAATGCAAAATGGGTAAGAAAACCTACCTAGAAGTCCTATCACGGGCTTCTTCTTTTTTAGAAGCACAGAAAAAAGAAGGGTACAGTATCCAATTTCTTTTTCTGGAACGTAAAGGTTGGAAAAAAATTGATTGGTTGTTGCATATGAACGAGTTGATCACCAGTGAAGACGAAAACATCATTGAACATGATATGGACTTACTTTTAAAGAATCATCCACCACAATACTTGTTAGGGTACGCCGATTTTTATGGGCATCGACTAAAAGTTACTGAAGATACATTGATCCCAAGACCAGAAACAGAAGAATTAGTGGAGTTATGTTTAAATGAAACATCAGATAAAGAATTGAATGTAGTAGATATTGGAACTGGTACAGGGGCTATCGCTATCAGCTTAAAAGCAGAAAGAGCACATTGGTGGATGTCGGCTATCGATCTATCCTTCCAAGCGTTGTCTGTGGCAAAAGAAAACGCGATGAAAGAACAAGTGCCTATTCATTTTTATCATGGCGATACATTAGAGCCGGTGATGGATCAATATTTCGATGTGATCATTTCAAATCCACCTTATATTAGTGTAGATGAATGGGTATTAATGGATGAAAGTGTCCGCATATTTGAACCTAAAATAGCGCTGTTTGCTGAAGATGAAGGATTAGCTATCTATAAAAAAATAGCAAAGGAATCCAAAGAAGTTTTGAAGCCTTCTGGTAAAATCTTTTTAGAGATCGGTTATCATCAAGGAATAGTCGTTAAACAGATTTTTCAAGAAGCTTTTCCGACTAAAAAAGTAATGGTGAAAAAGGATTTATTCGGAAATGAACGTATGATAACGGTAATGGATTAATTGTGGATGAAAAATAAATTTTATGTTTTTTTATTATAAAAAAACATTGATTTAACAATGATAAAAACGATTTTTAGACTTATCAACAGACTTATCCACTATTGACAAAGGAGTTATCAACAAACTGTTAATAAAAAGAGGGGAAAGTTGGATAATTCAATTATATTGAAAAAAAGGGGTGTGGATAAATTGTGGAAACAAAATACTATCATGAAGGACAATTAAATGAAGCAGCACAGGCATTGAAATCCGGTAATTTGGTTGCTTTTCCAACAGAAACGGTCTATGGACTAGGAGCCAATGCACTTTTACCTGAAGCAGTCAAAGAAGTATTTTCAGTTAAAGGGCGTCCGCAAGATAATCCTTTGATTGTGCACGTTTCGTCATTTGAACAAGTCAAAAAATATGTGGATAACTTACATCCTTTAACAGAAAAAATTGTCAAAAATTTTTGGCCGGGTCCGCTTACGCTCATTTTCGAGATAAAAAAAGATACTTTACCGCTTATTGTGACTGGTGGGTTATCCACAGCTGCTTTTCGTATGCCAGATAACAAAAAAACACTCGAAGTGATAAAAATAGCACATGTACCAATTGTTGGACCAAGCGCAAATACATCAGGAAAACCTAGTCCTACAACAGCAGAACATGTGTATCATGACTTACAAGGTAAAATTACGGGAATCATTGATGATGGAGCCACACGGATTGGTGTAGAATCAACCGTGCTTGATCTAAGCGATTCCGAACGAGCACCGATGATCTTACGTCCTGGCGCTGTAACAAAAGAACAGCTAGAAGCTGTGATAAAGGAAAATGTAGCAATGGATCAGCATATAGTTCGAAGTTCTGAGACGCCTAAATCTCCAGGGATGAAATATAAACATTATTCACCTGATACGAAAGTTATGATGGTGCACACACAAGATTGGGAAGCAGCTATAAAGTGGGCTAAGAATAAACAACTGCGAGTAGGGGTCATTGCGGGTCCTAAGATTGCAGAAGCGGTTCGTTTTGATGTGGCAGCTGTGTTCATGTATTTTGATGACTCTGTCGAAGCAGCAACAAAAGGGTTGTTTGCTGGATTACGTGGACTTGATGAAAAAACGCTGGACCTTGATTTGATTTTTGTTGAAGTGTTTCGGGAAGTGGGACTGGGCAATGCTTATATGAACCGTCTAAAAAAATCAGCGGGACAAAAATATTTTGAAAAATAAACCTCGTCATCTTGTACCCATATTTTATTATGATACAATGCAATAAAGTAAACTTTGCTTATAGATCATGCTGTATCGGATGAGAGAGATTATTATCAAGTGATAAGAGACAAGCAAGTATCACTTTTTATCGATCACAGGTGTCATGTAAAAAATCGATCTTTTGCATCAAAATAAATGCTTGAATGAAAAATGACTAAAGAAGCTGTATTTAACTGATGCAAGTTACTATATTATCATTTCTTGATAAACAATAAAAAGGAGCTGTTGTTTGTGGTAGACTACAAAACGTTTGACCCTGATTTATGGGGAGCAATCGTAAAAGAGGAAGAAAGACAAGAAAATAATCTGGAGCTTATCGCTTCTGAAAATTTTGTTTCTGAAGCAGTGATGGCGGCTCAAGGAAGTATTTTGACAAATAAATATGCAGAAGGCTACCCTGGACATCGTTATTATGGTGGCTGCGAATTTGTTGACATCGTTGAAAATTTAGCAATTGATCGTGCCAAAGAATTGTTTGGTGCAAAATTTGTAAATGTTCAACCGCATTCCGGATCGCAAGCCAATACAGCAGCGTATCTTGCTCTTGTAGAACATGGTGATACAATTTTAGGAATGGACCTTTCAGCTGGTGGGCATCTAACTCATGGTTCCCCAGTTAACTTTAGTGGGAAAACGTATCATTTTGTAGCTTATGGTGTTGATCCAACAACAGAAGTCATTGATTATAATGTAGTACGTATTTTAGCCAGAAAACATCAGCCCAAACTGATTGTTGCTGGAGCAAGTGCCTATGGCAGAACAATCGAGTTTGATAAATTTAGAGAAATTGCCGATGAAGTTGGCGCAAAATTAATGGTAGATATGGCACACATAGCTGGTTTAGTCGCAGCTGGCCTTCATCCAAGTCCGATTCCTTATGCAGACATCACGACGACGACTACGCATAAAACGCTACGTGGACCTCGTGGTGGAATGATTTTAACCAATGATGAAGAGTTAGCAAAAAAAATCAATAGTGCAGTCTTTCCTGGAATTCAAGGTGGGCCGTTAGAACATGTGATAGCTGGTAAAGCTGCTGCATTTAAAGAAGCCTTGACACCTGATTTTAAAAAATACAGTGAACAGATCATTATAAATGCGAAAGCAATGACAAAAGTTTTTAATCAATCAATTGGAACAAGAGTCATTTCTGGAGCAACCGATAATCATTTGGTTTTGGTTGACGTACGTGGTTTGGAATTAAATGGAAAAGAAGCCGAAAGTATTTTAGACAGTGTACACATCACTGTGAATAAAAATTCTATTCCTTTTGAAACGCTGAGTCCATTTAAGACAAGTGGAATCCGTATTGGGACGCCAGCAATTACCACAAGAGGCTTTAAAGAAGATGATGCAACGAAGGTGGCAGAACTCATTGTGAAAGCTTTGCAAGCAAAAGGTAATGAAGCTGAACTAGAAGAAGTAAAAATCAGTGTTCGTGAATTGACTGAGAAGTATCCCTTGTATAAAAAATAAGAGGTTAGATCAGGTAATTTGAAAGATCAGTTTCTGGTAACTAGCAGGTTACTGTTTCATCATGCTGAGAAGTTTCAGTTTGTCATAAAGAGTTAGATTTAAGAAATAAACGTATAAGAACTTGGTTGAGCAAGCCTACCTTGAGGCTAGGGCAGAAGCGTTTATCCGAGAGCGTGAAACAAAAGGAATCTTTACTTTTGTCCCACTATAAAGGTAGGTTTACCTTTATATTATGGAGGTGAGTCGCTTTGTTTTAAGAAGTTAGGTTTTAAATAAAGGCTATTTTTTGAGAGAGAAAAGTCTTTTGCTTCATTGATCCTTTCTATTGAGAGCAAGCGAACAAATCAAATTTTTGACTTTTTCTTTTCAGCTAACTAGTATATGAAGTGTAATTTGGCTTTTATTTTAACTTAGGGAGGAATCATCATGACTGAACGAATTTCATTAGAAAAAGAAGCAATTGAGTTTAGCGATGCAAATGCACCTCATCCCCGAATTTACGAATTACCACCAGAAGAAGGACGAGCATTACTCGAAAAAGTCCAAAGTTTGCCAATTGAAAAATTACCAGTAGATATCTAGGATTTAACAATTGATACCAATGACTGGGGAAAACTCAATGTTCGTTTTATCCGACCGGCAGAAAATGTGGAAAAATTGCCAGTAATTTTCTATATTCATGGCGCTGGCTGGGTATTTGGTAGCGCACAGACACATGATAAATTGATTCGTGAATTAGCAGTTCGAACAAATTCGGTCGTGGTTTTCCCAGAATACAGCCGGACCTAGCTAATTTAACAGTAGCAGGAGATTCAGTCGGTGGAAATATGGCTACGGTTATGACAATTTTGACTAAACAACGTCAAGGATTGTCGATAAAAAAACAATTGTTGTACTATCCGGTGACAGATGCTAACTTTGAGACGGATTCCTATAATCAATTTGAAGAAAATTATTTTTTAACGAAAGAAGGCATGAAGTGGTTCTGGGATCAATATACAACAGATGAAAAGGAACGTGAAAAAATTACTGCTTCACCATTACGTGCTACTATTGAAGAGCTGAAAGATCTACCTCCAGCAATGATTTTAACTGGTGAAGCAGATGTATTACGTGATGAAGGAGAAGCTTATGCAAGGAAGCTTAGAGAAGCTGGAGTTGAAGTTACTCAAGTACGCTTTCAAGGAATTATTCATGATTTTGTCATGGTAAATTCTATGGATAAAACAAAAGCAACACGTGCGGCTATGCTTCTATCTACGCAATGGTTAAAAGAAGAGTAAAGCTTCTGACTACTGACATATTTTAATAAATGAAAAATAGTAAAAATAACAAAAACAACCAATTAAAAAAATGTTTTTGTTATTTTTTGCTGTTTTTTTATCATTGCTTTTTTATTTGCTTCATTTTCTTGTGAAAAGTTATGGGTTTGACTAGTCAATCACTTCTTTTTGTTTTACAATTAAAAAGAAACGACAGAACAAAGGAGACCAGAAAAATGGGCAAATTTCAAGTGATTGACCATCCATTGATCCAACACAAATTAACTATCATTCGAGATAAAGATTGTGGAACAAAAGTTTTCCGTGAGGTTGTCGACGAGATTGCTATGTTAATGGCATACGAAGTATCACGTGATATGCCATTAGAAGATATCATCATTGAAACACCAATTACTGAAACTACACAAAAAACGTTATCTGGGAAAAAAGTAGCTATTATTCCTATTTTACGTGCAGGTATTGGTATGGTTGATGGCATTTTAGAGTTAATCCCTGCGGCTAAAGTAGGGCGTATCGGTTTATACCGTGATGAAGCAACCCTTGAACCTCATGAATATTTTGTAAAATTACCAGAGGATATTGATGCACGACAGTTATTCGTTGTTGATCCAATGCTAGCAACCGGTGGTTCTGCTATCATGGCCATTGACGCATTAAAAGAACGTGGTGCCTCAAATATCAAATTTGTTTGTCTAGTGGCAACACCAGAAGGTGTGAAAGCTTTACAAGAAGCTCACCCAGATATCGACATTTATACTGCATCATTAGATGAGAAATTAAATGAACATGGCTATATTGTTCCTGGTCTAGGAGATGCAGGCGACCGTCTATTTGGTACGAAATAAAATGGTAGGAAAAGGAAGAACCTTTTTTATTGAGAAAATACACAACCAATAAACTGTTTTTTTCAAAAATAACTTTTTCAATAAAGATTGAACATCGGTACTTTTACCTAGCTCTATCATTATTATTAGCCCCTTTAGTAGAAGTTAATTTCTGCTAAGGGGGTTTTTATTTGTGACTAAAATACTATAACAAAATAGATAGATACAAAATATTGAGGTAAGAAAATAAACATGCATCATTACATAGGATAAGTTAAAGAAAGGAACAAAAAGAGGAAAGAAGAACTTGAGCCCATTGTTTATTGTTTCTTATTTGAGTGGCATATCTATAAGAAACGAGCGTTTGTATTAATTGCTATTGATATAAGTTCTTATGATGTAGAAAGTAAATCTATCAAGTATCCTTCCTTTAAAGGAAGAAAAGTTTTTACAAAAAAACCATACCAGAACGCAGAGATGGTCGGTGTTAAATTTTTTTCAATGCCTTGTAATTGATGATAATTACACCTTTGCTTTGCGTCATTAAAGTGGCATTCTCATCTGTCTTGTCAATTTCTATAACTGCAGAATTTTTCAGTTGTTTTGAAATTGTTCCAGTTTGCGGTGTTCCATGAAGCATAAATGTCACGTGTGTATTGATCGTAAATTTTTCCCCAAATTCCGATGGTACAATAGTTGTATCAAATTTTCCAAACGTTGCCATTTTCATAAAACCTGCCTTTCATAATAATTATACTATGTTTTATGAAAAAATGCATGAAATAAATCGAAATTTACAATTCTGGCTTTACAATTTTTTCAATTACGTATATAATTTATATGGAAACGCCAGCTTAGCTCAGTTGGTAGAGCAACGCACTCGTAACGCGTAGGTCACAGGTTCGATCCCTGCAGCTGGCAATCATTATAAATAAAAGCTGTCATCAAGGTTTATTTTTGTTGTGACAGCTTTTTTTTATTGACTGTGATATTGTTCCATGGCAGAAATATAAAAATCAAAAAAATAACGTTTATTTAAGTAGCGATACCCTAATATCTAATGCAGGGGAGCGCTGCTTTTTTATTAAGTGTAGATAATCCTTTTATCTATAAATAAACGATATGTTATTTATTTTATTAAATGACTTATTTTATAAAGGAAGAATGGAAGAAAATACTCTTTATAGCAATTATATTACTTTTTATTTACGTTTATAAATAAATAAACTTTCATAATACTATTATTTTTGATTTTAAAAATGAAAAAATTAGAAAAAAACATAAATTTTTGGTGTTTATTCAATAAAAAACGCTCTATCCTAATTATATATTCAAGTTTTTATTTCAAAATGGTAAGAAAGAATTGATGGATCCATGGATGTAAATGACCAAAATGGTATCCAAGAGTAAAAAAAACTGAGTAATTAAAACATTTCTAGCTACTCAGTCAGCCGTTAGAAACGGTCAATGAAAGGAAGGAAGAAATGGCTATCGTTCAGTTGCTAGATGAAAACTCAAGAATGAAAATAGAACTTCTAGAACTTATCCAAACAAGACTTGGTGAAAAAGTAGAAATCACGTTTTTATCTCAAAAAACAGCCATATCTAAATTTAAATTAGGAAAATTAATTCATGAGTTGAAAATAGATTTACAACAAAAATTATGTTTAAACAACATTTTTAATTTTAAAAGAGGGGTTATTCAAGTAGACACTTTTGTAAGCGACGAGGATATTCTTAGGTTACGGCAACAATATTTAGATAGCTCACTGATTTATCAGCTACTCATTTTCCTACTGTTTTCAAATAAACCGATCAATAAATTTACTACAGAACATTACATTTCAAATTCTACTTTATACATCTATAAAAAACGAATCAATCAATTATTAGCAAAAGAACCGCTACTTATTAAAAAGAATAAAATAGTCGGAAATGAATGGAAGATCCGTTCGGTAGGCTATTCTATTATCCACGATTTAAATGGGATTGGGCACCCATTTACTGAACAACAAAAAACAAAAAGTGATCAACTAGTATTTTGGATTGAACAATTTTTTAAAATCAGGATACGAGATAGTTTACGCTATAAGCTATCCTTGTTTCTTTCTGTTAATGCACTTCGTATTCAGAAAAAAGCTTATTTCAATTCAAACGATATGCCAATCAATATTGATTTATCAGCTCCATTGATTCAACAATTAGCAGGGAAATTGAAAGCTGAATATCAAATTTCAGATACAGTTGCATTAAGTGAAGCAACAGCATTATATGTCTATTTATACATCAACCGAATCATTCGTAAAAAGTCATATGTCGATTTTTCTGAGTTAAAACCGACCTTGTTTTTATTTGATCGTTATTACCTAAGGATGGTTAAAGATATTGCAGATATTACCACTTTGGATTAGTCTACTTAAGGATTTACTAAAAGGTGTCCAGCCTATTCATGAACGATTATTATTGATGCCTGACATCCACCACCGTTTTAAGAACGCCCGTAATTTTCAATTTTTAAAAGAAGAGTATCCTTTATTTGATCAGAAAGTAAACGAAACAATTACAAGAATTGACCGTTTAGTTTTACTGAATGAGGAGGAAAAAGCGGATCTGTATATCTGTTATATGATGGAATTAATCAAAAACTTTCCTTTAGAAGAAATTGAAGAAGCCATTTATATCACATTGGATTTCTCTTGTGGAAAGGCATACGAAGAATTTATCTCAGCACATTTGCGCTACTCATTGTCTGGAAAAATAGTCATCGAAAAAGTTATTTCTTCTAAAACGGACGTCTACATCTCTGACTTTCATTTAGGCAATCTTCAATGTACGCATATCTTGTGGCAACGAATGCCACATAACTATAATTGGCAAGAATTGATTACGCAAATCAAACAAATCGTTCTAGAAAAAAAAAAGCAAAAAGACAAAGTAACATTTCCGAAGTTTCTCCTGTCATTTAATTGACTTTTGATTTTAATGGATAATGTAGTAGGGAATGATTGTTTCATGATATACGCGTGGATTTTTTATTATAGAGTATATAAATTTAAGTAAAAAAAGCCCAGGCGACTTTCATTCTTTCAATGTAAGTACCAGTTATTATATAGAAAAATTGATTTCTGTACTAAAACATAAATTAGTTTTTTTCAGTCCGTTGAAGGGGGATACAATAATCACAATGGCTAGAGTTGTCACTATATTGAGGGAAGAACAGTTGGATTGTCCCCAACAAGTTTATTTATTTCTACACAAGTATTGATCATCAATTGTTTTTTTAAATCCTTCAAAGTCCCAGCAAGTGATGTCAGGTACGATATCTGTTTCTTCATTTACTCCCAAAGTAACCACATGATTGGTTGGATAAATCTCATTTATACTTACTCGTATATGATTTTTATCTGCCTTCTGTGCTACTTCATCACAGTATTCTTTCAGTTCTAGTAATAAAAAAACAAAAAAATAGCGTCCACATCTATAATTTTCTTCCACTCCTTATTAGTATATGAAAATAAGGTTATAGAACGATTTTAGCCATCATTCACATATTAAACTAGGCTCCGGTTTTTCTTTAAGTTTGTTTAATTATGGTCATTATTACTAGATTCACTCCTTATCTTGGGTTTACCTGGAGATTGTTTATTTAAGAAGTAATCTAACTTAATTAATTCTTTATCAGCTAAACATCTTTTTTTGCATAAAAAGCATTATTAGCTGTTTTATGGTTGAGACAGGTTATTTGTTCTTTAATACTTACTTTTTTCGTTTTTTGTTAAGAAAATTTTTTATGTAGCTTATGATCGGAAAATAAAAAGAAGTATATTTTTTATAGAAAGTGATGTATAGCCTTAGTCATACAAAGTAAGGACGTTATCATTTTTTTATAAGAGCTATTCTGTCCACAGATAAAGAAGATTTACTCCTCTTTTATTGTTTATTTTTCACATGTAGAAATGCTATTTTATAATGAACTTGGTTCTTTCAAGTATAAGAAAAAATAACCATTTGACGAAATAGATAAGCTTTAAATAACTTTGGTTATATATTTTTCCATGTTTTTAATTTTTTTTCATATGAAAAACCCTTTTTTATCAATATAAATGC
Source organism: Enterococcus lacertideformus (assembly GCA_015680865.1). Lineage (GTDB taxonomy): Bacteria > Bacillota > Bacilli > Lactobacillales > Enterococcaceae > Enterococcus_B > Enterococcus_B lacertideformus. Next base: position 88,221 of record JADAKE010000008.1, on the reverse strand, counting down.
AATTTGGTGAAATATTAAAAAAAAACATTGACAAAGTAGGTGAGCGTAGATAGAATGATATCGTTAACAATATTTTTGTTTCATGTGACTAGATCATACTAGGCATGGAAAGTCTCGGAAAGAAAGTTGTAAACTTTTTTAGGGGATTTTCATGCCTATTTTTTGTAGGCCAAACAAGAGAGTATGAATCGAATCACAGAAAAACAGAAAATTCACAAAAAGGAATGCGCGCATGAAAATCAAAAAGATTTTGAATCAAATTGATGAGTGCTTTTTATTTGCAGCGGCACATATTATTGATTATGCAGAAACCGTTTTAATGGAAAAACTGAATGAACACTTGTTGATTGGACTGTCTGATCATATTGCATTTGCAGCAGAAAATGTGAAAAATGATATCTTTGTTCGAAACAAACTATTGCGGGAGATTGAAGTTTTGTACAGTGAAGAGTTTAGTATTGCGCAATGGGCAGTAGAGTATTTGACGAAAGAACTAGAGGTACCTTATACGTATGATGAAGCTGGATATATCGCAATCCATATCCACAGTGCACGACGTGGTCAAACAAGCAATCATCGTAGTATTCGGGAAGTCACAATCATATCAGACGTTATTCAGTTGATCGAACGTGAACTAGTAATTGATTTACATTCTGAAATGATGGCACTGAATTATTCACGTTTGGCCAATCATTTACGCTTACTATTACAACGAACGAATGCCCAACAATATGCAGTTCTAGATTCAGAAATCGTGGAAATGGTGAAACGGAAGTATCCGGAAAGCTATAAAATTGCAAAAGAAATCCGTGTTTTATTGATCAAACAATATCAAATGTCGATCACAAGTGAAGAATTAGGATATTTGGCCATACACATTGAACGCTTGCGAGGGGCAATTGAATATAAGAAAAACTAGGGGGAATAAAAATGAAAGCATACATGCAACGTATGGGACGCTCATTGATGTTTCCGGTTGCGGTTCTACCAGCTGCTTCTTTATTAGTTGGTATTGCAAACTGGATTGTCGGTATGTGGGTCAGTAATGCAGCTACAACATTCTTGATGAATTCAGGACTTGCGATTTTAAATCATTTGGCCTTATTATTTGCTGTCGGTCTAGCATTAGGAATGTCTAAGGACAAAGATGGATCAGCTGCGTTAGCTGCGTTAGCTGGGTTGGTTGCTTATTTAGTACCACAAACTGTTTTAGATCCAACATCTGTTCAAAGTTTATTAGGATTAAAAGATTTAACAGATGTAAGCCCTGCCTTCAACAGTATGGGAAATAACGTATTTGTTGGGATTATCGCAGGTCTTACAGCAGCAGCGATGTATAATCGTTTCAGCAATGTAAAATTACCAATGGCGTTGTCTTTCTTTAGTGGAAAACGTCTAGTACCAATTATTATGTCAGCTCTAGGTATGTTAGTTATTTCTGTTATTTTATTATTTATTTGGCCTAGTGTATACGACGTACTTGTTTCATTTGGGAAAATGATTTCTGGTTTAGGCTTTGTTGGCGCTGGATTATACGGATTTTTCAATCGTCTATTGATCCCAACAGGGTTGCATCACGCATTGAACTCTGTCTTTTGGTTTGATGTGGCAGGAATCAACGACATTGGTAATTTCTTAGCTGGACAACAAGCGCTGGACAATGGCACCGCAATCATCGGACAAACAGGAATGTACCAAGCTGGTTTCTTCCCTGTTATGATGTTTGGGCTACCAGCTGGTGCATTCGCTATTTATCAATGTGCACGACCTGAAAAGAAAAAAGTAACTGCTTCCTTGATGGTCGCTGCTGCATTTGCTTCTTTCTTCACTGGTGTGACTGAGCCACTTGAATTTTCATTTATGTTCGTTGCCTGGCCACTATATGTGGTTCACGCAGTGTTTACAGGTTTGTCATTAGCAGTGAGTGCTTTCTTCCATTGGACAGCCGGATTTGCATTCAGTGCCGGGTTTGTAGATTACTTCTTATCTTTGAAAAATCCAGTTGCTAATCAACCATTGATGTTGATCGTGCAAGGCGTGTTTTTTGCAGCTATCTATTACTTTGGCTTCCGCTTTGCGATTCAAAAATTTAATTTGATGACACCAGGACGCGAAGAAGGTACAGGTTAAGAGACACCAGATATCGCAACTGGCGACGATAAATTTGCTACGTTAGCAAACCAAATCTATGCCGGATTAGGTGGAGCAAATAATGTTATAGCAATTGACAATTGTACAACTCGCCTTCGCTTACAAGTGAAAGATACCGGCATGGTTGACCAAGGCAAAATCAAAGCGACTGGAGTTCCAGGAGTAAAAGTCATTGATGGTACGAATATCCAAGTTATCGTTGGCACGGAAGTACAATTTGTAGCGGATGAAATGGCAAAATTACATGGTGGAGGTGTAGTCAATACTATCTCATCTGTACAGCAGTCAAGTGGAAAGACGAGAAAGACCGAAACAATTGTAGAAGGTCCGATGACTCAAGAAGTCTTTGCAGTAGCAAATGGTCGATTGATCTCCATTACAGAAGTGTCAGATGACGTCTTTTCTGAAAAAATGATGGGGGATGGGTATGCGATTTTACCAACAACTGGGGAAGTCTTTTCACCAATCTCAGGCACGATTGTTAATATCTTCCCAACGAAACATGCGGTAGGAATTCAAACGGATTCAGGGATTGAAGTGTTACTTCATATGGGAATCAATACAGTGGATCTTAAAGGAGAACCGTTTACTCTATATATTGAAGAGGGACAACGTGTAGGACGTGGACAACTGATTGCTCTTGTGGATCTTGAGTCACTTCAAACTTCAGGGAAAAAATCAGATATGATCGTTGTCTTTACAAATGGTGATAAGGTAAAACAATTAGCTATTGATACGAGCCGTGATGTTCAAGCAAATGAGCCTATCGGAAAAGTAACGAATCACGCATAATAATTATAATAGAAATGCTTTCCTAGAAGCTTTAGAATAAGTAGAAAAATAAATCGAGAAACGAAAGTTAGGTTTAAAACCTTCGTTTCTCGTTTTTTATTTGTTATAAAAAGAGAAACTTAGTTGAAATTTATGGAGCAAAGTAGGTGTTGTTTTCTTTATAAAAATAGTAGTTTATCATTTCAATTTTTATTATGTCATCGTCTACATTTATTTAACCATATTTTGTCTCTAGTTATGTATACTCATTTTTTCTTTACTTATGTGTGTGAGTGTATTTTTTAGTTCCTGATAAGCTATCTCAGATATAGGAATTTGGATGTAGATGATTTTACAAGCGATCCCTAAGTTTTCTAAGACTTCTTTAGAGAGAATGATTTCACTAATGACTACGTCTGTTTGTTTTGAGCTGCTGTCTGTAAAATTTATTTGTAAGTGTTGAGAAAATATGGAATTCAAGTAGTTTTTTAAACCAGTAGTGGAAAACTTAGAATAAAGACCAATGTTTACTACAGGCGGCGGCTTAATAGATAGTAAGTGTTGATCAAACAACTGTGCATACTGGCGATACAAAAATGGCTTATAACGAGAGAGCCATACATATATCGGATCATTAAAAATGAAAGTTTCTAGATGTTGGAAGACGAAGTCAAGTTTTTCTTGGTTATGTATGGAGAGCTTCGTATGATGATTTGTCCACATGTTGACTTCTTCTAATAATAAACTGCCATATAAAATGATTCGATAGTGGATACTGCAAAGCTTAGCTAACAAGACACCTTTATTGCCTTTGAAGTTACAACTAAAATAATCGTGTATCTCGAGAATGCACTTCAGGAAATGTTTTTCCTGCAAATCAGTGTTCAATAAGAAAAATCTCGCAGGAAAATCTCGTTACTCCAAATCATTTAAGGCTAAAATATTACTAAATAGTGCGTGAATATTTTTTTGTTTGGCTTTTTTAGCCAGATTAGGCACAAGTTTTTGTAATTGATAGCCAAAATTTTGGGATTGTTTGATAACTTGATAGCTATCTGGTTTATAAAGTGGCAATGTAAAAAAGTTTTCTTCAAAGTAAAGCTGTTTTTTCATTCGAATAATAGAGACAGCAAAGTAGTAATGAAGTAAAAAATTTTTTTCTATGGATTTTTTTCTAAAATCTCATCTGGAACGAGTTGTAATAGACGAGTGATTTCGCGATAAGTGATTGTGCGAAAGATCCACTTATAAGCACCATAGGAATGCAAAAAGAAAAAAGCATAAAATAAACGAATCACTGATTCTTCACCGACTAAACGGATTTTTGTATGCGTTGTTTTGATTTTAAGCTGCCAAGGCAGCAGTAACTTTCGCAACGAATGGATTTCACGACGAAGTGAAGAAGGTGTGGTGAACCAAGTGGAGCTGATCGAGTTGACACTTAATAGAGAATCTGTCATCATCGCCTGTACCAATTGAAATTTAAGTGAATCTTCTAAATAATAGAGAAGCAAAAGGTCGAGTGAAAAATCTGTCTTTAACTTAAGAAAGTAGTTTTTTTCTGTAGAGTCAAAATGAATCACCAACTGATCTTGACACGCGAAAGTAACTAGATCCTCTTGAATAAGTGTGAGCTTGTGGGTAAGAGTCGGTAAGCTAATATCAAGTTTTTGAATCAATTTTTTTTGATGAATTTGGTGTCCTTTTGCATTAAAAATTATTTTTATGATACGAAACCGTTTTTGATAAGCTAAATCTAAAAAGTCTTCCATCATAAAAAGAGTACCTCCTTATTTCATAAAATAAAAAATCTTTGTTTGCTTCTATTTTAGTTTATTTAAAATAAAAATAACATTTAATAATTTTTGTTATTTATAAATAAATGGAATTTTGATAGATAACAAAGTTATTTTAACGAAGAGATTAAATAAAAAATAAAATTAAAAGAGTATCACTATTGAAAAATGATAAGAATAAAATAGCAAGTAGCCGACGAATACATAAAAAATGAGTGTGGGACAAAAGCGAAGAACACTTTTGTTTCACACTCTAAATACGTATAAACGGTAGGAGCAGAAGTAACTTCTTTGGGAATAAACGCTTCTGTCCAGCCTCGTAAAACTGCTCAATTTTGATGATTATCACAAAGACGAATCTTTTGTTTTCTCCGTTTCACGAACGATATAAACAGGGCGTTGTTTGGTCTCAAGGAAAATCTTTCCAATGTATTTGCCGATGATCCCGAGACAAAGTAATTGGATCCCACCGATAAATAAGAAGATGGAGACCATAGAAGGCCAACCAGCTGTGGGATCGCCAAATAATAAGGCGCGTAAAATAATAAAGAAAATAGCAATACCTGATACGATACAAGACAGCGCACCAACAAATGAAGCGATCGTAAGGGGTATATCTGAAAAATTGACGATACCATCAATGGAATAGTTGAATAGTTTCCAAAAAGACCAAGAAGTTTCACCAGCTACTCGCTCACGATTTTCAAAGGAAATATACTCTGTTTTAAAACCAACCCAACTAAACAGGCCTTTTGAAAAACGGTTATATTCCGTCAACTCTAAAATGGCATCAACCATCTGACGAGTCATTAAACGGTAATCTCTTGCACCATCAACCATCTCAGTCTCGCTTATCTTATTGATAAGCTGATAAAATTTCTTAGCAAAAAAGCTGCGGATCGGCGGTTCACCTTCTCGAGTAGACCGACGAGTCCCCACGCAATCAATATCTGTCGTAGTGATTTTTTCGATCATTTTTGGTAGTAACTCTGGTGGATCTTGTAGATCAACATCCATCACTGTGATAAGTTCACCAGTAGAAGCTTGAAGACCTGCGTAAAGAGCCGCTTCTTTTCCAAAGTTACGTGAAAAAGAAACAAATCTGACATAAGCATATTTTTCAGCTAATTGCTTGATTGCTAGTAAAGTGCCATCTGATGAGCCATCATCGATAAATAAGTACTCAAACTCATGGTCCCCTTTGAACTTTTCTACTTCATCGAAGAAAAGTGGCACAGTTTTTTCTTCATTAAAGCATGGTACAATAATCGATATTTTCATAATACAATTCCTTTCGAGTAAATGTTATTCATTATAACGTTTACGCTTAAATCACGAGGATATATCTAGCTATTACTTAAGTAATCCTCATTTCTAGTTTATCATCTAAATTGAATTTAATAAAACTTTAGATTGCTTTTTTAGTAAAAATCATAGAAGATAGATGAAAATGAAAAGCTATAAAGGAGGGCAAGTCTAAGTCGAAAAGGATTAGACGATAAAATGAAAATCAATACACCAATTTGCGAGCTATGGTTAGATGCGGACAAAGTAGGGTTGACGTCAATTTGTTTTCACCCAATCAATGAAAACAAAGAGGCAAATCAAAGCATTTTATTTGAAGCAAAGAAACAATTGAATGAGTATTTTATTGGTCAACGAGAATCATTTTTACTTCCGCTCTCGATTCAAAAAGGGACGATTTTTCAACAAAAAGTTTGGCAAGCACTACAGGAAATCCCTTATGGAAAAATACGAACGTATAAAGAAATAGCTGAAACCGTTGCTAGTCCCAAAGCAGTAAGAGCGATTGGTCAAGCCAATCGTATGAATCCTTTGCCCATCGTGATCCCCTGTCATCGTGTAATCGGGCAAAATGGTCATTTAACAGGCTATATGGGAAACACGGAAAATGGACTCTTTATCAAACGACAGCTGTTAGAATTAGAAGGTTATTGCCAAAGGTAAAATAAAGAAGAAAAAAAGGGGTAGCAGTTGATTATTTACGATTGCTTCAATCAAAGTCGTGGATTATAACATATGAGAAGAAGTCGTGACAAACATCCATGAGGGGCATGCCCCTCATGGATGTTTGTATCAGCGTCTTAGCAAAAATTCTTAAAGTTGGTTGTTATTTAGTTATGATCGTGGGCGTAAGCAAAGTGGCTTTTTATAATCTGATGAACCAAATAAATAATACGGCTGCTATGGTTTGTAGTAATCCAACGGATAGGCCATAGGATAAGAAACGAGGACCTTCTTTCATGAATTTAGCAAAGTCTAGTCGTAAGCCAATCGCAGCTAGTGCAGTAATTTCAAACCAATTGCTAATAAAATGAGCACCATCACTGATAAACGTTGGGAGGGTAAACAAACTATTGATAAGGCAGAAAACTAAAAAGCCTAATACATACCATGGTAAAGGTAATTTTCTTTTTTTGGTGTCTTTAATAGAACCTATATTATGTGAAGTATGCTTTTTTTGCATAAATTTTTCAAATAAATAAACAACAACGACGAGCATCATGATTCTTAAAATCTTGAATAACATCGAAAATTGGACCACAGAGGCATCCAGTAAGCTCGCTCCAGCTACTACTTGACCAACAGATTGAAGTGTTCCACCTAAAAGAGCACTTTTTTCAATCAAATTATCGCCATATAAATGTAAGCCAAGAAACGGCAAGGAGAGCATCATGATTGTACCTAATAAATTTACGAGCGTAATGATTTGCCCTTTTTCTTCCTCTTCAGCATGTATGACTGGAGCAATTGAGGCGATGGCAGAAGAACCACATACTGCATTTCCGCCAGCCATCATCAGTGATGAGGAATCGCTAAATCGCAGTTTCTTACCAATCCAATAAGCACCTAAAATGGTTACACTCATTTGCAATAACACAAAAGCAATCCCTTTAAATCCGATTTGGGCAATCGTTTGAGCTGTAACGGTGGCACCTAGTAAGAAAACAGAGCATTCTAACAATTTACTTTCAGCAAATTTTGTTCCGATGGCTAAGGAAGGTTGTTTAAAAAAGGTATTACCTAATAAAATCCCTAATAAAATAGCAATTGTGGCCGCTCCAAGCTGTGGCAAGAAGAGTGCCAGTAGTTTACTTACTATTGCTATTAAAAAAGCAAGTAGTAAACCAGGCAAAATTCTACGGGTGCCTTGATTTTTAATCTGTTTGATGAGCATTTCTAAATTCATGTTATAAATTTCCTTTCATTCTCCTAGTTCAAGTCAATTGTTTGAACTAAGAATTCCTTGATAATAGTATCACTGATCTGTTTTTTTGACAAAGTATAAAAATGCAAAAATGCTTCTGTCTTTTTCAAACTTGAAAAAGACAGAAGCATGATAGCGTGATTAAATCTTTTTAGGGATCCAATGATTTGTTTTGCCATGTTCTCTTAAAAGGTAGAGAATGTAGTGAGCAAGGACATAGAGCACCATGCCTGTGGCAATCATTAATTCAATCAGTTTCAGTACATTTAAAAGCTCGTTTGTTATGCTTAATGCTTCCAAGTAATGAACAGCATAGAATAGGGCTGTTGCGGAAATCACTAATGGGAAAGTGAATGCGGCGTAGCTTGGATAAAAATGTAATTTCAATAAATGAGGAAGCAAGGACAAAACGATAAAGTATAAAATTTGAGATACTACAAGTAAGAGAGCCACGAGATAAAGTGAAGGATGTGCAAAGTTTTTCAAGTAACCAGTCAAACAAAGAGATCCCGGTGCAGCGACGATCGTGATTAATGGTAGCGTTGGATGAGCCATATTTTTCACAAAAAAAACACGATGGATGATGATCTGTAATAAAACAATGTAGCAAGCAAGGGAAAGCCAAAAGAAAATTTGACCAATGATTGGGTAAAAATTACCAGCAGTTACTGTAATTACTCCAAAGCCAACATAAATAATAAACCAGCTTGGATAAATCGCTTCAATGGACAAGTCCGCTTTGATCACATGATGATAAGTAAAATAAAACACAAGGATCATTTGTAAAATGACGGCACAAAGCCAAATCAAACGTACGATCGGTAGAATCAGTGAAAATGAAACAAAGTAGGTGCAGATGACCATCAGAGACATCGTAAAAGTTGGCGAAACGGAGGCAATGATCGGGTCATGTAGCATCTTTTTGGTATGTTCAAATAGTAAAAATAATTTACTAAACATCAAGGATATCAAAATGAGGCTAGCTCCACCAATTATATTTCCTAGATGTATCAAATGATATTCTTTGAACAAATTTCCTAATGAAGCTAAGCCCAATATCAAGCCACAAATAGGAATCGGGATAATCTTCAAAAAATTCTTCATTTTTTTCTCCTTTTTCATTTACTTATTCATATAAGCGACGGCGTATACTCAGAAGGTAACGATAAGTAATTTAAAAAAGGTTGATAGACATTTATACAAACAGGAATGATTGTTAATATTGGGAAATAAACAAATCGATCGCCTTTACTTATCGTTACCTAACCAATATATTTTGTTTTTTGTTTCATGGCTTCTGAGTAGTGCGTAAGATTGAATGATCAATTAGCTTTCAATCTCAAGTATTATGCTTTACATTTACTATTATAAGCATTTTGTGTTATATTTAAATCAAATAGTTGTTATAGTTGTTATAATAAAAAATTATGGAAGTGAACACATGCTAAAATTATTAACGACTTTTCGGGTAGTCTATGAAACAAGAAATTTTTCTCGAACAGCCGAATTGCTGTTTTTGTCTCAACCAGCTGTTTCAAATCAAGTAAAACAATTGGAAAGAGAGCTCGGTGTCACACTCTTTGAACGCAATGGTCGAAAAGAGATGAAGCCCACAAAACAAGCCGACTTACTTTACGAGCGAGCCTTGATTTTAATGGAAGAATGGCAAGAGACCCAACAGCAATTGTTGGATGAACAAAATGAAGAAGAAGTTTGTCGGATTGTTGCTTCCCATACTTTTGCCGTTTATCTATTACCAAAATTACTGAAGTATTTGCTTCCTAAATATCCCAAAATCAATTTTGTCATTGCTTATGCTAATTCTCATAATGCGTTAGATCAAGTTGCTAAACATGAGGCAGATTTTGGGTTTATTGAAAAGCCGTTAGAAACGTCGGGTGTCCAACGGTTTTCTTTGATGGATGATGAATTAGTGATTGCTGGAGATCCTGATGGAGAGCTTTGGTTCGTTCGAGAATCAACGTCGGGTGTTTTTCACTACACCCAACGTTATTTTGAAGAGAAGAATATTCATGGGAAAAAGTTGTTGGTGAAAAGCAATGAGGTGATTGCTGCTCTTTTAAAAGAAGGGATATGCTGTTCGATCTTGTCAAAACGTGCAGTACCTAATGGAGTACCAACAAAAGCTTTAGACTATCATCGGAATTTTTATCTGATTCAACGAACGAATTTAGTTTCTGAAAATTTACAGTCAGTCGCTAAAGAAATCTTAATATACAATGAACTTTATAAAAAAATAGCAGAAAAAAAGGTAGATAAATAATTCTCTTTCTCTCATATTATGTGCGTAGAAACCAGCGATAAAATAAGCCAATAAAAAATAGTCATAAATAAGCAAAATCACCACGTAATAATAATTTTAAGTTTTCACAAATGTATTTGTTTTGGCTTTCAATTATGGAACGAGACCGCTATAATATAAAACAGTATGGTTTTTAAGAAAAGGGATGAAACATGGAAAAAAAAATAAAAGCTTCTAATAATAATCGCGATAATCGAGTTGATTATGGTGTGATATTACCAGTTTTCTTATTATGTCTGATTGGTTTGCTTTCTTTATACGTAGCACTTAGTCATGACCCAAATAATCCTTCGGTTATCAAAGGTGTCGGGATGCAAGCCCTTTGGTACGTTGTTGGTTCAGGTGCAATTATAGTGATTATGCATTTAAATTCGAAATGGATCTGGAAACTGACACCTTATCTTTATGGCCTAGGTTTAGTCGTCATGGGTCTTTTATTGAAATTTTATGATCGGAACCTTGCTGCATCGACCGGCTCAAAAAACTGGTTTAGTTTTGGTGCCTTTACCTTTCAGCCAGCTGAATTAATGAAGATCGCATATATCTTGATGCTAGCGTTGATTGTCACAAAACATAATACTCAGTTAAAAGAACGAACCATAAGATCTGATTTTTGGTTGATCGCCAAAATGTTGCTTGTGACTCTGCCGGTGTTAGGGTTGATCATGGCACAAGATGACTTTGGAACAATGCTAGTCTTTTTAGCCATTTTTGGTGGCGTGTTCTTGATGTCTGGGATTTCTTGGCGTATTATTGTCCCTGTGATTTCTTTAGCTGTTATTGTGGGTGCCGGCACAATTTTTTTAGTTACAACTGAAGGTGGAAGAGATTTACTTTATAAAATCGGGTTTAAATCCTATCAATTTGCCCGAATTGATTCTTGGCTTGATCCTTTCCATAACACTACAGGAATGAGTTATCAACCAGCCCAAGGATTACTGGCGATTGGGACTGGTGGTCTGTTTGGTAAAGGGTTCAATGTAAGTGACATTTATGTTCCAGTTCGAGAATCTGATATGATTTTCACTGTTATTGGTGAGAATTTTGGGTTTATCGGTGGTGCATTCGTCATTTTCTTGTATTTTATTTTGATTTATCGTATGATACGTGTCTGCTTCGATACGAATAATGAATTTTATGCTTATATTGCTAGTGGCTTAATCATGATGCTTTTGTTCCACGTGTTTGAAAATATCGGAGCCAATATTGGTCTGTTACCACTAACGGGAATACCGCTTCCTTTTATCAGCCAAGGGGGCTCATCTGTATTGGGAAATATGATTGGAATTGGCTTGATTTTATCCATGAGGTATCAAAATGAAGCACCTGCAAAAATTTCTAGGAGGTAACACCGTTGTATCACTTTTACTGGTATCCTAAATGTTCAACTTGCAAAAAAACCAAAGCTTGGCTAGAAGCACATCACATTGCGTATCAAGCAATTGATATGATCACTAGTCCACCAACGGCAGAAACAATCGAAGAATGGCTACATGAAAGTGAAGTACCGATCCGTCGTTTGTTCAATACAAGTGGCATCAAGTATCGCGAACTGGGCTTGAAAGATCAAGTCAATGATTTTTCCATCCCTAAAGCTAGTCAAATTCTTTCAAGTGATGGTATGTTGATCAAACGTCCGTTGATCGTCAAAGGCAAACAGCTCGTCGCAATCGGTTTTAATGAAAAAACATATGAAGGAGTATTGATATAAAATGGCTGGGAAACACTTGAAGAAAAAAGAGAATCTTTGGATCTTATTTAATGGTAAAGAATATTGCGTGGGCTTAACCAAAGAAGCGCAAGAATAGTTAGGGGACATCACTTTTGCTAATCTACCAAAAGTTGGACAAACAGTTAAAAGTGGTGAACCATTAATTGAGGTTGAAGCAGAAAAAGCAGTCAATGAATTTGCTAGCCCGTTAAGTGGAACCATTTCTTCCATCAATGAAAAGAGCGATAAAGAGATCAATGTGTTAAACGACAAAGATGAAATGAATGCTTGGCTTTTAAGCTTTAAAGATGTTAAACCAGAAGAATTTGAGGAATTATAAGAAAGAAACTCTTTGAAAAATAAAAGAAGCATCTGATAAAATGTTGACACACTATTTTCCAACTGCTATAATCATAACAATCATAAAAAAAGCTTTGAAAAGAAGAGTACATGTCACAGACGTTTGCAGAGAGCCCCGATTGCTGAAAAAGGGTAACGGAAATGAAATGGAAGATGGTCTTAGAGCAGAGTAAGTGAGCCAAGGCAAACTTGCTACGGGTGTGCCCGTTATAGCACAACGGTATGCGAAAAAATGATGGTTTGAGAGAATCGTTAATCAAGTACTGGTAGAGGTTGTTATTGTAAAATAGCAACAAATCAAGGTGGTAACACGGAAGTTTGAGCTTTCGTCCTTTTGCTAAATCAAAGGGGCGGAAGCTTTTTTGTTTCCTAGTAAAAACAAAAAGAAAGATGTGAGGGATATGTCATTGATCCAATTAACCAATGTCGAGAAAACATTTGGCGGAAAAAATGGAATTATTCAAGCTGTTAATGATGTTTCATTAAACGTTGAAAAAGGGGATATTTACGGAATTGTTGGCTATTCTGGTGCAGGAAAGAGTACACTTGTCCGTTTATTAAATGGATTAGAACTACCAACAAGTGGAACAGTCCTCGTGAATAACCAAGACATTACAAAACTAAAAAACAAAGAATTACGAAGTTTTCGTAAAAACATCGGAATGATTTTTCAGCACTTCAATTTATTGTGGTCACGAACGGTTTTGGAAAACATTCAACTACCACTAGAGTTGGCTGGTGTCCCAAAAGCCAAAAGAAGAAAACGCGCAGAAGAACTGTTAGGTCTAGTCGGTTTAGAAGGTAGAGGAAATGCTTATCCTTCCCAATTATCTGGTGGGCAAAAGCAAAGAGTCGGAATTGCACGTGCCTTAGCGAATGAACCAGAAATCTTACTTTGTGATGAAGCAACTAGTGCGTTAGACCCACAAACAACCGAAGAAGTATTAGAGCTATTGTTAACTATCAATAAAAAATTGAACTTAACTATCGTATTGATCACCCATGAAATGAATGTGATTCGTAAAATATGTAACAAAGTTGCTGTAATGGAACGTGGGAAAGTTGTGGAAGAAGGCGATGTCTTATCAGTCTTTAAATATCCCCAACAGGAAGTGACAAAACGCTTCGTGCAACAAGACATTGAACCAGAAGCAGATTTAACAGAATTACTGGCTGAATTGATCAAAGAAAATCCCAAAGGACGCTTAGTGACAAACGTGGATATCAATGTTGTCTATGGAAAAATCAAACAAACAGCAGAAGGGTCTTTCGGTTCTTTGACAACCTTGATGACAGGAGAGGAAAAAGAATTGGATCAAGCAGAACGCTTTATTAAAGAACAAGGTGTTGGGGTGGAGGTGATCCATCATGGATAAAAGCTTTACAGAAACATATTTAAACTTTAGTCAAATCAATATGGAGACGATGAAACAAGCATTCATTGATACGCTCTATATGACATTGATTTCCATGGTGTTAGTAACAATTACACGATTATGTAATTTGTTTCATTAAAAAATGTTTCTTCATTGTTGCTCTACATACATCATTAATACTGTTTCAACTAGACAAATGATCGAAAATCTTGAATTCAAATCCACAGTCGAATGATAGAGAGAAGATCCTTTTGCAAACAAGGTAACCGTTGATAATTTTCTAAGCTACTACCATTCGTTGAAACGATACTGACTATTGGGATTTTTCGCTTACAAGCAATCTGGGCATAAGTAAGAATGCCCGTTGTTTCTCCTGTAAAACTAATAAAAATAGCCAGATCCTTTTGATTTAGATTATTTATTGCTGCTTTTTGCTCATCCCAATCTGAACTAGCAAATGCTTTTTTCCCTAAAAAGGTTAATTTACGGGCAAAATCCGTACAGATAGGAAAGCTTCCACCTAAACCCAAAACTTCAATTGTATGGGATTGATCAATCAAAGCAATCAATTGTTTTATTTTTCTTTCACTTAGTTGTTGAAAGATTTCAGTAACATTTGAGATCATGCGGTTGGTAATCAGTTGAAAACGAGGAATATTTTCTTCCTGATTTTCCACGTATCGGGCTTGATTGATCGCATATTTTAATTCTTTGAAACCTTGATAACCTAAATGCTTGGCTGTTCGTGAGATCGTGGCGGTTGAAACAAATAATTCGTTGGCTACCTCGTCAATCGTTTTTGTCCGAATTATTGATAGATGGTTAATGATGTAATTCAATACCTCATTTTCAACTTTGCTTAAAGAAGAACGTTTTTTTCTAATAAAGAAATTAAACTACTGCTCACCATGGAAATTGCTCCTTTCACTAGACAAAAAATCTCTTTTATTACAAAATATGTGTTTCTCATAAATCTTATTTTTTAGGATATAAAGCTAAAAAAATAGTCGATCCGATAGATAGTAAAAAATAAATGATTGACTGTGGCTAAAAAAGCTTAATTAAAAATAATCGGTACAAACTGAGTTTATTACAGAAGTCAAAGTGATTGATATAAAAAGATGAAAAAATAAATATTAATAATAAAAATTCATCCTGGTAAGTAAAAAACGCTTGATCTTTTCTAAATTTGATTACTTATATGTAGAACATTTTTTATAAAGAAACTTGTTTGATCATTGGAAATTGTATGACGCACATCAAACGAATAGAAATGATTGGACAAATGATAGAATAAAATATAAAAAACTAAGTAATTTATAAATATTATTATTTGATAACAATAATTTAATAGTAATATATGGAAAAGTTTTGATTTTAACTGGTTATAACATTGCGCTCCATTCTCAATTAGTCTAAAATGAGTGAGAACGAAACAGAATTTGGAGGAAATGTACATGTCTGTCTTAGAAATTAAAAATCTACACGTGTCGATTGAGGAGAAAGAGATTCTTAAAGGTGTTAACTTAACAATGAGAACGGGCGAGATCCATGCGATCATGGGGCCAAATGGAACCGGTAAATCCACGCTATCTGCTGCGATCATGGGCAACCCGAACTACGAGGTAACGCAAGGCGAGGTTCTATTTGATGGAAAAAATATTTTAGACTTAGAAGTTGATGAGCGTGCACGTTTAGGTTTATTTTTAGCAATGCAATATCCAAGTGAAATTCCAGGAATCACCAATGCTGAATTTATGCGTGCAGCCATCAACGCCAAGCGAGAAGAAGACGATAAAATCTCTGTTTTATCTTTTTTAAAAAAATTAGATGAGAAGATGGCACTTTTAAACATGCCAGAAGAAATGGCCGAACGCTATTTGAATGAAGGCTTTTCCGGTGGCGAAAAGAAACGCAATGAAATCTTACAATTATTGATGTTGGAACCAACATTTGCAATTTTAGATGAAATCGACTCTGGTTTAGATATTGATGCTTTGAAAGTTGTTGCAAAAGGGGTGAATGAAATGCGCAGTGATCATTTTGGTGCATTGATCATCACTCACTATCAACGGCTATTGAATTATATCACACCTGACGTTGTTCATATCATGATGGAAGGCCGTGTGGTTATGACCGGAAATGCTGACCTAGCGAAACGTCTTGAAGCAGAAGGATATGCTGGTATCAGTCAGGAACTAGGAATCGACTATAAAGAAGAAGAAGCATAAGTAGGAGTGGCAAATGAAAGAAAATAACTGGCTTGACCAACTTGACGCAGTGACAGACTTTTCTTTAAGTAAAGGTGAACCGCAATGGATGACGAAC
Source organism: Enterococcus lacertideformus (assembly GCA_015680865.1). Classification (GTDB taxonomy): domain Bacteria; phylum Bacillota; class Bacilli; order Lactobacillales; family Enterococcaceae; genus Enterococcus_B; species Enterococcus_B lacertideformus. The sequence continues at coordinate 72,176 of JADAKE010000008.1, read as the reverse complement.
TTTCGTCAAGTCGCTTTAGAAAAAGCCAATCAATTACCACTTCCTCAGATTGAGCGTGTGAAATTCCATCGCTGGGATCTCTTTGATGTCAACGAAATGACGGAGCAGTTTAGTGAAACCGGAAATGTACCTAGTTTTGATACGATGAAGGATAATCCCATTTTAGTGCAAGAAGGTACAACGACTGTTTTTGAACAGCTACCCATGTCATTAGTGGAAAAAGGGGTTATTTTTACTGATCTTTTTACAGCTATGCAAGAGTATCCTGATTTAGTGCAAGAGTACTACATGCAAAAAGCAGTAAAAATGGAGGAAGATCAACTAACAGCGCTACACACAGCATTCATGAATAGTGGGTTATTTTTATATGTACCCAAAAATGTGGTGATCAATGAACCGATCGAATCATTATTGATCCAAGCAGGAGATTTGTCTCAACATTTCTTTAAACATATCTTGATTGTTGCCGATGAACATAGCGAATTCTCGTATCTTGAACGTTTCCAGACGACAAAAGAAAGCCTGCAAAAAGCTTCTGGCAATATTATCGTTGAAGTGATTGCCAAAGCAGGATCAAAGGTCAAATATTCAGCTGTTGATCAATTAGGCGAAAATGTAACTTCGTACATCAATCGACGGGGGCATATCTTACGTGATACTTCGATTGATTGGGCTATTGGTGTCATGAATGACGGCAATGTGATCGCTGACTTTGATTCTGATTTAGTAGGCGAAGGAGCCCACGCCCAAGTAAAAATTGTCGCCATCAGTTCGGGGAAACAAACACAAGGAATCGATACTCGTGTGACTAATAAAGCACCACATACAATTGGGCATATCTTACAACATGGCGTGATCCGAGAAAAAGGGACCCTTACTTTTAACGGTATCGGTCACATCCTTAAAGGAGCAAAAGGAGCAGATGCACAACAAGAAAGTCGTGTATTGATGCTTTCGGATAAAGCAAGAGGTGATGCAAATCCAATACTCTTGATTGATGAAAATGAAGTAACTGCTGGGCATGCAGCAAGTGTTGGTCGTGTCGATCCAGAAGAAATGTATTATTTGATGAGCCGTGGTCTTCATAAAGAAGAAGCAGAACGTTTAGTTATTCGTGGGTTCCTAGGTTCTGTATTGACAGCCATTCCAGTGGCAGAAGTTCGAAAAGAATTAGTGGAAGTCATCGAAGGGAAGTTGAATGTATGATTTCTGTAGAAAAGATACGAAAAGATTTTCCAATTCTTTTTCAACAAGTAAACGATGAACCGCTTGTGTATTTAGACAATGCAGCAACGACCCAAAAACCTAAAGCAGTCATTGAAGCGTTAAAAAAATATTACGAACAGGACAATGCCAATGTGCATCGTGGCGTCCATACCTTGGCTGAACGAGCAACCGTTGAATACGAAGAGTCAAGGGAGAAGGTTCGAAATTTTATTCATGCACAAGAAACAGCCGAAGTGCTCTTTACACGTGGCACAACAACCAGCTTGAATTGGGTAGCTCGAAGTTTTGTTGAAGGATTTATTCAGGCTGGAGATGAGATTATCTTATCCTATATGGAACATCATTCAAATGTGATCCCTTGGCAACAATTAGCTAAAAAAACCGGCGCAAAGTTGAAATATATCAATTTGACTACTGATGGTTTTTTAGATATGAAACAAGCAAAAAACTTGATTACAAGTAAAACAAAAATTTTAGCGATTGCTCATGTTTCCAATGTCTTAGGTGTCATCAATCCAATCAAAGAACTAGGTGAAATGGTGCATGCGCAAGGAGGCGTTTTGGTGGTGGATGGTGCGCAATCTGCTCCCCATATGAAAATCGATGTGCAAGAACTCAATTGCGATTTCTTTGCTTTTAGTGGACATAAAATGTGTGGACCCACAGGGATCGGTGTTCTATACGGTAAACGAAAATGGCTAGAACAGATGGATCCAGTGGAGTTTGGCGGTGAAATGATCGATTTTGTGACCTTGTATGATAGCACTTGGAAAGAACTGCCTTGGAAATTTGAAGCAGGAACACCAAATATAGCTGGGGCGATTGCCTTAGGTCAGGCAATTGATTATTTAGAAGTCATTGGGTTAGACAATGTCCACCGTTATGAAGAAGAATTAGTTGCTTATGTTCTCCCTAAATTACAAGCAATTGAAGGTTTGACCATTTATGTTCCACAAAATCCTGCCTATCGTACTGGAGTAGTGGCATTCAATTTAGATGGTCTCCATCCCCATGACGTTGCTACGGCGCTTGATATGGAAGGCGTAGCTGTCAGAGCAGGACATCATTGTGCACAGCCACTATTAAAGTATTTAGACATCTCGTCGACTGTACGTGCAAGTTTTTATTTTTACAATACCAAACAAGATGCGGATCGTTTAGTCGAAGCAATTCTTGCAACGAAGGAGTTTTTCCAATATGGCGCTTTCTAAACTAGATAATCTCTATCGCCAAGTGATACTTGATCATTCTTCACATCCCCATCATCAGGGAACATTGACTGAATCAACCAATAAAATTGAATTGAATAACCCAACTTGTGGCGATGTCATCGAACTACAAATCGAAGTAAAAGATGACATCATTAAAAATATTGCCTTTAATGGCAGTGGCTGTTCTATCAGTACAGCCAGCGCATCCATGATGACCGACACAGTGATTGGGAAAACAGTCGAAGAAGCCCAACTTTTAATCGAGGATTTCTTGCAACTCGTCCAAGGCAAAGAAGTGGTACAAATCGATCAATTAGGTGATGCAGCGATGTTAAGCGGAGTAGCAAAATTTCCCGCAAGAATCAAGTGTGCCACCTTAGGCTGGAAGGCCTTAGAAAAAGCAATGGAAGAAAGCGAGAATGCAACCTTCCATCATCAGCACCAGGAAGAGGAGTGAAAACATGGGCGTACCAGAATTAGAAGAATATAAATTTGGTTTTCACGATGACGTGGAACCAGTTTTCAGTACAGGAGAAGGACTGACCGAAGAAGTCGTTCGTGAAATGTCCAAAATAAAAGGCGAACCAGAATGGATGTTAGAGTTCCGATTGAAATCCCTCGAAGCATTCAATAAAATGCCGATGCAAAGTTGGGGGCCAGATTTATCAGACATTGACTTCAATACTATTAAATATTACCAAAAACCAAGTGATAAACCAGCTCGTGACTGGGAAGACGTACCAGAAAAAATCAAAGATACCTTTGAAAAAATCGGCATCCCAGAAGCAGAACGTGCCTACTTAGCAGGAGCCTCTGCCCAATATGAGTCAGAAGTTGTTTACCACAACATGAAAGATGAATTTGCAAAGTTAGGTATCGTGTTTACGGATACCGATTCTGCATTGAAAGAATATCCAGAGCTATTCAAAGAATACTTTTCAAAACTCGTGCCACCAACGGACAACAAATTAGCCGCGTTAAACTCAGCTGTTTGGTCAGGCGGTACCTTTATTTACGTACCAAAAGGTGTAAAAGTCGATGTACCTTTACAAACCTATTTCCGCATCAACGCTGAAAATACCGGACAGTTTGAACGGACGTTGATCATCGTGGATGAAGGTGCTAGTATCCATTATGTAGAAGGCTGTACCGCGCCAACCTATTCAAGCAATAGTTTGCATGCAGCGATCGTAGAAATCTTTACCAGAAAAGATGCGTATTGCCGTTATACAACTATTCAAAACTGGTCAGATAACGTGTACAACTTAGTCACAAAACGTGCAAAAGCCTACGAAGGAGCAACAGTTGAATGGATCGATGGCAATCTTGGCGCAAAAACAACTATGAAATATCCAAGCGTTTATCTTGATGGCAAGGGCGCTCGCGGCACCATGCTATCAATTGCTTTGCCGGAGCCAACCAAATCCAAGACACAGGGGCAAAAATTATCCATAATGCACCAAATACTTCAAGCTCCATCGTCTCAAAATCAATCTCTAAAGACGGCGGAGAAGTCAATTATCGTGGGCAAGTGACCTTCGCTAAGAATAGCGCAGGTTCCATTTCCCATATCGAATGTGACACGATCATCATGGATGAATGGTCAAAATCAGATACCATTCCATTTAATGAGATCCACAATAGTCAAGTATCCCTAGAACATGAAGCAAAAGTCTCAAAAATCTCAGAAGAACAACTGTATTATCTCATGAGCCGTGGCTTGTCCGAATCCGAAGCCACCGAAATGATCGTCATGGGCTTCGTCGAACCATTCACGAAAGAATTGCCAATGGAATACGCGGTTGAATTGAATCGATTGATCAGTTATGAGATGGAAGGCAGTGTGGGATAACTCCTATCTATAAGCTAAGAACGTTGATATTATAGCGTTCTTGGCTTTTTATTTGCCTTCAATCCCATAAATGTTATCCGAAAAGCTATCTATTTGTCAGAAGCCTAAATAGTTTACCAACTTCTGACTGGTGTTTTCTGCTTGTTGTGGTGTAACGTGGCTATAAATGTTCATGGTTGTTTTTACGTCTTTATGACCTAAGCGCTTTTGAACCTCATTAATCGTTGCGCCAGCTTCAAACATAAGCGAGCAAGCAGTATGGCGGAAATCATTCCATAAGTAATGTGATTATAAGTGAGTAAGATGGACTTGATTTTATGTTATTATTTTATGAAGTTTCCTTTAGTGATCCAATCAGTAAACTGTTCACAGAAAGTGCAGCTGATCAATCAAAAACTACACTTAAATTACGTTATTATGAACAGTTTACGCCAGCAGTCGTTAATTTATCCATTGATGAATACTGGAAAATTGCTGCAAATCCAACAAAAGAACAAGTGGATAAGAGTCTGGCAACCATTCAAAAAGTTTGGGAAAAAGAACAAAAACAGTAAAAAGAAGAGTTTTCAATTTGAATAATGTTCTAACTAATTCTTAAAAGCAACGGTAAGTTAGGATAGTAACTTTCTTCACTTGGGGAGTTACTATCTTCTGTCTTGAACATTAACGGAGGCATAAAGATGGAAAATGATGCAAAAAAGAGTCAAAGGAAAAAGAAAAGAAGCGATCTTTTAAAGAAACTTACGCCCTATTTATATGTCCTTCCAGCTACGATACTTGTCACAGTATTTTTTATTACATCAGCGTTTTTTACGATTTTCTTGAGCTTTACAGAATGGAATGGGCTTTCTGAAATACGATTCATTGGTCTGGACAATTACCTGCGGTTGTTTCAAGATAGCTATTTTACGCAATCGTTTCTAAATACAATCATTTGGGTAGTGTCAGCCTTAATTATTCCTGTGTTGATTCCCTTGATTTTTGCTGTGATGATTATTAATAGTCGTTGGGGCACAATTTTTAAAAATCTGTTTTATTTACCAAATGCTGTGTCACCAACGATTTCAGCTTTGATTATGGTTTCTCTATTATCTAACTATGGTTTGCCTAAGCTATTAGAAACGGCTGGATTGACAGAATCAAGTGAGTATTGGCTTGGTATTCCTTACGTCAATACATTCGTAATGATTGGCGCAAGTGTTTGGCAAGGAATTGGTACGAATTTGATTTTACTGATCGTTGGGTTAAATAATATTCCAAGTGAACCAATTGAAGCAGCCAGAATTGACGGTGCGCATGGCTTCAAATTATACAAGGAAATTATTTTTCCTTTATTAAAACCAACGTTAGTTATTGTTATTTTGATGGCTATCATCAATAGCTTCAAAACCTTTGATGGTATTTGGTTAATGACTGGTGGTGGACCCTATCGAACTTCAGAAACATTAGCTGTGACAATGTACAAGGAAACTTTTATCAACGGCTCTTACGGCTATGGCTCTGCTGTAGAAACTATTTTGTCACTAATTGTTTTATTTATTTCTATTTTTTATTTGAAAAAGACCTTTAAGGAGGAAAACTAGTATGGGAAAATTAAATAAAACAAATACAAAACTTTTCAATGCTCTTCTTTGTATTTTAGGGTTTCTTTGGATTTTTCCCTTCAGTTTTGCTTTGGTGAATGCAATGAAATCGGGTTCTGAATACAATCAAGGAAACTTCTGGGATTTTCCTAAAGGTATTGCAATTAGCCAATCCCTTGATTTTATTAGGGAACGTGCACCGATTGGTCAAGGATTTACAAATAGTTTTCTTTACGGCGTTTTGTCAGCCCTATTTGCTATTTTCTTATCTGCTTTAGCAGCTTATGGTCTAACGAAGTTAGATATTAAAAAACCGTTTCTTTGGTTCATGATCATTTACAGTGGAACGATTTTTCCTTTACAGATGTATTTAATTCCTGTCTACCGCATGTTTGCTAAGTTTGGTTTATATGATACTCAATTGGGCTTAATAATCTTTTATGTAGCTATCTCGATTCCCTTTTGTACGTTTGTTTTACGGAATTTTTTCAGCGGATTAGGTGATGAGCAAAGTGAAGCTGCTCGAATAGATGGTGCAAACGATTTTCAAATTTTTTATAGAATTTATTTACCTATGGCTAAAGCACCGATCTCTGCACTATTTCTTTTTCAATTCTCTTTTGTATGGAATGATCTGCTATTTGGATTAACATTTAGCAAATCAGAAAATATTCGTCCGATTATGCCTGTGCTTTCACAGTTGAATGGACCAAATGGTGCCACGACTAATACACCAGCCGTTTTATTAGCTTGTGGGGTTGCTTCAATTCCTACCTTGCTCATTTATATATTATTGAATAAGAACTTCGAAAAGGGGTTTGTAATGACTGGCAAGTAAGGAAAAATTTAATGTAATTTTAATATTGATTTATCTACAAAAACAGTGAGAGCTTCCTTAAAAGGCAATGACTAGTATTTTTATCGTTGAAACACTATCTCGATAAAACGAAGAAAAAGCTTTATATTAAGAATTTAAAATGGATCAACAGGACGGTTTTTTTAGTAAAATGACAAATTGTACTTGAAAAATAAAATTTTTATAATTGATTAACAGAAAAATTTATATAATCAGTTGGCTTTTTTGTTTGCTAAAGCACAAATATTTCTTTCTATCAATACTATAAACAGATAGGGCTTCTTTACTTGTCTTTTATAAATATTGGATATGAGAACAAATAGGTATAGATTTAATAAAAAAAGTAAACATTTTACAGAGGATAGCTCAAAATGTCTATAACTAGTTGTTCTGAGTTTTTTTATGCTATAGTAAAAAAATAAACTAAATATCATGGATAGAAAGGAACAGAGATGATGAAAAAAGCGTTGTTGGTTGTAAACCCTAGTTCGGGAGGCGAGCAAGCAAAAGGGTATGAAAAACTAATGCATGAAAAACTAGAAAAATGTTCGATGAAGTGGTTGTTCTTCACACGAAAAAAGCAGGAGATGCGAAAGACTTTACTCGTAAGGCTACAGTGGACGGTTACCACAGCGTATTTGTCATGGGAGGAGATGGAACGGTCAATGAAGGGATCAACGGGATCGCAGAACAAGCGCATCGTCCGAATTTTGGTTTTATCCCATTAGGAACAGTCAACGACTTAGCACGTGCTTTAGGGATACCTTTAGATCCGGAAGAAGCGATCAATCATCTTTCAATAGATTCGACCCAACCATTAGATATCGGTAAAATCAACGATCGGTATTTTATGAATGTGGTAGCAATTGGATCTATTCCTGAATCAATCAACGATGTTGATTCAGAAAAGAAAACGAAATATGGAAAGTTTGCTTATTTTATTTCCGGTCTCAAACAGTTGGTGAGCACACGATCTTATGCTTTTCGATTGAAAATTGACAATGAGGAAAAACAAATTGAAAGTAGTACATTACTGATTGGTTTGACCAATTCAATTGGTGGATTTGAAACGCTACTTCCCGATGCAAAGGTCAATTATGGGAAACTTCATTTAGTCTATTTAAAAGATTCATCCTTTTTTGATACATTAAAAACTTTACCAGACTTGTTAAAGTGTGTAGATGAATCGACTGATCATCTCGCTTATCAAACGTGCGAACAAATCGAAGTTTCATTGTCAGACGATGGGGATCAAACAGGAATAGGTAAGGAAAAAAAGCAACGCCAACCTTGTTCGTTTAAGAATGATCTTTATTCTTTAGTCTATCTAATGAGGGCTATTGGCTATTGATCAGCTGTCCATATTTTCTGCTTGATAATGGGCTATTTTATTCTTTCAATCGTTCCACAAGGCTCTCCATGAATTCTCATTCCAGTGCTTAATATTAATTCGTCAACTTGTTCTGATTCTGTGAAAACAACGATCACTGAAGGATCTTTCTCAGCTTGAATGATTTGATTGAAATCAACTTTAGCAAGTGGTGTATCAGCAGTGATTCGATCATTTTCGTTGACAAGAATGGAGAAGGGCTTCCCTTGCATTTCGACTGTATCAATTCCAATATGAATCAAATAATCGATTCCTGAATCGCTTTTTATATTGATTGCGTGTTTTGTTGGAAAAATAGTCGTCACGCGACCTGCTAAAGGGGAATAGACCGTTTGATCTTCAGGAATAACAGCAAAACCATCTCCTAATAATTTTTGTGAAAAAACAGGATCGTTCACTTCAGAAACAGGAATGACCTTTCCCGAGCATGGGGAAATAATTGTTTCTTGGTTTTTCTTTTTGAACAGTTGAAACATGTAGCATCCTCCTAATCATCTTTCTTCAAAATTTGATTGATTTCTTGACTAAGTAAATCAGCTTTGCCACCAAAAACTGCTTGGATACCCCCTTTTACTTCAAAAACAGCAGTAGCACCTAGTTGTTGGATCGTTTGTTTATCAATGATTTGACCATCAGTAACAGCGACACGCAAGCGAGTGGCACAAGCTTCGACCGTTTCGATATTTGTTTCGCCACCAAGCGCTTGTATGATCGTTAAAGCTTCGTCGTGTAGTGAGGTATTTTTATTCAAGGTGTTTTCAGAGGTTATCTCCATTTCTTCAGTCATACCAGGTATAGCAACCTTGAATTTTTTGATAAAGAAAGTAAAAACAACAAAGTAGATGACTGCCCAAACAAGTCCAAAGGGAATCAATTTAAGCCAGTTGGTTTTATCATTTCCTTGAAGGACACCAAATAATAAGAAATCAATCAGACCACCTGAAAAAGAATTTCCGACACGAATATTCAGGATATCTGCAAAGTAAAAAGATAGGCCGTCTAAAAACGCATGGATAACGTACAGCCATGGAGCCACGAATAAAAACATATATTCTACAGGTTCAGTGATTCCTGTTAAAAAAGAAGTCAATGTGCCGCTAAAGTAAAGACCACCATTTTTCTTGCGGTTCTTTTTAGGGATTGCACGATACATTGCATAGCAGGCAGCGGGAAGGCCAAACATCATTGTGGCGAATCTTCCAGCAAAGAACCGAGTACCATAAGTGAATAAGCCTGTATGATTCGGATCAGCTAATTTGGCAAAGAAAATATTTTGTGCCCCGGAAACTGTGACATTTGCTACACTCTCAGTACCACCTAAGGAAGTGTACCAGAAAAGTGGATAGATCGTGTGATGCAGGCCAACAGCACCAGTTAAACGAAGTAGGAATCCATAAAGAAATGTTCCTAGGCTACCCATTTGTGCGATGTGCTCTCCAGCAACGACTAGACCATTTTGGATGGGTGGCCAAATCATATAAAAGAAAGAGCCGATAATAATTGCAGCCAAGCTAGAGATAATTGGAATAAAACGCTAGCCACCAAAGAATCCTAAAAATTGCGGTAATTCGATTTTTCGATAACGATTGTGTAAAAATGCGACAGTCCCACCAATAACAATTGAGCCTACTACCCCAGTGTCAAGTGTTGCATCCTTGGCAGAAAATAATTCAAGAAAACCACTGATTGTTGCTGTATAAACTAAATAAGACACACCACCAGCTAAACCGGCAGTTCCTTTATCACCATTTGCCAGTCCAACAGCAATACCAATCGCAAATATCAATGCTAAATTGGCAAAAATAGCGTTACCGGCATAACTCATGATACTCAAAATCGTATGAAGCCAAGGTTGTGCTAAAATAGGATAAGCATTTATGGCGCTTTCATTTGTCAGCGCACCACCAAGTCCTAAGAGTAATCCGGCAACTGGTAAGATAGCGATCGGCAACACCTAATGCCTTGATTACTTTTGCTTGCTCTGGTGTATGGATTTTTCCTTCTGCGATGACACAAATTTCTGCTTGAACAAGCTGTTTGATCAATTCAATAGCTGGACCGTCTTGATCTTTGCTTTCATCGGTATAGCCGCTTAAGGTTGTCCCAACAAAATCGACTCCAGCCTCGTAAGCATTTTTCCCTTCTTCAAAGGTAGAGATGTCTGCCATCAATAGCTGTTGGGGATACTTTTCTTTGATCTGAGCAATAAAAGCGTTAATAGGCAGACCATCATGGCGTTTACGCAGTGTACAATCCAGTGCAATGACTTCTACGCCGGTAGCAACTAATTCATCGACTTCACGCATTGTTGCTGTGATAAATGGCGCTTCGGGCGGATAGTCCCGTTTGATTATTCCGATCATAGGTAAGGAAACTTTTTCTTTGATCTCTAAAATATCACGAACGGAATTTGCACGGATACCAACTGCACCAGCCCGCTCAGCAGCTAGAGCAAAATAGGGCATAAGACCTCCTTCTTCTGTGTAAAATGGTTCACCAGGTAATGCCTGACAAGAGACGATCAGTCCACCCGAAATTGCTTCTAAAAATAATTGTTTGTTCATTCTCCTAAACACTCCGTTTTTAAGTTATTTTTTGGATAATAACTCCGAATTAAATATAGCATCCGCTTTCATCAATGTAAAGTAAAAAATGGATAATTTTGGAGTTTTTTTATTTTTTTGGAGTATAATGGAGGAAACAATTGGCTTTGAAGGAGTTTGTATGAATTATATTTACTTGATTAAAGAGCATTATCCTTTACTAACTAAATCTGAAAAAAAGTGGCTGATCTTATTCTTAACTCTGGTAAGACGATCATTTATAGTACGATGAGTGACATCAAAGAAAAAACTAAAGTTGGAGATGCGACGATCATTCGTTTTTGCCAAAAATTAGGGTTTTCTGGTTTTTATGATTTGAAGATTGAAATTGCGAAAGAAGATTTTAGTCAAAAGAAAGAACAACCATCAAGTGGGAAATATTATGATGAGATCGCCAATCATTTGACTGAAGCACTTTATTCTACAGCACGTTTACTAAATGAAGAAAAACTAGATGAGGCGATCCAACTCATCGGTCAAGCGAAGAACCTTTATATATTCGGAGTGGGCTCTAGTGGAAATACAAGTCTTGACTTAGAAAGTATGTTTTTGCGAGTAGGAGTTCAAGCAAAAGCTGTTTTAGATCCTCATTTTCAAGCACAAGTAGCTTCTTTGATGAAAGAAGAGGATGTAGTCATTGCTTTCTCATTATCTGGAAAAACAAAGGATATCTATGATTCGGTAGAGATCGCTAAAAAAAATGGTGCAAAGATTTTAGCGATTACAAATTACCTCCATTCTCCGGTTGGACAGGCAGCGGATCTTGTTTTACAAACAGCAATTGAAGAATTTTTGAATGGGGATTCTTTGGCAGGTAAAATCTCACAATTGTATCTTTGCGATTTACTTGTACAAGGATATGAACAAAAGAATAATATTAATGCAGTGGAATTGCGTGAAAGAGTGTTACGCTCTATTTTAGATAAGAGCATTGATTAAACAGGGGAATTTTAAAAATAAAAAGATATAAAAAACATTTTCCATCATAAAAAAATATTTTTGTTATTTTATACTAAGAAAACGAAAGTTCTTGAAATTTTCTTGATTTTTATATATGCTTTTAACAATTTAGGGTAGAAAAGGGGTAAAGAAATGACGAAGTATCAACGAAAGGTTTTATTATCAACATATGCAGGGATTGCATTAGAAAATATGTATATCATGTTTTTAGCTTTCTCTTTATCTTCAATGATCGCAACTTTTCATATTAGTGGGGCACAAGCAGGAATGATTGCTACGATCACTAATTTGGGGATGCTCGTTGGAGGTATTTTTTTTGGATTGATGGCTGATAAATATGGCCGTGTAAAAATCTTTTCACAAACCGTGTTATTATTTTCCATTACTTCAGTATTGATGTATTTTGCTTCAAATATCTATTTAGTTTATCTTTTTCGGTTTGTTGCAGGAATTGGGGCTGGAGGTGAATATGGCGCTTGTATGTCATTGATCTCTGAAACATTTTCCAAAAAGCAAATTGGCAGAGCTTCTTCTGTTGCGGGGATTGGTGCACAAGTAGGAGCTGCTTTAGCTGCGATTTTAGCTGCCATTGTTATTCCTTGGCTTGGTTGGAAAATGTTATACGTGATTGGTGTCTTGCCAGTATTGATGGTTTTATTTATTCGCCGAGGATTAAAAGAACCTGAGGTGTTTCAAGCAACCCAAGCTTCTGGAAAAACGACAAGATTGAGCAACCTATTTGCAACGAAGCTTCTTGTTTGGCAGACGATTGGTTTGAGTATCATGGTAACGGTGTGCTGGCTATTTCGGTTTAATGAACTGGTTGCCTTCTATTATGCAAGAACAGCTAGGGTTGTCGGTTTCTGGCTCTTCTTTATGGATGGTCAGTACGATTGTAGGAATGTCTTTAGGAATGTTGACGTTTGGGATTATTATGGATAAATTAGGTCCCCGAACCGCTTTTACCTTATTTTTAGTATGTTCTTCTTTATCTGTTTTTTTTGCTAGTGCTCGCTCGTAGTCAATGGAGCCTAGTAGCAGCAGCAGTGGTTGTTGGCTATTTTATCAACGGAATGTATGGAGGGTATGGTGCGATTATTAGTAGCTTATACCCAACAGAAATTCGGGCTACAGCAAATAACTTTATTATGAATCTTGGACGAGCAGTGGGTGGTTTTTCTTCGATCATTATTGGTTTTTTGATGGATCATTATAATCTAACTGCAGTCATCCTTTTTTTAAGTAGCATTTATTTGATCAGTTTAGTTGTATTGATGACCATAACAGGAGTGAAGGAATTAAGCTTACAAGAAGAGCAATTATAAAAAGAACAACGGTTTGAAACAATCAATAAGTGAAAATAAAGTAATCAATATAACCAGATACGAAAAATGATAGATGAGAGATTATTAGATTTATTTAACGGAAATTGCTCTTTTTTTGATAAACATGGTATGATAAGTAGCAATAGTTAAATAGAAGAAAAAAATCGGTAGTTAGACAATTGCTAGCTAATGTAAATCAATTTAGTGATGAGCGGAATTGACGGTAATTTTATAATGAGAAAGATGATGATTTAAACCTTGATCTTGATGAAATAATCGAAGAAAAACTTCAAAAAATAAGTTGAAATACTTAGTGGAGACCAAGTAAAGGGCAACGAAAAAATGTTCGGAATTTTAAAAGAGAAATCAAAATTTTATAGAGATGGAGGAAAGCGAATGAAGAGTCGAGTAAAAAAATGGTTAACGAATCTTGTCTTGTTTCTATTATTATTGATCGGCTTAGCATTGATATTTAATGAACAAATCAAGGATTTTATTGTTAAAAATACTGGAGATAAATATGCAATTGCTAATATTACAAAAGATGATATAAAAAAGAATAACGAAAAAGAGGCAAGTTTTGATTTCGATGCAGTGGAATCAATGAGTACGGAAAGTGTTTTAAAAGCGCAGATGAATCATGCAGATTTACCTGTTATCGGCAGTATTGCTGTACCTTCAGTTGCAATCAACATACCGGTTTTTAAAGGGTTAGATAATGCTAATTTATTATATGGTGCAGGAACCTTGTCACCCGATCAGCAAATGGGAAAAGGAAACTACGCATTGGCTAGTCATCGTGCTAATAATCCCCATCTTTTATTTACTCCGCTAGAAAATTTATCGTTAGGAGATACGATCTATTTAGTGGATTTAGATAATGTTTATACGTATAAGGCCACATTTAAACAAAAAGTTGCTCCAACAGATACGCAGTTATTGAATATTCAAGAAGGAAAGTCTCTCGTGACGCTGATTACTTGTGGAGACATGAATGCTGTAACACGACTAGTCGTTCAAGGTGAATTGGAAAAAATAACTCCGATGAAGGATGCGACGAAAGAAATGAAAGCGGCCTTTGATATTGAAACAAGAACGTTTTAATAGAAACATCGAATATGTAACCTGTCTATCAAAAATGAAAGCAACCGCTGATTTTTGATAGACGGTGATTTTTATTTTGCAGAGATGTAAGCTAATACTAACATTACTTGAATGTTTGATTTGTCAGAAAGTAAAATAGAAAAGCCAGAACCTTCTTTTATCAAAATAAAGCAAGCGCGATTTTGCCTGATCAGGTTAAAGTCAAGCTTGTTTTTTCTATTTCGTTCGCTCATCTTTAGAAACGACTGATGAAAAGGTTAAATAAAAAGTAAGATAATAAAAATAGTAATTTTTTTATTGTTTTTTAGATGGATTTTAATAAATTTTTTTGAGCTATTTTCTAATAATGATACAGTTTAGAAAAATAAAATGATATAATCATTGAGAAAAAATGTGAAATAGTGTACTTGTTTATTATTCAAAAAAATCATGGGAAAAGTAGGGAAGAAATAATGTATACACCAGAAGAAATTATGGCGATTAGTATTCAGCTTGGCTCAAAAAAAATACAAAAACCGCTACTTGCGAAACTGATTTTAGGTTTTATCGGAGGAGCAATGATCTCTCTTGGCTATTTGGCTTATATCAGGGTTTCAGCATCAATTCCAGCATCGTTATCTAGTTTAACCAGTTTAGTTGGAGCAGCTGTGTTTCCAATTGGGTTACTCGTGATTTTACTTGGTGGAGGAGAATTGATCACTGGAAATATGATGGCTGTTGCCATTGCTTTTATGGATAAAAAAATAAAGTTTGCACAGTTGGTTAAGAATTGGCTAGTAATCACTTTAGCCAATATGATCGGTGCCGTTTTTGTCGCATATTTTTTTGGTCATTTTGTTGGCTTAACAAATTCAGGTGTTTATTTAGATCAAGTTATTCAAATTGCTGATCATAAGATTGCTGCTTCTTTTTGGCAAGCACTTGGTTCGGGAATCGGTTGTAACTGGTTCGTCGGTTTAGCCTTGTGTTTATCTTACGGAGCAAAAGACGCAGCTGGAAAAGTGTTGACCATTTGGTTCCCAGTCATGATCTTTGTTGCCATCGGTTTTCAACATAGTGTGGCAAACTGTTTCGTGATCCCTGCAGCTATATTTGAAGGACAAGCCACTTAGATCGAGTTTTTCAAGAACTTCATTCCCGTTTATATTGGCAATATTATAGGCGGCGCCATTTTCGTATCAGGCTTTTATTATGCCAGTTATAAGCACCATTAACAAACACCATGATATTCCTCTATCTACTAGCAGTAAACGAAAACGATAAAAAATATGAAACATTGAGGTCTGTGTTACTACATGCTTCAATGTTTTTTATGGTTATTTTAACAGATAAGAAAATAGTAATGCCTAAAAATATTTTTGACACAAAGACGATTAGAATAAGATATACGACGTTTATTTTATTGTTTATAAATAATGTAACTATCGTTATGTGTGGTTCTCATCTATTGAATGTGCTATGATTGATTCGAAGACGAATGAATAGAAATTGCCGAATGACTAATTTTTATTCTTTTGTTTTGTACTCTTAAAGATTCAGGAAACCTTAGAATTGTTTTTTTAACAAATAATCTAAGGTTTTTTGTTATGTAATGAAAAATATAATGGCGATATTCCTGCGTAAATTTTTATGTATTGTTATGATTCGAAAATGTGATATGTAATTTTATTAAGTTTTGCTATAATTGAGTTGTGAAAGAAATGACTCGCTGAGATGGTTTGTTGTACTAAAAAAACAACTATTAGGTGAAGAGGAGGGAAATCATGAGAAAAGTAACGATTGGTTTTGATATTGGTGTATCATCTGTTGGATGGTCAGTAGTGGATGTAAATAATGGAGAAATACTTGAGACAGGTGTCCGTTTATTTTCAGCTTCATCCGCAGAAAAAAACGTTGAACGAAGAAATAATCGGCAAAGTCGTCGGTTAAATCGGATAAGAAGAACACGACTGAAGGATGTAAAATATTTGCTGGAAAAGAACCAATTCGTTCTCAATCATGAAACATGTGCGAATCCTTATGAGCTTAGAGTAGCTGGACTACATAAAAAATTAACGCGTGCTGAATTAGCAAGTACTCTTTATCATTTGGTTAAACGTAGAGGGGTCAGTTATGATTTAACCGATATAGAAGAGGAAACGGGAGCCACTTCTGATTATAAAGCAGCGTTAGGAAAGAATAAAAGTCAATTGACTGAAAAAACTCCCGGGGAAATACAATTAGAGCGTTTGAAAGAAAATGGCAAGGTTCGTGGCAACGTTCAGATAAATGAGAAGGAATTTTTATTGAATATCTTTCCCACAAGTGCTTATCTAAATGAAGCAAAGAGAATATTAGCTACCCAAAGAAATTTTTATGCAGAAATAACAGATGAATTTATTGAAAAATACTGTACGATCCTTACCCGAAAAAGGGAATATTATGTAGGGCCTGGAACAGAAAAAAATCGAACGGATTATGGAATCTATCGTACAAATGGAGATAAGTTAGATAATTTATTTGAGATTTTGATTGGAAAGGATAAATTTTATCCGAATGAAGAACGAGCGGCTGGAAATTCATATACTGCTCAATTGTTCAATTTTGTAAATGATTTGAATAATCTAAAGATCCAGACGACAGAAGACCAGAAATTAACCATTAAGCAAAAAGAAGAAATCATTGAACAAGTAAAAATAGCAGAAAAAAAGTTTCACTTATTCAGTTGATTTCAAAAATAACAAAAACACCAAAGGACCAAATTTTTGGCTACCGTGTGGATAAGAATGGAAAACCTGAATTCCATACGATGGATGTATTCAGGAAAGTTAGAAAACAATTCTTAACTGTTAATATTGATATCTTAAATTGGCCAGTTGAATTGTTGGATGATCTAGGACGATTATTGACGCTCAATACAGAAAAGGGAGAAATTCGCAGACAATTAACCAAAGAATTAGTGACCAAATATCCACTACTTAATGACCAAATAATTGATCAAATTATAGAGAATAGATATTCGTTTGCAATAAGTGGAAATCACAAATGGCATCGCTTTTCATTACGGACGATGAATGAATTACTCCCTGAAATGTTAGTGACATCTAAGGAACAAATGACTTTACTGGCAGAAAGAGGAATGATCAAACAGCATAAACGAGATTATTTAAATAATGAAAGAATTAGACACTCGCTTAATTAGTGAAGAAATTTACAATCCGGTAGTAGGGAAATCCGTTAGAGAAACGATTAAAATATTCAATGAATTAATGAAAAAGTATCAAGGTGTACAGTATATAGTAGTAGATATGCCTAGAGACGATAATGAAAAAGAGGCTAAAAATGAATTACAGAAGTATCAAAGAGAAAACCAAAAAGAAAAAGATGCAGCGTTGAGGGAATTTCAAAGAAAGCGAAATTTTACAGATGCCCAACTCGAATATGCGTTAATCAAGGACCGCAAATTAAAAACGAAAATTCGTCTTTGGTATCAGCAAGAAGGTAAGTGCTTATATTCTGGGCAAGATATTGATCCTTCCAAATTAATGGACAATAGTTCTTTATTTGACATTGATCATATCATCCCACAGTCTGTTTCATTTGAAATAAAGTACTGTGTATGAAAGAAATGAATGACAAAAAAGATAAGCAAACTCCTTATGGCTTTTTATTAAATGGTAATGGACAAGGATTTGATTCATTCAAAGCCATGGTGAATGCGAATAAACGCATGAGTAACAGTAAGAAGAAAAATTTACTCTTTATGGAGGATTTAAGTAGTATTGAGACACGTAAACGATTTATTGCTCGGAATTTAGTCGATACACGCTATGCTTCTCGTGTGGTGTTAAATGAACTTCAACAATATTTACGTGCAAAAAATAAAGAAACACAAGTCGCAGTTGTTCGTGGCAAGTTTACTGCCACCCTTAGAAAACATTGGAATGTAAATAAAACAAGAGACACACATCATCATCATGCTTTAGATGCCTCAATCGTGGCAATTACGCCCTTGCTTTCCCTTTGGAAGAAAAAGCAAACGCTCATTCCGAAAACATTTTCGGAAGAAAAGCTAGAATTTGAGTACAATGAAATTTTAGAAGATAAAGCTTTTGAAAAAGAACTATATGAGTTACCTAAAGAAAATTTCAAGCAACAATTGAATAATAGTAAGAAGCTCATCAAATTTTCTTATCAAGTGGATAAAAAAATGAATCGGAAAGTCAGTGATGCGACTATTTATTCTGCTAGCTTGACAATGTTGAGTAAAGATAAGCAGCCGGAAGAATATGTGTTAGACAAAATAAAAGATATCTATACTAAAGAAGGGTATGAAAAGTTTGAAAAAATCTATAAAAAAGATAAATCTAAATTTTTGATTGCGCAAATAGATCCTAAAACATTTGAAAAATTGGAAGAAATTATTCAGACTTATCCAAATACGCAAGAAATTGTTGATGGGAGGAAAGTAAAGGTAATTGCAGTCAGCCCATTTGAAATGTATCGACAAGAATATGGTTATATTACGAAGTATGCAAAGAAAAATAATGGACCGATTATCCGTCAGCTGAAATATTATGATGAAAAAATAGGCATTCATTTGGATATTACTAATAAAAATTGCAAAAGAAAAAAAGTCCTTCTTCGTCAATTGAAATCATGGCGAACCGATGTCTACTATAATTATGAGAAACAAGAATATGAAATTATGGGTTTGAAATATTCAGACTTAAAATTTAAAAAGAATCACTATGGGATAACTAAAGAGCGTTATCAAGAAGTGAAACAAGCTGAAAAGATTGCTTCCCATTCTGAATTCTGTTTTTCATTATATCGAAATGATCGAGTTAAAGTTGTGAATAATGATACTGGCGAACAGGTTGAATTATTGTTTGGCGCGAGAAATTATAGTAATCCAGGTTATGTAGACTTAAAGCCGCTTGATCGAGTAGATTTTGAAAAAAAAGAATGGATTCCAGTCTATCAATATGCCACTTCTGGTGGGAAATGTATGAAAAAGTTTGCAAAAAAGGGTTACGAAATATATAAAGTAAACACAACAATTTTGGGAGAAACGTACTGTATTAAAAAAGAACGCATGTTGCCGAAAAATATTCTTGACTAGTGACTGAAAGCTTTGGTAAACTAAAAATACAAGGGACGCCTTGTACCGTTACTGAATCTTTAAGAATCTACAAAAATAAGGCATTATGCCGAATTTCCCATTCCTTGTGAATGGGTTTTTTTATTTTTTAAGGAGGAATTTCAAGGAGGAAAGCTATGACTTGGCGTACGCTATTTATAAAAGAAAGCGAATACATAAAACTGAAATTAGATAATCTAGAGATTAGCAAACAAGGAAGTGTTGTGTACGTCCCTTTGTCTGATATAGCGATCATTATAATTAGAAGGGAATCACACAACAATCACCACCAAGTTATTGACTCGATTAAGTAAGCATAATATTTTATTAGTGATATGTGATGATAAGTATTTGCCGACAGGGATGTATTTAAGTTACGGAAGCTATCATCGGAGTGCTAAGCGAGGAAGACAACAAATTGCTTGGTCAGAGGATGTAAAAAAAGCAATGTGGCAGCAGATTATTCGCCAAAAAACCAAGAATCAGATTTTATTTGCCAAAGAAAAGGGTGCTGATGACACACGAGTGGCATTGATGGAAAAACTATACCAACAGATTGTTCCAGGTGATGAAACGAATCGTGAAGGACATATAGCCAAGCTGTATTTTCATTCATTATATGGAGTAGATTTTACTCGTGATGATTATTGCATTGAAAATATTGCTATGAATTTTGGCTATGCGATTATTCGATCCGCAATTGCTCGAATGGTTGTAGGACAGGGATTGATTCCATTGCTAGGAATATTTCATTGCAATGAATATAATTCGTTTAATCTTGTTGATGATTTGATGGAGCCTTTTCGACCACTAATGGACTTTTGGATACATCAGGTAGTGATAGGAAAAGGAGAATATTTAAGTTATGAGTCAAGAATTCAGTTGATTGATTTTATGAACCAACCAATGCGTTATAAGAATCAAAAAAGTACAGTTGATCAAGTAATGCAAAAGTACATAAATAGCTTTGTGCAAGCAATGGAAAAGGAACAAGTTGATTTACTTAATATGATTGATTTTGAAGACTTTCTACAATAATGAGCTAGATGATTACCCTAATTCAATTATGCTATTTTTTAGGAGGAAAAAAAGTGAGGTATCAGCAAATGAGAATCTTCTGTATGTTTGACTTACCTACAGAAACGAAAAAAGACCAAAAAGCTTATCGGAAATTTAGAAAAGAACTTTTAGCTAATGGTTTCGTCATGCTACAATATTCCGTTTATTATCGAACGGTTCCGAATCGATCTGCTGGAAAAAAATATGAGGGTCTATTAAAACGGGCAATTCCACAATCGGGAGAAATCAGATTGTTATACGTTAGTGAAAAACAATTTGAGGATATGAAATTATTAGTTGGTGTACGTAGTCAGCAAGAAGAATTAGTTGGAAATAATCGTTTGGTGGTGATTTAATGGAAATGAAGTTAGAATATGAAAATGGTCAATATATTGAGTTTGATATCCATGATCGAAATTTCTTTATGGGAGCTTTTCCGGAAAAAAGATGGAAAATTTTTAGAAGTTTCAAACGTTTCAAAACTGGAAAATCTCTTTCAGAATTAGAAGAAAATATTTATGGGGAAGATGGTATCAATATATTTATAGATGGAGAACCTGTTAAAGCCAGCGATTTTTCTATCTACATAATAGAAAATAGCGAAAGTATTCTCAACGAATGTAGCTACACAAAAGGTAGTTTGATGTATGAAAAGATGCAGACGTATAAAACAGATGTAGAAGTGAACCGATTTATTGAAGAGATAACTGATAAATTACTGATAAATTACTTCAAATTGAGTTACGGATGCAAAAAGATTTTACCCATTTTTCTGACAATATTTTACCTAACTTTCTTCCAATGAATTATCAACAATTATTAAAGAATCATCTTTTGATTAGCTATAAAGAAAATAATTATATCTCACCACTTGAAATGATGAACAGTAGTCATTTGTTAGATGAATATTGTCGTTTATTAAAATTTGAAATAAATCGCTTAGATAAAGAAAGCTGGCTAATATTAAAAAATCCAGAAAATTTTTTATCTAAAGAGAATATACGATTTATTGTAAACGAATTTGAAAAAATAAATATGGAAACAAAACAATTAAAGGTGTTTTTTTTAAGTGATCATTATCTTGATTTGGAATATACGGTAGAAGATATTGAAAAAACCATTATTTTAGGAGAAACAGCTGAACAATTACCGCCATATTCTGAATTGCTACGTTCAATAAAATTGAGATATCCAGAAAAATACACGGAAAATCAGGATTTATTGCTAAAACGATTATATCGTATTTTTCCTTATTTAGGTACGAATAGCTTGCCACCTTTCTTGTTTTCTAAAGATATTATCCTCCTTAAAATACTAACAGAAATGATCGGAATCTGTTGGAATGATCAAAAAATCATGGTAGAGGAACTAACGCCAATTGAAAAATCTTTTTTGTTTTAGTTAATGTAGAAGATAAGAAAAATCTCACAATCAGGTAATTGATAAATGATAAGAAGATTATGCTAATTGATAACTAAATCTTTTTCAGCTAGGTGATTACGAATTTTTTGTATGGATTCTCAAGTAATAGTTTGGATTCCTAATGAAGAATGATTAGCTTCTCTGCTTTTTTATAGAATCTCGCCAGATTTATCAGCAGAATGAAGGATAAGATGATCATTTCAAACTGGCTTTTAGATTCTTTTTTTATTTTTTCTATGCTATGATTCTAGTAATAAAGAGAAAGGTGAAGCTATGAAAAGAACACGTGTACTATACTTAGAAGTGGCCGATAAGATCAAAGAGGATATTTTTTCAGGAAAATATCCGATTGGTACCATGTTGCCTACGGAAAATGAATTGGAAGAAATGTTCCAAGTTAGCAAGATAACCGTTCGTAAGGCAATTGAATTATTAGCTGTTGACGAATATGTTGAAAAGAAAAGTGGACGAGGAACGACTGTTTTAAGTAATCGCCCTTACAATCGATTATCAAAAGCGGCAAGTTTTACACAAATTTTAGAAAATTCACAGCATGAAATTCGAAAAGAAACACTTGAATTAAAGAAACGAACATTAAAAAAAGAAAATCCGCTATTCGCTTTATTTGGTTCGACAGTTACATGTTTTAAGCGATTATATTACCTAAATGATCAGCCTTATATTTATTTCACCCATTACTTACCAAGTGATTTGATGGAGCTTAAACGAAATGAATTCGATGAAGAGTCCTTGTATCGATTATTAACACAAAAAGGCTATGCCATTGATGCCTTTTCAGATGATTTTTCTGCTATATTCTTTACAAAAGAAGAGCAGAAGATATTAAAAACAACTTCTGAAATTGGGATAAGAAGAACTCGTCAATCAAAAAGTCAACAAGGAATGGTCATCGAATATTCTGAAGCTCTTTATGATACGAATCTTCATCCTTATCACATAGATTACGAAACATAAGAGCATAAGATTATTTGGACAACGTTTTGTTTCAATCAATAACAGCCAGTTATAGAAAATAAATTGTTCATATTTTCTATAACTGGCTGTTATTATCGTAATAGCAATTTTTCTATAGATTCAGATGAATTTGAAATTATGAAAAATAATCCTCTATTTTCTATAGACTTAACTTTAGATGCTAAATCCCAAAATAATAAAAGCGTTTACAACAAAGAAGAACTATGTTACTATTGTTCGTATAAATATTATAATATTATAATATTATAAAAGTAGGGGCGTAAATGGATAAGTTTGTAGGCTTGATTGAACAAAGGATTATGCCAGTGGCAAACCGTATTGGTACCCAAAGGCATATGACAGCAATTAGAAAAGGAATTATTGCAACGATGCCGTTAACGATTTTGGGTTCTTTTTTTACGATTTTACTGAATATTCCCATCGAATCTGTTGCAGCTATGATTGAACCATATCGTGAAATTTTGGATATTCCTTTTCGTTATACTGTGGGGATTTTAGCATTATATGCAACATTTGGTATTGCTTATTCATTAGCTAAAAGTTATAAAGTGGATTCTTTGACGGCGGGTATTTTAGCTTTAATGAATGTCTTTTTTAATTGTAGCAGCTCCACCAACACGTGTATTAGAAGATTTGGAAGGAATCAGTGCAGGACGCTATATCAACATTGCTAATTTAGGTTCAGGATCATTATTTGGAGCGATTGTCACGGCAATTATTTCTGTTGAGATTTACCGTTTCTTTATCGAAAAGAAAATCACCATCAAGATGCCAGATGGGGTGCCACCGGAAGTGACCAATTCATTTGTTTCATTGATTCCAGGAGCGGTCATTTTGATTTTTTTCTGGGTTATCCGTCACATGTTTGGTTTTGATCTTAATGGCTTTTTAAGTGAATTATTAATGCCGTTAAAAGGTATACTTGCAGGAAATAGCTTGTTTGGTGGATTATTGACGGTCTTCTTGATTTGCTTTTTCTGGGTTCTTGGTATCCATGGTCCAGCAATTATGGGGCCGGTCATTCGTCCATTTTGGGATATTTCAATTGCTGAAAATATTGATGCTTTCAACGCTGGTACGAGTGCCCATGATATGCCAAATATTTTTACTGAACAGTTTTTACAATGGCTTGTTTGGATCGGCGGTGCTGGAACAACACTTGCACTTGTTGTTTTGTTCATGTTCTCTAAATCAAAATATTTGAAGAGTTTAGTAGATTATCGATTTTACCAGGACTGTTCAATATTAATGAGCCGATGATTTTTGGTGCTCCTGTAGTCATGAACCCAGTTTTAGGTATTCCCTTCATCCTGGCTCCATTAGTGACAACAACCTTATCCTATGTATTAACAGTAAGTGGCATTGTTCCTATGATGGTTGCACGTTTACCATTTGCGATGCCAGCACCAATTGCCGCTTGGATGAGTACCAATTGGAGTGTGGCAGCAGGAGTCTTAGTTGTCGCAAATTTCTTGATTACTGTGGGTATTTATTATCTATTTTTCAAGGTGTTTGAGAAACAACAGTTGGCTCGTGAAGCTCAAGAACAAGCTTAGGAAAACGTAAAATGGAGGATAGAAAAGATGAAACGTGCATTAGGTATTTCTCTTTACCCAGATCACAGTGATCCAGAAAAAGACCGAGAATATTTGAAATTGGCACATAAATACGGCTTTAATCGTATTTTTATGAGTATGTTGGAAGTGACAGAAGAACCAGTGATCGTGCAACAAAAATTTCAAAAATTGATTCATTTCGCTAAAAATTTAGGGTTTGAAACAATTTTAGATGTTGCACCGAATATTTTTGAACCATTAAATATTTCCTATGATGAATTAGGTTTTTTCCATGAAACTGGCGCAGATGGTATTCGCTTAGACCTAGGCTTTGATGGGAAAAAAGAAGCCTTACTCACCTACAATCCTTATCGATTAGAGATTGAATTAAATATGAGTAACGATGTTGCCTACTTAGAAAATATTTTATCTCACCAAGCAAATGAGCCTTTTTTATATGGCTGTCATAATTTTTATCCACAAGAAGGAACAGGGCTTCCTTATAAATTTTTTGAAGCTTGTAGTCTGCGTTTCAAAAAATATGGGATCCGTACAGCAGCTTTTGTTTCCTCCCAAGCAGGCTCGACTGGCCCCATGGGATGTTAATGATGGCCTTCCTACGTTAGAAATGCATCGTCATTTACCGATCCATGTCGCAGCAAAGCATTTATTTGCGACGAATCTAATTGATGATGTCATTATCGGTAATGCCTATGCTTCTGAGAAAGAATTACAGCTATTAGGCGAATTAGATCGCTACCACCAGACAACCTTCACTATTGATTTTGAGACAAAGACAACGAATGGCGAAAAACAGATTGTTTTAGGCGAACAGCATGTTCGTCGTGGGGATATTACAGAACAAGTCATTCGTTCAACTGAAGTTCGTAAGAAATATAAGAATCAAAGAAATGAAGCACATGATAATGAAAGCGAATTTCAAATTGGCGATGTGGTTATAGGAAATGATACTTTTGGGAAGTACAAAAATGAACTGCAAATCGTTTTAGTACCACATCGAGATGCAAGAAAAAATAAAGTCGGATCGATTGACCCTGAAGAACACATCTTGCTTTCTTTTATCCATCCATGGTCAAAATTTAAATTTAAAGAAAAGTAGGCGTTTACGATGTTTGATTTAGTCATTAGAAAGGCTCGTACTTTAGCTGGAGAAACGATAGACATTGGTATCAAAGATGGGAAGATCCAAAAAATCGCCACAACGATCCAAGAAAAAGGAGAAAAAGAATTCTTACTACGACCTGAGCAATATCTTTCTGCAGGTTGGATCGATGATCATGTACATTGTTATGAAGAAATGACTTTGTACTATGATTACCCTGACCAAATTGGGATAAATAAAGGAGTAACAACGGTGATTGATGCCGGAACGACAGGAGCCGAAAATATCCATCAATTTTATGAACGAGCAAAACAAGCAAAAACCAATGTGTATGCTTTATTGAATATCTCAAAATGGGGAATTGTTGAACAAGATGAATTAGCCGACTTATCGAAAATACAAGCAAAGTTAGTAAAGAAAAAATTGCATGAGTTCCCAGATTTTATTGTAGGCATCAAAGCTAGGATAAGTAAAACAGTGGTGGGAAAAAATGGATTGACGCCTTTAGAATTAGCAAAGCAAATCCAAAAAGAAAACCATCAGTTGCCATTGATGGTCCATATTGGCTCTGCCCCACCTCGCTTAGATGATATTTTACATTTACTAGAAAAAGGTGATGTGTTGACTCATTGTTTTAATGGTAAAGAGAACGGTATCGTTGATCAGCAAACCTGTCAAATCAAATCGTTTGTTAACGAAGCTCTAGCTAAAGGCGTGATTTTTGATATTGGACATGGCACGGACAGCTTTAATTTTGAAGTGGCAACGAAAGCCTACTTACAAGGGATTAAAGCTGATTCCATCAGTACAGATATCTATATCAAAAATCGTAAAAATGGTCCGGTATATGATTTGGCAACGACAATGGAAAAATTACACTTTATTGGTTACACATGGGCTGAAATTTTAGAAAAAGTGACAAGTGTTCCGGCAAAAAATTTTCACTTGGATACAAAGGGAAAAGTGCGTGAAGGGTTTGATGCGGACTTTACAATATTTGAGTTTGTGGAGCAAGAAAAAATGATCATTGATTCAAATGGGAACCAACAAGTCATTCAGCAACAAATCAAGCCAGTTTATGCCATTATCGGAGGAAATAGTTATGAGTGTGAGTTATGATAAATTTAATTTAAAAGAAGTGATTAATGCTTCAGGGAAAATGACGATTTTAGGTGTCTCAAAGGTCTCAGAATCTGTGCTTGAAGCACAACGCTTTGGGGGTGAACATTTCTTTGAAATGGCGGATCTTAGCGAAAAGACAGGGGCACATTTAGCCCAAATTTTATCTGTGGAGGATGTTCAAATCGTTGCTTGTGCTTCGGCAGGTATGGCTCAATCAGTTGCGGCTGTAATTGGAAAAGGTAGTCTCACTCATGTATATCATCCTTATTCAGATAGTATCAAACGAAAAGAAATTATTTTACCAAAAGGACACAACGTAGATTACGGAACACCTGTAGAATTGATGATCCAACAAGGTGGCGGACAGGTAGTTGAAGCAGGCTATGCAAATATGTGTAAACCCGAACACCTTGAAATGTGTGTCACTGACAATACAGCGGCGATTCTCTATATAAAAAGTTATCACACTGTACAAAAGAGTATGTTGACAGTTGAAGAAGCTGTAATGGTTGCCAAAAAATACCAGTTGCCATTGATTGTGGATGCGGCAGCAGAAGAAGACTTATTCAAATACACCCAGTTAGGTGCAGACTTAGTTATCTATTCAGGTGCTAAGGCAATCGAAGGTCCGAGCGCAGGCATGGTGATTGGAAAAAATCCTTATGTTTCTTGGGTACGTCTACAGTCAAAGGGGATTGGTCGTTCGATGAAGATCGGCAAAGAGAATATTTTAGGTTTTACTCAAGCAGTAGAAGATTACTTGAATCGTGGCAGTGAAAACGGTGAGTCAATGAAAAAACGATTGATGCCTTTTATTGATGAGTTGAATTGCATTGAACATCTTGAAGCCAAAATTGTGCAAGATCCTGCGGGACGAGCGATTTATCGAGGAAGTGTAAAAATCACAGATAAGCCAGTCCAAGAGGTGATCGCTGCACTGAAAGAGAAAAGTCCCGCAATTTATACACGGGATTATCAAGCAAATAAAGGTATCATTGAATTTGACATACGTTCTGTCAATGAAGAGGAAATGAAGAAAATTATTATTCGCCTGAAAGAAATCATGGCATAAGTGAAAAGGAGAGAAAAGAATGATGTTAGTTCCCAATTATTTAAATGATCAAGTCTGTTTGAATGTTTTAGCAAATTCTGTTGAAAACGCCATCGAGTGTTATCAAGTAGCTGAAGGACATATTCTCTTAGGTGTTCTTTCTAAAAACTATGATACAGATGAAGCTGCTATCAAATCAATGAAAAAGTACCAAGAAGCCACAAATAATGCGTTATCCATAGGATTGGGTGCAGGTTATCCTAATCAAAGTCAGATGGTGACACGTTTAGCAAAAGTCTTACAGCCTCAACATGTGAATCAAGTATTTACTGGGGTAGGAGCAACCCGTGCGGTTTTAGGTCAAAACGACACAGTCATCAATGGGTTGGTTTCACCAACAGGAAGAGAAGGGTATGTAAATATTGCAACTGGTCCATCAAGTTCACAAGGAACAGCTGGTGTCGTATCAATCGAAACGGCCATTCGTTTGTTACAAGATATGGGTGGCAGTTCTATCAAGTATTTTCCAATGAAAGGCTTGACTCATAAAAAAGAGTACGAAATTGTGGCTCAAGCTTGTGCAACGTATGATTTTGCTTTAGAGCCAACAGGTGGCATTGATTTAGAAAACTTTGAAGAAATTCTGCAGATTGCGGTTGATGCGAAGGTGAAAAAAAATCATCCCACATGTTTACA
The DNA here is from genome assembly GCA_015680865.1 of Enterococcus lacertideformus. Taxonomy (GTDB): domain Bacteria; phylum Bacillota; class Bacilli; order Lactobacillales; family Enterococcaceae; genus Enterococcus_B; species Enterococcus_B lacertideformus. The sequence goes on along the minus strand of JADAKE010000008.1, from coordinate 43,918 downwards.
GTTCAATCATTGATTCTGAGACTGGCAACACAAGACCAGAAGATGTACACACTTTGCTTCAAATTATGAAAAAAGTTATCGGATCAGATGAAAAAAGGTGAGAAAATGAAATTTGGCGCATTTGGTGAAGTAATGCTACGGTTAACACCACCAGAACATTTGATGTTGGAACAAAAACATACGTTAAGGATGGCTTATACCGGTACAGGAGTCAATCTTGTTGGGAATTTGGCACACTTTGATATGCAAAGCTATTTGTTAACGGCATTACCGGATAATCGTTTAGGAAGTGCAGCGTTAGCAAATTTAAAAAGTATAGGCGTCCAAACTGAATATGTGATTCAAAAAGAACAACATATCGGAACCTATTTTGCAGAAATGGGGTATGGTATCCGTCCGACTGAAGTCACCTATCAAAATAGGAAACATAGTTCTTTTGGTCTTTCCAGTGAAGCAGATTATGAGATAGAAGCGTTTATTGAATATGTTGATCTAGTGCATATTTGTGGAATTAGTTTGAGTTTGTCTGATACTGTGCGCAAACAGCCTTATCTCCTGCAAAAAAAAGCACATGAACAGGGTAAAAAAGTTTGTTTTGATTTTAATTTCCGTCCATCATTAAATCGGGAAAAAGATAAAAAAAGCAAGTTGAAACAACGCTATGAAGAACTTTTGCCTTATTGTACGATTTTATTTGGTTCGATTCGTGATTTGACAGAATTAATGGAATGGAGTTCCGATGATTTGGCATTCAATGACCCGATCCGTTACATCCAAACTTTTCTTGCACATTATGAGATTGATTGGTTTTCAGGAACGAAACGAATAAACGATGAAGGAAAGAAAAGGTTGAAAGGCTATCTTGTTACCTTAAATGAAGTGGCTGAGACACCATTTTATGATTTATTTATCCTAGATCGAATTGGTGCTGGAGATGCGTTTGCGGCTGGAATTCTATTAGGGTATGCGGAAAAATGGTAATTGACAAAAACTGTGGAATTTGCACTGGGAAATGCAAGGCTAGCACATGCGATCCAAGGGGATGTTCCTTTGACAACAAGAAAGCAAGTCCAACAATTACTGGAAGAACCAGATATTGATTTGATCCGTTGAAACGTTTCCAAAAAAGAGGCTGAGGCAAACACTCATGAAGGTATGTCACTTATGGATGTTTGTCCCAAGCCCTTGATTGTGCTTTTTTAGAGATGAAAAAGGAAGAAAAAACAAAGTAGACAAAAATCTGGGTGAAAAATAGTACAGTTTTTTGTAGTTTTTAGGTTTTTCTTGACTATGAGATAAGCGATCAGTATCATAAGTGACAGATAGAAACAGCCAAATAAAAAAGGCACCTCCATTTCTAGTGGCAGCTAGAAATAGAGGACTTGAAAAAGTCATACACAGTGACCAGTCAAGTTTGCCATAGTCAATGGAAACCATTAACTTCGTTTATTGTATCGAATCTTAAAGAAGAAATCTAGCTTTTTGAGGAGAAAATAGATGGATTACATGCGTTTTATTTACTGTGCCATCAATGGATTGGAGACAATGTGTCCAATCCATTTTTTTATCCAATAAAATACACCTGAGGGTAACAAGTAAAGTATGCAGAATTTGACGAATAGTCAATAAGGCAAGAGTTTTACTTGGGCGCATAATCAATGAAATATAATGTTTGACTTTTTCAAGGAACATCACCAGTATTTGCATCTGAGAATTTGTGATGAAAGTATCTGGCTGTTTTCTATCACAAATAACTCAATCATTCTATTTTGAAGAGAGGCTGGGAGAACACTCCTGTGGGCTATGCTCATCATGGGTGTTCTCCCAGCCTCTTTTTCTTAGTCGTATGATCCTTACACTATTTTAAGAATAAATAGCAAATTTTTTTTTGATATAAAAATAGCACTCTTTTTTGTTTTAGCATAGTATGATTATTTTATAAGTTGAATTTAAAAGAGAAATAGTTAGCATCAATTCTTTGTACCTACTCAATTAGGAAATGGGATGTATAACAGAAAATATTTCGTTAAAACAAGCCAAAGAAGATGGGAGTTGCTCTTTTTCCATCTTCTTTGGCTGTTATGTTTTGCAAGTTATCCAATACTACTACATAAAAATAGGTGATCGAACTATTTTGTAACTAAAGAATTCATTTTTTGACTTTCTTTCATGTAAGATTCAAATGATTTAAATGAACCTTTTACTAATTTATGACAATGATCACAAATGTTTAAGCTGCCTTGGTCGCTAAATTCAGTATGGATATTTTTACTGTTTATACATGTACAGTAATCATGATCTTCTAATATATTCATTGTTTTCTCCTTTAATTCAAGCTGCTTACTCAATATAACAAAAAGAAATACAAGAAACAAAGAAATTAAGAGAAATTAACTATTTTTCTTAAAATACAAAAAATTAAGCATAGAATAGAGAAAAAAGAGGAGAAGCTGTTTTTCTTTATTCGGTCTTATTGCTTGATGTAGGGTAGTCTTTTCATAACCTCTTATCCACGGTGTTCTCAGCATTGCTTCTGCGGAATTAAGTCCAAACACACAAAAATATGAAAAGCTATTTTCGTGTGTTTGTTCTTAATTCTTGAAGCAGATCATGCTGTTCACAACCTCTTATAAACTATAAATGTTTCCGTCTTGGTCTTCGATTCGATAGTTTCCGATTTTCTTGAAGGTAATAGTAATTTCTTTGCCATTTTCTTTGCCAGAAATTGTGTAAGTATCTGCTTTTGTAGTGATTTTGATAGCTGTCAAGATTGTTTTGTCTTGGGTTCTACTGGAAGTGTTTTTTTCATCTCCAGCGTACGTACGTAACCATTCCATTTTGTTATCGGTAAATGTGATTTGACCACTGACCATATTCATATCCTTACGAACTTTCAAGGAATATTGACTGTTAGTGATATCTGCTTTTTCCGCTTGTAAAGTATACGAGTCAGTTGTTCGTCCTGTTTCTTAAGCCGAGCTGCCGAATAGGCTACAGCCTGACAAAATGAAACAGCTGAAAATTGAAATAACCATAATGACTAATTTCTTCAAAATACTTCCTCCATCTTATTATGCAACTGAGAATGCTTGTGATTTAGTGATACTTCAACTATGGTTCGTAAGGTTTAACAGGTAGTAAGTGACTACCAAATAGTGAATGTTAGAAATCAATGCATCTATTACGAATGTTGTCAAATGTAAAGTACGTCTCTTCTATTCAATCTCATTTCCTAGTAGATGTCAACTTTTCTTAGTTATATTTATGTGATTGAAGACTCGTTGTTTAAAGAAAACCGTGTGACCCAACAAAATAAGATGGAAATAAACGGTTTCTAAATAGACTTGTAACTTGAGAAAACGTTTGCTATATTGGTGAAGGGATAACTAAAAAGAACACAAACAAACTGAAATATTTAAAAGAAGGTGTGAGTATGACAAACTATCAATTTCCTGCAAATTTTTGGTGGGGATCAGCAGCAAGTGGACCACAAACAGAAGGCCGAATTTCTGGCGATGGAAAAGGAGAAAATATTTTCGATTATTGGTTTAGCAAAGAGCCGAAAAAATTCTTTGATCAAGTAGGACAGGAAAAAACTTCGCAAGTTTACACTAAATACAAAGAAGATGTTCAATTAATGAAGCAGACAGGACATAATAGTTTTCGGACCTCTATTCAATGGAGTCGTCTGATTCCTGATGGCCTCGGTGAAGTCAATCAGCAAGCAGTGGCATTTTACCATGACTATTTTGATGAATTGATTGAAAATGGTATTGAGCCATTTGTAAATTTGTATCACTTCGATATGCCAATGACACTTCAAGAAAAAGGTGGATGGCTTAATCGGGAAACGGTCGAAGCGTATGAACGCTATGCAAAGATCTGTTTCGAATTATTTGGAAAGAAAATAAAAAAATGGTTCACTCATAATGAACCAATTGTGCCAGTTGAGGCGGGCTATCTTTATCGCTGGCACTATCCAGAAGAATCAGATATGAAACAAGCGATTCAAGTGGGCTATCATGAAGCTTTAGCTTCAGCATTAGCTATCAGAGCCTATCATTCAATGGAGCTAGGTGGTTAGATCGGGATTATTTTGAATCTAACACCAAGTTATCCTAGAGATGAAAAGAATCCGGAAGATGTAAAAGCGGCAGAGATTGCCGATGCGTTTTTCAACCGTTCATTCTTAGATCCGGCTGTGAAGGGGGAGTTTCCACAAGAACTGATTGCTATCGTGAAAAGAGTTAGGGATGATGCCAACGATTGAAGAAGGCGACTTGACGATCATTAAAGAGAATACGATTGATCTATTAGGGATCAATTATTATCAACCTAGAAGAGTAAAAGCCAAAGAAATGGCAATCAATCAAGAAAATGGGCCTATGCCAGAAGATTATTTTGATAATTATGAAATGCCAGATCGTAAAATGAATCCTTATCGTGGTTGGGAGATTTATGAAAAAGGAATTTATGATATCTTAATCAACGTACGAGATAAGTATGACAATATTGACTGTTTTATCTCAGAAAATGGGATGGGTGTCGAAAATGAGGCTCGTTTTATTCAAGCAGATGGAATGATCCATGATGACTATCGGATTGAATTTGTCCAAGAACATTTAAAATATGTACATCAAGCGATTGAAGAAGGTTCAAACTGTCTAGGTTATCATATGTGGACTTGTATGGATAACTGGTCGTGGACAAATGCTTACAAAAACCGTTATGGATTTATCTCAGTTGATTTATCGCAGGATGGCAAACGCACGATTAAAAAGTCTGGACATTGGTTTAAAAAGTTGGCTGATACAAATAAACTTGTCATGTAACATAGAAAAGTAAAAGCTGGGGTTGTGACAGAAGTGTTCAGCTCCAAAAAAATAAGCCGAATAATTCAAAAATAGTTTCTCATATTTTTAGGATTATTCGGCTTATTTCCGTAAGAGCTACTTCTAGAATACCGTTTATTCATTTTTAGAAGTTTAGACTAGATGGTGTCACAGCCTTAACTTTTTTATTTGCTATTGAATGTTTTTTGGATCACTTTTCTTACGGATGATAGCCTATCATTGTCAAAATGGTGAGTAAATTAGGTTATTTAATATCTTTTTTTACTTTTTTGCCATCAAGCTTCATTTTTTGTATATAATAGAATAGGCAAAATTGAATAGGAGTGGAGGAAGGTATGAGAAAAAAACGGCCTTTTCTTCTCTTTTGGTTAGTTGGATTTTTCTTAATACTTGTGATATCTGCGGCAGTTTCAGGAAAAATGACAGCCTATATCACTCAATTGGATTCAGAAAAAACCATTGCAAGCAAAGAATCAATCGATAAATTCAAAAAAGAATTCTCTACTTATTGGTGGGAAGATTACAAATTAGTACCCAACTATGATAAAGGAGAATTAGCGATTTATTTACCAAAAGACAAGGAAAGTAATCAGTTTATCAATATTGACGACGTTTTAAGTGCGATTTCACTTAGACAATATCAATTCAAAGATAAGGCTCTAACTGTCTTACTTTTAACAAATGATGGGGAAAACTTAGCGCGACTAAAAAAAGGAAAAGTAATAACCAGTTATTCTGATAAAGTAAATAGCGAAGTCGTAGATACCCGTCTAAAAGAATGGATAAAAATGAATAAAGAGGTCAAGGCACATTCTGATTCATCAACTGTCGATCAGACTCAGAACTCTTCTTCACTCAAAAAAGCAGAAACCATGCTTGATTCAACGAATCAGTTGAGTGATCAAAGCTCTAGCCCATAGTACACACATACTAACCATGGATGTGAATAAGCCAGAGAATCCGAAAATAGCTATAATTATTTTCAACATTCTTTGGCTTATTGATCTGTTAAACACAAATTGTGTATGGAAACGAATATAATTTCTTCGTTTAGATGTAGAAAAGTGGTAGAGTACCACTTTTTTTAGTTACTATAACAATCAAAGCTAAATAAAGAGATGGAGCTTTACGTGGCTAGATTTTAGTCATCATATGAAGTGAATGTTTAACTGACTTTATTATAAAAAATAAAACAAGACATGTGATTATTACATAAATGATGTTGTTTGATTGCTCTAATTCTAAAAAAATCTTAAAATAACTTTTTTTTCAGGAAAATTTCATTTTTTAAGAGCAAAATAGGCAAAAACGAAGAGAGAGTGTGATAATTGTGACATATTTGAAAAAATTGTGCCAAAATCGCTTGCTGCTTGTTTTGACGGCCAGCTTTTTCTTTTGGCTTAAAACGATCTTTGCCTATTATGTTGATTTTTCATTGGGCGTAGAGGGTAGCATCCAATATTTTATTTTGTGGATCAATCCAATTGCAACCACATTGTTGTTTTTTGGACTTGCTTTCTATATAAAAAAAATGAAGCCAGCGTTGGTTTTTCTTATGATCATTGATCTTTTAAATACGCTTTTGCTCTACTTAAACATTATTTTTTACCGAGAATTTACAGATTTCATTACGATCAAATCTGTTTTAGGTTTTTCAAAAGTTTCTCAAGGGTTATCGGGCAGTTCTTTTTCTTTGATGAAACCACACTATATCCTATATTGGTTAGATATCTTGTTTTTTATTGGGTTGCTCATTTGGTTGTTCATGAAAAAGATACCAGTAAAAAGTCCAGCTGTATCAAAACCAGTAGCCATCGCAGTAACATGTTTGTCTGCCTTGATTTTTTCTGGGGATTTGGCTCTTAGTGAAGCCAATCGCCCTCAATTGCTACAACGTACGTTTTACCGTTCTTATATTGTGAAATATCTAGGGATCGATGCGTACACGATTTATGATGCCATTAAAACAGGGATGACGAGTAGTGTGCGTGCCCATGCAAGTAGCAACGGAATTGATGAAGTATTAGATTACACAAAAAAACACTATGCAGAACCTAATCCTGAAACTTTTGGACTTGCAAAAGGGAAAAATATTATTGTGCTTCATTTAGAAAGTTTTCAACAATTTCTCATCAATATGAAAGTAGATGGACAAGAGGTAACGCCATTTTTGAATAGCATCTATCAAAATCAGTCAACGATCAGTTTTGATAATTTCTTTCATGAGGTTGGTCAAGGAAAAACAAGTGATGCTGAAAATATGTTAGAAACAGGGACTTTTGGTTTGCCCCAGGGTTCATTGTTTACTGAACTTGGCTCAGACAATGTGTTTCAAGCAGCTCCTGCTATTTTGGCACAACAACAAGGGTATACGAGTGCAGTTTTTCATGGAAATGTTGCTAGTTTTTGGAATCGTGACCATGTCTATAAAAATTTAGGTTATGATAATTTCTTTGATCGTTCTTATTTTAAAAAATCAGATGAAACACTAGGATATGGGATACTAGATAAAGACTTATTTAAAGAATCTGTTCAGTACCTTGAACACTTACAGCAACCATTTTATACAAAATTTCTTTCAGTAACGAACCATACACCATATTATACTGATGATAAAAATTTTGATTTTCCATCTTTGCACACAGGAAATAGCACAGTAGATGATTATGTTCGCACAGCTCATTATTTAGATCAATCATTGGAACAATTCTTTACCTATTTGAAAAAATCTGGGATTTATCAAAATTCAATATTTGTGATTTATGGCGACCATTTTGGTATATCGAATACGGATAATAAAGATCTAGCAACTGCTTTAGGAAAGGACCCTGCTACTTGGAATGCTTACGACAACGCTCAGTTACAAAGAGTGCCATTGATGTTTCATATTCCAGGCTATACCAAAGGGGAAGTCAATCACGAATATGGTGGAGAAATCGATGTTTTACCGACACTTCTTCATTTAGTAGGAATTGATGACAAAAACTACATCCATTTCGGTACAGATTTACTTTCACCACAACATGATCAAGTGGTAGCCTTTAGAAATGGTAATTTTGTTACACCTAAATACACCGTTTTAGATGGAAAAGTCTATAGTAATTCTACTAGAGAGCTTATTGATCCAAAAGTAGCTGGGATTCAAAAAGAAATTGACAAAGAGCAAGAACAAGTAAAAACTGCATTAAGTTTATCTGATAAATTGAATCAAGAAAATTTATTGCGTTTCTACGTACCTGAAGGTTTTGAAACCATTGAACCCGAAAAATATAATTACAAAAATGCAGCAGAGCGAAACGAAGCAATTGAACGGAAAAAAGGTGACGAATCAACAAGTGTTTATTCTAAAAATGGGAACAAAACAACCACTAACCTTTATCCGTCAGACACTGATGTAATAAAATGAGCGCTATAAAAAACTTCTAAAACGTTGAGGTGAATCAACATTTTAGAAGTTTTTTTCTATAATTCGAAATTTTTTTATTTTTAGCGTATGTAATTAGTGAATGAAACAAATTTTTACATTGAAATAAGGAATATTAGTTGGGATAGAAGTAGAGATTTGATGTAAAAATACTAGTTGAATTCAATAAGTGTAAAGGAAAAAAACGAAAGAAAGCGTGAGGATAGTTCCTTCACAGAATGATTACAAAAAAATTAGTAGGAACAAGGAGGGAAAGTTTGTCCAAAGTTTAATCTATAAATGAATAAAAACATGCGTAAGTGAGTGATACGATCAATCCATTAAATAAGAGGTAACGAAAAAGATTGTAAAAATGAAAATTATGCCCTTTTTTGCATAAATCTTAGCAAGCAGACCGTATAAATCAGTTAAGGCATGAATGTGTAAGTAACTCATTTATAGCTTTTGACAACGAAAAATTATGTATGATGGAGAATTGATCAAACAACTGCGAATCAATCGAAAGTTGACACAAACACAGTTAGCAAAAGGGATTTATTCAAAAACATCTTTAGTGGGGATTGAAAACCATTCAGTTAAAAAAATATCCTTTTTTACGTTGAGAGCTTTTTTAGAACGGTTAAATATTTCTTTAGCCGAATATGAGTGGCTACGTAATCAGATGGAGGAGCCTAAAAAAGCAAAGAAAAGTCGCTATCTATTAAATAAAATACAAGAAGATGATTTTGATCCTTATAAAGAAATAGCCAATAATCGAAAACAATTCAAAAAGACAGCAGATCTGTATTATCTAATACTTAATTTACAAATGTTTTGGAAAACGAGTGAAAAATTAGAACTACAACTTGAATTTTTACGTTATGAATGTCGAACGATCGAAGAATACTTTACGAAAATCAGAGACTATGGGCGTTTCGAACTGGATATACTTGCTAAATACCCGTATATCTTTAGTGACTCATTTATCGACAATAATTATCTAAAAATCAAAAAAAGAATGCGTCAAATGACAGATTCTTTTACGGAAGAATATTTATTTTCTTTTTTGATGAATTTAACACTGTATTATATCGATAAAAAACGGTACAAAAAAGCTCGTAGCATCAATTTAGATATGTACCGGAGTTTAGCACATAAAGAAAAATCATCGATCATCTATGAAAATTTGATGTGTGAATACTACAAAAGGCTAATCGCTCAAGCTTTAGGTGAATCAATTCTTGAAGAAACCAACACCTTGTTCACGGTGATTGAATACACATTAGGTAAGAAAGAACGGAATAAATTTAGAAGAAAAGCTAGTGGAAATGAAAAAAATAAACAAACCAATCACTGAAAAATAAGGAAAAGGAGTCCTAAATATTAGAAATAAAAAAATGTTGGGAACTACAGCACTCCTTTTTCCTATTAAAAAATTGGAAAGAACCATTCAATTGTTGGTTTATCAATCTGGATGAACCACTTCGGATTTTCTCTTTTTAGTATCAAATAATGGGAAAAAACGATTGATTTCATTCGTAGCGGCATCTTTTGAATCAGAAGCATGTATGATATTTTCAGTACCAGGCAATGCGTAATCGCCACGAATTGTTCCAGGCATCGCATCTACCGCTTTTGTAGCTCCAACCATTTTTCGAACGATATCGATCACTTCTTCACCGGCTAAAACAAGATAAACAACTGGACCGGATGTCATATAGTTGATCAGTTCATCAAAAAAACTACGTCCACTGAGGTGATGGTAATGTTCTTGTGCAAGTTCTTTTGTCATTGTAGCAAATTTCATCTCAGTGATGGCTAGCCCTTTTTCTTCAAATCGTTGGATGATACGACCAACCAACTGACGTCTTATGCCGTCAGGTTTAATAATGACTAATGTACGTTCCATAACAAGCACCCCTATTCTTTTACTATACTTTATTATACTTATGTCTAAAGAAAGGTACAAATAAAAGTACAAATAAAAGTGAAAACGCTAAAATATAAATTAGTTCGATGTTACGCTTGGTTATTATTGCTGAGAATCAGTCATTTATCAAAATTGTTTGTAAAAAGTAGAAAATTAGTTTGACAATTGTTTTATAAGTTGCTATATTTACGAAGGAAAACTAAATAGGATTTGTTAGGTGAGGCTCCTATACAAACACAGGCTACTGCCCAAAAACGTCGAGAGACGCCAATGGGTAGAACAGGAATTGTCGAGATAAGGCTTTTCATAAGGTAGCTAAAAGCATAGAACTGCTTTTTACGTTGTACAGTGTCAAAACTCAACGATGAGATAAAAGAAGTTTTTTTACTATGCTCTTTTGACCTTTCGCTGAATTTTGGCGAAAGGTCTTTTTTGCCTTTGCAAATCAAGTAATCCACAAACAGGAGGTGGTTTCGTTGGAAAGTTATTGCTGAAACATAATATGGAAAAAACAAAAGTGAAACATTTAGGAATAAAGGAGATGAGAACAAATGGATGACAGTCCGGCGAAAAAAAGAATGCGAGAGAAATTGCTGACAGAGGCTATTATCTATCTGTTTTCAGCCCCTTCAAGAACAGCTCTTTCTCCATCAATCGAATGACTAAAATATTCTTCAGTAAAAAGTAAGGACTACTTATTTTTGCTGGAAAAAGGAGAGCATTGACATGGAAAAAAAGAGAGATACACAAAAACTTTATGCTGCCTTTGCAGTAAAGAGTAAACAAGAACTATTGAACTTCTTTCATTCAACAGTTAACGGCATAGAAGAGGAGCAAGTAAAAGAATCAAGAGAAAAATATGGCGAAAATTCAATTTCTTATGGGAAGAAAACACCATTTATCATTGAAGTTATAAAAGCGTATATTACGCCATTTACTCTTGTTTTGATCGCTCTAGGAGTCATTTCATTCATCACAGAATACCTACTAGCAACACCAGAAGACAAAGATCTATTTGGTGTGATCATTATTTTTACAATGGTGATCGTTAGTGGGACAATGACATTGATTCAGTCTGTTCGCTCCAATCAAGCTGCAGAAAAATTAAAGTCTTTAGTAAAGGTAACAGCAGCAGTCAAACGCAATGGTAAGTATACAGAAATTCCGATGGAAGAAATTGTTTGTGGCGATCTTGTACGTCTATCTGCAGGAGATATGATCCCAGCAGACATGCGTTTATTGTCAGCAAAAGATTTATTTATTTCACAGGCTGCACTAACTGGTGAGAGCTATCCAGTGGAAAAACAGGCAATCGTCTATGAGGATGTTTCGCTCAGTGAAACAAGTTACGAAAACCTTGCTTTTATGGGAAGTAACGTCATCAGTGGTAGTGCAGAGGGCATCATCATTTCTGTAGGGAATCAAACGTTATTTGGACATGTTGCTCAAACCTTATCAGAAAAACCGATCAAATCCAATTTTGAAGTTGGGATCCATAAAACATCGATGTTGTTGATCAAGTTTATGGCATTGATGGCTCCTACAGTCATTGTGATCAATGGTCTTACAAAAGGAGACTGGTTAGAAGCTTTTCTATTTGGGTTATCGGTAGCCGTTGGTTTAACGCCTGAAATGTTGCCAATGATCGTGACAACGAATTTGGTCAAAGGTGCTAGTGTAATGGCGAAAAAAGGGACAGTTATCAAAAATCTAAATGCAATCCAAAACTTCGGGGCAATTGATGTGTTATGTACAGACAAAACGGGGACACTTACGCAAGACAAGATTATTTTAGAATATCATATGGATTGCTCAGGTAAAGAAGACGAACGTGTGCTACGCCATGCTTATTTGAATAGTTACTATCAAACAGGATTGAAAAATCTATTGGATGTGGCGATTATTGATGAAGCAAAGCAAGCGTTAGCAACGGATAAAATAAGTTATTGTAAAGTAGACGAAATTCCTTTTGACTTTGAACGTCGTCGCATGAGTGTTGTTGTAGAAGATATGGCCGGCAAAACACAGATGATCACAAAAGGCGCGATCGAAGAAATGTTAAGCATCTCGAATTATATTGATATAGAAGGAACTGTGAGTCCTCTAACAAATGAACGTAGAGAATCCGTACTTGCAAAAGTGAGAGCTTTAAACGAAGACGGACTTAGTGTCATTGGTGTTGCTCAAAAAACCAATCCAAGTGTGGTTGGTGAATTTTCTGTTAAAGATGAATCTGATATGGTGCTAATAGGGTATCTTGCTTTTCTTGATACACCAAAAGAAACAACGAAACAAGCATTAAAAGCTTTGAAAGATCATGGAGTGGCTGTCAAAGTTTTAACTGGTGATAATGAATTAGTGACTCGCTCTGTTTGTCGCCAAGTAGGTTTAGAAATCAATGAACTGATTACAGGCGAAAAAATTTCAGAAATGGATGATCGTGAGTTATCCCAAGTAGCGGAAAAACATGACGTCTTCGTTAAATTAAATCCACAACAAAAAGCTCGCTTAACGATAGCGTTACGTCAAAATGGGCATACCGTAGGATTTTTAGGGGATGGTATCAACGATGCTCCAGCGATGAAAGTAGCAGATATCGGTATTTCTGTTTATACAGCAGTGGATATTGCAAAAGAATCAGCAGATGTGATCTTATTAGAAAAAGACTTGACGATTTTAGAAAGAGGGTTGCTTTCTGGTCGAGAAACATTTGGAAATATTATGAAATACATTAAAGCCACTGCAAGTTCAAACTTTGGAAATATGTTTTCTGTATTAGTAGCCAGCACATTTTTACCATTTATACCCATGCTACCCTTGCAAATTTTGTTTTTGAATTTAATCTATGATGTGTCTTGTATTTCGCTTCCATGGGATAAAATGGATAAAGAATACTTAGACGAACCTAAAAAATGGGAAGCATCAAGTATTGGGAAATTTATGGTTTACTTTGGACCCACAAGCTCAATCTTTGATATTACTACTTATTTATTGATGTATTTTGTTATCTGTCCTGCAGTCGTAGGTGGAAGTTTCCATACATTAGATGCTCAACAAAAAGTAGTATTTATTGCACTGTTCCATGCTGGTTGGTTTGTGGAATCATTATGGTCACAAACGCTAGTTCTGCATGCGTTACGTACACCAAAGATTCCATTTATCCAAAGCAATGCGACATTTGCTATGTTTATCATCACAACACTTGGAATTGTTATTGGTTCAGTCTTACCGTTTACAGGTTTTGGTGCAGAATTAGGCTTGATGCCTTTACCAGGAGAGTACTGGATTTGGTTAGTTGTAACGATCTTAGCTTATCTAATGTTGGTAACAATGGTCAAAAATTTCTACATCAAAAAATTTGGCGAACTATTGTAAGCATAAAACTGAGAAATTTAACGAGGTTAGAATAGAAGCATTTAACTTCAAGAAATAAGAAGGAGTTGCTTTTTCTTCCACCGTTTATATGTATTTAAAGTGTGAGACAAAAGTGTTCTTTACTTTTGTCCCACACTTGTTTTATTATTTTGCTCATGTGCTTGTCTTTAAAGGGCTGACTTGATGTCTTAATTGGAAAATTAATCAAATAACTAAACACTTCTTCTATTTACTTTTATGAGATAGATGTATAAATAGTTCTTTTCATTTAGCTGTATGTCTGAATACACCTTTAATTTCTTTAATAAAAAGTACTAGTTTCAAAAAGAATACTTCAATGCGTATGAGGTAGCCGTAACATGCTTTAAGTTTGATTTTTTTATAATAAACTTAATAAACTTTAAATGATGATTTACATAATCAGAGTAGAGGTGTTTGTCCCATACTCTTTTCGATAGGTTTTACACTTATTTTTGAAAAGCATTATAGACTGATGAAATCGTTGTGTCAAAGGGGATGGAAGAAAAGGAAAACAATAAATAGTGATGATTAATTATTTAGTAAGGGTAGTTTTTTATCAAGATTATTTTATTTGGAAAAAGAGAAATATTCTACAAATTTCCTCAGCAAGAAAAAAATGAAATTTATTAAATTTTGTTTGATGTTAACGTTATGTTATAAACAAAAATAACTAACAAGAGGTGCTAGAATGAAAAAGAAAAAATTGTTTGTTGCAGGTTCGATTATGTTGGGAATTGTTATCTTTACAAATGATCTAAAAGTAGAAGCCACCGTCAATCAACCAAACATAAGTAGTAAAATCGTAAACATAACACAAACGAATGAGAACATTTCAACTGTTGTAAATATCAAGCCAAGTGAAACGCTTGAGAATTATCGCCTACTTTTAGATACTTTTTTTTGGATTAGTAGCAATCAATCAACTGGTATCTATAAAAGACAAGGGGACACGCTTGAGATTTATGTAGATGAATCAGCACAACAGTTACCAACTTATACCATTACTGGAGCTTCTCTAAAAGAATATTTAGAGGGATGAAAAGATGGGACTCGCCTTAAAAAAGGTAAAAATATCATTACAGGAAGTCAAGAAGGGATCATCCATATCCAAAATGAAACTACAAAGGTAACGTCACAAGCAACAAATATAGAAATACGAGGTGGAATCACTATTCCGCGTTTTATTTTAGGAAAAATGACGAATAAAGACTGGGAAGATGAAGTAAAAAAACATCCAAATGCTCCAGGATATGAGTTGGTAGGTTATCGTAGCTTGATTACCGGATCTGCTAAGACTATTGATTTAGTTAAAGATCCTACGAAAATTTTAGAATCAAAAGAAAAAGTGATTGCGCTTCATGATAAAACTTCAGGTATTGATGGGAGCTCTCCTTTGCATCGCAAACCAATTGGCTTAGTTGAGCATTTTATAGAAACGGGTAGTCAAGGCTCATACATGTATGCTTTTGATAAACATTTAGGATTTAACTATAGAGATGCAATGAAAGTAGTGTTAGATCCAGAAAATCAAGAACGATGGGGAATTTGGCATGAATTAGGTCATACCTATCAAGTAGAAAGCATGAACTGGTATGATTTAGATGAAGTAGCAGTAAACATTTTTTCGATGCGTGCCCAAAAAGCACTCGGTCAACGTAGCCGTTTAGAAAAAAACCAAGATTACACTAGGATTTTTAAATACTTGGATCAAAACCAAACAAAAGACTTTGACCAACAAGATGAATTTGTAAGACTAGGTATGTTTTGGCAATTAGAGTTAGCTTTTGGAGAAGATTTTTATCCTAATTTGCACAGGTTGTATCGTGAAGAAGGAAAACTTTTGGAAACGGAGCAAGAAAAACGACAATATTTTATCTTATCTGCTTCAAAAATCAGTCAGACTAATTTGGTACCATTCTTTGAAAAATGGGGGATCCAAGTAACAGATGCTACTGATAAACAATTAGCGCAGTTACCGAAATTAACAAAAAAGATTTGGGAATATCGTGATGAAATGAATGAGAATGTGGGTAATATTACAGAAGGAGATGACGATAACAAAGAAGACATAATTGAAGAGTGGGCTAACAATAAAGTATATGTCGGCGGCGATATCGTTACCTATCAAGGACACAAGTATCGTGCAAAATGGTGGAATTTAAATAAAGTTCCAAGTATGACAATTGATTGGGAAAAACTTGATGAATAACCTAAATAACCTCCACCAGATTTTGCTTAGTGAGATCAAAATCTGGTGGAGGTTATTTAGGTTATTCATTTTGTCTGCTGTTTTCAACCGACTATCTAAATTTTTGACCGTTATCATTCATTTTTTTGATTGATTTTTTTATATTTTGAGTTGTTTTTCGTTATTCGTTCAAAGGATTGAATGACTAATCTACTGATGCTATACTTGCCACAGCAAGAAAGAAAACGTTAATAATTCTAGTGGGGGAGGTTATGAAAAAATGGATATTAGTCAATTGATTGCGGAAGATTTGATTCTTTTTGATGATTCAATTCGATCAAAAAAATCATTGTTTGAACATTTAGGAAACGTTCTTGAAACAACGGGCAGAATAACAAGCTCAAAGAAAATAATCAAAGCGTTTTTTGAACGAGAAAAGGAGGTATCGACTGGAGTAGAGGAGGGATTTGGCATTCCTCATGCTAAAAGTAAATATGTTCTAATGCCAACAGTATGTTTTGTTCATAGTGGCAAAATAGTAGAGTATCTTGGAATGGATGATGAACCCATTGAGTGTGTTTTTGCTATTGTAGTTCCTTCAAAGGCCTTAAATAATCACTTGGAAATTCTCAGTGCGCTTTCGAGACGTTTAGTTGATCCATTTTTTAGGAAACAAATAAAAGAAGCAACTACAGCTTCAGAGATTATAGCTATATTGAAAGAAGATGAGAATAACTGATTGTATCAATCATCAGTTGAATAAAGTTAGAAGTACGAACGGATATTGTTATTGAATAAGTTGATGGGGGAGAATAATAATGAAAATAATTGGTATAACTGCTTGTCCTACTGGAATTGCACATACGTATATGTCAGCAGAGAAGCTTGAGGTAACTGCCAAAAAGATGGGCTATGATGCTAAGTTCTAAACACAAGGAATCAAAACAGAAAACGAGTTAACACAAGAAGAAATCACTAAAGCTGATGCAATTATTCTAGCTGTTGATAAAGAAATCAATATGGAACGTTTTTCAGGAAAACGTATCAAACGAATCTCGACGAGCCGAGCAATCAAGGAACCAGAAATCGTGATCGAAGAAGCGCTAAAAGGTACTGATACCATCGTAGTGGCAAAGCAGGTGAAACAAAATGAGGTAACAACTAAACAAAAAACAACACTATATAACCATTTTATGAGTGGTGTTAATTATATGTTACCGTTTGTTATCGCTGGAGGTATCATCATTGCGTTAAGCTTTGCTTTTGGGATCACTGCTTCTGATCCGGAAGCGACAGATTATAATGTTTTAGCAGCTGCCTTGTCTCGTATTGGAGGGGATACTGCATTTGCCATGATGGTTCCAGCTTTAGGAGCCGGAATCGCAACATCAATTGCAGGGAAGGCAGGATTTGCTCCTGGAATCGTTGCCGGGCTTCTTGCCTATACTGGTGGTTCAGGATTTCTTGGTGGGATGATCGGAGGTCTATTAGCAGGCTATGTGACGGATTTCTTAGCAAATAAAGTAAAAATAAAAAAAGAAATTTTAGCGATGTATCAATTGATCGTGGTGCCGCTTATTTCTATTCTTGTCATTGGACTTGCGATGGTCTTTGTGATCGAACAGCCTATTTCTTGGATATTAGATGCTTTAACAAATTGGTTGAATGGCTTGGGGAATACTTCTGGCTTACTATTTGGTTTGATCGTTGGTGTGATGATGGCTGCGGATATGGGTGGTCCAATCAATAAATCTATTTCTACATTTTCGATTGGTTTGATGTCTGCTGGGGTGAATGCACCGATCGCTGCTTGTATGGCAGCTGGGATGACGCCACCATTAGGTATTGCCTTAGCGACTCTTTTGTTTAAGAAAAAGTTTACAAAAGAAGAGCGAACGTCTGGCCAATCTTGTTGGGTTTTAGGTGCTTCTTATATTACAGAAGGAGCTATCCCATTTGCGGTCTCCGATCCGATACGGGTCATTCCAAGTTTGATTGTTGGTTCAGCAACAGCGGCGGGGATCTCAATGGCTGCAGGGGTTACTTCCATTGCACCACATGGCGGAGTTTGGGTCATGCTAATACCAAACGTAATCAATCACCTCCCAATGTACTTATTAGCAATTTTAGCTGGTACGCTGGTGACTGCTTCTTCACTAGGACTCTTGAAAAAAACGGTAGCAGAAAAAGAAGAAACAAAAAAAGTGATAATAAAAAAACAAGAAAATCTTATACATGAGGTGAAAATATAATGTTATTTACGATGAAAGAGTTGCTAAAAGTTGCAAAAGAAAATCAATTTGCTGTTCCGGCTTTTAACATTTGTAGTTATGATATGTTGAAGGCGGTCATGGAGGAAGCAGAAGCGTTGAATGCACCAGTGATTTTAGAAATACATCCGGATGAAATTGCTTATTTAAACGATGAGTTTGTTGATTCTGTCAGAGCTTATGCTCATGCAAGTAGAGTACCAGTGGTCATCCATTTGGATCATGGTGGGTCAGTTAGTGATGTATTGCGAGCAATTCGCAATGGTTATACCTATGTGATGATTGATGCTTCCTTACAGTCATTTGAAGAAAATATGAAAATCACTAAAGAAGTGGTTTCTCTTGCTCATGAAATAAACGTTTCAGTTGAAGCGGAGCTTGGAACGATTGGTAATAATGGTTCGGCAGAAGGTTGAGCGGCTAACATCATCTATACCGATCTTGATCAGGCAAAACGCTTTGTTAAAGAAACAAATATCGATACATTAGCAGTAGCGATCGGAACAGCTCATGGATTGTACCCAAAAAATAAGACGCCCAAATTAAACATCGAATTATTAAAAGAGTTAAACGAAAAAATTGATATTCCATTTGTTTTACATGGTGGTTCAGGAAACCCAGATGAAGAGGTTAGCGAAGCAGTCAAATATGGCGTAGCAAAAGTAAATCTTAGCTCAGATCTTAAGAGCGTCTTCTTTGAGGCTTTACGAGAAATTTTAAATGAAAATCCAGAAATGTATGAGCCAAATATGATCTATCCTTATGCGAATAAAAAAGTACAAGAAGTAGTCAAGCATAAGATGACTGTTTTAAATACAATTGATCAAGCAAATAGATATTAAACAAAATGCTACTCAAACCAATTTAAGTAATTGGAAATTGTTAAAACAAAAGGTCATGAAAGCAAAGCATACCTAGGAATAAACCAACTCATTGAAATAGTGAAACTAACTCTAGTTATTTCGACTTATCTCCTAAAGCAAGTATTTCAATTATGACCTCTTTATTTCTATTTTTTGGTGTACTTGAGGTTATAATTGTTTATGATAAAATAAAGCGAACGATAAAGGAGGGATCAAAATGCTAAGTGATGTAGAAGAGCGACGACAAGCAATCGTTAATCATTTGAAAATCAATCAATTTGCCAGAATTACTGAGTTGATTGATTTAGTAAACTATAGTGAAGCCACTGTTAAACGTGACCTTGTTTCATTAGAACACAGCGGCCTGATCCGAAGAGTTCGTGGTGGTGCAATGGTAGTAGATAATAAAAAAATTGATGTGCCTTATATGATGAAAATTACCCATTTAGACGAAGATAGTGAGAAACGTTATATTGCGGATGTTGCTGCAAATTTGATCAAAGATGACATGGTTTTATTTTTAGATTCTAGTACAACTAGCTTGCATCTAGTTCGTAATCTAGGTCGATTTGAAGGGCTACAAATCATTACGAATTGGGTCATAACCGCTGCCATGTTAAGTGAATTTACTTCAGCAAAAGTATCGATCGTCGGTGGTAAAATCGTTCAAAAAAGAGCAACGATCAACGGGGCAAAAGCCTATAATGATATTTTGACTTATGCTGCTGACCTTGCGATCATTAGTTGTCGAGGATTTGATTTTAATCAAGGAGTCACTGAAACTCATGAAGGAGAAGCGTTAGTTAAAAGAGCTTTTCGTAAACAAGCCAATCATTTGATGGTGTTAGCTACACAAGATAAATTAGAACAACGCTTCATTCATCAAGCAATTGCTAGTCATGAGATCGATTATTTAGTGACCAGTCAGAGATTAGCCAACGAACAATTGAAAAAAATCTATGCACACCACACAGAATGCTTTTATTAATGCCTAATATCAACAAAAGTGGACAACTTAATAAAAAGCGTTCATTGATAACACCTATAATTTGTTTCAATAAAGCTATACTTTGTTCATGTACACTTTTTTAAGTAAGCGTTATCATTGCTTGGTAGGAAAAAAATAATCATGAAAGGAGTAATCGTTGCAAAGTTGTAGCAAGCTATTAGATAAGAACAAATTATAGGAGGAAGCGATGAAGAAGTTAGAAGGTACTTTAGCTGGATTGTTGGTAACGGTGATGATGGGAATCGCACTGAAAGAACCGGTCGTTTATGCGCAAGTAGATTCAACAAATCCTGAGATATCAAGGATTTCAATGGATAATCAACCAGAGTCCTCTTACTGGTTCCCTGATGAATTACTTGAATGGACGTTTGATCAGGATGCTGACGCGAAATATAATGTCAGTGTAGAGCCTTTAGCAACACGTGTGGAGAAATCGCATTTATTAAAATCGAATGCTACACAAAACGAAAAGATGAAGGTTGTTGCACTTTCGATCATGAATAACAGTACTAGTGGGAATGCACCAAGAGGTACTAACCACTTTGATGCGAATGTTTTTTCAAATTGGCAATATATTGATCAGTTGGTTTATTGGGGTGGATTAGCTGGTGAAGGAATCATTGTTCCACCGAGCCCAGATGTTACCGACGTTGCACATAAAAACGGGGTTCCTGTTTTAGGCACAATCTTTTTTCCTCAAGGGACCCATGGTGGGAAAATCGAATGGTTGAACACTTTTTTAGAAAAAAATGTTCAAGGGCATTTTCCGATCGTAGACAAAATGATCGAAGTTGCACAAAGATATGGGTTTGATGGCTGGTTCATCAATCAAGAAACAGAAACCAATCTAACGAAAAAGCACGCAGAATTAATGAAAGAATTGATTGTAGAATTTAAACAAAAATCAGCTGGTTCGTTAGAAGTTATGTGGTACGATTCTATGACGAATGACGGAAAAATGGATTGGCAAAATGCGTTGACTGATAAAAATCAAGAGTATTTAGTTGATGCTAATTTGAATCCAGTAGCAGATAGTATGTTTTTGAACTTTTGGTGGAATACATCTGAGTTAGCAGAACAAGATTTATTACGTAAATCAAAAGCAAAGGCAGAAAGTTTAGCTATTGATCCCTATGATTTGTTTGCGGGAATTGATGTCCAAGAAAAAGGGTATGATACACCGGTTAAATGGGATTTGTTTACTGATGATAAGGGAATTCCTTATACGTCATTGGGTCTTTATGTACCAAGTTGGACCTATTCTTCTTCCAGTGGTCAAATGCAATATCAACAAAAAGAAGAAAAATTTTGGATCAACGAACAAGGTGACCCTACTAAAAGTACACGGCCGATCGGGACGAATTGGCCTGGTATCTCAGCATTTTCTGTTGAACAAACAGCCGTTACCAAATGGCCTTTCATAACAAATTTCAATGTTGGAAATGGCTATAGCTATTTTATTAATGGTCAAAAAGTTTCAACAGATGAATGGAATAATCGGAGTCTTCAAGATATCATGCCAACTTACCGCTTCATCATTGAAGAAGGAACTGGCAATAAATTAGCTGGTAGCATTGATTATACTACTGCTTTTAATGGTGGCAGTTCTTTGGCTTTTAAAGGAAAATTAGCAGAAGAAGTAACAAGCAAGATCAAACTCTATCAAACAAAAGTCAAAGTCGAAAAAAACATGTTATTTACTACAACAGCTAAAGCGACGGATAGAACAACATTAAAACTAGTATTAGGCTTTGTTGACGGTACTTTTGAAACATTTAATGGAAATCAGTTAGATTCAGTAAGATCATTCCTAAAAAGGGGCCGATTGCCGCAGCTAAACTTGTGCTTAGGCCGTAATAGTTGATTACTTCTCCTTTTTTTGATTCTGGGATATAAGCTGTGACAATCGCATTTGTTGCTGTTGAAACAGTACCATAACCAAAGCCATTTAAAAAACGAACAAGGTACAATACCCCAATCGTTGGAGTAAACAGATAAGCCAAAGTTGAAAGTAGATAAAAGATTGCGCCACCTCGTAAAGTGAATTTACGACCGAGTAATTCAAGCTGTTTCCCCATAAATAGAAGTGCAAGCAAGGTACCAATAATATAAATACCAGAAGCAAAGCCTGCTTGACTCATGCTAGCATGTAAATTATCCTGTGCGATGACAGCAATGATAACCATCAGTAAATAGTAAATCAAATAGACGATGAAATTGATAAGTGTGATCCCGATAAAATATTTGTTGAATAATTTCTTTTCCATGTGTTTTCTGTTTTCCCCTTAATCTGAATAAGCTTTTAGTTTTTGAATTTGGACTTCGACATCATGATAATTTGATGGGTAACGATCAACAAGTTGCCGAATAAACAAGTCACGTGTTGCCATAAACAGCTCTAAAAATTCTTCTAATTCATTTGTTGGTTGTTCATCGACCGCTTTGATTAGTTCGATTGAATTTTGGTAAGCATCATTTAAGAAAACTAAAGAAGCTTTCATGTCAAACCTTGTTTGATAAGCTGTTTCAAGTCGATTAATAATAGTTTTCATCCAGTAATTCATTTTTTTCCCTCTATTCTTAAAAATTTTACATTCGCAGTATAACGAAACAAAAAGAAGAAAAAAATCGCTTAGGTAGTATAAAATAGTACTTAACAAATGTTAATATCATTAGTAAAATACCTTTGAACTTTAAAATTCTTAGAAATCTTGTATTATTTTTTTTAGATAAACGTTTGGATGGGGGAGCATGATTGGATAGTAGAGTGCTAAAAGAGTACTTGGAAAAGAATCAATTTCCGATTGTACGTAAAAGATATCATAAGTATCTAACTTTTGAAGGAGTGGAAGATTGCTATACGTATATTTTAAAAGAAGGGACAGTAAAGGCGAGCGTTATCTCAAATGATGGAAGAGAATTTAACTTAAGGTATATCAAGGATCTTGAAATTGTTTCACTTTTAAAAGATGAATATTCTCAATTTATCGATTCGCCGTATAACATACGTGTTGAATCGGAATATGCAGAATTTTACCGAATCAATCGAGTAAAATTTTGGGAGCATATCAATAATGATCCTAAGATGCAACATTATGTGAAAGAATATTATCGATATCGGTTGCTTTATTCCATGAAAAAAATGCAACAAATGCTTTTAAATGGAAAATTAGGTGCTGTGTGTACACAACTTTATGAATTATATGATTTATTCGGTGTACGTACAGAAGAAGGAATGATGATCGATTTTGTGATCACAAATGAAGAAATCGCCAAATTTTGTGGAATTTCTACTGCTAGTAGTGTGAGTCGGATTTTAAAGCAGTTAAAGCAAAATGGTATAATTACAGTCAAAGATCACCGAATAATTATTACTAATATGGATTTGTTAGAAGACAATATTATCTTTTAATGAAACGATAGAAAAATTAAGATGCTTCCTTCATGTAGCTGTGTCAGCGTACACTGATGACAGTACATGAAGGAAGCATCTTAAGTTAGCGGAACATCAATAATTATTTGCTTTTATTATATTAAAAACTTCGGCCACCACCACCAAAACTTCCTCCGCCACTGGAGTGGGTCGGTACTCCCACCACCGCAACTGCCAGGAGGGGGGCTTTTAGGGATCCGACGAGTGGTAACAAAGGAGTTAGTGAGGCGATCTGTCTTGTCTATTAATTTTATATTGGATTTTTCTCTAAACGGGTATTTGTAAGTTCCTGACTTTAATTGATACCTAGAGACCGTCACAAAATAAAAAACAAGACTTAAAACCAAGGCCAAAACAATAGCAATAACGCCCTCCATAGTCGTTAATACTTTGTAACGAGTGATTTTTCCAGTTTTTTCATCAACACGATAATGCCCACCTGGAACACCAGCGTCTACATATTCTGAAGTTTTGGACAAGTAAGCTTGTGCTGCTGCAAAATAATCAGTGTTTGTCATTTGATTGTATACATCATCTAAAGTAGCATCTATCCGATGATCATCAAGGTAATCAATCATATTTCCAGAAGTGGAAATATAGATTTCTCGTTGCCCCATATCGATTAATAAAACTGAACCATTTTGATCGTTACCAATCGCATTTCTTAAGTAATCATCGGCAAAGGTTCGAGGTTCTTCGGAGTTTGTATTGGTGGTCACGATAAATAATTGCCATTTTATTTTTTTATTGATTGATTGAGCTTGTGTTTCCAAAGTTTGGATCTGTTCTTGTGTAAATAATCCAGCCTCATCATTAACGGTTACCGTAGTTGCTTTAACATCATTACTCCAAAAGAAACCAAGTGCCACTAAAAAAAAAGAGTAAGAATCTTTTTTTCATATCAAATACCCTCCAATCATGAAGAGGATAGCTAAGACAGTAAAGAGACCGAAGGCTGTTAATCCGAGTTTTTTATGGCTGATTGGCAAGACACCGCTCACTTTACCTGTTTGACCATTCATTGCATAATAATAGACTTTTTTATTTGCATTACTGCTATGATAGGTAACTAGCCAGACAGGAAGTAGTACATATTCATTCTTCTCACTAGTGATGTCTGCAGAAGTATGCACATTTGTCAGTGTCGTGTAGCCATTTGCTGTATCACGCAATAGTTTTTCTGAGTAGTCTTGAAGTTCATGCTGTACTTGTGATTTAATGGATTCGTATTCGATATCGCGTTTTTCAGCTTGGAAACCTGCTAGATACTGACTTTTAAAATCAATCGCTTTATTTAAAGGAAAAGGTTGAACAGCTTCCACCATTTTTTGCTGAGTGTTTTTAGATAAGGCATTTTTTACCAACTCTTTAAAAGAAAGAGTCCCTTCTCTATGGACGGCAAACTGCTTTGTTTCGGTATATTCAATATCGCCAACTCGCCAGATACGAATAACCGTTCCATTAGCCTGTAAAGAACCAGCTACTGTTGCATCTGTTGCCCAATAAGGAAAATAGACACCTGTAAGCTTATCGATTTGCTCTTTATTGAAAAACGCTTTAGGAATAAACCATTTTTTCTTTGTCCAATCTAAAAATTTTTCTACTGCTTCTTCTTTTTCTACTGCAAAAGGCAAGACTTTATTTGGTAAAAATTGTCCACTTAATCGACCAGACAAGACAACTGGATTGTGGCAATAATAGCAATAAGTAGCAGCAGTTGTTGCGTCTGTTACGATTTCTGCGCCACAGCTAGGACAAAGAAATAGTTCCATCGTGTCTTCTTCCGTCCTGTCCTCAGCAGGTGTGGCTTGATCGTTGGCATCGGTCAAACCACCTGCCTCTTCAAAAGCTTTAAGTTCGGCTTCATTCATTTGATTTAACTGTTCATCAGCGGTAAAAGTGAAATCTGTTTCAGCAGTTTCTTTAGTTGGTCCTTGATTTTCTAGCCCAACACCCTGCGCTTCTTTTTGCGCTTGCTCATACTGACTAACCTCGGCTTCCGTGTAGATATTTAAGCAGTAATCACAATGGAATTTTTGATCTTTCGGATCAAATGTGAGGGGGCCACCGCAGTTAGGGCACTTATGTGTAAGAACATCCATTACGACCACACATTTCTAGTACTTAGTCAAGTGGGATTCCTTTGAATGGTTTTCCACAATTGGGATAAAACTTAGGGATACCATTTGAAAGATCCACTACTTCATTGCACTCACTGCATTTCATTTGTAATTTGGGTTGCGCATTTGCGATAGGTTTTGCTGCTCCACAGTTTGAACAAAATTTACCAGTATTTTCTGTTCCACAGACTGGGCATGTCCATGTATCATCACTACCTTGCGCTGCTTGTTGGTTTTGTTTCTCGGATTGCTGTTTGATTTGTTCTTGATTGTTTTGGGCTGCTTGTGAGAGATAAGAACCATTGACATTCATTCCCATTCCCATGCCCATAAAGCCAGTCATGGCACCGGCATCATTTTTTCCAGCCGCCTCCATGCCTCGTGCGATTGCCCCTTGCACGTAGCCTTCACGAACGCTTGGGTCACCAAGCATCGCGCCTTCATTGCGCATGTTGATTAATTTTACTGAATCATCGGTATAAGAAATACTTGCAACAGCTACCGAAACAATCTCCATTCCACGTAATTCTCTCCATTAGTCATCTAGCACAGTTCCCATGTATTTACTTAGCTCTAAGCTTTTTGATGGTACATAGGAGATACGTTGGCCATCTGCAGACATCTGATTGATTGCTGCTTGTAAGGCAGTTAAAAATTCTGCTAGATACTGTTCGTTGATATCAGCGATTTCTACTTGTGTTTTGTTTTTTGGTACAGCATTGGTATAAAATAAAATAGGATCAGTGATATGGATAGAATAAGTTCCGTGTGCACGTAAGAATAATTCAGCATTATAAAAATTGTCAAAATAGTTCAACGGTGTACTTGTACCAAATTTGATTCCCTTGATTTCTTGGAGATTAATATAAAAAACTTGTTGCTTTTGTGGGGTTACGCCACCAAATTTGAAACGATCGAATGTTTCTGCAATCGCACCTTTCAACGATCCATTGAACATGGAGGGAGCGGAATCATTTTGGACTGTGTAATAGCCTTCTTCAGCTGTGTAATCAATGATCTTACCACCATCAACAAGAAGCATCATCATATTTGGGTAAACATGGACGACGGTGCCATCTGTTAACACATCATCTGTTCCTTTACGATTTGAACCACGTTTGTCATCTTTTCGTACCTTCACACCTTTTGTCATTACCGTTGTATTACTCATATCATTTGGTTCGATTACTTCAAGCCATTGATCTGCTAAACCGCCACCGATCATACTTGTTGCTGCTTTGATAAGACCCATAAAAAATTCCTCCCTAAGTGAAATGTTAGTTTTATAAATGAATGATTTCATTATACCATAGGAAAAACAAAAAGCTCTCAGACGGAAGTTGGATAATTTTTTATTTTTTTATTTGGTTAAGCATAACTAAAAAATAGGTACGACAATGAAAAATGTCCAAGTTCTTGATATAGGTAAATGATGATGAGCGATCGAATAACTTCTGATAACTATAGTAGTTTTTTTTAACAAAATCACGTATAATAAAAGATAGTGAATTTTTAAAAAAAGGGGGATCTTCATGGCATATCAAGCACTATACCGCGTCTGGCGTTCACAGCGATTTGAAGACATCGTCGGGCAAAAAGCTGTGACACAGACTTTGAAAAATGCTATCGTTTCCCATAAAACTTCTCATGCTTATCTGTTTACAGGACCACGAGGGACTGGTAAAACGAGTGCAGCTAAAATCTTTGCGAAAGCAATCAACTGTCCGAATAGCCAAGATGGGGAGCACTGCAATCACTGCGAAATGTGCCAATCAATTACAGCAGGGACTCAAGAAGACGTGATCGAGATTGATGCAGCCAGTAATAATGGAGTAGAAGAAATTCGTTTTATAAGAGATCGAGCCAATTATGCACCAACGAAAGCAGCTTATAAAATCTACATCATAGATGAAGTACATATGCTTTCAACAGGTGCCTTCAATGCGTTATTGAAAACATTAGAAGAACCAAAAGAAAATGTTATTTTTATTTTAGCAACAACTGAACCTCATAAAATCCCTGCAACGATTATCTCTAGGACACAGCGCTTTGATTTCAAGCGAATAAACACAGCGGATATTGTTGAACATTTGGCATTTATTTTAAACAAATCAGCTATCAATTATGAAGAACCAGCGTTAGGAGTAATTGCTCGTGCGGCAGAAGGTGGGATGCGAGATGCGTTAAGTATTATGGATCAAGCAATCTCTTTTAGCAACGGCTTAGTCACTTTGGATGACGCAATGCAAGTAACAGGAAGCCTAACCAGTGAAATGATGGATGAATTTCTGAGCGCTTGTATTAAAAATGATGTGCCACAAGCGCTGAAGACACTGACTGATATATTAGCTGCCGGGAAAGAATCACGCCGTTTTCTGGAGGACCTTTTACAATATTGTCGAGACCTTTTGATGTATCAGCAAGCACCAAAATTGGTAGTAGAACACACAACGTCTATTAGAGAGCCATTTGTTGAATTAGCAAGAGAGTTATCCGCTGAACGGCTTTTTCAAATGATTCGTATACTAAGTGAAACACAAAACGAGATTCGTTTTACAAACAGTGCAACTATCTATTTAGAAGTGGCCACGGTCAAGCTGGCTCAAGCTTTTAGACCAGTTATCGAACAAGCAGACGAACAAGAAAATCAACGAATCACGAAATTGCAGGCAGAGATAAGTGAGCTAAAAAAAGAAATCAGCGAGATCAAAAAAAATGGAACAACATCTTCAGTTTCAACAAAACAGAGTCAAACGCCGGTACAAAAGAAACCGGTAAATACGTATCGGGTTCCGACTGAACGTGTATATAAAGTATTAAGAGAAGCAACAAGAAAGCATTTGAATGAGGTCAAAGAAATCTGGGATGATTTACTGATGAGCTTATCTATTACGCAACGAGCAATGCTAAAAGCAAGCGAGCCAGTGGCAGCAAGTCCCACTGGGTTGGTTATTGCGTTTGATTATGAGATTGTTTGTCAGCGAGCAGTCAACGATGATGAGTTGCAATTAACGATTCATAATAATTTAAGTAGAATGATCAAGAACTATGCGCCAGACTCAGTATACATCACAAGAGAGAGTTGGCCAGTGATCCGTAAAGATTATTTGATCCAGACAAAAGATGGAGATACGGAAGATTCTTTAGCTCCGGCTGATTCAGAGCAAGAGCTCGAATTGATTCCTTCTCAAGAACCAACGAAAGAAACGGTCGTCACAAAAGCAGAAGAAATTTTTGGTACAGAGGTCATAACCATAATAGATGATTAAATATAAAGGAGAATGATAACGATGATGCGCGGAATGGGTAATATGCAAGGTATGATGAAACAAGTACAAAAAATGCAAAAAGAAATGGTGGAAGCACAAGAAAAATTAAATGAAACAGAATTTATTGGTGTAGCAACCAATGAGTTAGTGAAAGTTGTTTTTACTGGCGATCGTCGAATGAAAGATATACAAATCAACGAAGGAATCGTTGATCCAGAAGATACAGAAATGTTACAAGATTTATTGATTATGGCAGTCAATGACGCTTTAATAAAAATTGACACTGAGTCTGAAAAAACAATGGGGAAATACACTAAGGGGATGCCCTTCTAATTTTTCCTAAAGGGGTAATGAACATGCAATATCCAGAACCAATTGCGAAACTGATCGATAGTTATATGAGACTACCAGGGATCGGGCAAAAAACAGCAACAAGGTTAGCTTTTTACACGATTGACATGAAAGATGAAATCGTCAATGAATTTGCTAAGTCTTTACTAAGTGTCAAACGAGATCTCCATTTTTGTAGCGTGTGTGGCAACATCACCGAAGAGGATCCCTGTGAAATTTGTAAAGACCCTTCAAGAGATAAAGGGGTCATCTTAGTAGTTGAAGAGCCAAAAGATGTCATGGCATTAGAGAAAATGCGTGAATACCGTGGACTTTATCATGTATTACACGGTGTTCTTTCACCAATGGAGGGCACGGGGCCTGAAGATATCAATATTTCGTCTTTGCTTGAACGCTTACATGATGATCAAGTAAAAGAGGTCATCATTGCAACTAATGCAACGACTGAAGGAGAAGCTACAGCGATGTATCTTTCTCGTTTGATCAAACCTGCTGGCATCAAAGTCACACGTTTGGCACATGGACTATCTGTGGGTTCCGATATTGAGTATGCTGATGAAGTGACATTGCTAAAAGCCGTTGAAGGTAGACGCGAGCTATAAATTTTTTCTAAAAAAGATTTTCAGCTACAATTAAAGAAGTAACACAAGAGATGGGGGCAAAAATGTGAACGGACTATTTATTACAATCGAGGGACCAGACGGAGCTGGCAAAACTAGTATTTTAAATGAACTCTTCCCTCTTTTGAAAAAAGTAGCAAAAACAACAATCATTCAAACAAGAGAACCAGGTGGTATCCCGATTGCTGAAGAAATTCGAGCAGTAATTCTTGATCCCAAAAATGAACGGATGGACGAACGTACAGAAGCTCTACTATATGCAGCTGCAAGAAGACAACATTTAGTAGAAAAAATACTGCCTGCTTTATCGAAAGGTAGCATCGTTTTATGTGATCGATTTGTTGATAGCTCGCTGGCTTATCAAGGGGCTGGCCGTAGAATCGGCATTTCAGAAATTGCTCGTTTGAATGAGTTTGCTACAGAAGGAACAACACCAGATTTTACCCTCTATCTTGATATTGATTCAGACACTGGGTTACGTCGTATTGAAGAAAATCGACATGACCAAATCGATCGACTAGATTCTGAAGGATTAGAATTCCATCAGCGCGTACGTCATGCGTATTTAAAGCTGGCTGAAGAAAACCCTGAACGTGTTTACAAGATTGATGCAAGAAAGAGTTTTGAAGAAGTACTTCAAATGAGCTATCAAGTCATTGTTGAACAATACCCACAATTTTTTGAAAACTAGGAAGGTGACTGTACATGAAAATCATTTTAGCTATTATTCAAGACAAGGACAGCAATCGTTTATCGAATGAATTAATCGATGCAAATATCCGCGCAACAAAATTATCTTCAACAGGCGGATTCTTGAAAGCCGGCAACAGCACATTTATTGTTGGTATTGAAGATGAACGGGTAGAAGAAGCATTAGAGATCATCAAAAAAACGTGTGAATCTAGAAAACAATTTGTTTCAACCCCAGTTACTTTGGATATTTCTATGGACGGTGGTGTCCCATATCCAGTGGAAGTTGAAGTAGGCGGAGCAACAGTCTTTGTCTTACCAGTTGAAGGATTTCACCAATTTTAGGAGGCGCCATGGATCAAGAATTTACGCTAGATCAAATGCAACCTATCGTGTATCAACAACTTCAACGAAGTTTTGAGCATGGGCGTCTCGCTCATGCTTATCTTTTTGAAGGAGAGAAAGGAACTGGCAAACATGAAATGGGTATTTGGCTGGCTCAGCACCTTTTTTGCACTGATAAAAGAGATCATCTTCCTTGTGGGCATTGCAACAATTGCCAACGAATCCAAAATCAGGACCATCCGGATGTATTGACTATTGAACCAGATGGTCAAATGATCAAAGTGGATCAAATCAGACATTTACAAACAGAATTCAGTCGCAGTGGATACGAATCCAGAAAGAAAGTGTTTCTTATCCAAGAAGCGGAAAAAATGAATGTAAGTGCGGCCAATAGTTTATTAAAATTTTTAGAAGAACCACCTGGAGATTTTCTAGCTATCCTTGAAACAGATGCGGTGGGAAGGATTTTACCAACGATTCAATCAAGATGCCAGATTCTTCATTTTCAAGAGCTATCAAAAGAAGTTTTGGTTCATAAATTACAACAAGCACAAATTCCATTAGAAAAAGCAAAACTTTTGGCTTTCCTAACGAACAGTTTTGTAAAAGCAGTTGAATTATCACAAAATGAATGGTTTAATGATGCTAAGGATTTGATTTACCAATGGTTTGTGTATTTACAAAAAAATGATACGCAAGCATTTATTTATGTTCAAAAAAAGTTAACAAAGATTTTCAAAGATAAATCACAGCAGTTTACTGGTCTGTCAATGGTGTTATTTTATTACCAAGGAGCTTTACAAAAAGCATTGTCAGCAAAAAAATTTGGTAAAATAAAACGGATAAATCAAACAATTGAGCGTATTTTAGTAGCGGAACAGAAATTAAGAAGCAATGTCAGCTTTCAAGCTGTAGCGGAACAGTTTGTATTACAAACGATTGACTGATAAAAGAGCAAGTAAATGGATGGCTAAGGAGGATGAAAATGGTCGAAGTAGTAGGTGTCCG
Organism: Enterococcus lacertideformus; assembly: GCA_015680865.1. GTDB lineage: Bacteria > Bacillota > Bacilli > Lactobacillales > Enterococcaceae > Enterococcus_B > Enterococcus_B lacertideformus. Next base: position 12,170 of record JADAKE010000008.1, on the reverse strand, counting down.
ATATAAAAAGGCAGGTCATATCTATTATTTTAAGCCTGGTGATATGACATATGATTACAATGATAAGGTGATAGTTGAGTCTCAAAAAAACTTACATATTGCGACTGTGGCCATTCCTAAAATAGAATCTGATCCAGAAGAATTACCTGATCAAATCCATCCTATTTTACACAAAGCGACAGAAGCCGAAATTGAAAAAAGTAAGAAAAATAAAGTAGATGCTGCCCAAGCATGCTTAATTGCTAAAGAAAAAGTAAAAAAACGTCTGCTTGAGATGAAGATCGTACAGGTAGAATATACATTGGATCGTAGTAAACTGATTTTTTCATTCACTGCAAATGGGCGCATTGATTTTCGCGAGTTAGTGAAGGAGTTAGCAGGTATCTTTCGTACGCGGATCGAACTGCAACAAATTGGCGTACGTGATGAAGTAAAATTGATCGGTGGCATAGGCCCTTGTGGTCAACCGCTGTGTTGTGCCTCTTTTTTAGGTGATTTTGTTCCAGTTTCGATCAAAATGGCAAAAAATCAAGGGCTATCATTAAACCCGACAAAAATATCCGGTTTATGTGGACGCTTGATGTGTTGTTTACAATATGAGAATGAAGAATACTAATTAGCTAAACAAGCACTTCCGGACCTAGGGACAAGTATTAATACTCCCGATGACAAAGGGAAGGTCGTAGGACTAAATTTGCTTAATCGGCTAGTATATGTTCGGTTAACAGGACGGGAAAATCCAGTCGAATATGAGTGGGATGAATTGAAGAGCTTCATCCAGGTAGGTGAGATAAATGGATAAGAGATCATTATATGACGGCTTAAACCAATTAGAATCAGAACTAAGAAATACCTTGACTGAGTTGGTAGAAATGAAACACGCATTACATGAGATTGTTGAAAAAAATACGACATTAGAAATGGAAAATCAACGTTTGAGGGAACATTTACGTGAACTAAACCAAGTGGCGCAAGCACCAACTGACAATGTTAAACAAGAACTTTCAAAATCTCGTATGAACTTAGAAAAGATTTATGAAGAAGGATTTCATGTCTGTTATTATCTCTATGGTTCAAGACGTGAGAACGATGAGCCTTGTGCCTTTTGTTTAGAAGTTATCTATCGTGAAAGTGGACGATAACCGAGTCCATCATAGAAATGGCGACCAAAGTGATTTACTTTCTCTCAAAAGTTAGATAACAGGCAAACAAGGAGCAGTTATTCAAGTAATTACTCAATAAAAAACACTCGGTTTCTAAAATATGAAAATTATTTTAAAAATCGAGTGCTTTTTAGATTTATCGATACAAGGTTTTCAAGCATCAGCTACTTGAAATGAGCTTAAATTTATTTAAAATATGAAAAGCTATTTCAAAAAATTTTTTCTTATTGTCATCGGAGATAGATGAAGTTTTCACAACCTTTTTTAATAGGAGATAGTCGTATGTTTAATCAAAAAAGTTTTAAAGGAAATCATGGAACAGGGACGTTATATTTAGTGCCTACGCCAATTGGCAATCTTGAGGATATGAGTGTTATCGGAGTGTGCGTATGTTGCAAGAAGCGGATCTGATTGCTAGTGAAGATACACGAAATACACAAAAGCTATTGAATCATTTTGACATCCATACCCCACAAAAAAGTTTGCATGAACATAACTACCACGAACGAATCCCTCAGTTACTCAATGAGTTAAAACAAGGCTATTCTATTGCTCAAGTAAGTGACGCGGGTATGCCTGCATTGATTGCTTCGGGGTTGTTGCCTCAACCATTTTTATTTCACGGTTTTTTAGGAAGAAAGAAAAAAGAGCAAGAAACAATTTTAGAAGAGCTGAAAAGACAGACTGCAACATTGATTTTTTATGAATCTCCTTATCGAATCAGTACGACATTAACGAATATGTTAGCTATTCTAGGTGATCGTCAAGTTGTTTTATGTCGAGAATTAACAAAGATACATGAAGAATATCTACGAGGAAGCATCAAGGAACTGTTGACTTATCTTGAAGCTCATCCTGTGAAGGGTGAATGTTGTCTATTAGTTGAAGGCTATACCGGAGCAGATGAACCTGAAAAAGAGATAGAATACACAATAAAAGAACAAGTTGAAAGATTGATAGCCTCAGGAGAAAAAAACAATGCAGCGATTAAAGCAATAGCTATAAAAAATGGTCTTAAGAAACAAGAAGTTTATCGACAATTTCATGAACCAGACTAACTAAATTCATAAGCTACGCGCTTTCAAGTAGAAAAAGAAAACTCTGGAAAAAGTGAAGGAATAGCTTGTTCCTACTTAAGAAAAAGGCTAAAAATTGGAAAAAACTTTTCTTGTTTTTGATATTTTGGAATTTTTTCAAAGGAGTGACTTTTTTACCGTTATTCTTTCAGTTTTTGTTATAATCTTTTTGAGGTGATCATCGTGAAAAAATACGTAGGTTTACTTGATAAGATAAGAGTGATCAAGACACAACCATTACTTCTTCGTTTTACTTTAGAAACTAATCACGAGCCACTTAATTGTATCGTTGCAAATGTGGAAATAGCTGATAAGTTATTGATAATGGAAGAACGTAAATATGATATAGCTGTTACCGGACATTTCAATAAACGTCATCAGCTAGTTGTGGAAAGTATGCAAGTACGAAATCCTGATCAATATACAAGAAATATGAAAATATAGAAATTATAGGTGAAGAGGTATTTTAATATAAAATATCAAGGAACTTGGATCAACAAATTCCTTGGTATTTTTTTCGGTCAAGTTTCCATTGTACAAATAATACAATCACTTTTCTGGATACAGCATAAAAAATGAATAGAGGATATCACCATTTTTTATAGCTGATTAAATAACTCCTCATAGCTTATGGTTTCATTTGCTATACTTAATTTATTCAAAGTATCTTCTAATTGGTGGAAATCAATAAAACGTGCTTGGCGCATGATTTCTTTGTTTTTATGGTAAAGCAAAATAACTGGTGCCGTTAAGATTTGAAAAGCACTGGCTACTTCTGGTGTTTCTACAGCGTCTAAATGAAAACTGGGAAAATCGTAATGGCTTGATAAATTTTCAAGACGAGGAAGAACAGCTTGACAGATACTACAATTAGGCATAGATAAGTAAAGGACAACTGTGTCTTCCTGTGCTACAGCGTGTTGAACTTCTGCTAAATTTGTTGTTTTTTTCATGAATAAACGTCCTTTCTAGCGATTTAAAGAAAGCAAATATAAAAAAATGAAATAAATGAGTAAAAGGAAATCATAAGGAAAACGTTTGAGGTTCAATTTAGCCATAATAAATGAAAAAGTCAACTAAATTGGCTTATTTTTATAAGATAAAAGATAAAAGTTAAGTAAAAAAATAGAAGTTTACTTGTTTTTTTTGTTGAAAAGCGTATATTATTTTGGCAAATGAAACTCATAGTAAGGAGAGAAAAATGTTTTCTTTTATGCCGAATTCGGTATTGCAAATGTGTACGATTTTTTTGTCAATCGTCATTGAAGCATTACCATTTGTTTTACTAGGTTGTCTTATCTCTGGGACACTCCAAGTTTTTTTAACACCAGAACGTGTGAAACGTTGGTTACCTGCCAATCGTTTCTTATCTATTTTGACAGGTTCTGTCTTAGGATTTTTCTTTCCTTCATGTGAATGTGGGATCGTACCGATCGTCCATCAGTTTGTAAAAAAAAGGCGTGCCTGTACATACAGCTTTTGCATTTATGTTAACAGCGCCTATTATCAATCCAATCGTGATTTTTTCTACATTTATTGCTTTTGGGAATTCATTGAAAATGGCTGGCTGGCGCATGCTCGGAAGTTTTGTTGTTGCATTAATTATTGGTATCTGGCTTGCTTATTTTCAAAAGGAAAATATTGTAAAAGGAAAAATACAGCAAATAAGTGTTGATACACCCCACCATCATAGGCACGGCACAAGCGAACACAACCAGGCGAAATTTAGGAAAATAAAACAATTTAGAAATCAAATAGGCCCTGTCCTGATGCATTCGATCGATGAGTTTTTTGATACTGGACGATATTTGATTGTTGGTGCTTTAATAGCTGCCAGTATGCAAACGTATTTACCAACTAGAGTCATGTTGACGCTAGGTTCTACAAAGTTGTTAGCCATCGTTATTATGCTACTATTAGCTTTTACAATGTCTTTGTGTTCGGAAGCGGATGCCTTTATCGGATCATCTTTACTTAGCCTTTTTGGGACTGCACCCGTTGTTGCCTTTTTAATATTTGGTCCAATGGTAGACATCAAAAATATTTTGATGATGAATCGTTATTTCAACGGCCGATTCATTTTATCACTGATTGGCTTGATTGCCTTCAGTGTAATTGTCTTTACATTATTCATCTAGGAGGAATAGAATGATCCGATTTTTGATATTATCTGGTTATTTTGAGTTAATGATGTACTTACAAGTATCTGGTAAATTGGATCAGTACATTAATGTTCACTATCGTTATTTGGCTATCCTATCAATGATTTTATCGGCATTGTTTGCACTTGTACAATTATATAATTGGGTGAAAACCGATTCTGCCAAAGAAAACCATCAAATGAACGAACACATACATCACGACCATGATCACGGTTTATCAAAACCCTCTCGATGAGTTATTGCCTATCTTTTGCTAGCTTTACCGGTGATCGTAGGGACACTTTTTCCAACAGTCAGTTTAGATACGACGATTGTTGAAGCAAAAGGATTCAATTTTCCAATAAGTAAGGAGTCGGTTGGAGACCCTGAAATGCAAACACAATATTTAAAGCCTGATACGAGCATTTATTTTAATAAGTCTGACTATTTGGAATCAGATGAAAAAATTAAAAGAAAAATATGATGACAAACAGCTTATTAAGATCACTGATGAAAATTACTTGGAAGTCATGGAATTGATCTATAATTATCCAAGTGAATTTATCGGAAAAGAAGTTTTATATGAAGGATTTGTATATCAAGCCCCTAATGGCGAAAAAGAAGATAGTTTTCTATTCCGTTTTGGGATTATTCATTGTGTTGCTGATTCCGGTGTATTTGGTTTATTGACACGTATGCCAAAAGGAACCAATGTAAAAAATGACGATTGGTATAAAGTAGAAGGTACCATACAATCTGATTATTATGAACCATTCAAACGAGAAATACCCACAGTAGAAGTAAATGAAGTAAAGAAAATCGATGCACCAAAAAAACAGTATGTTTACCGATCATTTTAAGTGAAATAACTAAATGAGGCTAGAACAAACACCTAGGAAGGGCATGTCCCTTCCTAGGTGTTTGTTCCAAGCTCTATAAAAAAGTTAACTTTTCGTGGTTATACCTATCTGTTTTCAAAAATAATTAAAAGAAGTTAGATACATTTTTATAAGAAAAAAATTGGAGAAAATAAGTACTAAAAATTAGCAGTATGTGTCTCCAAGTTAGACCTAAAAAATAAATTTTTTGTGAAATTAAAGTGATTTCTGGCTCCAAAAAACTGGGTATTGTATTTAATAAAAAAGCAATAAAGCAATAATAAAGTAGAATAACTCAGATGATTCAATTTTTTGTTAAAAAGATGACCAAAAATGGCTTGAACTTAGGTTGTAATTATTTCTTCTGATTCGATTCTTTTTTTCGGTTTAAAAAAATTGCTTCTCGTTTTACTTTGAAGTTTCGAATATTATGGTTAAAGACTTCTGATAAAACCAGTCCTAAAGCTATGGCGCCGGCAATCATGATTACTTGGACGGTGTAATCAACAGCTTCGTGATAAGAGCCAGTCACTAGGGTTCTTACAGCTTGATAGGACAGACCTCCAGGAACTAATGGCACCATCCCAGGAATATTGAAGATTGTCACAGGCATTTTTAAACGTTTGGAAAAAACATTACTGATGAATGCTACACCTAGTGAACCAAGTAAGGAGCCAAATGCTGGACTGCTCCCAAAATTCACACAAACCCAGTAAACTAGCCAACCAAAAGAACCGGAAAGTCCGCAAAATACCAAGGAATGTCTAGGAACATTTGTGATGATTGCAAAACCTGCAGTGGCCAAAAAACTAAAAGAAATTTGAATGATTAGATCCCACATAAAGTTGGTCCTTTCCTAATAAAATAATTGAAAAATGAAAGCAATGGCAAAACCAATCATTGCGGCGGTCAACATTGCATCAGTTCCACGAGAAACACCAGAAACATAATGTCCCGCTAGCAAATCTCGAACAGCATTAGTGATTTGTACTCCAGGAACAAGAGGCATCACGCATCCAATGATAATCAAGTCTTAATTATTGCCTAACTCCATACGGACGCTAAGGATGGCTGCTAAACCAATCAATAAAGAAGATAAAAATTCAGATAAGAACTTAATACGAAAAAATTTTAAGCTATAAAGATAAATAGCATAGCCGATGCCACCAATCATGAAAGTTATTGGCAGATCCAGTAGTTTCCCACCAAATAAGACCATGATTGCAGCACTATTGAATGCAGCACCTATGATCTGCAACCATAGAGGAAAAAAAGAACGATCTTTTTCAATTTCTTGGAGCGAGCAATAAAGTTCATTTAAAGTTAATTCACCAGCTACATATTTTCTAGAAAGATTATTGACGTTTACCACTTTTTCTAGATTAATGGAACGATTCGTGATTTGTTCCATTCTGATCGTTGATGTACGATCAATACCGACGAATAGACCGGTTTGTGTCACATAGCTAACAAGTCGATAATTACCAGAAGCAAGAGCGATCCGACTCATTGTATCTTCTACTCGATACATTTCGGCGTTGCTTTCCATCATGAGCTTTCCAGCTAATAAACAAGTATTAAGTAACAAATTAAAATCTTTCTCTGACATAACATCTTCTCCAATAATTCATTTATTATTTTTATTTTACTACAAATCATCGATGGAAAGAGCAATAAATAAAGCTTGAGTCAAAAAGGAAAGAGGCGTATACTAAATATTGTGAATTGCGGGTGTAGTTTAGTGGTAAAATCCCAGCTTCCCAAGCTGATGTCGCGGGTTCGATTCCCGTCACCCGCTTACAGAATTTGTTCAAAGTTAGTTAAGAAAGTAAGAAAATAGTCATTGGTTGTAAAACTATTAAAAGACATAGTTTACTTTCGAATTTCCTTTATTTCTCTTGTTTTCAATAATTACACTATTTATAAAAATAACCTCTTTTAAACAAAAAAACAACATTGTTCATACCTATTTTATTGGTTGATAAGTGTTGTTTTTTTTGTTTCTAGATACCAAACAATTATTTATAATTGAAAATTTTTTTGTTAATGCTTGTGTGCCTTACGTACTATACATAAGAGGAGAATGGATAGATCTTATTTTACAAAAATACGTCTAGGTTTGTCACTAATAAATAAATTTCTTTATTTAAAAATAGGGGAACGTATGTTAAAGTTTAGAATAGTTGTTTAGAAAAGGAGTAAATAGATGCAAAAAAAATCAACAAAAGCAATTATGGGTGTAGTTATCGCAGTGTTGGCGGGGGTGTTTGGGCTATCAACACAAAAAAATACTGATATTATCCAACAAATCACTGGGCTATTTGACTCCACACCACAAGCTTCTCAAATCGCAGATGTGCCAGCATACGATGGTAAGCATCAAGAGATTGAAATCAATCAGAACAACCCAGAGTTTACTGAAGAAGATTTAAGTTTGGCTAAAGGAACTTGGCAAAGTTATTCAAATATCGACCGTTTAAATCGAGTGGGTGCTGCCAATGCGATGCTAGGGAAAGATTTGTTCCCGAAAGAAAAAAGAGAAGCACTTTATGTCGATCCTACAGGTTGGAAACAAAAGAAATTAAGTGATGGTCAGTGGTTATATAATCGCAGTCACCTAATTGGTTATCAATTGACAGGACAAAACAATAACATTAAAAATTTAATGACAGGTACGCGCTCATTGAACGCACCTTATATGTTAGCACATGAAAATGACATTGCGTCCTATATCAAAGATACTAATCATCATGTCCGTTATCGTGTGACACCACATTTTGAAAGCGATGAACTTGTTGCTAGAGGTGTTCAACTTGAAGCTGAAAGTGTAGAGGATAAAAAGATAAAGTTCAATGTCTTCATTTATAATGTACAAGATGGCTATACAATCAATTATAAAACTGGGCAAGCAACTAAACAATAATTAGAGGTCATGAAAAGAGGTTGTGAGCAGTATGATCTGCTTCAAGAATTAAGAACGAACAGAGAAAACCAGCTTTCCATGTTTTTCCTCTGTTTGGACTTATTGTCGTAGATGCAAGCCTGTGAATACCGTTTACGAAAGAATTCGTGAAAGCATCGCCTAGCTCCGATAACAAATAAGAAAAAAATGTGAATTTTTTGAAGAATTCTAGAAAAAGCTTATATTTATTTAAAGATAGCGTATACTTGTTTTAAGTTGTGCTTAATAAGATGAAAGGTCAAATGAATCTATGTTAAAGTGATGAGAAGACTGAATTTTAAATTATCTGGAAGTTTTTTAAGATTTGTTTGTAGTTTATTGTTAATTCGAGTAAAATAAAAGTGTAGAAGGTAAAAGAATACCTTGTGAGAAAGAGGTGTAGAATCATGGGTTTTACAGATGAAACTGTACGTTTTGGTTTTGATGAGAGTCGTAAAAAAGAAGTTAGTGAAACATTAGCGATCGTTTATCGGGCTTTGGAAGAAAAAGGCTACAATCCCATTAACCAGATTGTGGGCTACTTGCTTTCTGGAGACCCGGCCTACATTCCTCGTTATCGTGATGCACGAAATTTGATACGCCGTCACGAACGTGATGAAATTATGGAGGTCATCGTGAAAGATTATCTTACAAACCATGGGGTAAGTCTATGAGAATTATGGGCTTAGATGTGGGCTCAAAAACAGTTGGTGTCGCAGTCAGTGATCCATTTGGTTGGACTGCTCAAGGAGTAGAAATTATTCGTATCAATGAAGAAGCAGAAGAATTTGGCTTTGATCGATTGAAAGAATTAGTAGAGCAATATGAAGTAGACCGATTTGTTATAGGCTTACCTAAAAATATGAATAATACAATAGGATCGAGAGCAGAAAGCTCGATAGCTTATGGAGAAAAAGTCGAAGAATTATTCTCTTTACCAGTTGAATATCAAGATGAACGGCTGACCACAGTTCAAGCAGAACGAATGTTAGTTGAACAAGCCAATACATCAAGAGCAAAGAGAAAAAAAGTAATTGATAAATTAGCTGCTGTTATGATTTTACAAAATTATTTAGACGGTTCAGGTAAACACTTATTTTAATTATAATGAAAAGAGGGAGACATATGACAGAACATAATCACACACATGACCATGAAGGGCATGAGCATATCACATTGGTAGACGATCAAGGAAATGAAACATTGTACGAAATCTTATTGACAGTTGATGGACAAGAAGAATTTGGACGCAATTATGTATTACTTTATCCAGCTGGTGTACCAGAAGATGAGGACGTTGAACTACAAGCGTATGCTTATATTGAAAATGAAGATGGTACAGAAGGCGAACTTGAGCAAATCGAGACAGATGAAGAATGGGATATGATTGAAGAAGTTTTCAATACGTTTATGGCTGAAGAAGAAGAATAGTTTTAATGAATAGGAGAGATCTTGTTATGGCAGGAGTTCTCCTTTTTTCTTTGACCCAGATAATTAGAAATTTAGATGTGCAACAAGTTTTTCGACAGCATTGTCTTTGGTTTCTTTGCTAAGGTGCCCATAGGTATCCATAGTCATACTTATAGATGCGTGACGTAGTCGGTCTTGAACTTCTTTCATGTCTGCTCCAGCATCTAATAACCTATGAACACAAGATGCAACACTCTAAAATACATTTTCATTGATAAACAAGGGTTAAAGGTCATATTAGTTTTGGTTTGTCTACCTAAGAATGTTCGAACAGATAATTTGCCTGTATCATTATTGAGAGGTACCATAATAATACAAACGCTATCATGTTGATTCAAGTTTCTTAAGTATAAGGAAAGAAGGCTTTATTATGGAAAAAGTTTATCAGGCTGGTACAAATGAAGGGATGGTTGATTTTATCAACATGGAGGATTTGGAGCTAGCCGCTACGCAAGTGATTCCTAACGGCGGTTATGGGTACATTAGTAGCGGAGCAGGGGATTTATTCACTTATCGCGAGAATCAAAAAGCATTTAATCATCGCTTGGTCATTCCGCATGTATTGAAAGATGTAGAATTACCTGATACGACCACTTTTTTTTCTGATGAAATTCTAACGGCACCAATTATCATGGCACCAGTCGCCGCCCACGGTCTTGCACATATACAGGCGGAAAAAGCTTCTGCTAAGGGTGTAGCTGATTTTGGAACGATCTATACGGCTAGTTCCTATGCTTCTTGTACACTTGAAGAGATTCGAGAAGCGGGTGGGAGGAAAGCACTGCAATGGTTCCAATTTTATATGAGTAAAGATGATGGAATCAACCTTGATATTTTAGATATGGCAAAACGTAACGGTGCTAAAGCAGTTGTTCTTACTGCTGATGCAACAGTTGGAGGAAATCGTGAAACAGATCGCCGTAACGGTTTTACTTTCCCACTTCCGATGCCGATCGTCCAAGCGTATCAATCTGGAGTAGGACAAACAATGGATGCCGTCTATAAGTCCTCTAAACAAAAATTGAGTTCCAAAGACATTGAATTTATCACAACACATTCTGAGCTACCAGTGTATGTAAAAGGCGTACAATCAGAAGAGGATGTTTATCGTTCGCTTGATGCAGGAGCACAAGGAATTTGGGTATCTAATCATGGTGGCAGACAATTAGATGGCGGGCCAGCTTCGTTTGACTCTTTGCAGTATGTTGCTGAAGCGGTAGATAAACGAGTACCTATTGTTTTTGATAGCGGAGTAAGACGAGGTCAACATGTTTTTAAAGCAATTGCTTCAGGAGCGGATTTAGTGGCGATTGGAAGACCAGCTATTTATGGACTTTCTTTAGGCGGAAGTACAGGAATCAAACAAGTATTTGATTTCTTTAAAACAGAACTAGAAATGGTGATGCAACTTGCTGGCACGCAGACTGTTGAAGATATCAAGAAAGCGACATTGCGAGATAACCGCTTCATGTGCTGATAGAGCTATATAAAGAAAACAAACACGGTCGGTGAGATCAAACAGATTGAAGACATGAAACATCAAATAGATAAGGGATAATAATATATGTTTACGAAGTTATATAAAGTGTGAAATAATATTTATTATGTCCAATAGCTATCGAGAAAGAGGCTATGGCAAACTAGAACGGGACAACAGTCCATTCTAAAAATAAAAACAAGTCTTCTTTTGACAATATTTTTCAAAATGAGACTTGTTTTTACTATTATCCGTACTTCTCTTTTCAAGTGTTTCCCTAATTTTCTTAAATCAAGTGCTACTAGTATCAAACCAATGTCGGTCTTCGCCCTTTTTCCCTCTTAAATGGAAATGGTGGAACGCTAATTACGCCTTTAGGTGACCCAGCACTGGTTCGACAACGATTTTACGTTTTTTGTAAATCAAGCCTGTTTGTTCCTCTAAAAGCTTCTACTGACCTGCTGCTTTGAAATAGCATCAAAATTTATTGTCTAAGATGTGTCGCTTCCTGTCACTTTTTGGCTTTGGACATTGACTGCGGACTGGGCGGGCTCGGCAATTTTCACTTTCATAGGCTTTGAAATCTCTGACAAACCCACCCTTATTTTTTCTTCGGCTATATCGGTTGAATGGCATCGGATGCTTTGCCGGACAAATATATTCATCCTCTTATTCAAGTTAACGTCAGTTTGCAACGCTAAATGGATTATTCTTGTACTTATTCTTGCTTTCTTTGTAATAGCTATTATATGTAATCAAACTTTGATGCTGGGTAGATTGATAAAGAGGAGTGGATAGTATAATTAAGAAGCAACACCTGAATTACATCTCAGTGACTAATATTAGTTATAAATAGTAAACACTCACTAGTTCACTTTAACGAAGGAGCAAATGAAGCAAACATGCGTTAAAAGTGAACTAGCTAAAGTCTTATCTTGCGTGATTGACGGAATGACGTGAATTTAAAGAAGGAGGATTTTCTCTCTGGTCAGTATATGCCGATTTTTCTAATTTTTGCTGAAGG
>JADAKE010000007.1 GCA_015680865.1 Enterococcus lacertideformus | reverse complement strand
GAAATAACTATAAAAAGGGCTAAAAAGGCATTAGCTTCATCCTCTCAAGCTTTAGAAAGTGCGGTTAAGGGGCAATTTGGAACAAAAATAACAGATGTGTTAGAAAAGCAACAGCAAACTTTAGATAAGCTATCTAGCATTCAATGATTAAATTGATAATACTTTACTAAAATTGAGTCCATTTTAAATAAACTCCAATCACTTAAAATAGCGTAAATTCAACTATTACATACCATGCAAAACTAATTTGCTTTTGAATAGAATCGTATCGTATCAAAATGGTGCACTGTATTTGTACAAGACCCAGTTCAACTACTACTTAGTCCACGAAAAACAAAGAATAAAAATTATGAAAAAAATATTGACTTCTTTCAGAAACAAATCTATACTAGATTCAATCTTGTATCAGTTTGGAGCGTTTATTATGAAAATTACATTAAGTTCACAACTGAATAATTATTACTTTAGCTATTTTAGATAGGTTTGTATTCATAAACTTATGGATGCAAACACAGATATTTGTTTGTATCTATGATGGCTAAGGATGTTTGAAATGACTTGCTCGCCGCATAGATGAAAAATCTATAGTGGCTTTTTTATTTGATTATTTCAGGGCGCACTGTAGATTTTCTGCGGTGGGCTTTTTTGTACATAAAGGGGGAGCGAAGCGTAGCTAAACAAGAAAAAGCAAATAAATGGTTGATTTGAAAGAACTTGCGTAAACCAATCAAATAGTGGGAAAAACCGCGAAGAAACAAATAAAAACGACAATAAAGGGAGTTATTCTATGATTCTATTGATTAAACCAGGTATCCAAAAAAGTGAGTTATTACCAATCATTACACATATTGAAGAAGAAGGATTAGATGTGCAAATCAACCAGAAAAGTAATCAATTTGTTTTAGGGTTAATAGGAGATCCTAAAGTGATCCAAAAAATTTCAATTGAAAAATATGACATTATCGAACGTGCAGTACCAATTACAAATACGTATAAATTGACTTCACGAGAATTTCATCCTCAAGATACAGTGGTGGATGTCTCTGGTGTCAAAATCGGGGATGGCACATTTATCACAATGGCGGGGCCCTGTTCGGTTGAAGGTGAAGCGCAAATAATGGAAACGGCGCGAATGGCAAAAGCAGGTGGTGCAAAGATCTTACGCGGAGGAGCTTACAAACCGAGAACATCGCCCTACGCTTTTCAGGGTCTAGGAGAAGAAGGCTTAAAAATGATGCGTAAAGCGGCTGACCACTACGGCTTGAAAGTTATTACGGAAGTAATGGATGAAGCTCATATCAACGTGGTTGCCCAATATGCAGACATTATTCAAATCGGTTCCAGAAACATGCAAAATTTTCGCTTGTTGGAAGCTGTTGGAAAAACAGGGAAACCAATTGGTTTAAAACGGGGTATTTCCGGTACAATTGAAGAGTGGTTAAATGCGGCAGAATACATTGCTGTACAAAATAATCTAAACATTATTTTCATTGAGCGTGGGATCCGCACATACGAAACAGCGACTAGAAATACATTTGATCTAAGTGCTGTACCAGTGATCAAAAAATTGAGCCATTTTCCAATCATTGTTGACCCAAGCCATGGAACAGGTGCATGGGATTTAGTCACTCCGATGGCGCGAGCAGGCGTAGTAAGCGGTGCGGATGGAATGATTGTTGAGATTCATCCTGATCCTTTGAGTGCTTGGTCTGATGGCCAACAATCACTAAACGAAAAGAATTACGTGAAAATGATGAAAGAAGTAGAAATTTTAGTGGAAGCGATGAAAAAAATCAACGCCTTATAGAAAAGAGGAATACGTATGTTAGAAGTCGTCTTACCAGAAAAAAGTTATGAAATTCTGATTCAGCGACAGGCACTGAATCAAGTCGCTGGTTGGATCGAGCAGCTATGGGAAGAGAAAAGAATTGCAATCATCAGTGATGAAAATGTCTATCCGATTTATGGAGAACGGGTGAAACAGCAGCTGAAAGAGCAATATGAGGTCGTTCATTATATCATACCTGCAGGCGAAAAAAGTAAATCGCTAGAGATGGCTGCGAAATTGTATGATTTTTTAGCAGAAAAGCAGTTCACCAGAAGTGATGGAGTTATCGCATTAGGTGGTGGTGTAGTAGGAGATTTAGCTGGGTTTGTAGCATCTACTTATATGCGAGGGATTTCTTTTGTGCAAATCCCCACATCCTTACTTGCACAAGTTGATTCAAGTATCGGTGGCAAGACTGCGGTTAATGGATCAACAGCCAAAAATATGATTGGTACATTTGCACAACCAGACGGGGTACTGATTGATCCAGAAACGCTGAAGACACTTCCCCAAAAAAGAATCCAAGAAGGAATTGCAGAAATCATCAAATGTGGTGCAATCAAAGATACGAGTTTATGGAGTGACCTAGCTCAGTTTACTGATATAGAAGATTTATTAGCCCATAGCGAAAGCGTGATTGAAAAAGCCTTGCGTGTAAAGAAAGAAGTCGTAGAAGAAGATCAATTTGATCAAGGAAGCCGCTTATTATTAAACTTTGGGCATGCGATCGGGCATGCCGTTGAACATACTGCTGGTTATGGAGAAATTAGTCATGGGGAAGCAGTAGCTATCGGGATGGTGCAAATGAGTCGAATGGCTGAAAAAAGAAGTGAGATGCCTAAAGGAATCACCGAACAACTCATTACTATGAATCGAAAGTACCAATTACCTATTTCTTATGAACCATGGAATGAACAAATGTTGTACCAAGCGATTACCCATGACAAAAAAGCACGAGGACAAAATTTAAAAATTATATTGTTAGAAAAAATCGGACAAGGGAAAATTCAATCAATACCAATTGAAAAAATCAAATACTATTTAGAAGAAGGTGAATAAATGCGTTACTTAACTGCAGGGGAATCACATGGACCCAAACTCACAGCAATTATTGAAGGCGTGCCAGCTGGATTGAGTCTATCAATCGAACAAATCAATCATGAACTAGCCAGACGACAAGGAGGATACGGTCGAGGTGGCCGTATGAAGATCGAAAAAGATCAAGTTGTGATCACTTCTGGTTTACGTCATGGAAAAACATTAGGTTCACCAATCACATTAAGTGTAGAAAATAAGGATTGGAAAAACTGGCAAACAGTTATGTCTGTGAAGCCTGTTTCTGAGAAAGAAGAAAACTTGAGACGTGTGGCAAAACCACGTCCAGGACACGCTGATTTAGTGGGTGGCATGAAATATCAGCACCATGATCTTAGAAATGTATTAGAACGTTCTTCGGCAAGAGAGACCGCGATGCGTGTGGCTGTCGGTGCGTTAGCTAAACAAATTTTAGAGGCATTAGATATTGAGATTGCAAGCCATGTTGTGATACTTGGGGGAATCAAAGCAATGATTCCAAGCGAGTTAACGGTTGCTGAGATCAAAGAAAGAACAACGATCTCAGAATTAAATATGGTGGATCTAACCATTGAAGATCAAGTGAAACAGCTGATCGACACGACTAAAAAAGCAGGAGATACGTTGGGTGGAGTAGTAGAAGTACGCGTAGAAAATGTGCCAGCGGGATTAGGAAGTTATGTCCAGTGGGATAAAAAATTAGATGGTAAATTAGCTCAGGCAATGCTAAGTATCAATGCGATTAAAGGCGTAGAATTTGGGATCGGCTTTGAAGCTGCTTCATTGCCAGGGTCTAAAGTGATGGATGAAATTTTTTGGGATAAGCGTGGCTATCATCGATCAAGTAATCATTTAGGTGGATTCGAAGGTGGGATGACAAACGGCGAACAAATCATTGTGAGAGGTGTAATGAAGCCTATACCAACGTTATATAAACCTTTGATGATTGTAAATATTGATACCAAAGAACCTTATAAAGCAAGTGTTGAACGTTCAGACAGTACAGCTGTGCCGGCTGCTTAAGTTGTTGCAGAACACGTTATTGCGACAACTCTAGCGATGGAGATTCTAGGACATTTCCCAGCATATAATATGCAGGAACTAAAAAAGGCAGTTGAAAATCACCGTAAAATGATTCAAGCATTCTAGTGGAGGTAGCGATGAAAAAAAGGTATTAGTAATAGGATTAGGTCTAATTGGCGCATCGCTATGCCAGGCGATAAAAAGTACGGAGATTATTCTTTATGGTTGGGATCACTCAGAAAAAACCAGAAAAGTAGCGAAAGAAATACAACTAGTGGATCATGTTGTGTCAGGTATTGAAATGTCTAGTCAAATGGATGTTATTCTACTTGCTGTTCCAGTCCAGGTAAGTTTAGAATATCTCAAATTACTGGCTACGCTACCTCTAAAACCGACAGTGTTAGTCAGTGATACCGGTAGTACCAAAGCCACAATAATGAACTTAGCAAAAACACTACCCTTTGATTTTATTGGTGGACATCCAATGGCAGGCTCACATAAATCAGGAGTGATAGCAGGAAATCCTGATTTATTTGAAGAAGCCTACTATATTTTGACAAATGAAGGTCAAAGAGATCGTACCGAAGACTTGATCGATATTTTACAACCAACACGTGCGAAGTTTGTCCTTTTAGACGCGAAAAGCCACGATGAGATCATAGGTATACTAAGTCATCTTCCACATATTATGGCTGCTGGCTTAGTCCAAGTCAGTGATACGTTGGAACAAAAACATCCGCGTGCTTCTCAATTAGCTGCAGGTGGTTTTCGTGATATTACGCGGATTGCTTCATCAGATCCAATAATATGGACAGACATTTTAATGACAAACCAAGAAATCATGTTAAGGTTAATAGAAGATTGGCAAGTATTTATGGAAAAATTGAAGAAAGAATTGACTGAGAAAAATCAACAGGCGATCCAGCAATTTTTTATGCAGGCAAAACGTATACGTGATCAACTGCCCCGTAAAAAACAAGGTGCGATTCCCGCCTTCTATGATCTTTATGTGGATATCCCTGATATCTCAGGAGCTGTAGCCAAAGTCACTACAGTATTAAGCAAAGCAAATATTTCAATTATTAATTTGAACATCCAAGAAACAAGAGAAGATATCTTTGGCGTTTTGGTATTGTCCTTTAAAAATCAAGTAGATTTACTAAAAGGTCAAAGGCTGATTGAAGCTGAAAATTTTCATTGTTGGATAAGGAGTTGAAGCAATGAAATTATTGTCAACAAAACAAGGGCTCAAAGGTAGCCTAGTTATCCCAGCTGATAAATCTATTTCTCACCGTAGTATTATGTTTGGGGCGATCAGCCATGGGCAGACAATTGTGCATAATTTTTTGAAAGCAGAGGATTGTCTCAGTACGATTGCTGTATTCAAGCAATTAGGTGTAAACATCACAGAGAAAAATGAACGTATCTATATCGAAGGCAAAGGGTTTAGCGGCTTGAAAGCACCAACCTCACGATTAGATGCAGGTAATTCAGGCACGACGATGCGTCTTGTTTTAGGTATTTTAGCAGGAAGGAATTTTACTTCTGAAATTGCAGGCGATGATTCATTGAATCGACGACCAATGGAACGCGTGATGAAACCATTACGAGAGATGGGTGCTGAATTACAGGGCATCGAACATGTTGAATTACCCCCATTACAAGTAACTGGTCAAGCCTTGCATAATATCGAATACCATATGCCGATTGCTAGTGCACAAGTAAAATCAGCTATCCTTTTTGCAGCTTTACAAGCAAAAGGGACAACGAAAATCATCGAAAAAGAAAAATCGAGAAATCATACAGAAGAAATGATTAAACAATTTGGTGGCGAAATCGAAATAGCAGATCGTATCATTACTTTAAAAGGTGGACAAATGCTTAGTGGACAAGAAGTGACTGTACCAGGCGATATTTCTTCTGCTGCGTTTTACTTAGTTGCCGCAAGTATTGTACCAAACAGCGAAGTATTGCTAAAACATGTGGGTATCAATCCAACTCGTACTGGAATCATTGATGTGTTGACAAAAATGGGTGCAGTGATTGAAGAAAAACAAGTAGATAAAGAAAATCAAGCAGCCGATTTGGTTGTGCGCTCGGCTTCATTGACTGCTTATGAAATACGGGGTGAAATCATCCCACGATTGATTGATGAATTACCGATCATCGCTTTAGCAGCTACTCAGGCAACAGGGACCACGATTATTCGTGATGCTCAGGAATTAAAAGTGAAAGAAACCAATCGGATTGATGCAACTGCGAAAGAATTAACAAAAACGGGTGCGAACATCGAACCGACAGAAGATGGGTTGATTATTCATGGACCCACGCCATTACATGGCGCAAAAGTAGACAGTCATGGCGATCATCGTATTGGCATGATGCTTCAAATTGCTGCTTTACTCACAGATGATGTAGTGGAATTAATCAATCCTGAGGCTGTGAACATTTCTTACCCTGCTTTTTTTACTGATTTAGCGAAACTAATCAAGGAGGAATCGACATGTTACCAATTATTTTGATTGGTTTTATGGGCGCTGGAAAAACAACGATTAGTAAAAAACTATCGAAAAAGCTTGGACGACCATTCATTGATATGGATGAAGAGTTAGTAAAACGTCTAGGTTGCCCCATCGATCGCTACTTTGCTACTATGGGGGAAAAATCTTTTCGCTTGTACGAAACAGCCCTCTTAAAAGAATCTTTACAAAATGATTCGATCATTGCTACTGGCGGAGGGATCATCTTGAGGAAAGAAAACCGAGCACTATTAAATGATCAGCAAGTTATTTATTTAAAAGGAAAAGCAGATATTTTAATTGAACGGATCCGTCAAGATCAAAAAAATGTTCGTCCTTTAGCTTTAAAAAGCAACGATTCATCACTAAAAAAATGCTGTTGGAAAGGGAAGTATTGTATGAACGATTAGCGAAAATTAGCATAGATACTTCTAAAAAAACACCAGAAGAAATTATCACAAAAATCATAGAGTGGGTTGAAAATGATGAAAATCTGTTATCTAGGTCCTAGGGGTTCTTTTACGTATCGGGCAGTAAAAAATTACTTTCCACATGGAGAATATCTTTATTATGAGTCATTGATTGAGTTAATTGATGAACAAATAAATCACGAAATTACTTATGGAATGGTTCCGATTGAAAATACAATCGAAGGAACAGTTCTTCCAGTGCTTGATCATATCTATCAGACGATGCCGAACATTCAAGGCGAAATCGTGCTACCCATTCGACAACAATTGATGGTCCATCCTACGCAAAAAGATAACTGGAAAAAGGTGACAAAAATTTGCAGTCATCCTCAGGCATTTGCACAATCTCAACATTTTTTACGTACGTATTTTCCAAAAATTGAAATTGAGCAACTAGGGTCAACCGCACAAGGCGCTCAACAGGTGGCGGCACATCCTGAGCAATGCATAGCTGCCATAGGTTCTAAAGAAGCGGCTGAAGAATTTGGATTAGTGATTGTTAAAAAGGACATTCACACTATTGCAACGAATGAAACACGTTTTTGGTTTTTAGGTACGACGCCCTCAAGCTCTGAATTACAAGCGACCTTATTTGTCGATTTACCAGAGAACAAACCAGGTGCACTTTATCACGTGCTAGCTGTGTTTGCTAAACAACAGTTGAATTTAACAAAGATAGAATCTAGACCTCAGAAAACACGCTGAAGAAGAGCATTGATTTACTGAAGGAACAAGGTTTTCCTACATATTTGCTCGGTTGTTATCCTGTTTATCGTAAAGGTAGATAATGAGTGGTTCGGACGAAACGAATGGTTAGCAAGTAAACAAACAGATGATTTGCACACTTGAATAAATTCCTTTAGGCTTAAATTAAGCGATAAGAAAGGAAGAGAATAAATGGCAAAAAAAATTGCAGCAATTGTTACTGATTTAGTGGAAGATGTTGAACTATCCTCACCGAAGGAAGCGTTGGAACAAGCTGGTCACAGAGTCACTTTGATTGTATTTGAAGCAAATCAAACAATCAAAGGAAAAAAAGGCGCAGAATTCACAGTTGAAAAAAGTATTGCAGATGTTTCGCCTGAAGATTTCGATGCGCTATTGATACCAGGTGGTTTTTCACCTGATCAATTAAGAGCAGATCAACGTTTTGTTGATTTTGTTTCTTATTTCTTAAAAAATAACAAACCATTATTTGCGATTTGTCATGGTCCTCAATTGTTTATTCAAACAGGATTAACGCAAGGGCGCACAATGACAGCATATGATACTGTACGTCCTGACATTGGTTATGCTGGTGCAATTGTAAAAGATGAGCCAGTGGTGATAGATCAAGCGTTGATTACTAGTCGTAACCCCGATGACATACCAGATTTTAATCAATCAATTGTTGAAGCTTTGGCATAAACGAAGGTAATTTACTAAAAAAGTAACACCTTGTGATTGAATCTCAATCACAAGGTGTTACTTTTTTATGGCATGTTCTTGCTTATTTCGTACAAAAGATGAAACAATTTTTCTAATGAATGAAAGTCGTTTTATTAATTAGAAAGTAAATATAAATGACTATTTTCTGATTCTAATCGAGAATCATTTGTATGTAAATGTTCACCATTAAAAATCTGATAAAAATCATTTTTAGATTTACAGAGTTCTTTTATTTTTCGAACAATGTTTTTGCCTTCAACTAGGAAGCCAAAGTCATGTTCATAGGAATAATTGTAAACTACTGCAGAGGGATGCTTCGTGATGCCCATTTCCCGAGCTATTTTTTGATCGGAAAAAAATACTTCTTTAACAAATTCAGATTGGCGATCTTCTCTAAACATAGTTATATCGCCTCCAACTTGTGCAAAAAGGGTTTCGGCAAGTTCAGATGAATAAGGCATTTTATGACATCCGACAGCTTCTTGTAGTTTGATCAAAAACTGACGACCTTTTTTCTTTCCTTGAAACTGTGCCGCTTTGCAATCTAGCGCAGCAGAATAAGTGGTTGAAAATAAATGGTTACGCGTAGCTAGATTTTGTTTTGAAATCCCGTTACGTTGCATGACATCCCCAATTGTCTGCAAATTAACTAAAGGAAGAAAACGAAACTGCATCTTTTCTGTTGATGTTTTTCCATATTCTTCTTCAATGAATTGTAGTAACTGTTGTTCTAACTTAAAACAATTTTTCCCCAAAGGATTAACAAATAGATAGATTTCAATCATATGAATCTCCCCCAAAATAGATTCTATATAACTCGTGAATACTTTTATCCACAAGGTATAACTTAACAGAAATTTAGTAAAAAATGAACTCAAGTGCCTTGTGAAAATGATAGAACTTTAATTTTTTGCTTCTAGCATCCGCTGAATCTTATTTTTAGCTGGCCTATAAGGTAAAGAATACCTCTTTAAAAATGCTAGAAAAGCTGATTTACCAGTGTTAGGATCGGTTACTTCTAATTCTAACTCAAAATCATGTAAATGTTTTCCAAAACTTTCATCAATAGCTAAAAGGCCTTCATCAATGTGAAATTCTGCACGTTTGGTAGTGATTGTGCCTATATTAATCAGAGTTTTAGGGTGGATGGTTAATTCCAGTAATTTTTGAAAGACAGCGCCATCTTGAGGTAAGCTTTTTTGTTCAATTAAGGAAATTGCTTCCTCTTTTTTTAAGATATCCGTTATTTCAATTTTTCCTTCCTTAGCCGGTGTTTTTAAGGTGTATTCTGCGGAGGTCTCTAGTAATCTTATACGTAATCCACAATTTTTTTTTGCTAATTGAGCATCAGATGTGTCAAAATAGAGATTCGTTTGTACCTTAAAGTCTTCAGAATTTAATTGATAGTGTTGAAGCAAACTTGCGTATTCTTTTTGTGTCAGCATGGACTTGTATTCAATTTCTAATATTTCAGACATATGTATCGCCCCTTTTATTTATTCTGCCTAAATTTTTCTTTTTGGTCAATACAAAAAGCCGAGTGGTACAAAAAAACTTCATTTATATGGTAAAATAAAAAAGAATGTTAACAAAGTAGAGGGATCAGTTATGGAACGAGATTGGGAAGAATTTTTAGCACCATATGAACAAACTGTATCAGAATTAAAAGTAAAATTACGCGGGATTCGCAAACAATTCAGAGAGCAAAATCGTCATGTACCGATTGAATTTGTTACTGGGCGAGTGAAACCAGTAGATAGTATTATTACGAAATCACAGTTACGTCATATTCCAATGAGGCGTTTAGAAGAAGAAATGTCTGATATTGCTGGTTTGAGAATCATGTGCCAATTTGTAGAAGATATCCATCAAGTGGTGGAGACCATTCGCAAAAGAAAAGATATGAAAGTTATTCAAGAAAGAGATTATATTACCAATAAAAAAGCAAGTGGTTATCGTTCTTATCATTTAGTAATTGAATATCCAGTTCAGCTAATTAGTGGGGAAAAGAAAATTTTAGCTGAAATTCAAATTCGAACGTTAGCAATGAATTTCTGGGCGACAATTGAGCACTCATTGAACTATAAATACCAAGGTGTATTTCCTGAAGAAATGAGTGAGCGACTGCAGCGTGCGGCAGAAGCTGCGTATCAATTAGACGAAGAAATGTCTAACATTCGTGAGGAAATCCAAGAAGCACAACGTTTATTTTCGCATGGAAGGGGAAAACAAGACGATGTGTATTATCGAACAGTATTAACTAGAGAAATGAAAAAAGAGGAGGGGAATGATGAAAGTAGCGATCGTTCATAACAAAGAAAGTAAAACGATGAAAGTTACTGAACGATTGAAAAAGCTTTTGGCACAGGCAGACATTCAAATCGTCGAACAAAAACCAGAGCTAGTGATATCTGTTGGCGGAGATGGTACATTATTGTCTGCCTTTCATCGTTACAGCGATCTATTAAATGAAGTTCGTTTTCTAGGTGTCCACACTGGTCACTTAGGCTTTTATACGGACTGGCGAGATTATGAATTAGAAGAATTAGTCGACAGCTTACAGACGGATCGTGAGAAAAGTGTGAGTTATCCCTTATTAGATGTACGTATCAGTTATTTAGATGATAAACCAGCCAAGCATTTTTTTGCTTTAAATGAATCCACCATCAAGCGAGCAAATCGTACGATGGTAGCAGATGTTTATATCAAAAGTGAACGATTTGAAAGTTTTAGAGGAGATGGCTTGGCGGTATCGACTCCGACAGGTTCAACTGCCTATAATAAAAGTATTGGGGGGGCAGTGATCCATCCTAGTATCAATGCGTTTCAATTAGCAGAAATTGCTTCATTAAATAACCGCGTCTTTCGAACGCTAGGTTCACCCATGGTCATTGCTCAAGATGAGTGGATAGAAATTAAATTAGAAAATACAGAGGACTATATTATCACAGTGGATCAACTGGACATTGCTGAAACAAATATTCGATCAATCTATTATCGAATTGCCAAACAGCGGATCCATTTCGCTTCTTATCGTCATATGCACTTTTGGCATCGTGTAAAAGATTCCTTTATTGGTGAGGGATAACATGGAATTTGTGTGGATTTATGAAAAAGATCATCCGCAACAGGTAAAATATTTTTTAAAAGAAAAAGGCATCTCTAAAGGTTTATTAGCTAAAATAAAATTCCAAGGTGGAGAAATCAAAGTGAATGGAAAAATTGAAAATGTCTTGTTTTCTCTATCTTATGATGATAAGGTAACCATTGTGATTCCTGCCGAAGGAGAGCATGAAACGGTTCTTTTAGATGAAACGCCGATTGATATTATCTATGAAGATGAGCACCTTTTAGTTGTCAATAAACCAGCTGGAACTTCTTCCATCCCAGCACAATACCATCCCAATAAAACGATGGCTAATCGCGTAAAAGCTTATTACAAAAGGCAAGGATATGAAAATCAAGTGATCCATGTCGTTACAAGATTAGACCGTGATACCTCGGGCTTGATGCTGTTTGCCAAACATGGGTTTGCTCATGCAAAACTAGATGTACAACTTCGAGAAAAAAATTCGTCAAGAAATACCAATCCCTTGTGAGTGGAGAATTGGATAAATTAAAAGCACATGGTTGGATCGATTTGCCAATCGTTAGAGATTCGTCTTCTCTACTTAAGCGCATGGTTTCACCAGCAGGTCGAAGTGCACAAACCGAATATTGGTTAGAAAAACGAGTAACTGAGATGGCACTCGTTGATATTCAACTGCATACAGGTAGAACACATCAGATTAGAGTTCATTTTTCTGAGATCGGGTGTGCACTCTTAGGCGATGAAATGTATGAAGGACGTATGGATTTGGTAATAAGTAGGCAGGCGCTACACTGCTACGATTTACGTTTCTATCATCCCTTTACGCAAGAGCTATTAGAATTTAAACAGCCTTTGGCAGAGGATATGGCGACTGTTCTCCAACAGTTTGAAGATTAGGGTGAGGTGAGATTGGGTTGGATGAAAATCAAGAATTACAGGATCGATTTGCCCAGTTACTATGGGACTTAAGGGAAAATAATATTCAAGAATTTAGAAATAGTTTCTTGGAAATGCATATATATGAACAGGGACAATTTTATCAATCGCTTAATGAAGAGGATCGTCAACTGATCTATGCCTATTTATCTCCTAAAGAATTAGCAGATATGTTTGATGTCATTGAAGAAGATAATGAGTATATGAAAGAGTATTTAGCAGAAGTGCGTCCTAGCTACGCGGCAGAAATGCTTGCAGAGATGTATACCGATAATGCGGTGGATTTGCTAAATACGTTAGATAAAAAACAAATTGCTAAATATTTAAGTTTGATGACTACCGATGATGCAGGCGAGATCAAAGAATTGTTGCATTATGAGGATGCAACTGCTGGTGCCATTATGACGACAGAATTTGTTTCAATTGTCGCTAATCAAACCGTAAGTTCCGCTATGTATGTGTTGAAAAACGAAGCAGACGTGGCAGAAACAATCTATTATATTTACGTCGTGAATCAAGAAGATGTTGCACAAACCTTTCGAGATTATGATTTTCTGGCATTACCAGTTACGGATTATGATGATCATTTATTAGGTATCGTGACAGTTGATGACATTATTGACGTCATTGATGATGAAGCTGCAAGCGACTATTCTGGTTTAGCGGGAGTTAATGTCGAAGAAATTGATGAAAACCCGATTAAATCTGCGGCAAGACGACTGCCATGGTTGATTACACTTTTATTTTTAGGAATGTCCACAGCTTCACTGATCAGTCATTATGAAGAATTAGTCAGTGAAGCGAGTATTCTAGCCGTATTTATTCGTTTGATTCTAGCAGAAGTCCTAACGGGTTTAGTTACCGGAGCCGTGACTGGCTTGACGATCTTTTTGTTGTTGCTAAAAAGTTGTTTCGTCTATTGGAACGATTTTTGTGCCATGAACTTCATTGACACCTAATATCGCTGCTACCATTTCTGCATTTTGGTCGTTGATTTTTCCACCAGGTAAAATGATCAGCCGATCATTCGCATGAGCAATCAATTTTTTTAAATGATCAAAATTTTCTTCAATGGGTACATTTGCATCACCGCCGTGTGTCAAGATGCGATCTACCCCGAGTTCAGAACCAATCAATAGCTTCCAATTGACGTGCTTTGGGGATATGATCAAATGCCATGTGGAAAGTAATTTGTAACCCTTCTGCAGTTTCAATCAATAGCTCCATCGCTTCTTCATCAATCCAACCAGATGGTGTCAAGCACCCCATAACAACGCCATCTGTACCTAGTTTTTTCGCTTCAATTAGATCCGTATGCATGATTTTCAATTCGATATCATTATAGACGAAATCGCCACCTCGTGGTCGGATAATCGTCATTACAGGGACTTCTTTTTCATTGGCATAACTTAAAGTTTCTTCGATCACACCTGTACTTAGGGGTCGTTCCTCCAACTGCTAAGTTATCGCATAATTCAATCCGATTTGCTCCTTTAGCAATTGCTAAGGGGATAGAGGTATAATTTTCTGCACAAAATTCTTTAATCATTGGTTTGCTCCTTTATGATTCACCTTCTTCTAGAAATTTGTAACATATTTTTTGTGGTTGCTAAAGTTTTGTTCTAACGGTAAGATGAAAAGGGAATTGTACAACAAAGAATGATTAAAACGAGAAATGAGTAGAAGAAATGTTAAAAAAATTGATCAAGGACGGCGATTTTTAAGAGAAAACAAAGAGCTATTTCGTTGCCCTCTGTGTCATAAACCATTTGACCTAACTGAAAATGGCTTGCTTTGTCATAAAAACCACCGTTTTGACTTATCAAAAAAAGGGACGCTTTATTTTTTATCTCATGGGATAAAAACAGAGTACGATCAAAAAATGTTTGCTCTTAGACGCAGAATGATCCAATCAGGTATGTATCAGCCAGTGATTGAATTATTAAGTAAACAAGTCACGCAAGATTCAGAAGTTTTGGATGTGGGCTGTGGTGAAGGCAGTTTTTTAGCAGAATTAATGCAAGTACAGCCGTTAAAAAAAGCACTAGGGTTTGATATTTCTAAAGAAGGTGTTTATGCGGCAACGGGACATCAAATTGATGCCTTTTGGTGTGTAGCAGACTTGACAAATCTTCCTTTTGAAAATCAAAAGTTCACGACGATTTTAAATATTTTTTCACCTTCACAATATAAGGAGTTTCAACGTGTTCTGGTAGAGGAGGGAGAAGTCTTGAAAATCGTCCCTCAACAAGATTATTTAAAAGAACTGCGACAAGCGTTTTATCCTAATCAGCCAGAAAAACAACAGTATTCGAATGAGCGGGTAGTGGCGAAATTTTCGGAATCTTTAGAGTTGATGCAACGTCAACGTGTCACTTATGAATTTAAAATTCCTGAAAAAAATCGTCAAGATCTTTTAGCAATGTCGCCTTTAGAATGGCAAGTAAGTAAAGAAATAAAGGAACACTTATATCAAAACCCTTTGGAGAAGATTACAATTGATGTAGAATTATTAAAAGGTAATAAGAGAAAACGATTGCAATGAAATTATTCCCTACTAAAGGTTGCAAAAAGAGTTTGTTGATGATATAGTAACGACAAGTTGTTTTTTCATTGGTTTTTATCAGGTTCCTGTTCTGATAAAAGTTAGTGAGAAGAGCTTCACTAACGTAACGACTCGCAGTGACTAACACCGAGTTGATACGTTTTTTTTTTATGCCAAAATAGCGAATAGATAGTTAACATATAGATGAGAGGACTGTGCCATTATGAACCATATCGTTTTATTTGAACCATTGATTCCAGCAAATACAGGGAATATTGCTAGAACATGTGCGGCTACGAATACCCCCCTTCACTTGATTGAACCATTAGGATTTTCCACAGATGATAAGCAGTTGAAACGCGCATGTCTTGACTATTGGCATGACGTCAATATTACTTATCATAAAAACTTAGACGCTTTTTTGATATATCTAGGGGATCGTAACCTTCATTTAATTTCGAAATTTGCCCATAAAGTGTATAGTGATGAAAATTTTGCATACGATGAAGATCATTTCTTTTTATTTGGCAAAGAAACGACTGGCCTGCCTGAAGAATTCATGCGAGAAAATAAAGAAAAATGTTTAAGAATCCCGATGAATGACGAGCATGTCCGCTCATTAAATTTATCAAATACAGCAGCAATAGTCGTCTACGAAGCATTACGACAACAAGGTTTTCCAAATTTAGAGTTAACGCACCATTATGAAAATGATAAACTAGACTAGAAGCTATTTTGCAAGTGGTCTGTCTTAAACTATAGCTGAAACATGAATTCATTCTTTTTTAGGAACGGCTTCTTTGTTTTTAGGAAATAAATTTTATAAAATAGATAGCAGAATCGTTGCATAGACGAACATATAAGGAGTCTGATGCAAATGGAATTGTATTTTACACGTCATGGAAAGACAAAATGGAACCTTGAGCGTCGCTTTCAAGGAAGCAACGGGGACTCCGCGCTATTACCTGAAAGTTATGATGAAATCAAAGCTTTTGGGAAAAAAGTGAGATATGTGCCATTTGAAGCTATTTATGCAAGTACAGCTAAACGCGCGCAAGACACAGCAAAAGGGATCAATAAAGAATTAGCTTATCCTGTAGAAATTATTTATACAGATAAATTAAGAGAATTAGGATTAGGTAAATTAGAAGGTCAGTTGATCGACGAAATGTACAAGCAGTATCCTGAAAATTTACCTAATTTGCGAAGTCATCTTGATCGCTATGATCCTACTCCTTTTAATGGAGAAACGATTGAATGCTCCATTACTCGCATTGAAACAGTAGTAGCCGCTGCAGTAGCTTTACATGATGGCCCCATTCTTTTTGTAGGTCACGGTGCATCTTTGACTGCTGCGATTCAGTGGATGGTTGGAAAAGATCTTAGTCAACTAAGGGAAATGGGCGGTTTATACAATAGTAGTTTAACTATTTTGGAAACAGACGAACCAAGTAATCTGTTACCTTATAAATTGAAAGTTTGGAATGAAATTAATTTTTTAGATAAAGAAACGAAACCAGAACCATTATTATAAACAAAGGAGGCGGCACGATGCAGCCAGAGGAAATTCCTTATTTTGTTGGCACAGTTGCCGCAATCTTTTTTCAAAACCCTAGCAATTTTTATAAAGTATTATTGGTTCGCGTTAATGAAACCACCGCAGACTATCGTGAAAAAGAAATCGTAGTCACGGGAAGTTTTGGCGAGATTCAAGAAAACGAACTTTACCGGTTTTATGGAGAGTTAGTAGATCATCCCAAATATGGCAGACAATTAAAAGTGGAGCGTTATGAGCAGGAAAAACCAACCACTCTTAATGGGATCGTGGGTTATCTTTCTAGTGAAAAATTTCCAGGAATCGGCAAGAAAACAGCTGAGAAAATTGTCGAACAACTAGGGGAAGAGGCGATTGAAAAAATCATCGAAACCCCCACAGTGTTAAAGGACATCGCTGGATTAAATCAAGCCAAAAGAGATATGATCATCGAAACGATTCGATTGAACCATGGTATGGACCAAGTGATCCTGGGGTTAAATCGTTACGGATTCGGTAGTCAGTTGTCCTTTAGTATTTATCAAACGTATAAAAACGAAGCGTTAGATATTATTCAAAAAAATCCTTATCAATTAGTTGAAGATATTGATGGAATCGGTTTTAAACGAGCTGATAACTTGGCGGAACAATTGGGGATCGAAGCTGATTCGCCAAGACGTATACGTGCAGCTGTGTTGCATCAAATTTTTCAACAGGCTGTC
Organism: Enterococcus lacertideformus; assembly: GCA_015680865.1. Taxonomy (GTDB): domain Bacteria; phylum Bacillota; class Bacilli; order Lactobacillales; family Enterococcaceae; genus Enterococcus_B; species Enterococcus_B lacertideformus. The sequence continues at coordinate 38,406 of JADAKE010000007.1, read as the reverse complement.
CAAACTGGAGATACATATGTACTAGCTGAAACACTTCTCCAACAAACGATTAAAATTTTAGAAACGAGTCGACCAATTGAAATCCAGCCTGATCAAGTAGCCACAGTAATTATTCAACTTGTAGAAGAAGGCAAGATCCAACAAGAAGAAACCAATCTATATGAAAATAGTTTGTATTTCTCGGAGTGGGGAATAGGTAACTCAATCCAGCGGTTGCTTAGTCGTAAGAAAGAAATCAAATATGAAGAAAAAGAAGTGAAAAAAAATATTCGGCGAATCGAAAAGGTATTTGGCATCCAATACGGTGAGTCGCAAGAAAAAGCTCTTTCTGAAGCTGTGCGTTCTCCTTTATTTATTTTAACAGGTGGTCCTGGAACAGGGAAAACCACCGTGATCAATGGAATCGTTAATTTATTTGCCGAGTTAAATGGACTAGAACTGGATCCTGCCAAATACACGCAAGAAATTTTTCCCATCTTACTAGCTGCCCCAACTGGACGTGCGGCAAAACGTATGAATGAAACCACTGGACTTCCTGCTAGCACGATTCACCGACTACTTGGTTTGAATGGAAGAGAAAAAGCAACTTCAATCAGCACGAAGGAATTAGAAGGCGGATTGTTGATCATTGATGAAATGTCAATGGTTGATACATGGCTAGCCAATACCCTTTTTAAAGCAATCCCGACAAATATGCAAGTGATTTTAGTAGGTGATAAAGATCAATTACCTTCTGTAGGACCAGGACAAGTGTTACATGACTTACTTGAAATTGAACAAATTCCTAAAGTAGAATTGAATCAAATTTATCGACAAGGTGACGGTTCCAGTATTATTCCTTTGGCGCATGAAATTAAAGCGGGAAATTTACCAAAGGACTTTACAAAAAATCAAAAAGATCGCTCATTTTTTAGAAGTGATGCGTATAGCATTGAGCCTTTAATCGCTAAGATCGTTGAAAAAGCAAAAAACAAAGGGTTCAATGCACAAGACATTCAAGTATTAGCGCCCATGTATCGTGGAGCTGCGGGAATTGATGCACTGAACAAAATGATGCAAACGATTTTTAACCCTGGAGGCGCCGGTCGAAAAGAAGTACATTGGAATGACACAATTTATCGCATTGGTGATAAAGTGTTGCAATTAGTGAACACGCCTGAATTAAATGTATTTAACGGTGATATGGGCGTCATCACGGGAATTATTTTAGCAAAAGATTCAGAGGATAAAGTAGATGAGCTAGTGATCCAATTTGATGCAAATGAAGTGACTTATAAGCGTAATGAATGGAATAAGATTACTCTTTCCTATTGTTGCTCGATACACAAATCACAAGGTAGTGAATTTAAGATGGTTATTTTACCGATGGTTCATCAATATCAACGTATGCTGCAAAGGAATCTTCTCTATACCGCCGTGACAAGAAGCAAAGAATTACTAATTTTACTTGGTGAAGAACAAGCTTACGCCACCTGTGTTGCAAATGAATCAGCCAGTCGAAGAACGACTTTAAAAAAACGGATCGAAGAAAATGACAGTATGAGTCTTGTAACTCGAACCAAGCTAGTTGCCTATGAAGATTCGCTTGTTGGCAATGATCCTTTTGAAGAAGGAACGTATACAACCGCTGGAGAAACAAAGAATTCAAAGAAAACCACTAAAAGTAAAAATCGTGACAAGGAAAACTTAGAAAAACCAAGTGAAAAAGAAGTTGATGACCTTTTTACTCTAGCCACAGAAGAGAACACAGAAAAAGAAAAGCTAAAACCACTATCAGTTGAAGAAACACTAACAGAACAAATACCAAAAAACTATATTTTGACAACGGAAGCAATCGAAAAAAAATGGATTGATCCAATGATCGGTATGGAATAAGAAGTTGTTCAAAGAGAGCATGGGACAAAAGTAAAGATTCCTTTTGTTTCACACTCTCGTATAAATGGCGGGAGCAGAAGCAACTCCTTCGGAAATAAGCGGGCTTCTGTCCCAGCCTCTTTTTGTTTATATTTTTCTTATGAATTTGTAATGGAAAAATATGATTTATGCGTCAATACATTTTATTAAGCTGAGCCATAAAAATCAACGTAATACATTGTACTAAAAAAATTATTTTTTAGTCGACAGTTGCAAATCAAGAGGCTATTTTTCCATACCTTCACCGTCTTCTTGTCCATATTAGGGAATACTTGACAAGAGATGTAGTTTACTTACGGTAAAATGATGGAAATATTTTGATTTCATTTCTTTTTTTCAATAACAAAAAAATGATCCAGAGTATAGTTTAAATACATTGATCCGCTCAACTACTCACGAGGAAATCTATTTCATTATTACTGATGAAATGAGTACTTGAAAATATCAATATCTAGAACAATGGAAAGATCATGACGAGCACTGAGTTACGATTCTTGTGGGTATGCCCAGTATTGAAAAAGTGATCGCGGTAGTTACAGGTTTATTCTTGAATAGGATTTTTACATAAATTTGATAATCAGGGAAATCTCGAATCTTCCCCTATTCTAGAATGCAAACAGATAAGCTTAGGAATTGCTATGTTTCTTAATAAATAGCTATTTTCGAGATTTTTTTGCAAATCTTTTCTATCAGTTGCGACAAACATTTTTATTGAAGTGGTTTTAAATTATTATGTTCTCTGCTATAATAAATTCTTGTTTGTTATAACCGCGGTTCATCAACCATCCCGCGTTAAAAAAACTTGGAGAAATGAGGAATTTTTATGCAAAAAACGAAAGAACACCAACGACTAATGGTCGTTGTGGCAAATGGTATCATCATGGCTTTATATTTGGCACTTACAGTTTTAGTGGCACCCGTCTCTTCTGGTCCAATTCAATTTCGTATTTCAGAGAGTCTTAATCACTTAGTAGTCTTTAATCGAAAGCTACTTTGGGGTGTTTTAGGTGGTGTCGTTATTTATAATGCCTTCTTTGGTTTTGGAGTATTAGATGTCATCTATGGTGGGGGACAGACATTCCTTTCTTTGGGATTGACCGCCTTGATGCAAAATCGAGTAAAAAGTGTAAAAATAAGACTAGCATTGAATACTATTTTCTTTACGATTGGCATGTGGTTAATTGCCTATATGTTGGTTCCAACAGGGGGTACTGCTTTTTGGACAACCTATGGAACTCTTGCATTGAGTGAGTTCATTGTTATGGCTCTTTCTGCGCCATTAATGTATTACTTAAACCGTACTTTAGACTTTGAGAAGCGTGTGTAAAGAGTAAAAAATACCTGTCTTTTAGTTATTTTTTAAAGCAAGGATTTTTGGAAAGAAAAAGTTTGTTCAACTAAAATTACAATTAAAGGTAAAAGGAAATCGCTTTCATCTGTTGTTTGCATCATGACTTGAATGGTAAATAAAGAGAGGCTGGGACAAATACTCATAAGGATATGGCATTATGAGTATTTGTCCCAGCCTCGTTTCTTCATTTTTAGCGCATAGCTTAAACCTTGGATCCATTTTCTTTTTCATTACAAGAATTTTTTATCGCATGGGTTATGCTGGATTTTGTAGATTTTCGATTTCGATTACTTTGTAATTTTTCTTTTCTAGATGGTTAACTATTGTATCGCATACCATTTGATCTGTATGGGCAGGCAATGTAATCAAGGTGCGACGGATATATTCTTCTTTTTCGATGTCTAAAGTGATGCAGCTTGCAATGCTGCTGTGTTTTGCTACAATCTTTGTAATAGTTGCTAAGTCACCTTGTTTTCCAGTAGAGGCAATTGTTAAGACATAGCTTCCTTGTTCTACACTCCAAGATTGGGAGAGCATATTTAACAATGTACTATGTGTCAAAATGCCATAGAAATGATTGTCATTGTCAAGGACTGCAATATACGGTAATTCTTTGATAGTGAAAAATACTTTAAAAAAGGATGTGTCTAAGTAGATAAATTTAGTGGCATTCTTCAAAAGATGTGTGACGGGTAAAGACATGTCTCCACCATTTGCTTGATGGCGATAGATGTGCATTTTGTAAATATTTCCTCGGAAAATATTTCCCGAAGCATCTAAAATTGGTACACATCGATAACCAGAAGTTTCTAGAGTCTCTAATGCTTCTTGTAAGGTGTTCGTTTCTGTAACGGTTGTTAGCTCTTTTTTCTTATATACGAGTGTTTTTAGTAACATCAAATTACCTCCATATATCTCATTTTTACTTAATTTATAATTAATCATATCATAATTAATTATAAAACAATAGGTTCTTTAAGCATTAATTGACAGAAAAACTTTTCCATGATACTGTGAATAAGTATGATTTTGATTTTCAGTGAGGGGGTAGGTGCGGATGGCAAAGAAAAAAGCAGCATTAGCTTGTTCCGTTTGTGGTTCTAGAAACTATACCAAATCGGTGGGTGAAGGAAAAAGTGGCGAACGTTTGGAAATCAATAAATTTTGTAAATATTGTAATCAATATACATTACATAAAGAAACAAAATAAAGCATAGGAGGATAAGTATGAAATTTCTTAAAAGTGTAAAAGATGAAATGAAACAAGTAACTTGGCCTAACCGCAAACAATTACGTAAAGATACACTGATTGTTATTGAAACATCAATTATCTTTGGTGTAATGTTTTTCGTAATGGATACAGCGATCCAAAGCTTGTTTAGTTTCCTCTTGAAATAAGACGCTAGTAAAAATAGGAAAACAGTGCTATAATTAGCATAAAGAAAAACTTCGGGGGACTGAGGTTTTTTTATTTTACAACGAAATGAGGAGCCTTTAATGGAATCTTTTGAAAAAAATTGGTATGTATTACATACTTACTCTGGCTATGAAAACAAGGTAAAAGCAAATATCGAATCTCGTGCGCAAAGCATGAAAATGGCTGACTTTATCTTTCGTGTGGTTGTTCCTGAAGAAACTGAAACAGAATTAAAGAACGGTAAGGAAAAAGAAATCGTTCATAAAACCTTTCCCGGTTATGTATTAGTAGAAATGATTATGACTGATGCTTCTTGGTATGTTGTTCGTAATACTCCTGGTGTGACAGGATTTGTAGGATCACATGGTGCAGGTAGTAAACCAGCGCCGTTGTTGCCGGAAGAAGTCAGTCAAATTTTACGATCAATCGGCATGAGTCTACGTCAAACAGAGTTAGAAATCGAAGTTGGCGAAGTGATTAAAATCATTGAAGGTGCATTTGCTGGATTAGAAGGTCAAGTCACTGAAGTGGATGAAGAAAAAGAAAAATTAAAAGTAAATATCGATATGTTTGGTCGTGAAACAAGTACAGAACTTGATTTTGACCAAGTAGATAAGATTGACTAAGAACAGTGAAAAGATCCTCGCTAATAGGGACGGAAGGTCGTGTTCATAGTTAGTCACACTTTCAAATAATAAACCGAGATTTGCAAAAGTTGTTCTTGTTGTTTTTTTTTTGCAAAAATTCGGTTTATTTTTGCAAGTAATGACAGACACAAGTTTAATCAGTAATAGCTAGAATAAGAAGCTAAGTCATTGAAAAAGTTTGTTTTATGGGATAAGAGGTGAATGATGAAAATTTGGAGAAAATATGGTGTAGTCGGTGTTTTGATGCTAATAAGTATCTTTTTTATTAGTGGTTGCCAGTCAAAATCGGCCGTTGAAACGTCCAAAACAGCGAAAACCATTGAAACGACACAAAAAACGAAAGAAAAAGATCTCCAATCTGCCATACCGACTTTGTTTTTCCATGGTTATAGTGGGACTGTCAATTCTTTTAAAGGGATGATTCAGCGGTTACAAGAGTCTGGCAGTGGCAAAAAAGAAGTGACGCTAACTGTTGATGTGAATGGAAATGTACAAGCAGAAGGAGAGCTTTCAAAAAAAGCCGATAATCCAATGATCCAAGTATTATTTGCAGATAATAAAAATAATGAATGGAATCAGACCGAGTGGATTAAAGCTTGTCTAAGTTACCTTCAAACGACTTATGGGATCGAGCAAGTAAATGTTGTCGGTCATTCGATGGGTGGCGTCAGTGGCTTACGCTATTTGGCAACTTATGGACAAGATACATCGTTACCCAAAATAGAAAAATTCGTTGCGATCGGTGCACCATTTAATGACTTTGAAGACGATGGTGGGCAAAGCCTAGCAGATGAGTTAAAAAATGGTCCAGCTATAATGTCTAGTCGTTACCAAGACTACCAGCAACTGATTGGAAATGTTCCTACTACTACTCAGTTTTTATTAGTCGCTGGACAATTGAGTGAGACGGATCTAAGTGATGGAACGGTACCTTTAAATAGCGCCTTGGCAGTCTATGCTTTGTTGAAGCAACATGGAAATGTGGTAGAAGAAAAAGTAATTAAAGGAGAGAATGCGTCACACAGTATGCTACATGAAAACCAAAAAATTGACAGAGAAGTGAGCCAGTTTCTTTGGAAGTGAAAGAATGGCTTGGTTGAGGAGAAATATTTAGATAATCAATGATAGGTTCAAAATCTAAGCTGGATAAAAAAGCAATTCATGAAAGTTTTTATTGAATGTTCATGAATTGCTTTTTTTATACTTGTAAACTGACTGATGTTCTTTTCTTTATTATCTATTTTATGGCTATTTTGTGAAAATATGACGAGATAGAGTAATTTAGTTCAGAAATGCAAACCGAATAATAGAAGCTAGGCTCTTGAAAGACCTACCGTGAAAATAAGAAGAAAGTTAGAGTTTCAAGCAAAAGATTGAGGCATCTACCAAAATCCATGGAATACCTCAGCTTTGTGTAAAAAAGGATTTATTTAATCATAGAAAGTGAAAATATCTGAAACTTATGAACTCTTCTCTAGAATTTCTTTTGTTAATTTTTTAGCTGTAGGTGTGACAGCTAATCCACCTTCTGCAGTTTCTTTAAAAATAGCGGGCATTTGCCGACCCACTTGGTGCATGGCAGCTACCACTTCATCAGGAGGAATGACACTTTCAATCCCAGCTAACGCCATATCGGCAGAGATAAAAGCTTGAGAGGAGCCTAGCGCATTTCTTTTGACACAAGGGACTTCGACTAGCCCTGCCACTGGATCACAAATTAAACCCATCATATTTTTTAAGGTGATCGCCACAGCTTGTGCTGCTTGATGGGGAGTACCATTTTTAGCGCATACTAATGCAGCTGAAGCCATAGCACTAGCAGAACCTACTTCTGCTTGACAGCCACCTTCTGCGCCGCTGATCGAAGCATTGTTGGCAATGACTAAACCAAAGGCTCCGGCTGTAAATATAAATGCAAGTTGTTGTTCATGTGTTAAGTTTAAGCGTTTGCGTACAGCCATCAACACCCCAGGGACAACACCTGCACTACCAGCAGTAGGTGTGGCACAGATCAGTCCCATTTTGGCATTGACTTCATTGACAGCAATCGCATTACGAACAGCTGACAAAATGGTTTCTCCACTTAGGAAATCAGCTTCTTTTAGATAAGATGCTAATTTTTTAGCATCCCCTCCTGTGATGCCCGTTACTGATGTGACGCCCTCATTTCCTTGGGCAATGGATTGTTCCATGACACTAAGATTTTTTTCCATAATAGCGATGATTTGTTCACGAGAACGTCCACTCATTTCCATTTCTACCGCAATCATCAAATCCGCTATACTTGGGTAGTTTTTTGCTTGTTGGACTAATTCTTCAATAGAGAAAAACATCTTTCTCCCTCCTTTAATCAAAATAATTAACGCTATCAATATTAGGTAATAGCGTTAGTTTTTTTATCGTGTCCTTTACTTGGGGATAATCTACCTCAATGATCATAATGGCATTTTCACCCTTTGCCTCTCTTGTGACAGTCATTGTGCCAATATTTGTATTTGTTTCAGAAAGAATATTGGTGACTCTTGCAATCATTCCTGGCACATCCTGATGAACGATGATGAGCGTAGGAGTTCCCATGGTCAGAGAAATTTTAAAGCCATTTAATTCTGAGATTTGAATATTTCCGCCACCGATCGAAATACCAGTGACAGAAAGTTTACGAGATCCTTTTTTTTATATATTTTATTATAGTAGTTTAACAGAATTAGGGTGCGGTGCTTTTTCTCCTCTAGGCACAAACAAGACTTCCATCCCTGCTTTATAGGCTAATTTTAGTGAATCCGCCAAACGTTCATCATCTGGCTCCATCCCCAATAAACCACCGACTAATGCAATATCTGTTCCATGTCCACGATAGGTTTTAGCAAAAGACTCATAAAGATAAATATCAACAGAATCGGGTTGTTCGCCAAAAATACTGCGGACGATTTTCCCAATACGTGCAGCTCCTGCGGTATGAGAACTACTAGGGCCAATAATATCAAAGACACTACGATATTTTAATTCTTTCATTTTCCCACCTCTTTAAATATATAGTCGCTATATAGCGCATTCAATCAATGACTCATTTATTTGAAGGATTCAAAAACGAAGGCTGGCTCATTCATTAAGGTCAACAGTAAGTGAATCAAGTCTCTTAAACTGGAGGTAAAAAATAAAAAGGGATAAACCTAATGAACAAGGCTACAAAAATGTACACAAAAAGATAGGAGAAATTAATGGTTACTCCTTCACGTACCAAATTGACAGTTGCCCACTTTTGAACAATGTACTTCTTGGCGTAAGTGTATCACAAAAGAAGAGTGGTGAGTGAGACTTACAGCGTATTTTAAGCATTTTTTTAGCGATTCCTCCAATAAACATAGAATTTTATTGGGAAAAAACTTGAAAAAAAGAATAAATTTGCTATACTGTATTAGTGTGCATTGTCGTGCGCATTATTTTATCTGATAATCAAAAGGTTATGAGAGAAAACGTGGGAGGAGAAATATGCATCTCCAATTAACCACATCACGGACTTAAGGAGGTATGTCTCGTGGCAAAGAAAGTAGAAAAAATCGTTAAATTGCAAATTCCTGCAGGTAAAGCAACTCCAGCTCCCCCAGTAGGTCCTGCACTAGGTCAAGCGGGTATCAACATCATGGGATTCACAAAAGAATTCAATGCTCGTACAGCTGATCAAGCAGGCTTAATCATTCCGGTTGTTATTTCTGTATACGAAGATCGTTCGTTCACTTTCGTTACAAAAACACCACCAGCTGCAGTATTATTGAAAAAAGCAGCTAAGATCGAAAAAGGTTCAGGTGAACCAAACAAAAATAAAGTTGCTAAAGTTTCTAGCGATCAAGTAAAAGAAATCGCTGAATTAAAAATGGAAGACCTAAACGCAGCTGATATCGAAGCAGCAATGCGCATGGTTGAAGGAACTGCACGAAGCATGGGGATCACTGTAGAATAATCTATTACCCTAAGAAAGTAGCTTCTCAGTTGGCTCTGTATTGAAAGATATAGAACACGTGGGAGGTACAACCGTTATAACCACAATCAAGGAGGAACCAAAATGGCTAAAAAGAGCAAAAAAATGCAAGATGCATTAAAAAAAGTTGATTCAAGTAAAGTTTATCCTGTTGCCGAGGCAGTAGCTTTAGCAAAAGAAACAAACATTGCAAAATTTGACGCAACAGTTGAAGTTGCATACCGTTTGAACGTAGATCCTAAAAAAGCAGACCAACAAATCCGTGGTGCTGTAGTATTACCAAACGGAACTGGTAAAACACAAACTGTTTTAGTTTTTGCTAAAGGAGACAAAGCAAAAGAAGCTGAAGCAGCTGGTGCAGATTTCGTTGGTGATGACGACATGGTCCAAAAAATCCAAAATGGCTGTTTTGACTTTGATGTAGTTGTTGCTACGCCTGATATGATGGCAACTGTGGGTCGTCTAGGACGCGTTTTAGGACCTAAAGGCTTAATGCCAAACCCTAAAACTGGCACTGTAACAATGGACGTAACCAAAGCTGTTAACGAAGTAAAAGCTGGTAAAGTAACTTACCGCGTAGACAAAGCTGGAAACATCCATGTACCAATAGGTAAGGTTTCATTCGACAATGATAAATTAGTTGAAAACTTTGCAACAATCCACGATGTATTAGTGAAAGCTAAACCATCAGCAGCTAAAGGTCAATACATGAAAAATATCACTGTAACAACAACATTTGGACCTGGTATCCATGTAGACCAAGCTTCTTTCTAATTCTTAATTAGAACGTTGACTGATCCAACTGAAAAAATAATTCTTGACTCAGCTAGTTTAGCATGCTAAGCTAGCTGAGGTTAATAATTAACTTGTACCGAAGACAGTAGGTGGTATCTACCTTAATTTCCTACCGAGGACGTTTATTGAATCCATTCAATAGTCCCTCTATGTCTACGGTGGCATAGAGTTTTTTGTTGTGAATCACTAAAAATAAAGTGAATATATGAAAAACTCTTCCATCAAAATTCAGGAGGTGAAACTCAAAAATGAGTGAAGCAATTATCGCAAAAAAAGCAGCAATCGTTGATGAAGTAAGTGAAAAATTTACAGCGGCAGCTTCTGTAGTCATTGTTGATTACCGTGGTTTGACTGTTGATGAAGTGACTCGTTTACGTAAACAACTTCGTGAAGCAAACGTAGAAATGAAAGTTATCAAAAACTCAATTCTTTCTCGTGCTGCTAAAAAAGCTGGATTAGAAGGCTTAGACGAAGTATTCACTGGCCCTACAGCCGTTGCATTTAGTAACGAAGACGTAGTTGCACCAGCGAAGATCATGGACGAATTTACTAAAGAAGCAAAAGCATTAGAAATCAAAGGCGGTATCATCGAAGGTAAAGTATCTTCATTGGAAGAAATCACAGCATTGGCAAAATTGCCAAACCGCGAAGGTCTTCTATCTATGTTGCTATCTGTACTACAAGCGCCAGTCAGAAACGTGGCTTACGCTGTCAAAGCAGTGGCAGACAAAGAAGATGGAGATGCAGCTTAATAGCCGCATAGTGTAAATAAAAATATTACTATCTAAAACGGAGGAAAATATAATGGCATTGAACATTGAAAACATCGTTGCTGAGTTAAAAGAAGCAACTATCCTAGAACTTAACGACCTAGTTAAAGCTATTGAAGAAGAATTTGGCGTATCAGCTGCTGCTCCTGTAGCTGCAGTTGCTGCTGGTTGCGCTGATGCTGCTGAAGAACAAACAGAATTCACTGTAGAATTGACTGCAGCTGGCGACCAAAAAGTTAAAGTTATCAAAGCAGTTCGTGAAGCAACTGGCTTAGGCTTGAAAGAAGCTAAAGCTGTAGTTGACGGCGCTCCTGCACCAGTTAAAGAAGGCGTATCTAAAGAAGAAGCTGAAGAATTAAAAGCTAAACTTGAAGAAGTTGGCGCATCTGTGACTGTTAAATAATTTTATTTATTCATCCAAATACCGTAATCCTGATTAAACAGGATTACGGTATTTTTGTGATACACTAAATACATATTTGACTATTTTTTGGCAGGTGAAAAAATGAAAACTAAAAAAATGCGTATTTTACTGATTATTCTTGGGATCATACTGATTCTTTTTATCGGATATCATTTATATTTAGCATACCAGACAGATATCCAACTATTCTTGAACCCTAGAGCAAGTCATCAACTGTTGATGACTAACATTCGTTCCCATGGCTTTACTTCCGCAATGATTTTAATTTTGCTTATTGGAGTCATGTGTGCGGTTCCTGGTGTACCTACTTCAATGGTAGGGGTGCTTGTGGGATTGAGTTATGGTCCTTTGTTAGGTACGGTGATTAACGTTTTTGGAAATACGTGGGGCAATCTGCTGTCTATTTTTCTGATGCAGCATTTGAAGCTTTTTGACCATTCTAAAAAAGCTAATCGTTGGGTAAAAGCGATTCGTCATATGAAGCATCCAAAGATTGGAATCATGGTCGGCTATATGGTTCCAGTAATTCCATCTTCGGTCATCAATTTTGCAGCGACTACTTTGAATTTCAAATTACGTGAAATAATTGGTTCGATTATACTTGGTGTGATACCATCTTCTTTATTATATGCGTGTGGAGGGGAAGCTTTATTTCATGGCTACGCCAAGACAGCATTCTTGTTAGTTGCAAGTGTATTTATCTTGACATTTTTAATGGTAATCATCTTTAAAGATCGTAGAAAACATCATTTAGAGTAATCTATCTGCATTTGTTAAAGGAGAAATGTTCTAAAGTTAGATATTTTTATTTTTTATGCTTGAAAACTTGTCAAAAAATTAATAGAACCCTAATCTTTCCTGTTTCCATTCCTTCTGAGAAGTTGTAAACTAATAAAGGAAATGGGGGACTTAAATGGAAAAAAAGGGAAAAAATATATTAACACATTCACTGATTTTACTTTTGTCAATTACTTGTGGAGTTGTGGTAGCCAATATGTATTATATCCAACCAATTGGCACAAAAGTTGCGACAAGTTTATCGGTCAGCACAAGCGCTATCGGTATTTTAACTATGTTGACTCAGCTTGGCTATGCGCTTGGATTACTTTTTTTAGTACCGTTAGGATATGTCGTTGATCGACCAAAATTGATTATCCGTATGGCTGCATTATCAGCGGTTTCTTTATTAGCTGCTTTTTTTGCACCAACGTTTACGTTATTTGCAATAGCTTCATTTTTGATCGGACTATTATCGATCGTGCCACAAATCATTATTCCATATGGGGCTGTTTTGGCAGGCCCTAAAGCAAGAGGACAAGTAATGGTAACACTTCTTAGTGGTCTTTTAGTAGGGATCTTGCTTTCTAGGACTGTTTCTGGGATCATCGCAAGTATTTTTTCATGGCGTATCGTCTATTTATTTGCATTATGCTTAGTGGCTATTTTAACGGCTTTATTGTATTGGAAAATGCCACGGACACAACAAAGTATTACTACAACAGTTTCTTATATAGATTCACTAAAAAGTTTACCGCACTTAGTGAGGACACAACGTTTATTGCGTGAAGCAGCAATAAGTGGCTTTTTTATGTTTGGTACTTTTTCGATTTTCTGGTCAACACTGATTTTTTACATTAGTAGTCCGGCCTATCGTTGGGGTACGTTTTAAGCGGGTATTCTAGCGATTTTTGGATTGTCAGGAGCAATTGCGGCACCCATTGTCGGTCGTTTAGCTGATTCTTATTCCGAGCGTAAAATCGTCTTTTATGGGATTGATCATGCAAACGATCAGTTTCCTTATTTTATTACTAGCTGGTAAATATTTAGCAGTATTATTGATAGCAATTATTTTATTAGATATAGGAAATCAATTTGGACAAGTAGCTAATCAAACAAGAGTGCAAGGACTAGGAGAGGAAACAAGTAATCGAAATAATACGATTTTCATGTTTATGTATTTTATCGGTGGAGCAACAGGTTCATTGGTCGGAACAATGATGTGGCAATACGGCGGTTGGTCTGGTGTAACGATGTCTGGGTTGTTTTTTCAATTGTGTGCCTTTTTCTTCCAACTAGTTGTATTTCGAGAAAAAAGGAAATAAGATTAATGAGTATGGGACAAAAGAAAAGATTCCTTTGAATCCACGAACCGCAACAGCTTCACCAAATTGTATTGACAGATTGATGATAGATAGTAAAGGACGATCATAGCCGATGATTAAAATCAGTAGTTTCTAAAGCAAGTGTAGTCACGATCGGTGAAAAAGGAAAGTCAAATACTGCTTTTGCTGTAGAAGAAGGAGGTGTTAGGCGTTCGATCTTATCTAATTGTTTTTGTCGACTTTTTGTCATCGTTGAACGCGAACCAGCTTTATATTTACGGATATAGTTTTCTGTTTTTTCGATTTGTTTTTGTTGCGCATGGTATTGACGTAAGTAGCTCTCACGGTTTTGTTTCAATGCTTGTTTTAAATGACCAGTATATTTAGTAAGTTTTCCAAGCTCGATGTCTGCAGTATGGGTAGTGATATGGTCTAAAAATTCCTGATTATGGGAGATGACGATACAGGCACCATTGAATGATTGTAAAAACTGAGTTAGCCATTGGAATATGCTGACCATCCAAATGATTGATTGGTTCATCCAAAATTAGAACATCTGGATTTTCTAGAAGTAATTTTGCCAAGATCACTTTCGAGCGTTGTCCGCTACTTAGATTTTTTTAAAGTAGTCTTCAATCCTAAAACATCAATACCTAATCCGCTACTTATTTCAGCGACTAATGTATCAATTTGATAAAAGATTCCTTGATCAAGTTCTGTTTGTAGTTTTCCTGCTTTTTCTAATAAAGAATCATCAAATGTTTCACTATATTCTTGATATAATTGACTGATCGTTTGTTCTTTTTCAAACTCACTTAGGTAAGCCGTTTTTAAAAATTCTTCGATGGTTAACATTTCATCTACTTCTACGTATTGATCCAAATAACTTTGGCGAATATTTTTTTGCCAATGGACTTGCCCCTCATCTGGTAACATTTCTCCAGTCATGATCTTGATCAATGTACTTTTACCAGCACCATTTTGTCCGATCAATCCTAGATGTTTACCTCTGTTGTCTTGTAGTTGCACATTTTCATATAAAATTTTATAACCAAATTTTTGTGTGATGTTTGTTAATGTTAAGAGACTCATATTCAATTCCTTTCTAAAACGTGAACAACTGCATAGTAAGAGTGGATCAGCAGGGAATAAATGGAATCAAGGTCTTTTTCTGCTTAGTAACATATATCACCTAGACCAGAGTAAACTTCTTAATCTTCTAGCTTTTGAAATAAGTCTGCTGTTTCTAAATAAAAGAGTTAGGTATGGGGATTTTTGTATGGCACTTATCCTTAAATGATTTGTGATCAAGCGACGAAAAAATGAATCAGCACCGATCATGTTTTATGAGCTATTTATCTTATGAAACCTAACATGGCGATGACTACATTTTCAAGAGAAGAGAAATAAAAATATTTTGGTCTATACTAATATTGTAAAAAGAAAAAAAGCATGCTATAATTGGGCTATACCAAAAATAAAGGAGTAGTCGTTATGGAAATCATTCGTGTGAACAACGCTGAAGAGGGCGGAAAAAAAGCTTTTGAGATTATCAAAAAAGGTATGGAAAATGGGGCGAAGGTGTTAGGTCTTGCAACAGGAAGTACGCCAATTACTTTGTATAAAGAAATGACTTCAAGCGATCTGGATTTCAGTGACATGACTTCTGTAAACTTAGATGAGTATGTTGGGCTAGGTGGCTCAGATGAACAAAGCTACCGACATTTTATGAATAGCCAATTATTTGATAAAAAACCTTTTAAAGAAACATATGTACCAAATGGAAAAGCAGAGGATCTTGAAGCTGCTTGTAAAGAATATGACGAAATTATTGACAAACATCCAATCGATATCCAAATCTTAGGTATCGGACAAAATGGGCATATCGGATTTAATGAACCTGGCGCACCATTTGATGGGACGACATCTGTGGTAGACTTAACAGAATCTACGATCAATGCGAATACGCGCTTTTTTGAAAAAGCAGAAGATGTACCTACAAAAGCTGTTTCAATGGGTATTGGTTCGATTTTGAAAGGAAAAGAAATTGTGTTACTTGCATATGGTGAAAACAAAGCAGATGCAATCAAAGGTATGATTGAAGGACCAATCACACCAGAAATGCCAGCAAGTGCTTTACAAAATCATGCAAACGTTGTTGTTATTATTGATGATGCTGCTGCAAGTAAATTATAAAAAAATAAATAATCGTTTAAGAGTTTGGCTGAGTAGGCTAACTCTTTTTTTTATGAGATAAATAAAAGTTATAATCAATGAATTCATGTGTAGAGGAAAAAATGTGTATTTATTTTGTTTGCTTTAACTAAACATGCTATATTGGTTTGGAGGGGATTTAAGTGGATGATATGGTATTATCAGTTCCAGAAATTATGTTGAGATTAGGTATTGCTCTGATCTTTGGTGGGGCGATTGGCTTTGAACGACAGTATAAAAACCGTCCAGCAGGCATGCGTACCCACATTTTGGTTTGTATGGGGGCATGTATTATTGCATTGATTCAAGTTGAGATCGCAAGTAAGGCGCTAAGAGAGGCATTAGAATATCCACAATTAGTTGGTACGATTCGTTCAGATGAAGCACGCTTGATTGCGCAAGTCGTTAGCGGTGTTGGTTTTTTAGGGGCAGGTACGATTATTGTCACCAAACAATCAGTCACAGGTCTTACTACTGCTGCTTATCTATGGGCGATTGCTGGATTAGGGATCGCGATTGGAATGGGTTTTTATTGGATTGCTATCATTAGCTTTGTTGGGATTGTGATCGCACTGACTGTTGTCAAGCAAATCATTCATGTACCAACTACGAAAAAATTAGAAATTAAATTTATCCACCGAAAAGAGACAAAAGATTTTCTGACGGAATATTTTGAACAACGAGGGATAATCATTGAAGACGTAAACTTTGATGTGGATTTTGTAGATGATTATCGTGTATATAAAAATATATATACGATCAATTTACCTAAAGGAATAACTTATGCAGAAGTTATTGAAGAATTATCTGCTTATAAAAATATCATGAAACTTCATCTAGTAAGTATTCCACAATAAGAAGAAAGAAGTTTGAATGAAAAAAATGGTTTGATTCAAGCAATAAACAAGATAATTTTGAAATAGGAACTCACGATTTAATTTTTTTGACTAAAGGAGAATCTAGGATGAATGAGCATGGGGTAAAAGTAATGAACACTTCTGTCTCAGCCTCGTTTGTCTCAATCTTTATAGATAATTGAAAATAATTTCTCAATTATCTATAAAGTAGTAAATATTTTAAGCTTAATTTTAATAAAACAACGCTTTCCTTTTGATAAAATGATAAAATGAAAGTATCAAGAGTTGGAGGAGATGTATGTATTCAAAGTTTAAAGAATCAAAATTATTATTTTGGACAGTAGAGTTAGTATTAACAATCATCGGGGTATTTTTCATTTTGCAAATGCCAAATGTCTTTAGTCCTGTTTTAAAAATGACCTCAGCTATCCTATTACCATTATTTGTTGCGGGATTTTTTTATTATATGTTTAATCCGATTGTCGTATTTTTGGAGAAACGCCGAATACCTAGAGTTTATGGGTACATATTACCATTAGCTGTTTTACTCGTATTAGCGTTTTTAGCAATAATGAATGTCATCCCACAGTTGGTTGAACAAACTGTACAATTATCTAGAAGCTTACCTCTTTATGCTGAAAAGACCAGCAAATGGATCAATGAGTTAGCGCAACGAGAGGAAATAAAAAATTTCAATATTGAGGAACAATTAGCAACTGCTAATCTTTCTTTAAGTAATCTTTTTAATATTATGCTAGTGAGTTTGACGAGCAGTGTTTCAAGAATCTTTTCTTTTATGATGCAATTTTTTATCTTACTGTTTACAGTACCGTTTATTTTGTTATTTATGTTCAAAGATGGGCATAAATTTATTGATGCGTTATCTAAATTTTTCCCACAAGGCATTCGAAGGGAAGTAAGGCAAACGGTAAAAGAATTAAATGAGACACTTTCAGCTTATATCAGTAGTACGATCGTTGATGCAGTCATTATCGGTATCCTGAGTTTTATCGCTATGACGATTTTCAAACAACCTTATAGTTTGTTATTGGCAGTTTGTTGTGGAGTAACTAACATTATACCTTATGTGGGTCCTTTTATTGGGGCCGTGCCAGCAGTAATCGTCGGTTTTTTTATTTCGCCATTTCAGGCACTGTATATGGCACTTTCCATTCTTGTTATCCAACAATTGGATGGCAATGTTATTAAACCTTTATTTTTTGGAAAAACAATGAATATGCATCCTTTAACGATTATTTTAGTGTTGATTGGTGCCGGTAGTGTAGCAGGGATCATGGGTATGTTGATTTGTATCCCAGTCTATGCCATAATCAAAACTTTAGTACTGAATATTAGAAAAATTTATTTATTTAAGAAATTTGAACAAACGCCAGAACAAAAAACGCCAATCAACAAATAGTAAAGCTTACTTTTGAGTGATATTAGCTCTTGAAAAAGTCTTGACCGACAGTTCTTACTTCTGTGGTCAAGGCTTTTTTCTTTTAGCCAACAGTCAACACTTTTAACCAACAGAGTATCAAAGGTTCTACTAAAGTGTTGATATAAAAATATGTTTTTTTATTTGTCAAGTATTATGCTTAATCAACAATCTTTGGCACAGAAGTTGCTTATTAATTAAATGACGATAATGAGGCGAAAAAATGAATTTGCTTATTTTAGCAAGCCATGGAAAATTGGCACAAGGGATGAAACATACATTACAAATGATTATTGGAGAAGTTGATAACCTCTATGCATTTAGTGCTTTTCGTGAAGATGAACGTTCAATGAAAGAGCAAGTTCAGCAATTGATTGAACTGCACAGGGATAAAGATATTTATATTTTGACCGATATCTTAGGAGGAAGTGTCAATACAGAGATGATTCAGCTACTGGAGAAGTACCCTGAAATTCACTTATTATCGGGAATGAATTTACCTTTAGTTCTTCTATTAGCTAGTCAGTCAAAGAAAATAACGGAAGAACAAATCAATAGTTTTATTACTGAGAGCCAGTCAGCACTGATCAATTGTTCCAAAATTATCAAAGAAAATCAAATAAAGGAGGATGACTTATGATTAAATTATTTCGAATCGATCATCGTTTGCTTCACGGTCAGGTTGTATTTTCATGGAGTAAAGCATTGAATATTACTCGGATAATCGTGGTAAATGATGAAGCAGCAAATGATGAGTTTAAAAAAATGTCATTGAATCTTTCAAAACCTAATGGCATCCAATTAAATATTTTTAGTGTGGAAGAAATGCTGAAAAAGATGCCTAAAGTAGAGATCCTTAAAGATAATATTTTGGTTATTTTTGGTAATACAAAAGATGCTTTAACGTTTTGTCAGCGCTACGCCAAAGTGGCAGAAATCAACTATGGAGGAATCACGAAAAAAGAGGGCTCTATCCAATACGGTAATGCAGTCTTTTTAGATGAAGCAGAAAGGGCAGATTCTAAAGCTTTGAAAGAATTAGGTATTCGATTGACAATTCAACAAGTCCCTACATCAAAGAAAGAAGATTTATGTACTAAATTATAAATCATTGGAAAAGGAGGAAATTTATGTTATTTCAGGCAATTTCTCTCGGTTGTATTGGGGTCTTCTGTATTCTTGATTCAAGACTACTGGGACGCTTGAATTTTGAGCGTCCGTTGATCGTCAGTACGTTAGTAGGCTTAGTTTTAGGAGATCTAGAAAAAGGGCTAATGGTAGGAGCTGCGCTTGAATTGATGTCTTTGGGGCTAGTGAACATTGGCGCAGCGGCCCCGCCAGATATGAATATGGCGTCAATCATTGCGACGGCATTTGCGATTCTTTCTAATGCAAATGCAGAAACAGCATTAACAATCGCCATTCCGATTTCTGTTTTAGGACAAATGATTGGAATGCTGTTACGTACGGTTCTATCTAATTTTGGACACCGAGCAGATACCTTGATTAAGGAAGGAAATTATCGACAGGCGCGTCAAATACATATTTTATTAGGACCAATTCTTTACTCCTGTATGTATTTTATCCCTATTTTCTTAGCAATATATTTCGGAACTGATTTAGTAAAGCAAATTGTGAATGCGATTCCAGAGTGGTTGACGAATGGACTTACTTTAGCAAGTAAAATTTTACCAGCATATGGTTTTGCATTGTTACTGACTACGATGTTGACAAATAAACTCCTGCCTTTCTTACTTTTAGGTTTTTTAATTACTGCCTATTCTAATTTAAGTATTATTGGTATTGCAGCTTTTGCTTGTATTTTGGCGGTGTTATTAGCAGAAGTGAAATTTAGTAAAAATCAACAAGCTATTGCTGATCCATTAGATGATTGAGGAGGGTTAAAATGACTAAAAAAGATCCAAATAATTGGAAATATCAGCAGTTTTTTTGGCGATCTTGGGCAATACAAGCTTCTTGGAACTATGAAAGACAAATGAATATGGGCTTCTTATACGGGATGGCCCCGATCATTGATGCAATCTATAAAGATCCCAAGGATGCGGAGTTAAAAAAAGAAGCTTATCAGCGGCATATGGTTTATTACAATTGTACCCCTCAGACTAGTGCTTTTGTTTTAGGCTTGGTTGCTTCAATGGAAGAACAGTATTCGGCAGATAAAGAAAATTTTGACGTAGAAGCAGTTAATGCCGTGAAAACTAGTTTGATGGGCCCTTTGTCGGGAGTAGGCGATTCTTTCTTTCAAGGAACGGTTCGGGTTTTAGCTTTTGGCTTGGGGATTAACTTAGCACAAAATGGTAGTATTCTAGGTCCGATCTTAGCCATTCTCATTTCGTTTATTCCTTAAGTGCTGATTACCTATTACGGTGGGAAAATTGGCTATAACATGGGAAATAAATATTTGGATAAGCTTTACCAAGAAGGCCTGATGGAAAAAGTGATGTACATTTGTTCAATTGTGGGGCTGATGGTGATTGGCTCAATGATTGCTAGTATGATTGATATCGTCTCCCCGATTAAAGTGGGTGAAGCTTTTGTTTTACAAGAAGTATTAGATCAAATGATGCCTAAGATAATCCCACTAGCACTAACATTTTTCATGTATTGGCTTTTAAAAAAGAAAGTACCAACTGGTTGGATGCTTTTTATCTGTATTGCTGGTGGGATTATTTTAAATGTGTTAGGAATTTTTAACTAGAGATAACCAAATTGGTTAACTATAAATTTAGGAGGTATTCATCAAATGAATCCAAAGGAAATTATTCAAGAAATTGTTCAAAAACATGAAATTCAATCTGTATTTTTTGTAGGTTGTGGTGCTTCAAAAGCTGACTTATATCCAGCGAAATATTTTTTGGATCAAGAATCAAAAAAATTGCGTATCAGTCATTATACAGCAAATGAATTTAATTATGCCGTACCTTCATCAGTTGATGAAACGGCTATTGTTATTACAGCATCACTAGGAGGGACCACTCCAGAAACGGTACAGGCAAATGCTGTAGCCAAAAGTAAAAAAGCACACGTTATTAGTTTAACGAGAGCAGTTGATTCACCTTTAACTAAAGATGCAGATTATGTTATTTATCATGGATTTTCTGAAAGTTATGCGGCAAAATTAGAAAAAACAGGTTATGCTCTACAGCTGGCTATGGAAATCCTGCACCAAGTAGAAGGCTATGACAATTATGATAAGATGAAAAAAGCGTTTACTGTAATTTATGATTTCTGCAACCAAGCTGCACAAAACGTTAGATTAGACGCTAAAAAGTTTGCGACTAAATATAAAGATGATTCAATAATTTATGTGATGAGTAGTGTAGCTACCCATGAAGTAGCTTACTCCACTTCCATTTGTTTAATGATGGAAATGCAATGGATCAATTCTGGTACATTCCATAGTGGTGAATTTTTCCACGGACCTTTTGAAATCGTTGATAGAAATGTACCGTTTATTTTATTGATGAATGAAGGAAAAACAAGAAAAATTGATAGCCGTGCGTTAACATTCTTAGAAAGATTCGATGCAAAAACAACGGTAGTGGATGCATTAGACCACGGATTATCAAGTTTGGTACCCGTTGAAATTATTGATTACTTCAATCCAATGGTAATCACCGCTGTTTTCCGAGTATATGCAGAAGAATTAGCAATTGCTAGAGAACATCCATTGACAAAACGTCGCTATATGTGGAAATTGGAATATTAGGAAACGACAGCAAAGACAAAAGACAGGTTCAATGCAACAGGAGGCTGTGACAGAAGTGGACAGCTCCACGAAATAAGCCGAATAAGCCGAAAATAGCTTCTCCTATTTTTTAAACGGTGTTCAAGCATCAGCTCCTTGAAATAAGCCTAAATTTTTTTAAATATGAAAAGCTATTTCAAAAAATTTTTTCTTATTGTCAGCAGAGCTAAGCAATGCTTTCACAACCTCTTCTTGATTAATAAAAAGAATTTAAGTACTGGGAAAAATGAATTTTTTTTAGCTTCTTAAGAATATACACTTCTTAAGAATATACAAATAGTTGATTTTTGATAAAAAAATAGTAATCGAGAAGGATTCCTTTACGTGATTTTTCAAAACAACGTGCAACTTCTATAACCTCTATTTTATACTAAGGATGAAGAAAGAGGTGAACTAATGAATCAAAAGATTTCAAATTATTTAATTCAACAAACAGCCGATTTAAAAAAAGAAATGCCGATACCGCTCTCTGCACAAGCAATTTCTGAAGCAGTAGGAT
This sequence comes from Enterococcus lacertideformus, assembly GCA_015680865.1. Taxonomy (GTDB): domain Bacteria; phylum Bacillota; class Bacilli; order Lactobacillales; family Enterococcaceae; genus Enterococcus_B; species Enterococcus_B lacertideformus. The sequence goes on along the minus strand of JADAKE010000007.1, from coordinate 16,233 downwards.
TAAATCGTAGTACAGTGAGTGGTTATTTAAATCAGGGACATAAAGCAGGAATTTTGATAAAGATTAGGGAATATCCGGTTTTATTCTTACATCGAGAGACATTTCAACAAAATTTTTTTATACCTAAGAAGAATGATTATCCATCAATAGCCGAATTAATACAAGAAGCACAAGTAGAAGCGTCACCTTTAGCTAGCGTGATTGTATCAAAAGGTAGTTTGAAGGGACAAATCGAACAGATAAAAACAGCTGTATTGTATCCTGGAAACGGGTTACCTATAATGTTGTATGGAGCAAGTGGGTCAGGAAAAAGCTTTCTAGCACGTAAAATCTATGATTATGCAATTCAAGAAAATGTGATAAAAAAAACAGCTCCTTTTATTTCTTTAAACTGTGCTCAGTATTTTAATAATCCAGAATTATTATCGAGTATTTTATTTGGCTATTTAAAAGGGGCATTTACAGGAGCGGAGCATGATAAAGAAGGATTATTACATCGTGCTGATCAAGGATTTTTATTTTTTAGATGAAGTTCATCGTTTAACTAATGAAGGACAAGAGAAGCTATTTTCTTTTATGGATACGGGTAAATATTCCCCAATAGGTGATAATAGTGTCGAAAAAAAAGCGAATGTTCGTCTAATTTTTGCCACGACAGAAGATTTACAACAGACATTTTTGCCTACTTTTTTACGAAGATTACCGGTTATTGTTGGTTTGCCTAGTTTTAAAGGACGTTCATTGTCTGAACGTGCAATCTTAGTAGATAGTTTCTTTTTAGCAGAAAGTAATATCTTAGAAAAAGAATTACTGGTTTCAAGAAAAGTCATTCATTATTTACAACATTCGGATTTTGAAGGAAATGTAGGGAAAATCAAAAATATTATCAAATATACTTGTGGTAGCGCTTATGCTAGAAATAAAGAAAAAGAACAAGTAGAAGTTTCTGTTACTGACTTACCACGAGAATGTTTAGAAAAACTAAAAGATCAGCTAATTGATAACCATAAAAATGCTACTCCCTGTCGTTATCTTCCTCATATGGAACCAGACTTTATACAGTCGCAATAATTAATAAAACTATCTAAATTTTTTGCCAATTTATTGGGAGACTTCTTGGTGTTTGAACAACAAAGAGAAACCAAATCATTTATCGATAAAGTGGTGCAAGAAGTAACGTTATTAATGGATGAGTTTACTTTTCGACCTTCTTTTTCTACTGAAGAATCATTGTTTTCCTTTTTGACGTATCATATTCGATCAATATTAAAGTATATGGCAGAAAACTATGGGTGAAGCACTTTGGTTTGGCAAACGTTTATTGAACCAGTTAGCTAGTCGAATGGAATGTCGTTTTTTAGAAGAAGATTTGATCTTTGTGACTTTTTACTTATACAGTTTGAATACCTCAAAGGGAACAAGTAAAATCAAAGCGCTTGTATTAGCTCATGGTTATACCACGGCAAGTAGCATGGCTAATGTAGCAAATCGAATGCTGAAGAAAAACCTATTTCAAGCATTTGATATGCCATTTGACAGTCCCTTATCAGAAGTAGAAGACCAAGTAATACATTATATTGAAAACTACCATACTGAAGCAGGATTGATCTTATTAGTTGATATGGGCTCATTAAGCGATTGGTCTTACCGGAAAGGAAGCGAAAAAAAGCGATTTTGACTTGTTGTTATACAGGTATGGGAAGTGCCATGCAAATCCAAGAGATATTGATGAAAAGCTTAAGTAATGTAGAAAAAGAAATAGTAGTTATTCCATATGATTATCATAAATTGAAGCAGCATAAAAGGCATGAAACGCCTTTTCAAATTTATGAAGTTCTAGCAATTGTAGGAACAGAAAATCCGGAAATCAAAGATATTCTCTATATTGGATTAGAAGAATTGATTACAGGAGATGATGTTGGTAAGCTTGTTCAACTAGTGGAAAATGAAGTGAAAATTGATGCGTCGAAGCTAAAAGAAGAATTGATATTTAATTTTTCTCTCAAAAAAATGATTGAGAGTTTAGTTATTTTAGACACAGAAAAGGTATTATCTCTTGTTAAAGAAGCGATTAAAAGATTAGAAGAAATTTTAGCAATCACTTTCAATAGTAATCGTCGCTTTTTACTTTATTTACATTGTTGTTGTATGATTGAACGGATTTTGCGTAAAGAAAATGTAGATCCACAAAATGATATTAAGGAATACCAGCAAAAATACCAAATACAAATGGCTGCTATCAAGCAGGCCTTTCAAAAAGTGGAAGTCACGTACACGATCGTTATTTCAGATTTAGAATTACGATTGATTCACGAGATTATTTCAACAAAACATGAAGGAGATTAGCAGATGATTGATAGTGTGATTTTTGACATGGATGGCGTTTTTGTCGATACAGAAAGGTTTTACTTTAATAGAAGGATGGCTTTTTTCAAGGAGATAAAAGAAGAACCAGCTACTTATAATCTACTTGATTGCCTTGGCAAAACAGAACAAGGAATCTGGCAGACATTAGTACCAGAAAAAGACAAAAGAGAACGATTGAGACAACAATATCTTATTTATCGGAAAAAACATCCAATATTTTATCCGAATGTACTACGAAAAGAAGCACCTTTAGTAATCAAAGAATTGAAAGAAAGGCAACTAAAATTGGCAGTTGCTTCTTCTTCTCCCTTGCAAGAAATCAACAGAATGCTCCAAGAGTGTGGGTTGTTCCAATATTTTGATTGTGTCATGAGTTGAGATAGCGTGAGAGAAAGCAAACCTCATCCTGAAATCTATCAACGAACACAAGCGCTATTAGGAACAAAATATCCTTTGGCAATTGAAGACTCTCCGGTAGGAATTTTAGCAGCTAAATATGCGGGGATCTATACCTTGGCATTAACGCAACTTTTTGCTATTGACCAATCTCAGGCAGATGAAAAGATTCAATCATTGGAAGAAATTTTAGATAAAGTCTGATATAGATGAAGCGACTAAATCAGTACTTCTATCTTCCTTAGCTTGGAGTAAGAGGACTAAGTTCATGATAAGAAACTGCTATAAAACATTTCGGTTGTTTGTTAAGGTAAATACATGGAGAAACAAAAAAAGTTGTGAGTTTATCTCAAGCTATTGGACAAAAAAGAATTAGCGGTCTAATATCTGTAGAAGAAAATAAATTCAAAATAATTTTTATGTACACAGTTGAATGAAAAGATTTTTCTAAATAAAGAAAAAAACAGATGAGATGGGAAAAGAAGTTTGCAGAAAACCAATAGCTGTTTCTTTCTCTGATCGCAATCTGATAAAATGATGTGAAAATGGGTATATCTTTAAATCAATAATGTTAGAATGTTGTGGATTAATTAGACTTAGAAATTAATGGTATTGCTTTACTTCGATCATTCTAGTAGCCAGTTTAGTAAAATATAGAGGTGAGGCTGGGACAAACGCCTCACCTTTTTTGATCTTTAGACATACAAACAGCACGCAGAACTATAGAACTTGCCAGTCAAACGGTCAGTGTCCTTTAAAAGATATAGCCAAAGAAATGATAAAGGGGGATTTGTATGTGATTTTAAAGTATATGAATATAAGAGTTGTTGTACTTGTCTTGTTCTTCATCAATGTACAAAAGCCAAAAATGATCAGAATCGACAAATTTTAGTAAACAATTCATGGTGTTATTTCAAAGCAGAATACAAAAAGAAGCTTTTAGAGGAAAAATAGGTTCGATTTATCGGAAAAGAAAAATCGATGTTGAACCAGTATTGGGCCATCTAAAGGCTCAATTGGCGTTTCAGTGTTTTTAGTTATGTAGGAAGATGCGAAGATCTACATTGGCTTGGCGCTTAGGACCCTAAACTTGAGAAAATTAGGTAAATATATGGAGAGAAAAGTACATAAAATAGAAAAACGAGTGCGATTTTGAATTGGACTATTGTCCCACAATTTTTTATTTTCTTAGCCTTTATTTATTTTTTAATAATAAGGTATATAGACTTGATTAATTAAAAGTAAAAGGATTATTTTTTCTTACAACAAACAAAGTCTGTAATTAATAAAATCACTATTTGTTGCATTGTAAATAAAAATGCTTACAGCTTATAAGAAAACGCATACAAAAATGTCTATTGCAATGGACAAAATCAAGTGAAGTAGCATTCATTATCTGTCTTATGATAAGGATACAGGGGGGACGAATCATGACTAGTCAGATAAACCGCGAAAATAAATTAATTCTTTTGTTATCGAAACAAAAAGATTATATGACTTCAGAAAAATTGGCTTATTTATTAGATACTTCAACAAAAACAGTCTACCGCTTGATAAAAAAAATGAAATCAATAAACCTTCTGTTGTTCTATCGCCAGCAGAACGACAAGATCGAGTGATGGAAGAATTATTGTTATCCGCTCCCAAAGCACTCAAAATCAGTGATATCTTCCAAGATTATTATATAGGTGAGTCAGCAATTGCTAACGACGAAAAGCAAATTGCTAAAAAAATAAAAAAATTTGACCTAGAGTTAGTCCGCAAAAATCGTACCTTAGCAATTAGTGGGACCGAAACAAGTATTCGTCGAGGGATTGCCGAAGGGATATGGCGCATGAACATCCTTGATATTGATGAAATTAAAACTTCACAAGAATTACAATTCAATCGGTATGACGTACACTTTGTTTCAGAACAATTGAAATTGATTGAGAAAAAAATAGGAGCTGGAATTCCTTACCCCTATAATGTTAATGTTTTCTCTCATCTTTATATTTTAATTAGCCGTTCAAGAAAAACAAATTACCAAATTAAAGAGATAGAACTATCTTTAGAGCAACGTCAAACTTTGAATCGTGGAAGTCAGGTCTATGAAATAGCTAAGACTGTGATTCAAAATATTGAACGTTACCTTATCACAAAATTACCAACGAGTGAAGTCTATTATCTGTATCAATATTTAATTTCTTCACGAATGGAAAAGGCTATACAAAAAGTACCAACTTTTCCTGATAAGGTTGCTGAAATTACTTCCTATTATCTAAAAGAAGTAGCTGAAAAAATTAATCTGAAAATAACAAGTGAAGCAATTTTTATTGATCTAGCTAATCATATCAAGCCTATGCTCCACCGTTTAAAAAACCATATCCATGTAAAAAATGGTTTACTAGAACAAATTCAGTTGACCTATGAAGAGATTTATCGCCACGTTTCTGATGTTTCAAAGAAAATCAGTGAGGTGCATCAGTTACCGCCAATCAATTCGGATGAAAATGGTTTTATAACTTTATATTTTGCACGGATGTTAGAAACACAACAATTACCTATTCAAACATTGATTATGTGTACAACAGGTATTGGTACATCGGAATTATTAAGAGCAAAAGTCAATAAAAATTTTCCTAAACTGACGATTGTGGATGTGATTGCAACGAAAAATTATCATTGTGCGTTAAAGAAAAATCCAGGGATAGAATTGATTCTAACGACGATTGGGATTAAAGATAAATTACCAGCACGTACCTTACTCGTTAGTGGCATGTTGATGGCAGATGATCAAACAAGAATTCAACGAAAGATTGAGGAAATCTATAATGAAAGATGACTGGATTCAATATTACTCTCCCTTACTATTGGCTTCAAAAAATGAAGTGTATGAGTGGTTAGCTAATCGATTATATCCGCAAGGAGTCAATAAAAAAGCTGGAATTTACCAAGCATTACTGGCACGTGAAGCAGTGGGGAATATTGAAATTGATGAGGGGGTTATTTTGCCACATATCGAAAATAAGTTAGTAACTAAGACCTGTATGATGATTCTTCCACTGAAAAATAGGATTTTGAAATGGAGTAACGAAATTAGCCAAGTGGAACTAATTATTGCGGTTTTTCTTGCACCAAATGAGTCTCTTAAAATAAAACACCAACTTGCTGTATGTATGCGCTGTTTAGCGAATGAGCAGGAAATAAAAGCATTAAAAGAAGGAAAAAAACTGGAAATTGAAATTTGAAATAAAGGAGAAATAAATAATGAAAATCATTGGAGTAGCAGCATGTACGGTAGGAATCGCTCACACATATATTGCACAAGAAAAACTAGAAGGTGCAGCTAAAAAAGCAGGTCATGAAATACATATAGAAACGCAAGGCACGATTGGCATTGAAAATGAATTAACGTCTGAACAAATTAAAGAAGCAGATTTAGTGATTTTGGCAGTTGATGTAAAAATTAGTGGCAGAGAACGTTTTGAAGGCAAACGTATCATTCAAGTACCAACTGAAATTGCTATTAAATCACCTAATAAATTAATCGAAAAAGCGACTGAAGTTGTCAATCAGTAAAGAGTAGGAGAAAAATGAGATGACAGAAGTATCCCAAATTATTGATCAAAAAAATATTAAAACGGATTTAGCTAGCGCCACCAAAGACGAAGTCCTGAAAGAACTCGCGACTTTATTATTACAAAATAACTATATTACAGATGTTAATGGATTTATAAAAGATGTTTATACCAGAGAAGAAGAAGGACAAACGGGTATTGGGAACTATATTGCCATTCCGCATGGTAAAAGTCCTTATGCAGATAAAATTGGTGTAGCTATTGGTGTAACAGAAAATGAAATTCCATGGGAATCTTTAGATGGAAAAGGGGTAAAAGGGATCATTTTATTTGCAGTAGGTGATAACAATCAAGGAGCACAAGAACATTTAAAATTACTCTCTTTATTTGCTAAAAAACTAGGAAATGATGAAGTAATCAAGCGATTAATCCAAGCAAAAGATAAAGACGAAGTAGTTGCTGCGTTTTCGTGAACTACTCCCACTTAGCTAAACTTAACGGTTTTTAATGCTTGAAAAGGGGAGTTTCTTGGAAAAAGATCATACTTGCAAGCTTAGTTTTTTGCTTGCAGAGGTTTCTCTTATTGACCAAGCGATCCTCGTAGTGCCTCCTGTTATTTTTTATAGTCTAGGCTATCCACATGCTTCGCAACATGATCAGCTTGTGAAATTTAACATACATATGTTGTGAAAGAAAAGTTAGAAAAAGTTGCCAGAAAAGCCAAACATGAGATACATATCGAAACACAAAGGACAATTGGAATTGAAAATAAATTGAGCGCTGAACAAATCAAAGAGACAGATTTGGCTATTTTAGCAATTGACGTGAAAAATAGTGGCACAGAATGTTTTGAAGGCAAAACGATCATTCAAGTACCAACTTATGTCGTAGTAAAATCTCTTAATAAATTGCTTGTAAAAGCGCAAGAAGTGTTTAAAAAAATAATTTCATAGAGAGAAGGAGAAATACTGATGGAAAAAATCAAAAAGTTGAATTTGAAGGGGCATTTATTAACAGCTATTTCTTATTTGATTCCAATTGTTTGTGGCGCTGGTTTTTTAATTGCTATTGGGATGGCATTTGGTGGTAAGAGCCAAGAAACGTTGGTACAAGGAGAATTTTCATTTTTTGATGCACTAGCAACAATGGGAGGTGCTGGGTTAGGTTTATTGCATGTAGTAATCGCAACCGGTAGCTCTTATTCAATTGCTGGCAAACCTGGTATTGCGCCTGGCTTTATTATCGGACTAACGGCAAATGCGATTGGTGCAGGCTTTATTGGTGGAATACTAGGCGGTTATTTGGCGGGTTATCTTGTTTTAGCCATTTTAAATTATTTCAAAGTTCCAAAGTGGGCCAAGGGCTTGATGCCCACTCTGCTTATTCCATTTCTAGCCGCCCTGATTGGTGGTTTAGTAATGGTTTATATCATTGGCACACCAGTAGCAGCATTTACAACGTTGCTAACTAATTTTTTAGACGGATTAGGCAATTCTTCCTTGCTAATCTTTGGTGGTGTCATTGGATTATTAAGTGGGATTGACTACGGTGGTCCAATCAATAAAACAGTCTTTGCTTTTGTTTTGACGATGCAAGCAGAAGGAGTAAATGGTCCAATTACTGCTTTACAATTAGTGAATACTGCCACACCGATAGGATTTGGATTGGCTTATTTTATTGCAAAATTTTTCCGTAAAAATATCTACACAAAAATGGAAGTCGAAACTTTAAAATCAGCTGTACCAATGGGAGTAATCAATATCGTCGAAGGAGTAATTCCTTTAGTAATGAATGATATTGTACGCGGTGTCATTGCGACAGCGATTGGTGGTTTTGCTGGTGGGGCTACAACGATGATCTTAGGAGCGGATGCAACGGTACCTTTTGGCGGAGTCTTAATGATTCCTATCATGTCAAGACCTTGGGCAGGAGCATTAGCGATTGTCGTCAATGTCATTGTAACAGCAGTAGTTTTAGCAATTATTAAAAAAAATGTCGGAGAGGAGGTCGCGTCAATGGTGGAAGAAGAAGCAGACATCAATTTGAATGATATTCAAATCTTTTAAGAAGTTATCAGTAACAGTTAATTTGATTTAGCAAAATAAAGGAGTTTTTTTCAATGAGTAAAGTAGCTTTTTCACCATCATTAATGACAATGGATCTGGATAAATTTAAGGAGCAAATTGAGTTTTTAGACCAACACGTGGCTTCTTACCATATAGATATTATGGATGGACATTATGTACCTAATATTACGCTATCACCATGGTTTATTGACGAAGTTCGAAAAATCAGTCAATTGCCAATGTCCGCCCATTTAATGGTTCATCAATTAATTAAACAAAAATGTGAATGGATTTGTATTCATGCTGAATTATTAGATGGACTAGCTTTTCGTTTAATTGATCAAATCCATGAGGCAGGATTAAAAGCAGGAGTGGTCTTGAACCCAGAAACAGCGGTCGAAACGATCTTTCCTTATATCGAATTAGTGGATAAAGTAACAATTATGACCGTTGATCCAGGTTTTGCGGGACAACGTTTTATTGAAAGTACGTTAGATAAGATCAAAAAATTACGGTGCTTGCGAACAGAAAAAGGATTATGAAGAAACTACTGGAAAAACAGTAGAACAAACAATTATTTTTTCAAAAAAATAGATTCGCTTTAATCAGCGTGTTAATCAAAAAAAGAATAGATGAAATTGGGAAAATAAAGTGAGGCTCCTAAGTTAGATTTTTCGATCTAACTTAGGAGCCTCACTTCAAAAATCCTCATTTGTCTACTTTTTTGACTTACTCTAAACCAATCAAATAATCATCATCTTGCATTGCTTCTACGTGTCCTAACAAATAACCATTACCAACTTGCGAGAAGAAGTCATGGTTACTTGTTCCTGTAGAGATACCGTTCATCACTATGGGATTGACATCATTAGCTGTATCGGGGAAGAGCGGATCCATTCCTAAATTCATCAATGCTTTATTGGCATTGTAACGTAAAAAAGTTTTGACTTCTTCAGTCCAACCAATTGGATCATATAATTCTTCCGTATATCTTTCTTCGTTTTCATACAATTCATACAATAAATTATACATCCAGTCTTTTAACTGTTCTTGTTCTTCTTCTGGTAACTCATTATAACCTAATTGGAATTTGTAACCAATGTAAGTTCCGTGTACAGACTCATCTCGAATAATTAACTTGATGATTTCTGCAACGTTTGCTAATTTATTGTTCCCTAAGTAATAAAGAGGTGTGTAGAAGCCAGAATAAAATAAGAATGTTTCTAGAAAAACACTGGCGATTTTCTTTTCTAGTGGTGTCCCGTTTTTATAGATCTCGTTGATTCGCTCAGCTTTTTTTTGTAAATAAGGGTTCGTATTGGTCCATTCAAAAATTTCTTCGATCTCTTTTTTCGTATTTAATGTACTGAAAATAGAAGAATAACTTTTGGCATGAACAGATTCCATAAATTGGATATTATTTAATACTGCTTCTTCATGAGGCGTACGCACATCTTTACGTAATTGATCCATCCCACTTTCGGATTGCACTGTATCAAGTAAAGTCAATCCTCCAAAGACATGACCGACCGTTTCTTTTTCTAACTGTGAAAGTGTACGCCAATCATCTAAGTCATTTGATAAAGGAATACGTGTATCTAACCAAAATTGCTCGGTCAATTTCTCCCACGTAGATTTATCAATGATATCTTCAATTTCATTCCAGTTTATTGCTTCGTAGTAAGTTTCTGACATGAGAAATGCTCCTTTATTTAAATTACCTGTACTAAAATTTCTGACAATTTGAAATTAGATGACACAACTTTCACATTGATTACTGCCGATTTCTTCTGCATCATCTGTAAAAGTACGGACGTAATAAATGGATTTAATCCCTTTATGAAAGGCATAGTGACGCAAAATATTTAAATCACGTGTTGTTTGCTTAGTCGTCGATTTCCATTCATAAAGGCCTTCAGGGAGTTCAGAACGCATAAACAATGTCAAACTCATTCCTTGATCCACATGTTTTTGCGCAGTTGCATAAATGTCGATCACTTTACGCATGTCCATGTCATAAGCCGATGTGTAATAAGGTATGGTTTCATTTGAAAGATAAGGTGCTGGATAATAGATTTTTCCGATTTTCTTTTCTTGTCGTTCTTCGATCATACGCGTAATGGGATGAATACTTGCGCTTGTATCATTTATATAAGAAATTGAGCCGTTTGGAGCAACAGCTAAACGATTTTGATGATACAAACCATCAGCCATAATTGCTTGTTTCAAGTTTTCCCAATCTTGTGCACTTGGAATAAAGATTCCCTCAAATAAAGCTTTTACTTTATCTGATTTTGGTTGGAATTCTCCACTTACATATTTGTCGAAATAACTACCATCAGCATAAGCTGATTTTTCAAAATTATGGAAGACTTGTTTTCTTTCCCGAGCAATCGTATTACTCTCAACAAGTGTCCAATAGTTTAGGAGCATAAAGTAAATATTAGTGAAATCAAGTGATTCCTCAGAACCATATTCCATATGTTCTTTAGCAAAGTAGGTATGCAAGCCCATTGCACCTAGTCCGATTGTGTGATTCAACTTATTGCCGTTTTGGATAGGTGGAACGACATCAATATCTGAAGCATCTGTAATGTAAGTTAAGGCACGTGTCATTGTACGAACTGAACGACCAAAATCAGGACTATCCATCAAATTAACGATATTAGTCGACCCCAAATTACAAGAAATATCTGTTCCTAAAACTTCATATTCTTGTTTCCCATTGATCACTGAAGGTGTTTGTACTTGTAAGATTTCTGAACATAAATTACTCATGATGATTTTACCATCAACAGGATTTTCGCGATTGGCTGTATCAATGTTGATGATGTAAGGATAACCAGATTCTTGTTGTAATTTTGAAATTTCATTTTCTAATTCACGTGCATTGATTTTTTGTTTACGGATGTTTGGATTTGCTACTAAATTGTCGTATTCAGCAGTGATATCTACATAAGAAAATGGCACCCCATATTCTTTTTCCACACTATAAGGGCTGAAAAGATACATGACTTCATTTTTACGTGTCAATTCATAAAATTTATCGGGAACAATGACACCAAGAGAAAGGGTTTTTACACGGATTTTTTCATCTGCATTTTCTTTTTTCGCAGAAAGGAATGCAATGATATCTGGATGAAAGACATTCAAATAAACAACACCAGCACCTTGTCGTTGCCCTAATTGGTTTGAATAACTGAAGCTATCTTCAAATAGTTTCATGACAGGCACGACACCACTTGCTGCTCCTTCATATCCTTTGATTGGCGCACCGGCTTCACGCAGATTTGAAAGAGTAATCCCAACACCACCACCAATACGTGACAATTGCAAAGCAGAGTTAATCGAGCGACCAATTGAGTTCATATCATCCGTTACTTGTGTTAAGAAACAAGAAACAAGCTCTCCACGACGTTTACGTCCAGCATTCAAGAAAGAAGGCGTCGCTGGTTGGTAACGTTGGTGAATCATTTCATCCGCTAAAGAAAGAGCCAATTGTTCATCTCCATTGGCAAAATAGAGAGCATTGAACGCTACTCGGTTTTCATAAGATTCAAGATAAGCAGTACCATCATTTGTTTTTAAGGCATATTGTGAATAAAATTTGTAGGCAGCCATAAAGGATTTAAAGGTAAAGTGTTGTTCTATTAAAAATTGGTAGAGGGATTCAATGAATTCACTGGAATAAAGTTTGATGAATTCTGCTTCTAAATAGTCGTGTTCAATCAAATAGTTGATTTTATCTGTGACTGTTGCAAACTTCATCGTGTTTGGTTTTACATTTTCTTCAAAAAAGGCTACTAAAGCTTCTTTGTCTTTATTTAAAGGAATTTGACCGTTTACTTGCCGATTGATTTCGTTATTTAATTTAAAGTAACTGACATCTTTTAACTGCTTAAGATTCATAATTACGCCCAACCTTTGTTTTTTGTATTTGGTGTTACTCTATTTTCGTGCTGTAAAAAAGGATTTGGGGAGGTTGTGGCAACAAGTGCCTCAATTCCAACAAATCCAATTATACGTGCATTTCGATTGACTGGTGACTAACTAGCAAGTTTGCGAAGTTGATCTGGGCGAAACCCGATCACTGTTTGTGCATCTGATGTAATGACAGGGACACTTTGAAAACCTTGTGATTTTAACCATTGGATCGCATCTGGTTGTTCATCGATATTTACTTCTTCAAAATCAATTTGATTATCTGCTAAGAAGCGTTTCACCATCTTACATTGCATACAATTATTTTTAGAAAAAATTTTTACGTTCATACTTTAATTTGCCTCCTTTACAGTTCTTGTTTCTCTATAATGAACAGTATAAAACTATTAGTAAAAAAGTCAAACATCAAACACTATATCTTGTGTTGTGGAAACTGTGGAATACTATGTTTTGTGGTTTTTGAAAAACAGCTGAAAGCAAGTTATAGTAGAAAAAATAGTTGTTTTAGTACAGAAAAGGTTGTGGAAAAATAATCAAAAAATTTTTTTTGGAGATCATGAACTTTTTGAATCAGTTTCTATATATTGAGTCATGATTGATGAATTATTCTTAATTTATTGATGATGTGAAATAAAAATGAACGCTAATGTTTCACCAGTTTATTGTGATAGAACATAAAAGTTTACATTAAATAAGATAAAAGTATAAATTAAGAGCAAACTTTTACAGAACAGACAAAAATGATCACAAAATATTTATTCAATTCATTGATCAGTTTTAGCTTGTGAAATACTACTGTGTCGTTTTTCATTCTTTCTAGCGATTTTCTGATAGAAAAGAGAGATGGATATAGTTTCTTATTTATTTTTATGTTTAATGGAGCAAAATAAGTTAGATACTGGCTTTATTGTTTTTTGGTGTAAAAAAAGTTTTTATTTTATTTTAATAAAATCTAATAAATTACAATAATATTTTGATCCGATATTGTATCAAAATAATTGATAGAAAATGGTTCTATTTTTTGTAGTATGGATCTTAATGATAAGAATGAGCAAGAGTAGGTTAAGCAATTATTAAACAATTTTGTAAATTTAAAAACGTGTTCATAACTTTCAGAAGCCACTTACAATTTTTAGTTCGGCCTTTATACTAAAAATGAAGAAAGAGTGGCCACGTTGTTCTTCTAGTCAAAGATTGATTTTAAAGCTTCACTTAGTAATTGTTCGAATTGATTCAGTGCTGTCCCAAAGAATAAATTAGGTTGGTATTCGGATAAGATTTGTGGTGTATATGTCTCTGTACTAATAGTTAATGTTGCTAGACGTCCAATTTTAGAATTTTTTTCGCCAACAAAGGCAATTAAATCAATGTGATGATTACTTGCCATTTCTGCAAGTTCTACTAAACGAAAAGTATCACCGGAATTTGAAATAACGATAATCAGCACGTCTTTCTCAACATTTTTTCGAAGAAACTCTAAATGGCTATTAGCGGTTGCACGAAATCCATAAAGGTTCAACATTTCAGAAAAATGATTGGCGATATTTTGAGAAAAACCTGATCCTAGGATCATTATCCTTTTTTCTCGATAGCTAGATAGTAGCTGGATGAATTGGTCTTTGTCTTCACTTGAAAAAGACTGACAAGAATTGCTTGCTAAGTGTTTATTTCTGTAAGCAAATACTAGTTCACTATAACCAGAATAACCGATTTTTTTCGCCATATTAACTATGGTTGCAGTTGAAACATAAGTCTCTTTTGCTACATCACGGATACCTAAATTTTTCAATAATTTACGATTACTATCCATAAATCTTAAAACGGCAGCTTCTGAATCATTCAGCTGATATTTCTCAATTAGCATCTCAGTATTCATAAGATTCACCTCAAATACAATTCTTTAGTTAGGAGTATTATATTATGACAGAAAAACAATTTGTTCAAGACCCTTGGGCGAAAATAACCACTAGGAACTGTCTGCGAGGCGACGAAGTTATTTCGGCGTTACAAAAATCAATTCGTAGAGGAAGAGAAAAAGAGGCTTGCGAGTTTGCCTATGAAATGTATATTACTTCACCGCAATTTGAAGAAAAGTTATGGCGACGTTTATTAGCTATCAGTGTTGAGGATATTGGAATGGGTAATTCTATGGCTGCTATCATGATCAATAACTTGAATATGATGAGAAAAGAATTCCAATACAATGAATCCGATCGAGCAATGTTTTTCTTTCATGCAATTCGTTATTTATGTCAGTCTGAAAAGGATCGCTCATCTGATTTGCTTAAAAATATTGTAATAAAAAATTTTATTATGGGATATGTACCTGAAATTCCAGATATTGCATTAGATAAGCATACGATTCGTGGTCAAAAAATGGGAAGAGGCTCAGAGCATTTTTTACATGAAGCCAGCAAAGTTATTCCACAAGCAAAAGTAGATAACGACTATAAAGAACAATATGAAGAAATCATAAAAAATATGATCCCGCTAATGTAGTTCCAAGTACTTTCGTTTTTAATCCGTGGCAAGTATAAGGAGGGGTTTTTATGGGAAATTCTACAATCATCACTAAACTTAACGATATACTTAGCCCTATCGCTGCAAAAATTGGGAATCAGCGTCATCTTAAAGCAATTTCTAGTGGCATGATGTTTGGGTTGCCATTTATCGTAATTGGTTCTTTTTTTCTGATCTTTGCTAATCCACCTATTAACTTAGATCAGTATCATCCAGAAACAGCTAATTTTTTTATGAAATTTATGGCAAGTTGGAAGGAGTTTGCCGTTGCCAATTACGATTTGATTACTGCACCCTATAATTTGACTATGGGAATTATCGGATTGATCAGTGTCTTTGGTATTGCTTTTTCTCTTGCTAATGAATACAAGATCAATCCAGCCATGAATGGCATGGTAGCAACAGTTGTTTTTCTAATGATAAGTACACCTGTAAAAGAAGGAATGATAAATTTAAATTATTTAGGAACAAATGGTTTGTTCGTAGCGATTATCATTGGACTTCTAGTAGTTGAGATCAATCGATTGTTTGAAGTGAAAAATATTAAATTAAAGCTACCAGATACTGTACCGCCGATGGTAGCGACATTTATTAACACATTAGTGCCACTGTTAATGAATCTGCAAATGTTTCGTATCTCTGTTTTAGGTGGAGCAGGAGGGACACTGGGACTAGTGATTCTAATGATGCGCAGCAAAGTTTCAGAATACCGTGCCATTGGAAAACTATCGATTATTCCTGGAATTTGTTCAATCAATGAGCCTATAATTTTTGGACTTCCAATTGTTTTCAATCCCATTTTAGCCATTCCATTTTTGATTACGCCAATCATTTCTTTATTACTCACCTATTTTGCTCAAAAAGTGGGATTGATTGGTATAGGATTTATTGTGGATCCTTCATTTACTCCGTTCTTTGCGCAAGCATATCTTTCAAGTATGGATTGGCGAAATATCGTTTTTTGTCTGTTATTGATTTGTATCAGTGTTATCATTTATTATCCATTTTTTAAAGTAATGGAAAATAATAAGACAAAGCTTGTGGATGAAGAATTATAAAGATATTCGCTTAGTAATGAAATGATAGGAGCTTTCCTCCATTTGCAATAAAAAAACTAATAGATAAATGTGATGAGGTTGGGACAAACGCCTGTGAGGGCATTCCCCTCACCAAGCAGAATGAAAACAAAAAAAGATCTGTGCCAATCATTAGGTTTTAGCACAAGGCGCACTAGCTATTTCTCAAGGAAAACCGAATCGAGTCCAAGCCTTTTTCTTTCGTGTGAGAAAAAATGCTGGACAGAAAAAAGCGGTGGTTGCGACTGTTCATTTATTTTTACGTATTATTTATCGGATGTTTTCCGATCAGTCCCGTTATCATGA
>JADAKE010000006.1 GCA_015680865.1 Enterococcus lacertideformus | reverse complement strand
GGTTGGGCTGTTCGCCCATTAAAGCGGCACGCGAGCTGGGTTCAGAACGTCGTGAGACAGTTCGGTCCCTATCCGTCGCGGGCGTTGGAAATTTGAGAGGAGCTGTCCTTAGTACGAGAGGACCGGGATGGACTTACCGCTGGTGTACCAGTTGTTCTGCCAAGGACATTGCTGGGTAGCTATGTAGGGAAGGGATAAACGCTGAAAGCATCTAAGTGTGAAGCCCACCTCAGTAGGAGTGTGAGACAGTAGTTTTCACTCAAAAAGAGAACAAGTTTGATTTTGGCGTTTAATCTCAAAGTCGGACTTGTTCTTTCTTTTTCATGTGTATTTCTCTCGAAGGATTTTCCCAAGCTAACCAACGCATACGCTAACTATCTTCTAATAGAAATTATACTTTTTCCAGAGATAACTCGTTATGTATACGCATAAAGAATAATTTTAATATCAGTTTTTGATGATAGGCTGGACGCTTCAAACCGTTATTCTATCTGACTGAAGTGCGATTGTGGAATGCCTTCTATTAACTAGCTAACTGCAAAAGCAATATTCGTTTCTGAATATATTGTCTGATATATAAGGGTAAAATCGTTTGATTGATTAACCATAAGGTGTACTCCTTGAGTTTAGACACTTTAACCATAACTGGTTGTGTGCTTTTTCTGTACCTTAAAATCAAAAAAGTGGGACGATAATCAGATTGTTTCTGACTATTGTCCTCCTTTTTTGTATATTTTATAATACAGATTCAATGGCATCAATCATTTTGATAGGTGTTGTTTGAGGCGCAAATCGTTCAACAACGTGGCCATTTTTATCAATTAAAAATTTAGTGAAATTCCATTTAATTGCGTTAGATAATGTCCCAGGCGCTTGATTTTTTAAATAATCAAAAATTGGATCTGTTTGTTCACCATTGACATTGATGATCTGGTGCATTGGAAAAGTGACACCATAAGTACTACGGCATGCTTGAGCCGCATCACTTGCAGTTGTTACTTCTTGTTTGAATTGATTGGAAGGAAATCCTAGAATAACCAATCCTTGCGATTGATAGCGTTCATAAAGTTCTTCTAATTGTTCAAATTGAGGGGCTAATCCACACTTTGTTGCTGTATTCACAATAATTATTGGCTGTCCTTTGTATTTATCTAAAGAGTAATTTGTTCCATTTTCTAAGGTAGCCTTATAATCATAAATGCTCATAAAAATTCCTCCTCTGAATAATCTAAAAGCTCTAAACATCAAACAGAATCAAATCGTTTTCGTTTAGAGCTAGTGCTACTTGTTTATTTTATAAAACTTGGTTTGTTTGAATGAAGCTTCATCAATTTTTAGTGAGTTTCTCTCGAAAAGAAAATCACTAAGTCTGACTCATAGCTTACTCATGATAGAGGATCGACCATGTTTAAAAAACTTTCGATAGCTATCTACTGATTCACCTATTATGCTTCCACTTTTGACCATTCGTCGCGTTTTTCGAGGAATTCGCGAGCCAATGCTTGTGCTCCTTCTAGTGTATGACTAGCAGCCCAACCACATTGTTTTTCATTACTTGCAGGCACTTCTGTTGCTATGAGTACATCATTCATCGTTTTTTCTAAAACATCTAAAATATCTTCATAACTTTCATGGTTCAAGACAGTTAAATAAAAACCTGTTTGACATCCCATTGGTGACCAATCAACGATATAATCAGCATGGTTACGAATTAACTCTGCGGTTAAATGTTCTAATGAATGTAGGCTTGGCATATCCATATGTTCTTTATTAGGTTGTTTGAAACGGACATCATATTTGATGATTACATCCCCATGTTCACCTGTTTTACTGTCAGCTATTCTGATATAAGGTGCTTTTACTTTAGTGTGGTCAAGATTAAAACTTTCAACGTTCATTTTCATGTTTTATTGCTCCTAACTATTGGTAATCATTTTTTATTTATAGAAATCAAGCGAAGAATAATTTCTATAAATAATTATTATTCATATTAAATTCTATCACTTATTTCATCATAGGTGTAGTAATCAGAAATGAATTTTAGCTTTTCTTTCATTGATTTATTTTCTTCAATTTATTGGAACAGCTAGGTTAAATCATCTAACAGAACATCCCCCCAATCAATTCTTACAGAAAAGGTGAATCAGTCCATCCTAGATACCAGTTTTTTGCTATCTTGTTTTTTGAGACGAAAGGATAGATGTTACGGAAGGTAGTTCAACAAAACTTTCTACAATACAAGTCAAAGATTAAACTTAAAAATAGATAATTCCCTAGTTTTCTAAGCATTTGTCTGATACAATAAAGTTGATTATGATTAAGATAAGAAGGAGCAAAAAATAATGATCTCAGCAAGTGATTTAAGAGCCGGTATGACATTTGTTCAAGACGGTAAATTAATTAAAGTCTTAGATGCAAGTCACCATAAACCTGGTAAAGGTAACACAGTTATGCGCATGAAATTAAAGGATGTTCGCTCAGGCGCCACTTATGATACTACTTTCAGACCAGAAGAAAAGTTTGAAAAAGCACACATTGATACAAAACCAGTACAATATTTATATACAATGGATGATACTGCTTTCTTTATGGATCTTGAAACATATGAACAATATGAGATCCCAGTAGAAACAGTTGAGGAAGAAATGAAGTACATTTTAGAAAATATGGAAGTAAAAATCCAGTTCTTTGGTAGTGAAGTGATTGGTGTGCAGTTGCCAACAACAGTTGTTTTACGCGTAGTTGAAACACAACCTTCAATCAAAGGGGCAACAGTTACTGGTTCGGGTAAACCTGCAACAATGGAGACTGGATTAGTAGTCAACGTTCCTGATTTTATCGAAATAGATGAACTGCTTGAAATCAATACGGCAGAAGGCTCATACGTAAAACGAGCATCAAAATAAACGTTAAAATAAAGTCTTTTGATTGAGTACTCTCTGTGAGACTGGATCAAAAGCCTTTTTATAATGATTTTTTTATGGTAAATAAGTAAATATTTTTAATACAGAAATGTTTCAAAACGATGAAGGCAGTAAAAATTGTTTGCTTTATAGTTATATTATTATAAACAATAGTGTATTTTATTTGCATCTTTAAACATTAAGTTTTAATATGGTTTTAAAAACTAGATGTAAAAGTTTTATAAACAGTGTATAATAAAATTATAGGAAAAAGACAACAATGATTGGAGGAAATACAAAAATGGAAGTAGGATTTAGTCGCAAGTATCAAATAGTGAATGAGGTGTTGAATGCTGTTACTCACGGAATTGCAGCGTTATTAAGCCTTATTTGTTTTGACTTACTGATGGAACGAGCACATTCAACTCTTGATTATGTTGCTTTTATCATTTATGGTAGTTCGTTGTTTTTGCTTTTTTTTAGTTCTACATTGTTCCATAGCTTGATTTTTACAAAAGCCAAAAAAGTGTTCCAAATATTTGATCATTGTTCGATTTATTTACTGATTGCAGGAACCTATACGCCTTTTTGTTTGTTGATCGTTCAGGGACTTTCTGGTGTTCTGTTACTTAGCGTGATTTGGGCAACAGCAGTTATAGGGATCGTTTATAAATGTTTAACTTTATCAAAAACTAGTCAGGTCTCTAAAGTATCAACGATCATTTATAATGTCATGGGGTGGGGCATCGTGATTGTTTTACCAAAACTTTATCAAAATATCAATTTAATAGGGCTACTCTTATTGGTAGCAGGTGGGTTAGCTTATTCTATCGGTTCGATTTTTTATAGCATGAAAAGTAAAAGATTTACTCATGTAATTTGGCACTTATTTGTTATGTTAGGTGCATCATTGATGTTTTTAGCGGTATATTTTGGATATGTGATTTAAGTAAAACACATTCTAATGAGGGTTTATGAGAATATATTACTAGGTTTTCGCTAATGAACGATCTGATGATAAAATGAATAGGCATCTTTTTTCTTTTAATTAACTATTTCTATTCAGAGTTTATCATTAGCTTGTATAATATAAAGATCAAAGCATATATCTATATTTTTTGATTATTTATTCGCTATTTTTTATTAAATTATAGATATAATGGACAATTACTGAGTATTTGTTTAACATTAATCAAATAAAACTCAAATCTTAATGAGAAAAATTTTTATTTAAAAAACAGGTAGAAAATACATAACTTCAATTTGACTTTAGGAGAGCCGGATTTTCCAACACCTGAACACGTAAAACAGGCAGGGATCAAGGCAATTGCAGAGAACTATTAGTGACAGCAATCGATGCAGACAAACAAATGGTATCTGTTGTTAGCGCTTTAGATAATCAATCTAAAGATTATGAATACGATAAATTGATCTTAAGTTTAGGAGTTACACCAAATTCATTGCCTGTTCCAGGAACTGATCTGGAAAATGTTTATTTAATGCGTGGTTATAACTGGGCTACTAAAATCAAAGCAAAATTAACTGATCCAGTTGTTAAGAAAGTGGCCGTGATCGGGGCAGGTTATATCGGAATCGAAGCTGCTGAAGCCTTTTGTAAAGCAGGAAAAGAAGTAACATTATTAGATGTGATTGATCGCCCATTAGGCACTTATTTAGATAAAGAAATGACAGATATTTTAGAAGGACATCTACAAGAAAAAGGAATCAAAGTTGTAACGGGGGCAAAAATAACTGCATTTACTGGCGATCAAAAAGTAGCTACTATTCAGACAGCAAATGATGAAATAGCGACGGATTTAGTGATTCAAGCAGCAGGTGTGAAAGCCAATACGGAGTGGTTAAAAGGTGTAGTGGATTTGGATGAACGTGGTTGGATCATTACTGATGAATATCTTCAAACGAACCTTCCAAATGTTTACGCAGTTGGAGATGCGACACTCGCTTACTCTGTCCCAGCACGTACAAAAATGCCAATTGCTTTAGCAACGGTAGCAAGAAGAGAAGCTCGTTACGTCGTGCAACATTTATTTGAAAAAGTGCCAAATAAACCATTTGGCGGAGTCGTTGGCTCTTCTGCGCTAAGCGTATTTGATTATCATTTTGCTGCTAGTGGATTAAATAGTTTTACTGCATCCAGAGCAGGAGTGACTATCCGTTCTTCTTACTATGAAGATACCTTACGATCAAAATATGTACCTGAAGAATTTGGTAATCCAAAAGTTTCTATTCAGTTATTCTTCGATCCTTTCACCCATCAAATTCTCGGTGGTGCCGTTTTATCAACTTACGATATCACCGCTCAAGGAAATGTCTTGGCTTTAGCTATCGAACAAAAACTAACAATTGAATATTTAGCTGAAGCAGACTTTTTCTTCCAACCAGGTTTTGATCGACAATGGAGTATGCTTAATCTAGCAGCACAACAAGCACTAGGAGAAGAACCTTTTGTGGAATAATAAAGCAGGATGAGCCAAAATTTTTTCACAAAGAGGAAGAAAAATGATCGTTGATCATTAACAGAAAAAATGAGAGTGAGATAAAAGTGTTTTGTAGTGACCCCAAAAAGTTAGACTTTTTTGGAGTGGAAAAATCCACTCCTTTTTTCATGCTCTAAAATGATATTTTTACGCAACCGTTACGGCTGTTTTACGAAATTAGACAGGACTTTGCCAATTTAATTTCTGCTTTATTCGTTCATTATTATAGTAACGGTTCGATTCATAATGATAAAAATTCTTAGTATTATTTAAAAATAGTAATGACTCAATGTTTTAAGAAAAGGTCATGCCTATTTTTTTCCTATAAAATGATTGATGCGTTCATCCATGCAGATACGTAAAATTATGGATGATTGACAGAATACTTGAGTATGGGACAAAAGTAAAGATTCCTTTTGTTTCACACTCTCGTATAAACGGCGGGAGCCAGAAGCAACTCCTTCGGAAATAAGCAGAAATTCATAAAAATTTGCAAAGCACCAAGTAGGTAACACTCAACATCAAAAACTAGTTTTTGTGTTTCTTGTCAATTTCCGTGAATGGCAGCTTATTTCTTGGAGTTAAACGCTTCTGTCCTAGCCTCATTGTCGTTTTTTAAGTGTAAAATATCTTCCCAAAATTGAAAATATTGATCCATTAACTGGATTTCTAGAACTTCTGTCCAAAAAATAAATTGTTCTTCAATCATGAAGCCTTTTTCCGTAAAATAAGGTTGGATAGTACCTTGAAAAATTTGTTCGTTTTTACAGTGAACGATGATGGATTGTTTTGCTATAAAAGCAGTGATGACAATTGTTTCAAAATGTTTATCAGCCGTTTTCATTAGACACACTTCTTTCTAAATAAAATAGGAGAATATTAAGTAAGGAACGAGTAAATCAAACAATCAGTCTTCTTCAGGAAATTGTTGATAGAACTCATCTTTGATTGGTTCTACTTCTTGTAAATTCTGTTTTAACTGTAAAGAGGAGCACGTAAGTGTAGCCGAGACATCATCTGAAAAAGAGACCGTAAACCATTTTTCTTCCTCTTTTTTTTCGATATGCCGAATGTCTGTCCAATAGATTTTGGTGCCTGCTAGAACAAAGTAGTTTTTATAAGCTTCCCCGAAAAACACTCCTTCAATATTTTCTAAATATCTATCGTACTGGTCTTTTGTGTTTAATTGAAGCGTGATTTTTTTATGATAAAGAAAAGATTCAAGTAATACAGCATCGATTTCTTCACGAGACAGTTGTTTTAATGGTTGAATCTCTTGGGTAGCCCACGCTTCATTTCGTTTAATCTCACTGACTAGCTCTTCCATGGCAAATGCAGTCCCCCATTTCAGACCAAAAGGGCGGTCGTGGTACTCATTATAATCAAGGAATTCTTTTTTTGTTCGACGCATGACTTTCACCTTCTATGCCGGCTAAACCGCCAGTATGTCCGCCTACTAGAGAACTTCGTGCTATTGCTCGGCCGCCTTCTAATAAGCTATGGGCATGGACGATAGATTTAAACCCATATTTTTGTCGAATTTTATCTACAACAAAATTAATCTTTGCGGAATCGACTTGCTCTTCAGAGTCGTCAAATAAATTCAATTGCAAACTGTCTGTATAAATTAAATGAGAACAACTGACACCGATGCTTCGAATATCTTGGTAACGATAATGATTGTTGAAGAGAGTCAATAAAATAGAAGCTAACTTTTGACTTGAATTTGTCGCTTCTACTTTCAATTGTTGATGAAAACCTGTCTTACCCTGACTATCTGTATATCCTAAAGAAAAGCCGATCTGGAGACTAACGACTTGTGCTTTTGCATGTTCACGGCGTAAACGAGTACCTACTTGATCAGCCATTTCTTTGATGACGATTTCAACTTCTTCACGCCTAGTATAATCACGATTTAAAATTTGGCTGTTTCCGATACTTTTTGATTTAGGAATATATTTTTCCCCTAAGAAACTCCGATCAATGCCCCAAGCATGAGCAAACAATTGTGTTCCGATAGTTCCCATATTTTCCTTTAGGCGATAATAATCAGCGTGTGCCAAGTCATAGATTGAAGTGATGCCCATGTACTTGAGACGTCTGGCAGTTCGGTGTCCGATTCCCCAAAAATCGGTGAGTGGTGAGATGGTCCAAATTTTTTTTGGCACATCTTCATATCGCCATTCAGCGATCCGATCCTCATTATTTTTCGAACCGTTAGCTAAGGCTAATTTGGCAAGTAATGGATTATCACCAATACCTACTGTTGTATAGATACCTGTTTGTTGATAGACATCTTTGCAAATGAGCTTTGCTAGTTCCCAAGCGTTCTTTACTTGAAAGAGCTTCAAGCTATTGGTGATATCAAGGAAGCTTTCATCAACAGAGTATACATGATGATTGGTTTCATCTGTATAAGTTTGATAGATGTTATTGATTTGTTGATTTTTTTTCATGTAATAA
This sequence comes from Enterococcus lacertideformus, assembly GCA_015680865.1. Lineage (GTDB taxonomy): Bacteria > Bacillota > Bacilli > Lactobacillales > Enterococcaceae > Enterococcus_B > Enterococcus_B lacertideformus. The sequence continues at coordinate 4,080 of JADAKE010000006.1, read as the reverse complement.
GCCATTCTTGGTGGAACAATGTGTAAATCCTTGGGGTAGGGAAAGGGCAAATCCCTCGCTCGACTGATGTTTGTGATGCCATAGGCTTTTTTGGCAGCCGGACTAGAAGCTAAAATCAATCCGCTTCCCCGTTCTTTCGTATTATCTGACGGATAAGACATAACAACAAGTTTTGCAGCTAAAGGATCTAAGCCACGTGCCACGCACTCAACAGAAGCATAAAAAGACTTACAGTCAATACAAAGAATATCCCTAGAAGGTTCTCTTGCATAATCAAATTTAGGATTTTGATTTTTTAACATAACAGTCACCTCTTACTAACTATTAGAACATACGTTCGCGTTTTGTGTCAACGAAAAAATGATATAAATCGGGTTTAAAAAGTATGATATTTTAAGAGGAACGTTTTGTTTATGTTTGCTGATAAAAAGAAAAAGAGCTATACTAACGTTGGTAAAGTGGGCTAAAATAATAATTTTTCGAAAGGAGAGGGGCATGAAAAAAGTTATTTTATTTTTACTCTTGTTTTTAATGGCTATCGGCATTGACTATGAAATCAATTCAATAGGAAAGCTAGATGCTTCAAATGGCAACAAAGTGCTTGTGCTGATCGCTATCCTTTTGTTGTTACTCTACATTCTTCCAGCATTATTTTTGTTCTTCCATTATGAGAAATATTTTTCTGTGCCATTGTATCTTTTAGGCATAGGACTGTTTTTTGGAAGTTTTGTTCCTGGCTGGTTGGCTGCTTATGAGAATGAATTTGCTAAAAATTTGATGAATATGCTTGTTTGTGGAAATAGTGATGCAAATGAATGGCTGACCGCCTTGACAGCCTCAATAGTGGAGGAGACAGTGAAAGCAAGCTGTGCATTAGCTCTGATCTATTTATTCAATAAGCGACGCCTTTCCGAAGTTTTTTTTATTGGAGCTTGCGTTGGTTTAGGGTTTCAAATCTTGGAAGATATGTCCTATATCGTCAATCAAGCTAATGAATCCATGCAGGAGCTTTTTCCGCAAACCATGTTAAGGATCTCAGGAGCGATTAGTTCTCACTGGGCGTATACAGGACTATTCGTTTTAGGGCTATTTTGCCTATTGACTAAATCAAATAAATGTTCATTACAAAAGAAATATGTCTGGTTATTTAGTCCTCTAGTTCTACACTTTTTATGGAATTCGCCATTAAACCAATGGATGTTAGGGGATATTTCGCTTGTTTCTGCCCTTTTAACAGCGGTTACTTTAATGCTGGTCTTCCAAACAATTGGTTATTTTTATCAGATAGAAAAAGAATACCCATTCTCCAAAAATGTAAGTTGAGAAAAGATTAACCTGAATGATTTTGCTCAAGCCGTTGTAAATGTGAATGGGTTGTTTTGATCCGAATACTAATGTATCGCTTTTCTATCTGTTGATTCCTATAAGACAATTATCTATAGGATAAAATCAGAGTTGTGATTAAAGAAATGAGGAAGAATAAATGCACCTGTTAAACATTGGAACGAAGGATGCTATGTTGGCAATTGCTATTTTTATTATTCTAGGTTTGACGATTTTTTATCATTGGTAAGTCTGGGCTTTTATTATCACGGAATGTACTGTGTGTTTTTCCTTTTGGGCGGGAAACAAGAACCAAGATAAAAGGTTGGACAAATAATTGTGGATGAAAATAAGATAAAAAGAGGCTGTGGCAGAAGTGTTCAGCACCTCATATTTTGAGCGATTTTGACTTATTACCGAAGAGTTGGCTTGGGAACATAGAGGTTGTGGACAGACTTATGTTACAGCCTCTTTCCTTTTGTTTGTGATAACAGTTTGTATGATTTTTATTAAACTTCACAATATTTAAAACTAAATATCAATTACTTAAAAGAGGCAAAATCTGAACAAATAGATAATATTTATTTTTAATAAAAGATTCTGAAATACTATTAGGAACTTCCACACCTAAGAAATCAAAAGAGTTTATTTGTTCAAATTTTACAGGAGATTGAAAAGGAATTGGACTGATCGTGCCTAAAATATTATGTCCATTTCTGGATAGTTGCTGTGAAACAGGGGTACCTTGCACAGTAAATACTACAATACTAGAATTATCTTATTTTATAAACAGAAAATCAAAATGAGGTGTGCTTTTACGAAAAAAATATGGATACTAATAGGGGAGGTACTAGTGTGTTTACTTTTAATCAAAATGAGAAGGAAAAGAAGCGCAAGTAATAAAAATGGAATCGTTAACATAAAAGCAAATAAAAAATACCTTTACAGAGGTGACGGTTACAGTATCAACTAGTTATGGCGTAAGTGCAGAAAGGGGTGTTAGTATGTCTCTAAACAATAAATCAACAACTCTTAGATCATATGATGGAGGTTCTGAACTTGAAAAAGGTGTTACAGAAAATAAAATAAAAGTTACCTTTTCCAATGGAACAGAGGTGAGCTTATAATGGTGACAGAAGAAGAATTAAGAGATTTAAATAGTCGGGTCTATAGAGTTGATCCAAATTATAAAGATAATGGTAATAAGATCCAATATACATATAAAGCGGATAAATATTTGAGTAAAAATGAAAGAAACAGTATTACTGCAGGAAATCAAGAGTTCAAAGTACTTTCAGTTAAAAATGGGGACTACGGCTTTCAAGGCATGGCTTCAAATGATTCTTTGCAAATTGACCTTTTAATGTCGTTACATAATCATTTTATAGTCATGTGTTAACAACTTAATAAATTAAAGGAGTGTGAGGCTTTGAAAAAAAAGAATGGATTTATTGGTTTACTTGTACTTATAATAATTGGAGGTGTTAGCTTGTTTACTTTTAACCAAAATGCGAAGGAAAGAAAAGATCAACAAATAATAAAAATGGAGACAACAATTGTCAAACTAATAAAAGATAGATTTGCAGACGTAAAAGTTGTAGAGTTTATTTCCGAAATGTCAGGTGGATACAATAATACAACAGGTTATTGGACTTTTACTGTGAATATTACAACTGATAAGGGTACTTCTAGTCCTGGAACAATCCATTTCTCAAGTAATCAACAAAAGGATTTAGGTACTTTCGGTCCCATTGATTCTGATTTTGATAAAATTGTATTGAATGGAAAGACACAGAATAAAGTTAAGGTAATATATTCAAATAATTCTGAAGGTGAAGTGTAAAAATGGCGACAGAAGAACAGTTAAAAGACTTGAATGAAATTGTCTACTCAGTTGACCCCAATTTTAAAGGTAACGGGAACCCGGTTAAGCAATTAGAAAAAAATACAATTTTTGAAACTACTGATAAGCAAAGATTCAAAGTACTTTCAGTCAAAAATGGGGACTATGGCTTTCAAGGCATGGTAGTGGCTCCCATAGTGAATGGTACGCCAGATTATGGACAAGTGACAGTAGTTGCTGCTGGGACTTATCCTAGTGACTCTAACGATTTAAAAGCAGCTGTAAAAGGAATGGCTCCAAATGGTTCTCCTCAAGCTGACGTTGCTTTACAGTATGTAGATGAGCTTATTAACAACAATCCCACTTGGTCAATTAATCAGCTATCTGGCTATTCCCAGTCAGCTTATATGCTAAAAGTCGGTGCTCACTTTAAAATACCAACAACGGTTTTTAGTGGTTGGTTTCAATATCGTTCCTTAACACCCGCAGAAGAAAAATTTATGAAAGAGAATCCTCACTTATTTTTAAATTATCGGCAAAAAAATGATGATGTCACACTATGGAATGACTTTAATACTCGTTTTGGAAATAGTGATGATTTTGGAACAATTGTATGGATAGATAGTAATAGTCACAAATTAACTAGCTGGGAATTTGATGAAAAAACAGGGCAATTAAAAATTCCAAACAGCATGGGTAATGCCGAAGGAACGATGATACAAGCCAGTCATTTTCTGATGCGTGGATTTTTAACTAAATTGACTATGTTAGATCAACTAAAAGCCAAACTAACTGCCAGTGGTGGCGGACTATCAAAGAATGAAAAAATTTATTTAGATGACCAACAGGCGTTACTAGCAGTCAATACAGGCCGAGCAACTTATCAAAATGCGATGGCTAACGCTATAAAAGTG
>JADAKE010000005.1 GCA_015680865.1 Enterococcus lacertideformus | reverse complement strand
AAAGAGGTGAAACTCCAGGTTTCCCAGGCGAAAGAGGTGAAGCCCCAGCACCAACTCCAGGTTTCCCAGGCGAAAGAGGTGAAGCCCCAGCACCAACTCCAGGTTTCCCAGGAATAGATGGTGAAGGTCTACGTCCAACTCCAGGTTTCCCAGGAATAGATGGTGAAGGTCTACGTCCAATTCCAGGTTTCCCAGGAATAGATGGTGAAGGTCTACGTCCAATTCCAGGTTTCCCAGGCGAAAGAGGTGAAACTCCAGGTTTACCAGGCGAAAGAGGTGAAACTCCAGGTTTACCAGGCGAAAGAGGTGAAGCCCCAGCACCAACTCCAGGTTTACCAGGCGAAAGAGATGAAGACCCAGCTCCAGATGGAGATGGTGTACCTGGCAATGAGAACGAAAATGCTAACGAGAATGAGAACGAAAATGCTAACGAGAATGAGAACGAAAATGAAAATGTAAATGAGAACGAAAATGTAAATGAGAACGAAAATGTAAATGAGAACGAAAATGTAAATGAGAACGAAAATGTAAATGAGAACGAAAATGTAAATGAGAACGAAAATGTAAATGAGAATGCTAACGAAAATGAGAACGAAAATGCTAACGAGAATGCTAACGAAAATGAGAACGGTAATGAAAATGTAAATGAGAATAAAAATACTAATGAGAACGAAAATGTCAACGAGAATGAAAATGTCAACGAAAACATTAATAAAAACGAAAATATAAATAAGAATGTAAATAAGAATATAAATAAGAATATAAATAAGAATATAAATAAGAATGGATCCAGAAAAAATAGTAGCGAAAGATACTCAAGCAGACTGGAACGACGGAAACAGCGTCTAGCAAGCAGATTGCAACGAAAACAAAAGCGTTGGGAAAGTCGAATGGATAGATATAAAAAACGTTGGGAAAGTCGAATGGATGAAAAACCAAAACCGGTAGAAGATAAAGAGGATTCCTCTATCTCGATCAGGAAAGAACAAACGGGAAATCGTCAAAAATATCAGTCAAAGAAGGTGTCACACAAAGAAGCAAAGAAATATCCGCAAACAGCTGAAAAAGCAAGTGCGTTTGCTCCATTAGGCGTGCCAGCAGGAATGGGCATGATTGGCTACTTTTTATTCCTTGTTAAAAGGATGAGAAAAGCAAGGAAGTAACCAGCTTATTAAAAAATTAGGCTAGAAGTTATTTGATTAAATAGGATAGATTCTTAAAAACGTCCCCCCTCCGATTGGTAAGAATACGAGCTATTTGCAAAAATAACTTCTAACCTATACATGGTTGGAAAGATAAAAGGACTATACCGAAATGGCACAGTCCTTTTATTTTCTATAATTTGGAAATGGACAGAATAATATTTTTTGTATAACATATTTAGTTATCCTACTAAAAAATCTAAAAGGAGGAAAATAGCATGTTAGATAGCTACATTGAAAATAACATCAACCGTAAAGTAAAGCTTTTAAATACGTTACTTGATTACCCTAAAATTAATTTCAAAAAGATCAGTGATTTGTTAGATATAAAGATAAACTTAATTAAAAAACTGATAAATGAAATCAATTTAGAGTTGACAAATGTACTAACTATTACATGCACAAAACAAAACATTATTACCAAAATCCCGAAAAATAGAAGTAAACTTCAATTGTTTCATGCGATTTATGAGAAATCTGATGTCTTACATTGTATAAAATACTTATTAGTTGAAAAAGAGAAATCAGTGAGCTTCTTGGAATATGCTTCTGAAAATTTTACCTCCGTCTCTAATGCTTATAGATATAGAAAAAAATGTATTTATTTTCTTTGTTCGATTGGTTTGAAAGAAGAAAAGAATGCCGTAGTGGGGCCCGAATACAGAATTAGATATTTGATCGCATTATTACATTATAAGTATGGAGTAAACCTTTATGAAATAGACGATCAAAGCAAAAAGTGTATTAGAACCTTCGTCAATTCAACGAATAAAGTAATCAGTAAAGAAGTAATCGAAGTAATGGAAGAGGAATACGGCTTTTTTGAATATTTAGTTTTTTTATCTTGGAAAAGGACACAGTATGAGCTTAACCTTCCAGTGTCTACTGAGTTTGATTCATTGAAAAAAAAGTTGAATTTTGAAAAGCTAAAGAATTCTGCAAAATTAATTGAACAAGGAATGTCTATAGAATTTAATGAATCAGATTATGAGTATCTATTTTTAGTATATTGTTCAACTAATAATTGTTTATTTGCAGATAATTGGACGCCACATGACGTCACTAAAACGTATAATCACTTTTTATTTAATAACGATAAATATATCAGATTGATTGACTTATTTACAGAGCGATTTGGGGAAAAACTTGTACAAAATGAAACATTTAAACTAATCATCGTTTGTTTTTTACGAAAATTCATTTTTAACCTTCAATGTATTATTCCTGATAATAATTTTTTTGTTGACAAAGAAGCTAATCTGAATCAGAAAAACTGCTGTATCATTATGTTTTCAACTATTGACAAATGGAGAAAAGACATAAAGATGAGTTATCCAGTAGATGATAAACATGTGATTTATTTAAGTATTCAAATTGAAAAGATTATTAGACAATTTATCGAACCAGTTGAATTGATTCTTATTGCTGATTCGTTAGCCGATTTACAAATACTAACGTCCATTTTGCGAAAAGAGATGGCTACTTCGATAGTGATTACAGAATTTTTAATAGGGGTTCATGACTTTAACGATTTAAAATTGAAAAAAAGCAGTATTTTTGTTCTAAATAAACGGTTTTTAAGAGTTGTTAGAGAGATGGAATTAGATAAAAGCAATAGAATTGCGGAAGTTTCTATAGACTTTAGTGTTCATCAAATAGAGAAATTACGAAAAATTATTTCGCAGTATGAGGAAAATAAATTTACAGAATATATGTGTAGATAAAAATGTCACATTTTTTGGAGAGAGAGTATGCCAACAAGCCAAGAGAATCGAAAATATTTATTTCAATGTTTGGAAAAAGTCTCTAGTTGTTATCGCTTGTTTGATACAGTGGAATATTTATTGTATTTGAATTCAGATAAGAAGATCAATTTAGACTATCGAAAAATGAAGTGCACCGTATTAGAGGCACACGCTGTTTTAGAAAAAGATCCCAATTTGAAAAAGAATGATTTTGTTTATATAAACAATCAATTGGAAGAATGTAAATTACATGTAAAGTGTGTTATTGAAGAAATCGTAGAAAAGACAAAAAAAATTGACTAAGAATTTCAAACGCGGAGGGATCCTAGTTGCTAGATCATTTTTTAGAAACAAGAATTAGAAAAAAAATCCGATTGTGCGATCTGCTTATAGAGAATAAAATATCGGATATCAAGCACTTGAGTAGGTGTTGTTCATTAACTGAAACATCCACAAGGGATTTTTTACAAGAATTAAACAGTGATTTTTCAGGGATTGCCCAAATTATATTGGGAAGAAATTTTGCTGATATCGAGATATATGAAGGTGTAAGTAAAAATGAATTATTCTATGCAATTTATGAACAATCCATTTTTCTTGAATGCTTAAAATTTTTATTATTAAACGTAAATAGTCCGTTCACTGTATTTGTTGACGAATATTTTTTATCTATTGCTCAAGCCTATAGAATCAAGCAAAGATGTGCGTATTACTTACAAATGATCGGACTAACTTTAAATAAAAATACAGTAGAAGGTGAAGAATATAGAATCAGATTTCTTATAGCACTTCTCGAATATCGCTTTGGGATCCATTGCTATGAATTTAGCCGACAAGAAATTGATCTAGCACATTCATTTATCCTTTCTATCAATCCTTTACTTACAAAAGATTTTTTGGAAAAAACAACAGATGAATTTGGTTTTTTTGAATATTTGTGTATTCTTTCATGGAAACGACGGAATTATTCCCCTTTTACGGAGTCCCCAAAGGAACTTAACAAGGTCAAGGAACTTTTTGCTTATAAGAAAATAAAAAAACATGCGGACCTTACAATTGAAAGAACGTTGAATATTAAATTTACAGAAAATGATTATGATTACTTATTATTGATTTATTGTTGTACTCATAATTGTTTATTCTCTGATCAATGGACAGAAGATGATGCTGCGCAAGTCAATGAATTAATCTTCAATAATCCTAAATCAACCATGCTTCTTGATTTATTTGAAAATAATTTCGAGAGAGTGGGAGAACAATTAGTGAAAGATCCTATTTTAAAAACCGTCATCATCTATCTTTATAAAAAATTTCTATTAGATTTACAAGGAATTATTCCAAGTAGAAATCCATCATTTTTTGTTGGAAAAAAAGAATTCGAAAAATCAATTTTTTTGAAAACGAAGGAAGTTATTTATCAATGGATGTTAAAAAAAGGAAGTAAGCGTCCGATTGATCATAATCAACTGATTTATCTATCTATGCAAATAGAGTTGATTTTACGCCAATATATTCCACCAACAAAAATAATGATTGTTAGTGCCTCCCTCCCCAATATAGAAATTATTAAATTAACGTTGTATCGAGTATTTTCGGATAAAAAAATTCATATTGAAAGTATTTTGATCGGTACAGATCCTTTGGAAAATTTAAATAATTTACGAAATTCAGTTATTTTAGTGAATAAAAAATATCAAAAATTACTAAATAAGTATAAATTAGAAAAAAATAACAAATTAATCATTACGTCTATTGATTTAGAACTGTATCATATCAATCGAATCAATCGTGCTTTATTTTATTATGAAAAAAAGAAGATAAATAAAATGATTTAAAGAATAGCCAGAGATAACTAAAGACTGTCTTTTATCTAACAGAGTAAAAGGAAAGGATACAAGAAAATGAAAGGTTTTTGTAAAAGAGTAATAAATATTAGCATTTTACTTGTCATACTGTTCAGCGGAATCAGTTTAGTTATCGTGAAAATAGAAAAAGAGTCAACGGATAGAGGTTTTAAAGGAAACGAAAAAGTAATTAGAAATAAAGAAAGTAAATGGACGAAATCATCTGCTCTTTTAATGGATAAACAAACGATGGAAAAAATAGCACCAGGTATGAATCACAACATAGAAGCTAGGCGATATGCGCACGAAACTAAAAAAATTAAGCGATACATCAATAACGAGGAAAAATATGACGGTCATCCATTAGTATTTTTAACTTTTGATGATGGTATCCACTTAACGATGACGCCTAAAATCTTAGATATATTAAAAGAAAATCAAGTACCAGCGACATTTTTTATTTTGGGAAGTAAGGTGAATGATCAAACGCAACAAATGCTGAAACGTCAATTAACAGAAGGTCACGCTATTGCATTACATGGCTATTCTCATGACTACAATTTACTTTATCCTAATGGTCATGCCAGCGTCCCACAAATTGAACGAGAATTTATAAAGAATAAGGAAATATTAAACAATTATTTAGGGAAAGAGTTTGTGTCAAAAGTTTGGCGTTATCCAGGAGGTCATATGTCTTGGGAAGGTTTAACTAATGCAGATCATTTATTAGACCGTTCGAGTGTTCAGTGGATTGATTGGAATGCATCCGTAGGTGATGCATCCCCACTAGAAGAAAGGCCAACAACGATTGATGAAATGATGAACTACCTAGAGGCTTCTTATAAAACAAGTACCAATCAACAGGTTCAAGTAGTTTTAATGCATGATGGTCTGGATCAATCATTGACCAGTGAAGCGTTACCTAAAGTGATTAATTTTTATAAAGAAAAAGGCTATCATTTTGGTATATTATCGTAATTGATTCAATAAAGACATTTAAAGTGAAGGTAGTCGTGTATTGGAGGAGAAAAAATGAGAGAAAAAAATTCTTTAAAAATAATACTGAGTGCTATTTTATTAGTAGCAGGTTATTTGTTGTTGATAACTGGTCCGTTTCCTATCCGATTTTTTTCATTATTTGTGACTGGAAGTTTAGCTTTTTTGTTAACTTTTGGGAAAAAAGGGATTGTTCTATTATTTCAAAAACCTGAAATAACAATTAAAAAATTTGCTAAAGTAGTGATGAATAGTGTGGTAATCGCTTATTTTTGGATATCGATTATCGCTTTTCTTTTAATTTTGATACCAAATGCTTCATTTAAAGGGGAAAATGAACTAATATTTTCTGCTTTTTTTTTATTTGGAATCATGCCATTTGCTGTAATGGGAGAAGAGCTATTTACGATATTGATAGTAAGAGTAATTCAGTTACAGATAGATCAATTTTGGGTTGCTTCATTAATTGCTAGTTTAATCTTTGGTTTAGCCCATTTCACCACGTATTATAATGGTTCGATTTTTTTTGCAACTCTTCATATTTTATTTATTCAGGGCGGTGCGCGTTTCATTTTTAATGATGCTTACCAAAAGACAGGAACGATATGGGGAAGTTGGCTAACACATTACCTTTTTAATTTAGCTGTTAGCTTTTTGTAATTGTACTTTGACAGGATAAACTAATTTTTTCAATAGAATAAATAGATAGAAAATTAATGAAGAATCAATCAATTATCCAATTGTTGTCATTATATAAGAGCTAGCACAAATATTTTTACTTTTTCAGACAATCAAAAAGACATGAGAGGCTTAGAAACAAAAATGATGAGTCAAGCATTTATTACGATGTGTAGAATAGGGTAGATTAAGTGAATAAAGTTATTTTTTCAGAATAAAATACCAATACCAGTATTTGTTTCTTGCGTTGGTTTTTTGTTAATCAGCAATTAAGCATTTCTATAAAAATAATTATTTCAAAAAAGATTAGATCCACATAAAAAAACTCAAAGCAAGTAGAACTACTCTCTTTGAGTTTTATAAGTTGCTATGATCAGCCTAATTTGACGAAGAGCTATTTTTAAAGAGTAACCTGTATTGATATAAAAAGTAGGAAAAATAATAGATAAGTTAAATAGAGGTGCCTAATACAGAAACTAGTAAAAAAAGAGTAGCAAATAATAGATTTAAAAAAGTAAAGGGCTAATTCTTGAGGTAGGCAGTACAAGAAAGCCCTTGTTACTGTTTTTTAATCAAGTAACAGATGATTTTCCATTTTAGCTAACTTATACCCACCGCAATAACTTAAAAAAACTGATACAAAAAGTGAGAACAAAAAGCTGACTTTTTGTATCAGTAATTTAGTTTGGTTGTTAAAGTGTTATTTTATGACATAATTGTAACTAGGAACAGTTGTTTTTAGGGGATATCTCAGAAGTGTTCCTCACTTTTGTCCCATACTCGTTTTACTTGAAAGATTACTATTTTTTTAGCACCAATTGGCCATCTTTCACGTCATAGTGGTAAGTGCCTTTTGTATTGTTTTTCAAGTTTTCATGATTGATAGCTAAACGTGTAGCATTGGCTTCGCGATGTGTGACTGTAACTTGATCACCTTCTGATAATGTCACGGTATCTGTTTTAGCGTCATAATGACGATCACCGATATACTCTTTTTGATAGATTGTTTTGTTATTCCGTGAAATGGTGATACTTGCATATCGATCATTGAAATAGCTATGTGGTGTACCTTTATTTGTTCGGATGGTTGCCACACCACTTGCGACATTGAAAGTAGCAAATGTCCAGTTGCCAAGTCCTCTAAAGGTAAATTCTTGTAATTGATTAAAGGCGTTATCTAATCTTGTTAGTAAAGCTTGTTTTTCGCTGCTTTCTGGTAAAGCTGTGACTTTTTTCTTGGCTTGATCAATCGTGGTTTGTATCAAATCTGTTTTGATTTTTTGACTATTGTTGTCTTGGAATAGTTGGTTGACCGCTTCAGTTGCTTCTTTAAGGTAATTAACAAGTGAAATCGTTATTGTCCCACTATCTTTGACAAAAAGATATGGTTTTTGGATGTATCCAGTGGATGTTTGCAATTCTAGCGAATAAACACCATTTGGCATGTCGTTGATTGTCACAGGATTTTTACCTAAAGTAATTTCTTTATAAAGTTTTTTCCCGTCTAAAATACGTAGTTTCATGCCTTCAAATAAATGACCATCAGCAAAATTCAATGTCACGTTGCTTTTTAGGTTTAATGGTTTTAATTCTTCATTTGAGACTAAAGATAATACAGAGCTTAGACGATTATTTTGAGTTAATTGTTTGATCGCTGCATCTAATTGGTTGTCAGGGACAACTTGAGCTAGATGTGCTACTTGTTGGTAGTCATTATCTTGTGCTACTTTTTTCGATTTATCTGATACTTATAACCCCCAAGCGTTTAGGATCGCTGAAAAATCATATTTTTTAGGTGCACCCATTTCTGTTGTAATCAAGTCAGGTAATAAATAATTGTTTGCATCAAAGCCCGTTTCATTGGCAAATTTACGATAATTTGTATAGAAGTTTTTCAAGCCTTCATTGCCAGCTTTATCAATGATATTTGACAAAATGATCAATTTCTTTCGACCATCTTGACTATTGAATTTTGGATCTTGGCTATTGATTGTATTTTTCAAAGAATTTTCAAGAGTTTGTTTGTGGCCATAGTTATAAAGCCAAGAATTATTATCTGCTGCTGTTTTCCCCATATGTTTATAGTTGTAGATCACACCATAGATATTATTCCAAACTTCACCAACATCCATTACCCGATTCATAAAGCTACCTTGGTAACCGTGGCCTGTTTCATGAAGTGCTCCCCAGCCATCTGATAACCAAGCATCAGCGGAAGTACTGGTTTGCGCTGCCCACAGTCCGCCGTAATAAAGGGCACCGACACCGGAAGCATCTGCTTTATAAAAATATCTGCGTACGGAAGAACGGTTCAATGGATTCGGATCATTGTCAGATAAGCCAATGAGTTCATTATAAAATCCGATAATATCGTTATCATATTGATCAATTAGGCGATTTAAATCAACTTTTAGCGTTTGGTTACGATTTTGTTCAGGTAAGAAAGTTTGGAATCTTTTACCTTGGATCAATGCGTAACCTTTTGTTTGGTTCCAGTGATCTTTGAAGGTTTCGATACTTGAATTTTTTGTATAAATTGGCAATAACAATTTTTGTCCTTCAACAGAAAATTCTAACTTAGGTTTTTCACCATTGGCTTGATCATATGGTGTATAAACAAATGGTACAGCCAAATCTTTGGCAGTTAATGTCACATTATTTGTAGTAAATTCAATTGATGATTCTGTTTTTGAATTATTCGTTAATAAGCGTAAAGTCATTTTACCAGTGAATTTTGGATTCGTTTGACGAATAGTAATTTTTGCGCCTTTCGCTAATTGAATTCCTAAATCTTGGCGATCGTGGTCTTTCCCCATAATAATGCCTGCAGCAGCTGTATTTTCTGAATATACAGTGGTAAACATCGTTTTTTGATAAGTGTTTAACGCAAGGAAAGCTTGATCGTATTTTTTCTGTAAAGCACCTCGAGCAGCTAATTTAATTGGTAAAGCATTGATTTTTTCTCGGGCAGTATCTAATTGTGCTTTGGTGTTATTAGGTTTTGGAGTATCACCATTAAACAAAGCATTTACTGCATCGGTTGCTTCTTTCAATTTAGCTGCTGTTTCTTCAGCCTCATCTAAAGCTTTTTGAGCAGTTGAGATTTTCGCTAATAGGGTATTTTTGGTCTCCCCATTTGGCAATCGATCAACTTTGGCTTTAGCAGCATCGATTTGTTCTTGGGTATTTTCAGATTTTGGCGTGTCCCCATTAAATAAAACATTCACCGCATCGGTTGCTTCTTTCATAGCTGTATCTAAAGCTTTTTGAGCAGTTGAGATTTTTGCTAATAAAGTATTTTTAGTCTCCCCATTTGGTAATCGATCGACTATTGTTTTAGCTGTATTGATTTGTTCTTGGGTATTTTCGGGCTTTAGTGTGCTTCCATTAAACAATCCATTTACCGCAGTGGTTGCTTCTGCAGTGAGTGTCGTTAAGTTTTGCAATTTCCCATTTTCTACAATATAGGTGTATTGACCTTTGTTATCATGTTTTAGTGCTGGATCTGTTACAGCAAAGCGAGTATTATTTGCTTCACGATGAGTTATTATAACGATATCCCCATTTTTTAAAGGAATATTTTTTTGTTCAGCTTTTAGTGTTTGATTGCCGATGAAGTCTTTCTTATAGATGACTTGTTCGCTACGTTTTACTTGTAAACTTGCATACACATCCCCATAGAATCCCCATAGAATCCCCAATGTGGTTGGATGGCTAGTGTCTGCAAATGTAAAGTGTTATAAGCAATATTGATTTGGGCAAAAGTGGCATTATTATACCCTTTGAAGGTAAATCCTTGCATTTGCTCAGCCATGCTAATAGCGTTATAGGCTTTTTCTAGTTTATTCCATAAACGGTCACGCTCTTGTAAATAATTAGGCAGCGCATTTAATTTAGCGGTAGCAGCATCTGCTTGTTCTTGAGTAATCCCAATTTTAGGCGTATCACCATTAAATAAATCATTGACTGCTTTCGTTGCTTCAGCGACTTGTAAGGTGAGATTTTCTAATTTCCCATTTTTCACAATATAGATATACTGCCCTGATTGATTGCCTTTTAAAGCTGGATTACTTACAGTAAAGCGAGTATCATCAGCTTCTTTGTGAGTGAGATACAGAATGTCGCCTTCTTGTAAAGGAATATTTTTTTGCTAAGCTTTTAACGTTTGATTCCCAATGAAGTCTTTTGAGAAAACTGTTTGGTTCCAACGTTTTACGGCAATACTTGCATAAACATTATCGTAAAAACCCCAATGTGGTTCGACAGCCAATGTTTGTAAATACAGAGTGTTGTAAGCAATATTGATTTGAGCAAAAGTTGCATTGTTATACCCCTTGAAGGTGAACCCTTGCATTTGGTCTGCAACACTGATAGAAGTATAAGCTTTTTCCAGTTTGTTCCACAGTTCTACAAATTCTGGTAAAAAATTAGGAAGTAAGTTTATTTTATCTCCAGCATGATCAATTTGTTCACGAGTAATCCCAATTTTCGGTGTCTCTCCATTATATAAATCGTTAACCGCTTTCGTTGCTTCAGCGACTTGTAAGGTGATGTTTTCTAATTTTCCATTCTTTACAATATAGGTATACTGCCCTGATTGATTGACTTTTAAAGCAGGATTACTTACGGCAAAGCGAGTATCATTAGCTTCTTTGTGAGTTAAAGTCAGAATGTCACGTTCTTGTAGTGTGATATTTTTTTGTTCAGCTTTTAACGTTTGATTACCAATGAAGTCTTTTGAGAAAATCGTTTGATTCCAACGTTTTACGGCAATACTTGCATACACGTTATCATAAAAGCCCCAATGTGGCTGAACAGCAAAGGTTTCTAGATGAAGCTGATCTTTAGTAACATCAATTTTAGCAAATGTCGTGTTGTTATATCCTTTTAAAGTGAACGATTGCTCATTTGTTTGTGCTACTGATTGAGGGCTGGTTTTTCTTGTGCTAGTACTTGGGCGCTTGGTGCTAACGCATTTAATGTCAAAAGACAAGTAGCGGAAGTAATAAGTAATTTCTTTTTTTTCTTTTTCATTTGGCATCCTCTCCTAGATATTATTTTTTGAAGTTTTGTTGAAGCAAACTTATCGTAATATGGAAGAGGTATTCTATTTTTTTCGTTTTTCAAAAAAAATATACATCTGCTTATTTTTTTAAAAATTACATATTTAACAAGTGTTTCTATAAAAATTATATCTTTTAGGATAAAGAAGAAACGAATGATCACAACAGCGATGACGTGTGAAATAAAGGAAAAGAAGCAGTTGTTTTTAATTATTTTACAGTCTATATCCAAAAGATTAAAAAACAAAGAAAAAATTTTTTCTTCTGCCACCTATAATTTGTACCAGCAATAACCTAAACGTTATTGACGAATATTAAAGTAATATAGACGGAAAACATAGGAGGTTATCACACAAAAATGGGAAAGAAAAAAAATCTATCAAAAGCAAAAAAATTGAGAAAACAATTATTAACTGCTTCAGCAACCGGCTTGATCTTACTATCAAGTGTCGCAGGCCCAACTACTTCATTGGCTTATGCCCAAGAAGCGACTGGCAAGGAAAAAACTGAGGCAACCAATGCAACACAAGGAAGTGTGCCAGCTGCAGTCTCTGCTAAAGCAAATGAAAGTTCATTGCAATATAATCTAACAAACTTCCCTATTTATAATGGACCCTTTAAAAGTGGCTATACAGTGAAGTGGCCAACACTTAGAGGAGCGCATTATAAAGTCGTATTAAAATATGGAACCCGTGGAAGCAGCCCAATTAATTTCGCTGTCAATGGTAAAGATGTACAAGTTGAAAATTCATACGTTGGGGATGCCAATAGTCAGGTTCTTAGACATTACACGACGATCCTTACTTTTACTGCTAATGCAAATACCACAGACTGTAAAGTGACTTGGGAAGGTTATGGACCAGAAGTAGCAGGAAGTACTATTGCTATTGGAGCTTCATCCGATGCACCGCAAGATTTAGTTCAGTATGCTGGAGAGATTGACACGTTTATGGCAAATCTCTTTAAGTCTGATGGATCTTTACAAGCACATGTTACGCAAGAAATGATTAATTTATCTAAAGAAACTTTACAACAAATTATTCCTCAAGATTCTGGATATTGGATCAATTACATTGGAGAAAATTTACAAGCAGCAAGTGATTTGTTGAATAATACCCCGTACAAAATCAAGACAGATATAGATTCTTTACGTACGCGTGCAGGAAGTGGTATTGCAAGCGAGGGATTAAATAGTAATGCGACTCAAAGTGCATTTGATGCGCTTCAAAAACGAATTGATGCTTTGCCAAGTATCAACCCAGTGCTTAATCAGAAAAAACAAGAAGTACAAAGTTACTTCAATCAAATTTCAGCAATGTTACAAGAAATCCAACTTAAATCTTCGACGGGACAAGTAGTTGCCCAAATTGATTCAAGTAGAACAGGGACATATGTACGGACATTTACTGAAACAATTCCTGGAAACAACGTAATTGGTAAAATCCAAATTACTCGTCCTAAATATAACACGTATGAAAATTTATTCAATCAAGAATACCGAGGAGGGACTTATCAAGATACAGTAAGTAATACTAAGTATACCCAAGGCGGAGATAGCTTGATTATTACAACTAATGAAGCGCCTTTAGCTGTAAATAGTAATGTCAAATT
This sequence comes from Enterococcus lacertideformus, assembly GCA_015680865.1. Lineage (GTDB taxonomy): Bacteria > Bacillota > Bacilli > Lactobacillales > Enterococcaceae > Enterococcus_B > Enterococcus_B lacertideformus. The sequence continues at coordinate 111,517 of JADAKE010000005.1, read as the reverse complement.
GTCTAATACAGTCAGCAAGACTTATACATTCATAATGAATGATCAAGCAAAATGGATTTTACAATCTTCAAGTTATGATAGCGCAAAAAGCTTAGTGGATGCTTTATTCAATGGAGATGTACTAAAACCAACAAATACCCAAGCACAAATTGATCAAGCAAAAAGTCAAGTGAATAATCTGTTAGATGGTACGGAGAAAGAAGCTTTATTAGCAAGAATCAATGAAGCGCAACAAGCATTGAATGGAGAAGAAGCCAAAGTCAAAGAAGCAACAGATGCAGAAAATACGTTGTTTAATGGTGATACACCAAAAGCAGAAAATACGCAAGAACAAATCAATGCTGTCAAAGCCAAAGTAGATGCATTAAAAGCTGGTGAAGCAAAAACAGCCTTACTAGCCAAAGTGCAAAAAGCTCAAGATGCATTAGAAGCTAAACACCAACAAAAAATAACACTTAACCCTTATACACTTGGGGATGAATATGTCACAGGGACAATTACTGGCGCCATCAAAAAATTCCAAATAATTGTCAATGGTCAAACGTATGAACCAGGGTTCAAATTAGTCAATGGCAAATTTGAAGTATATGTCGGCAATCGTGTGCCAGAAGGAACAAAGAACTTTACTTTAAAAGACTTTAATGTGGCTGGTACACAGGTAGCTTCTCAAACAGTTGAAGTCCAAGCGCCTGCATTATCTGTTGATAAATATATTCTAGGTAGTGAATACATGACAGGTTCTTATACAGGAAACAGCATTAAGAAACTACGCTTAACAGTTGATGGTAAAGTGTATGAACCAGGCTTTAAACTAGTAAATGGCAAATTTGAAGTATATATTGGTAACAAGATCAATAGCAACTCAAAAGTGATTAAATTAGAAGGCTTAGATAAAGCAGGTAAAACAATTGCTGAACAAAATGTAACACTTGAAAAACCGCAATTACACATGGATGACTATACACGTGGGAATGAATACTTGACTGGGACCATTGAAGGAGAAGGTGTCAAGAAATTCAAATTGATCATTGATGGTAAAGAAAGCATGCCAGGTTTCAAATTGACTGCTGACAACAAATTTGAAATTTATGTGGGCAATAAAGTACCAGGAAATGTCAACACGATCAAAGTAGTGGGTGTAGATAAAGCTGGACAAGAAATTGTTTCTCAAGATGTGACTGTCCAAAATCCAACATTGACTGCGGATGAATATATTGCGGGCAACGAATACGTAACTGGTAGCTTTACCGGTGAAGCTGTTAAGAAATTTAAATTAGTCGTGAATGGCAAAGAAAGTTTCCCAGGGTTCCAAATTTCTGAAGGAAATAAATTCAAAGTCTATATTGGAAACAAAGCACCAGTAGGAACGCCTAACTTTACGTTGATCGGCTTAGATAAAAATGGGCAACAAGTGACATCTGAACAAATAACCGTTCAATCACCAAGTTTAGCTATTGATGAATTCGTCCGTGGCGATGAATATATGTCAGGAACTTTTAAAGGTGAAGGAATCAAAAAATTCAAATTAGTTGTAGATGGTAAAGAAAGTACACCAGGTTTTAAAATTACTGAAGGTAATCACTTTGAAGTCTATGTAGGTAACAAGGTAACCGCAAGCTCAAAATCAGTAAAATTAGAAGGCTTAGACCAAGCAAACAAAGTATTGGTATCTCAAGACGTGACTGTTGCGCAACCAGAATTAGTGGCGAATGAATATAAACGAAATGCAGAATATCTAACCGGAACTTTCAAAGGAGATATTCGTTCCTTTAAATTGATCGTGGCTGGTAAAGAATACAAACTAGGCTTTAAATTAAAAGCAGGCAATCAATTTGAAGTATATATTGGCAATAAAGTTCCATCATCTGTTAATAGTTTTACGATTGAAAGCCTAAGCTTTGATGGTAAACAATTAGTGTCTGTAGAAGTACCAGTAATATAATGTAAATAGCAAAGAAGAGAGGCTGGGACAGAAGCATGTAACTCCAAGAAATAATAAGGAGTTGCTTCTGCTCCCACCGTTTATATGTATTTAGAGTGTGATACAAAAGTGTTCTTTACTTTTGTCCCACACTCTTTTTTGATATTCTGAACGTATTTTTTTATTTTTATTTTTTTGCCCTAATTTGTTTGTCTGCTAAAAAATAAGAAAGCAGGCAGATTATTTATTAATCTAAAACAGCATGCTAGTATGTAAAGAAAAAACTTCTCTCTGGTGGTCAGCTCAAAAGACAAAGATTAAGAGATAAATCATTGATTTAACAGCGTTTTGGAAAATAAAAAATGAATGATTCGATTGATTTAATTGATGAAAAAGAAAATATTCGATTAAATGAGAGAAAAAAAGAGAAGTAATTATTTTGGTAAAATAATATTCAAGAAGAGCGATTATTCCTTCTTGCAAACACCGCATCTCTAAACAGTAGTTTTTGTCTTTTCACATGAGTAGTTCTTCATTTTTAATAACTTAGCAGAAGTTTTTACTAAAATAATTGTAAAAAAACAAGGAGCAGATTTTTATAATGATATCCGTAAGTAATTTTTCGGAAGTTAGGAGAATCGATCATGAAATTAGAACTTGGGATCACGGTTTCTGCACCTGCCGTCTCTAAAGGATATGCTGTAGGAACAATTACTAATATTTTAACCAATGTGGTAATTGTAGAAGCGGGTGTAAAGCATTATGTCGTGACAAAAAAAGTATTAAAAGAACAAGGCTATATTATGGATGAAGAGGTAGAAGCAATCCCTATCAACTAGCGATAGCAAGTTGAAAACATTCTTTCATTACAACATTCAGTTAGTTCAAATATTTTATTGAGTGGGAATCAAAAGGAATATGGATTACAGTTTTAGTAACTAGAGATCTTTTGAAATATTTTTAAATGATTTATCCTCTTTTTTACAGAGGAAAAGAATTAGCAAACAATTGAGAAGGTCTTTTGTTTGCTAATTCTTTCAAATATCAGTCGGAATATTCAATCTAAGTTCATGATACAAGTAGCAATTTTTTTAATATCTGCCGATATGGAATTTAATGAGATGGGGAAGATATTTTTGTTGTTGAAATTTTCTTTACTTAGAAGTGTGCGTTCACAAATAATAAGTTGATCAGATTTTCTAATGTATTCAGGCACATCATCTAGAGAGTAATAGAGTGTTGTATCAATGAGCAAATCACTGGTAGACATTCTTTTTTCTAAGGAATTTCGAAAAGCAATATGAGAAGTTTCGTTTTCTGCAACAATAACAATTCCTGTCTTAGTTAGATTTCCGTTTGTTAAAATAAAAAAAGTCAACTGACAAAATTCTTGGAGATGAAAGTAAGGAATGTGATTGATCGGTGTATCCAATTCGTTTGTCCACTTCTTTAAAATTAGCTTTACTCTATTTAAAACTAGCAGTTGTTCTTCGCTTAAAAAAATATGTTTTGTGACTAAAAAATTGCCGATATTTAATGCACAAGTATATAACAAATTAAATAGAGGAACTTCAAATAAAATATTTCCAAATAAATTGACACCAAATTCTTTTTCAAACATTTCAATAAGTAAATCAATTTCTAACATAAAATAGTTTGGCGAGTTATAAGGAAGTGTTCGATAAATAATAGCTAGATAAGCAATTTCTTCACTTGAAAGTGCTTCATCATGTTCGATGAAAATTTCTCGGAACATATTAAAAATAATCCCATTTTGCATAATTATCATCGTATCTTCAGGAAAAGTGACAGGATTACTTTTTTGCCGAGATAATGAGAGATAGATAGCTAATTTGAAGAAGGTATACTGTGTTTTATTTAACCGATTAGATAAAACATGGAGTATTTTATCTGCATATTTTTCAGATTTAACCATGATTTCAGGATCAATTTGTGTATCCAAATAATCACAGCGCATCCAAATAGAAAGAATCAAGAAACGCTGTTGTAGTTCAAGTGAATCTTCTGGATTTTCTGTAAGTGGAACAAGTGCTTCGGAAAAATAATTTTCCACTTTTTTTATTTTGAATACTTTCGTAACAGACAAAAATTCTTCATCTACAAGCGTCAAGTAATCATGTTCGCCAATAATATACCGAGAACAAACTCTTAAAAAATTGGAATCTTGGTAGATTTGCTTGATTAGATCGTAACGCCGAATGTTCGGTTTAAAAAAAATCAAAAGGTGGCTACTTGTCATTTTATAGTAGTCGATATCTGCTTCTAACCGAATAACTAATTTTTGAAAATCAGCTTTGATTGTATTGAATGTTACCCCTAACCTTTCTGCTGCTTCGCTAACATTAAGCTCCTTTAATTCAAATAAAAATTCAACTAACTTGACTTTTCTAATAATATCTTTTTCTATATAATCTTCAATCATTTTAAATCCTCCTAAACAAGGTCTAATTATCTTTATCTTAGCAAAAGCTATTATTATGAAGAAAAAAACTATTTATTTGATTCATTAAACGGTATCAATAAATAGAAACAAAGACAACCATAGTTATTCTATAAATAATTTTTATCGAGATTTTTTTTATTATTATTTTTTGAGCGTTTTTCTATAAAAAAATCAGGAAAGTATTATGAAGAAAAATACTATACTAAATAGAGCTAACTAAATTTTATTTTTAAATAAAATTGACAAAAGTGATGAAGATGTATAAGGAGAGATGAATAGATGAAAAAAATAATGTTACTAAGTATGATGGTTCTTGCATTGGCAGGTTGCTCTGCAGGGAAAACAACCAATAATTCAACGACAGAATCAACAAATAAACCCACTCAAACAAGTAGTGAGGTTACTTGGGCAGACAAACAAGACACGCAATTAAAACAATTAACAAAAATTGCAGAAGAAACAATAGCTAAACGAAACAAATTGGACAAAACAAAATTGAAATTTATCAAAGAAACATTATCAACTGCTGATTTAAAAACAGTAAAAACAAAAGAAAAAGAATATAAGAATGTGAAAGAAATCTATGGTAAGTACAGTTATGAAGGAAAAGAATCAGACTTTGATTTGATTTTATCTTTTGATAAACCTGATTCACTAAATAAATATACTGTTATCAAATATATAACCGATGATGAAAAGAATAATTTCAGCAAAGTGGATTAAGAAAAAAAACAGTACGATGATGAAATACGTAGAAACTAGACTTACTCAATGAAAACAAAAGGATGGTTGAGGGATCTGTACTTCAATTTTTTCAAATAATTTTATTTAGGGAGAATCAGAAATAAGGATGGAGCAAACAGTAAATATAGAAAAATTTTGGCGTATCGTAAAAAAAAGAAAATTTGTTATTTTCCTTTCAGCTTTATTGGGATTACTCATATCCATGTGTTTAATTGCGTTCGTCTTAGTTCCAAAGTATGAGTCACAGGCGCAATTGATTGTGACCCTACCAAAAAATGAAACAGCAGATATCAACGACGTCAACAGCAATTTACAAATGATTACGACTTACAAAGATATTATCACTGGTGATTTGATCATGAGTGAAGTATCTCAAGACTTAGAGAAAACTTTTGGTGTTCATCTTTCGGTTACTCAACTTCGGAGCCTTATAAGCATTAAACAAAAGGAAAATTCCCAAATGTTTTCGATCGTTGCAACAGATCCAGATCCTAAACTAGCGCAATATATCGCTAATTTAACTGCCGAAAAATTCCAGAAGAATGCAAAAAATTTGCTAAATATTGATCGTATTTCCATTATTTCTAAAGCGACTCTTAGTAATACACCAACGGAACCACACAAAAAAATAGTTTTAGCAAAAGGACTTATCGTAGGTTTATTTATTGGTTTCATGCTATTACTGATTTTAGAGTTTATGGATCGAACTATTAGTGACAGCGCGACGATTCAAAACGAGTTTGAGATGGTCGTTTTAGGGAGCATTCCCTATATGGGAGACAAAGAGAAGAAAACAAGCCGAAAAAAATAAGGATGTTATGAATGAGAAAAACAAGAAGATCAAGAAATGCGAGTAGTAGAAAAAAATTGATTTCCATCGCCGATAAAACTTCACCAATTACAGAACGCTATCGAACAATTCGGACCAATATACAATATAGTTTTCCATATGGAAAAAAATTACAAACTTTAGTGGTTACTTCTCCAGGAGTGGGGGAAGGAAAATCAACAACTGCAGCAAATCTAGCTGTCGTTTATGCGAATTTTGGACAAAAAGTATTGATTATAGATGCCGATATGCGTAAACCGACTTTAGATAAAATTTTTTCCTTAGAAAAGCAAGTAGGGTTAAGTACATTGTTAGGTACGAATATTGCTGCAAAAGAATGTATCCAAGATAGTTTAGAAAAAAATCTTTCTGTTATGACAAGTGGTCCCAAGCCACCTAATCCAGCAGAATTGTTGGGGTCTGAACGTTTAGAAGACGTAATCAGTGAATTGAAAAATAGTTATGAGACCATTATATTTGATACACCACCATTGACCGCTGTGACAGATGCGCAAATCTTAGCTTCGAAAGTGGATGCAACAGTCATGGTAGTAAGTGAAAAGCTAACAAAGAAAACTAATTTTCAAACAGCAAAACATCTACTTGAATTAGTGAATGCGAATGTTTTAGGAGTAGTCTACAATGCTTCTAAAGAAGATGAAAATCAGAGTTATTATTATTATGGTTCATAAAAACGGACAACATATAAATAAATCTATCTAAAAAATACCTACAGAAACTTCTTTTAAAAGAAATTTCTGTAGGTATTTTTATGGAGCAAGAAAAAAGGATTTTTTATTTTTTTAATGAAACGTTTTTAGAACTAAAAAACAAGAAAAATAAAAAAGCTGGTCATCAGTAGAATAAAAGTACATAAGCAACCCTAGTTAAAGGATTGAGAAATGAAAGGTGGAAAATAGATATGAATACATTAAGAAGGACTTGGGTTACCCTGGCTGCAATTGTTTGTTATTGCCTATGGCTGTTCAAGCTGAAACACAAGGGGCAATCACTAAGTCAGAAAGAGACATTTTAACAGAACTATATACTGGTGTCACTGTGAAAGGGAAGAGATATGACTTTGATGTGACGGATACAACAAAAGCAGAAAATTATTTGAAAGTGCATCAAGTATCGGATGAGAATGCGTTGAAAGTAGCAAACTATCTAAGAGAAGCACGACAATTAATTTTAGATAACTCTCAAAATGTTGATGTCCAATCTATTCATACATTAAAAAATTTGATTAAAGCTTTGCCACGTCCAGTGATTGAACAATTAAAAGATATTGTTTTAAAAATTTGCGAAATCTTAAATTTGAGAGTGACTTTTTACCGAGATGGCGTTTCAATTGTTGACGCTTCTGGAACACCGATTTACACAACAGAAGAAGAAATTAAACAGACAGGAGCTAATTATACATCAAGTTATGTAGCGATTGCTGCGGTATTGATGTTTGCTGGTGGTGCGTATTGGGTGGCTCGCCGAAGTGATTAAAAGACGAAACAAAGGTCGAGTAAAAAGAATAGTCAATAGCTGTCTGATCGCTTTTGTCTTTTTAGTACTCAATTATTCGTTGATTTATGTGATTGGTCAACCTGTGATCCACTTTGTTACTTCCTCGATTCAAACTTTACTATTAACGGAAGCACCTACGTTTAAAGAGAAATTTGAAACAATACCAATGAAACAATTAGCGTCTGAAGGTGAAAACGAAATCGCCTCTAGTAAGATCCAATTTCCTCAATATGGACAGTTATATGGAGAAATTACTGTCCCAGCGATTCAACTGAAGGCTCCTTTATATTTTGGCGATTCGGCAACGATTTTAAGAAATGGGGCAGGCCAATACATGGGGTCTATTTTTCCAGGAGAGTTAGGGACCACTTTGATTGGTGGGCATAACAGTGATTCATTCGGCAAACTGATTAATATCAAGCCACAAGACACAATAAATATTCAAACGAATTATGGTCAGTATCAGTATGTAGTTGAAGAAACAAGGATAGCGAATAAGCAAGATACACAAATCATGCACAAGATTCGACAAAGAAATACGTCTGAATTACTACTTTATACCTGTTATCCCATTGATAGTATCGGATTAACGGATCAGCGATTATTTGTGACCGCAAAATTAAATGCAGGTCCCAAAATCAATGAAAATAAATAAACAAAGGATTTTAGTCATGAAAAAAGGTTTAGGAAAAAAACAGCGCGCTTGTTTTTAACGTATATCTGTTCTGTTGCCTGTTTCGTTCTACTAGCACTCGGTTGTATCAGGTTAACATTAGTAAATTCTCATTTTATGAGTCGGCAAATGGAAGATTCGCAATATACCAAAATTGTCCATCAAGAAATCAATGAAAAAATCCAAGATATTGGTCGAGGAAGCAATGTCCCAGCAAATCAGTTAGCGGATATTGTTCCTCTGACATTTGTTGAAAAAAATATTGAAAAATATGTTGAAAATCTTTACAAGAAGAAAGATTTTTCTTTAGTTGGACAGAAAGAACTGAAAGAAAAAATCCAACAACGCTTGATTCACTACATTCAAGAAAAAAATATTGTGATTGATAAGAACAACGATCAAATCTTAAATAAAATTGCTGATTCTTCGATAACTACCATCAAAAACTTGATAGAAATACCTTATTTAGCAAATTATGTGAATAAAGTCCTGCAGTTTAAGTCTTTTTTGAATCAGCTGATTATCGGAAGTAGTATCATTTTTATTCTATTGTTCAGCCTATTGCTCCATACAATTGATTGGACCCATAAAAAATTTCGTTTTGCTGCTTTTATATTTTTAGGAGCAGGTGCCTCATTTTTAGTATTTCCTACTTGGTTTTATTTTAGTGGCATGATTGATCGAATAGGGATTTTAACTGAAAGCATCTATCGCTTTGTGCGGCAATATCTAGTGTCTTTCGATCTGTCATTTATTTATACAGGCTTCGGTTTGGTAGGTTTAGCAGTCATTTGTTATGTGATCAGTGAAAGCAAGAGAACAGTAATGATTAATAAAGGCAGGAAGAATAAATGATTGATTTACATTGCCATATTTTACCTGGCGTGGATGATGGCCCAAAAAATTTAGAAGAAAGTCTCGAAATAGCGATTGAAGCTAGTAATCAAGGGGTTACCCATTTGATGTGCACACCACATCATAATAATGGTCGTTTTGTTAATCCAGCAATGAAAGTAAAAAAAGAAGTTTCACATTTACAATCAGAACTAGATAGAAGAAAAATTGATCTAAAACTATTAGTTGGGCAAGAAAATCGTATTACAGGTAAATTGATGGAGGAAATAGAAAAGAAAGAAATTGTTTGTTTTGGTAAAAAAAATAGTTTTCTTTTGATTGAGTTTCCAACAAATGATGTGCCTCTTTATGCAAAAAAACTTTTGTTTCGATTAGTGACCCAAGGATATGTGCCAATTATCGTTCATCCAGAAAGAAACAAGGTTTTTATAAATGATCCTAATCAACTCCTACCATTTTTAGAGATGGGAGCAATGACACAAGGCACAGCTCCAAGCATTGTGGGAATATTTGGACGAAAAATACAAAAAACGGCTAAAAAAATGATTCAGGCAAATCTAATTCAGATGATTGCTTCGGATGCTCATAGTTTAGAAAAGAGAAATTTCTATTTAAAAGAAGCATATTCCATGATTCAAAAAGATTTTGGTGAAGAAAAAGTCAATCTGCTGAAAAAAATGCCCATGGATATCCTATATAACAATAAAATTGAGCAGCAAGCTTATAAAAAAGTAAAAAATAACTTACTTCATTTATTTGGTTAAATGAACTCATTTAAGAAAGGTGGACAAGCGATGAGTGAGAATATGGAAGCAACTAAAGAATTACCAAGAGATCTTAGTATGAAAATTCCATTTTATCAAGTGAGGTTAAAGCGTAAAAAATATTATGAGATCACTAAAAGAATAGTCGATATTGTTCTTAGTTTCATTGGACTAATCGTTTTATCACCACTCTTACTATGGGTCGCTTGTAGAATTTACCTTGAGGAACCGGGACAGCAGATCTTTTTTTCACAAGAACGTGTAGGAAAGGATAAACAATTATTTAAAATATACAAAATTCGCTCGATGTGTGTGGATGCTGAGAAAAAATTGCCAACATTGCTTGATAAAAATGAAGTAGAAGGTGCCATGTTTAAGATGAAAGAAGATCCTCGAGTAACGAAGTTTGGTAAGTTCATCCGTAAAACAAGCCTAGATGAGTTACCTCAATTGTGGAATGTTTTAAAAGGAGACATGAGTTTAGTTGGTCCTCGCCCACCTCTACTACGAGAGATTGCTCAATATACGAAATATGATGAGCAACGATTATTAGTTAAACCAGGATGTACAGGATTATGGCAAATTAGTGGGCGTAGTAATGTCGGCTTTTCTGAGATGGTGTCTTTAGATTTAGAATATATCGAAAAGAGGAACTTTTGTATTGATTGCAAGATCATATATCGAACCATTTTCATTATTTTGCATCCAGAAGGAGCGTGTTGAACTACAAATGAAAAAAAAGGTTCTATTAATTAGCGAATCAATGGAAGGCGGATTAAGGAAACATATCGTACAACTGATCGAGCATTTAGATCAAAAAGAATTTAAAATCTATTTCATCCATGGCACACAAAAAAAGGATCGTTGTTTTTCTAGCAACTATCAGCAGCTCCAGATGTTAGCCAAACTTATTCCTTGCCCAACATTCGCCAGAAATATTCATTTAAAGAATGATTACGCTACTTATCAATTTTTGGATCAGCAAATCAAAAGCATTCAGCCAGATATTGTTCATTGCCACAGTTCTAAAGCGGGGGATTTGGGTCGAATAGCTGCAAAAAGGAATCACATCGAACAAATATTCTATACGCCACATGCCTACTCTTTTTTATCACCCGAATTTAAACAGCCTAAAAAAATCTGTTTTATTTGGGTCGAACGCTTATTGAGTAGATATGCAACCAAAAAAACATTTAATGTTTCTGAAGAAGAGAAAATGGCGGCAACAAAACTAAATTTGGATCATTCGACTAAATTTGCAGTTATTCATAACGGTTTACCTGACATAGCACTCCCTTCTAAGAAAGAAATAAAAGAATCTTTAGGATTAAAAGAAACAAATATAGTCATCGGAAATAATGCTCGTCTTTCTTTTCAAAAAAATCCATTTTTATTTATGGAGATTGCTAAAAAGGTGATTCAACAAGATGATAACTATCATTTTGTATGGGCTGGTGATGGTCCGCTTTTTCAAGAGGGCAACTCTTTTTTAACTAAAAACAAACTAACTCAAAATGTCCATCTACTAGGAGAAAGAACAGACAGTGAAAAAATTGTTGCTGGATATGACAAATATTTGATTACTTCAAGATACGAAGGGTTGCCTTATTCGTTAATTGAAGCGATCCGAGCTGGTGTACCGATCATTGGTAAAAAGGTGACAGGTGTGGAAGAGATTATTAGCAATATAAATGGCGGGTATTTATTGGATACCCAGGATCCTCAACAATTTGCTCAAGAAATACTCAATGATGAAAAAACTGGTGAGACAAAACAGATCATTGAACTTTATCAAAAACAGTATTCATTAAAACAAATGATTCAAGAAATCACCAAATATTACCATGGATAAGGTTGAAAGAAGGCACCGTATGGAGCAAAGCTTAAAAAACAAAAAAATACTTTTCATTGCTTGGAAATTTTACGATTACCCGCAGATAATTACGAAAGAATTAGAGAAAAAAGGCGCAAAAGTCAATTACTATAACGCCGTTGCATCTGATTCGCATTTGAAAATGAAAATTTCGACGAAATTGAATGTATTAAGAGAGAACTACTTAACTCAGATGCTGACAAATATAGCGAATGAAAATTATGACTATCTTTTTGTGATCAATCCCGTTTTATTTCCCGAAAAATTCATAATGAAATTAACCAATCAGTTAGGTGATATTCCTAAACTTGCTTATTTATGGGATTCAGTTGCCACTTTTTCTCAGGTCGTAAATTATTTTAATTATTTTGACGCGCTTTATAGCTTTGATTCAAAAGATTGTAAAACCTACTCGGAATTAAATTTTTTACCACTATTTTATGTAGATTCTGGTGAAAGGAAGAAAAGAGACGAGCGATATCTCTTTTCTTTTGTTGGCTTTGGTCATAGTATGCGTTATTCATTTGTTAATCAGGTGAAAAAAGTTTGTGAACAAGAACAATACAACTACTGTTTTAAATTGTATCTTCCTTCAATATGGCACTTTTATTATTACAAATATGGGACAAAGACACTTGCATCGGCTAAAAGAAATGAATTTATCTATAAACAACTTCCTCAAAGAAAAGTAAGTGAGATCGCTGACCACAGTAAGATCATCTTAGACCTTGAATTAGCCCATCAATCTGGCTTAACCATGCGTACCATCGAAACACATGGAATGAAAAGAAAATTGATTACTACCAATCCGGAAGTGAAGAAGTATGATTTTTATCATCCAAATAATATTTGTGTAGTGGATCGAGAAGAGCCCATTATTCCCCAGCAATTTATTGAATCAGACTATCAAGTCTTAAATGAACAGCTTTATGAAAAGTATCAATTAACAAGATGGCTGGATCGGATTTTCAGTGGAAAGAGGTAGAAACTTTGGAGAAAATTAGTGTGATTGTTCCCATTTATGGAGAGTCTTATTTAGAAAAAAACATTCAGACATTGTTGAGTCAACCGTATAAAAATATTGAATTGATCCTTGTTGATGACGGTTCCCAAGATGATAGCTATCAAATTTGCCAGAAATTTCAAGAACAAGATAATCGAGTGGTGTTAATCCACAAATCAAATGAAGGAATCTGTGCCGCAAGGAATACTGGCTTGGCTTATGCCACAGGGGAATTTATTAGTTTTATTGATCAAGATGACAAGATAGATAACAACATCTATGTCTATTTAATGAATCAAATTGGGGATGCAGATATGATTGTAGGCAGCAAAAAAATGCAGCTGATTGATAAAAAGCAAATGATCCTTTCAGACATAGACTACGTTTATGATAAAAAACGATTAAATAATAAAAAAGAGATTGCTCATGCTTTGTTTAATGTCGATCATCAAATGACTTTTTTTCATTTATGGAACTTTTTATATCGTAAAAAAATAATTGATGACTATCAATTGAAGTTTGACGAAAGTTTTCGCTATGGACAAGAAGACACTTTATTTAATTTCATATACGTTTCGAAGTGTCAAACGATCCAGCTTATACCAGAAATAGTCTATGTGTACAATCAACGAGAACTAACCAGTACCTCTCTTAAAAATAATCCATTCGCAATTGAAGATTTCAAAAGGTTTATTGACACGATCAAAAAACTTGAATTTAACGAAGAAGCTTCTTTTTATTATAAAAAATATAGTTACACTTCTTTTTTAAGGCATGGATTAAATGTATATACACAATTTGGAATGAATACAACAAAACAAAAAGAAATGCTACAAGCCATCCATTAATTATTATCTAAAGAATCTATGGAAGCAACAGAAATCGTGGAATCATCTAGATTTTATCGAAGTTACTTATACCTGTCGAGTCTATTACTTAAAAAACAAAATTATCGCGCATTGAACCAGTTAGTTTATGGTACAACCTTTATAAAAAAAATATTGAGTAGGGTGACTTCTTCATGATCACCACACTTTATTTCACTGTATTAATTACCAATCTCGTTGAAGTCTTCAGAAATAAAAAAAGTAGACTACTTCTTTGGCTAAGTGTCATTATTTTAGGTTTGATTTTTGCTGGCGGTACGGAAAATACCGATATGGTCTACTATAAAGCGACCTATTTAGATGATGCACGGATCAAATATAAAGCAACAGAATTTGGTTTTTATTATTTTGTTCAGTTTTGTCGCCAACTTCATTTAGGTCTGTTTGGTATGCGAGGGCTTGTTTTTCTATTATCAACTCTTTTGATTGGGGCAACGGTCAAAAAATATTGTGTAAATAATCATCTATTTGTGATTATATACACGCTATTTTTATTTTTTATCGATGCCATTCAACTAAGAAATTTATTGGCAATTGCTATAGTGATCTATTCATTTCCATATCTATTAGAAAATAAAAGATTAAAGTATTTTTTAGGCGTAATGATTGCCAGTCTCTTTCATACGATCAGTTTATTTTACTTACCTTTATTATTATTATCGTCGAAAAACAAAAAATTTTTTATACAAATAACCATTATCGGGGCTGCAATTTTAGAATTAATATACGCCATTTATAATGGGATGCCTCCATATATCAACTATTTAATCGAAGAGTTTTCTACAAATTCTGGGAGGATTCAACAATATACTGAAAGAATTACCACTGGGTCTGTACAAGTTATTCTACTCTTCTTATTAAATGTTTTATTAGCATATTGGGATACTTTAGAATTACCCAAAAGTACGATTAGTCCAAAAAACAAATTGTTCTCACAATATGTTTTTTATGCTTCAGTACTTTTATTAATGTTTATACCATTACTGTGGTACTCGGTTGAATTTTACCGCTTAGCTAGAGGGATACTGCCTTTGATTTATATCTCTGTCATTAATGCAACTTATAAATACAAAAAAGTGACCTATTATCAGCTCATATTGTGGTGCTTGTTAATCATTCATTTGGTGGCATGGTTTTATGTTTCTTATTTTTCAATTTCTCTACCTGAGAGAATCTTTAATCCATTGTTTTATCATAATGAAATTCTATAAGAAAGGACAGGATGAAGTGAGTATTTTATTTTTGAGCGGAATTTCAGCACAATAACATGGAGGGATCTTTAAAAAAGTTTGTTCTCAAGCAAAATATATGAGTCATCATCAGCAATGCTGGCTATTGTACTATTTAAACCAAGAAATACGTGTGCGTGAATTTTATGATCAACAATTGATCCATGACAGAAAATTAAAAGAAACATCCGTAACGAGCCACCGCCAAAAGGTAGAGGCCATACAAGAAGTAACTAAAGAATTATTATTGACAAAAAAATGGACATTTTTTTACTTTCGGGATCAATTTTATACAAAAACGATGAATCAGCTATTAAGTATCGCCCAAGAAAAAGGTAGCCAAACGATTTTAGAGATTCCTACGTATCCCTATTATAAAGAACAATTCAATGTATCACCAAATAAATTAAAAGGGGGACTAAGCCTTATATGGAATTATTTAGGTGATCGATTATACCTAAAGAAATGCAATAAAATTGCGATAGTCGAAGCAAAGTCAACAAATAAAAAAAATCCAAAGATGATTCCTTTTTATAATGGCGTTGATCCAGAAAAATTAAAGGTTAATTTATACAAAAAAAGTGGCAAACAAGAGGTTTACCGCATAATTGCTGTAGGTAATTTCTATCCTTATCATGGATTAGACCGATTAGTTGAAGGCCTAAAAGATTATTACCAAACAAAAACAAGTACAGATCCAGAAGTATTTTTTGATGTGGTTGGAAGTGGCCCTGCAATTAGTGAACTAAAAACACTAGTTGCTAGTTATCATCTACAAAAATATATTATTTTTCATGGATATAAAGATCATGAAGAATTAGAAAAAATTTATAAGAAAGCTTCCATTGCTGCAGGAACACTAAAGTTAAACCTGAGGGGAGCAAATATAGAAACAGCCATCAAAGTATCAGAAGCACTTTATCAAGGGATCCCTGTGATTGTTTCAGGAAAAACACCGTTTTTTGAGGAAATGAAGCAGAGCATTCATCAAATAGATGACGATGACTCACCGATTTCAATCAAAGAAATGCTTAATTTTTTAGAAAAAAAGCATTCACCAGTGACTGATCAAGTATTACTTAACATTTTCTCATGGGAAAAAATAATCGAAAATATTTTAGCTGTTAGGAGTGAAGCTCAATGAAGATACTAGTAACTGGAGCGAATGGATATTTAGGAACAGGTATTGTCAATCAGTTACTTAAAGACGGTAATGAAGTAATGGCGACTGATATAAGTACAGAACGAATCAATAAAAAAGCTACCATCTATCAAGAAAATCTTTTTGATATAGAGGATCCATATCGTTATTTTGGTGAGCCAGATGTTTTGCTTCATCTAGCATGGCAAGATGGTTTTATTCATAACGCAGAAAGTCATATCAGGAATTTGTCAGATCATGCGTTGTTTTTAAAAAAATTTTTCTTGTCGGATATTGATAAAATTGTTGTGATGGGTTCCATGCATGAGGTTGGTTTTTATGAAGGTTGTATTGATGAGGCAACGCGGACACATCCAATGAGTTATTATGGGATTGCTAAAGATTCTTTAAGAAATTTCAGTTCTTTTATGGCAAAAGAAACAAATAAAAAATTTCAATGGTTGCGTGCGTATTATATCGTGTCAAATCAACCAGGAGGAAGTTCAATCTTTTCAAAAATTTTAGAAAAAGCAAAGAACAATGAACAAGACTTTCCTTTTACGATGGGTGAAAACCAATACGATTTTCTAGACTATGATCAATTTTGTTTACAAGTGGCTGCAACTGTTGAACAAGACGAGATTATGGGGATTATTAATATTTGCTCAGGTTATCCCATAAAATTAAAAGAACGTGTTGAATCGTTTATTGCAGAGAATCATTTGAATATACACTTGATTTATGGTGCATACCCTGATAGAAAGTATGACTCCAAGGCAGTGTGGGGAAACAATGAAAAAATTCAAAAGATTTTAGAAAAAGCTAAAAATAAAAATACAGTAAGTAAGGTGTAAAAAATGAAACTATCTGTTTTTGGTATGGGCTACGTTGGGTTAGCAAACGCCTTGTTGCTCGCACAAAGTAATGAAGTTGTCGCTTATGATATTGATAAAGCAAAAATAGAAAAATTGACAAAAAGGCATTCTACCGTTGAAGATAAAGAGGTACAAGCGTTTTTGTCAAATAAAGCGTTGCAGATCACCTTTACGCAAGATTTCAAAGCGGCTGCCTTATTTGGTGACTACATTCTTATCGCTACACCAACTGATTATGATGAACAAAAAAATCTCTTTGATACCTCTACAATAGAAGACGTAATTGAAAAAGTTCAGGCTTTTCGTAAGGATGCGGTGTTTATCATTAAATCAACGATTCCACTTGGTTATATCCATTCTCTGGAAAAAAAATACCAATCCAAGAATTTTATTTTTTCACCAGAATTTTTGCGTGAAGGAAAAGCCTTGTATGATAATTTATATCCTTCTCGAATCGTCGTAGGCGAAAACACGGAAAGAGGAGAAAAAATTGCCCAGTTATTTAAAAATAATGCAAGAAAAAAAGAGATACCGCTTATTCTAACTGGATCGATGGAAGCAGAAGCGATCAAACTATTTTCTAATACGTATTTAGCCTTAAGAATTGCTTATTTTAATGAACTAGATACTTATGCAGAGATTCATGGCTTAGATACTGCTCAAATCATTTCAGGGGTATCGATGGATCCACGTATTGGTGCATATTATAATAATCCTTCTTTTGGTTACGGCGGTTATTGTTTACCAAGTGATCTTATCCAAGCAATTGTCCAATCCAATGACACGAGAAAAGAATTTATTGCTCAGCAAATTATGAAAAGAAATCCCAAAGTTGTAGGTATTTATCGTCTAACTATGAAATCAGGATCAGATAATTTCAGATATTCATCGGTCTTAAGTGTGATGTATTCTTTGAAAGAAAAAGGTTTAACGGTAGTTATCTATGAGCCCACATTAAAAGAAGATACGTATGATACTTTTAATGTGATAGAAGAAGAGATGGATGAGTTCAAAAAATGTTCAGACGTTATTTTAGCTAATCGTTTTGATCCTCAACTAAGTGATATAAAAGAGAAGGTATATACGCGTGATATATTCGGAAGGGACTAATTAAATTGAAGCATGTACTCAAAAATTTTTGGTATCAGTCTCTTTTTCAGATAACAAAAATTATTATGCCGATTATTACGGTGCCCATCGTTTCGAAAGCTTTAGGTCCTAGTGGGTTAGGTATTTTTAATTATACAAATTCGATTGCCCAATACTTTGTGCTAGTTGCTAGTTTAGGTATTACATATGTATGGCAATCGAGAAATTGCATTAGTTTATAATCGCAAAGAAAATATTTCGAAAGTTTTTTGGGAAATTTGTTTGTTAAAAGCTATTTTAACAAGCTTAATGCTACTTGTTTATTTTCTATTTATTTCTTTTTTAGGAAATAATATTTATTTCTATATTCAAAGTCTTACTATTTTAGCTGTCATGTTTGATATTTCATGGTTTTTTATGGGAATAGAAGATTTTAGAAAAACCAGCATGATTAATCTGATTATCCAATTTATTACTTTTATTTTGATCGTCTATTTGATCAAAGATTCGTCTGATACGATTTTATATGTCTTGTTGCAATCACTAGGAACATTTTTCTCTCAACTATTTACATGGTTTTTTATTCGTAAACACATCAAGTTTGTCAGTGTGCCATTAAGCGATAGTTTTAGGCATATACGTGCATCTTTTGAATTTTTTATTCCTCAAGTAGCCATCCTTCTTTATACAAATTTAAATAAAACGTTGTTGGGGCTTTTTATCGGCAGTACGGCTGTAGGTTATTACACAAATTCACTTACGATCAATACGGTATTCATCACGATCATCACGACGGTGGATATGGTATTATTGCCCCATATGAGTGGGTTATACGCTAAAGGAAATGTAAAGAAGATGGTCAATATTATTGATAAAACGATCCATTTACAATTATATTTTAGTATTCCCGCTATGTTTGGCATGCTAACTGTTTATGATAAATTAGTGCCTTGGTTTTTTGGTAAAGAATTCCTATTTATCAACAAAGTTATTCCTCTTTTTGCAATTTTAATTGTTGTAATGCCATTAGGGATGTCGATTTCTAGACAATACTTAATACCAATTGGAAAAGTAAAAATTTATAATAAGTCTGTTTTAATCGGTGCAGGTATAAATATATTATGTAATTTGATTTTGTTGCCCACCATTGGTTTCTTTGGCGTTGTTTTTTCTAATATTTTAGCAGAAATTTTTGTAACAATTGTTCGTACTAAGTCTTTCTTAAAAAGAACAACGTTTCGATTTAAAAAGAGGAATTTATGGATCATTTTTAGTTCAGCTGTTGTTATGTGGCTAGTAACAAGAATGATAACAAAAGGAATGCCTCCAACATTCATTACTAATCTGATCCAAGTCTCTTTAGCACTCCCTATCTATTTAGTGTTGACGACAGTATTCGACTTAATTCCGCAGAAGCAATGCTGTGAATGCTGTTTACAAGAAGAGGTTATGAAAGAAGCGTTCAGCTCTGATGAAAATAAGAATAAATTTTTTCAAATAGTTTTTTATATTTTAAAAGATGAACACGCTTTTTTTATAATTCCGCTAAATAATCAATAAAAAGAATTTTTTGAGAAAAATAATAAGAATAATCCTTTATAGTAAGAGTGTAAATACAAGTGGTCTGGGATATAAGCAATTCTGTTGTTTCTAAAAAAAACAAATCAATCATGCCTATAATATAACCTAAATTGCCAATACCCAATTGCTAGGATACCTACCATTGTATTTATACTATTTTTTGGAGGGCGAAATCTATGAGCAAAATTTACGAAGTAGCTACTATTAACACTGGCGGTCGTAGTGGCAAAATTTATTCATCAGATAAGAAATTTTTATATGAGGTTGCAGCACCTGTCTCACAAAACACAGAGGCAACGAACCCAGAAGAACTTTTTGCAGCAACCTATAGTGCATGTTTTAACGGTGCATTAGAATTAGTCTTATCTAGAAAGAACATCAATAAACCTAGTTCAGTGAAAGCAACTGTTTCCTTATTGAATCATGGGGATGCAGATTTTTCAATCGAAGTTGTTTTGTCAATTTTTATTAAAGGAATGTCAAAAGCCGAAGTAATGGAATTCGTTGAAGAAGCAGATACAGTTTGTCCTTATTCTAAAGCGTTAAGAGGAAATGTTAACATTACTTTAGAAATCAGCGATACTGAATTTTAATAAATTCTGATGAGATAATTTAGTATTTTTATTGAAAGAGATAACATATAACATATTAGAAAAGCCATGGGGGAGCTTTTCTAATATGTTTTTTTCTTATCTAATGTTTAAAACAGAAAAAAATAGAAAAAATAGTTCTGGAAATTTTTGTAAAATAAGAAAATAGGGATAGATATACTATCTGATTTATCTCTTATACTCTCTCAATGAGGCTGGAACAAGGTGATTGTGCCAGCCTCAAACTCCTATAAAATGTATGTTCAACTCAATTAGAATCACTTAACAAATCAAGTACAAAGGAGTTCAACGTATGAAGTTATTTATGTGGTGTTTAACGGGATTAACTAGTTTTTTTATGGGAATGATTGTGATGGGAACATTTAATTCAACTCCTGAAATTTATGGGGATAAGACAAATGAAGTCAAAGTTGAAAATATTTCCAGTTCGTCCTCACAGGGAATAGTTACAAAAAAACCTGAAAAGTTCAATGTATCATTAACAGAAGCACTTAAAATTTATAAAGATTGTTATCCTGATAAAAAGATTACATCAATTGATGTTAATAAAAGAATCGGTCCCTATTGTTATGAAATCACAGGTAAAGATGGAGAAAAAGCATACAATTTAAAGATTTCTACCAACACAAATAAAGTAAAAAAAAACAAAGTAATTATTTTAAAAAAAAACGAGCAAATGACTATCAAACAGCACGAAGAAACGCTCAATATAAAAAAATTGAAAAGTTTATCAGAAATTACTAAAATTGCGGAGCAACAAATAAATAAGGGAGAAGCCATCAAGTGGTATCTGGAGAAAAAAAAGGATAAAACTGTGTGGTTGGTGACGATCAAAGAAGAGAGACAAACATTTAAAGTCCAAGTAGACGCTTATACAGGTAAAGTCTTAGAAATCTCGGCAAAAGTATAGTGGTGCAAAAATAAACATATAAAAAAGCAACTTTGGCTAATTCTTTAGCCTCAGTCACTTTTTTTGCTCATTTTAAACTTCCTTTGGTAATTGTTCATAAAAGGCTGCTTTTGTGGCAGTAATATAAGGATTTAGCCATAAGTAACCAATTCCTGCTGTTAATAAAGCTAAAATATGCCAGCCAATAAACGAAAGATCCAACCAGAATAATTTCCCTTTGTAACCATTCATTAATTTACGGCTAGCAGTAATCGTGTCTAACACTTTGGGTTTTTCTCCTGTCTCGGTTACAACATCATAGTAAATAAAGTAGCTTTGTGAATAAGAATAACTTTTAATAATACCCGGAATAACAAAGAGCAACGCCCATAAACTAGTAAATAGTGAGATCAAAACTGCTAATAAAACTACGCCAACGATAAATAAACCTGTAAAACCACGAAAGGCATCTTTGAATGGTTCGATTTTTGTTTTAGTTCCGCGTAAGATATCTTTGAATGGTTCGATTTTTGTTTTAGTTCCGCGTAAGATATCTAAGTAGGTCCATGATATCCCACTCATAAATAAAGCACTAAGAACGCCAGAAATAATTCCGCCCCCACCAGAGGCATGACTATTCATATTATTTGCCATCTCTTGTGTGGCTGCAGGATCGGTATAAGTGTTAGCTAATAACAAAGCGATCGGAATAGCAATGATCATAATAATAGCAATTGAAATCAACGTAGGAATCAAATTCAATAATACAGCTTGGCTCCAACGACCCTTCAAACTGTTTTTTGCTTGTTGTTTAAGTTCTTTTGAAGATAACATAAATTTTTACTCCTTTCTTTTATGATACAAGTATAACAAAGAAGCCGTGTTTTTGCTTTATTTAGATTTTTACCGTTATCGAAACTATCTAAAAAAAAGAGAGATAAATGAAAGGAGGGGAAGAGAAGATGTCTTGCAAAAAACGATTTGAACGATTATGATGGTGGGAGTTATCAATGTGATTATTATAAAGAAAGTAGGGATTGAATGTCACAACCTGCCATTCGTTATCGTCTAATCAAAAAAGAAAAACATATGGGTGCCCGTCTTGGTGAGTTGATTACACCGCATGGAACATTTCCCACACCAATGTTTATGCCTGTTGGAACATTAGCGACGGTTAAAACGATGTCGCCAGAAGAATTGAAAGAAATGGGTGCTGGTGTTATTTTAAGTAATACTTACCATTTGTGGCTACGACCTGGAGAAGACTTGGTAGAAGAAGCTGGCGGCTTACACAAATTTATGAATTGGGATCAGCCGATTTTAACTGATTCTGGTGGTTTCCAAGTGTTCTCATTAAGTGACATGCGCAACATTGAAGAAGAAGGAGTTCACTTTAAAAATCATTTAAATGGTTCGCGTATGTTTTTATCACCCGAAAAAGCGATAACCATCCAAAATAAATTAGGCTCTGACATCATGATGAGCTTCGATGAGTGTCCACCGTTTGATGAAAGCTATGATTATGTGAAAAAATCAGTCGAACGCACTTCGCGTTGGGCAGATCGTGGGTTGAAAGTTCACGCCAATCCAGATCGCCAAGGATTGTTTGGGATTATTCAAGGTGCTGGGTTTGAAGAGCTACGTCGCCAAAGTGCCCATGATTTAGTGGCTATGGATTTTCCTGGTTATTCCATCGGAGGGCTATCTGTCGGTGAGCCTAAAGCAGAAATGAATCGTGTCTTGGAATTTACGACACCGTTGATCCCTGATAATAAACCACGTTATTTAATGGGTGTTGGAGCGGCTGATTCACTTATTGATGGTGTGATTCGTGGAGTAGACATGTTTGATTGTGTTTTACCCACTCGGATTGCTAGAAATGGAACTTGTATGACATCTCAAGGGCGTTTAGTAGTAAAAAATGCTCAATACGCTCATGATTTTCGTCCAATTGATGAAAAATGTAATTGTTATACATGTAAAAATTATACTCGTGCGTATGTTCGTCATTTGATTAAATGCGATGAAACGTTCGGTATACGTTTAACTTCATATCATAATCTGTACTTCTTGTTGAATTTGATGAAACAGGTTCGTCAAGCGATTATAGATGATAATTTATTAGAATTTCGTGCTGCTTTTTTTGAAGAATATGGTTTCAATAAAGAGAATGCCAAAAGTTTCTAATCTTTTTAACTAAATTTATGTAAAAAACTAGTGTCTAGGGACATTTTCTGCTAAAGTTGAGTTTGTAGATACATGTTAGTGAGGTGAAAAAAATGGGATCATTACCAATGTTAGTTATGTTTGTAGCGCTGTTAGCAATGTGGTATTTCATGTCACGTTCACAAAAGAAACAACAGCAAGAACGACAAAATTTACTAGACAGCATGAAACCAGGTGATGAAGTTGTCACAATCGGCGGATTGCACGGTGTTGTTTCAGAGATTGACAATGAGAAGCGTACAGTTGTTTTAGACTGTGAAGGAATTTTCTTAGAGTACGATCGAGCAGCAATTAAAACGGTAAAACCTGGAACAATCGTAACAAACGATACAACGGTAAATACTGTAGAAAATCCAGAACCAAAAGTTGCTGAAACAGTCGAAGTGAAAGAAGATGTCACAGAGACTATAGAAGAACCAACAGATAGCAAAGAAAACAAATAAAAAACTATATTAAGAGTGTGGGACAAACGTTTATGAGGGTCATGACCTTTATAGATATTTGTCTCACACTCTTTTTTATTTTTAGAAAAAAGTGTTTGTTTATCATTTGTAAAAGTATAACAGTTTTAAAAAAAGTAAATGTTATTTATAGGTAAATTCTTTATTTATAAGGGGTTTTAAAGAAAAACAAAAAAACTGTGAAAAAAATCACAAAAAATATTTACTTTTAAAAAAGTTTGTTGTATGATGATAATGTGAAATAATTAACAAATAACCGTGACCCATTAGGAGGAATACAATGGCTGAAGTAATGGAGAAAGAACAAACAAAAACAATGGATGTTCAAGGAATGATTGATGAACTAGCAACAAAAGCAAATGTTGCGTTGAAAGAAATGGAAACTTTTGACCAAGAAAAAGTAGACCATATCGTACATGAAATGGCAATGGCAGCATTAGACCAACATATGCCTTTGGCAAAAATGGCAGTTGAAGAAACTGGACGCGGTATTTATGAAGACAAAGCAATCAAGAATATGTACGCATCTGAGTATATTTGGAATAATATCAAACATGATAAAACTGTAGGTGTGATCAATGAAGATGTACAAAAAGGATTAATTGAAATCGCTGAACCTGTTGGTGTTGTTTGTGGGGTAACACCTACAACTAACCCAACTTCAACTACAATTTTTAAATCAATGATCGCATTGAAAACGAGAAATCCAATCGTTTTTGCTTTCCATCCAAGTGCGCAAAAATCTTCTGCTGAGGCAGCCCGTGTTGTTCGAGATGCAGCGATTGCAGCAGGTGCGCCAGAAAATTGCATTCAATGGATTGAGTATCCATCAATTGAAGCAACATCCATGTTGATGAACCATCCAGGAATTGCGATCGTCTTAGCGACTGGAGGGGCAGGAATGGTTAAATCTGCGTATTCAACAGGTAAACCAGCATTAGGTGTAGGGCCAGGTAATGTGCCAGCTTATATTGAAAAAACGGCAAAAATCAAACGTGCAGTCAATGATTTAATCGTTTCTAAAACTTTTGATAATGGAATGATTTGTGCGTCTGAACAAGCAGTGATCGTAGATAAAGAAGTATATGCTTCAGTGAAAGCTGAATTCCAAGCGCACCAAGTGTATTTTGTGAAACCATCAGAGCTTGCAAAATTAGAAGATGCGGTGATGAATGAAGGTAAATATGCAGTAAATCCAGCAATTGTTGGGCATTCAGCAATGGATATTGCAAAATTAGCAGGAATTAACGTACCAGAAGGAACGAAAATGTTAGTGGCGGAATTAGAGGGTGTAGGCGCAGACTATCCACTTTCACGGGAAAAACTTTCTCCAGTATTAGCGATGGTGAAAGCAAACAGCACAGAGCATGCTTTTGAATTATGTGAAGGTATGTTGAACCTTGGTGGATTGGGGCATACAGCGGTCATCCACTCAGAAAATGAAGACCTGCATGTGAAATTTGGGTTACGTATGAAAGCCTGCCGTATTTTAGTGAATACACCTTCAGCTGAAGGGGGGATCGGTAATATCTACAATGAGATGATCCCTTCACTGAAACTTGGTTGTGGTTCATATGGAAAGAACTCAGTTTCTCGAAATGTGAGTGCGGTTAATTTAATCAACGTCAAAACTGTAGCGAAACGGAGAAATAATATGCAATGGTTCAAATTACCACCAAAAATCTTCTTTGAAAAGAACTCTTTGCTTTATTTAGAAAAAATGGAAAATGTTGAACGTGTCATGATCGTTTGTGACCCAGGAATGGTTCAGTTTGGTTATTGTGATACCGTTCGAGAAGTATTAGCACGTCGTAAAAACGATGTGAAAATCGAAGTCTTCTCAGATGTTGAACCAAATCCTTCAACAAATACTGTTTATGCGGGTACTAAAATGATGGTTGATTTCAAACCAGATACAGTGATCGCTTTAGGTGGGGGTTCTGCAATGGATGCGGCTAAAGGCATGTGGATGTTTTATGAGCATCCAGATACATCCTTCTTTGGCGCAAAACAAAAATTCTTAGATATCCGTAAACGGACATATAAGATTGACAAACCAGAAAAAACACAATTCGTATGTATCCCGACAACATCAGGAACGGGTTCTGAAGTAACGCCATTTGCCGTTATCACAGATAGCGATACTCATGTAAAATACCCGTTAGCAGACTACGCATTAACACCAGATGTAGCGATCGTTGATCCTCAATTCGTCATGTCAGTTCCAGCTTCTGTTACAGCAGATACAGGGATGGATGTGTTAACACATGCAATCGAATCCTATGTTTCAGTTATGGCTTCAGATTATACACGTGGATTGAGCCTACAAGCAATCAAGTTAGTCTTTGACTATTTAGAAAAATCAGTGAAAACACCAGATATGGAATCACGTGAAAAAATGCATAATGCCTCTACAATGGCAGTAATGGCCTTTGCCAACGCGTTCTTAGGTATTTGTCACTCAGTCGCACATAAAATCGGGGGGGGAATATGGGATACCTCATGGCCGGACAAATGCGATCCTTTTACCGCATATTATCCGCTATAATGCAAAAGATCCACAAAAACATGCGATGTTCCCTA
Organism: Enterococcus lacertideformus; assembly: GCA_015680865.1. Taxonomy (GTDB): domain Bacteria; phylum Bacillota; class Bacilli; order Lactobacillales; family Enterococcaceae; genus Enterococcus_B; species Enterococcus_B lacertideformus. The sequence goes on along the minus strand of JADAKE010000005.1, from coordinate 85,301 downwards.
AATATGACTATTTCCGTGCAGATACAGATTACGCAGATATTGCAAAATTCTTAGGTCTGAAAGGCGAAACAACAGAGGAATTAGTCGAAGCTTTAGCAACGGCTGTTTATGAATTAGGAAAATCAGTCGGTATCAACATGAGTCTAAAAGCTCAAGGAGTCACACAAGAAACACTAGATACAACCGTAGACCGTATGGCTGAATTGGCATATGAAGACCAATGTACGACAGCTAATCCGAAAGAGCCATTGATCTCTGAATTGAAACAGATCATCATTGATGCTTACAATGGATAAGCAAAAGAAAGCGTAGAAAAAAGATAAGAAAATAGATGAAAAAGAACTTGGAAAACGTTGTTTCTCCAAGTTCTTTTTTTGATTTCCAAGTAACTGAAAGTTACTTTTGTTATTTAACATTTAGGTCAATTTTAGACAGTTTTTGTTCAAAAAGCGATATTTATAGTGGACGGTATTACTGCTATATTAAAGATATAAAATGAAAGCGTTTAAAAAGATGGCGTAAAGATGATTATTAAAGAAGAGATTTTTGTAACTAAAGAATTAGTGAAAGAAAAAATTGACCTGCTCGTTGAAAACCTGACAACTATCAAAGACGATAACGGTGAATTTTTGTTGGACTTTGATGGATTGAAAGTAGATGACAAGAGCTGGACAGTGTGGAATTGGCCACAAGGTGTCGGTCTATATGGTATTTATAAAAATTATCAGATGACAAAAAATCCTCACGCTTATCAAGTAGTCAATGAATGGTTTGAGGATCGTATGCAAGAAGGTGCTCCGCCAAAAAACGTCAATACGATGGCACCGCTGTTGACTATGGCTTACTTATATGAAGATACGAAAGACTCACGCTATTTGCCTTATTTAGAACAATGGGCAGAATGGGTTATGAATGACATGCCTCGAACAAATGAAGACGGATTACAGCATGCTACATATGGACCGGAAAATAAGAATCAGTTGTGGGATGATACATTGATGATGACAGTGCTTCCTTTGGCAAAAACCGGGAAACTGTTGAATCGCCCAGAATATTTAGAAGAAGCACGTTACCAGTTTATGATCCATATCAAATACTTGATGGATAAACGAACGGGATTGTGGTATCATGGCTGGACTTTTGAAGGAAATCACAACTACGCTGAAGCATTTTGGGCTCGAGGGAACTGCTGGTTGACGATCGCTATTCCAGAAATCATTGAAATCTTAGAATTAGCGAAAGAAGATGCATTGCGTAAATTATTGATCGAAACACTTGAAGCACAAGTGCGTGCATTAAAAGACCATCAATCTGAAAGCGGTTTATGGCATACGTTGTTAGATGATCCTTCTTCTTATTTGGAATCTTCTGCGACTGCAGGATTTGCTTATGGTATTTTGAAAGCTATTCATAAACGTTATTTGCCACAAGAATATAAAGAAGTCGCTTATTGTGCCATCCAAGGACTGCTTGAGCAAATCGATGAAAAAGGAGAAGTCCAAAACGTTTCAATCGGGACAGGAATGAGGGATAGTTTAGATTTTTACCGGAATATCGGAATCACAGCAATGCCTTATGGACAGTCGTTAACGGTGCTTTGTTTGACAGAATTGCTTGTCTCTTATTGTTAAAAGAAAGGAAACCTATATGAAAAAAAAATCACTGCTGTTTTTAGCAAGTTCGCTTAGCTTAGGCTTACTAGGTCTAAGCGGTTGCGGAAATAATTCTAGTGTAGCAACTGTCGCAGATGCAGACGTAAATGAGACAGTTACTTTGCGCTTTGCTTATGCAAGCAACAGCCAGCCAGCAATTGATGCAATGAATGAATTTGGGCGTTTAGTAAAAGAAAAAACAGATGGTTCCGTACAGATCCAGTATTTCCCAGATGGACAACTGGGTGGGGAACGTGAACTGATCGAATTGACACAGTCAGGAGCAGTATATTTCACAAAAGTAAGTGCCTCAGCGTTGGAAAGTTTCTCTAAAGATTATTCGATTTTTTCAGTTCCTTATCTATTCAATGATGAAGAACATTTCTTTAAGGTGATGGATAATAAAGAAATAATGGAGCCAATCTACCAATCGACCAAAAATTTAGGATTTACCGGATTAACCTATTATGATTCTGGTCAGCGCAGTTTTTATATGGTAGACGGTCCGATCCATAAGCCGGAAGATTTGAAGGGAAAGAAGATCCGTGTGATGCAAAGCGAAACCTCTATCAAAATGGTAGAGCTTTTAGGCGGTTCGCCCGTACCCATGGGAAGTGATGAAGTGTACACATCTCTTCAATCCAATTTGATCAACGGAGCAGAAAACAATGAATTTGTCTTATATACAGCTGGACATGGCGGTGTGGCCAAATACTATTCCTATGATGAGCATACACGTGTGCCAGATATCATCATCATGAATGATGCCATCAAAGAACAACTAACTGATGAGCAGAAAAAAGCCATCGAAGAAGCAGCAAAAGAATCAACGGTTTTTGAAATTGAAGCTTTTGCTAAAACAATTGAAGAAGAAAAAACTTTAGCAAAAGAAGAACATGGAGTCAAATTCAATGAGGTAGATAATACACCGTTTCGAGAGGCAGTTGCCCCGCTTCATGATATATTCAAAAACTATCCTATCTATAAAGACCTTTATCAAAAGATCCAAGAGCAAGGAGCGTAGCTGTGATGAAAATGATTTTAAACAAGGTATTAGAGATCTTGGGAGCTATTTTGCTTGTTGGGATGGTAGCTGTTGTTTTATGGCAAGTATTTTCTAGAACAGTTTTAGGCAATCCAAATACGGTCACGGAAGAGCTTGTTCGATTCGGACTTGTCTGGTTTGCTATGCTGTCTTCCGCATATGTCGTGGGACAAAAAGCACATTTAGCCGTAACGGTTTTAAGTGAAAAATTAACTGGTAAAAAAAGTAAAATTTTAGAAGTTGTTGTTCAAAGTTTATTTCTGGTATTTGCTGCGATAATCATGGTGTATGGTGGATGGAATTCCGTCTCATTGACAATAGGGCAGATTTCGCCTTCTTTAAGTATTCCTATGGGATATGTTTATCTGTCCATACCTGTATCGGGTGTACTCATCATTATCTATAGCATGTTCAACCTGATTGATACATTAAGCAAAAAGCCAGCAATTCAAGAAAAAATATAAAAATGGAGGAATAAAATGGCAATAGAAGCCGGATTAGTGTTGTTTTTTGTATTTGTTGTGTTGCTTGTATTAGGAATGCCGATTGCTATCAGTATTGCGTTTTCATCAATGATGACTTTATTGTTAGTTATACCGTTTGATGTTTCTGCCTTTAGTTCAGCTCAAAAAATGGTGGGAAGCATCAACAGTTTTTCACTCATAGCTATTCCCTTTTTCGTTCTTTCGGGTATTATCATGAATAATGGAGGGATAGCTAAGAAACTAGTGGATTTTGCGATGTTGTTCGTCGGACGCGTGCCGGGGGCTTTGGCTCATACGAATGTGTTAGGGAATGCTTTATTTGGTTCCATTTCTAGCTCAGCCATTGCTGCATCTACCGCTATTGGCGGAGTATTGATTCCTCAGCAAGTAGAAGAAGGATATGATCGGAAATTTGCAACAGCGGTCAATATTGCGTCGGCTCCGACAGGAATGGTCATTCCTCCAAGTACTGCTTTTATCATGTATTCGCTCGTTACTGGTGGTGCTTCAATTTCTGCTTTGTTTATGGGAGGTTACCTCGTAGGCGCTTTTTGGGCGTTGGGGATCATGCTAGTAGCATTCATCATTGCTAAAAAAAATAAATACCCTGTTGTCGAAAAAGGGCAGATGGCTCATGCTGGAAAAATAATAAAAGAGGAGATTCCTATCCTTCTATTGATTGTCATTATTATCGGTGGTATCTTAACGGGAATATTCACAGCAGTAGAAGCTTCAGTGATAGCTGTCATTTACTCATTATTGATTGCTATGTTTTACTATAAAACAGTAAAATTAAAAGATATACCTAATATGTTGTTTCAATCAGTAGCGATGTCAGGGACGATCATGTTCTTATTAGCTACTTCTTCCATGATGTCTTTTGCCATGGCGTTTACCGGTATTCCTCAGGCAATTAGCTCGTTGATTATGGGCGTAACGGATAACAAATTGATTATTCTGTTATTAGTCAATCTTGTTTTATTGCTTGTGGGTATGTTCATGGATGTAGCACCTGCTATCTTGATTTTTACGCCAATATTTTTGCCAGTCGTAACAAGTGTAGGTGTTGATCCTGTACATTACGGATTGTTTTCAATCATGAATCTGTGTGTAGGTTCAATTACGCCGCCGGTAGGTACAGGGTTGTATGTCGGTGCAAGTGTAGGAGGCGTAAAAGCAGAGTCAATGTTGAAACCGCTTCTTCCGTTTTATGGGATTATCCTAGTTTGTCTTGTTTTTGATTACCTATTTCCCACAAATCGTCATGTGGCTACCCAATATGCTGAGTTAGGAGAATAGTTATGCTGAATATTACAGTTAGAGGGCATGATCTTTCCCAAGTTCAAACGATAGAAGATCTTGCAGAAAAAACAAAAGAACAAGGAATCCATACACTACAGCTTTCCTTAGGTCTTTCTTTTCCTGAAATACCTTCTGGTGCAAACGAGATTAATTCTGGGATGGGGAATTATGTCAGACGTGTTTTAGAAAAACAGGAAATGACCGTAGGAATTTTAAGTTGCTATATCAATATGATCCACCCAGATTTAACGATACGAGAAGAGTTGTTGACAAAGTTCGAGCAGTATCTTCGCTATGCTTCTTCTTTTGGTGCATTGATGGTTGCCTCAGAAACTGGATGTGTCTTGCCAGAAATCCAATATACGGAAGAAAATTTCACAGATGAAGCATTTGCTGAAGTAGTGTCAGTTATTCGTCGCCTGGTAAAAGCTGGAGAAAAATACCAGATGATGGTGGGAATAGAACCAGGATTGAATCATCCGGTGTATTCTTTAGCAAGAGTAGAACAGCTGATTAAAGCAGTAGATTCGGACTATCTAGGAATCATTTTAGATCCGACAAATTTGATCACAAGTACTAATTATCAAGAACAAGTCCAATTGGTAGAAAAAGCTTTTGAGCGTTTTGGTGAAAAAATATGTGCGGTTCATTTGAAAGATTTTCGTGTCGAACAGGAAAAAATCGTGCCGGTAAATTTGGGAGATGGTGTGATTGAGTACACAAAAATTAAAAAGATTATTGAGAAGAATCGTCCATATTTATATGTGGTTCTTGAAGAAACAAAAGATGATGGGGTTCGTTATGGAACAAGTCTTCTTGAATAACGTAAAGAATACGTTGATTAACTAATGTTTAGAATGGAGGGGGCGGGGCTAGAAGATGCCACGTCTTTTCTTTTTTATAAGAGTATATAAAAGCAGCTCTTTTTGATTACAAAAAACGTGGTATAATCGAATTGTGTATAAGTGAACAAAGGAGGTGCAGCACATGCTCCAAAAGAAAATCAGCGGTGAACAAGTCAATACGATGGTTTCTGATCAGTATGAAATCTATCATGTCAAAAATGTCGTCAGTCAAAATAAAACGATCTATCATCATCATGATTTCTATGAAATCCATGCTACATTAAAGGGCGAAGCGACTTTTTATTTGAACGGACGACAATTTACGATCAAAGCAGGAAGTGTGCTACTCATCCATTCCAATGATTTGCATCGTATCGTCCGCCAATCCTCAGACGTATTCGAGCGTGTCTATATCTTTATCACCCCTTCTTTTCTGGAAAGTCGTTCCACGCCATGGTCTAATCTATCGGCTTGTTTTCAACCAATGGGAGAGAAGAGGAGTCGTGTATTGCAAGTAGATCAGGAAGTATTGAAGCAAAAATTAGTATTTATCGACCGGCCTCCTGATAAAAATATTTACGGAGAAGACATAAAATATGAACAAGCTCTGGTAGAATACTTGATTTTTCTCAATCAAGTTGTACAAAAAGAAGAGAGTGCGCAAGAACAAAATTCTGTAGTTCCAAATGAGCGTGTGGAACAAATGTTACAATACATCTCAAAAAATTTGTCTCATCCGCTTTCTTTATAGGAAATGGAAAAGCAGTTTTTTGTCAGTAAATACCATATCACACGGGAATTCAAAAAGTACATTGGGTTTACGTTTCATCAATATGTAATGAAGAAGAAGCTGATCTATGCCAAGCATTTGTTGCGGGAGTACCGTAGCTCTAGCGCTGTATATAGTAAAAGTGGTTTTTCTTCTTATCCGCATTTTCTGAAAGCATTCAAGAGAGAGTTCGGCATAACGCCTAAAGAATTTTTGAAACGTGATACACAAAAACAGCTAGTTTATTATGAGCATTTTGAAGTTGAACAATGAGAATGATCACTAAAAAATAACCGAAGAAGCTGCTGTTGTTTACATAGAAGCAGAAACAGCGGTTATTTTCATCTATATATTTTAAAATATTTTGAAAAAATGACATACATATTATATGAATCAGCTGAATTTACGAAAGTCTCTCGGTGATAGTCCTGTTTTTGCTTTGAACAAGCGACTAAAGTAAGCAAAATTCTCGATCCCTATTTCTTCGGAAATCATTCGAACCGTAAATTCTGTATACCGAAGAAGGTCTTTAGCGTAAGAGAGTTTTTTGCCGATCAAATAATCGATTGGCGGAGAACCGATAAATTTGGAAAAATCTTTGCTCAGCTGATATTTATTAAGTAAGAATTGTTTTTCTAATTGATCAAGTGTAATCGTTTCTTTGAAATGTTCGTCTAAGTATTGCTTCAGCTTGTAAACGTAGCCGGTAATATCCTCTTCTTCGAAATCTAGCTGATACTTTTGCAAAATCAGTTCATTCAGCAACTCGTGGATAGTTATAGAGGACTGGAAATCAGTACGGGCATTCGTGTCGTGTTGTATGTGTATCAATTCTGTGAGCAGATGGTGGATCTTGTTTTCTGATGGCTTCCCTGTTGAATGGAAGATGTTATGACCGTCTTTGGTGAACTCCTGATAAAATGATTGGACGTTCTGACCAATTCACATGGATCCAATCCATTTCCCATGGTTCTTCGCTGATCGTTTGATAATGCTGATATTCTTGGCAGTCAATAAAAAATAAGTCTCCAGCTTTTAGCTGTTGCTGATTATCTTGATATGTAAGCGAACCTTCGCCAGACAAAGTAAATTTTATCAAGTAAGAAGGTAAATGTGCTCGTTCAGTATAGTAAGGGACCGGTGCTTTGAAGTAACCGATTTCTTGAATATAAAAAAATAAATTTTTGCTTCTTTGTGTAGGCGTCAAAATCACTCTTTTTGAGTCTTCCTACCATGAGTGGTTAGCTTTTTCCCAGTAATTCATGTAAACACTCCCAACTTGTCAAGATAATGCAATTATATACCAAAATAGTGTGAAGCAAAATATAAGATTCTGTATTATGATAGCATTGTCAACGGATGATAGCGCTTTATTGATAAAGCGCTAATTAACAATAAAGTAAAATAGGTGGAGAAATGAATCCAATATTTATTGCCATCGATATCGGTGCGTCAAGTGGACGACTAATGAAAAGTACGAGATATGCAAAAGGCTCTTTGATCTTGGAAGAAGTGCACCGGTTCAAGAACGGCTTTCGGAATAAAGATGGTCATGATCGCTGGAAGATTGATTATCTTATCAAAGAGATTTTGATTGGATTTGAAAAATTAAAGAAGAAAGGGATTGATCGCCTTTTTGCGGGGATCGATACATGGGCAGTCGATTACTGTCTGATTGATGAACAAGGGTATCGGATAAATGATCCTATTGCTTATCGGGATAAGCGTACCAATGGAGTAGTAGAACAGTTTTCTGAAATCTATTCTCTAGATAAGTTATATGAGCAGACAGGGATTCAAATCCAGCCTTTCAATACCTTGTTCCAATTGTTGGTTGAAGAAAAAGAAAATTTGACAAAAGCACATAAATTGTTATTGATGGCTGATTATTTAGGGTATGTCTTTACTGGTAACATGGTGACGGAGAAAACTAATGCATCTACTATGCAATTGCTGAATGCAGGGACAAAAGAATGGGAAATAGAACTTCTTGAAAAAATCAGTATCTCGAAGGAATTATTTCCTCCATTGACAGAGCCGGGAACGATATTAGGAGAGTTGCAAAAAGAAAAATTCTCAAAATATGATTTGCCAGATGTGACCTTTATCACGGTAGCGAGTCACGATACAGCTTCAGCTGTATTGGGAACGCCAGGGCAAGGAGAACGTTGGGGTTATATCAGCAGTGGGACATGGTCACTTTTAGGGATCGAAACAAAGAGCGCCAATGTTTCTCGCGATGCTTTTTCTGAGAATTATACGAATGAATGGGGCGCCCATAAGACGGTTCGTTTTTTGAAAAACATCATGGGAATGTGGTTGATCCAGGAAGTTGCTCGAATGCAAGAGTACTAGTACAGTTATGCGGAATTGGCAGAGCTTGCTGTAAAAGAAAAACCGCTGCAACAAGTGATGGAAATCAATGACCCTCGATTTTTGAATCCCAAGAATATTATAGAAGAGATTCAGCAATACTGTTTTGAAACAGAGCAACCAGTCCCAGTCTCACCGGGGGCTATCGCTCGTTGTGTGTATGATAATCTTGCTCTTTGTTACGCACAAGAACTGGTCAAAGTAGAACACTTGACTGGAACGAAATTGGAAAAACTGCACATCGTAGGGGGGATCGAATAACCGTCTACTGAATCAATTAACAGCAGATTATGCTGGAATCATTGTAGAAGCAGGTCCTAATGAAGCCACAGCAATCGGAAATGTTGTCATGCAAATGCTCAGTACAGGTCAGTTTTCGAATATAGAACAAGCAAGAAATGTAATTAAACAGTCGTTTCCATGTGAAACTTTTTACCCAGATGAAAATAAGCAAAACACGATGGAATGGTACGTGAATAAAATCAAAGGAGTAATCGTATGAACACGATTGAAAAAAATTACGAACAAGCAAAAGAAAAATATGCAACTATCGGTTTAGATATAGATGCTGTACTAGAAAAGATACAGGACATCAAAATTTCTATGCATTGCTGGCAAGGAGATGATGTCAAAGGTTTCTTGACACCGGATGGCGAATTGACCGGTGGAATCATGGCGACAGGGAATTTTCTAGGAGCTGCCCGGACACCTGAAGAGCTTAGACAAGATTTGGAGAAGGCTTATTCGTTGATACCGGGCAAACACAAATTGAATCTCCATGCTATCTATTTGGACACAGAAGAGTCTATTGATCTAAATGAAATTGAGCCGAAGCATTTTGAAAAATGGGTAGCGTGGGCAAAGAAAGAAGAAATCGGTCTTGATTTCAATCCGACTTTCTTTTCACATCCAATGATGAAAGACGGCTTTACATTGGCTCATCCAAACAAAGAAGTTCGTGAATACTGGATCGAACACGGGAAAAGAAGCCGCAAAATCGCGGAATACTTTGGGAAAGAAACTGGACAAACAAGTATCAATAACTTTTGGGTACCTGATGGGATGAAAGATAATCCGATTGATCGTTTTACCCCACGGAAACGTTTAATGGAATCATTCGATGAAATTTTTACAGAAGAGTTAGATGAACGGTATGTACAAGATGCAGTAGAAAGCAAACTATTTGGTTTAGGCGTTGAAGCTTATACAGTCGGTTCCCATGAATTTTATATGGGTTATGGGTTGACTCGTGACAAACTTGTTTGTCTAGATGCCGGACATTTCCATCCAACAGAAGTGATTTCCAATAAATTATCTTCATTAGCTTTATTCAGCAAAGGAATCATGTTGCATGTTTCCCGTCCAGTGCGTTGGGATTCAGACCATGTGGTTTTGATGGATGATGAATTGCAGGACATCGCTAAAGAATTAGTCCGTAACGAATTATTGGAAAAAACAAATATCGGTCTGGATTTCTTTGATGCAACGATCAACCGTATTGCTGCTTGGGTCATCGGCACGAGAAATACACAAAAAGCACTGCTGAAAGCTATGCTAGAACCAGTTGAGCGATTGAAAGAAATGGAGCTGGCTTTTGACTTTACTTCAAGAATGGCTTATACGGAAGAATTGAAAGATTTCCCGTATGCCGATGTATGGAATTATTTCTGTTACACAAATCAAGTTCCAGTTGGTTTGGATTGGCTTGAAGAAGTCCAAGAATATCAAAAAGATGTTTTGGAATTAAGAAAATAGGAGTGTGGCTATATTGAAAAAAATAGATATTTTACAAGCGCCTTATGTGAAAGAAATGATCGAAACGACGGCGAATCTTTATCGTTTGGGATGGGATGAAAGAAATGGCGGGAATATTTCTTATTTACTAAAAGAAGAATAAATTACACCGTTCTTAAATCCTAAAAAAGTGATCCGTAGTATCTCGATGATTTTTGATGCCAGCCGTTTAGCGGGATGCTATTTTATTGTAACTGGTTCAGGAAGATATTTTAAAAATGTAGCAAGCGAACCTGCCGAGAATCTTGGAATCGTTCGAGTTGCTGAAGATGGCCAAACACTGGAACTTTTGTGGGGGCTGGAAAACGAATGCCTTCCTACAAGTGAGTTGCCAAGTCATTTTATGAGTCATATCGCCCGTTTAGAAGTAGACCAGGATAATCGGATCGTTATGCATTGCCATGCTAGTCATCTATTAGCGATGAGTTTTACGCATGAATTAGACGAACGTGCTTTTAGTCGTACGCTATGGCAAATGTGTACGGAATGCTTAGTTGTTTTTCCAGAAGGGATTTCCATCATTCCATGGATGGTTCCAGGAACAAATGAGATTGGGGAAGCAACAGCTGAAAAAATGAAAGAAACTCGATTGGTTTTATGGCCACAACATGGGATCTATGGTTCAGGAAAAGACATGGATGAAGTCTTTGGTTTGATCGAGACAGCAGAAAAGGCAGCAGAAGTCTATACGTACGTTAAAGCGCAAGGACCAATCTTGCAAACAATCACGGACGAAAACCTGTGGCATTTAGCAGATGCGTTTGGTGTCACTCCAAAAGTAGGTTATTTGGAGTAAGTTCATACGACAGCAGGTGTCTGACATGATGAACTTTGGTCAGAGATGCGCACAGCACTTCGTGAACATGGGGTCATCGACTATTCGATTTATCTTGATCCGAGTACAAGTTTGTTATTTGGTTACCTAGTGATAGAAGATGAAGAGTTATGGGGAAAAATGGCAAATACATCTATCAATCAAAAATGGTGGAAATACATGGAAGATATCATGGAGACAAATCCAGATGCCTCTCCAGTCAGTTGGGAATTGATGCCAGTCTTTGAACTGTAGCAACTGGACAACCGGTTGCTTGAAGTTCTTTCATTTTTATTGTGAAAAATAATATAAACTAGGTGGGATAGAAAATGAGTAATCGAATGATTTTAAATGAAACATCGTATTTTGGAAAAGGAGCGATTGAGTCTATCGTCCCTGAATTCCAGCAGCGAGGATTCAGAAAAGCAGCTGTCATTACTGACAAAGGATTGATCGAGCACGGTATAGCAATAAAAGTAACAGAACTTCTGGATAATGCAGCAATCGATTATGCTTTATACGACGGGATTGTACCTAATCCAACGATCCAAAACGTAAAAGACGGAGTGGCTTTTGTTAAAGAGGCAGAGGCAGACTGTTTGATCGCAATCGGTGGAGGTTCGCCAATCGATACGGCAAAAGCCATTGGGATTATTTTGACGAATCCAGAGTTTTCAGACGTCATTAGTTTAGAAGGTGTTGCTGATACGAAAAATCCATGTTTACCTATATTAGCTATACCAACGACTTCTGGAACAGCAGCAGAAGTAACGATCAACTACGTCATCACAGATGAAGCAAATCACCGAAAATTTGTTTGTGTCGATCCTCATGATATCCCAATCGTCGCGTTTATCGACAGCGATATGATGATGGGAATGCCGAAAAAATTGGCTGCGTCAACAGGTATGGATGCTATGACGCATGCTATCGAAGGGTTGATCACAAAAGGCGCTTGGGAAATGACTGACATGCTGCATTTAAAAGCAATCGAAATCATCGGTCATTCTTTGGAAGCTTCTGTAGATGGCGATCAAAATGGGCGAGAAAAAATGGCATTAGGACAGTATATTGCGGGAATGGGCTTCTCAAATGTCGGTTTAGGACTGGTACACGGGATGGCTCACCCGTTAAGTGCATGGTACAACATTCCTCATGGCGTAGCGTGTGCAGCACTTTTGCCAACTGTCATGAAATATAACAAAGAATATACTGGAGAAAAGTACCGTGAGATCGCTCTTGTGCTAGGGATTAAAGGAGCAGCTGAAATGTCTTTAGAAGATGTAAGAGAAGCGGCTTGTGGAGAGATCGATCGGCTAAGCAAAGCTGTTGGAATCCCAGAAACCATTTCTGAGTTAGGTGTAAAAGAAGCAGATATCCCAGCAATTGCAGAAGATGCTTTGCGAGATGTATGCACACCAGGAAATCCAAGAGAAACTACAGTAGAAGAAATCATTGCATTATATAAAAGTTTGATGTAAAAACGAAGCGGATCTTCAACATTAAATTACCTGTAAAGAGAAATAGCAGTTTATATCTGGGGATCGCTTTTAAATTGATGGTAATTCCGTTATAATTTTTCTTATAAAGAAATAGGAGAATATTATATGGAAAATAAAAAGCCTTATGGAACTGTATTGATCAAAGCCGCTAAAATACTAGACTATTTAGCAGAAAACCAAGACGTTTCTTTGCAGACGATCGCAAAGGGTGTGGGAATGACTTCTTCTACAGTCTTGAAAATACTAGATACTTTGCTGATGATCGGTTACGTAAATAAAAATTCAGTGAAAAACTATCGTTTAGGTGCAAAGCTTATTCGCTACGCAAATAAAAATATTGAACAAATCGATTTGGTAGAGCTGACTTTACCGTTTTTAGAACAGTTGCAGCAAAAGATCGATGAGACTATCCACTTAGGGGTATTGGATAACAATGAGATCTTGTACGTGAACAAACTAGATCCAAAATATCAAACGATCCGCATGTCTTCAAAAATCGGAATCACCCGACCATTATACAATTCTGCGATGGGTAAAGCTGTATTAGCAGAATTCAGTGAAGAGCAATACACTGATTATCTTAAAAAACATCCGTTGATCCCTTACACTGAGTATACGATCACCAATGCCTTGCGTTTGAAAAAGGAAATCCAAACGGTAAAAGAAACTCACGTCGCATTTGCCGATGAAGAAATTGAACGTGACATTTTTTGTATAGGGGCCTCAATCATGAAAAACGAACAAATCATTGGGGCATTTAGTGTAAGTATGCCGAAATATCGCTTAACAGATGAGACAAAAGAACAAATAATCAGTGCCCTCAAGCAAACAAAAAGCGAAATTGAGCAAAGAATTCAGAAATAATTAAAAAAGCGTTTGCGATTTTTCTTTTCTACCGTATAATGTGGGTATAGTTTTCCAAATTATAAAACAAAATTTCTAAATAGGAAATGGTGGGAAAGATGAAAAAAATTGATATTTTATCTCGATTGAAAAACGCTGGAGTGATTGCGGTGGTACGCGGAAAAAGCAAAGAAGAAGCTTTGAATGCTTGCCACGCAATCATCAAAGGTGGCTTAACTGGTGTTGAGTTGACTTTTACAGTCCCTCAAGCAGATCAGGTAATCAAAGAACTTTTGTCATTCTACAAAGATCAGCCAGAAATAGTGATCGGTGCAGGCACAGTATTAGACGCTGTTACAGCCCGATCGGCTATCTTAGCTGGTGCGGAGTATGTTGTTAGCCCTGCCTTTGATCAAGAAACGGCAGAGATGTGCAATCTGTATCAAATCCCTTATTTACCAGGGTGTATGACTATTACCGAGATCAAAACAGCGCTGAAAAGTGGTGTAGATATCGTCAAACTATTTCCTGGAAGCGCTTATGGACCAAGTATCATTTCTGCTTTCAAGGCACCGATGCCTCAAGTCAATATTATGCCGACTGGCGGTGTGAGTCTGGACAATATGAAAGAATGGTTCGATGCTGGTGTCGTAACAGTCGGAGTAGGTGGAAACCTTTTAGCACCTGCAGCTACAGGAGATTTCGACAAAGTAACGGAAGTGGCGCAAAAGTATGCAGCAAAAATGAAAGAAATCAAGAGGTAGTTGCTTATGGGAAAAGTAGTGACACTTGGAGAAATCATGTTGCGATTGTCCACAGAACAGGGAACCCGTATTGATTCAAGTAAAAGTTTCGTTGCCCATTACGGTGGAGGGGAAGCAAACGTAGCGATTTCTTTAGCTAATTACGGACATGAAGCGGTTTTTGCTACCAAAGTACCTGATAACGCATTGGGAAAAGCAGTGAAAAAGCACTTGCAATGTTATGGAGTAGATACGAAACAGGTATTATCTGGCGGACCAAGACTAGGTACTTATTATATGGAAACAGGTATTGGCGAATGTGCCGCTTCAGTGATCTATGATCGTGCCGGATCAAGTTTTGCTGAAATGGATCATTTGGAATGGTCGCTAGATGAGTTACTCCAAGGAACAGATATATTTCATGTTTCAGGAATCACCCCAGCTTTGTCTAAGAAGTGGCAGAAAATGACGCAACAGATGATAGAAGCTGCAAAAAAAGCTGGTTGCCTGATCAGCTTCGATATCAACTATCGTGAGAAATTATGGACGCAGCAAGAAGCCAGTGAAGTGATCCATCAGCTTTTACCATTAGTAGATATCTGCTCAGCTGGAAAAATGGATGCTCTTTATTTGTTAGGTATCGAGAAAGCGCCAGAAGCAGAAGAACAACCTCTGATTTATTATTATCAAAAAATGCAGGAAAAGTTCCCGAATATCCAAGTATTTTATTCGACCAAGCGCACAGTCCATTCAGCAAGTGAAAATGAATTGAAGGGAACATTGTGGATGGACCATGAATATGTGGAATCCCAAGTCCATAGAATCACCCCAATCGTGGATCGAGTAGGTGGCGGAGATGCTTTTGCAGGTGGCGTGCTCCATGGGATTTTATCCAATATGTCCCCGCAAGAAATCATTGATTTTGCTACGGCAACTTCTGCCTTGAAGCATACGATCTATGGGGACTGCAACCAATTCAGTCAAGAAGAAGTCGCACAATTTTTAGCATGCGGCTCTGGAAAAATCATTCGATAGAAGGAGTAGAAGAAAATGCCAGAAATGGAAACACGTTATACACATAGCCCAGAAGATATCCGTCATTATTCAACGGAACAATTGAGAAAAGAATTTTTAGTAGAAAAGGTATTTGAACCAGGAAAAATCAGTTTGACTTATACGCACAACGATCGAATGATCTTTGGTGGAGTGACACCTACTGAAAAAGAATTAGAAATCACATTAGATAAAGAACTAGGTGTAGATTACTTCTTAGAACGCCGTGAACTAGGTGTGATCAATATCGGTGGACCAGGATTCGTCGAGATCGATGGGCAAAAATAAGAAATGAGAAAACAAGACGGCTATTATATCGGAAAAGAAACACGGCATGTCGTATTTTCTTCTAAAGATGCTGAAAACCCAGCTAAATTCTATATTAGTTCTGTTCCAGCTCATCATAAATATCCAAATGTAAAAATCAGTATCGACCAAGTAAAACCAATGGAAACTGGTGAAGGCCTGACATTGAATGAACGTAAAATCTATCAATACATACATCAAAATGTATGCGAAAGCTGTCAATTACAAATGGGTTATACGATTTTAGAACCAGGAAGTGCTTGGAATACGATGCCTTGTCATACACATGAACGTCGTATGGAAGCTTATGTCTATTTTGACTATGCGAATGAAGATACACGTGTGTTCCATATGATGGGCAAACCAGATGAAACAAAACATTTAGTCGTAGATAATGAACAAGCCATCATTTCGCCAAGCTGGTCGATCCATTCAGGTGTAGGTACAAGCAATTACTCATTTATCTGGGCAATGTGCGGAGAAAATATCACCTATACAGACATGGATATGGTGCAAATGGATCAATTAAAATAAGCATAAGGGAGAGAACATGATGGAATTTAGTATGGATATGTTTCGTTTAGATGGAAAAGTAGCATTAGTTACCGGTGCTGTCTATGGTATTGGATTTGAGATTGCACGCTCTTTAGCTACAGCAGGAGCAAAAATCGTATTTAATAACTTGAATCAAGAATCAGTTGATGAAGGTATAGCGCATTATAAAGAAGCAGGCATCGATGCAAAAGGCTATGTCTGCGATGTGACCGATGAAGAAGCGGTCCAAGCGATGGTTCAACAAATCAAAGAAGATGTAGGTTCAGTTGATATTCTAGTCAACAATGCAGGGATAATCAAACGAACGCCGATGATCGAAATGGATGCGGCAGACTTTCGCCAAGTAATTGACGTGGATTTAAATGCCCCATTCATTGTTTCAAAAGCAGTTATTCCGGATATGATCGAAAAAGGTGGCGGTAAAATCATCAATATCTGCTCCATGATGAGTGAATTAGGACGCGAAACGGTCAGTGCTTATGCTGCGGCAAAAGGCGGATTAAAAATGCTGACGAAAAACATCGCTTCTGAATACGGTCAATACAATATCCAATGTAATGGAATTGGACCAGGTTATATTGCTACACCGCAAACTGCTCCACTACGCGAAACACAAGAAAACGGTGAACGTCATCCATTCGATCAATTTATTGTTGGACGTACGCCAGCGGCACGTTGGGGCGAGCCAATCGATTTGGCTGGACCATCTGTTTTCTTGGCTTCTAGCGCGTCTGATTTCGTTAACGGCCATGTCTTGTATGTGGACGGAGGTATACTTGCTTATATTGGAAAACAACCTTAAAACAGCTTTGCCGTTTAGTAGATAGGTTGTGAAATCAACGGCTTGAACGAATACCGAAGGACAGCTGATTAAACATCAATTATTCGAAAAAAAGGAGTATGACGGATTTGCGTCATACTCCTTTTTCTGTGCGTCTTCCATATTTTACTAAATCGATCCCTCTTGCTGCGCACCAATCCTTCACTGGGCCGGAAAAGATCAGAGATTGTTGGTGTAGAGCTGGGGTATTTGTTGCGCCGACCATGGTATAAAGCAGTCGAAGTTCTTCTTGCCATTGCTCCATCAGTATAATTGTTTCTTCTACTACATGATTCATCAGATGAGCCAATACAGTTTCTGAAGTGCCCACTGCATTTGCGCCGAGACAAAGAGCTTTAAATATGTCATAGGCATTGCGGATACCTCCGGAGGCTAGGATTTCTATAGAAGTGTCTGCTTCATTTGCTTCAAGCAATGAAGCGGCTGTTGATTGCCCCCAGTCAGCTAAATAATTCAGTTCCCGCTTGGGGCGACGGGCGTTTTCGATCTGAGTGAAGCTTGTTCCGCTTCGACCGCTGATATCAACTATATGAACTCCTAGAGCAGCTAAATCATTAATCGTCTCTCTTGTCATGCCAAAACCGACTTCTTTTACGATTAGGGGTACATCAATGGCTGTTTGGATCTCTTGGATAAGTGTTTTCCAGTTGGTAAAATCACGATCTCCTTCAGGCATCACGAGTTCTTGAGGCGCATTGAGATGGATTTGTAACGCATCAGCATGGAAAAGTTCAATCGCTTCTTTTGCGTGTTCCACCGATGTACCAGCGCCAACATTTGCGAGTATTTTTCCTTCAGGATATACCTCTCGCATGATTGCATAGGAATCTATCAAAGAAGGGTCTTTTAAAGCAGCGCTGACTGACCCAGTTGCAATCATCAGACTCGCTTCTCTTGCGATGATCGCAAGATCTTGGTTGATTTTTTTTGTTTTTTCACTACCGCCAGTCATCGCATTGATATAAAACGGGCTACTTAGCGTAAAACCAGCTACCTGTGTGCTTAGATCGACATCAGCAACTGCTGTTTGTGGCAAAGGGTTATGAATAACCCTTACGAAATCAAATTCGTTTTTTTGCTTATCATGAAAGGCTTTAGCTAGTGAAACATGTTCGTCTTTTCGATTCATCGGTTTTCCTTTCTTTGATCGCTATAGACATGTAACGGTAGTGGGGTGATTTCTGCTTTTTCCCATGCACTCATTAAAGGAAGGATGCCAGATTTCTGATCAACGATCACGATACCGCAATCGCCACCACCTGCACCAGAAGATTTTGCGGCTCCTTCATACTGCTCAGCTAAATTACACAATTTGTTCAAAGCAGGTGTTTCGATGACGACTCCGGTGATTGCAGATAAATCATGCAGTAATTGTCGATTTTTTCGAATCATCTGTTGGATCAACAGTACATTATTTTCTTTAAACCCTTTGATCATTTTATTGACGCATTTTGTACTGTTTTTTAAGAAAAGCTGATAAGCTACCATTTTATCTTCTCTCGAACGGTGAACTTGATCGACTAAATCAGAAGTGGAAGCAGGACTACCAGTCCAACCAATCAGTAATCGCAGATCTTTTGGTGTTGGCAATGATTCAATCGATAAACCTGGCCAATCCATTTCTAACAATTCAACGATGGCGTGTTGTTTTTCTTTTTCTTTTAACCAATGATGATCAAATGTTGAAAAAGCAATCCAGCCACCGTAACAGCTAGCGGCAATATCGCCACAAGAACCATTATCTTGAACTGCTAAATTGGCAAGTGCAGCGATTTTAAAGATCTCAATCTGAGTTAAATTCAATGCGTAAAAGATGTTCAAGGCTTTAACTGTTGCAACTGTTACTGCACCACTTGATCCCAATCCATATTTGCGTCCATTAGAACTATCCAATTCGCTTGTTACTTTTAAATCATAAAAAGAAAGCAGGATATTTTTTTCTTGGGCATATTTTTCAGTTAAGCGAATAGCCGCAAGAATATAATGGAACGGATTTTCACGGACATCTAAGACGAGTTCACCTTTGCGTCGTGTCCAGCGAATTGGCATGCCACTGTATTGTGCAGACTGGATACTTCCTACTTTTCGTGCGGATTCAACGGTCACTGTAACAAATTGATCAATGGCTACAATGATTGCTGGATGTCCCGTTTCAACCACTGCGTATTCTCCAGCAATATAAAGTTTTCCTGGTGCAGATACTTCAATCATAAAAAATCTCCCTTTATTCAATAATCGTAATTCCTGGTCCTGCAAAAGCAGAAATGACTTGTTGGCTACTAAATAATTTGCTAAAGGTTTGCTGGACAGCTTCTAAGTGCTCTTTTTGAACAAGTACTTTTACATTTGGTCCTGCATCCATTGTAAAGTAGCAAGGAATATTGTGATTTCTTAAATCTCTTACGGCTTGCATGGCTTTTAAACTATCCGGCGACCAATAAGTAAATGGCGGACGAGCAGCCAGTGTGGTTCCATGCATCTTTAAGCTGTTTTGCTCCATGGTTTCACCTAAAAGCTGGAAATTTTTGGTTTCGATAGCTCGTTTCAATTGGGCAAGATCCGTTTCAACAGAGTCTAGCCATCCTTGATAGAAACTAGAAGTTTCGACTGTTCGGCGCATGCCCTCACGACTTGAAACGTCTTTTTTTTGTTCATTTAGCAACAAAAAGACCATCGCTAAGTTTTCTTCAAAGCCATCTGATGGGATCGGATAGGCATAAGAACTCGCATCATCATGTCCTTTTTCCCATTCGACAAAGCCTCCGAAGATACTGCGACAAGCTGAACCAGATCCTCGACGTGCAAATATTGACAGCGCTTGGTCATCAAGGCCTAAAGCTAAGGCTTTATTACAAGCACCGGCTAGAGCAGCTAATCCACTTGCAGAAGAAGCTAACCCAGCAGCGGTGGGAACGGAATTGTGGCTGATAACTTTTGCTTTTTTTGTTGTCTGTGCTTTTTTTCTAGCAATATCTAAAAAAGTGCTGATTTTTGCTGTTGTTTTTACATCTTGCAATTTATTATCTAAATAAAATTGATCCTCGCTGAATGTGTCAGAAAAAATCACTTCGGTTTCAGTGTAAAATGCATCCAATGTAAGTGATAAACTGTTATTCATGGGAAGAATCATTGCGTCATTTTTTTTGCCCCAATATTTGATAAGAGCGATGTTTGTATACGCACGTGCTTTGCCTTTAATCATAGGTAGGTACTCCTAATCTTTGTATCCAAGTCTCAGCGGCACCTGCTTGTAAAAGTGCCTCACTGATCTCTTGGGCCTTTGTTTTTGTTTGAGCTAGTGCAATCATGCAGCCACCCCGGCCTCCGCCAGTCAGCTTTACTCCTAAAGCCCCAGTATTTCTAGCTGTTTTGATCAATACATCTAAATGGTCATTACTTATTGTTAAAGCACTCAGAATTCGTTGGGCTTCATTCATTGCCTGAGCTAACTGCTGTGGGTCATTTTCCATCATGGCTTTTTTTGATTGCCTGGTTAAGTATCCTAGTTGTTGGATTTTTTGTCCAACTTTTTGTTGGTTTTCTTCGAATAAATGTGCTACGTCTTTTACCACAGCTCGTGTTTGTCCTTTGATGCCTGTATCTGCAACGATTAAAAAAGCATCAACATTTAAAGAAAAATAATCAAAAGGATGACCTTTCACAAAATAAATGGGTTCTAAACTGCTTGTTGCTGCAGCATCAATGCCACTAGGGTTTCCATGGGCAATTTTTTCTGAAATATGAACATTTGTCAATAGCTGTTCACGAGAAAGTGGTTGCTTGAGGTAATCATAAAAAGCACGTGTAACGGCAGTCGCAACTGCGGCGCTTGATCCCATACCTCGTTCTGCTGGGATGGTACTATTGAGCGTTAGTTGGATCGAACCTTTTATCCCAAGTTCTTTTTTTAAATTAAGGACTAATTGCTTGATATTTTTTAACGCATGTGGGGCGTTGCTGAATGTTCCTGTGTAGTAGGAAGAAACAAGCTGGTCAGTTGACGAAGAGGACAGTTTTTTCAATAAAGCAACCACCTTTGTCGCATGAAAGGGAAAAGCAATTGCTGGTTCTCCATAAACAACTGCATGCTCGCCCATCAGGATAATCTTACCGTTTGATTCCCCTTGGCCATAATTTGCCATAATCTAACTCCTTTTTTATTCCCATAACTTTTTGAGCAAAAAATAAAGCGCGTTGGATCCTTTGCGCTAACGAACAGAATTTTAACATGTCAGTTCAAAAAAACAATTCATCTTTATTTTACTAAAACCGTCCAATAAGTAAAATAAAGAATGCGTTTTCTGACGAAAAAACGTTTTTTTCTTAAGATTTTTTTGTATTTATTTTTATATATGAAATTTTGGTTTTAATTGACACCACCAGATATTGGGGGTATATTAAACAAACGAAGTGTAAAGATACTATA
Organism: Enterococcus lacertideformus; assembly: GCA_015680865.1. Taxonomy (GTDB): domain Bacteria; phylum Bacillota; class Bacilli; order Lactobacillales; family Enterococcaceae; genus Enterococcus_B; species Enterococcus_B lacertideformus. Next base: position 63,953 of record JADAKE010000005.1, on the reverse strand, counting down.
TTTAGTGATAAAGTGAGCTGGAGGTTAATGAGTGTGATTGTTTTAGCAGGTACAATTGGGGCTGGGAAATCAAGTTTAACGGAAATGATGGCTAAACATCTTGGTAGTGAAGCTTTTTATGAGTCGATTGACGATAATGAAGTGTTGCCTTTATTTTATGCCAACCCTGAACAGTATGCTTTTTATTGCAAATTTATTTTTTGAATAAACGTTTCGCAAGCATCAAACAAGCGATGAAAGAAGACAATAACGTATTGGATCGTTCAATTTATGAAGATTCTTTACTTTTTCATTTGAATGCTGATTTAGGTAGGGCAACAGAAACAGAAGTACGTGTCTATGATGAACTGCTTCAGAATATGATGGAAGAACTTCCTTATGCTGCTGATAAAAAACACCCAGATCTATTGGTTCACATTCGTGTTTCATTTGATACGATGCTTGATCGAATCGAAAAAAGAGGACGATCATATGAACAACTTTCTTTTGATCCTACCCTCTATGATTATTACAAAGAATTAAATCGGCGCTATGATCATTGGTATGAAGGATACAATGAAAGTCCGAAAATTCAAATCGATGGTGATCGCTTTAACTTTGTGGAAGATCCTCAAGCAAAAGAAGAGGTCTTGAGAATGATTGAAGAAAAATTAACAGAGATTCGCCAAACTGAAGCGTCCATTTGATTTATAGTTGCTCATCTAAAGGGGTTGACCTTTATTTGAGCGGCTTTTTTCTTTATACTGGAAGCAAATGACAGGAGGATAGAGTACGCGGGAAAAACACTATTTTAATCAAGAACGTAATTTTTGGATCAATGTACATCAAAATGATGTGCTAGCTGTTAAAAATTTAAAAGAAGAATATAGCATTAGTGATGAGATGCTGACTTATTCTCTAGATAAAAATGAACGGGCGCGTGTAGAGTATGATTCTTTTGATGAAGCGTTACTGCTTGTATCAAATGTCCCGCACCAGCAAAAAGTCGATAATCATTATGAAACTAGTCCTATTGCTTTTATTTTGAAAGAAGATGGTTTGTTTACATTTACCACGCCGAATACCGAGTATGTGATCCGACTGATTCGATCGCTTTTGGAACGAATGCCAGACATGAGTGTATACAGTTTATTGTTTCGTACATTGTTTTTGATTTCTGATTCTTTTTTTCCTTTAATCGAGGAAGTAAATAGCGAACTTCAGCGGCTTAATCTGAAATTAAGAGAAAAAACAACGAACAAGAATCTGCTGCAACTTTCAGATTTAGAGGTTGGTTTGGTTTACTTAGTTACAGGAACGAAACAAAATGTAGTACTTTTGGAACAAATCAAGGCCTTGGCCATTTATCGCAAGTTGTCAGAAAAGGAAAAAGAAGAGTTGGACGATGCACTGATCGAAGCACGACAAGCAGTTGAAATGACGAACTTAGCTTCGCAGATTTTAGATCAGCTTTCTGGCACTTATAATAATTTGCTGAATAATAACTTGAATGACACGATGAAATTTTTGACGGTCTGGTCGCTGATTTTGACTGTTCCAACGATTGTGACAGGTTTTTTCGGGATGAATCTCCAGTTACCCTTTACCCATTCCGTTTTCGGATGGGGGATCGCCTTGATCATCAGTCTTGTCTTATCTGTTTGGATGCTTGTTGCATTGTGGCGACGGATTCGTTGATCTAGTTTTTGATTTGCAAACCAAGGGCTTGGGCGATCACGAGTGCTTGCTCTTGATTGACGATTAGTCCCGCCAAAGAATCTTGAGATAAAGCAATCGCTGTGAAGAAATTAGTCGTAAAATCTAATCCTTTCAGAGAAGTTCGGAACCAGTTTGAACCGGTTAACTGATTGTCAGATAAAAAAAGATTTTTCCAAGTGACCTCATAAAATTCGCTGTCTTCTAATTGGCAATGATCGAAGGAGACAGCTTTCAAGTTTGTACTGCTAAAGGAAGTCATAGAAGCAATACAGTCAGTGAAAGTACAGTCTCGAAGATAACTTTCGGCAAAATTCGTACCTGTTAATTTACATTGATGAAACACTACTTGGTGGAAACTGCCACCAAGCCATTCCAGATTGGAAAAATCACATTTTTCAAAAATAACATTACTGCATTCAAAATGACGTAGAGCTGTTTTTTGCATCGTAAGTTTTTGGATATGACTCTCTCTTAATACCATATTTTTGGCATCAAGATAGCTTTGGTCACCCCCATTGATCAAAAGACCAGAGAAGATCTCTTCATCTTCTAAATAAAAATCTCCCTTTGTAAGAGAAGGAAGAGAAGGAGGAATCGGCTTGATTCTTTTCATATAGCTACACCTCGTTTTTCTTTAGTATAGCAAAGAAGTGAAAATCATTGACACGAGGAGTGATTTTTGCTACAATACAATAGTTGAGAAATAAAAGTAGAAGCACCCGCTTCTCGCCTTAGTTGATTTTGTCACTGGGCTAGATAGTTTTCATCTATTAATTAGGTGAAGTACGTGCGGGTTCTGTTAGAGAACTCGTTTTTTTTATTGCCGGATATTCGGCAAGCTTTTCTTTCTCTTATAATATTTGGAGGTGAATGACCATAGCAAAGGATATGATGGTTAACGACGGCATTCGTGCACGTGAGTTACGATTGATCGGTTCAGATGGTGAGCAATTAGGAGTTAAAACAAAAGTAGAAGCATTGAAAATTGCAGAACAAGCAAATTTAGATCTTGTATTAGTTGCCCCAAGTGCAAAACCACCAGTTGCGCGAATCATGGACTACGGAAAATACCGTTTCGAGCAACAAAAGAAAGACCGCGAGGCGAGTAAAAAACAAAAAGTGATCAATGTAAAAGAAGTTCGCTTAAGTCCTACGATTGACGTAAATGACTTCAATACAAAACTTCGTAATGCACGTAAGTTCTTAGAAAAGGGCGATAAAGTGAAAGCTTCTATTCGCTTCAAAGGCCGTGCCATTACCCACAAAGAGATTGGTCAAAAAGTCTTAGATCGCTTAGCTGAAGAAACTGCTGATATTGCAACAGTGGAACAAAAAGCTAAAATGGATGGACGCAGCATGTTCTTGACGCTGGCACCGAAAAACGATAGTAAGTAATTTGAATGACTAACTACTGTTGAACAGTTGATAGTTGGATAACGAAAGATTTTGAGGAGGAAATATAGTCATGCCAAAACAAAAAACACACCGCGGATCAGCAAAACGTTTCAAACGTACTGGTAAGGGCGGATTAAAACGTTTCCGTGCGTTTACAAGTCACCGTTTCCACGGTAAAACTAAAAAACAACGCCGTCAATTGCGTAAAGCAAGCATGGTTTCTAGTGGCGATTTCAAACGTATTCGTCAACAACTAGCAGGAATGAAATAAACAACGCAAAAAAATAATTTCAAGAAGAAGATTTATTTAGGAGGAATTAAACATGGCACGTGTTAAAGGTGGAACAGTCACTCGTAAACGTCGTAAAAAAGTGCTTAAATTAGCAAAAGGTTACTACGGCTCAAAACACACTTTATTTAAAACAGCAAAAGAACAAGTAATGAATTCATACAACTACGCATATCGCGATCGTCGTCAAAAGAAACGCGACTTCCGCAAATTGTGGATCGCTCGTATCAACGCAGCGGCTCGTATGAATGGCTTAAGCTACTCAAAATTAATGCACGGTTTGAAAGTTGCTGAAATCGACATCAACCGCAAAATGTTAGCTGACTTGGCTGTAAACGATGCAACAGCATTTACTGCATTAGCTGACCAAGCTAAAGATGCTTTAGCTAAATAATAAAACAAATATTATCGTATTAACATCTACCCCGCCTTCATTGAGCGGGGTTTTTCTTTTGACTCAGAGATTGATCCAACTCGATATCGTTTGTAACGTAATGTTTGAAAAGCAAAACAGCTTCTTTCTGTCCTTCATTAGTAACATGAGACTTAATGGTAAAGGTATTTAACTATGGATGAAAACGCCAAACGAGAATTAAATACGATAAAAGAAACATTGGAAATAAATATATAAAAGAAGAAGCCATAAAGCGACATCCCAAAGCATCTTTTGAAGATCTTATCAGTGAATTGTCTAAAAAAGGCGTTAAATTCAATATAATGAGTGAAAAGGGCGCAAAGATAGCCTGAATGATTTAAACTATTAGTATAAATTATCTGTTTATAGGAGAAATTTTAAAAAAGATTTAACTGGAAAGTATGTAAATTTAGATTTCAGTTATTTGGCAGATTTAGCTAGTGATGATATGCAACTAAGATACTTACTTCTAACTGCTACTCTAGTTATCGAACATGCCATAGAAACTTTTTTAATATTTTCATAGCATCACGATTTATTTGGGCACAAGCGATTTTGCTTGTTTTTTTTTTCGGGATTGATCAACTTGTAACAATAAAAAAGTTCCAATCATTGGCTACTTACCAAATAACGATTGGAACGACACTTATGTTTTGCCTTTTTTATATTCAATCAGGACGCATCTCGTTCAATTGTTTGACACGCCCACCGATTTTTTTTGCAAAAGCTTCTGATTCTTTTTTTTCTTTGAAAATCAACAAATTATCGGGATTTTTTTCTCTTGTGCGGCAGCCAGTTTTATCAATGTAACCATGCAATACTTTGACAACGTAAATGATAATCACCTACTTTTTTTCTTTTTATTATACGAACTAATCAAGACAATACAAGAAAAAAGTTCTGAAGATTTACATTATTTTAAGAAATTAGATAAAGGAAGGCAAAGCACTATTCACTAGGATGATTCTAATTCAGCATATTCTTGAAATAAGCTGTCCAATGTTGGGCTTACCTGGTTCAGTTTGACTAAGCGTTTTGTTTCAGCAAGTAAGAAACAATGCTTGCTTGATCCAGTCGTTCGTAATTTTCCATCATTTAAGCTATAGATTTCATAACTAAAGTTTAAGCGTGTGTTGCTGTATTTTTCAATTTTAGGCATAACACATACCGTTTCACCGTAGTGAATCATTTCTTTGTAATGACAGGTAACTTCTAATACGGGAATAATCACACCTAATTCTTCAATTTTTTTATAGCTAAATCCTAAATGATCAAGTAGAGCCACCCGTGATTCTTCCAACCAGCGGATATAATTACTATGGTGGATAATCCCCATTTGATCGGTTTCATAGTAAAAAGGCTCTCGAATGTAGCCGGTAAATTTTTCTATCATAAAATAAAAACTCCTTGGTTCAATGTTTTTTCTGACTTAAATAGTGCATCCATTTCGGGATTTCTTGACTGATTTGCGTAGGTAAAACTACATACTGTTTTTGCGCTAACTGATCGCCAATAAAACTATGAAGATAGACAGCCGCTGCCACTGTTTCATCATTTTTGGGAAACTGTGCAAGAAAACCCGTGATCATACCCGCTAAAGTATCACCTGTACCACCTGTTGCCATGGCAGGAGAGCCAGCTAGGTTTTGATACTCGTCTTGTTGACCATAAATCGTTGTTTGATGACTTTTCAAAACGATTGTTGCACCGATTTCTTGTTGTTGTTTTCGATTGTTTTCCGAAGTCTGTTTTTCAAAATAGGTAGAGAACTGACTCTTTGCCATTCCATTTGATGGGGTGTTAGGATCGTTTGTTTTGGAAATGGAAGTGACCATTGTTTTTTTGCTAATAGTGTTAAAGCAGAGCCATCAATTACTAGCCACTGGTTACTTTTTTGATTGTCTAAATTAAGGGATAGTAGCTCTAAGCTTTTTGAAGAAGTACCTAACCCAGGTCCGATCAATAGTACATCTGCTGTTTCCATACTAGCACACAGCTTCTCTTTTTCTTGCCAATCAACGCACATTGCTTCTGGTAAATGTACATGAAGTGGCAAATGATTTTTAGCATGTGTCACAACGGTAGTTAAACCAGCCCCACTATTTACGGTAGCGAATGCACTCATGATGATCGCTCCCCCATATTGGCAATCACCACCAATCAAAACCGTTCGTCCATAGCTTCCTTTATGTGATTCTGAGGGACGAGGTGTGATTACTTTTTACAATAAACTTTCATCTAATAACATTTAAACGGCCTCCTCTCTTGTATTATAACTTAGTATTTGTGTATCAAGTACTGTTTAGCTAGGGAATGGTACATTTTTTAAAGGTTTTTTTTCTTTCATTTATGGTATGATGAAGAAGTAAATTTAATGAGTGGAGGATGATTTCATGACAATCAATTGGCAAAAAGAAGTAGAATCACGTAAAGATGAATTACTGGAAGACTTAAAAAATCTTTTACGTGTAAACAGCGAGAGGGATGATTCAAAAATAACCCCTGATGCCCCTTTTGGTCCGGGACCTCGCGAGGCACTAAAACATATGTTAGCCTATGGTGAGCGCGATGGTTTTGTCGTAAAAAATGTCGATAATTATGCAGGCCATATTGATCTTGGTGAAGGAGACGAGACGTTAGGTATCTTTGGTCACATGGATGTAGTACCAGCGGGCGATGGCTGGGATACAGATCCTTATGAGCCAGTAATCAAAGATGGTAAGATCTTTGCTCGTGGTTCAAGTGACGACAAAGGGCCAAGTATGGCTGCGTACTATGCAATGAAAATCATCAAAGAGTTAGATTTGAAATTATCTAAAAAAGTTCGTTTCGTTGTCGGGAGTGATGAGGAAAGTGGTTGGGCTGACATGGCTTACTACTTTGAACATGAAGAAGAACCAGATTTTGGTTTTTCTCCCGATGCAGAGTTTCCCATCATCAACGGTGAAAAAGGCAATGTCTCTTTAGCATTACGTTTTCAAGGTGACAATGCAGGAGATTATGTGTTGAGATCATTTGCTTCAGGACTACGTGAAAACATGGTACCGGGCGCAGCAACTGCCATACTTGAAGTAAAAAATACCGAAGCGGCGATCCAAATGGAAGAAGATTTCTATCGCTTTATAGAAGCGAATCCAGTAAATGGTTCAATCGAAGCAGATAACACCTATGTGAAAATCGAATTAGCAGGAAAAGGAGCGCACGGCGCTAGTCCACAATCAGGAATCAATGCGGGATCATTCTTAGCACTCTTCTTAGATAGCTATGAATTTATTGGTTCAGCAAAACAATTTATCCATGTGGCAGCGACTTTCATCCATGAAGACTTCTATGGTGAAAAATTAGGTGTTGCTCATGAAGATGAAAAAATGGGTAAATTAACAATGAATGCAGGTTTGTTTGCTTTTAAAGATCATGGAACCGAAGACGAGAACTTTATCAACATGAACTTCCGTTTTCCAAAAGGAGTGACGGTTGATGGCTTAGAAAAAGGCATTGCAGCAGCGATGAAAGAAGAAGGGGCAACAGTTACTCGTGGTGCACGTGTGATGGAGCCGCACTATGTACCAATGGAAGATCCATTAGTTGAAACCTTGTTGCAAGTGTATGAAGATCATACTGGCGAAAAAGGCTACGAGCAAATCATCGGTGGTGGAACTTACGGACGCTTACTAAAACGGGGTGTAGCCTATGGTGCAATGTTCCCGGGCTACACCGATACCATGCACCAAGCCAATGAATTTATGAGTCTAGATGATTTATTCCGTGCAACGGCGATATATGCCGATGCCATCTACCGTTTAGCAAAGTAAAAGCTATTTAAAATCATGCTGATTCAACCTGTATCCTTGTTCTAAAAGGCTATTTTTGAAAAAGGATTGTTGGAAAAGTGATGAAAACTGAATAAAAATGATGTTCTAATGTGATAGGGATGTGATTTTTTGGCTTGATTCGGCGAAAAATCACATCCTTTTTATACGCTAATTATTTAGATTTAGAAAGACGTTCAGAAACCATGTTTATCACATTTGGTGCTGTTTCGTTTCTAATATGCGTGTAATACTCGGTCATTGTTTTATTTCGATGTCCTAGGTATGCTGCTGCGTGTTCGACAGATCCTGCTATCGCTGTTTGTGTTGCGAAAAAGAATCTCAGTATGTGTATGTAAGTTTAATGTCACAGACAATAGGTACTCTTTCAAATGACGAGTAATTTAATGTGAATGGTAAGGTTTTCCATTTGTAAGTTTAATAATAGGAATTCATCTTGAGGGAGTATTTAATCAAAAGATTTTTTAATCTTTTGTATTTATTTACAATGAGTATGGGACAAAAGTAAATATTCCTTCTGTCCCAGCCTCAATAAGTTATGCTGTAAAAACTAGCCTTATTTACCAACAACATAAGATGGTAGAAAACGATGGTAAATAAGGCGAATACTTGGAATTTTATAAGAAATTTAGTTCATTTGTTTGTTCTTTTATTTAGATATAATGAGTAATAAAATAAATTTTACACTACCGGAAGATAGAAGGTCAATCGAAAAAAACAAACGAAAATTCATGATGAAAGAAATTGTTGTTAAATAATAAAAACTTTATTATGCTATTATTTAGCTATATAGAAATGGAGAGGTGGAAGAGCATGGCAAAACACAGAGAAGAAGAATATGAATATGAGGCAGGTTCACAGCCTAAAAATAAGCCGTATAGCAAAGCAGAGATAGATTTGGCAACCGATATTTGGATGGCGGCGCTCAAGAAAACTGATCATTCAAATTCGAATAAGTATATAGCGGAAGAACAGAGAACGAGAAAACGATTAGATGAGATGAAACAGCATAATGAAAATATTTATGGAAAGCCACAGGTATTTCAAGGACATAAGCGTGAACCTATAATACCAGATCAACCAATTGTACCAGAAAAAACAGCGAAAGAAAAACATCAGGAGAGAATAGAAAAAGCGAAAAAAGAACCAGTTCACAAGATAGCTGAGTTTGAAAATAAGGCAAATAGTGTTCTAGCTGAAATAGAGGCTGAAAGAGTAAAATTTATTAATAAACGAGATAAAATAGTTGATGAAAAGACTGGCTCTATCAAAGAATTAGATTTAAAAATCAATAAATTTAAGGAGCTAAAGACAGAGGGTGAAAAACAACAAACAGAAATTTCTACATTAGAAAAGAGTTACGAAACAAAGCAAAAACGAATTAATAGTATTGATCAGTCATTTTTTAAAAAGTTGATCAACCTATTTACAGGAGAGAAAAGCAAGCTCATGCAAGATTTAGCTACCAAACGAGAGAAACTTGCTAGTAAAAAAGAAACATTCAGCAAATTACTTAACAATAAGAACGAATTAAAAAGTGAACTGTTACAAATTTTACCTGTTATTACAAAACACTGTGCAGAAATCAATAATGAATATACAAAAGTGTATCCAGAACTAGAGGCGCGTTTACTGATTTGTCAGAAGAGCTAGCAAAAACAAAAACAGCAACAATTAATACAATACTAACTGATGAGGGAAAAAATGAGCAAGTAAAGAACATAGAGAAGAAAATAAGCACAGTTGATGATCAACTGTATGACTTAAAAGAGAATTTACTTTATAAAGTAAAAAACTATCAAGCATTTCAACAAGATAATTTGATAAATAATGAACAGAAAAAATTTACTGAACTAAATAATACTGCACGAAATGGAGCAAGGCAGGCGATTCAGTCAAAAGATCAGCAATTACCAAAAGCAATGGACGACAAAAGATCTAATAGAGTAGAAAAATAAACATTATTTTACAGTAGCGTAAAATGTGAGCTTAAAAATGCCATAGGAAAAAGCTAGACAACAACAAGGTTACTTTGCATTGGAGTTGAAAATAGAATAATTCAAAAAGTTGGCTTTATGAAACAAAGAAGAGGCTCTTTTTTGTTCGTTAATTAGAAAAAGCAAAGGGCAAATATCAGTTAGTTTCTGAGCTGTTGGAGATAAAAATACAAAATTAAAAGCAAAACATAATGAATTGAATGGAAAAACAGAGGAAAAGAAGCAAAATAATCCGATACAGGAGTGTTTCGGTAAAAATAAAGAAAGTGCGGTAACTTGGGTGAGTTCACTCTCACAGGTAAATATGAAAAATACCCCGCTTTTACAAACAATTTACAAAAATAAAGAGGGGAATTACTGAAAAAACTATTCTTAGATTTACATAAAAAGTGATCATAGAAGTCATATATACGGGCAATGTTCAACGTTACACGGATGATTTTTGTATTCCTTTTGGCCTTTTTCCTTTAAACTAAGGTAAGATTTCTTCTTGATCAAGGGCTTGATAGAATTTGTTTGATTTTTTATCCAAGAAGCTTCCTAACGACTTGGCGCTTTATACCATACGAAACTGAACTTGTTGGTATCTGTTGCGATTTTTGAACTATCAATAAAAATAGCTTTATTATTGATGACACGATTAGTAATTAATTGTCGAAAAAAAATGAAGGCTTCGGCTAAAAGATGAGTAGTTGTTTCCTGACTTTTGAATCAATTGATAGTTTGATAGCTAACTTGTTCATGGTTAGCCAACCAACACAAACGATAGTTGTCATCTAATAGAAATTCAGTTTTCCGACCAAAAAAGACACGCTGCCCATAAGCATATAGAATAATTTTTAGTGTCAGGTGGATGGACGACCCAGTTGTTTTTCTAACTCCTGAAATTGGGTCTGTGGTATTGCTTCAACTAATGCATTGACCGTAAAAACAATATCTGTTTCTAGAATATATTGTTCCACATCTAATAGTAAATTTATTTATTTAATGGTACACTTTTTAAACATAAAAGCACGCTTCTTTTGATTGAGTTTAGTCACTTTCAGCTTAGAGGGATGTGTGCTTTTTGTGTACTCTAAAATCAAAAAAAGTGGAACAATCATCAAATTTTTTCTGATGATTGTTCCACACGCTATTCTAGGTTCTTTTTGCATGGGTTTAAGTTAGGTGAGTCGTTTAACATTCTCAAAAAAAAATCCAAAACTGTTTAGGCTAATTTTACTGCCGTGCCACTGCAAGTGACCATCAGCATGCCGTTGTCGCTGCCTAACACTTCATAGTCCATTTTCATACCAATCACAGCATCTGCGCCTAGTGATTGAGCACGTTCTTGCATTTCTGCTAGGGCTTCTTCTCGTGTACGCATCAACTCACCTTCATACCCTTTAGAGCGTCCCCCAAAGACATTGCGTATACATGCGCCAAAATCTTTCAAGACATTGATACCTGTAATGACTTCGCCGAAAACGATGCCTTTGTAAGCAATAACTTCTTTATGTTCGATACTGTTTGTTGTCGTGATGACCATGTGATTACTTCTTTCTTTATCAACAGTATATCAAAGTTTTTCCAACTCGTCGCAATTGCAAACATCTTATTTATAACAGCGAATCATTTCTAAAAAAGAGAACTTGCATTTTCTACTGAATCTATGGAAAACTTATCTAAACGAAAAAAATTATTTTATAGAAAGAGAAGACGATAAAAGGATGTTAGACGTCTGAGTACCCGAAACAGAAGGAGTGAAGAAAAACTGACTTATCTAAGAAATAATTGAATAAACCAAAGAATATGCGAAAAATCGAATCGCAAAAAAGGACAAATTTCTTATTTAGGAGAAAAGAGCCATTGACCATATTGATCTAAATTCAGTTTTTAGTACCATGTTGGTTAAAACATTACTTGCTATTGTGTCCTTATTAACGCGCTATTTTAATTTTTTTTCTGTCTATAAGAAATTAGAGGAAAGAGAATAAAGATATTCCGTGCTATACTTAAATTCATTAGATTAAATGAGGGAGTGAAAAAACATGACAGAAGAAAAAAAAGAAGAAGCTATTTATTCTAAAAACCAAGTACGATTAGATACACAGCTAGCTCGGTTAGCCTTTAAAAGATCTGAGATAACTAGCCTAATTTCAGAGCTTGAAGATAGAATAAAAAAAGAAGTGATTACCTAGACACAATTGATCTAAAGAGTGTGAATAGAAAAATAGAACAGAAGTTTAGGAAAAAAGCGCAGGTAGAAAAAGAAATACAGAGGCATAAAGATATAGAAGGTGGCTTAATATACAATGAGAGTAACTCACTAGGAGAATTAGATTATGTACTTGAAAAAATATCTTCTGAATTTGAAGCGTGGGCTAAGCGATGTGAAAAGTTAAAAGAAGATATAGATTTAGGAAAAGTAAACTTAGAAAATGAGAGTAAAGACACGATAGCTAGCTTGCCCTTAAGTTTAAAGGTACATGCTGAAATTATAACAAAAAATAGAACACGTATTGACGAGTTATCGAATAAAATAAAAGCAAAAATAAATAGTGAACCGATTTCATTACGTGTGTTATTTGATAGAAAAATGGCAATTAAAGTAAAAATTCCGCCGATTTTATAAAAAGAATACATTAATAAAATAGAGGATGTACTATTAGAATTAAACAAAGAAATAGCGCCTGTAAGTAGTCAAATAGAAAAGTTACATAATAATGTTCAAAAAAATGTTTTAAGGGGTTTTAATAACAAATTGCCATTTGAAGAGGCTTTAAAACAGCGTGTTAATCAATTAGATAACGATATTGCAAACAATACTGCTAAATTAACGTCTTATAAAAAAGGAAATAATAAAATATTCTATCAAATCATAGGTAAGTCTAAAAAATTAAAAGAAAAGATAAATAAAGATAAATAAAGATAAATAAAGATAAAGTTCAATTAGCGCTACTCAATTCTCCTGAAAAGCTAAATGATTTAAGAAAACAATCAACAAATTTAAATGACCAATTCAGCGTACTAAATAATGAAATCCAACAATTGCAAAAAAATCTAACGCCAGAATTAGCAAATTGTGTAAAACCTTTATTGGAACATGAGAATAAAAGGGTGAACAAAGTTATAAATATGTTAAATACATTGTTTTCACTAGAAAAAGTAGATACGATTAAATTCCCAATTAAAATAGAGCATAATGCTCCGGAAAAATCAGTAGAAAAAATGCCAGTTGAAGCTGTAAATTTGGTAATAAATCAAATGGATAAGGTCAAAAACAACGAGACTCAAAAAAATTCTCCAAGTGAACAGTCATTATTGAAAGAAAAAATACATGAGGTTAGAAGAGGATCAAATGAGTCGAATAGATCAAAAAGTTCCACTTCTCTTAAGCGAAAGATCCAACAAGTAGAAAAGTAGAGCTAGATAATAATAAAAAGATATTTTAGATATAGGACATAGGGATGATAAGGAACAATATATATTTTATTGTTTCTTTTTCCTTTATTCTTTAGAATAAAGAATAAACTTGAGGAGTGGCAAGATGGATTTGTTAGCAAGTGATTATGTTTTATTTGATCGTTCGTTGTATACATTCAAGCAATTGAAAGAAGCTTATTCAGCCGAAGAAGTTGCCCAGATAAAAGACCAGTATAAAGCAAAATGGCAAAAGTGGAAGGAATTGAATCTAGCAGCAACGAGAAAATTTCCTCTACAGTGGCAAATGAATCGTCCGAAAATTGAAAGTTGGACAAATGGTTGGAATCTTAGAAGCCATTTCTGGTGTGCCTATCGAAGTGGTGATCGACAAAAGGAAAATGCTTGTTTAGCGACTTTATTAAATAAAAAACAATTTCAAATTTATTTGATGTACCAGCATTATAAAAGTGAAGAACGCCAAGGAAGTGTGTCTGAATTTAATCAGTTATTAGCTGTTTTAGCTGAGTGGAGTAAACATGTGCCAATTGAAGAATATTATATTTGGCCTCAGCTAGAACATGAATTAGAAGATCATTTACCTTTAGCGACATATTTAGCGGATGAACAGAAGCGTTTAGCATTGGAAACGGCGCTACAAGGAAAAACATTTCAAATCGGGAAGCTTTATTTTTATCCTAATGAATTGAAAGAGACGGAAAACTTGATTAAAAAGGGAATGGAAGAGTTGATGCCATTATACCGTATGGTAGAAGAGGGTATCTAACCTCATAAGAAAAATGAAAACAATTTTTTGTGATGCTTGTTCTTCTATTAGTGAACAGATTCTAAGAACAGCCGATTTACTTTATTTTCACAATATAAAATGAACGACATAATATTTTCTTAAAGTTTAACAAAGAGATGAAAAAGAAGTGATCAAAGAAAAATAAGTTTTTTATTGAACAAAAGATTAATAAAAAATATGCGTAATATAAAGTTTTTTTCTGCATTTTTCTTTAGAAAAAAATGAGCCGAATGAGGCAAATGGGAATGTTCGGTTTTTGGTGTTTTTTTGTGGATCAAGAAAAGAGCGGCAGAATTTTTTTACTTTTTTATTGACAAAGAAAAAATAGCGTTCTATGATAGACACATATTAATTAGATAACAGGCAATGAGCAAAACGAAGTAGTTGTTAAAGCCAATGTTTCAGAAAGCTAGTGTTTGCTGAGAACTAGTACATGCTTTAAAGCGAATTACATTTTGGGAGCCTATGGCAGTGATGCCACGTGACAGCGTTAAATGTTTGAGTGATATGTTTTGATAAAAAAACATATAAGATGGGTGGTACCGCGAATTTTCGTCCCTTGGTTGTTTGACCAAGGGATTTTTTGTTGTTTCCACTTAGTAATACAAAATCAGCATGCTAGCAGGTTTTTTGCTTTCATAAAAAATTATACGGAGGGCTTTAAAATGAATATTATCGATGAATTAACTTGGCGCGATGCGATTAATCAACAAACGAACGAAGAAAGACTTCGTGAACTTGTTGACGAAAAGAGTATTTCACTTTACTGCGGTGTGGATCCAACTGGAGATTCTATGCACATCGGACATTTGATCCCATTTATGATGATGAAAAGATTTCAATTGGCTGGTCATCATCCATATATTCTGATTGGTGGCGGAACAGGCACGATTGGTGACCCAAGTGGTCGTAAAACAGAACGAGTATTACAAACAATGGAACAAGTGCAACATAACGTGGATGCCTTATCAAACCAAATGAGAAAACTGTTTGGTAAAGATGCTAATATTACTTTTGTAAACAACTACGATTGGTTATCAAAAATCTCATTACTTGAATTTTTACGTGATTACGGGAAAAACTTCAATATCAATACGATGCTAGCAAAAGATATCGTTGCAAGTCGTTTAGAAGTTGGGATCTCATTTACAGAGTTCACATACCAAATTCTACAATCAATTGACTTTTTACATTTACACAAGACCTTTGATGTCCAATTGCAAATCGGTGGGGCGGATCAATGGGGCAACATCACAGCAGGATTAGATTTGATCCGTAAATTAGAAGGCCCGGAAGCAGAAGCATTCGGTTTAACGATTCCATTGATGCTTAAAGCAGATGGAACTAAATTTGGCAAAACTGCTGGGGGCGCTATCTGGTTAGACCCTGAAAAAACATCCCCATTTGAATTCTACCAATTTTGGTTGAATCAGGATGATCGTGATGTTGTGAAATACTTGAAATTCTTTACATTTTTATCGCAAGAAGAAATTAATGAATTAGCGAAAAAAGTAGAGACTGAACCTGAAAAACGTGAAGCACAACGTCGTTTAGCAGAAGAAGTGACGAAATTCGTGCATAGTGAAGAAGACTTGAAAGAAGCGCAAAAAATAACAGCGGCACTCTTTTCTGGTAACATCAAAGAGCTAAATGCTGCTGAAGTAGCTCAAGGATTTGGTAAAATGCCAAATGTTGAAATTTCAAGCAATCCTGAAAATATCGTGGAATTATTTGTTTCCACAAAAATCGAACCATCAAAACGTCAAGCGCGTGAAGATGTTTCAAACGGAGCTATAAGTATTAACGGTGACCGCGTGACCGATTTAAATTTTGTCATAAATCCATCTGATGAATTCGATGGTAAGTTTGTGGTTATTCGAAAGGGTAAGAAAAATTACTTTTTGGCCAAAGTAGTTGATTAGAATTTAGTAATTTTTTGCCTTGAAAATGGTTAAAACTATTACAAGATTCCAATTTTGAAACCTATCCTAAATAGAAAACGCTGGTTGTCGTTAATACAATCCTTGCGAGGGAAATTACTTTTGTAAATTCCCTCGTTTTTTTAATTTTTTTAAATGTACAAACAATTTTAACAATTGTAAAATATGAGAATTCAATTAGAAAAACGATTGTGATTTAGTTTACAGAATTAAAAAACAGGTGTAATGTAGGGCACGACAAAATTTAAATATTTTTTAGGAGGGTTTCACATGGAATCATTATCAAATGATCTAAACCTTAACGCCCTGTTTATCGGGGACAAAGCTGAGAACGGCCAAATCTATAAAGCTTTGTTAAACGATTTAGTGGACGAACATTTAGGATGGCGACAAAACTACATGCCTCAGGACATGCCTATCATTACGCCAGAAGAAAAGAGCAGTGAAAGTTTCGAACACACTGTGAACCGCACGAAAGATGTTTTATCAGAAATTTCAGCTCGTATGCGTACTCATTCCGTACCATGGCATAATGCCGGTCGCTACTGGGGTCACATGAACTCTGAAACATTGATGCCGTCTTTACTAGCTTATAATTTTGCGATGTTATGGAATGGCAATAATTTCGCTTACGAATCTTCTCCAGCAACAAGTCAAATGGAAGAAGAAGTAGGATTAGAATTTGCAAAACTAATGAGCTATAAAGATGGCTGGGGACACATCGTTGCTGATGGTTCTTTAGCAAACTTAGAAGGACTTTGGTATGCACGTAATATCAAGTCTTTACCTCTTGCTATGCAAGAAGTAGTGCCTGAATTAGTTGCTGGTAAAAGTGATTGGGAATTAATGAACATGTCGACAAAAGAAATCATGGACTTGTTAGACAGTGTTCCAGATAAAATCGATGACATCAAAGCACATTCTGCATGAAGCGGGAAAAATTTACAAAAATTAGGAAAATGGTTAGTGCCACAAACAAAACACTATTCATGGCTAAAAGCTGCTGACATCATTGGTGTTGGATTAGATCAAGTTATCCCTGTGCCAGTTGATCACAACTATCGCATGGACATCAATGAACTTGAAAAAATCATTCGAGGTTTAGCAGCTGAAAAAACACCAATCTTAGGTGTGGTCGGTGTAGTTGGCTCAACTGAAGAAGGAGCAATCGACGGAATCGATAAAATCGTTGAATTGCGTCGCGTACTAGAAAAAGACGGCATTTATTTCTACTTGCATGTAGATGCTGCTTATGGTGGTTATGGTCGTGCGATTTTCTTAGACGAAGACAACAACTTCATTCCTTTTGAAGACTTGAAAGACGTACATTTCAAACATAATGTCTTCACGGAAAACAAAAATTATATTTTAGAAGAAGTTCACAGTGCATATAAAGCAATTGAAGAAGCTGAATCTGTAACGATCGACCCACATAAAATGGGTTACGTTCCTTATTCAGCAGGCGGTATCGTTATCAAAGACGTACGTATGAGAGACGTGATTTCTTACTTTGCAACATATGTATTTGAAAAGGGTGCAGATATTCCTGCTTTACTAGGAGCATATATCTTAGAAGGTTCCAAAGCTGGTGCTACAGCTGCAAGTGTTTGGGCTGCTCACCATGTATTACCTCTAAATGTAACTGGTTATGGTAAGTTGATGGGTGCATCAATCGAAGGTGCACATCGTTTCTATAACTTCTTGAATAACCTAACATTCAAAGTTGGTGATAAAGAAATTGAAGTACATCCATTGACCTATCCAGATTTCAATATGGTTGATTATGTATTCAAGGAAAAAGGTAACGATGATTTAGTTGCGATGAACAAATTGAATCATGATGTCTATGATTATTCTTCATACGTCAAAGGAAGTATCTATGGCAATGAATTCTTGACTTCACACACAGACTTCGCTATTCCAGATTACGGTAATAGTCCATTACAATTTGTAAATCAATTAGGATTTTCTGATGAAGAATGGAACCGTGCTGGTAAAGTAACTGTCTTGCGTGCAAGTGTAATGACACCATACATGAACAAAGAAGCGCACTTTGAAGAATATGCTGAAAAAATCAAAACAGCGCTTCAAGAAAAATTGGAAAAAATCTATGCAGATCAATTATTAGCAAACGAAACAAAATAATAGAATAAGGTGGCTCTGATTTCGTCTGAAAGAAGACGAGGTCAGCTACCTTTTGTTTTGAGATTGTCTTTGGAGAAAATCGCTTCAAGCAATAGGTTCAAAACAGTTGAGGTTGTGAAATAATTGAAACTGAGGCTGTGGTAGAGGTAGTCAGCTCCAAGAAATAAGAAGGATTTTTACGTAAAGTGACAAGAAACACAAAAACTAGTTATTTATTGTGTTACCTACTTGATATTTCTCAAATTTTTTGTTTAAATTCGGATTATTTTTCGAAGAAGCTACTTCTGGCATACCGTTTATTTGGAAAAAACGAAGTTGCGACAAGTATTATGTCGCACTCCTGTTTTGCTTTCACACATGATAAGGTTCGAGTTATCAAACGCCTTTTTACGTTATAACAATTTTAATCAAGCAACCTCTTTGCTTTTGGTTATTGCAACTTGCGATCACTTTGAAGCCACCGTTTTTTATCCCAAAAAACAAGGAGAGTGTCAATAGTTAGTAAATCACAAATAAGTAAAATGGGTCTAGGTACCTTTGTCGGTCTGACGATGGCGTTGTGTGCAACAGTTCGGAGTATCCCGACTTTAGCGGCCGTGGGTTGGACATTAATTTTTTATTCGATTTTTGCTGTGTTATTTTTTGCTGGTCCGATTTCAATGGTTTCTGGTGAGCTTTCCACAATGCTTCCTCAAGAAGGTGGACCTCAATTATGGGTGAAAACTGCGTTGGGAAGTAAATGGGGCTTTGTTGTTGCTTGGCTACTATGGGTGCAAATGTTCCCAGGAATGGTGATGGTTGCATCAACATTAGGTCCTTTACTAGGAAATACATTCGGAAATGTGGAATTAGGCAATAATCATTTATTTGTATTAGGTTGTATTTTAGTTATTTATTGGATCATTACGATTTTGAACTTGAAATTTGATATGGCCAAAGTTGGTGGGAATATCTGTGTATGGCTTGGGGTCTATATTCCTGTAGTTATCATGTTTGTTTTAGGTCTATTGGCTGCTTTTAAAGTCGGATTAGTATCAAATGGGTATTTAGGAGATTTTTCTTGGTCGAAAGCTTTTCCAGACCTAGAACATAGTGAATCTTTGAAATATCTTGCTGGTATTACATTTATTTTTGTTGGAATCGAAATGAGCTCCGTGTATATGCCGCGTTTAAAAGATGCGACAAAGAACTACACAAAAGGGGTCTTCATTGCATTGATCGGGCTCGTATTATTGAATGTTATCAATGCGCTACTCGTTGCTAACGTAGTTCCAGATGGCAAAATGGAATTAGCAAACATTACACAGCCTATTTTAATTTATTGTGATATCCTTGGATTGCCAACAATTATCGGGAATATTTTTAGTTTCATGGTATTTATCGGGGTACTATTACAATTATCTGCTTGGGTGACAGGGCCCTCTAAAACAATTATCCAAGTAGCACGTGAAGGTTTCTTGCCACCGAAATTTGGGTTCCATAAAGAAAATGAATATGGGGTTTCTAAAAATGTTGTATTAACACAATCAATTGTTATTTCATTATTTGCGTTACTTTACGGCGTAATGGATGATGTAAGTGCCGTATTCTTGACATTAACAAATGCTACGACTGTTATTTATTGTATCGTATATATCTTGATTGCTGTCTCTTTGGTTAAGATGAGAAAAAGTCATCCAGACTTGGAACGCCCTTATCGTATTGGAAAAAATGGGAATGGTCTAGCTTGGGTCGTTAGCTGTATGCTGATCTTTTCAATTGTTACAGTCGTTGTTTCAACCTTAGGTACTTCAACACTTACTGATGCTTTATTAGTTGCGGTAATTGCCATTGTTATGTTTGTGATCCCTTTGATCATCAATCGCTTGAAAAAAGATTCATGGGAAGCAGAAGTAGCAAAGAGTATAGAAGATTAAAAGGATATAATAGAATAAAATAGCGATATCAATATGAAATAAAAAAAGTAAAAGCGTTTGGTACAAGAGGCTGGGACAGAAGCATTCAACTCCAAAAAATAAGCAGGAGTTACTTCTGCTCCCGCCATTTATATGTATTTAGAGTGTGAAACAAAAATGTTCTTTAGTTTTGTCCCACATTTGTTCAGCCTCTTTTACTCCAGCGTTTTTTCAAAAGCAGTCTATTCAAAAATAGGTAATATAGTCTTATCACTGATAAGGGATTAAAAATCCTTTGGAAAATCGTGGGTAGGAGAATACTCCTGCCCCTTTTTAAAAATGATCCAGTGACAATTTGTCCTGCCAAAAGTTAGAAATTTTTTAGGTAGGATTTTTTTTTGTAAAAATAGGAGACGATAGGATGAACAAAAAAATATCGATTAAAGAAAGTATTGCTGTTTTGGTCGTATTGTTGACCATATTAGGTGTACTGATCATTGGTTTGCAATTATCACCACAGATCCCCATACTTGCTGCTTTTATGTGTTTGTTATTTTATGGTAGGTTTCGAGGATTTTCATGGGATGATATCCATGATGGAATCGTAAAAGGAATCACGCCTGGGATTATTCCGATTCTGATTTTTCTTTTAATTGGTGTGTTAGTTGCTTCTTGGATTTTGTCAGGGACGATTCCAACGATCATGGTCTATGGATTTCAATTGATTTCTGTGCGCTTTTTCTTACCAACAGCTTTTTTGGTGTGTACTATTGTGGGGATTACAGTAGGTAGTTCTTTTACAACAATCTCGACGATTGGTATTGCTTTTTTGGGGATTGGTCATATTTTAGGCTTCAATGATGCTATGACTACAG
Organism: Enterococcus lacertideformus; assembly: GCA_015680865.1. Taxonomy (GTDB): domain Bacteria; phylum Bacillota; class Bacilli; order Lactobacillales; family Enterococcaceae; genus Enterococcus_B; species Enterococcus_B lacertideformus. Next base: position 43,264 of record JADAKE010000005.1, on the reverse strand, counting down.
GGGCAGTCGTTTCAGGTGCCTTTCTTGGAAATAACTGTTCACCACTATCTGATACGACCAATTTAGCTACAGGGATTGGCGATGTCAATTTATTTGAACATATTGCGCAAATGCGTTATACGGATTTACCTGCTTTTTTGATTGCTATCCTCTTTTATATTTTTCTTGGTCATAGTAGTCATGCAGCAGATCTTAACGCAATTGCTGTGATAATCCAAAACATAAGAGCAGGCTTTTGGATTTCACCTTGGACGTTGATCCCATTAATCCTTTTATTTGGTGGAGCGATAAAAAAAATCCCAGCGATTCCTATGTTATTGACAGGATCAACTATGGCACTTATTCTTTCATTTATTCATCGGCCAAGTTTGACGTTGGCGAAAGTTACCGATATTTTGATGAACGGATATGTAGCTCAGACAGCTGATCCTAAAATCAATGAATTGCTTTCACGTGGGGGAATTACAAGTATGCTTGGTTCGGCAAGTTTGATTATTCTTGCCTTAGCGCTAGGTGGACTATTGATCAAATACACAATTGTCGAAACGATTGTTCAAGAATTGCGGGAGAAGATGGATCGACCTTCTCGTTTGATCAGTTTTACTGCTCTTAGCTGTATTGGAATCAACTTGATCGTCGGAGAACAATATTTATCGATCATCCTGCCGGGAGAGACATTCAAACGTTCTTTTGACCAAGCTGGTATCAGCAAGAAGTATTTAACCAGAACTTTAGCAGATGCAGGAGCGACCGTTAATTCATTAGTTCCTTGGGGCGTTAGTGGAACGTTTATCATGGGGACATTGAAGGTTAGTGCGCTGCAATACTTACCTTTTGCTTTCTTCTCTATTTTAGCACCGATTTTCTTTTTTATTGATGGGAACAGCGGTTTCTCTTTTGATTAGTCTATGAGGTATTTCTAAACGAACGCCGACGCTGATTTCATCATGGATCGCTTCTTGTAATTTTTACATGGCAACTCGGTCTAACTCAGAAATATCAATGTCGATACTAGTCAAATAAGAATGAGTTAGTGTAGCAAAAATTGAGTTATTAAAACTGATGATTGATAAGGTTTCAGGGATCTTATACTTATACATTTGTGCTAGTTGCATTGTTCGAAGAGCAAAAATATCATTAGTAACTATGAGAGGGATAGCCTGTGTTTCTTTTAAGATAGCATCAAACGTAATCTTCTGTCTGCTTGATCACTACACTAGGATGGACATTCTCTAGCAAAATATCAAAGCTTTTGGCTGTGGCAATAGCGGTTGTCAGGTCGTAGCATCGTGCCTCTTCATTAATGGCTTCCATAATTTCAAGATAGAAAGGATTACCGAGCCGTTCTTTAGAGTCAAAAGGGAGAAGAACCACTCCGATTGCACTGGATACTATTTTTCCTAAATTCCTAACAGTGATGTTCGGTACATAGCCAAGCTCATCCATTACCTTACGCACGTTTTTTTGTTGTTTCTGATATGCGTGGATGATCATTGATAACCCGTAAAACCATAGAAGTTTTGATGGCAAAACAGAAGCGATTGTTAGCGATCATTATGGAATAGGGATAATCACTAACGAATATGAAAAGTAAAAAATGAAGCTGGGACAGAAGCTTATTTTTCAAAAGATTTGCTTCTGTCCCAACCGTTTATACGTATTTAGAATGGACTATTTTCCCACTCTCATTTTTTAAAAGTTTAGAAAAAATACTTTTATCATTTTTCTTCAGTCATCTGCTTGGTAGTATTCGCTGTGGTTTGGCATAATTTTTGACAAATAAGCCGAATAAAATGAGCCAGCTGACGAGAGTCAAAGAAATAATAAAGTAAAAGAACAGGGGTAGATCATAATAGAGGGTGACTTCATTGATGCCATTGTGTTGTTTTACAATTGGCGTACCAATATCTGTCAATTCATAATCAGTCAGTTTTTTGCCATGTTGTAGTAAAACGGTGCGATTATAGACAATAATTGGTAAATGGACAGTCTCTTCTCCTGTATTTTTCCACTTGACGGTTAGTCTACCACCTGGATGGGTCTTCATAAAGGTGGTTTCTACATCTAATATTTCTTCATTGTATCGATCATACTTATTTGCTTTCGTTTCTTTGTAGATTGGTAAGTAATCAGTAGTTGTTTTTTGGAAAACAAATAGGCTTACTGACATATCATGATTATAAAAAGTTTTTCTTGCTTCTTCTGGCGTATCGAATAGATAAGTGTGTCGGCTAACAAAAGTTTCATCTTTCCATTTATCCAGATGCTGGTAGAGATTTTGGATGGTTTGAGCGGAAGCTACCAGTAAGAATAATATGCTTAATATAGGATACCACGCTTTCTTTTCCCATTGGTTTAAAGTAAGTGCTAGAAATACTAAAAAGAGCAAAGTAAACGGTACGAAGAAACGAAATGGAAATTGGATCAAACTAACAAAAGGTACTTTTTTTTCTACTAAAGTATTCCAAGGAATCAAACTAGTTGAAAGAAGAAAAAATACGATACTTGAACGTAAGAGCAATTTTGTAAATATGTCGTATTTCCGACGAAAAATCACAAATAACAAAAGGCCAATAAATAAAATGAGAGGGAAAATTTTTGGATAAGTTAACCAATAGCTACCGTCTAAGTTAATAGCTTTCTGACTCATTTCTTTGTTTACAAAAGGAGGCAAAATCTTATTTCCACTATAGACTAAGGCTAAACCGCCCCAAATATTTGCCGTTAAGATAAAGTAAAGCAGGCCTGATTTGACAAGTTCTCCAAATGCTTTGCCTTTTTTTGTTTGTGTAAAGAAATAATAAAAATAAAAAGGGATATACATCAACACTAACATCACCGAAGATAACAAATGGATTTGTGTCATCAAAGCAATGGAAACTGTGACTTTTAGTACAGGGAATTTTTTATGAATTACAAAATCAGCTAAAGGAATCATACATAAGGGATAAAAACAGGTACCCCAACTAGTAAATCCTTGATTAATCGCCCAATATTGAAGCGAGTAAGTAGTCATGAATAAAATCGAGATTGGCACACTCACCCAGTTTTTTACTTTGACATATTTTAAAAGCGTCAACATTGACCAACCGGAAATCAAGAAAAGAATAAAGTTAGATAATAATTGATAATGGTACCAACTTCCAGAAATCAAGACGATCAAGCCTTGGAAATAAGCAAATATTGGACCGTAGACAGCATTTACAATTCGCCCACTTTGTTGAAATCCATACATTGAAGGAAAATAGTGAAAGTCAAAATTAGCAAATTGTTCAGCGGTTTCATAAAAGCGATTATAGTGAAAGGGTGCATCTGCACCAATAACTAAATTTTGGGTAAGAATATTTGGCATAATAAATAAAAATGCAAAAAGCAAAATTATCAAATATGGAATATATTTTTTCAATTGTCCAACTCCTTTTTGGTAATTTAAGTTAATCATAAAGCTTCCCTGTAATAGAGGCAAGGAATATGAAATAAGATGAAAATCCTATTAATATTACAAGAAAATTCCAAAAAAATTACATCTATAATTAAAAAATTTTTCATGAAGGAGTCTGTAGTTTGTGGATTGACATCTAGTTTTAAAGTATGTAATAAAATACATGTTTTGGTTACGTGGTTATGTTAAAATGAAACAAATAATTTGTCAAGGAGGGAAAGAGTATGGCGAGAAAAAATACCTTGCGCTATATTTTGTTAGGGTTATTGAGTAAAAAAAATATGTCAGGCTATGAATTAAATCAATCATTCAAAAATGAAATCGGCGAGTTTTGGCAAGCGAAGCATAGTCAGATTTATCCAGAACTTGCAAAAATGGAAGAGTTTGGGATCATCAAACACGAAATTGAAATTACCGGTATGAAATTGGAGAAAAAAATTTATCGATTAACTGAAGAAGGAAAAGCATTACTAGGGGAATGGATTCATACACCAATGAATGATTTGCCAGTGAATCGAGATGAATTTGTGTTAAAACTGTATTTTGTAAAAGAAGTCAATGATCCCAGATTAACGGAGATCATTGAACAACAAAGAGGGCTTCATGAAGAAAAACGGGAGTACTTATTGGCTCGCAAAGCGGTAATATTTCCTTCGAAAAAAGAAGAAGAAAAGAATTATGGTCAGTATTTGATTCTTTCTCATGCCATCAATCGTGAAACAGAATATACAAATTGGTTAACTCAAGTATTGGAAGAACAAAAAAAGCGTAAATAAAAATTAAAAATGTGAGGCTGGGACAGAAGCTTATTTCCGAAGGAGTTGCTTCTGCTCCCGCCGTTTATTCGTATTTAGAGTTTGAAACAAAAGGAATTTTTACTTTTGTCCAATACTCCTTTACCAAATGACTTTGTATAAGTCGTCATTTGAGAGGAATGGATAATTGACTACATTTTATTTTTATTTATTAAAGTTCATTTAATAATTGGTCTCATCGTCATGGATGATATAAAGTTTGGAAGGCTCTTCTATTTCTTTAAAATCACCTATCAATAGAATAGTGTATCTTTCATCAATCAACTCGATGTCTTTGATTACTTTTGAGAAAACTTTGCGAACATGTTTCATTTTTTTTAGTCGATTTTCTGCTTTTTCAGCAGCTTTGGTTAATGTATAACCTTCATCTAAATATTTTTTGATGATCTCAACTTTGATGACGGTAGGCAGTTGGTATTTTCTGGGACAATTCATATCTGCTGCAACCGAACGAATAAACTCTTTTTGTTCCCAATAACGTAACTGACGAGGTGAGACGCCTACGATTTCGCTTAATTCACTGATACCAACAAGTAAATGATCATTTTCCAATAAGTGTTTAAGGGATGCACCTACCATTATTTGACTCTCCTTTTTATTTCACTATTCCCTTAATTATACTTTTGTTGACTTGTGTGTCAAGCAGGTTGACAAAAGTAGCGAATAGGACTAAAGTATTCTAGTAGTTTCAGAAAAAATTCAGAAAGAAGGAGAACTATGAGTAAAAATCAAACCGTAGACATTTACGGTAAACCATATAATCGAACGCTTTTAGTTGTCGTTTTGTTAATGGGAACATTTTGCACGGTTTTAAATCAAACCTTACTAACGATGGCATTTCCTACATTAATGAAGGATTTTAACATTTCTGCATCAAGTGTTCAATGGTTAACAACAGGGTTCTTATTGGTTAACGGAATCATGATCCCAATTACCGCATGGTTGATTAATAAATTTAGTTCAAGGAATTTATATCTATCTGCAATGTCGGTTTTTTTAATTGGGACAATTACTTGTTTCATAGCGCCTAACTTTAGTACTTTATTGATTGGACGTTTGATTCAAGCTTGTGGTGTTGGGGTATCAATGCCTTTATTGCAAAATATTATGTTATCAATCTTTCCACCAGAAAAAAGAGGATCTGCAATGGGGATGTCAGGAATCGTTATTGGACTAGCGCCTGCTTTAGGACCAACCTTGTCAGGTTATATTATCGATAACTACCATTGGCGTGATCTATTTGGTATGGTCTTACCGATTGTTGTCTTAGTCTTAGTTTTAGCATTTTTCTTAATGAAAAGCGTTATTCCTTTATCTAATCCAAGCATTGATATTTTATCTGCGCTTCTTTCAACAGTTGGTTTTGGTAGCTTACTTTATGGATTTTCAAGTGTAGGTGATGCCGGATGGGGAAGTGCGAAAGTTATCGGCTTCTTGATCATAGGTATCGCATTTATCGCTTTGTTTGCATGGCGACAACTTCATTTGGAACATCCATTCTTAGAATTACGAGTGTTTAAATCATCAACATTTACCATTGCGGCTGTTTTAGCCGGTGTAACGAATATGGCAATGGTGGGTGCGGAAATGGTCGTACCTCTTTACATTCAAAATATTCGTGGTGAATCTGCCTTTCACTCTGGCTTGATGTTGTTGCCAGGGGCATTGATTATGGGGGCAATGATGCCGATTACAGGTGCTATTTTTGATAAACATGGAGCAAAACGTTTGGCAATCGTAGGGATGTTTGTTCTAACAGCTGCAACAGCTCCGTTTGCGTTCTTAACAAAAACGACACCGGTCTTGTATATCGTTATTCTTTACGCAATACGGATGTTTGGCATTTCTATGGTAATGATGCCAGTAACAACCTCTGGTATGAATGCTTTACCTAATAAATTAATTAGCCATGGGACGGCTGTAAATAATACATTCCGTCAAATTGCTAGCTCAATTGGTACAGCTATTTTGATTAGTGTGTTAACAAATGTAACCAAAGATAATCTTCCAGCCAAATCAGTATTAGATAGTACGCCTTTAGCATATAAAGACCAAGCCATTAACGCAACATTGTCTGGTTACCATGCAGCATTCTTTGTAGCCATTGTCTTTGGAATAATTGGTTTTGTGATTGCCTTTTTATTGAAGAGAAAAGAACCTGTTCTAGCGAAAGCGGGGGATAAATCATGATTATTTTTGTATTAATCATTAGTTTACTTGCATTTGCATTAATCAACATCTTTGCAAAAAAAACATGGCAGACATTTCTATCGTTGATCTTTGGTTTGATTTTTGTTGCTTCCCTGGGATTGATTGTCGCTAATGTATCTAATCACTTTGGTATGGAAAAAGTAACTGAAATGAAAACAACAAATCTTGTATCTAGTGCCGATTCAGATAATGCTAATATGCTTTTATACCAAGGGTTAGGTGACGGAACGGAAAAAATTTACCTTTATCGTACTAATGAAGAACAAAAAAAACCAAAAACCACAGGTACGGATAATGAAACCAATCAAGTGGAACAAGCTACTGGTAAAGCACAAAAAGTGACAAAAACGACTTATTGGGTTTACAAAAATGATATGTATAAATTATGGTTCAATCTAGCAGATAATAATCATGAGTATGCAAAACGTGTCAATATATTTAAAATTCCATCAGATTGGATCGAATTAAGTACCGATCAAGCAGCAAAATTAGCTGAATTAGTCAAACAACAACAAAGTACAATGGAAAAAGAAGCAAAAAGCTATGTGCAAGATGGATTGATCAAAGCAATGACAGAAAATCCAACGATGAGCCAAGAAGAACAAGCAAAACTTTCAAAAGAGTTAGCAGCAAGATTTCAAAAACAAACACTAGCTAAATTAGTTGAAGAAGCAAAAAGGAAATAGCTGTTGAAAGCTAACTTTACACTATCTATATGATTTGAGAGGTTGAGCATGGGATAAAATGAGATGCCACTTGAAAGTTGTACGTGAAAACGACAATTTTTAGGTGGTACCTCATTCTGTCTCAGCCTCTTTTTTGCTATACTAAATAAAAAAAGGTGGAATACTATGGTGATAACCTATTCTTTTCAATCAATGATCTATGCTTCAGAAGCAGGAAAAGGTGGGGCATATATTGTTTTTCCTTATATTCTTATAATATAAGAGAAGAATTTGGCGTTGATCGAGTAAAGGTGCATGCTACTTTTGATGGTGTTCCTTATGCTGGGAGTATTGTGAATATGGGCGTGAAAAATGAGGACGGGACGGTGTCCTGTATTTTGGGGATTCGTAAAGAGATTCGAAAAAATAGGAAAAGAAATTGGTGACGTTGTCAGCGTAGAAGTTGTCCAAATAAATTGATCAAGAATAGAAAGAATGATGCTAAGCGAATTGCTCAGGTATTCGCTGAATGTTTTTGTTGATAGAAAGCTACTAGTCTACTAGTTAGTTGAATTAGTTGAAAAAAATACGTGGAGCAGTAAAATAATAAGAAAAAATTTTTTATAAAAGAAAGTAAACTAGTAGAAAGATAGAAAGACAAATGATTGATCAGAAAAGAAAAAAGAGTGAGGCGATAGCCTCACTTTTTCCAATTGCTTATTTGTTTATTCTGCACGTAATGCGATAGCTGCATCTTTTTTAGCTGCCATTCTTGCTGGAATATGCCCACCCAAAATCGTCAAGATGGTAGAGATGATGATTAAGATAAGGGCGTGGACTGGATTTAATTGAGCAACATTTTTCAAATCAGTCATTTGATACAACAAATGATTGATTGGGAAAGTAGTCAACCAAGCAATCAATACACCAAGTAAACCAGATGATATCCCTAAGATACATGTTTCCGCATCGAATACACGAGTGATATCTTTTTTACGAGCGCCTAAGGCTTTTAAGACACCAATCTCTTTTGTACGTTCGATTACAGAAGTGTAGGTGATGATGCTGATCATGATAATGCTTGTGACTAATGAGATCCCAGCAAAAGCAACCAAAACATAAGTGATCGCATCCATCAAGCCTCCAGTCAATTCAGTCATAGTACCGGCTAAATCAGAGTAGATGATTTTATCTTCTTCTGATTTACCTTTATTGTAATTGTCTAAATAGTTGAGGATTTGTTCTTTATCTTCAAAATTGTTTGGATAGATCATAATACTTGTTGGTATACTATCGCCACCTAAATAGCTGATAAGTGATTGTTTGGTAGTTTCATCGATTTTTTCTGTCGTCATTACATTTATGTTGCTGTCTTTTTGTGCTTTGACGATCTCAGAATCTTTGTTTTTATTTACGACCTGGGTAGTTAATTGATCACTGTAAGCAATCCCTGGAGAAAGTAGGTTCATTGTTGAAGAAGATTTTACACGTAAAATCCCTGCTATTTTTACTTCATCTGTAGAATTAGCATACATCGTATCGTAATCATTGTTTGGAACAAAATTTCCTGTCGGTAATTTCGTATAGTAGTTATTGTTGTTGATAATTTTGAAAGTTGTTCCGACAATGTTATCAAAGTCTAGTTTTTGTCCATCTTTTACATCAAAGCCAAGATTTTTTAAGGCATTAATATTTGTATTATTGTTCCCATCTACAATCAAAACGACATCATTGGCTGAAGCAGGATAACTTCCTGCAAGTAAAGAATAATTTGCTTTTAAAAAGTTTTCCTTCTGTTTATCTAACTGCGTTGGAAAGCTGGAAACTCCGACACCTGTCATAGCAGACATTGTGCTAGAAAAAGAAAGTTTTTCAGCATCAGGATTTTGATTTGAGAAGCGAACAGGTTGCGCTTTGCCATTAATTTGACGAAGCATGTTGATGCCTGTTGCACGAGTAAAGCCGATATTGTTACTTAAGTTGGAGTCGATATTTTGGACATAGTCAACATAAGCTTGGTCAATTTTATTCGTGTGTTGAGCTTTATCTTCATCACTGATTTTAGCTGTTACTTTTTTTGTATTTGGATAATCTGCTTTGCTTGCGCCTAACGCATCTGAATCGGAGGGACGGCTAGTGGTCACTTTTGAGATCGTGATAGGAAATTTTGCCATTGTTTCAGACTGGGTGTTGTCGATTTGTTTTTGGAACCCTGTGGATAATGCCAACACGATCGCAATACCGATGATACCAATACTAGAAGCAAAAGAAGTTAAAAATGTCCGCCCTTTTTTTGTTCGAATATTATTAAAAGAAAGTTTCAAAGCAGTCCAGAAACTCATTTTTGTGCGTCGCAAATTGAATTGATCGTCTTTTGGTCGTTCGATATGGGGATTGGAATCTGCTAAGATTTTTCCATCTGAAAATTCAATGATTCGATCTGCGTATCGATGAGCAAGTTCAGGATTATGGGTAACCATGATTACTAATTTTTCATTTGATAGTTCTTGGATCAACTCCATAATTTGGATGCTTGTTTCAGTATCTAATGCTCCTGTAGGCTCATAGCACAGGAGAATATCTGGATCATTGGCAAGTGCTCGTGCAATTGCCACTCGTTGCATTTGTCCACCAGACAGTTGATTTGGTTTTTTGTGCATATGATCAGATAGACCCACACGCTGTAAAGCATCATTGGCTTTCTTTCGTTTTTCGTCTTTGGAAACGCCGCTAAGGGTCATCCCTAGTTCAACGTTTTCGATGATTCCTAGATGTCCAATCAAATTGTAGCTTTGAAAAATAAACCCAATGGAATTGTTACGATAGGCGTCCCAATCACTATCTTTGAAATCTTTGGTTGATTTTCCGTTGATCACCATATCCCCAGAGTCATAATTATCTAATCCACCAATGACATTTAGCATCGTTGTTTTGCCCGAATCACTTGGTCCGAGTATGGCAACGAATTCTTTTTTTCTAAAGGCAACAGATACGCCATCCAATGCTTTAGTAGTTGTTTCACCGACTTTATAATATTTCTTTATATCTTTTAGTTGTAGCATATTTGTCCTTCTTTCCTTTTAAAATATTCGGTATACTTAATGAGTATATCAGAACAATGAACATAGTATAATGTATGAATGTTAACTGAGTATGAACAAGCAGAAAAAAAGAAATTTTTCAAAAAATAGAGGGGAAAAAATGAATCGAATACTAATAGTAGAAGATGATGAAAATTTGCAATTGCTTTATCGCTCGGTATTAGAACATGCCGGCTTTTCAGTACTCACGGCAAAAAATGGCGAAGAAGCACTTGCGCGATTGGAAAATTTCTATGTGGAGCTGATCGTCACAGATATTATGATGCCTGAAATGAATGGCTATGAATTATTGAGTAGTTTACGACAAAGCAAAATAGAAATCCCTGTGTTGATGATTACAGCCAAAGCCGATTTTGAAGATAAAAGACGCGGCTTTCATTTGGGGGCGGACGATTACATGACAAAACCGGTGGATGTCAATGAGATGGTCTTACGGGTAAAAGCTTTATTAAGACGGGCAAAAATCCATCATAGTAACCAATTGCTTATTGGCGAAACAACTTTAGATCAAGAAACATATGATGTTAGACGAAAAGGTCAGATTACGGTTTTACCACAAAAAGAATTTATATTATTGTATAAACTTTTATCATATCCAAGCAAAATTTTTACTAGACGGCAATTGATGGATGATATTTGGGGCTTAGCAACTAATACGGAGGAACGCACAATCGACGTACATATCAAACGGTTAAGAACGCGATTTGAAGCAATTGATGATTTTCAAATCATCACAGTTCGTGGCTTAGGTTACAAGGCGAGGATAAAGAAATGAAAAAGAAACTGTATTCACAACTTTGGATTTATTTTGCTAGCATTGTTTTTGTATCGATATTGGTTACACTGCTTTGTTTTTTAGGCTTTATTTTTATGCTTTCGCATCAAGCGATTTCACCTTCTGAGCGACCGACTTTGTATACTTTAGTGGTGTTTGCTTTTTTTAGCATGATCGTAGGGACGGGGATATCGATTTTTGTTGGCCGAAGAATTTTGATGCCCATTAGCGAGCTACGCAAAAATATGAGTAAGGTAGCCACTAGCAACGATCCAAGGTTACGTTCAGCTTATGCAAACCCAAGACATTCCGGAAGAAGAAAAGCAGATTTTCTTACAACGTATGATCGAAAATATTACCCAACTTTCGCAATTAACAGAGAATATCTTGAAATTAAATAAATTAGAAAATCAACGTGTACAAATAGAAAGGCGGACCTTTCGGCTGGACGAACAAATTCGAGAAGTGATTGTATTTTTGCAACCAAAGTGGGAAGCATTGACCTTGAACCTTGAGCTTTATTCGGTTCTTTATTCTGGCAATGAGGAATTCTTATATCAAGTATGGTTAAATATTATGGACAATGCGATTAAATATAATCAATCAAACGGAACAATTGATATTCGACTTACGCAAAATGCTACGAATATTTTGCTTGAAGTAACCGATTCAGGTATTGGCATGAATGAAGAGACACAAAAACGAATTTTTGAAAAGTTTTATCAAGGAGATACAAGTCGCCAAATGGCAGGAAACGGACTAGGTTTATCTTTGGTGAAAAAAATACTTGAATTGCATGAGGGGAGTATTCAATATAGTAGTATTACTGACATTGGAACGACCGTTGTTATCTGTCTAAAAAAATAGTGAATGATATTAATACTAATCATAGTGAGAGAACAAATCAAATAGATGAAACAAACTCAAATTTACTTTCATGTTTAAATTTGAGTTTTTTATTTTGTTGTAAATAATATTATACATGATATAATATGTTTGGATACATGATATCGTATATTATAAGAGAAGGTGAAGGAATGCACATCCAAGTTCCAACGATATTACTTGATGGTACTGTATTAGCGGCATTGAGTAAAGAAGACATGTACGGATATGCTTTGACTAAAATCGTACAGGAGAGTCTATCTGTTAGTGAGTCAACGATGTATCCAGTATTAAGAAGATTAAAAAAAGATGGTTTTTTAGCTACCTATGATGAACCCTTTGAGGGAAGAAATCGTCGATATTACCATTTAACACCAGCTGGACAGGAGCGTTTAGAAGATATTATTGATGAATGGATCGTCTTTCGAGATTCCTTAAATCGATTATTGGAGGATAATAAACATGAATGAATATTTAGATGAGGTAATAAAGGAAATTCAGGAAATTCCTGAAGATGACCGATTTGATTTGATTCAATATTATGAAGAATATTTTTTGGATTCTGGCAGAACAATGGATCAAATCATTGAAGAATATGGTACACCCAAACAATTTGGACTGAAACTAAAAATTAATTACTTTTCTGAACTAGATGATTCTATCGAAGATGAGGTGACTCCTAGAAATTCTAAACGGCAGATACGTTTGATTTGGATGATTGTTCTTGGATTATGTGCTTCTCCGGTGCTACTTCCGATTGCTGCGATTTTCATACTAGCAATCATGGGCTTATTATTCATGTTAGGTCTTGTTTTAATAGGTGTTTACGTCGGATGTATCACTGTGTTGGGGGGAGGATTATTCTCGATTATTTCCGGTGTGAGTGTAATTGGACAATCGATGTCGAGTGGCTTATTTTATATAGGAATAGGGCTTTTAGCTACAGGTAGCGTCTTGTTTTTTGCTCCATTACTTTTGAGAACAACAAAGTGGTTATTTAAAATGATGATGAATTTTGTAAAGTGGGTTGGACGTCGTTTTGTTACGAGACGTGCGATACATTCTTCAAATTTATAGGAAAGAGTGGTGTAAAGGGTGAAATTAAAATATCTTTTAATTGGTGGATTAGGGTTAATGCTAGCAGGGGGAACACTTGCAGTTTCGAGTTATAAATTGGGTGGTCACAAAAATCTTATATGGGAAAATGGGCCAAAGTTGATGGATATGGCACAAGATGTTCAAATAATTCCACCATCTGAAAAAATTGATAAAATAGTCATTCATGCAAATCATCAACAGGTACAAATTACACGAGGATTAGATTTTGAAATACAAACTTCTTATGAAAAACAAGATAAACCGCTTGTATCTATAAAAGAACAGACTTTGACGATTGAAGGAAATGCCAGAGATCGTGACGTATTAGTGAGTTTAGAAGACAATACACCAAGCATCACTCTGACCATTCCTAAAGATTTATCTTTTTCAGAGATAGAACTTGAAGGGGATAATAGTTATTTTGGCTTATTTGATCTATCAACTGAGAAACTCAGCATGAAAACATATGGCGGAACCATTTCACTTGATAATTTTAAAGGGAAATCAGCCAAAATAGATGATAAACAAGGGAACATGATGATCAATCATTCCGCAATCCAAAAGTTGTCGATGACAGGAAGAAATACTCGTCTTTACTTTAGAAGAGTTAACAAATACACAAGGTACACTTGAATTAGAAAATGGTAACATCGATCTTTTTAGTAAAGAGGAGATAGGATTAGATATCCAATTTTCTGGAAGCTCGATAGTGACAAAGGATAATGAAAATTTGCCATTAAAAACAAAAATTGAAGGAAAAAATAATTTGAAAATTACTGGTTATGATAGTACACTTAGCATTCATCATACTGAAGATGTTGATAATGGATAGCAGTTGTGAACAGCATGATCTGCTTCAAGAATTAAGAACGATAAATCGAAAATAGCTTTCCATATTTTTGAGTGTTTAGTCTTAATTTTTGCAGAAGCAATACTGTGCATAACGTGGATTAGAGGCCACGACAAAGCCGATTAGCTCTGAGTAGTAAGGAAACGCCAGAGAAAATGTTTTTTTCATTTTTTCTGAGTTTGATTTATTACCAAAGAGTTTACTTTGGAACACCTTAGTGAGAGGTCATGAAAAGGCTGATCTGCATCAAGCAATAAGAACGAATAGAGAAAAATAGCTTTTCATATTTTTTCTGTGTTTGGGCTTATCGCCGAAGATGCAAGCCTTTGCATACCGTTTAAAAAAAGAGGTTGTGAAAGCATCATCTAGTTCTGACGATAATAAGAAAAAATTTTTTGAAATAGCTTTTCGTATTTTGGAAAATCAGAGCTTATTGCTGAGTAGTTGCTTCTTGCATACCATTTACTCAGACTAAGAAACGCGACAAAAAACAAATTTTACCTTTATCGCGCATTTTTTACCATCGCTTAACGCTTGAATCTATAGTAAAATAAAGAAAGAAGAATCGAAAAATAAAATGACAAATAAACGGTATAGATGAGAGTATAGGGTGGATAAAATAAATGAAAATAGATGAAGCGAAACGCAAAGAATTACAGATAGAAATAACAAGATTACATACTTATATCACAGCACTCAGCAACAAATATTATGATACAGAAAAGGAACGTGTGCAGATTGATTATCCAAACAATTCAGAAGGTAGACAATTAGAGCAGGTATACAATAAAGTATTTAGCGATTTATTGAAGGTAAAAAAAGAGTTAGATTATTATGCATTACCGATTTTAGACACTGGTATTTTAAAGTACAACGAAGAAAAGGAACGTTTTATCTTCAAATCAGTTCGGGATAATTTGACGCTTTCAGCAGGAATGGATCTAGAAATTTTAGTAGAAGATTATTTTACAGAGGAAAAACATTGGGTACGTACACAATTAGAATATCTTCCTCAAGCTTTCGGTGGCCCTCAAGCATGTGGCTGGTATATCACCGAAGATAAAGAGTTGGAGTTAGAAGGCGTGATGGCAAGAATCAGGAAGAAACCAGTGATGTAGAAGTGATTTAAGAAAGGAAATAGACAATGAAAGAGAAAAAAGCAGTTTATGTGAATGGGTATATTGGTTTAGTAGGATTGATTTTATTAGTAGGTGTAGGAGCAATTTTGTTGTACCTAGGGATGACGAGTGCAGCCATCACTTTGACGACTCTAGGGTTTATTTTTTGGTCAATATTTAGGGACGATACGTGAAAGTGGCTTTTTTTTAACGGTTCCTTTTGTTCAAAAGATAAATATTTCTTTAAAAGTACGCAATTTTAACAGCTCTGTTTTAAAAGTAAATGATTTAGATGGGAATCCTATCGAAATATCTGCGGTTGTAGTGTTTAAAGTGGTGGACACAGCGAAGGCGTTATTCGATGTAGCCTACTATCACGATTTTGTTGAGATACAGAGTGAGACAGCGATCCGCCATATTGCCAGCCAGTATCCTTATGATACATTCAATGAGGAAGACCTGACACTACGAGGCAATACAACAGCTATTTCGGATGAATTAGCGCAAGAATTGCAAGAACGTTTATCTGTTGCAGGAGTAGAAGTAATCGAAACAAGATTGAATCATTTAGCTTATGCCACTGAAATTGCCAGTGCAATGCTCCAACGTCAGCAAGCGAAAGCTATTTTATCTGCGCGCCAAACGATTGTATAAGGTGCAGTTTCGATGACACAAATGGCATTAGAACAAATTGAACATGGCCAAGAAATCAATTTTACAGATGATCGAAAAGTCCAATTGATCAATAATTTATTAGTCTCGATTATTACCGATAAAGGTACGCAACCAGTTATCAATACCGGGACAGTAAAAGAAAAATAATAGCTATCGTTTAAGAAAATAAATAGGTACGATTTATTTTCTTAAAAGTCAGCCGAAATTTCCAAAATTTGTTACTTGAATTTTGAGAGATTTTGGTTGATTTTCTTTTAAATTAAGTATTCGCTGATTCATTTCTTCCTGCTAGAAATTGAATTTTTCCTTTTTCTAATCCTATTTTCTATAGTAAATGACAAGATTGAAAGATATTTGACAGCTAAATCCAAGGTAACTTAAGCTACTTTTCCTTATAATTACTTTATCAATTGTGAAAGAAGGAGTCGTCATGAGAAAATTTCTGCTCGGAATAATCCTTTCTATGGTCATATTGGTATTAGGCTTTGGTATATTCGTTATCGGAGGTCTAAAATTTGCAGAGAAGATGATTATGGGAGGAGAGAATTATTACGTTCAAATTACGACAGATGGAGAAAAGGAAGAGGCAAAAGGTGATCGTAATGAAGTAACGATCCAATATCAATATACTCTTCCAGGATATGATAAAAATGGGAGCGAAAAAACCTTGATATTTAATGGACAACAGCCTCGTCCATTGAGAAAAGGGGCCTACTTAAAAGTTACTTGGAACGAACATAAAGGGGTCACCTCGTATGAAGAAGTGAAACAAAAAGATATACCTAAATTGGCAAAAGAAAAATTAAGTAAAGGGATAGATGAAAATGGAAAAAATCGTTGAGGTTCAAAATGTAACAAAAATATATGGCAAGAATAATGAAAAGAAAACACAAGCATTAAATGGGATCAGTTTTGCAGTAGAAAAGGGAGAATTTAT
This sequence comes from Enterococcus lacertideformus, assembly GCA_015680865.1. Classification (GTDB taxonomy): domain Bacteria; phylum Bacillota; class Bacilli; order Lactobacillales; family Enterococcaceae; genus Enterococcus_B; species Enterococcus_B lacertideformus. Next base: position 26,692 of record JADAKE010000005.1, on the reverse strand, counting down.
TGGCATCATGGGTGCCTCGGGATCTGGAAAATCTACTTTACTAAATATTTTATCTACGTTAGATAAACCAACAGCTGGCAATATCCGTATCAATCAAACAGATGTAACAAAATTAAAAGGAAATCAATTAGCGGATTTTCGTGCGAAAGAAATAGGCTTTATTTTCCAAGATTTTAACTTGTTAGAAAACTTGACTGCCCAAGAAAATATTGCTGTTCCTCTTTCACTACAAGGTGTAAAACCAAAAGAAATCAAACAACGAGTTAATAAAATTGCTGAGCGATTATCCATTTCACATATTCTTGAAAGTTATCCTTCTGAGATATCAGGTGGACAAAAACAAAGGGTAGCCGCTGCTCGTGCATTAGTAACACAACCAACCATCTTATTGGGGGATGAACCTACTGGTGCCTTGGATTCAAAGAGTGCACGTGATCTACTAAATATGATGGAAGAATTAAACACGAAAGATCATGTTTCTATTCTATTAGTGACGCATGATCCCTTTTCTGCCAGCTATTGTGAACGTATTTTATTCATAAAAGATGGTGGACTTCATGAAGAAGTAAAACGTGGGGAGCAAAGCCGTGATGAATTTTACGTCATATTTTGACTATCTTAGGAAATCTGGAACAGTAAGGGGAGGAAAAAAGATGCTTTGGAAATTATCACTTACTGGGATAAAAAGTCGTTTAAGAGACTACATTGTTCTATTTTCAGGATTAGTTATGACTTCAGCTATTTTTTATATGTTTGAGTCAATTGCCAGTAATAAAGAATTTTTAGAATAAAACACGATCGTATCAATGGCCGTTTTTATTTTCCATATTGGATCGGTGTTGCTAGCCATTATTACCTTCGTTTATATTCTTTACGCCAATTCATTTTTAATGACAATGCGTCAAAAGGATTATGCGATGTTCATGATGTTAGGCGCAAAAGGTAGGAAAATCGCTCAGATGATTTTTGCTGAGACTTTTGTGGTGGGAGCTGCTGCCACTCTTATTGGTTCAGCATTTGGTGTGGGGCTTACTAGTGTAGTGCAACGGATACTGGTCTCGCAACTAAATATTACGATTGCTCATTATACTCCTTTCAATTTAAATGTTTTGATTACAACGATTGTCTTTTTTGCTATTTTGTTTCTATTAGCTGCTTTTGTCAATGCCTTCTCAATTGTCAAAAAGCCAATTTTAACTTTGATTCGTGCTGATGAAACACCTACAAGAATGAAAAAGAACAAGTTTTTATTTTTACTTGAAGTGGTATTAGGAATCGTGTTACTTGGCATGGGGTATCGTTCAATGAGCGAAATTCTTACAATAGGACCTACTGCGCTTTATATCGCGTTGATCACGATTTGTTTAGGAACATATTTTATTTTTCGTTCTGTAATTGTTTTCTTTTTGATTTTATTGAAGAAAGCAGAAAATATTTCTTTGAAAAAGTTGAATAATTTTACAATATCTCAGCTAAGTTTTAGAATTCGCGATTACACTCAAATGCTTTCAATGGTAGCCATACTTTTTGCGTTAGCTTTAGGGGCATTAACTGTTGGTTTAGGTTTTAGAAATCAAATCACCGTAATGACGAATATTTCTAATGCGTATGATCTTACATTGAATAATGCGCAAAAAATGGATCAAGAGCAAATTGCTAAACTAAAACCAACGTTAAATGCAGTGTATAGTCAAAAAGAAGACGGACAAAATGTGTATTATAATTATAATGAGTTTGAAAAAAATCCTTTTAAGTATATGAATGCCGATGATCATAACTTGATAGATGTTCAAGAAATGACAGCGACTGCTGCCGAAGTGGCTAAATCAGATAGGTTACAAGCAGAATTAAAGAAATATGAATTACCAATGCAACAAGTAAAAGGTGTAAAATTAGTCAGTGCTAGTGAGTTCAATCAATTAAATCTTCCAGAAACAAGCCTTCAATTGGTTAAAGTAAAAGATTTTTATGGTAATTTAAATGCGATTAGCACTTTGGTGAAAGAAAATAGGAAAAATAATCCAGAGATAAAAGATGCTGGCATAGGTAGTGAACAAAAATATGAAATGTATGAACAATACAATGGTCTTTTCTCTGGTCTTGAATTTATGGGCTTCTTCTTAGGAATTGCCTTTTTAGCCATGTTAGCAAGTTGCTTGATGTTCAAGATCCTTTCAGGAAGTAAAAGTGATATTGGAAGATATACTATGCTAGAAAAAAATTGGTGCTACACAAGGATTACTAAAACAATCTATTCGACGTGAAATTGGGGTTTTATTCTTAGCACCAGGATTATTAGGTGCGATTCATGTTTTATTCGGGTTAAAATTATTTGAAACATTATTGGTTGACCCGTATGATAACGTATTGATTTCATTTGCGATTTTCTTTGTGATGTACTTTGTATACTATAGCTTAACGGTTTGGTTATACACAGGTATCGTTTTAAAAAGAGAGAAATAGAAAGTATTCCCTTTATAAGGAATACTGAAAGAAAACGTTGAGAGTGGGGCAATAATCAGACTTTTTTCTGACTATTGTCCCACTCTCTTTTCTTCTTGGTATTATGCGGATGATTGACCGTCGTTCAGTATTTTCGATGAATTGTTCTATTCTTGTTAAATCATTCTGTAGGATACCCAGAATGTATGATGGATAGTCAAGATATTTAACAAAGGGATCGTGTCTGTTTTTACTTGAACAACAGTTTTTTTAGGGATTTCTCTAGCGGATAAATGTAAGAATAGTTCCCAAAAGTTTGGGATTTTCAATGTAGAGAGAAATTCAGGTTTTTTCGTTGTTTGTTTGAAAGCGGTCGTATCTAAATCAACTAGAGACATCTCATTTTTATTCCAAGCAACAGGAACGATCAAATATTTTGCTTCATTTAACATCAAGCTTTTTGTTGTTGTCTTTTTTCGGTTCATCGTACTTTGTTAAATCATAAGCATCGATGATGGCATTCAATTTTTTCGAATATTGTTTATCTGTTGCATAGCGTCCTTCAAGATACTTGGTGGCGTCTTTGTAACTAGTGGTTTCTGATTTCCAAGTTGGTTTATAAAAATCTTTGTTGTGGGCTAAGCCATTTTTGATTAATTTCGCATAATCTTCTAAGCTTTCTTTGTAAGAAGGATATTGACGGAAGGTCGCCTGTATTCGGAAGTTAGCTCCTCTAACATCTTGTTCTAAAGTACTAAAAGAGACACTTTTTCCTTTATAGGAACCCTTGATACCAAAAAGATTATAATTAGGTTCGCTAGATAGTAAACTGTTTCCAGAGCCACTTTCTAGAATTGCTTGCGCCATCATGACAGAGGCATAGATTCCTTCTTTTTGACCAATTTCTTGAGCATTGTCAGCAATTTTTTTCAAAAATTGATCAGTTGTTTGGTTTTTGGAAAAGTTGAATGAATCATTTAAACCATCTAAAATAGACGGGGTTGTTAATGAGCCTGTAGCAGCTGGTAAGCCATTAATATTTACACGCACAGCGAAGTCTGGTTTGTAATCAGCAATCGAAGTAATGCGAACTTCATCACCAGGTTGCGGGGAATGGATGAATTGTCCATTGCCAATATAAATACCGACGTGGTGAGTAATGCCTGAAGAAGGTCCCCAGAAAACTAGATCACCAGGTTGCGCTTGGCTCACAGGGATTTGTGTACCGGCATACTGCTGTTCACCCGTCCAACCACCGATTTAATGTCCCGTAGCTTTCATATAAACATAATACGTTAAACCTGAGCAGTCAAAAGTGTTAGGTCCTTTTGCTCCCCAAACGTAGGGACTCCCTAAATATTTGAGTGCTTCTTTGACGATTTCTTTTTGAACAGCGGTCGTATTTGTCGGTAACGTCGTTTCGATCGGCGTTTTTGTCACAAAGGCAGAAGAATCATTTGTAGGATTTTCGATTACTGCCGGTTTTTCTGTGTTTTTATTACCGCTTGGTTGGTTCGAAGAGCTACTAGTATTGGTTGAATTGTTGTTTGACGATGGTTTCGATTGACTGGTTGAACTATCTGTCGTTTCATCTTTTCCTGTACTAGGTTTTGTTGATTCTTCAGGCTTAGAACTAGAAGACTGAGAAGAATCTGAGGAATCCCCAGCTGGTTTTTCAGTGGAAGTTGTTGTATCTTCAATAGGTGACTCCTCTGATGGAGCGGTTGGAACTTCCAATTTAGCAGACAAAGACAGGTCTGCGACACCCACAACAAAGTATTTTTGACTGTAATTAACTTCTTGTGCGCCATTGACCTCAAAGCCATTGACCTCAAAAGAGACCAATTTTTCATCTTTAAGAGGCGTAATGACATAGGCAACTTTGGTTCCTTCTTTTAATCCTTCCACTTTCCCATTCGGTTGGATCGTCAATTCCTTGGCTTCGTCTGGGTTGTCACTCATTACCGTAAGCTTGATTTTTCCTAACAAAGAAGAGCTAACAGTAAGCGTATGTGTTGTTCCTTCTTCGCCTGGTTTTTCTTGTGACCCTTCCGTTTCGTTCGTGGACGAATCTGTAGTAGATGTATCCGTCGTTGCATTGGTCGAATCAGCTAGATTATTCCCTGCAACAAGTGAACTTGTTGTGGTGGTTTTATTTTCTATTGCAAAAGCAGATTGTGTCGATAAAATCGTTGGAGCAATCAGCCAAGATGTGGCGAGCAGGCGTATTGCTTTATTTTTGTTCATATTAAGGTACTCCTTTTTTCCTTTTGTATGACCCATTCTGTGATGTATATTTTTATTCATAGATATTAAGCCATGACAAATATTTTCAATTCGTTGATTATAAGCTAAGTCTCTTAGTTTATTAAGTTGCTTTGCTTGAATAGTTAAGTTTCGTGCATGCCATTAATTTGTTGGGGGAAACAAATTTGGGGGAAATGGTTATACTACTTAAATTGTACCAGAGGTTGGAGATTTCTACAAAATATTTATAAAAATAACGACCGTAAAAAATAAAAAAAAACTAAAACATAAAAAATCATTCATCATGTTTTAGTTTTTTCTTCATATTTTAGTCATTGTTTCTTCTTATAGGTCGTGTAGAGCTTCTTTTTTCTAATCTTACAGGTAATAATTTTTCGACCCATTCTTTTTTAGGCGCTTGGATACGTTCTAATAATAGCCGAGCAGTAGACTGACCTAATTCAAAAATTGGCTGGGCGATCGTCGTTAATTTAGGCTTGACGTATTCACACATGTCTACATTATCGTAGCCAATAATACTGTAATCTTCAGGAATCTTTTTATCATGTTCTTCAAGTCCGCGATAAAGTCCAAAAGCGAGTTCATCATTTAAAGCAAAAATTGCCGTTGCGGATGACTGAAGCATTTGAGGAACGACTTGATATCCGCCTTCTTTGGAAAAATGAGTTGGAAGCAATAATAAATTTTTATGGGGTAGTTGGTAAAAGTCTAACGCATGTTTGAATCCTTCAATTCGGCGATACACATTTTCAGGTGGATCTTCTGGATAAACAAGAGCAATCAATTGATGACCTAGAGTCAGTAAGTTAGTACCCGCAAGATAGCCGCCACGGAAATCATCTGTTCGTACACAATCACTAAAACCTTCTGATTTTTTCTGATCTAAAACGATAAAAGGGCGGTTTTGTTTTTTTAAATTTTCATTGATGGCTGAAGTAGAAACTGCCGAAGTGGCAATAATAAACCCATCTACTCCTCTACGTGTCAACTCAAATAGATATTCAATTTCTTTTTGATGATCTGAATCGGCATTACATAAAATGGTCACAAAATTTTGTTGGTACAAAACATCATCAATACCACGCATCAAAGTGTTTAAAAAAGGATTGGTGATGTCGGGTACAAGTACGCCAATCGTTTTGGTTTCTTTTGTAATCATTTGACGAGCCAAATAATCAGGTTGATAGCCTAAGGTCTCTTTTGAAGCTATTACTTTTTCTACTGTTTTAGGGCTGAATTTCTCTTGATTGCCATTTAAAATTAGCGAGACAGTGGCGATTGAGACACCAGAATGTTTTGCCACGTATTTAATTGTTATTTTCTTTTTTTTCATTCTGATACTCCTATCTAACTAGTACACTTATTTTCCCATGAAAAATAAGCAAAGTAAATGAAAAAAACAATGCTCACAAATAATTATTTTGCTTCTTTTATTACTTGGAGGATCTCTTTTGTTGAACGTACTCGTGTCGTTTTAGGAAATATTTTTTCAAAAAAAAGCTGATGTAATTCTTGGTCTCGATCCCCACACCCATCTTCAATCACAATCACATGATAACCATGCTGAAAAGCATCTAAGGCGGTTGCATATACGCCATTTGATGTGGGCTACACCAGATAAAATGAGGGTATCTATGTTTCGTCGGCGTAGTTGCAAATCTAAGGAAGTACCAAAAAAGGCGCTTGGGTTATGTTTCGTGATTTTAAGAGTATTCTTAGCATCAATAAGTATTGGTTCGAGTAATAGCTCAGTAAATTCTTTAGGGCTAGATAGTGATGTAGTTGAAAATGAACGATCGTTTTTGGTACTTAAGTACTGAAAACTAGTAATATCAACGTTTATTAATACATTCCAAGCAGCTGTATTTTTTAATTGTCTGTCAATATTTGTATTATTTGAAATAATCGTTGTAGAATCGTGGGGATATAAATGCCCACTATGAAGGATTCCTTTTTGCAAATTCACTGGAAGAAAAGCGGTTTTAGCTAATTCCATGTGGATGGGAGATTTTGTGATAGTCATTGTTTGCCTTCTTTCATATTAGATATGTTTTTCCATGTAAGTAAAACATATTTTCTATATTTGTCAATGAATAATTAATCATTTCTTTAGCCTGAAACATTTCAATGGTAAAATAAAATAAGAAAAATGCGTATTTGAAAAGAGAGGGAGACAGGAGAATAATCATGGGATATGTGGAAGTAATAAATGAATGTAAACGATATAAAATGGGTGAGACAACGATCACCGCAAATGATAATGTTTCTTTTTCAATTAAAAAGGGGGAGCTCGTGATTATCCTTGGACCAAGTGGCGCAGGTAAATCAACGGTTTTGAATATATTAGGTGGGATGGACAAACCAGATGAAGGACAAATTATCATTGACAACACGGATATTGCGAAATTTAATGATAAGCAATTAACTGCGTACCGTCGGACAGGTGTTGGCTTTGTTTTTCAATTTTATAATTTAGTTCCTAATTTGACAGCCAAAGAGAATGTGGAATTAGCAACAGAAGTCTCGCCAGATGCTTTAGATCCTGTAGAAGTCCTAACTCAAGTAGGCCTTGCTCACCGTTTGAACAATTTCCCTTCACAATTATCAGGTGGAGAACAGCAACGGGTATCGATTGCTCGAGCATTGGCTAAAAATCCTAAATTGCTTTTGTGTGATGAACCAACTGGTGCACTAGATTTTGAAACAGGTAAGCAGGTGTTGAAGTTGTTGCAAAATGCAAGTAGAGAACATGGGAACACCGTTTTAATCATTACGCATAATTCTGCTTTAGCACCGATTGCGGATCGTGTCATTCATATTAATGATGCAAAGGTTCGTTCAATTGAAACAAATGATCATCCTTCAACCATTGATGAGATTGTGTGGTAAGGAGGAACCCATGAAAACAAAAACTTATCTTAAAGCAAGTTTCCGAGAAATACGCCAATCGAAAGGACGATTTATTGCGATCGTTTTGATCATCACGCTGGGTACTTTGTTATTCGTTGGTGTCAAAACAGCCGGTCCAGTCATGCAAAAAACAATGGATCAATATGTTAAAAAAGGAAATCTCTCGGATCTGCAAATCATTTCAACTGCTGGTTTGACGGAAGAGGATATTGCACAAGTAAAAGAAATTCCAGATGTACAAATAGCAACTAGTAAACAATTTTACTATTCAAACCCCAATAAAAATGAAGTCGTACAAATTTTCTCTTATGATGTATCTACAAAACAAAATCTTTTAGAAGTGGTCGATGGCCGGTTGCCTAAGAATAAGGATGAACTCGTATTAGACGAAAAAGCAAAAAAATTAGGCTATAAAATTGGCTCTACTTATACTATAGATGCGGATGATATCAAACAAACAACCTATAAGATCACTGGTTTTGTTCGTTCGCCGTTGTTTATCAACAATTTAGAACGTGGATATGCAAATGTCGGGAATGGGACAGTCGATTATTTTGTCTATTTACCTGAAGAAGAATTTAAAACAGATATCCAGTCAGTCATTTATCTGACGTTTAAAAATGTTGATTCTTTTGATACTTATAGTAAAGAATACCAAGAAAAAATGTCTCAAAATCAAACAGCTGTTGAAAAAATCTTCCAAGGCAGAGCAGACGCTCGTTTGGAAGAACTAAAGAAACAAGCATCGGAATCTTTACAGTCAGCCAAACAAAAGGTACTGACAGGACAAGCACAAATCGATGTGGCACAGAACCAACTTGAAGCAGCAAAATCACAATTAGCACAACAAACTGTCAGTATCGAACAATTACCTGAAACACAACGTAAACTTGCAATGAGCGAGCTCTCTGCCCAACAAGCACAATTAGCAGGACAAGAAAAACAATTGGCTGTACAGCAAGAAAAATTAAGTAAAGCACAAACGGAAATAAAAGGAAATGAAGAAAAAATTGATCGTTTGGAAAGACCAACTTATCGTTTTCAAGGACGTACAGATAATGTTGGCTTTCAAGAGTTTGGTGATTTAGCCGAACGAATTGCAGCAATTGCGAATGTCTTTCCAGTCTTTTTCTTCTTTATTGCTGCATTGATTACTTTTACGACAATGACACGGATGGTCGAAGAAAATCGACGAGAAATAGGTATTTTAAAGGCATTAGGTTACACTAAGTTAGAAATCGCAAAAAAATATGCGATTTATGCAAGCTTGGCTTCAGGTCTGGGCATTTTCTTAGGCACAGTTTTGGGCACAAATTTATTACCTAGAATCATTTTTGAATTATCTAATGAACGCTATGACGTTGGTTCGGTAGTTATTTTCTATGATTGGGGTCCCATTCTACAAGCAGCAATTGCGTTCTTTATTGCTGCATTTGGCGCAGCGATGCTCGTTTTATTTAAAGATTTAAAGGAACGTCCTGCAGCGCTCCTTCAACCTAAAGCACCAAAACCTGGGAAAAGGATTCTATTGGAATACCTAACGCCCCTTTGGTCTCGCTTAAGCTTTAACCAAAAAATCAGTTATCGAAATTTGTTCCGTTATAAATCAAGGATGTTCATGGCTATTATTGGTATTGCAGGATGTGCAGGGTTGATGGTCGCTGGTGTAGGATTAAAAGATTCTTTAAGTTCTGTTTCGGATAAACAATTTGGTCCCATTACGAACTATCAAGCAATCGTAATAGCTGATAAGAACACGGATCAAAGTGGAAAAAAGGTGAAACAAACGTTAGAAAAGGATCCAAAAATAAGGGATTTTTTAGCAGTAAACATGCAAACGATGGAACTGCGTCAAAAAGGACAAGCAACACAAAACTTAACAATGATTGTGCCGAAAGACGAAGCGCAATTATCGCCATTCATCTACTTGATTTCACAAAACAGCTCTAAGTTGGACTTACCAGATCATGGAATTGCAATCACTAAAAAAGCTGCAGAGCTATTTGACTTATCAGAAGGAGATACTGTTTCGTTATACACAGAAGATGAAAAAGAATGGAAGGTCACTGTAAAAGTCATTGTTCAAAACTATCTAGGGAATTTTATTTATTTGAGTCCTGCCTACTATGAAGAAGTTTCAGGAAATGAAGCAACAACCAACGCCTATTTAGTCCAGTCGGATAGGATGAATAAAAAACAAGAAAATGACTTATCTGAAAAGTTACTAGCAACCGATGCGGTGATGAACACGTCATTTGTCTCTAAACAAATAGAAACACAAGAAGAGTCATTAGCCAACTTAGATTCGGTAGTTTTGATTTTTGTTGTCTTATCGGGATTGCTGGCTTTTATTGTGTTATATAACTTGACTAATATCAATATTTCTGAACGTATAAGAGAATTATCGACGATTAAAGTGTTAGGCTTTTTTGATAAAGAAGTAACGATGTACATTGTTCGAGAAAACATTATTTTTACCTTACTCGGTATTGTTTTTGGTTTTGGAGTAGGCTATGTATTAACTGACTTTATTTTACAACAAGCCTCCATGGAGACGGTCATATTTCCCTTAGTGATTACGTGGAAAGCCTATGTACTTTCAGCTACTCTAACGATCGTTTTTACGATCGTCGTTATGATTGTTACACACTTAAAGTTAAAAAAAATCAACATGATTGATGCTTTAAAATCAAATGAGTAAAGAAGTGAGAAGAAATTGTGGTAATTCTCAAAAGTTAAACTTCATTCTAGCGTGAATTCTCTCACGCTAGTTTTTTAGTTATTTTAATAGATTTGATATAAAAAATTTACTTTATAGAGATACAAAAGAGGTACAGATCACGTACTTTTTTAATGTAAACTTTGATGATTTAGTTAAAGAACTCTCATTGATATCTAGAGAAACCAATTCAAATATTTCTCAATATCATTTTACGGTAAAAGATACACTAAAAGTTATTTCTACAAACAATAAAAAATAAATTATTAAAATCAGGAAATTATCCACACAATCCTAATAAGGAATGTCTCACTAACTTTCTAGTAAAAGATACAAATATTGTTGATATAAAAAATTTACTTAGCAATTATATAAAGATCAATATTTATGATTTTGACTATATAAAAACAGCTGGTTTAGGAACAAGTTTTTATGTTCAATGAGAAACAAAACAAGTAGCTTCCATCTAAAAAATATGGAGAAATTGATAGCAGATCATCTGAGTTAAATGATGCTTTCTCAAACTCATACAAAGATTTACAAACGCTTCCTTTTCCGTTATAATAATTTTTGATAACTTGTATATATAAGTTTGGAAAGTATTTGATCGGAGGCGAATGGATTTGTCATTTAATAATAAAGTGATTTATCAAATTTATCCTAAATCTTATCGTGATAGTAATGGCGATGGAATTGGCGATTTAAAGGGAATTAAAGAGAAATTACCCTATTTGCACGAATTAGGGATTGATATGATATGGCTGAATCCTATCTATCCGAGTCCGCAAAAGGATAATGGGTATGATATTTCAGATTATGTAGCGATTGATCCGATTTTTGGAACGATGGAAGAGTTTGAAGATTTAGTGACACAGGCAAAGAGCTATCAGATAGAAATTATGCTTGATATGGTGTTTAATCATGTATCCATTGAACATGAATGGTTTCAAAAAGCCTTAGCAGGTGACGATTTTTATCAAAATTTCTTTATTTTGAGAGATGAACCAACGGATTGGATTTCTAAATTTGGTGGCAACGCTTGGTCACCATTTGGAAATACTGGTAAGTACTATTTACATTTATATGATCAAACACAAGCCGATTTAAATTGGCGGAATGAAGCAGTTCAAGAGGAGCTATTCAAAGTCGTTCGCTTTTGGATGGCTAAAGGCGTGAAGGGGTTTCGTTTTGATGTGATCAATGTCATTGGGAAAGATGAAGAACTAAAAAATAATTCAGATGACCAAGGAAAAGCAGAATATACGGATAAACCGATCACACACAACTATCTTCAGCGTTTAAATAAAGAAACATTTGGTCAAGATCCTGAAATCATTACAGTCGGAGAAATGAGCTCCACGACGATTGAAAATTGTATTTTGTATACCGAGCCTAGTCGTAATGAGCTTTCTATGGTTTTTAATTTTCATCATTTAAAAGTTGATTATGAAAATAACAATAAGTGGAGTACACCACCTTTTGACTTCGAAGCGCTGAAGGACTTGTTCCATACTTGGGGCGAAGAGATGAGTAAAGGGAATGGTTGGAATGCTTTATTCCTGAATAATCATGATCAACCACGTGCGCTTAATCGTTTTATTGATATTACGAATTACCGTGAACAAGGGGCAAAAATGTTAGCGACAATGATCCATTTGAATCGTGGAACTCCTTATATTTATATGGGTGAAGAAATTGGAATGATTGATCCTGATTTTGATCATATTGATCAATATGTAGATGTAGAAAGCTTGAATGCTTATCAAGGACTGATTAGTCAAGGGATGTCTGAAAAAGAAGCATTCCGTCGGATTAAAGCGAAATCAAGAGACAACTCACGAACACCTATGCAATGGACAGGAGATGAAAAAGGTGGTTTTACTACAGGGACTCCTTGGCTAGCTTTGGCAGCAAAATATGAAGAGATTAACGTTGAAAAAGAGTGCTCTACTAAACAATCGATTTTGGCGTATTATAAAAAATTGATTCAGTTACGCAAGCAATATCCAGTGATAGCCTTAGGAGACTACCAAGCTTATGAAGCAAGTCACCAACAAGTGTATAGTTATTTACGGCAATTAAATAAACAAAAATTATTAGTCCTCGCTAATTTTTATGCTAAAGACACAATCATCATGCTTCCTGAAGAATTTCTTGAGGCGCAATGTTTGATCAATAACTATACGAGTATAGTTATACAAAAAGAACTAGAACTTAAACCTTATCAAGCAATAGGACTTTTGATTCAATAAAAAATGTATTCAAAACAATTTCAGGTGTTTCTGGAAGTGCGGTGATTTCTTCAAGTAACTGGCGGAAACCTTCTTGATTGTGAGAGACTTTCCCTTCTGATAGACAGTGAGGATCATGGTAAAGTATAACTTTCACTTTTAGATACGTCAAAAGCAAAAATAAATGACGGGCGACTTCTCCTTTATTATTTGATTGAAAGACCTTCACCGATTCATTCCGATGCGACTTTCCTTTACCCGGACTCGAAGTTCTAACATAATTAAAACAGATTCTACAATGACAGTGAAGGAGCTCGTTTTTTGATTCGGACTCGAGGTCCATGAGGTCATGTTCGAACTTCCTTTCACTCTCACTATACTCACTAATCTTAGTATGTTTTTTAAACGGTATTCCCAACATTGCTTCTGCGGAATTGGGCTCAGAAAATTCAAAAACATGAAAAGCTGTTTTCAATTTTTCGTTCTTAATTCTTGAAGCAGGGCATGCTGTGCACAACCTCTAACCCAAGCATCAACTCCTTGAAATAAGCCTAAATTTTTTCTTATTATCCACGGAGTTAAAAGATGCTTTTATAATCTCTTAGTTAATCTTTTTCGAAATACTCTTTTTCTGAAAAATCGGCTTTTTGATAGACGCCTTGGTCTCCGTAATATTTGTTGTATCGTTGTTTGAATTTTTTAAAAGTAAAAACAACAAATAACTTAATCAATGTGTAGATTGGAATACCGAAAATTACACCCATTAGTCCTAATAAGTCGCCCATAACTAGTAAAACAATCAAGATGGTGATGGGATGGACTTGTAGCCGATTGCCCATTACACGAGGAATCACTAAATCTCCATGAAGTAACTGGACGACAAACCAAACAAGTACAAATTTAATCGCCATAAAAGTAGAATCTTGAAAAGCGATAAATAGACCAGGAAAGAAGGCGATAAATGGCCCAATATAAGGAATGATACATAAAATTCCAGCTGCAATTGCGAGAATACTAGCAAATTCTAACCCAATCAATAAAAATATGACCCAGTATATCGCTCCTAAGATAAAAGAGGCGATAATTTGCCCTTTTAAGAAATCTCCTAATTGCTGATTGGCAATTTTTGTTAAGGTTCGAAAATCCGTTCGAAATTTTGGTGGAATAATCCCTAAAATTGAATCATAGAATTTGTGCGGATCTCTTAACAAGAAAAAGGCAATGATAGGGCCTGTAAATAAAGTAATGAAGGTCGAAGTAACGGCAGAGAAAATATTACCGATACTTTGTGCACCGCTCTTCCAATAATTTCCAATAAAAGAGGTAAAATTTGTTGTCCAATCGTTAATAGATGAAAAAAATTGATCGAATGTATTAGCAAAAGGTGTCTGAGCTAAAAAGCTTTTCAAGGTTTGTAAAAAATCATTGAACAAATCCGGAAAACTAGCAATCAGCATTTTCGCTTGTTGTTCTAAAAAAGGAATCAGCCAAATACTCCCCAAACCAATTAAAAGTAGAATAATAACATAAACAATGGTAACAGATAAATTCCTAGACAATAGTTGACTTAGTTTTTTAATTATCGGATCTAATAAATAATATAAAATTAATGCAAATAATACTGGGGCAAGAGTTGTTGCAAAAATGACAAAAAAAGGTTTGAAAATAAAACCGATTTTCTGAAAAAAATAGACGACTAAGGCGAACATGATTAATAAACCAAGTACATAATAAGAAGTGGTACCTCCTAAAAAGCGAATCAGCCGTGACTGGTCTTTCGAATGATTTTCCATTTTATTACTCCTTTCATAAGCGAAATCTTTTGATTTTCAATTGATACAAGTAAGCATAAGCTGATGTTTCTTACTTGTAATAGAAACAAAGAAATGATCTATTTTATTATAGACGGAAGTAGCAATAAAATGAAAATGATACCGTTCAGCAGTTGTCTATAAAAGAGTTTAGGCTAGAAATATTAATTCTATAGAAATAAGCTAAGAATCAGAAAAATCACTTACCTTCTGATTCTCAGCTTATTTTTCGAAGAAGTTTAATTCAGAACTTCCTCTTTTATTTCGATGTTAGATGCCTTATTTAACTAAATGTGTAATTATAAGGAAAAAGACAGATGTCTTAAATCTTGTTAAGTGATAATTTTATGTTTTTGAAAGTTTCATTAAAGAATTGGAAATGATCTATTCGTTATTTGTATCGTCTTTTTCGTTTTTCTACCCGACTGAGCCTGCTGTGTTGCTCTAGGTGCTTGTTTCGCTTGCTTGCTTTTCTTTTTTTAAAAGTCCAAAGAAAGAAACCTATAAAGAGAAAAGCAAGGGCGAATAGACCATAAATTAACCAAGAGCGCTCTTTTCTATGTTTTTTTTGGTAAATTTCTTTCGATGCCTGATTTGTGATCTGAAAGGATTTTTTAAAATTCCATTTATCTGTTCGATGTTTTACTTTTAACACCAATTGATAATCGCCAGCATCTATTTTTTCCGGTAATTTTATTGGATAAATAAAAGATGTTTCCGGTGTTATATCGAGCTTAGATGATTTTTTTAAGAGAGTTTTACCATTCTTATCCTTTATTTCAGCTGTAAAATCACTTTCTTTTAATAATGTAGCTTCTTTATTGGATAGGAAAATATTCAAACTACTTTGAGTGCTTAAATCGTCCTCAATCGATAATTTTTCAAAGGTAATCTCTGCTTTAGGGCGGATGTCAATATTCCCACGAACAATAAATGGAAGATTGTAGGAAACAGTATTTGCAATCGCTGATTCTGTTTCTTTTGATTTTTTTTCTGAGATATGTAATCCCGCCGTTAATAGTCCGTTAAATGAAGGTTCAGGAAAAGTTAAGGTGCCTTCAATTTTTTGACTATGTCCTGAAGCAACAGTCACTTCATTAGGTATTTCGATCATTTCCGTTAGTTTATACTTTGCTGTTTGTATTTACGGCGTTTGATCAGAATAATCGATAATGCCATTTTTATTTGTTCGTGCTTTGTTGACTTGAATTTCATAGATTTGTGTTTTATTACTATTGTTGGTAATCAGGAGCCCGAATTTCTCTGTGACAGAAGGAGACCATCTTATATCAAAAAAGCTGTTAATGCCCGGTGTTTGATGTTCAGAAAAGATAGGAGACACTGAATAGGTTCCTTGCAAGCTATTCGTAGTATCAGCTGATACGTTATATCCAATGAATCCGATAACCAAAACAACTAGTAAAGTAATCATTTTTCTCATGTTAATCTCTCTTTCAACTGAAAAGAAGGAGTACTTCTCCTAACCAATCCAGTTTTTATTCGGCAATTTGACTTGTTCCTTTTGTTAGCATCCATTCAATGGTTGAAGTATAGGTTTGGATTTTTTCAAGTCCAGTGTATTTTAAAGTTGCGGTTACTTTCTCACTGTTTTCTCCAACCACATTTACTTCTTTTGTGACAATGGGAGCAGCTGTAGTAGATAACTCCACATCACCAATTGTTAAAGAACGTTTTGGATCTGCATCAGTTAATTTGGCAGTAATCATAAATCCATCCGTATCACCCGAATAATCTGTTACCGTATAGTTCATTTCTTTTGAACCAAAATCAACAACGGCACTTAATGGTTTTTGACCGAAGTTGATAGCCGAGTCCATTTTTAAAATGACATCTCCTCTTACCACTTCTGAAGTTACGGAAGTAGTTCCTACCATTGAATCATCCGCATGTACAGTGACTGCTTTTGTTGAAGTAATGAGAATTCCTCCGCATAATAAAATAAATAAACTCATCTTTTTCATCTTTTTTACTCCTTTATATTTATAGTTGGTTGTAAATTCCATTCTAAATCCACGCTGTAAGAACCAGCCTTTGCACTGGCTAAAACTTCTACCTGCACCGGTAAGCTAATTTCCTTAATCAGTGATTGACTGATTTGTTTATAAACTATGCTTTCATTGTGAGAAATTGATTGATCATTGATGATCAGTTGATAATTTTGAGCATAAGTCTCAAAATTTGGAGACTTAACTGTTAACTGCCAACCCTCTTTTTGCCCACGATAATCAGTTATCTTGGTTTTGATCGGCTGTAAATCAAGGGCTTGTTTCTGCCCATTCAATGTTGCTTGAAAGTTCAAATCATTAGGCATAGTCATTGAAAACTCTCCTGAGATAATTTCACCAGTGACTGTTGAAGTTGTTGTATCTGCAAAAGTTATTGGACTAGCGATCAAGAAGAAACTCAAACAAGCTCCAATAAACAAACATGTATATTTCTTAGCCATCTAACTCCTCCACTTTCTTTTTAAAATGCCAGCCGAGCCCACTTAATAGGACAACTAAACTTCCTGTGATACTAAGTGAAAATCGGTTTTTTGCTCCTGTTTTAGGGAGTTCCTTTATTTTTGCTGCTTCGTTAGGTGTTTCTTCTTGATTTGAATAAGCATGCGTAGGAGCAATTAAAGTTCCTGTCACTTGCGAGTGGGGGGCGTCTGCTAGTACCGTTTGCGGGAAAGAAGATAGGATCAACAGTCCACTAAAGCAAATGACAAACAAGAAAGTTTTTTTCATCATTCCATCACTCCTTTCGTTGAAGGGGTTAACGTCCACTCAAGGACGGCTTGATCCGCTCTAAGCGCAGTTGCTTGTGTATAATCAACATAAATAAATGTCTCATTTTGGTTTTGATTGCTTACTATGGTGTTCCCTGTGCCAGAAGCGATTGGTTGTACTTCCGCAGATAAAGTATTGCCGTTGAATTTTATAAAGTTCGCAAAGTCAGGTAAAGTCGTTGAAGCTAATTTAACACTGAGGTTCCAGCTAGTATTTGCTTCGTCTTGGACAGCAACAATATTTTCGCTAGGCCAAAAAAGCAAGGCTTGACTTCCTAACTTTATCCTTCCAAAATTTACTGTGTCGGGGACCTTTAGTATCAGTGGTCTTTTCTTGACGGTTACAGTTATTTTTTTTTGAGCAGTGTGATTTTTATAAATCACAGGATAAACGCCAGGAGTAGCAGTATCAACAGAGCCTTCTATACTTATTGCTGGATCCTCAAATGAGATGGCCTGCCCATCGATATTCGTTGCGGAAATAAAATTGTCCTCTGGCTGCCAATTCTCGCCAACGTAGATTGTCGAATCTCGGGCGTTTATCGTATAAAGATCTTGACGGTAAACATAATTAACTGTTATTGGCTCCTTCGTAAATTCACCATTTGGATTTCCCACGGTCTCAATTAGATGATAACCGGGTATTTCTTTTGGAAGTGTTTGGTAAGTATCGCCACTATAGCCACCATATACGATCGAATCAATTAATTTATTGTTGTTTTCATCTATGTAATTCGCATCTACTGTATATACTAAAAATTTTATGTATTGATCCGTTCGAAAGAAATAGTCCCCAGTAATACTATTATAACCTGATTGAGTGGAGGACAATCGGAAATATATATTAGGAAAGCATACATAACCGTCTTTGATATAGTTGGAATAATTTTTAGGGTGTTCAATACTACCAAAAAATTTTATCGTGTAGGTATGTCCGTAAAATTCTTCTGGAAAAGAGGTAAGCCTGGAAGAACCATTCTCTTGCAGATTAAAAAAAGCAGTCCAATCTTTTCCTGTTTCATCAATCACTTTTGTTGCGTTTAGGTCTAAGGTGATTCCCGATTCAGAGAGCGGAATTAAACCACCACTTGAATTTGAAAAGCTTAAGGAATGCATATTCCAATAATTAATGGTGTATTCTTTTCCCGGTTCTGTATGATCAGGTACTTCAAAAGAAGCATTTGCTATCTCGTATACTTTGTTAGAGATGGTTTCATCAATGGTTTTCCCAGTAATAGTGATTTTTATATTACCCATTTGATTGTTATAGTCTGCTACTACAGTAGTAGTTGAGAAATAAAATAACGAATAGACTGTTATTCCAAATAGTAATAATAGATAATAATGTTTTTTTTCATTCGTATACTCCTATTTGTTTATTATGATAATTATTCAGTAGGATGAATGATAAATCCTATATTGTCAAGTATAAACTATAAGTTAACAGTTGTAAAATAGAAATTTTATTGGCTTAGAATAGGATTTTTTATCAAAGATAGATGATCAGATAAATTGTTTTGTGTTATGTATATGTAAACATAACACGACAAATGATACGGGGAGTTATGGAGAGAATCAAAACGGAAGATTAAAGACACTGGCAATTCGCTATGGATTTATCATTTATAATCTTGACAGATATTGATGAAAAATACTCCTACTTAATTGCACTATTTATATAAATTATAGTATCAACTGATTTAATTCATTTTTATCTCTGTTTAGGAAATGAAAGGCAATGAAATTTCTCAAAATGGATTTTGTATTTATAAGAACAGGGATAAAGTCTAAAAAACGAGCAAACAAACAGTTATGTTTTGCTCGTTTTTTTGTTTGTTTTAGGGGGAGAGTTACGAAATCAGTTTTTTTAATCCACGTACAGACGCCGGGATTACTTCGCCATTGGCTAGAGTGATTTCTCTAGTTTTTTTATTGATCGTACGCACATTTTGTGTATTGATCACGTATGATTTATGGCAACGGATAAAGTGCTGGTTCATTTTTTCGATTTCTTTGATTTTATCGTAGAACTGCATCTGAGCATGGGTTAAATGAACCTCTAATTTATGTGGCGTTCCTGGAGAAGTAGAAAAATACTGTATATCCTTAATTGGTAAAAACTTTATTTCATCGTTGAATTCAATTTTGAAAATATCTTTTTGTAATGGCGTGTTTTGGACATCTTCAAAAATCTTGCTCAAAATACGTTCAACATTTTCTTTTAAATCAAAAATATCTTCTTTGATAATATAGTCTGTTGGTTCGATATTGCTCTTTAAAATAGAAAGTGATAGATCACAGTATGGGAAGTAACGTAAATAATTTTTCCTAATGGATCAAGGTCTCTTACATGCTTTCCCATCATGATTCCATCTAGATCGCTGTCTTTTAATTCAATATCTAAAAAATAAATACCAAAAGATGAGGTTCGTACTTTAGCTGCTTGAAGAAGCTCGATAGGATCAGAAGTTGATAGGTGGACGTAACTGTCTAAATTTTCAATCATAATACGATTTTTGATCACAGCTGAAATTACTTCTAGTTGCTTCGTGTCATCTTCGCAAATATAAATTGGAATCATACGAATACTCCTTTATTTTGTTTGTATATAGATTGTTTGAGAAAAACGCTGATTCTCAATCGATGTCTCAAGAAAAATATAGGGGTTTGTCTTAGTTAGCTCATCTAAAATGAATAAACCGAGACCTTCATTTTTAGGATCAGTTTTTGTTGAAAAACTTTTTTGCTTTAATATATTTAAAGGAAGTGTATTCATTGTTGTATTAATTACTCGGATGATTACGGAATTTTTCTTTTTTAATACCAGTAATTCAATTTTCTTTTTCTTAGTAATTGAAGCGCCCTCAATTGCATTGTCCAAAATAATCCCTAACATACGAACGAGATTGACGATCTGTTTTTTCTTTAAGGTGATTTCTTCAGGCACCACGAGTTTGACCGATAATCCTTTTTCTTGTGCCATCATCAATTTTAAAGATAATAAGCTCCTGATTTCTGGAATTTGTATTTTATCCAAAAGACTAAGATTGGCTGGAAAAAGATCCATCATTTGGTGCGTTGGTAAAATAGTTTGATTATAATATTTACGTAACCCTTCGATGTCTCCTTCAACGAGGTAACTATTCATTGAAAAAAGTAAATTTTGATAATCATGTTTGAATTCTCTAAGATCTTGGTAATTTTTTTCCAAGTCGCGAATATAATCTTGTTGCAGTTGCATTATATGTTCGAGTAATTGATCATCCATTTTCTTCTTTGAAATTTTCCAGTAATAAATTTCCAGTAATAAATAAGAATAAATACGCCACCTAAGATGTATAGGATGAAAAAGCCGGTGTTCAGTGTTAAGATTTTAGTCGTTTCACCAGAAAAACGAGTATAGAAGATAATGACATAATAAGTAAACAGCATCAGTGTACCAATTGTTCCGATCATCCGACGATCAAATCCACGAAATTTTTTTAAGGCTTTTTTAAAACTGAAAGCGAGTAAAGCGGATAATATCGCAGATACAATAATATGCAAATATTGTAGAGAATCACCGGGTTCGATTAAGGTTGATTTTAAAATAAAAAAATCGCTGATGCTAGTCAGATGATCTCCTAAAAGTGATGTTAGCAATCCCCAAGGAAGTGCGTAAATCAAGTTTTGTCTAGAAGACGAAAAGAAGAAAAAAGTCAGCATCAGCATACCAATAGCAATTAAAGCAGTGAATATTCCTAAAATAGGATAAATAAATCCTAGGAAAACACAAGTTAATAGAATTGTACTTATAAATAAGCATTTCTTTTTAATTTGGTGCTCAATGAGTAACACACAATTTGTATAAATCAAATATTGCAATGCTATGGACCACAAAAACATAATGTACAGCTCCCATTGATTTTTACCAAATTATAGCATATTTATTGAATTATTTTTTTAATTTTTCAGGAATTTTAAATTCTGAACTCATACCAAAGCAGCATCCAGATACAAAAAAGTCAGACAAATTAGTTAATTGTTTAATGATTGTTTTTTTCATAAAAAATTCCTCCAAGATTCATTATATAATTTGTTATTGGAAGCAGCGTAGCTATTTCTAAAATAACTCCGAGAAGCAAGTAAGTAGAAAAGTAAGAATTAGCGAAAAATAAAATAGTTATTGTAAATATAAGAAACATAAAAATTGATTTCTTTAACAATGGAGGGCGTTTTTCGGGTTCAATGGGATTGATTGCTGTACCTCTTGAGCCATAGCAAAGCAACAATAAGAAACAAATGATCAATGATATGACCTTCACCGGGGAAGAGAAAGTTATATCGAAATGTTTCATCAAAAGGGGAACGCCCCATAAATAAAGTAACGTCCATAGTAAACAAACAAATTCAGAATCAGAGTGAAGACCATACGCATATCTACGGATACAAATATAAGAAAGAAAGGTTATTCCTGTTTCAGCCCAAGTTCCTGTTGCTAAAGCAAATGCTAAAACCACAACCAATTTACCAAGGTTGTTTATTAATACTTCAAGAGCAAATTTTACTTTGAGATAAACGAGTTCATCTTCTGCTTTTTCACCACTGAATAATGTTTCTAATGTTTTATTCACCACTTTATTTTTCATCAAACATACCTCCGCTTATGATTTTATGTCAAAATCCATAAATATGTTATTTTCCTTCATAAAAAGTCGTTTTGACATCAAAATCGTAAAAATATCACAAAAATCCAACTAAAAAATATTTTTTTTGTATTTTTAAAGTAGTAGGGAAAAAAATGAACGATTGTGATGTCAAAAGCCCATTTTATGAGTTACTTGTGTTCTTTCGTTTGTTTTATGTTAAATATTTATTGTTATTAAAATATTGGAGGGATTTAATATGGAAAACGTACAACTATTTGAAGTAGGTGAAACATGCGCTTTTGTTTCTGATTTATTTGGTGCACCTGTCAAAGGGGAAATCGAAAAAATCTATGAAAATAGTGTAATGATTCGTGTAACTAAATGTGCGATTGAAGACAATGAGACTGCTCATAATTTGCATTGGCAACTTGTCGTTCGTAAATCAAGTGCGTTAACAGAATGAGCATATATAAATGGGAAAAAAGCAACCAGACTGGTTTTTATATACACTCATATTTAAAAATCAGTCTGCATTTATTGTTAAAATAAGTAAGAAGCTAGTTTTTGTTCGTATACTTGAAAAGGTTACATCATTCATTTTTTATTTAGTTATTACTTTTTTAATATTATCTTATGATGTTTATAAAACCACCATACTTGGATACTTTGTATAATTGCCATAGTCAAAAATAAAGAAGCAATTAATAAAATAGAAGAACGACCAAAGAGATGATGGCAGAAGACTAAAATAATGGCACCGCTAATAAAAGCCAAGACAACTGCTAAGAAATGAAACAAACGATCAAAATCAGCTCTGTTTTTGCTTACACAATAATCATATAAATTTGTTGCAACACCTTTTAAGTTTCCTGTGGTAAACAGATTTGTATAAGCACGCCCATCAATTTTATCAAAAGATACCCATTGGATAGCTGCTGTAAATGCAATCATGAGCGTTACGATTGCAGGATGCATGTTAATAGGTGAAAGACTTACTAAGAAAAAAACCAAGGCTTCGTAATAGAGAATCAATAGACGCCAAAAATGTTTTTCTCTTTTTTTAAAATAATCTATTAAAAATTTTGTTAGTAAAATCCCCCCAAAAAAAGAAGACCGTAGAGAGAAGTTTTTTACCGACACTCAGCCATTCTCCATTGAAAGCCTGGATGATTGCTAAGACAATATTACCAGTCTGGGCTGAAGCAAATGCGTTATATTGAATATACGTATAACTATCCATCGCTCCACCAATAAAGGATAAAAATAGCCCAATTGTACGACCTTCATGAAATGAAGTATCCATTTTTTATTCACCTTCAACTATTATATTTTTTTCTTATTTTAACATAATTTGTCTCTTTTTATGATATTTTATGGATAATTTTCAGAAAACAGTAGGAATAGGAAAGCCATTTTAATTTTTAGAAAGGTCTGTTAGTATAAAGAAAAACAGAGAATATTTATAAATAGAAAGATGGGGAAAACTATTAGTCAAGGGAATGAAAAAGATATTCTTCGCTTGCAAAGAGAACTTGATCATTGGGAAAATAAATATAAAAAACTTCAACAGATTTTTCGAATGCAAGAAGAAATCATTGCAAGTTATGAAACAGCTTATGGGGAAGCGCCAGGGTTGATTGATGAAGAAAAAGAAAAGGATGTCAGTCATTTTTTACTATGATGGAAAAACGTTCATACAATCGATTTAACTATGAACAAAAACTAGCCATTACTTATGATATGCAAAAAAATTTAAGAATCATTGCTGGTGCAGGAAGCGGTAAAACACAAACAATCTGTGCCAAAGCAGTTTATTTAATGACACAAAATCAAGTAGATGAAGAACGCATATTGATGATCACTTTCACACGAAATGCAGCAAATGAGCTGAAAAAACGAGTAGATAATTTTAGTCAACGAAAGACAGATATTCATATAGGAACATTTCATAGTATTTTTTTTCGTTTGTATCATGAGATTTGTCGTCAATTTCCAGAAGTAGCTACTGAAGGTATACAAGGTGATTTTTCACAAGAAACAACTTATAAAATCAATAGTTTAATGCAACAACTTATACGTAAATATAATTTATATACTTTCGATCAATATGGGGAGAAAAACATTGTAGCTCGTCTTGAGTACTGGCAGAATATGAACTTATCATTAGAAGAAATGATTGATTTAATAGCAGTCAATTTTGATTGGCTTGAGAAAAAAGTTGAAATACCGATTTCTAAGAGAATGAGATATTTGATTTTAGAACTTCAAGCACAAAAAAAAGAACAACGACTTTTTGAGTTCAATGACGTCTTACAAAATTTAAAAAATGCTTTACAGAATGAGAATATCAGGAGATTTGTTGGACAAAAATATGATTATTTATTTATTGATGAGTTTCAAGACACGAATCCGTTGCAGTGGGAAATCGTTCGTCGTATTACGAAAGAAACACCTATTAAATTAATAGTCGTTGGTGATGATGACCAAAGTATTTATGGATTTAGAGGATCAGAGCCTTCTTACATCAAACATTTTGATCGAGAATACCCAACAAAAACTCTTTTTCTGTTAACTAACTATCGTTCGCGAGCTTCAATTGTTCAAGGTGCCAATCGTTTGATTACATTTAATAAAAATGACCGTATTCAAAAAGCAATGATTCCAGCACAAAAAGAGTCTGGAATTATGAAGGCCTTGGCATTTGAAAATGTGCAAGCTGAAAGTAGATGGATCATTAATCAAATTCATACATTTATAAAAAGCAAAGGGAAATACAAAGAATCCATCATTTTATATCGATCACTATCTCAAACTTCTTCGCTGATACAAGATTTGCTACAGGCCAATATTCCTTTTGTATTGGAAGCTGATGGGCAATATGAAGGAATATTTGGCATAAAAGTTTTTCAACAGTTTTATCAAAAAATCCTGTATTGGCAAAGTGCAACGACCCAACAAAAGAAAATACAAGCTTATCAACAACTAATACGTCAGTTGATGGTAAACTGCTATTTGAAAAAAGCAGAGTGTGAGAATTATTTTTCTAAACAAGAAAAAGATGTAGTTGATTATATAATAGCTATAAAGCCACATTTAAAAGAAAAAGAGCTGCGCTCATTTGTAACAGCACTCCATTCTTTTGAACAAGATGAGGATAAACGATTTGATCATTTAGTACAAAACTATCTTAAACTAATGCGACCAGAAAAAGAAATAGATGGTAGCGAGCGAGAATGGTTAGTAGCAACCCTCAAGGAGCAACCGACCTTCGACCAGTTGATTTGTTTGGAAAAAGAAACGAATGAAAGCAGAGCACGTAACGACAGTGGAAGAGGAACGTCGTCTCTTTTATGTTGCTATGACTAGAGCAAGAAATCGTTTATATCTCTGCATCCCATTAATGAAAGGAACTAAAAAATTAAAAACATCAAGATTTATTAGAGGAACTGGATGTGAAATTAAAAAAATAAATATTTAATTACATTAAAAAATGATGGTATAAGTTTTTTTTACTTATGTCATCGTTTTTTTTATTCAATATTTATAATTTTTTAGGAATGATAAATTTGAATTATTATAGACGTAACAAGGGTTTTTATCGATTTTAGAATACAAAAAGCTAAATTTTTTGTATTTTTATAGCTAATAATTGGTGTTTTTTATAAGTTTCAGTTAGAATGGGATTATAATTAAAAAGGAGTGAGAGAATGATAAAAGTATATACTTCGCCTAGCTGTACTTCTTGTAGAAAGGCACGCGCATGGTTGCAAGAGAATCGATTAGATTTTGAAGAGAAGAATATTTTTGCAGAGCCACTAACAGAAAATGAAATACGTGAAATTTTAGCAGCTACTAACGGAGGGGTTGAAGATATTATTTCTACTCGCTCAAAAATATATGAAAAATTAGCGATTGATTTTAATGAACTAACGTTAAAACAAATGATTGTACTCTTTAAAGAATATCCTTCTTTGTTAAGGCGACCAATTTTAATTGGGTTTAATGAAGATGAAATCCGTTCATTTGTACCTAGAGAGATTCGTTCAGTAGCTAGGAAAATGATTTATATGCAAAATAGTATATTCAGTTAATATAAAGAGGAGGAGACTTGTGAGGATTTATGGGTCGGCGCACTGTGCGACGTGTTTGAAAGCCAAGCAGTGGCTAGAAGAAAATCAACTCTCTTATCAGTTTGTCGATTTAGATCAAAGGGAGTTAACTGTAAAAGAAGCAAAAGAATTATGTAGTTTCGAAGAAGTTCGCGCCGAACAATTATTCGCCACTTGGTCACAAGGATTCAAAAAGCTGGGAATTGATCTTTCTACTATTTAATAAGCAACAGCTTGCTGTTCTGTGTAGAACACACGGAGATTTGATAAGGCGACCACTGATTATTATTGATGATGTGTTGTTTGTTGGCTTCAATGAGGATTTGATGGAGAAACTTATTGCAAGTAAATAGATAAACAGTTCTTGAGTGAGAGAAAAGAAATCATAGATAGTTAAAGGAGGTGACGGGAGACGCATTTCCTTTTTTGTTCTCTATATATAAAGAGAACAAAGAAGCAAAGTAGACCAAAACTGC
Source organism: Enterococcus lacertideformus (assembly GCA_015680865.1). Classification (GTDB taxonomy): domain Bacteria; phylum Bacillota; class Bacilli; order Lactobacillales; family Enterococcaceae; genus Enterococcus_B; species Enterococcus_B lacertideformus. The sequence continues at coordinate 304 of JADAKE010000005.1, read as the reverse complement.
TAACTGCTTATTGACATGTGTAAATTTGCATGATATATTCATTTTTGTTGTTTTTTATTATTTCTTTAAAAGTGGAGTTTCAAAAAAATATTCGAAAAGTTCTTGACGTGTGGATAAACACATGGTAAAATAACGGAGTTGTTAAAAAAGAACTGTTTATGAAACTTGATATTATAAAGGAAAACTTCAAAAAAGTTCTTGACAAATAACAATCATTTAAGTTATTATAAATGAGTTGCTGGATAACTTCTGACAAAATGAAGTTAAAAAACTTTTAAAAAAGAGTTGACAAACGAATGTCACT
>JADAKE010000004.1 GCA_015680865.1 Enterococcus lacertideformus | reverse complement strand
TGATCTAGTTTTTTTTTTTTTTTTTTTTTTTTTTTTTTTCAGTCCTGGAACAAACTGGGTATTGGATCGCCCATTTCCGATTATTATACGTCAGAAACGCCAATACTGCTTCTTGACGACTAGTATAGCCTTGATATTTTTCTTCTTTAAAAAAAGGCATAAAACACCGATTCAATTGAGTGGCGGATATAGCGATAATAAAACGTTTCTTTTTCCAATAATTCTATACGTTTGCGCTTCTTGCAATTATGTAGCTGTTATTTTTTATTTTATCATGGGAGCAAATAAAGAATTTTTTATTTCTGGTTACCATCTGAGATAAAGCTCTCTCTACAATTGGTTTCTGCTTCAATTAATGCTAGAATGATTTTAAAGTACAAATTGTAATATAACTGTAAATTAGTAGCTAAGGAGCTTTTTTATGTTCGAGAAAATCAAACGATTTGGGCGTAATTTTACACAAACTACGCCTTTTATTTTAAGCAATACGGTGATTTTTATTCCGTATCTTTTATTTTTAAGTTTAAGTGATGGAAATAATTTAGGATCTATTTTACCATTTACACTATTTTACACCTTTCGGATGACGGGAGGGTTTTTGATTCGTAGTATTCGTGTTGGGTTAGATAGTTATACCTTACTAATGATTTCTCTTTTAATAGGAGGTACAGGAACATTACTAGGGATTTTTGGTGCCTTATATTTTCCCTTATTCTATTTCTCCAGCGTGCTATTAGGGTTAAGTGCAGCTTGGCTTCCCCCGGCTAATGTGACCGTGAACTACCATGAAAAGAGGCAAGGTTTCACAAACATGACCGGCAAAAAATACCCCCTTGCTCTTCTTTTATTAGTTATCTTATTTCGATCGATTGAGCTTTCTGGTATGACACAAGTGGTTATTACTTTTGGATTGTATACCCTATTTTATATCATGGCCTATCATACAGTGAGTCATTATCCAAGATATGAGCTTGATTTCAAAGATATCAAATCAACGATGTTTGTGCCCAAAGAATTTGTTCTTTTTCTTGTTTCTTTTGGGTTGTTGTTTGTACTTCGAAATGCAAGGTTATTGTTAGATTCTGTCCTTTTTGATTCTGCGATTTACGTTTTTTTATGCTTGTTTATTTTAGTTACTTTTTATTTAGGACGTGCCAAAAAAAGCTGGAAATTACCTGCTTGGCTCAATCTGTATACTTTTTTAAGCGGTATGGTAGGAAATTTTCTTTTTTTATTTAGCACACTCTATGTAGGAGTCGTTTACGGCTTTGCTCATTTGGCGATTGGGATGTATCTTCCGTATATTGCCGGAATGATTTTAGCCAAGGTAATTGGAATTAAACTTTTACGAAGTTTATCTATGACTCCATTGGTTGCTCAATTAGTTAGCTTGTTCTGTTCACTATTGATTTTATTGATCCCTGGAATGTTTACTATTGGTTTATTTTTAGTAAGTTTTTGTCACACTGTCATTAGTAGCTCGCTTAATCGTACATATTATGAGACGAAGGCAGATATACCAATGGATCAACGTGTGATCATCAAATATACGACACAAAATAAAGGTAGTGTGGTCCATCAATTTCTTTTAATGGGTCTATTATTAGACCTTACTCACAGATTAAATCAACCAGTAGTGATGTTATTGCAGTTAACAGATAAACTCAATGTCTCTGATTCGAGTGTACGATTGATGGAGTATGCAAAATGGGGAAATATTGGCTTCTTACTTGTTGGTGTAGTCACGGTTTATCTTTTATGGAAATGGGAGGAGCGTCATGCGTATAATGATTGATGGAGATGGTTCTCCAGTCAAAGAAGATGTCATTGAAATTGCCAATACTTATCAATTAGAAGTGGTGATTGTCACGAGCGTGGATCATTACACTCATAGAGAATATCCAGCTTATGTCCATTTTGTCTACGTTGATCCGGGAGCAGATAGCGCAGATTATAAAATCGTGAGTTTGATCCGTAAAGGAGATATCTTGGTTACCCAAGATTATGGATTGGCTTCTTTAGTCTTGTTAAAAGGTGTGCGAGTATTTCATCAGACAGGTAAAGAATTCAATACATCCACGATTGATGGCTTATTAGAACAACGCTATCAAAGTGGTAAACTACGAAAAGCAGGGCTAAGGACAAAGGGGTCGAACCCTTTTACCGAACAGGATCACCAGAACTTTAGACAGGCTTTGATCACTGCGCTAGAAGTGGTTGATTAGTCCTTTCTTAATGAAAAAAACGAAATAAAAATAATATTTTTTTGAAAATAGTGCAAGATCTTTGTTTCTTTCTACTCTTGAATGATAAAATGATTAAAGTTATCTAATTATTTATTTTTTATTCAAAGGCACTTACTTAGTGTTATAATATTAATATATGAGGAGAGTGGAAAATGAAACATGTGAAAGCATTAATTGTCAAAGCGATCATGATTTGGGCGATTCTGTGGATTGTGCTAACGGGGTTATATGGTGTTTCTTTCGTGGATTCTACAATTGTTGGAGTAATTATTGTGGTAATGATCTACGTATTAGGGGACTTGCTTATTTTGCGAAAGGTAGGCAATGTTGCGGCGACAATCGCAGATGCTGGTTCTGCTGCTGTCATTTTGTGGGTATATCTTTATTTCATGAATGACATGTCGAATATATGGATGAAAGTTTTGGTACCAGCGTTATTGATTGGTATTGCTGAGTGGTTTTTCCACAAGTGGTTGTTGAATCAAGGCATCGTACCAGATGAGCGTAAGCTAGATTAGAAGAATAAAACCAGTAAATTTAGAAAAAGAGGTATGGACATTCTCGTCGTGCCTTTTTTTCTTGTTCTTCGTGGGTAAAGCTCATGAACTTTTTTAAAGTAAGATGTTTGCTTATTTTGTTTTTGTGCTAAAATATGAAGTGAAAAATGGAATGATAATGGAAACGGGAGGACAATCTTTTGAAGATTACTTTACTATATGGCGGACGCAGTGCAGAACATGATGTTTCGATTCTTTCAGCGTTTTCAGTCTTAAATGCGATTTATTATACTTATTATCAAGTTCAACTTATATTTATCAGCAAAGAAGGTCAATGGGTTAAAGGTCCTTTGTTCACAGAAAAACCAGCTAATAAAGAAGATTTGCATTTAACATGGGATCCAAGTGGAAAAGTGACCGAAGGATTTACTGGAAAAGTGATTAATCCTGGAGAAATCAAAGAAGAAGGAACGATTGTTTTCCCCGTACTGCATGGCCCAAATGGAGAAGATGGTACGATTCAAGGATTTTTAGAAGCTTTGAACTTGCCCTATGTGGGTGCTGGGGTGCTAACAAGTGCTTGTGCAATGGATAAGATTATGACCAAATATATCTTACAAGCCGCAGGTGTGCCTCAAGTACCTTATGTACCTGTTCTAAAAAATCAGTGGAAAGAAAACCCTAAGAAGATATTTGATCAATGTGAAGGCTCTTTGCTTTACCCAATGTTTATCAAACCAGCAAATATGGGCTCAAGTGTGGGAATATCCAAAGCAGAAAATCGTGAAGAGCTTAAAAATGCGTTAGCAACGGCTTATCAATATGATTCTCGGGCAATCGTCGAACAAGGAATTGAAGCACGTGAGATTGAAGTGGCTATATTAGGTAATGAAGACGTACGGACCACTTTACCTGGTGAAGTGGTAAAAGATGTCGCATTTTATGATTATGAGGCAAAATATATCAATAATAAAATTGAAATGAAGATCCCTGCGGAAGTGCCAGAAGAAGTGTATCAAAAGGCACAAGAATATGCAAAACTTGCTTATACGATGTTAGGGGGTAGTGGATTAAGCCGTTGTGATTTCTTCTTAACAAATAAAAATGAGCTATTTTTAAATGAATTGAACACTATGCCTGGGTTTACTAATTTTAGTATGTATCCGTTGCTATGGGAGAATATGGGATTAAAGTACGGTGATTTGATTGAAGAATTGATCCAACTAGGAATTAATCGTTTCAATCAGCGACAAAGTTTTTTTAATGTACATGAATAATCAAATAACGAAAATAGAAGCTGGAACTGGTGTGACCAACATTGGTTCCGGCTTCTACATGCGAAAAGGCAGGTTTTTTTATGAAACTAACAATAAAAGAAATCGCACAAGCGGTAGGAAGTAAAAACGATGACCAAGCTGAAATTAAAGGTGTGGAATTTGACAGTCGTAAGATTGAAAAAGGTCATTTGTTTGTTCCGCTAAAAGGTGTGAGAGATGGGCATGAGTTTATCCAACAGGCGATTGACAATGGTGCTGTGGTTGCTTTTTGGAGTTGGGAACCAGCTAAAGCACCAAAAGGGATCCAAGTGATTCTGGTCGAAGATCCTTTAAAAGCCATGCAAGACCTTGCAAAGTATTATTTGAAAAAAATTGGTTCTGAAGTAATTGCCATTACTGGGAGCAACGGGAAAACTACTACAAAAGATTTAACAGCGTCTGTGTTAGCACAAAAGTATCAGACCTACAAAACGCAAGGAAATTACAACAATAATATTGGATTACCTTATACCATCTTGCATATGCCAGAGAATACAGAAAAAATCGTTTTAGAAATGGGGATGGATCATGCAGATGAAATAACGGAACTATCTTTGATGGTTCAACCAAAAGTTGCCGCAATTACTATGATCGGTGAAGCGCATATTGAAAATCTAGGTTCAAGAGAAGGAATTGCACAAGCTAAAATGGAAATCGCTGATGGCCTTGTTGCAGATGGGCTATTGCTCATTCCAGAGGAAGAACCTTTGCTAAAACCGTTAACTGCCAATATAACACAAACGATTGAGACCTTTGGGATAAATACTGGGGATCAATCAGCGCAAGTCACGGAAGAAGGAAAAAAACAAACACATTTCATTATAGACAATGAAAGCTTCATGATTCCTCTGCCAGGGAGATACAACGTAACAAATGCTTTGATTGCTTATACTATTGGACGCTTTTTTGGTTTGTCGACAGAAGAAATCCGTTGTGGGCTAGCAACTGTTTCAATGACGCAAAATCGAACGGAGTGGCTAACAGCGGGAAACGGTGCATCAATTTTAAGCGATGTCTACAATGCTAACCCTACTGCTATGGGATTAGTGCTAGACACATTTGCTAAATTATCAACTAAAGGCAGAAGATTAGCTGTCCTCGCCGACATGTTAGAATTAGGAGAAGATTCATTACAGATGCATGCACAAATGGCAGAGCATATCAATTCTTTAGACTACTCCGTGGTCTTTTTATACGGATCACAAATGCGTGTATTAAAAAAAGAATTGGAAGAAAAATACCCTGAAATAAAAGTAGTGTATTTTGAAAAAGAAAAAGAAGCATTAATTAAAGCAGTGAAAGAAGAAGTACAACCAGATGATAGTATCGTTTTAAAAGGAAGTAATGGGATGGGTCTAATCACCATCGTCCAACAATTACAGGAAATGAAATAATAAACTGTAAACTTGCAGAAAATGTTAAATTATGATAGAATAACCTATTGCCGAAAGATGAAGAGAAATTGGACTGGTTTTATCATTTTACCAATTGCTAAAGCCAGATGTCATAATAATGATAAAGCTGAACGCGACCCGTTTGGCTTTTCTAATGCCTAAACTTCGCAAAGTGATTTTTCGGTGGTGCCACAGGGGCTAGGAATGGATGGAAACGTGCGTGGCCACTGTCAAAAGATTCAAACACTTTGACCGAACAATCGACGGGGTAGCAATAATTAAAGCTACATCCTCAGTTAACAACCATATAGGAGGATTCATTTGAAATTTAAAGAATTAGATTTATCACCAGAATTATTGAAATCAGTAGAGCGTGCTGGTTTTGAGGAAGCAACACCGATCCAGTCAGAAACAATCCCTTTAGCTTTGTCTGGAAAAGACGTAATTGGACAAGCACAAACAGGAACTGGTAAGACGGCTGCTTTTGGGTTGCCAATGTTAGAAAAAATCGATACAACCCGTAATGAACTACAAGGATTGGTGATCGCACCAACACGTGAATTAGCGATTCAAACACAAGAAGAGCTTTATCGTCTTGGTCGTGATAAACGTGTACGTGTTCAAGCTGTTTACGGTGGGGCTGATATTGGTCGTCAAATCCGTGGATTAAAAGACCGTCCACATATTGTTGTAGGTACACCTGGACGCATGCTTGATCATATCAATCGCCATACGTTAAAACTTGGTACAGTTGAAACATTAGTCTTAGACGAAGCAGACGAAATGTTAAATATGGGTTTTTTAGAAGATATCGAAAGTATCATCTCAAAAGTACCTGAACAAAGACAAACATTATTGTTTTCAGCAACCATGCCACCAGCAATCAAAAATATTGGCGTGAAGTTTATGAAAACTCCTACACACGTAAAAATCAAAGCGAAAGAAATGACAGCTGATTTAATCGATCAATACTATGTACGTGCAAAAGAATATGAAAAATTTGATATTATGACTCGGTTGTTCGATGTTCAAACACCAGAGTTAACCATCGTTTTCGGACGTACAAAACGACGCGTAGATGAATTGGCACGTGGATTAGAAGCACGTGGATATCGTGCAGAAGGTATTCACGGAGACCTTTCACAACAAAAACGAATGAGTGTATTGCGCTCATTTAAAAACGGTCATCTAGATATCTTAGTTGCGACTGACGTTGCGGCTCGTGGTTTAGATATTTCAGGGGTAACTCATGTCTACAACTATGATATTCCTCAAGATCCAGAAAGCTATGTTCACCGCATTGGTCGTACAGGTCGTGCCGGTAAAGGCGGGATGTCAGTGACTTTTGTGACACCAAATGAGATGGACTATCTACACGTCATTGAAAACCTCACAAAAAAAAGAATGAGTACCTTACGTCCACCAACTGAAAAAGAAGCATTTAAAGGACAATTAGGCGCAGCAATTGAACAGATCGAAGCTAAACTTGAAGAAAATGGCTTAGATAAATATCTGCAAACCGCAGATAAATTGTTAGAAGAATACTCTGCTCAAGATTTGGTTGCCTTATTGTTGAAAACGACTGCAAAAGATCCATCTGATGCGATTCCTGTTAAAATCACACCAGAACGTCCACTGACGATGCAGAAAAAAGGCTACAATAAAAATGGCAAACGCGGTGGCGGGAATAATCGTAATCGTCGTGATAACGGGAATTACCGTGGTAATAAATCCAAAGGTGGATACAACAAAACAAATAATCATAAAAAAGATGGCGGAAAGCGTCAAAGTGATAAAAAACGTGGATTTGTGATCCGTACTAATAATGATTAATTGTGTATGGGAAGCTTCTCTTTTTGAGGGAAGCTTTCTTTTTTGTTATTTATGGACATATTGGTGGTAAAATATCGAGAATTTGGTAGAATGAGATTGTTCTAAAATTTTTGAAAAGAGTAGAGTCTATGATAAAAGGAATTGGGATTGATGCAGTGGAATTATCAAGAATTGCGAAGATCATCAAAGAAAAACGAAATTTTATTGAGCGGGTTTTAACGCCAAAAGAAATCAAGCAATTTCAAATTTTACCTTTTCACAGACAAGTAGAATTTCTGGGAGGGCGTTATGCTTGTAAAGAAGCCTTTGCTAAAGCCTGGGGAACTGGTATTGGGAAGGTAACATTTCAAGAAATCGAAATTTTGAAAAACGAAGTTGGACAGCCTGTGGTAACCCAATCACCACATACAGGTAAAAGTTGGGTTAGTATCACGCATACAGATGAATTAGCATTTGCACAAATTATTTTAGAAGATTAGAAAGAAGGAAAAATAATGGTTGTCGCTTGGCACCGACCTACAAAAGTTATTATACATACAAAGGCTATTACTGAGAATGTTAAAAATGAAATAGCTAGATTACCAAAAGGGAAAGAACTATTTGCTGTCGTAAAGGCAAATGGCTATGGGCATGGTGCAGTGAAAACTGCAGAAGCTGCAGTCGCTGGAGGTGCTACGGGATTTTGTGTGTCTAATTTAGATGAAGGTGTGGAATTAAGAGATGCAGGGTTTACTCAACCTATTTTGGTGTTGAATATGATTCCATTTGATGCTTTGACTTTAGCGATTATCCATGATTTATCAGTCACTGTGGGAAACAGAGAATGGTTGAAAAAAGCTGTCGATCATCTAAAAGATCATTCGTTGAAACATGCACTTTCTCTTCATATAAAGGTAGATACTGGGATGGGACGTATTGGTTTTTTGACGTCAGAAGAAGTTAAAGAAGTAATTTCCATTATTCAAGAGAGTGATGTTGTAGAATGGGAAGGGATCTATACGCATTTTTCAACGGCAGATCAAGCATACGAAACTTATTGGAGAAAACAACAACAACGATTTGTAGAAGTACTTGAAACACTATCAGTATTGCCACGATATATTCATGTCAGCAATAGTGCGACTGCTTTATGGCATGATGAAAGAATGGGCAATATGATTCGTTTTGGTGTGGCAATGTATGGATTAAATCCCTCTGATCATGCACTAACAGTGCCTTATCCACTGACCCCTGCTCTTGAGTTAGTGTCGGAGTTGATTCAAGTAAAAGAATTGGCGAAGGGCGAAGGGATTGGCTATGGGGAAACTTATATCACGGATAAACCAGAATGGATTGGTACGATCCCCATCGGCTATGCGGATGGCTGGTTACGTAAGATGCAAGGATTTTCAGTTTTAGTTGAAAATACGCTTTGTGAAATCGTCGGGCGTGTTTGTATGGATCAAATTATGGTTCGTTTGCCACATGAATTTCCTTTGGGAACAAAGGTGATATTGATTGGTAAAAACGAAGAAAAAGAAATAACTATGCAAGCAGTAGCGGATCAAATTGGCACGATACACTATGAAGTAGCCTGCATACTAGGAACACGTATTCCTAGAGAATATCAAGATTAAGGAGAATCCTATGGTAAAAAGAGGAGATATTTATTTTGCTGACCTTTCTCCAGTCGTGGGTTCAGAACAAGGCGGGACACGTCCAGTCTTGGTCATTCAAAATAATTTAGGGAATCATTTCAGTCCAACGATTATCGTTGCGGCCATCACTGCCAAAATGGCAAAACCTAAATTGCCTACGCATATTGGGATCAAAGCAACTGGTACTGGAATTGAACGTGATTCTGTCATTTTACTTGAACAGATCAGAACAATCGATAAATCAAGATTAAAAGAGAAGGTCTGTCATTTAAATCGAGGAATCATGGCAGATGTCGACCATGCGCTCAAAATCAGTGTAGGTATTGAAGCACTGACACCTGTTGCGAAATAACAAGCGTTACGCCTTTACATATAAAAGAATTTAGGAAGCAGAAATTTGTGAACAACAAATAGGCTTCAAGGCGGAAAAGAATGAAAGAAGTATTGGATTTTAAGCAAATAATTACTTACTAATTGTTGTGAAATTGCTTTTTGAAATCCTTTTGTAGATGAACATTCTAGTAAAAATGCGAAGTGAATTTTTTAAAACATTATCAAAAAAGATAAAAAACAATAAAAGTTAACGAAGTTGTGACAAAAACAATAAGCCAAAGTATCCAAAAATAGCTTTTCCTATTTTTTAGATGCTTTGGTTTATTTTTGTAGGGGGTGTTTCTTAAAATACGTAGATAACAGCGACTCCATTCCTCTAAATGATTAGTCAGTGTTAGCACTCTGTCTTGGTTAGCAGACTTTAACGAGTGATTTTTAACATTTGGAGTAGCTATAGATAATTACCAGCTTGCTTTTTTTTACCCCAGGAATAAGACCTTGATGAGCTAATTCGCGAAATTTTATCCGCGACATACCAAATTTACGCATATATCCACGAGGTCTTCCGTCCATCAAATCACGATTCTTTAAACGTTCCGGACGAGCATCTATAGGCAATTGGCGTAAACCTTCGTAATTCTTATTGGCTTTTAGTTCTTGGCGTAAAGTAGCGTAGCGAGCAATGGTTTCTTGTTGTTTTTTTGCTTTGGCAATTTTTGATTTTTTAGCCATGACTTTCCTCCGATACCTTTGTTTAAATCGTTAATATTACGATTTAAAGAAGCTAGATTAACACGGTTGAAGAAAAAAAACAATTATTTTGCCTTATTTATAATGTATCCTAGGTGAAAAGGCAAAAGGTCAGACAGCTTTTTTGTATAATGCTAGAGATATACGTAGACTAGCAGAAAAGGAGGAGATAATGATGAAAAGATTTGCTATTCTGGGTATGATCCAGCTAAAGAAGTCTTTCAAGAAATAACGGCAACACCACGAGAAGTCACAGCACAACATATCCGAGTAGAAATAAAAGCGTTTAGCAATCCCAATGATATTGCTAAACGCTTCGGCAAGATGCTGGAAGTTCGACTAATGTTTCCTTACGTACTTGGGAAGGATGGTGCTGGGGTGGTCACAGAGGTTGTTAGTGACGTTGATTCATTTACTGTTGGAGAACCGAGGCGTTATTCGCTGCAGGTGCGTCTGGAGAAGAAGTGGTCTTGCCAGCAAGTAAAGCCGCTAAATTGCCCAATGAAATGAGTTGGAGAGAAGCTGCGGCAATGATCACCCCAGGAATCACTGCTTATCATCTGATCAATCATTTATTGACGATTCAGCCAACTGATACAGTGATGATAGAAGGGGCATCTGGTAGCGTCGGTACAATTTTGGTTCAACTGCTTAATCAAAAAGGTATCCTAACATTTGCAAGTACTTCTAAGAAAAATGAATCAAGAGTACGCAAACTAGGGGTTCCACGCTTTTTTGCTTATGATCAAGAAGCATTTGCTGGATTGTTAGATGTTTATCAAAAAGGAATCTATCAAATTTTTGTCGCAGAAGAATGACCCGCAACTCTTGAAAATTTGATTTGGGCGCATCAACAAATCGAAGGAAATTCTTCAGCTGGAAAAATTGTTTTAACATTTGAAGACAAATGCAAATGATTAAGTATTTTTCTTTAATTTCTGTGTTTTTAAGCAATCTTATCATGAGAATTTCTTTCTTCTTTATTTAGTGTTAAAGTAAAATAAGTGTAGTTTAATAAATTCTTTATTTCTAAACGGATATAACTAGACAAATTAGATGATGTGTCTAAATTTCATTACATTTTGAAAAAAGTGAATTGAAAATTACATGATTTACATGGTAAAGTAGTGCAGCTGAAAAAAGAAGAAGGTGATATTTATGCGGTCAATTAAAAATACTTTAAAGTTATATTTACTTGATTGGAAGAGAATTTTTAAAAATCCGATTGCTACACTTTTGATCATTGCCATTATGATTATCCCTTCATTATATGCATGGTTCAATATTAAAGCATTGTGGGATCCGTATGGAAACACTGGTGAATTGCCTATTGCTGTATACAGTGCAGATAAACCGGCAGAGTTTCAAGGAAAAGAAGTCGCAATTGGTAAAGAAGTAATCAAGTCACTTCACAATAACAAACAACTTGGATGGCAATTCGTTGATTCAAAAAAGACACTAGAAGAAGGTGTACGTTCAGGTAAATACTATGCGGGAATCTATTTGCCAAAAGATTTTTCAGAGGATTTGCTAAGTTTTACAAGTGGAGATATCAAAAAACCAAAAATTGAATATACGGTGAATGAGAAAATCAATGCGATTGCTCCTAAGATCACAGATAAAGGAGCTTCGGCAATCCAAACCCAGATTACTGATGAATTTATCAAGACAGCTAGTTCGACATTATTAAAGGTATTCAATGAGATCGGGTATAACATTGATACGAACTTAATAAGCATCAATAAAGTAAAATCAATGATTATTTCAACTGATGAAAACCTTGATACAATTGATGGTTATACGCAACAAGTGCTTGATTTACAAAAACAATTACCGGATATCAAAGAAAAATTAAATAAAGCCAATGAATTTGTTGGATATCTGCCCCAAGTAGATGAAATGGGGAAAAAAGTAGTTGAATTAAATGGCAAAATGCCTCAACTACAAGAGCAAGCCAAAATCATTTTGGAGTTGCAACAAAAAATACCAGAAATTCAAAATGCTGGGCGACAACTTGCTGAAATTGACGGAGACTTTTCATCGATCCAAGAAACGATGAATCAAGGAATCGAGGAAGCCAAACAAGGTTTAACGGTCATCCAACAAGTCCAAGCTATTTTACCCGATGTAAAAAATTTAGAAACACAAGCCAAAAACCTAGCTTCACAAACCAAAACAGGTGCTGAACAGTTAAAAGAGGCATTACCAGGCATTACAAAGAGTGTTCAGACAACGCTACAATCGATCAGCCAAGCAGCAACTACGATTCGTTCATTTGCTGAAAATGTGAATCAAGCAATTAAAGATCATCAGCTGACGGAGGAAGAAAAGCAAAATCTCATTGGAGTGCTAGATAGTATTAGTGAGAATCTGCCAGCCCAACAACAAGTAATTGACAAACTAGTTGTTTTTTTGACACAGCTACAAGAGCAAGCTGGAAATACGAAATTGCAACAAATCATTAATACACTCAATAGTATCAAACCAGTGTTGAGTGATCTACAAAACCGTTTGCCAGCGTTGAGACAAGCGATTCAAGAAGGAAATGTTGACAGTGTAAGTAATCTATTAGGACAAGTCCAGTCCGCTGCTACCAACGTAAATCAACTGGTTACAGGAATCGATGCTAACCAAGTAGGCGCTATTGTTAGCTCTTTATTGGATCAAGTGATCCATACAATCGAAACAGCGCAAGGCGCTTTAAGTAAAGCAGATCAAATTGATTTTGAATCCTTGCTAAATTCAACCAAAGCGACAGTGACCAATGCAGTGGTTATCTTAGAAAAATATCAAAAAGAAATGCCAACAATTGGTCAAGAGATCCATAACGCAAATACGATGTTAAATGGCAATATGGAAACGATCGTCAATGGCATCAATAATGATTGGCCAACAGTTAAAAGTGAGCTTACGGGCACAATGACGACTGTCAATGAAAAAATGCCACAAGTGGAGTCAGCAGTAAATGTGGCCGCAGATTTGATTAACAATGAGTGGCCAAATATCAAAACAGGTATCCAAAAGGCTGCTACTGCTATTCGTAAAGGGGAAAAAGAAGTTGATCTAGGAGAAGTCATCAAATTGTTAAAGTTAGATGCAACCACAGAAAGTGACTTCTTTACTCGCCCGGTTGAGCTAAAAACCAATGTCATGTATCCTATTGCAAACAATGGTTCAGCAAGTACTCCATTTTATACAGTACTATGCTTATGGGTAGGTGCGGTACTTTTTTCAAGTGTAGCTACAACTGATTATTACTTAGGTAAAAAAGAAAGAACTGCTTTTACAAAACGAGAACAATTTGTGGCTCGGATGCTGACTTTCTTAACAATGGCTGTGGCACAAAGCTTGATCGTCACGCTAGGAAATCTCTTTTTACTGGGAGTGGATGTTCAAAATCCAGTTTATAGTGTCTCATTTGCTGTTTTAATTGCCTTGGCCTTTATGATGATTGTTTATGTGTTAGCGGCATTATTTGATAATGTCGGTAAAGGCTTAGCGATTATCATTCTTGTCCTTTCTATCTCTGGTGGAGGAGGAAACTATCCAATCCAAGTATCTGGCAAATTCTTCCAAATGATTAATCCATTCTTGCCATTTACACATGCGGTTAATCTTTTACGAGAATCTGCAGGTGGCATCTATTGGCCTAATGCAACAAACGCTATTTGGATCATGGTTGGTCTCTTCGTATGCTTTGGTGTGATTGGAACAGCCGTCGCACCTTATATCCAAGAAAAAATGGTCAAATTCAAAGAAGCAGCCCATAAGAGTCATATTTTCCACTAGAATGATTGAACTAAAAAAGACTTCATTAGACAAAAATAGTCTTATATTTTTTGTCTGATGGGGTCTTATTTTTATTTAGTCAGTGATACCTCTAGTAAAGTAAAAGAAGGCGCATTCGAAAAATGACTCTAATTTTTTCATAAGTTGCTTCTTTTAGATCAAACGAAAAAAGGAAAAATAGCAGAAGTCTTGTGATTCTTCAGATTCGTTGGGTGAGGATAGCGTCTCTTAGCTTTTTATGTTAGAAAGCACGTAAAAAGCGATTGTTTTTTATGAGAAGGGTTGTCGTATTTTAAACGCAAAAATGGTAGATGAAAGTAAGTAAATAGAAAAAGCAGCGGATTTAAGGTGCGATTGAAAAAAATAATGCTTTTTTTCTAATTTTTTACAATTAATTTTATGAAAGTTTATTGACATTTATATTTGGGGAGCGTACTATAACATCTTGTTTAAGTTAAATTTTTTGACATGAATGATCTTTGAAGAAAATATGTGTAAAGGAGTAAAAAAATGGATTACTTAAAAAGATTGTTGGTAGGTAAGTCGTTAAAATCTGCTGAAAATGACGAGCATAAATTAACTCGTTTTGCCGCTCTAGCGCTACTTTCTTCAGATGCGCTGTCGTCCATTGCATATGGTACAGAACAGATCGTCGTTTTTTTAGTTGCCCTATCAACCGCAGCGATCTGGTATTCACTACCAATTGCAGCATTTGTTATTATTTTATTGATTTCATTAACTCTATCTTATCGACAAATCATCCATGCTTATCCTCATGGTGGCGGTGCTTATGTGGTCAGCAGTGAGAACTTAGGGAAAAATGCTGGCTTGATTGCAGGTGGCTCCTTATTGATCGATTACATGTTGACGGGTAGCCGTTTCGGTTTCTGCTGGGGCAGAAGCGATTACCTCGGCTATTCCGGCTCTGTATGGGCATCAAGTAGCAATTTCTATCACAATTGTTTTATTATTGATGATGTTTAATTTACGTGGATTAAGAGAATCAGCTTCCTTTTTACTTTTCCCAGTATATACGTTTATTCTCGTTATCACGTTATTAATTGCAGTTGGTTTATTCAATATCATCACTGGTGCGGTACCACTACATGCAACGGCATTACCAGGGACGATCATACCAGGAGTTTCTGTTGCGTTGATTTTAAGAGCATTCTCTTCTGGCTCATCCTCTTTAACAGGGGTCGAGGCTATCAGTAATGCAGTGCCATTCTTTAAAAAACCTCGGGCGAAAAATGCTGCAGCTACTTTAACGATGATGGCGTTGATTCTAGGCTTCTTCTTTGTCGGGATTACCTTTATCAACTATTGGTATGGCATCGTACCTGAAAAAGAAGTCACTGTTTTATCTCAGATTGGGAAAGCCGTATTTGGACATGGTATATTATACTATGTCTTGCAATTTGCAACAGCCTTGATCTTAGCTGTTGCTGCGAATACTGGATTTTCTGCTTTTCCGGTGCTGGCATATAATTTAGCAAAAGATAAGTTCATGCCTCATATGTATCAAGATCGTGGGGATCGGTTAGGGTATTCCAATGGGATTATGACATTGGCGCTTGGTTCGATCATATTATTATTTATTTTCCATGGATCTACCGAACGATTGATTCCACTTTATTCTATTGGCGTATTTATTCCTTTTGCTTTGTCTCAAACAGGTATGGTCATCAAGTGGAAAAAGGAAGGAAAAAACTGGTTAGGAAAATCAGTTGCCAATATTACGGGCGCATTTATTTCCTACGCAATCATCGCTATTTTGTTTGTCTATCGTTTAGGCGATATCTGGCCATTCTTTATTATTATGCCAATCGTCATCTATGTTTTCTATAAAATTCATGACCACTATAAAAAGGTGGCAGAACAGCTCCGTCTCGAAAAAGATGCGCAATTGCATGATTTTGATGGAAATGCTGTACTTGTATTGGTTGGAAATGTCACACGTGTCAATATTGGTGCTATTAATTATGCACGCTCTATTGGCAATTATGTAGTGGCAATGCATGTTTCACTGGATGAAGATGTAGCAAAGGAAAAAGAAATCGAAGCAGACTTCAAGAAGTATTTTCCAGATGTCCGTTTTTCAGTGGTTCATTCTTCTTACCGCTCCATTGAAAATCCGATTATTCGCTACGTTGACTTAGTAAGTAGAAAAGCAGCTAAACAAAATTATACGACAACGGTATTGATCCCCCAATTTGTGCCAAATCGTAGATGGCAAAACATCTTGCATAACCAAACGAGTTTACGTTTAAGACTTCGTTTATAGTGGAGAGAAAACATTGTCGTAAGTACGTATAGTTACCATTTGAAAAAATAAAAAATAGACGATTCATACTAAAGCATGAAAAAACAGCCATGGCGTCTGCTAAAACTTGACTAAAGGAAGTTAGGGATGTCTACTGTTTTTTTCATTTTTTTGTTTTTTTATTTTTTATTAGAAATTACCGATAAACGGAAACAAACGGTGAGTAAAAATGGTCTAAATAAGTTTCATTGACTAATAGGAGAAGAAAAAACTAGTGGCTTTTGTTGGATAAAAACAGGAACTACTAGTTTTTTAGAATGAAATGAGCATAGTTATGCGGTTTTTTTGATTCTTCTAAATTTTCATAGTAGCTATCGTTTGACTAGGAGTATCCTGTTTTTGCCAATTAACCGTTAAAAATGTTAGAATGACAAGGCAGAAGATAGAAAGTGAGTGACAATATGTTAACAACAGAAGATTTTGACTTTGACCTACCAGAAGAATTGATTGCTCAAACACCATTAAAAGATCGTGACCAATCACGTCTCTTGGTTTTAGATCGTACGACAGGCGAAATGAAAGATAAGCATTTTCATGATATTCTTGAAGAATTAAGTCCTGGGGATGCCTTAGTAATGAATAATACCCGTGTTTTACCTGCACGCTTATATGGAGAAAAAACAGAAACAGGCGCACATCTTGAAGTATTGCTTTTAACGAATACAGAAGGTGATACTTGGGAAACTTTGATTAAACCAGCGAAACGAGCAAAAGTAGGGACACGTATTTCATTTGGTGATGGTCGCTTGCAAGCAGTTGTAAAAGAGGAACTGGATCATGGTGGTCGAATCATCGCCTTTGAATATGAAGGGATTTTTCTTGAAATACTCGAATCATTAGGAGAAATGCCACTTCCACCTTACATCAAAGAACGTTTAGAAGATCCTGATCGTTATCAAACGGTTTATGCCAAAGAAAATGGGTCAGCTGCTGCACCGACAGCTGGGTTACACTTTACGAAAGAATTATTAGCAGAGATCGAAGCAAAAGGTATTGAATTAGTGTATTTGACGCTTCATGTAGGCTTAGGTACGTTTAGGCCTGTCAGCGTTGATAAGATTGAAGAGAATCAGATGCATAGCGAATTTTATCGTTTAACACAAGAGGCGGCTGACCGATTAAATCAAGTACGTCAAAATGGTGGAAAGATCATAGCAGTAGGGACAACCTCCATTCGAACGCTCGAAACGATTGGAACAAAATTTGCGGGTGAAATCAAAGCCGATAGCGGATGGACAGATATTTTTATTACTCCAGGTTATCAGTTTAAAGTCGTTGAGGCATTTTCAACCAACTTCCACTTGCCAAAATCTACTTTAGTTATGCTTGTTAGCGCATTTGCTGGTAGAGAGTTAACCTTATCCGCATATCAGCATGCGATTGATGAGCGGTATCGTTTCTTTAGTTTTGGTGATGCGATGTTTGTGAAATAAAATGGTGAGAAGTTATTAGGAACTTAAGACAAAGTAAAAATAACTTTCTCCCCCTTAAATCCAAATAAGTGACGGGCACAAAAGCAACCTTTTCGGGAATAAAAAGGAATTCTCAGAAATTTGAAAAGTAATTTTGTGGTCTCCTTCTTATTTGTTGAGGAGTAACACTTCTGGTTTGACCTTTGGATCACTTTTGGTATAGTGACCAAAAAGTGATGACAAATTGGAATTTATAAAAAGACTATGGGAGTATGTTAGGTATATACTTTTATAGTCTTTTTTCAAATGTTAGAAGACTGTTTTTATTAAGTACTATTCGTGGGATATGAGGGAATGAAAATGATATATGAATATTTCCGATTCAGTTACAGATGATCAGTTAAATTTATTGAGATTACTTTACCTATAGAAAGAATTGGATAAAAATAGAGCAGTTAGAAAGCTACTTGAAATGGGAAAGAAAAAAGTAATTAAAATAGCTCAAGAATTGCAATTCTGACTAGAAGATATGAAATCGATATTATCTTTGAAAAAGGGAAAGGGGACCGGTGTATAGGAAATAAGTTTTTTTATAAATAGTTAAATTTAAATAGTAAACAAAAGTTGAAAAAGAATACCTATATCTATGTCGAATGGTGTTATGTGTTAGAACTGAATGTTTGTCGGTATCATCAAATGAAAAAATTCATCAAGCAGACTTACCGAGGTTGTTACTAGATGATAGATTTAAAAAATTTGGGAAAGTATCAAAAAGTCTATTAAGAATTTTATTTTCCTCCAGCTGAAGTAGATTTTTTATTTTTACTTTTACAAACAAAAGTAAAATTTTATATGCAAAATATTCAACAAGGTCGAAGCACAATAAATCTGCATAAAGAAGCAGGGACGATTTACAGTTCTTTATATGAGAAAATCATGAAAGAAATTCAGATACCGAAAGAAATACCAAAATTTAATCAGCAATTAGCTGAAAGTACGGTCTGATCTTTGTGATATTTGGTAGCATATTTAAAGGCTTTATAATGAGTTTTTGATTGCTTGATCAATATAGATATATTAAAAATTCTGCTCCTAGACTCATGCAAAAAATTAAAGATTATATAGAAAATGGGGAACCATCAGTCAAACAATTTTAGAGGAACAATCTGTTCAATTAAGAATTATCAAAGCTTATGGGATACTACATGGATCTCCTGGATCTGAACGAACAGTAGTTGTTGGTTTAAAAACAGATATTCCAGTTGAATTAGAATTTTTATTATGTGAAAGGCTCAACGGTTTCTATCAACAACTTTTCAATGTGAATTTTTACTATTTTGCAATTGAAAGGACAATAGCCAGTCTATTGATTTAGATGATGAAGATGTTCAAGATAGAAATACCATCTATATTAGCCCGTAATTAGCCATGTTAGATATTGAATACATATACTATGCATTAAAAACAGTCACAAATAAATGACCAAAAAAAGAGACTTGTCAAAAATAGAATGAATGAGATCTTTAAAAGTTAGCAATTTTGTCTAACTGATAAAGAACGATTCATCGACAAGTCTCTTTTTTTGTCATTATCCCTTACCTAACTAATAGTAAAAATCTGGAAAAATCAAAAAGTCAATTATTAAACACTGTATTTTGCTATTAGTAAATAGCTTTTTACCACTATTATTGACAATGAAATAATAAACAAAATGTATAGGAATATATATAAAGGAGAATAAACATGAATACACCATATTTCATGGTAGATGAGAAAAAACTGGATAACAATATTACTTACTTAAAACAAACATTAGCTAAATATTTTTCAAATTTTGATATCTCGTATTCATTTAAAACCAATTCATTACCATGGGTGATTCGTAAAATGAAAGAATGTCATATTGGGGCTGAAGTTGTATAAGATGATGAATATCAATTGGCGATAGAAATGGGTTATACGCCTCAAAAAATCATATTCAACGGACCAATTAAAAGCAAGGGGCAATTCATTTACGCAATACGTAACCACTCTATTGTGAATATTGAAACCCAACGAGAGGTCGATTGGTTAATAGAAGAAGCGGAAAATAGTACTGAGATATTCGCTGTAGGGTTAAGAATAAATATCGATTTGATCCATTTGCTTCAAGAAGAAGCAACACATTTAGAAGGAGGGCGTTTCGGTTTTTATGAAGAGGCGTTACCGAATGTCATTCGGCGTTTGAAAAAACAAAAAAATATAAAGATAAACGGCTTGCATCTTCATACCAGCAGTAAAAATCGTTCAATAGAAGTTTATCGTTTAATTGGGCAAACGGCAGTCAATATAATCAATGAATACCAATTAGAACTGGATTATCTTGATATTGGCGGTGGTTTCTTCTTTTCGGGTGAAGTAAACGATGCAGCTTTTGATGCTTACTTCTTTTGTATTAAAGAAGTTCTTTCAGATACATTAAAGCAACGCAAAATGACAATTGTGGTAGAACCTGGCGCCTCTTTGATCGCTTCACCGGTTAGCTTTGTAACGTCTGTTGTAGATACGAAACAAAACAAAGAAAACTGTTTTGTGACGACAGACGGTAGTCGTACGAATATTGATCCTTTAATGCAAAAATACACATATGATTTTTCCATTGTGCCCAAGCAAAACAAAAAAAACAAGGATTTAATAGAAAAACAAATCATTGCAGGATTTACATGTATGGAAAATGATCGCTTATTCCAACTAAAAAATACTTTTGCATTAGACATTGGAGACAAGATTATTTATCACAAGGTCGGTTCCTATACGATGACCTTGTCGCCATTATTTATCAGCTATTTCCCTGCTGTCTATGTCAAAAAAATTGATGGGAAAATAGAAATTGTACGCAATAAATGGACGGCTAAAGAGTATAGCCAAGGGGGAGAAGTAAGATGAAGTTATTATTTTTAAGCTCAGGGTCAAGAAATTTATTATTAACAGAATTACAAAAAGCCAATCAAGAAATAGAAATTTATTGTGCGGATTGTGATCACTTAGCACCAACACTCCATGACGTGTTCCCTAGTTTTGTTGTCCCTAAGATCACAGATGAAAATTATTTAGATACCGTATTGGAAATTTGTGAACAAAATCAGATTATGGGGGTCTGTCCTTTGATTGATCCAGAAATCTCAGTGATTGCAGCTAACAGCTCTTTATTTTTAGAAAAACATATTATTCCCTTTGTATCTGACATAGAAACGGTAACCCAGTGTTTTGATAAATGGTCCTTTTCAAAATATTGTGAAGAGAAAAATATCCCTGTTGTAAAAACATATAATTATAAAGAAGCAAAAGAAAAATTGAAGAATGAAGAACTTTTTTTTCCGTTATTTGTCAAACCTAGAAACGGTAGTGCAAGTCAAGGAATTGGACGAGTCAATCATTTCAAGGAACTAAGCAATTTCTATAAAAAAGATCATCAGATTATTATTCAGAAATTTATTGAAGGTGAAGAATTCGGAGTAGATATTTATTTTGATTATTACACAGGACAACCAAGTTCAATGGGGATGAAGAAAAAATTGAAAATGCGTAGTGGTGAAACAGACAAAGCTGTGACCGTTTATGACCAATCTATTGTAAATTTGATCCATAAATTAACGAAATTTTTCACATTTAAAGGTCCAGTAGATATCGATATTTTCAAAATCGGAAATGAGTATTTTTTATCAGAAATCAATCCGAGATTTGGTTGTGGTTATCCGCTTTCTCTAGCTGCAGGGGCAGATTTTACCCAAAACATGGTCGATAATTTATCAGGTAGACAAAGTCAGAAAAATAACCAGTTTCAAGTTGGGGTATATATGATGAAATATTTTTCAATGAAAGTTTGGAATCCATATGAGTAAATTAAAAAAAATAACGGATGGTGAACGAGCAAAACAATATATTTGTCAATTTGAGCAATATCTAACACCTACATTAACAGAGAAAAACATAGATTTGTCAAAATATACAAAAAAATTATTGAACTATGGAAAGATCATTGCCTATCAAGAAAAAGGAATCATTAGTTATTATCTGAATGAGAAAGAAAGGAAATGTTTTATATCTATCCTTTCTGTTTCACCAGAACATCAGAGTCAAGGGATTGGCGGCTCTTTAATGAAACAAGCAGAATCTGATGCAAAAAATCATCAATTGACTTGTATCGAGTTGGCTGTTGAAAAGGAAAATTTTGGGGGAATTCGTTTTTATAAAAGACATGGATTTGTTTATTCAAGCGAAACAAGTAGCCAATACCTGTATAAAAAAATTTTCGATGGAATTTAGCTGGTAGAATTTTTTATTATTCGCTAACGAAAAAAGAGCAAAGGAGAAGTAAATTTTGTCGTACCAATATTTTAAACGAATGAGTGCATTGCTACTTTCTAGTATTTTATTGATTGTCTTATCCATTCCGATGGTGATTATTTCAAGCATTCTTTTTGTAATAAATGATCGGAAAATTTTATTTAAACAAAAGCGCGTAGGCAGAAATGAAAAAATTTTTACTATCTATAAATTTAAGACAATGACAGATGCTGTAGATGAATCAGGAGCGCTTCTGCCAGATGAACATCGACTCACGCCTTTTGGGACATTTTTAAGAAAATTAAGTTTGGATGAGCTACCTCAGTTATTCAATATTTTAAAAGGCGAGATGTGTTTTATCGGTCCGCGACCATTGTTGGTTGATTATTTACCTTTGTACACTGATGAGCAACGCAAAAGACATCAAGTTTATCCTGGAATGACTGGCTTAGCACAAGTAAGTGGCAGGAATTCACTTGATTGGAATGATAAATTTCGTTTAGATGTTCAGTATGTAAATAAGATGAATGTCAGGATGGATATAAAAATTATTTGGTCTACATTATCAATGGTGATCAAACAAAAGCATATTGGCCAAGATGGAGAAATAACCATTAAAAGATTTACTGGGCATTCAGATGTTTCAGGAGGAATCAAGTGAATCGATTAGAGAAAAAATTACATGATTATTTTATTTCAAGTACAGAAGCTACCAGGATTTTGAATATTTCTAAACAAAATTTGAACTCTTTAGCAATACGTGGAAAAATAACACGCGTTAAAAAGGGCGGTGTGACGCTTTACTTAAAAGAAGAAATAAACGAACGGGCACTATGCCAAGATGCTTTACGAAAAAAATACCGTCCGTATGATTTTAGTAGAGGAGTTGATTAATTTGATGAGGGAAAATTTATTTACAATTGATATTTTAGAGTTCGTTAAAAATTCGAGATACGAATTGAAAGAAACGATTTATTTCAGAGAATATAATACAGAAGATGATCTTTTACTTTCTATTTTAATTTAAAGCAATTACTTGAAATTGATAGTTATTTATTGGAGCTGTTATTCTATCTAAATGGAGATAGTAAGCAAACAGCTAATGAAGTACTTACTATTTTAAATAAAGGAAACAGTAATAAAAAAATTGAATGGTTAGAAATGATAGAAGCTCCGTTGGAAATTGATTACTTAAGTCTTCGAAATTTGATGTTTGAACTGTAAAAGTACAGTAGATTTATAGATACGTGAATAATGAATAGTGAGGATATCATGAAAAAATGGATGAAAATATTCATAATAACTATTGCCCTTATCCTAGTATGTATAGCAGGTATAGCAACAAAGATTTATTATGATCTATCAAAGACATCAGAACAAACATTTTTCGATGTTTCGAATGAGCGGACAGCAGAAAACTCAAGGAAAGGGTTTCTCAGTTTATATGATGAAACCCCCTTTTCTATTGCGTTATTAGGAATTGATACACAAGACTTTTCAGAAAATACAGGTAGATCCGATACGATTGTTGTCGCTACCTTAAATCCTAGACGGAAAGAAGTCCAAATTCTAAGTATACCGCGTGATACGTATGTAACGATTATTGGTAGAGAAGGAAAAGATAAGATAAATCACGCGTATGCTTACGGTGGTGCTGGTATGACGTTATCTACATTAGAGAATTATTTGGAAGTTCCTATGGATCACTATGTCTCTTTAGATATGACGGGGCTTAGTCAGCTAGTAGATATCATAGATGGGGTAATGGTCAATAACAAAACAGAGTTCACCTATCAAGGAGTAACCTTTCCCAAAGGTCCCCAAGTCCTATATGGTAAATCAGCATTGATCTATAGCAGAATGAAAAAAGATGACCCTCTTGGCGATTATGGGCGACAATATCGACAAAGAGAACTTATTTTAGGGATTGCAAAAAAATTATTCAATATAAAAAATCTTCTCCATTATCAAAAAATGTTGACTGTTCTTGATAAAAATATGCGAACGGACCTTACTTTTTTAGATATGAAAACAATCGTATTGAAATATAGACCATCGTTTCATAAAGTGTCTGATTTACAGTTAGAGGGTACAGAGAGAATGATTGAAGGTATTTCTTATCAAGAAGTTTCTACTGAAGAACGGACTGGAAAAATAAAATTATTAAAAGAGAATCTGGAAGTAAATGAATAAACAATCGAAAGGCTTGTTTTCATACCTAGAAAAATGATTACTTGAGGGGCGATTATTTCAGATAATGAGAGAAGAAAAATCTATAGCTTTTTATACAGGAGGATATAATGCAAAAAATTTTTATAACAACAGCAATTTTATTTAGTACTATCACGATGTTAACTGGGTGTGGCGATTCAAAGGAAAAACAAAAAAAACAGATGACTTTGAAATCACAGTTAATTCTGCTGAAATAGTTGATAATCCATTAAATACAGATTTAGGACATACAACGTTAAAAGTAGGCATTTCTGCTAAAAATATTTCTAATGAAGAGGTTGGGATCTGTACAGGTGATTTTAAAGTGAAAGATGCTGATGGGAACGAATATACCTTTACAGGAAGTAATGATAACTTCGGTGATGTCGTCAAAGCTGGAGATACGATTGAAGGATATGGCTACTATTCTATTCCCAATGATATGGAAGTCGGGGTTATCATCTATAATCCGTATCGAACAGACACACAACAAAAATGGGAGGCTGTTTTAACGAAAGAAAAAGAGAGCGAATCAAATAGCTCTAAGAGTACTGAAAAATCCAAAAAAGAAACAACGAGTGAAACAAAAAATGCTATTGAAAACACTCATACAAAAAATACAGTGACTCTTAGTAGTAAATGAACATGAGAAAAAAAATAATGATGTATAGCTCTGTTCATATTTGGAAAGATGCACGTATTTTTTTTAAAGAAGCACAGAGCCTAGCGAAAGAGTATGATGTAGAATTTTATGCGATTGGTGATTCAAAAGAGGCGGCAGATTTTGAAAATGATCATTTAAAAATTCATCTTCTGCCGAAAAGGAGTCGATTACAGAGGTATAAGAATTGGCTTATTTTATTGAAAGAAATTAGGCGAAGCAAAGCAACCTACTATCATTATCATGATCCTGAACTGTTACTTCTTCTCCCATTTTTAAGAAAAAAACGTAAGAAACATATATTTATTTATGATATGCATGAAAATTTCCCAAAAGCAATTATTTCTAAAAATTGGATTCCCAAGGTGCTCAAACCACTAGTACTAAAGGTCGTGCATCCTCTAGAAAAAAATTTATTGAAAAAAAATCATGGAGTTATTTATGCAGAAAAAAGCTACAAAGAAGATTATTCCGATATTCAATCATTTGTAAAGGAATGTGACGTTTATAATTACCCCTATTTTTCTGATATTCCAGAGAGGAGGACGGCAAATATCAAACCAAAGGATACGATTCAGTTTGTTTATATTGGGCGGATCGCCGTAGTAAGAGGCGTATGGGAAATGTTACACGCAGTGAAAGAAGTTTCTCGAATCAGTGAGAAAAAGATCTTGTTTAAATTAATTGGTCAATGTGAAGAAGAACTTTTAGACAAGATTAAAGAATATATTTCTATGAATGAGCTAGATAATATAGTGGAGTATTCGCCATTTGTTGAATACGAAAAAATCTGGACAATTTATCAGGAGAGTGATATCGGGTTTTGTTTATTACATCCAACACCTAATTACGTCGGTTCTATTGCTACGAAAATGTTTGAATATATGGCGGCAGGAATCCCAATGATTATTTCAGATTTCCCATTATGGAAACAAATCCTTGAAGAAAGCCAAAATGGTATAGCAGTTGATCCACTGAATGAAAAAGAAATTCAATCAGCCATGAATCTTCTTATTTCAGATTCGAAAAAACGAAGAAAGTATGCACAAAATGGTCAGATGCGTTTTCAACAAGAATATAATTGGGATAATGAAGAAAAAAATTGCGCTCATTTTATCATCAATTAATAGAAATGGATGATTGATTAATATGAAAATGAATTTAAACTTGCGGATCATTATGAGAAAAATACTATCCCGCTGGTATTTACTCCTCTCTTTGGGAATATTATTTATGTCTTTTGTTTTTGTCGCACAGACTTTTTTTCAGGAAAAAGTGTATCGATCAACCGTGGAATTACTTATCTTGCCGCAAGAAAATAGTGAAATGAAGACAACGAATGAATCCAGTGTTCGCTTAAATATTCAATTGATGAATACTTATATGAATGTGATGAAAAGTACGCCTGTATGGAGTGCTGTCAAAGAAAAAACAATGGTAAGTGACTCGGTAGGAGAGATTCGTAACAATATGGTGCTAGTGAGTGATGAAAATTCTTTAGGGCTGACTTTAAAGATGAACACCAACTCTCCAGACAAATCACAAGCGATTGCGAATCAGATTTCTGAATCAACACAAGAATATCTAGCTACTTTGTTTCCAGAAAACAAATTGGTTGTCTTGAATCCAGCAAACCAAGGGATACGAATACAAGACCGAAAAAGCTATTTGATTGCATTTGTGATGGGCATTTGGTCAGGTATAGCAATAGTTATTTTTGAATTATTGAGTCAGAGTGTGATTCGAGACAACACGGAATTATTAGATTTTGGCTTTCCAGTAATCGGGGCAATCCCTATTGAAGAAAAATCAAAAAATAAAAGAAAAGCCCAAAGAAGGCGTAAGAAAAATTCTAGAAAAAGAAGGTAAAGGAATGCTATCTAGAAAAAAACAACCAGTGCAACAGGATAAAATCAATGTTGCACAGATATCTAAACTAGATGACTTAGATTATATGAGTGCAAATTCTTTCCGAGACTTGAAAACAAATGTAGAATATCAGCTACGTCATAAAGAAAAGAAGATTATTGTTGTTACCTCTGCAAATCAAGGTGAAGGAAAAAGTTACTGTGCTTTGCACTTAGCAAGGGCTTTTGCGGAAGCAAAAAATAAAGTTTTGATTATTGATATGGATCTACACCGTCCAAGAATGTCTTTACAGTTAGGGATATCTTCTAAACCTGGAATCACTAATCTTTATGAAGATGATACGACCAATCACTTTATTCTAAATGAAATAGATGAACGAATCTATGCAACTTCTTGTGGACGTTCCACATTGAATGCAACAGAAGTATTATCTTCAAACAAAGTCTCAGAATTCGTAGATGCTCAGTCTGATATTTTTGATATCGTTATTATCGATAGTCCACCCATTCGATTGACTCCCGATTCAAAAATCATCATTTCAAAGTTTAAAAATGTTGTATTTGTGGTCAGAGACAATCGAACACGTAAATTTGAAATAGAAGAAGCACTTAATAGCATCAAATTAGTCAGTCCGACTCTTTTGGGAATGGTGATCAATTATAAGAAATATTCAAAAAAACAACGAAAGAAATATGGTTATGGATACAAATAAATTTTTTCATTCGTGGTTTACTTTACCTCTTTTTATTCTGCTGGGGATAGTAGGTGCAATTAACTCCTATGGGTATTTACTGATAGTAGCTATTTTTTGTTATGTTTTATTTGCCGGTATGTCTTTTGAAAAATTGCTCGAAATTTTGTGGCCTACGATTATTATCTCGTTGTTTATGGGTGTTTACTTAGGGATACCAGGGAATGAAAACATTTATATGTTCCGTTTAGTCGTCCCATTGTATATAGCCATCTACTTGATGGTAGGAGAATATAATTTTTAATTTTGATTGGTTCGATTATTTTTTTGATTATCAAAAAAATGTCAGTTGATTTTACTGAAAGAGAAGAAGTATTTATTACGATTGAAATACTTATGACCTTTTTAGCATCAGCCATTGCATTAAGCACGATCATTGAAAAACGTTTTTTGTGGTTTGCTTTAACTATTGCTTTTTTACTTCTTCAATTAAATAAAAAGAAGAGATCAGAGTCAATATCTTAGTGAATTCACTGAGATATTGGCTTTTTTGTTCATAACTTTAGTCAGTTTTGCACGCTTTGCAATCAAAAAAACACGCGCTTCTATGCATAGATGAAGGTGCTTTAGTACTAAAAGAATCCTTTTGATAGACTGATCGGTGGCTACCACCACATAATGGATCCAAAGACATTTTTTATGTCTAATGACGACAAAAGTTTAGAATCTCCTAGATGGTAAGTACCACATAGTTTTTCTTTATTTTTTAAGGAAGATTCTTCATAAAGAAAGTGACTTGATTTTTTTGCCGATCAATCTATTTGATATTTCTTTTAATATTTTGAGCGTATGAATACACCTTTTTTTTATTCTAATGAAGTAACAAAAAAGAAAGTGGGGGTTTATTTTTGAAAAAAACAACAAAAGAAAGGCGTAATCTATTACGTCGAAAAATGATTGCAGGAGGAGTTGTAGCTACTCAAGCACTTAGCTTGATTATACCAGCAGCTTCAGCGAATGTTTTTGCAGAGGAAAAGACTCAGCAAAATAACGACACGACGATTACAGGTTCTGACACAGAAGGATCAGATTTATTCGAGCAGTTAGAACACGTAGATAATTGGCAAGAATACGATGTATCCGATGACGATGCATATGATTTGCAACTTGCTCAACATGGTGAGGAGTTAGCCGATCAAGAAGCACAGGTAGCAGAAGCCGATCCAGATGACGATGAAGTGGGCGAAGTGGTTTATGCAGAAGAAGGTATTGGCTATGATGCAACAGCATATGATGCTGCAAGTTTCCAGGCTGCTTTGAAAGCACCGAATGTACACTCTATTTTGGTTACTCAGGATTTCAAAATGGGTAGAACTGCAAAAAAAATTCCTAAACGAGACTTGGTAATCAACTTGGATGGGCATACGATTAATTTAACGAAGTACTTGACTTCAGATAGCACAAGCAGTAATACTGCTATTACATTCAAAAACGGCAACATCAAAACAAATTCATATTTATTATACGTTCCTAAAAAAAGCTTCATGGAATATCAATGTGGAGAACATGCAAATTACCGGACAACAATTCATCAAAGCTCCTTCAAGTACATTGAATTTTTCTGGAAATAATACGATTGCAACGAAACGTGCAAATGCTGAAATTAATCATATCAATTTTTTGAGTGGTGAATATGTAGGATCTTCTTCTAATACGGGGTCAATAGTGACTTCAAGTTATCCTGTCTTCAATTTCAATGATGGTTCTCCTGATGGGATCGTAAATGTGGAAAATGGCGCAGTCGTTAAGATAGCGGGAGCAAGTTCAACCTACACGCCATTTTATAACAATGTTGCCCGCATCCAAGTGAAAGATGGTGGTTCATTAGACATTACGTCTAATACAGCGGCTATTCGACCGGTTACCAAAAATTACAGCACAGATCCAGGTGTTTTTGTGGATAAAGGTGGGAATTTGAATCTTACTCGTCAAGGGAAATCATCAACTAAAAGTTCCAAAGGGGTGATTGAAGCAAAACGTAACGACTATAGTGTTGTTTTAAACGGGAACTATGATATTCGAAATAATTCGAATGGAAAAATTTTTGGAGGAAAAGTATTTAACTTGAACATTGGCTATACTGGGGTTTATGCTTGGGGTCGTGGTTCTAATTTTGAAGCAACACCCGAATTAGGCTGGGTGAATGCATCTGTATCCGCTATTGTAAATTCAGGTGTAGCGAATATTTTAGTGGCAGATCCAGAAGAAATCTCAACAAAATTAAAAACAAAAACAACAGGTCGTCTAGCAAGTGATGCAGATTAATACACAGATGGTTATGATCAAATTACAGGAACCTATGGCGCCGATATTGATACGTTAAAATTATTTGTAGATGGAAAAGATGTTACTTCAAAAGTGAACATCAACTTAGATGATGATGGAAACTATACGATTGAAAATGTTTCCTCCTTACAATTAAAGACTACCAATGAAATCTTTGTTTATGGATACGACGGTGGAATCGAAGCGAATAGAGTACTTGTGACATTTGAAGAAGAACGAGATTATAGCTTTACGGTTGATCCGGATTATGAATTTGGAGATCCTACGATTACAGGAACCTATGGCGCAGATGTAGCAGAAGTATACTTAAGAGTAGAAACAGATGACGGTGACGATAGCGACGATGACAGTCTGTCTGTATCAAAAGTTTCTGGAACAACAAGGGCATATGATCCTTACAAAGTTGCGGAGGCAAAATTAAATACTGATGGAACATATATCTTCAATGAAGCGGATATTGCTGGGAAATTCACAGAATAAGATGAAGTCAGTGTGGTTGCTTTAGATGAAAATAAAGATGAAGAAGTAGAAAGTATTTATTTAGATTTTACTGCAGGTTATGACTTGAAAGCCAATGTATATACGGAAGACGAAGAAGCCATTACTGGAACATTCGGTAAATTTATCACTGATATAAAAGTGACAGTTGGTGGCGAAGAGCTAAAAGATGTCACGGTTACATTAAATCCAGATGGCACATATAGCATTGCAAATGTGGATGGTAAACTAGATCTTGATAAAGAAATCAAAGTCGTTGGTTATAACAAATATAAGGAAGAAAAAGCTGAAGCTATCGTTGAAACACATCGGTTGGAAAGATATTATGCACTAACAGCTGATGATTTTAATGAAGGTAGCAAAGAGATAACGGGTACTTTTGGTAAAGATGTTACAGAAATCCATTTAGTAGTTGATGGAAAAGAAATACCAGATGTGACAGCCAAATTAAATCCAGATGGAAGCTATACATTTGAAAATGTTGATCAGTTCATTAAAAATATGAATCAAAAAGTCACTGTTATTGCGTATGATAAAAAGAATGAAAAACAAAACGAGGTTGATGTCAGCTTAATTCCTGCACTAAAGGATTATTTATTAAATCCTAGTTCATTCGTTATTGGAGGAGATGCTTATCTTTCAGGGACAGCTGGAGCAGACGTGGAGTATGTTTCTGTCTATCATGTAAATCCAGATGGTACACGTAAATTACTTGGACGTGCACCAGTTAAAGCTGGGAAAATTAGAGTCTATCTTGGTGGATATATCGTTTCTAAAGATGAAGTGATCATGGCTGTTGCTGAAGGTGAGAACCAGCAACCAATTTATGAAGAGGGTAAATTAGTAGAAAAACAAGTCGAGCTTAGAATGCTAGGTGAAGACGGCGATTATCTCTTAAAACCAGATACTTTTTATCTAAGATAGGGACAATACGTAACAGGAATCTATGACAACGATAAAGCAGATAAACTCGTTTTGAGAGTTGATGGAAAGATTACGAATGTATTTTATCCTTATCAAAAAGAAAATACATTTAAATTGTATGGAACAGGAATCCAACGGACAGATCAAAAAGTAGATATTTTAGAATAAAATGGGTCTCAATTATTAGTTAGTCGAGATGTAGAAATTTCTGAGCGTGATTACAAATTGACAGCAAATGATTATATATTGGGACAAGCGACAATCAACGGTGAATTTGATAGTGAACATGCTGATACTGTAAAATTAATTGTCAATGGAAATTATCGTCAAGTAAAACCAGTAGATTCTGACGGTAAATACTCAATCTATGCTTTAGATTATATTACTTCTGTAGACGATGAAGCTTACATCGCTGAATATAAAGATGGTAGTGAGTTGTAAAGATGTATCAAACATTATGCTTTATGTAGATGGGAATGTCATTGGTAAAGCCGAAGCAAAAGAAGATGGTACATTTGTTATTAATACCAAAGGAACGATTACCGATCCAACTCAGATTGTTGAATTGCAACTTTTAGCAGACAAAGAAGCAATCGGACAAAGACAAACAGTGGTCATCGCACCTGCTGTCAGTTATGAACTAAATGTCAATGACTATCAGTTGTATACTTCGTATATCACAGGTACATTTGATATTTCTGATACGACAGAAAATGATGTAGTAGAACTAGTAGTTAATGGTAAAGTTGTAAAAAAAGTAATCTATAGTTCTGAAGAAACGAAGGGCAATGAAGCGCAAGAATTTAAAATCTCTACTGTTAATAATGGAGAATATTTGATTACAGAGGAAAATCAAAAGGATGTAAGTATTCGTTTAGTAAAAGACTATAAAACAGTAAATAATGTGGCAGTAAATGTCGTAGAATAAATGAGTTATCCAATCAGTTAAGCGATTGACCATTTTACAAGTTAAGATAGCTCAAAATGAACAAGAGTTGTGACAAGATCTTTGTCACAACTCTCTTTTTTGTACACATTTTTTGCCAGTTTATCTTTAAGATTTTGATTACAGCCTAAAAGTACATTTAGTAAACTACTAAATGTGTGAAGAAACCTATAACACACTAAGAAGGAAGAATTTATGAAAAAAATACTTAGCAACTATGCCTATCAAGCAATTTATCAACTTGCAAGAATCTTTATGCTAACGATTACGATACCGATTGTAGCAAAATCTCTTAATCCTGATGGTCTGGGTATCTATAACTATACGTATTCGATCACCTCCTATTTTATTATGTTTTCAGCATTAGGGGTTTCTTTGTATGGGAGTAAAGAAATAGCGATCGTTCGTCATGATCGAGAAAAACTCTCTCAACTATTTTGGGAGATATTTATGATGAAAGCATTACTGACATTAGTAAATCTTCTCGCTTTTTGTACGTTAGCGTACTTTATGGATGACTCATATTATTTATATATACAAAGTTTTTCTATTTTATCAGTGATGTTTGATATTACATGGCTGTTTATAGGAGTGGAAGATTTTAAATATATCATGCTCAGCAGTTTTGTTTCACAAGTTGTTATTTTTCTCTTAATCATAAAATCAATCCAATCTCCGGCCGATTTGGCTAAATATATTTTTATCCAATCTCTTAGTTTTTTGATTCCACAACTATTTCCATGGCTACAATTAAAAAAATATGTTTCATTTTGCAAAGTGTCAGTTACGCGATCCATGAGGCATCTCAAAGGGATGTTGGCATTATTTATTCCACAGATATCTATTATCGTTTACACTACTTTGAATAAAACCTTACTAGGTATTTTTGATGGCATGAAAAATGTTGGTTATTACTCTAGTTCACTAACGATGAATCAATTATTTATTACGCTGATTACTTCTTTTGATACCGTGATGCTACCAAGGATGAGTCATCTTTATGCTAATAAAAAAGCCAATATGCTTGATCTTTTAAAAGAGATTTTAAATGGGCAACTTTATCTATCCATTCCATTAATGTTCGGTATGATGACCGTGAATCAAAAATTTATTCCTTGGTTTTTAGGAACAGACTATTTATTTGTGACAAAGTTGATACCTTTCGTTTCTGTGTTAATCGTCGTTATTCCTCTCGGATCAACGATTGCCAAGCAATATCTCATTCCTATCGGTAATGTAAAGATCTACAATTATTCCGTTTTTTGGGGTGCAATCATTAGCTTGGTTATCAATGGTTTATTTCTTAATAAATTTGGTATCTATGCAACGGTGATGGCGACCATTCTTACAGAAAGTTTTGTTTCTTTTAGCCGGTTGACGAACTTACGTGTGACCACTGGTTTTACGCTTAATTACTATAAAATAGGTAGTTATTTAGTTGCTGGTTTTTTGATGTATCTAGTAACCACCAGATTGACAGAACACCTGAATGCCAGTCTTTTGACAAACTGTATTCAAGTCGGCGTTGCAGTACCAATCTATTTATTATTCACGACTTTAGTTAAAACAAATCCATTAATCCGTTTTTTTAAAAAGGCTGGTGAACATTGAGATGAAAAAAAAGAATTATACAATTATTTTAGCTACTTATAATGGTGAGGAGTTCATACAACCACAACTTGATTCGTTGCGATTACAAAGTATTGCGCCAAAAGAAGTATTGATCGTGGATGACGGTTCAACCGATCAGACTATTCCAATTATACGCAGATATATCAATCAATATCAATTAACACATTGGCAAATCATTACAAATGAAGTCAATAAAGGCTGGCGCAGAAATTTTGTTGAAAGCATCTCATTTGCTTCGACGGAATTCGTTCTATTTTCAGACCAAGACGATATTTGGCAAGTAGATAAGGCGGAAAAACAGCTGACGATTTTTGAAGAGCAGAAACGAGCAAAGGTTGTTGTGACAGGGTACCAAGTAATTAATGCTAAGAATGAATGGTTGACTAAAAAATCATTTAGCGGTCAAACAAAGAAAATACGCTTTAATTACCGGAACTATGCGGTACAAAGTCCGGGTTGCAGTTACGCTATCCGAAAATCTTTTTATGAAGATATTCGTCCTTTTTGGCATGAACGGATGGCACACGATGCCTATTTTTGGTGGTTAGGTATGCTGACAGAATCGTTGATCATGATTGATGAGCCGTTGCTTCTTTATCGAAGACACGGAAATAACGTTTCTGGGAATATCCAATCACGAGAAGAAGTGGTCGAAAAAATACAAGAAAATTTAGTTTTTATTGAGAAATTACAAGAAGCAAACATGACTTTCAACTTTATCCAATTAGAAGACCTTTATATGTCTAATGAACGTTATTTAAATAAATATCAACAATACTTTCGTGTAGGAAAACAAGCATATACGCAAAGAAATTACCTAAAATTACTTGTTGCCACCTTCAAATTTAGCTCGTGCTACCGTTCCTATCCTGGAAAAAAAAGGTAAGCGTATATTATCAGATATCAAACAATGTATCAGGAAATCAACACCAGAGAAAGAAAAAAATCGCTAATTTTGAATTATTGAAAAAATCATCATAGTTCGTCATTTTATATCTACTTATTTGGGACTGAGAGCATCCTTTCGATTGGCGGGATTATTGTGTGTGTTATTAAGTATATGATTTTTTTTAACCATATTAATCCGTTACTTGTAGATTCACAATGAGTGATGCAACTCGCTTTAGCCGTTTGTTTTTAGCAATCACACATTTTCAACTTCCTTACAATAGTTTCATCATGTGGGAAGGCTCAGCCACATTTGAGATTGATTTGATCCATGATCATGTATATTTTCAACGGTTTATTTGGAAAGATGTCTATCGTTTGGTACTAGTTGGACATCATTTTGGTGTGGCAATAATTGGTTTAGTGGTGTCTATGGTGATTTTTATTGTTTGTCTAGCCATTGAATCACTCAGAAAAAAGGTCATTTTTATTGGTAGAAAATATTTGAAAAAGAAGCATGAGGAAAATCATAGGGGGGGTTAAGAAAATGTTTATCGGAGATCATGTTACAGCAATCAATTTATATGGTGAAGAAGTAACGGGGGTTATAGAAAAAATCCTTATCCATACAGTCATTATTAGAGCAGGAATAGATGCTGTATTAATCAAAAAAAAAAAAGAAGTAAAGGCTATCATAAATGAATCGTCGATAGCAAAAACATCTGTAATGGATCAAAAGATAATGGTAAATAGTGAAGAAATGATGACATGAAGGATGTCGATCGTTAAGACAGCATCAATCTATTTTTATTAATAAAGAATCAGCTTATTCCTCTCGCACGGAATGGGCTGATTTTTTTGTGATTTATTATGAGAAACTAAAAGATAAATA
The DNA here is from genome assembly GCA_015680865.1 of Enterococcus lacertideformus. Classification (GTDB taxonomy): domain Bacteria; phylum Bacillota; class Bacilli; order Lactobacillales; family Enterococcaceae; genus Enterococcus_B; species Enterococcus_B lacertideformus. The sequence goes on along the minus strand of JADAKE010000004.1, from coordinate 21,833 downwards.
AAGTATGTAAAAGTTATATTTTCCCATGAAAATCAAAAAAAGTAGAAACAAAATTATTTTTTTTATAACTGTAAATTTGTTTTTTAATTCACTGTAAACGCTATAAACTAAATATTGTATTAAGAATACAAGAAATGTAGTGTTATTATTTTTAACTATATCTACCAATGGAAATGGAAGAGAAAATAACGTTACAGCATTTGTGTTCAATATACAAAAAAAATAGATAAAGAGGGAACGTACATTGAAGGTCGGAGTTATTGGTTTGGGCTATGTAGGGTTGCCATTGGCGATAGAATTTGGAAAAGCAGGCTATAAAGTAATAGGGATTGATCTAGATCAACAAAAAGTTCAGTCAATCAATTCAGGCTACTCTCATATTCTAGACGTGAAAGCAGAAGATGTAACGAAATTAGTCAAATCAGGGAGATTTCGTGCGACGACGGACTTTTCCGAAATTGCTACACTTGATTCACTCAGTATTTGTGTACCGACACCTTTGAATGAAAATCAAGAACCCGATACAAGCTATATCCGAACGACCGTTGATAATATCTTGTTATATATTCAAAACCCATTATTAATGGTGCTAGAAAGTACCACATATCCAGGGACAACCCGTGAATTGTTAAACAACCAGTTTGCAAAAAAAGGATACCACATCGATGAAGATTACCTCTTATGTTTTTCTCCTGAACGAGTAGACCCAGGAAATAAAAAATATCAGACAAAGCAAATTCCCAAAGTGATTGGTGGACTGACTAAAACTAGTACTGAAATTGGGCATTTATTATACGAGCAAGTTATTGATACCATCGTGCCAGTCAGTTCAACTGAAATAGCTGAAATGAGTAAATTGTTAGAAAATACGTTCCGCAGCATTAATATTGCTTTTGTTAATGAAATGGCGTTGATGTGTGAGCGTATGGGTATCGATATATGGGAAACCATTGATGCTGCTGCGACAAAGCCTTTTGGTTTTATGCCTTTTTATCCAGGGGCTGGTGTGGGTGGGCATTGCATTCCGCTTGATCCAATGTACTTATATTGGAAAGGAAAACAAGAGCGCTATTTTAACCAGTTTATTGAATTGTCTCAGAGAATCAATTTAAACATGCCGTATGAAGTGATAGCGAAAATACGCATAGCGCTTGACTCCATTGGGAAAACATTGTCAGAAGCCAATGTATTACTGGTTGGTTTGTCATATAAAAACAATGTGGATGATATCAGAGAAGCACCTGCTCTAGGAATTTATGAACAATTAAAAGGAATAACAAAAGGATTAGCCGTTTTTGACCCTTATGTAGAAAGCTTTCAAACAGCAAATAAGAAGAAACAAGAAGTCATCCAATCGCAAGAAAAAATTGATTTTTCAACTTATGATTCAGTGATTGTTCTAGCCAAACATGACACGATTGATTTTGATGAAATTTTAAATGAAAGTCAAACGATTGTCGATATGAAGCGAGTTTGGAAAGTGAAAGATAAGAAAATATTTACTATTGGAGGATAAGAATGAATAAAATTTTACTGTCTCCTCCAGATATGACTGGAGAGGAACAAATTTATATACGAGAAGCGTTTGAAAAAAATTATATCGCACCAGTTGGACATAATATTGATTTGTTTGAAAAAGAAATTGCTGAATACGTCAAGGCAAAATATGCGGTAGCTGTTTCTTCAGGAACTGCTGGTCTACATCTGGCGTTAATGGCATTAGAGATTGAGGCTAATGACGTTGTTTTTTGCTCGGATTTCACTTTTAGTGCATCAGTCAACCCAATTATTTACACGGGAGCCACGCCTGTATTAGTTGATTCTGAACCTGAAACTTGGAATATGGATCCTTTATTATTAGAACAAGCAGTACAAGAAACAATCAGACAAAGACAACAACCAAAAGCGGTTATTATTACACATATTTATGGGTAATCCGCTAAAATGAATGAAATTCTAAAAATTTGTGCGAACTATCAATTGAAAGTAATTGAAGATGCCTGTGAATCTTTGGGGACATCTAGTGATATAGGAATGTCTGGTACGATTGGTGATATCGGCGTGTATTCATTTAATGGAAATAAAATCATTACTACCTCTGGTGGTGGGATGATCGTTACAAATAATGAGGAATTGTCCAAAAAAATGAAATATTTATCGACACAGACAAAATCTAACGTTCCCTATTATTTACATGAAAAATTAGGCTATAACTATCGTCTAAGTAATATTTTAGCGGGGATCGGTCGAGGACAACTACGATCGTTGGAGCAAAAAATTGAGAAACGCCGCCAGATTTATGAGCGTTATAAAGAAGAATTAGCAACTATTTCAGTAGTCAACATGATGCCAAAAGATATGGAGGGGGTGCGTTCGAATCGCTGGCTCTCAGCTATCACCGTTGAGCAATTTGATCCAATTGAAAGTATCTCTTATTTTGATGGAAAAAATATTGAAACAAGAGCACTATGGAACCCATTACACAAACAGCCTTATATAAAAAAAAGAAATATCCACTTTTTCACAAAATATTCCCTGGGAGACACATTATTTAATAAAGGTCTGTGTCTACCATCAGGAAGCAGTTTGACCGAGTTGGAGCAAGAATATGTAATCAGTCAACTGAAACAATACTTTACTAAATTTTAATAGGAGAAAAAATGAAAATCTTATTTTTTGTATCCTCTTTCCCAGCTTTGTCAGAAACATTTATTTTAAATCAAATTACAGGAATGATTGATAGAGGACATGAGGTTCAAATTTTAGCTACCAAAAAAGTAAATACAGCCTATCATCCAGATGTTGAAAAGTATCAATTGATGGATAAAGTAACTTATATTGAAATACCAAAGCAACCCTTTATTCGGGGGATTAAAGGGTTAGGTCATTTTATGAAAGTACTGGCTAAAAATCCTAGACGGGCATTTCATTTACTTAATAGCAAAAAAATGGACAGTTAATCTATAGTTTGCGACCATTGTATGTCGCACCTTATTTTGAGGAAAAGAGAGGTTTTGATGTCATTATCGGACACTATGGATATAATTTGTTACTTTTAGAAATAATAAAGAATAGTTACCAGACCTTCCCAAAACTAGTAGGTTTTTTTCACGGGAACGATCTTACGGGATTTGTTCAAAGATTTGGCCGTAAGATTTATCAACCACTCCAACAAAAAACGACGACCATGGGATTACCCATCAGTCAATTATTAGCTGAATGTCTTAAAGAAATGCAATTATTAGTTGGACAAACAACGGTACATCATATGGGAATCGATATCAGTGATTTTTATTATACTCAACCAATTGAAATAGCAGGAATAATTCAGTTATTGATTGTCGGTCGTTTAACGGAAAAAAAAGGCATAGATAATGCCATCGAAGCAGTTGCTATTTTGAAACAAAAAAATAAGAAAGTAAGACTTCAAATTATCGGAGATGGCGAACAAAAAGAGGAGTTACAACAGTTGATTGCAGATTTTCAATTTAACGGAAGAAATCCAATTGAAAGGATGGCAAACACAAGACGTAGTCAAAGAAGCTGTACGAGAAGCAGATATTATTTTATTGCCAAGTAAAGTTGCTTCTACAGGTGATAAAGAGGGAATACCTGTCTCATTGATGGAATCTTTAGCTACAGGAAAATTGGTGATTTCAACTTTTCATAGTGGGATTCCAGAGTTGATCCAAGATGGCATTAATGGTTGGTTAGTCGAAGAAAATGATTCGCATGGATTAGCGGATAAAATCGAAGAAGTGAGTCAATTATCGCTAGATGAAAGAATAAAAGTCTCCAAGGAAGCAAGAAAATCTATCCTTTTAAATTTCAATATTGATAGTCTTAATGATCAATTAGTCAGAGATATTCTTGACAAAGAATAGGACGGAGAATTTGTATGGAACAAAAAATGAAAAAAAGACAAATTCAATTTCTAAACACCCACTTTTTATCTACAAAAGAATCGATTGAATACTTGAATGTTTCACAACAGACATTTTATAAATTAGTGAAAGAAGAAAAGCTTACTAAAATTGATAAAGAAGGGGTAATTTTATATTTTAAGAAGGAAATTAAAAAGTTAAAAGAAAGGAGAAACAATTGAAGCGTGACAAATTACCGTTCATCGTTGATATGCATAGTCATGTTCTTTATGGTTTAGATGACGGTCCAAAAACGATTGAGGAAAGTTTCCAGTTGATTGAACAAGCTCAAAAACAAGGAATTGGTTTTATTGTTGCTACACCACATTTGAATCACTATCAATTTGATAATAATTTAGAAAAAATGCAACAAACGTATAAGCTCCTTCAACAAAAAATAAAAGAAAAGCAGCTAGAAATCACACTTATCTTGTCGCATGAAATATTTTTGACGATCGATTTTTATCATAAGTATAAAGTGAATGACCTGTTTCCAATTCAGATTGAAAACGATGGTAATAAATTATTAGTAGAACTTCCATCGTATGAGATTCCGTATTATTTTGAAGAATTTATTTTACAAACCAATCAAAAAGGACTGAGCTGTATTTGGGCCCATCCCGAACTGAATGCGGAAATACAAAAAAATTGGAAAATTGTATACGACTATCTTGAATTCGAGGATGTGGAAATTCAGTTAACAGCAGGGAGCTTACTGGGGAACTACGGAAGAAAAGTAAAAAAAATATCATGGAAGATGTTGAAAGCAGGTCTTGTCGATTACATTGCATCAGATGCACATGATGTAACAAAGCGTCCCTTTGAATTAAAGGAGGCATATGAATTAATTGATAAAAAAATGGGGAAAGATGTGGTGTATCAGCTACAAACCAAATCAGCAGAGATTGCCACGGTATTTTTAGAAAGAGGATCAAAATGATTGTAAGTAAACTAATATTTTTTTTAGCGCGTTTTTAATTTTTTGGGCAATGGTTGGTTATCCAGTCAGCTTATTATTCATTGCTAAAGGAATAAAGCCGATGAAATCAGAAGCCACGAAGCGATCAAGTGAAGACAAACCAACAGTGACTATTTTAATTGTTGCGCATAACGAAGAACAAGTGATTCTTGATAAATTGAAAAATGTATGTGCCTTAGATTATCCAAATGAAAAGATAGAAATCATTGTTGCTTCGGATCATTCAACAGATCGAACAAATCAAATCGTTGAACAGTTCATACAAGAAAATCCCAAAAGGGATATTCACCTCTATCCTACACAGCAACGAGATGGAAAAACAAATGCGCAAAATGAAGCAGTTCGTATAGCAAAAAATGAAATCATTGTTTTTACAGATACAAACGCCATGATTGACCCTTTGGCCATAGAGAAATTAGTGGATGGTTTGGCACAAACGGATGTTTGTTATGTGACTGGAAGACTGATATATAAGAACACGCAACAACAAATAAGTCAATCTGAGAGTACTTATTGGGATATGGATGTAAGAATTCGGTCCATTGAAAGTCAGCTTCAAACGATTACAGCAGGAAATGGTGCATTGTATGCTTGTTGGCGTGCGGATTATATTGAGGTTCCTGTGATTGAAAGTCATGATAGCGCATTGCCGAGGTACTTTGCCTTACAAAATAAGCGTGCGCTAGCGATTGATGATGCGTTTGTTTATGAAAAGGCCGGTGAAACTAAAGAAGATGAATTCAAGCGTAAGGTAAGAATGAATCGCCTAATTTTACCTGCAATTATGCCAGATTTTCGGATTTTGAACATACTAAAATATAAGTGGTATACATTCTTTTACTTCGGCCATCGAACTTGTCGATATACATTATGGCTCAATCATCTGCTCTTACTTGCATCTAATTTTTTACTTTTGCCCACGGGAATATTCTATCAAGTCACATTTTTTGGTCAATTACTCTTTTATTTAATAGGTAACATCGTCTTGCTCAAAAATTCTAAGAATAAATATTTGAGTATAAGCGCATATTATTTATTGACCATTTATGCACAACTAGTTGGTGTTTACAATAGCTTAACTGGGAAAAACAAACCTTATTGGGATAAAGCAGAGACAACGAGGTAGAAAGGATATATTTTTATGAAGAAAAAAATCTTAGTCGCTGGTCTGGGTTATGTAGGATTAGCGAATGCACTATTATTGAGTCAAGAAAATCAGGTAGTAGCCTATGATATTGATGAGGAAAAATTAAAACAGTTGAAAAAAAGAAAAAGCCCCTTGGATGAAGAAGATATTCATTTGTTTTTACAAAAAAAAGAGCTAAATATCGTATTTACAAATCGATTCGCTGCTGCTGTTTTAGAAAGTGAGATCATGGTGATTGCAACACCTACAAATTATGATGAGTATACCAATTACTTCGATACCAGTTCTGTTGAGCAAGTGATTGACCAAGCGATACAAATAAATCCTGCTATAAAAATAGTGATCAAGTCAACGATTCCAGTAGGATTTGTGGATGAGATGAAAGCAAGGTATCCAGAAGTTGTGCTTGCTTTTTCGCCTGAATTTTTACGAGAAGGAAAAGCTTTGTATGATAACTTACGTCCATCAAGGATTATCGTCGGAGATGAAGGGAAATTTGGAGAATTGGTCGCACAATTATTTTTAGCATGTGCAATAAATAAAAATACGAATATTCTTTTGACCACAGCCAAAGAAGCAGAAGCAATTAAGCTGTTTTCCAATTCTTACTTAGCCCTGCGGATTGCTTACTTCAATGAGTTGGATACCTTTGCAGAAGAAAGTCATTTAAGAAGTTCAAAAATAATCAAAGGAATGTCATTCGATCCAAGAATAGGAGACTATTATAATAATCCATCTTTTGGTTATGGCGGTTATTGTCTACCAAAGGATACCAAGCAATTAGCAGCTGATTTTTCTGGCATTCCTCATAGTTTAGTCCATGCAATTGTCACTTCGAATACGATTAGAATCACTCATATTGCACAAAAAATAGCAGAAAGTGGTGCGCAAACAATCGGCGTTTATAAATTAGCAATGAAGCATCATTCGGATAACTTTAGATATTCTTCTACACTTGCTGTTATTGATAGACTAGTGGAATTAGGCAAAGAAATAGTGATTTATGAACCTTCTTTGTCAGCTGAAAATTATAAAGGGCATCAGGTAGTAAAAAATATCAGTGAATTAGAAGAAAAATCTGATGTAATTATTGCGAATCGTTACGAAGCAGAACTAAAAAATAGTAAAAAAGAAATTTATACACGCGATATATTTCAAAGAGATTGAATGTAAAGTTCATTTATGAAAAGTAAAAAGGTAGTGTCTAGTAATTCTTTAGGTATTACAATAGGGGAGAGACAAATGAGTACTTTTAGACCAGAATATTTTGATATGTTTGATTCATCAATTTTACTTGAGAGAGAGTTAGCTTTGCTTTTACAAAGTGAAAATCGTTGGTTTACAACTGAAGAAATCAATCAGGTATTAGGAGTAAAATACAACACGACCTTAAGAATTGTTAATCGTTTAGAAGAAGATTTGTTAGAGATGGGGGACGACAATTTAGCGTTGGTAGTATCAAAAGGAAAAGGTTTTTTTCTACAAAGAAATTTAGATTCATCTGTTACGCCATTTATCAGTTATATTTTTTCTAAAACACAGATCATCAAAATGATTAAAGCTATTTTTTCCGGTGAGTTTGGTACGGTAAAAAAATATGCACAAGATTATTACATCAGTGAGGCCACAGTTAGGAGATACTTGATCCGTATTCGTAAATTTTTTTCAAGATACAATATTCAAGTGAAAAGAGAAACAGCTGAATTAGAGGGGGATGAAAGTAAGATAAGTATGCTTATGCTTCTGACTTATTGGCGGCTTTATACTGGGGTCAAATGGCCATTTACTACGATCAATGAGCAATCAATCATGAAATTAGTTGAAGAACTGATTTCAAAAACTGATTATATGAATGTATCTTTGACTACCAAAAGAAGGCTAGCTTATTATTTTGCTGTGACAATCTTACGCACTAGAAAAGGGAATTTTGTAGAAATTGACTTTCAAAATTATGCTCATTTATTGGAAGATGATCATTACCGCACCTTTGAAAAATCGCTCATGAATTTCAAAGGTGATATCAATACTTTGTATGGTGAAATTCCTTTTCACTATGAGGTTTGGAAAACGAATCCTTATTTTTATAAAAGGAAAGAAAGGATCCAATCCTATTATGAGTTGGAAAAACAAAAACAGACACCTGTGTTTCAAGCAGTGGAATTGATGGTAAAGGAATTTCAGAAAGAGTTTTTTTAAATCCCTCAAAAAGATTATCAGGAATTTTATGGGTCGGCTTATGCGTGTCATGAATTTGCTTATCAATTCAAAGGTTTTTCAACAGATTTAGGAGGTTACTTTTATAATTCTGTCATTGATAGGGAATATCCTAGACTTAGAGAAAAAATCGATATTGTACTAACAACTGTTCCTTTCTCTGATATAAAAAAAGCTTTTCCGCAGGCAGAAATGATTACGATTAGTCGGAATATCGGAATCAATGATTTTGAAAACATAAGAAAAAAAATTATTGGATTAATAAAAAAAGACAATATGCCATCGAGTGAGGTGCTTATATATGAATGACATAAAAGCGCAGCCTGAATTTTGGTCTAAAGTAATGATTTCAATTTACTCTTATGGACATATGGTCAGGAAAATACCGAATGTTCTTATACGTAGGATCTTGTTGTTTCCGTACTTGTTGCTAGATACATTAATCATTCGTGGGCTCCTTAATTCGATGCTCCCTTACAGCCTAAAGATGGGGAATGGAATAAAAATTTGGCATCCATTTGGGATTATCATTCATTCAAAAAGTAAGATCGGGAACAACGTAGAACTTAGACATCAAGTAACTATCGGTAAGTCAACAGCAGAAAGTGGCCTACCTATTATCGGCAATAACGTGTCTATTGGTGCAGGTGCAAAAATCTTGGGGGAGATTTATATTGGTGATGGATCAATAGTTGGTGCCAATGCAGTAGTTACTAAAAGTTTTCCTAAAAATTCAGTATTAGTTGGCTGTCCCGCAATGAATATCGCGAAAAAAGAGGCAGCAATAAATTAATTGACACCTTTTCATCATCGTGTAAAATGAGTTTATAAAATGAGCAATTTTAAACAAAGGGCACATTACCATTGCATGGTATTAGGAGGATCAAATGTCAAATAAAGAAAAGGGTAACAGGTGTGTAACTTCTAGAGAACAAGAATTAGAAGTGGATGAATGTATCTTAGAAGTAGAAATGGCACTCGAGTTTGTAGTTGATACGTATAAACGTTCCAATTCACGATTAGCTAAGCAGCATGCGGAAGAAGCAATTATCGCATGGCAAGGTTATTTGAAAGATGTTATTTAACTACGAGAGAGGTGTAAATGAATAAGACACTTTTTAAGTTTATTGCGCTCGGTTATAGGTCTTTAGGATGAATCAGAAAAAATGGTCCAGAAGTTTTTGTAATTATTTGATGATACCCTATTTTTTATAGTATGTTTAAACTAAGAAGAAGCAGTGGGCAAACAAGTTGTAACTTGTTTGTCCACTGTTTTGTTCATCAGTTGAAGAGGTCTATTAGCAAATGAATCCATAAATCGATTGAAAATAAAAATATTTCTTCCAGAAGAAGGAATTCAACAGCTTCATCTTACTTTAACATCCACATTTTCCCTTAAATAGGTGCCAAATCTTTTTTTCCTTGTTCCAAGGATTAATTCAGCAAAATAATACATCAATTGTCTTTGGTAAGTTATTGAGATACGCATTGAATCGACAGTAGTTTCTGCTAGTAAATCTATCACGAGTTTTTCTATCTCATATTCACTGATTGTTGGAAAAGGGCAAGATACTATGTCATAGACTTGCCCAATAATACACGGATTTTGTGTTTCGTTCCCTGCTCCGATGTGTCCCTAGTAAGAGTTGTGTCATAACTGTTAAAGTATTGTTTGATCTTATTTAAATGTCTTTATACAGGGGCGACGCTTGTGTGATTTTCTGTGGCATCATGATTGACATTGTAAACTGATTCAATGTTGATGTGCTCCATCGGCCTGATAATAGGTTGTTTTTTGACGATCGTTGTCAAAAGCTCCTGTACATTTTTGCCTAAATAAACAAAAAACAGATGCCCCTTCTTTTTGAAAATTCTAATCGGAATTTTTGTTGATGGGAATAGTCCATGTCATCATTTAAATCTTTTATCGTTTTAAAAATAGAATCTACATTAAGCTGAACAACAAGGTAGTTTGTTGACACCCAGACTTCTTTTTTTATATACATCAATATTTTTTAGAAAAATTAAATCAAAAATTGTTATTTTAAATTTGGAGTTTCGATTTTATGAAACGAAGTTTTTTAGTTATCCTATTGTAAGTGGGAAATGAAAATAAACATTCTATATACAAACAAACTTAATTGTCTTTGCAGCTCATCCCACTGAGCTGCTCCCCTTAAATAGTATAAGTAAAAAGAGGCTAGGACAGAAGTGTCTGACTCTGAGAATAAGCTGAAATTTACAAAATTGCTTTTAAAATTTTTGTAAATTTCAGCTTATTTCCGAAGAAAGAGCTTCTGCTAATCGCTTTTTATAGGCATTTATATCGTGAAACAAAAATGTTCTTTACTTTTGTACCACTCTCTTTTTAGGATAGGAAATCTTCTAGAGATAGCTATGTAATCATGATTTATCTGTGAGAGATAATCAGACTATTACTGGAAATTTCTTTAATAAGTAATAGTTTTGAGGAAATAGAAGAACTATAAATCAGGATAGACTATTCCATGTTATCAAATATGCAAATTTTTCATTATACAAAAGGTAACTAAATGGAATTTACGATTCTAGTACTAAAGTAGACATAATTTTACTTTTTCTATTTTTTGAGAAAAAAATAGAAAATCTATAGAAAAAACGGCAGATATAACGGTCTACAAGGAGTTTTTTTTAAGTAAACTTTAGATGATATAACTGTCGATGAGGAAAGATAAAGACGAGGAGAAATAATGATGGAATTAGAAGCTCTTCTAGAGGCAAACGATCGTATCAAATTGGTCATAGTAAGATATTTGGAGATGTATAGTGAAAAGAACATGACTATAAGCGAATTGTGTGAATTCGTCGGTGTTACATCGTTTAGGCTTGAAAATGCGATAAGTGAATTAAATCATGAATTTTGTCAGTTTAAGCCAATTCCCTGTATTAAAGAAGAAGGAGGGATTTTATCTACAAGCGGAATTTATTTGAAGATAGTGAAATTACTGAAGTTGAATTATTTTAAAAGAGCTCCGACTTTTTTATTGTTGATTGACACATTAGAAGAAGCGATTACCGCCAAGGAATTTAGCAAAAAATATTTTTTTCTTTAGCTAGTGTATATATTCGCCAGAGAACATTGCGTCATTTTTTAGCAGAATTTGGACTTAAGTTATCTAAAGGTAGAATAATCGGAAAGGAAATAACTATAAGAAATTTATTATTTTCGGTTTTATTCGAAGTCTATAACGGGATTGAAGGACCATTCCATTTTGAAACAAACCAACAAGTGAAGCGAGTTTACGATTACTTAGTCTATACGTTCAATCTTAAGATGCATAAAACAAGACAAGTAAAATTAGAATTATTAATCGGTATTGTATTGTGCAGAATAAGGTTTAAAAGTCATTTAGACAAGAGTGAATTATTTTTTAAGTTCACTGAAGGAAAAGACTTACAATTGGAACAAGCGATTACTGTTTTAACAGAACTGCTAGATATCAAAGATCATACAAGACAGCATTCTGAAATCAGTTATATTTTTGGTTTTATAAATATGGAAGAATTAGGTGAAATGCCTGTAGAAATTGTAGAAAAAAAGTGGCTAAATTAGATTTAATGAGTGAAGCGTTAGCAAAGAAAATGATTACTTGTTTGAACATTCCTCCATCAAAACAGGATGAACTGTTATGTGATCAATTAAAGAAGAAAATTATTTGGATCAATCGAAAGCATGCGATTTTTGACTTTGTTCTTTCGGCATTTACTTCAAAGACCCAATTTTCTTACTTTTTTGAAGCTTATCCAGTTTTTAGCTTTGCAGTGAATCAGAGTATCAAGGAGTTTAAAAATGAGCTTGTTTTTGGAGATGAATCAATATTAAACCAATTATTTTATGAATATATCTTTTTATTAGTACAAATTTGCCCATTAGATGATGTAGAAAAACCAGTTTATGTATGTGTAGATTTTTCTTTAGGAGAACTCTATACAAAATTCATCACGCGACAAATTGAAGGCTTTCTTAATATGAATATCGAAATTGAACATCGATTATCTTCGAAAACTGATATCTATATTTCGGATTGTATGCTTCAAGGATTGAAGCTACAACAGCTTATCTGTAAAAAACCACCTTCTGCTGATGACTGGCAATTTTTTGGTGATGCTGTCATACGTGCCAAGCAAAATAGTAAAGGGTAGGTTATTGAAATGAAATTTATAAAGATAATTACAGCGTTGATTTTGACTTTTACACAGGGAGTCGTATCGCTGAACCATCCAAAGAATGATTTAGAAAAAAAGAACGTATTTTACAAAAATCAATGCATAAGGGAACGGTGATCTTTGAAGATGATGAGACTATTCAAATTACTAAAGGTAATGAAAAATTAGGTTGCAAGAAAGAGAAAAAAAGATAGAGATATGCTTGCGGTCAGCTGAAAAAAGATTGGGACTCATTGAAGATTCACCAAAACCTAAAAATACACATTTATCTAAAAGTCAACTTGGACTAAAGATGAGTTATCTTTCAGGAAGTTTATTATACGGATATAGGAGGACTGGAATAAATGTATAAAAGAAAGAATTACATGCAAACGTATTATACATGGTTAATGTATGTGCTTATTTGTCATGCTAGCTCAACTCAGCACACCATTTATTACTATTGCAGAGACTATTGATCCGATGGTGGCCGGAGACGATCCTGGAGTAACAATTACAGGGCCAGAGACCATTACTTCGCAACAGCAAGTTGAACTAAAAGTAACACTATCGGCTTCGGCTGGAAAATTAGATGAAGATGGGAAAATAGCAATTACGATACCACGTGGCATTGTAAAAAATTCGAGTGATTTAGTAAATAATTTAGTCATAGATAAACCATTTTATTTAGAAGATCCAGCGATTTCTGTTAATACTGATGGAAATTATATGTTAAACGTCGCCTATGATCATACAGAAATAAACCCGAATGGAACGGTTAATACCACTTTTACTATCAAATTTCAAGCACCCTTGATTTCTGAGGAAAGTACGTTGCCAGGTTCAGTAGATTTTATAGCAGATTTATCTAAAGGTTCTACAATAGTAAGTACAGATACAACGACATCTGAAGTAAAAAGTGCGATCGGTGGGCTACCGATTCTTTCCAAATGGAGTCCAGGGCCTAAAAAAACAATAGATGGTGTGAACGCAACATTAATGAATTTAACCAATCCATCTTCGAATGTTTTTGCTATTTCAGTCAATTATAATCAACAATCTATTCCAAATGCGAAGATCGAGGACCAAATTCCGGTCGGAACAAAGATGGTTGATCCAGATGATTATTTGCCTGTTACTGGCGACAAGACACCAATCGAACATTTGAGGATTGCTAAGGTGACACAAAGAAATGATAAAGGTACACCACTGGCGTGGGTCTATGAAACGGAAAAGTTTCAAAATAATATCCACTTAACCGAAACAGGTTTTTCGATTGAGTTTGGTACACTGACGCCAGAAGATAGTTACGTAGTGATGTATGCAATGGAAGTGACAACAGATGATTCGCCAAGTGATTTTGGTGTAAGATATAATCATGTTGAATTGTATACGAATCATACATTTCTAAGACAAAACGATGCACCAATTGCACTGGATGAATCAAGTTATCAGTCAATCAGTCTAGTAAAGCGAGTCAAACAAACGACGCTATCTACCACACAAGGAACATTGGAATACTCGTTGGCTTTACAGAGTTTTAACGGATCAATCGCAGCGGGTACAGTCATTGCTGACCCATTGCCGGAGCATACTAGGTATGTAGAGACAATTGGAGCAGATTCAGAATATTTTACAGTTGCTAATTATAATCAAGAAAGCAATACATTATACTATACATTATTGAAAGATATCCCTGAAGGTACGGAAAAAACAATCAAATTCTCAGCTATATTCAGCCATCCAGAGGCCCAAGCAGGAGAAGTGATCACCAATAGGGCATATATCAATTATGCTGGAACCGATACGTATAGTAATGATGTTACAACTACATTAGATGGCAGTGCCTATCTAACAAAGATAGATGCAGAAACAAAAAATCCTTTAGCTGGTGCTAAATTTAAAGTAATTGATGCAGATTCCGGAAATATTGTATTAGAGAACTTGATCACAGATTAAAGAAGGTAAGCTCAATACAGGCTTATTGCCAGCAGGAAACTATCAGTTTATTGAGACAAAAGCCCCTGATAATTATCAAATAGATCCTGGACCAATTGATTTTACAGTGGTGGCTGGGCAAGAGACACCACTCGAATTAACCCAAACGAATCAGTATATATTAGGCACTGTTCTTTTGACTAAGAAAGATGAAACAACAAACAAAAATTTAGCTGGTGCGGTTTTTGAATTGCAAGATAAAGATGGTAACACAATCCAAGAGAATCTGATAACAGATGAAAAAGGTCAAATCAAGGTAACCAAATTACCAGTAGGAAGCTACCAATTTGTAGAAATTAAAGCCCCTACACATTATGAATTAGATGCTACACCCATTCCATTTGTGATTGAAAAAGGTCAAACACAGTTATTAGAACTAACTATGACGAATAAATTGAAGTCGGGAAGTGTTCTTTTACACAAGATTGATAGTAAATCAAAAGAAGGTATACAAGGGGCTGTCTTTGAACTACAAGATAGGAACGGAAAGGTTCTGCAAAGCAGTTTAATCACTGATCACTCAGGTAAAATTAGAATCAATGAGTTAACGCCTGGAAAGTATCAGTTAGTGGAAACAAAAGCTCCTTTAGGGTATGAACTAGATCAAACGCCTATTCCATTTGACATTGAAATGGAGCAAGAAGAAAAAATTGAATTACAAAAGACAAACACCATTATTCCTGGAAGTGTTGTTTTAACTAAAAAGGACAGTAAAACAAATGAAACTTTAGCTGGTGCAGAGTTTGAATTACATGACAGTCAAGGAATTCTATTGGAAAGAAATTTATTGACCGATGAAACAGGAAAGTTAGTAATTAAGGAGTTGGATCCGGGTGATTATCAGTTAGTTGAAGTAAAAGCTCCTACAGGTTACGAAATAGATACGGAACCAATCCCTTTTACGATAAAAAAAGGTCAAACAGAAACGGTGAAGTTAGAAAAAGCGAATCAAGTAGTCAAAGGAAGTATCTTATTGACTAAAGTGGACAGTGAAACCGGGAAAACTTTGGCTGGTGCAGTTTTTGAGCTACAAGATACAAACGGGAAAACAATAAAAGCCGATTTAGTGACGGATACATTTGGTCGTTTAGCGATTGCAGATTTAGAACCAGGAAACTATCAACTAGTAGAAACAAAAGCACCTTCTGGTTATCAAATCGACCAAACACCAATTGTATTTGAAGTGACTGAAAAAATGGCGACAAATACGAAAATTGTAAAAGAAAATGATCCAGAAACAAAAGCAGTCCGACTAGAGAAAAAGGACACTGATACAGGAGAGTTATTAGTCGGAGCCTTCTTTGACTTATATGATGAATCAGACCAATTGGTTATAAAAAATGTTTCTCTTAATGATGATGGGATTCTTTTGATATCAAACTTGGAAAATGGGAAGTATTACTTGGTGGAGACGAAAGCACCTGCGGGCTATCTTGTAGAATCCACACCGATTCATTTTTCAATCACTGACGAAAGTAAAATTGTTTCTTTAATAAAGTACAATACACTCAACTCTAGTGAAGAAAAAGAAACAGCTGAAATTAATGGGAATCATACGTATTATCCTAAAACAAACAGTAAACGATCAGATATGCTTGGCATTTTAGGAAGTGCAATGCTTTTTGGTATTCTCGCCGTGTTTTTTATAAAGAAGAAATGATCTTATTTTTCTAGAAAACAGTCATCTACATGTAAAAAAGGATCGTTGAAAACCATTTTTTATCATCCTCTAGTAAAAAAATGGTTCAGTGGAAAAGTTAGGTTTTTTCCCATGACTCATGCAAAGTACGGTGTTGAATTTCTTCTTGATAAACAAAAAATCTTGTTTTCACTACATCTTCAACAGTGTAAACATCTCTTGATACTATTCAGTTTTTAGATATTCATGTTTTTCTTTTTTACGTATATTAGTAACTCTTGAGTCAGACACTACATCCACTGACGCTTCATACGCATTCACTATTTATAAAGCTTATCCTTCACATGTAATCATTGGTGAAACCTGTATTTTTAACAACTTTGTTTGCTTATGCTACTCTATCGAGAAATTCTTTTGTTTATTTGATGTTATCCTCCTTCCTTACACTTATATAATAGCATATTTTGTTAGAGTTTGCAAAAAAGAAGATCGTCAGAATAAAAAAATTTATTTGCAACAAATTATAAACGATATAGTTGAAGAAGCTGATTGAAGGATGGTATAGTAAAATAAGTACCTTTTTTTGAGTGTGAAAAATTAAAGGAGGAATAGGATGGATGATTTAAAAAAAAACAGGGATAGAAGTGGAAACAAAAACAACGATTGCAGAAGGTTTGACGACCCAAGAAGCAAAAAAGAGAAGTCAAGAACAAGGAAAAAATAAATTTGAGTAAGCACCAAAAGAATCTCTTATAAAAAAATTTTTACGAAGTTTATCTGATTTTACGACAATTATTTTACTAATAGCGGCAGTCATTTCTTTTTATACTGCTTTTGCTACTGAACACGGGGATTTATTTGAAGGGTTGCTGATTATTGCGATCGTTGTCATTAATTCAGTGTTAGCGATTGTGCAAGAAGGAAATGCTGAAAAAGCGTTAGAATCTCTTCAAGACATGAATAAGCAAACAGCGACGGTGATCCGTGATGGAAAAGTAGAAAAAGTAGATGCAGAAAACTTAGTCGTAGGAGATGTGCTGGTTTTGGAATCAGGATCAGCGATTACGTCCGATGATCGTTTGGTGGAAACGTCACAGCTAAGAGTAGAAGAATCGGCGCTGACTGGTGAAAGCGAAGCAGTCGAAAAAGATGCTGATTACGTCACTCAAGAAGGTGATGCGCTAGGGGATCAAATTAATATGGTCTTTAAAGGCTGTACAGTAGCGGCTGGTCGAGGAAAAGCAATTGTTACTGCTATCGGTATGAAGACAGAAATGGGGAAGATCGCTGGTCTTTTAAACGAACATACACAAAAAACACCGCTACAAGTTCGTCTAAATCAACTAGGTAAACGAATCAGCCTCATTGCATTAGGTGCGGCAGCATTGGTCTTTTTGATTGGTGAATTGCAAGGGGAACCATTATTAGAAATGTTTATGACTGCTATTTCTTTAGCGGTAGCCGCAGTACCAGAAACTCTAACGGTTATTGTGACATTGACGTTGGCTTACGGTGTGCAAAAAATGGCAAAAAACATGCTATTATCCGACAATTGCCCGCAGTTGAAACATTAGGAACAGCTAATGTGATTTGTTCAGATAAAACTGGTACTTTGACCCAAAATAAAATGCGCGTACGTCGAGTATGTAGCAAAGAAGACGAAGTAACTGATGCGGAAGATTCCATGACCAATAGTGCCATGGAAATTTTAAAAATGGCTGCACTTTGTACGGATGTAACTGTCGAAAAAGAAAACGATGAATTGATCGTAAAAGGCAATCCAACCGAAGCGGCTATTGTACGTGCCGTTGAAGAAAACTACCATACAAAAGAAGAATTAGAAGAAAAATACCCCAGAGTAGCGGAAATCCCTTTTGATTCGGAACGAAAAATGATGACGACAGTCCATCAAATGGGAGAAAAATACATTTCCATTACAAAAGGCGCATTTGATGTTTTGGCTCCACGCTTTACCTCAGGAGACGTTAAGCAAGCAGCGGCTGTCAATGATCGATTTGGGAAAAAGGCATTACGAGTGATTGCAGTGGGGTATGCGACCTATGATGAAAAGCCACAAGAAATCACTTCTGAGGCACTTGAAAAAGAGCTACGTTTGATTGGTTTGATTGGTTTGATTGGTATGATTGATCCACCGCGTCCAGAAAGCAAAGGCGCAATCAACCGGGCGAAAAAAGCAGGAATCAAAACAGTTATGATTACCGGTGATCATGTGGTGACAGCCAGCGCGATCGCTAAAGAATTAGGGATTTTATCAAATCCAGCAGAAGCTCTTTCTGGTGCAGAATTACAAGCGCTGTCTGATGCAGAATTGGATGAACGAGTCAAAGATCTTTCAGTCTATGCACGTGTGACACCAGAAGATAAAATCCGGATCGTCAAGTCTTGGCAGCGAGTAGGTGCTGTTGTTGCAATGACTGGAGATGGTGTCAATGATGCTCCAGCTTTAAAAGCAAGTGATGTTGGCTGTGCAATGGGGATCACTGGGACAGATGTGGCGCAAAGTGCCTCAGATATGATTTTGACAGACGATAACTTTGCCACAATCGTTGATGCAGTAAGTCAAGGACGTTCGGTTTATCAAAATATCCGCAAAGCGATCAACTTTCTACTAAGCTGTAATATTTCAGAGATTTTCATTGTGTTGATCGCTATGCTAGTTGGCTGGGGTGCTCCATTTACGGCAGTTCAATTATTATTTGTCAATGTTGTCGCAGATGGTTTACCTGGTTTTGCTCTAGGACGTGAACCAGCAGAAAAAGGTATCATGGATGAAGCTCCGATTCCTAAAGATGAAGGAATATTTGCTCGAGGATTGCTTCAAAAAATCGCTTTCAATGCGACAGTATTTACCATCGTCACGTTATTTGGTTATTACTTAGGAAGTTTTGTTGATTCTATCAGTCCTTGGGTAGAAGCAGGACAAGATGTTGGACAAACCGTTGCCTTTTTAGTTTTAGCCTACTCATCAATTCTCCATGTATTCAATGTCCGTAGCAGTCAGTCCATTTTTAAAGTGAATTTGGCAACAAATAAGTCATTGTTAGAAATGGCAATTTTAGCTATGGTGATCACCACCACGGTCGCTTTGCTACCATTTACACAAGAATTATTTGGATTAGTGCATATTAGCTTAAATAATTGGCTCTTGGTCGGACTATTATCGATCATCCCAATTGCTGTAAGTGAACTGATCAAATTTCATCAACTGCCGGAAGTAGAAGAAGTATAAGTTAATTATTAAAAAAAGAAGTTGCAGCTCAACAAGAGTTAGCGGCTTCTTTTTTCGTTTACTAGGAATAACGAATCTAGGACAGACGTATTGGGCTCGTTAATAAATGTAAAAAAGAATAAATGGTGAAATAAAAGGAGCATCTTTAACAAATCAGCTCAAATTTGCCAAAAATCTGAGAAGTACCAAGTGGTTAACGCTCAACATCAAAAAACTAAGAAGTAATTTCTCGTCAATTTTCGAAAAGTTACTTCTTAGTTCTTGTTGCTAAATACTTTTGTTTCAAGTTCGATTATAAGTGTCTGCAATATTCTTAATAGATTAAGAGGAGTGACAGCTAGACAAAGGGTGGTAATTTATTTATAGGCACTAAGATGGAGGTTACTAACGATTGATTATTCGCTGATAAATTTACTAATGAAAGTATTTTCTCATAAGTTGTCACTCGTTTATTTCTCTGCTCCTAATTCAAGATGGTTATTTGAAAAACTAGGGATCATCTAATGAAAAATTTCGTTTATGTATTTTTCAAAAATAGGTGTACGTAATTTTTTTATTTGAGAAAAAAATAAATAGGATAAGTTTATACTATTCTTCTAGTTACGTGATGAAAGGAAGGTATGATGAAAAAAAAACATTTTTATGATGGATTTTCCATTTATACAGGTATTATTTTATTTCTTAGCGTTGTGCTTCTTCACTATGGTAATCGGTTTTATCATGTGGAAGCAGGGTTAATGATCGAAATACGTGAGAAACTCCATTTTTTCCATTCTTTATTTTTGTGGATTGCCACATATATGAATTTATATCTTTTAACCGCTGTAATTATTGGAATCCTTTATGTGATGCACAAGGTAAACATTGCCTATTGGATTTTAGGAAACGTCATTATCGTCGGTCTAGGTTGTAATTATTTATTGAAAAACCTATTTCAAAGAGAAAGACCAGCTGTTTTAACTCCCTTTATTCAAGAGTACTCATATAGCTATCCTAGTGGTAGTGCATTAGTATGTACTTTATTATTCGGAGGATTATTACTAGTCTCAACGCAACTAATTAAACATAAATACTATCGATTGTTCTTTCAAATCATGATGATCATTAGTATTATTCTCGTAGTGCTAAGTCGAATCTATGTAGGAGTTCATTATCCAACGGATGTTCTAGCGGGTATTTTGTTTGGTTTCTCTTCATTACTTATAAGTAGGTTTCTCTTAAAAGATTTTTTAAGAAATGGATGAGGTGGACCAGACAGTGAGGGGAAGCGCTGAGAAATAAGAAAAAAATCTGAAGATAGTTTAATCTATTTTCAAGGTTGTTTGTCTTATTTTTAGGCGCTCTTTTTTTGAATGGTTAGGTATTTAGTAATTATTGGAGATAAGTTAACTTCAATAACAGAGTTATTTTTATTTGAAAGAAACTCAGTAAGTATATAAAAAATAAAAAACAGAAAAAACTAAGTAGCTGTTATCGATCATATAGAAGATATTCTTTTTTCAATTAAATTTAAAGTGATCGTTCATAAAAGTAAAAAAAGAACCATTATTGATATGATGTGCTAGTGTTTATTTTTTTAAAAGTACTCAACATAGTCGCTTCATCCGTTTGTCATGAGTAACAATAAAACCAGAAATATAATCTTCTAAAAAATTTGGGAAAAGTATTCAAGTTCTTTTACTTATGTAGAAAAACCACTTAGATACTTTCTTCAGAAAAAATAGACATTTTAAATAAAAATGAATAACTAACGTTAGTAAAAGAAGCTCTTAAAATTATGACATATTCATTACATACTATGGTTGAAGATTTAAATAAATGTTTGAAGTCAATCAATTATTTTTCTAATTTAACGGCAAAGCGGTAGTTGCAAAAAGTTATATAAAAAAATATACAGAAAATAAGTAGCAATGATTTCATTGATAATCATTTTACTAGTCAATTCACACACGAAAATGTTCAGATTCGTAGGAGTAGTGAGTCTTGCCCACTCAGCTGTTCTGATGAAAAACAGTTATCACTTATAAGTTATAAGAAAAATGTTTTTTTCAATTTTCGAAATTTTTAGAACGTTTTTTTGATAAAAACTCCTCTTGCAAACTCTGTATGATAAGGACCATAGAAAGGAGAATGATAAGAATGAGCAAAAAGAATATGAGTAAGAAAAAGAAATATAGGAAACTGTTACTGGCTGCTACTCTTGCAACTGGGTTAGGCTTAGGTGTTTCTTCTATAGATAATCCTTCTGTTTTAGCAGGCGAAAGAGGTGAAGCCCCAGCACCAACTCCAGGTTTCCCAGGCGAAAGAGGTGAAACTCCAGGTTTCCCAGGCGAAAGAGGTGAAGCCCCAGCACCAACTCCAGGTTTCCCAGGCGAAAGAGGTGAAGCCCCAGCACCAACTCCAGGTTTCCCAGGCGAAAGAGGTGAAACTCCAGGTTTCCCAGGCGAAAGAGGTGAAGCCCCAGCACCAACTCCAGGTTTCCCAGGCGAAAGAGGTGA
>JADAKE010000039.1 GCA_015680865.1 Enterococcus lacertideformus | reverse complement strand
GGAATCGAACCGGTACGGTGATCACTCACCGCAGGATTTTAAGTCCTGTGCGTCTGCCAGTTCCGCCACCCCGGCGTATTACTTTGGCAAAGCGGAAAACGGGGTTCGAACCCGCGACCCCCACCTTGGCAAGGTGGTGCTCTACCACTGAGCTATTTCCGCGTGTTTATGATGCCGGCTAAAGGACTTGAACCCTCGACCCTCTGATTACAAATCAGATGCTCTACCAACTGAGCTAAGCCGGCATGTAATATCATATAATGCGGGTGAAGGGACTTGAACCCCCACGCCGTAAGGCGCTAGATCCTAAATCTAGTGCGTCTGCCAATTCCGCCACACCCGCAAAAAATATGAGCCGTACAGGGATCGAACCTGTGACCCTCTGATTAAAAGTCAGATGCTCTACCAACTGAGCTAACGGCTCATATGGAGGTTAACGGGATCGAACCGCTGACCCTCTGATTAAAAGTCAGATGCTCTCCCAGCTGAGCTAAACCTCCATTAAAAAATTAAGCGTGGCGACGTCCT
>JADAKE010000038.1 GCA_015680865.1 Enterococcus lacertideformus | reverse complement strand
GGAATCGAACCGGTACGGTGATCACTCACCGCAGGATTTTAAGTCCTGTGCGTCTGCCAGTTCCGCCACCCCGGCGTATTACTTTGGCAAAGCGGAAAACGGGGTTCGAACCCGCGACCCCCACCTTGGCAAGGTTGTGCTCTACCACTGAGCTATTTCCGCGTGTTTATGATGCCGGCTAAAGGACTTGAACCCTCGACCCTCTGATTACAAATCAGATGCTCTACCAACTGAGCTAACGGCTCATATGGAGGTTAACGGGATCGAACCGCTGACCCTCTGATTAAAAGTCAGATGCTCTCCCAGCTGAGCTAAACCTCCATTAAAAAATTAAGCGTGGCGACGTCCT
>JADAKE010000037.1 GCA_015680865.1 Enterococcus lacertideformus | reverse complement strand
TGGGACCGACTACAGCCCCAGGATGCGACGAGCCGACATCGAGGTGCCAAACCTCCCCGTCGATGTGGACTCTTGGGGGAGATAAGCCTGTTATCCCCAGGGTAGCTTTTATCCGTTGAGCGATGGCCCTTCCAGCATCACAGCTTGTCCGTAAAGACAGAAGCATTTGACTCCTATCCAGACTTACTGCTTAGACAGACCTTTCCAATCGTCTGCATTCCTTAGCCTCCTGCGTCCCTCCATTGCTCAAACAAAAACAACGAGTACAG
>JADAKE010000036.1 GCA_015680865.1 Enterococcus lacertideformus | reverse complement strand
TATTATAAAGGAAAACTTCAAAAAAGTTCTTGACAAATAACAATCATTTAAGTTATTATAAATGAGTTGCTGGATAACTTCTGACAAAATGAAGTTAAAAAACTTTTAAAAAAGAGTTGACAAACGAATGTCACTCTGATATGATGTAAAAGTTGCTACGGCAATCAAGCGGTTGTGATACCTTGCGTTTGACGACTATCGTTGTCAATGTTTATCATCTCCGATCAAGTAGACCTTTGAAAACTGAACAAAGTAAAGACAAACCAAATGTGTAGGGCGTCTTGATTAATTCAAGACAACAAACATTTTTAACAAGCAAGCAATAAGCTGGCAAATAATTGAGCTTAACAATCAGTAATGATTGTTCGAACTTTTTATGAGAGTTTGA
>JADAKE010000035.1 GCA_015680865.1 Enterococcus lacertideformus | reverse complement strand
TTTAAAAGTTCTGTAACTAGTATGTGGTCCAGGAGTCCTGGCAGACAGCCATCCATCCAGTTCAGCACAGTCTTTTGATGATTGATAAAGGATTTGCAATTCTGGTGTTTGAATGTAGTTGTAACTTGAAAAAATGATGCAATTATGTTGCATTTGGAGGATGGATCAAAAAAGTTTTTAGTCCATTCAATTGATGATAAATTGGAGTTTGCATTAGCAGAGCTTTTAGAAGAAAAGACTGGTCTGGCAAATATACTTAGCTTTTTAAAAGAA
>JADAKE010000034.1 GCA_015680865.1 Enterococcus lacertideformus | reverse complement strand
TCAGATGCTCTACCAACTGAGCTAACGGCTCATATGGAGGTTAACGGGATCGAACCGCTGACCCTCTGATTAAAAGTCAGATGCTCTCCCAGCTGAGCTAAACCTCCATTAAAAAATTAAGCGTGGCGACGTCCTACTCTCGCAAGGGGCAACCCCTCACTACAATCGGCGCTAAGAAGCTTAACTTCTGTGTTCGGCATGGTTACAGGTGTATCCTTCTCGCTATCGCCACCACACTGTGGTGTTATCATTATTGAGTAAATTTTGTTCACTCAAA
>JADAKE010000032.1 GCA_015680865.1 Enterococcus lacertideformus | reverse complement strand
AAAGACAAACCAAATGTGTAGGGCGTCTTGATTAATTCAAGACAACAAACATTTTTAACAAGCAAGCAATAAGCTAGCAAATAATTGAGCTTAACAATCAGTAATGATTTTTCGAACTTTTTATGAGAGTTTGATCCTGGCTCAGGACGAACGCTGGCGGCGTGCCTAATACATGCAAGTAGAACGCTTCTTTTTCCATCGGAGCTTGCTCCACCGGAAAAAGAGGAGTGGCGAACGGGTGAGTAACACGTGGGTAACCTGCCCATCAGAAGGGGATAACACTTGGAAACAGGTGCTAATACCGTATAATAATCAAAACCGCATGGTTTTGATTTG
>JADAKE010000031.1 GCA_015680865.1 Enterococcus lacertideformus | reverse complement strand
TATTAGTACCAACCGTTAGCTTCCCAGAAAGCTTTTGCTGCTTCCCATGAACCATAACGAGAGGCTACGTATTGTTCAGCTACTATTTCTTGATTAGCTGCTGAATAGTCGCCATTTAAATAAGAAGCATCTAATTGATAACGTCCGATGTAACGACCGTTAGTCGCTGCATAAGAACCGCTTGATTCTTTTTGTGCGATCCATTCTTTCGCTGAGTTTGTGCTTGTCGCTGTTGTTGCAACAGGTTGAGTTGTTTCAGGTTGTTTGACTGGCTGAGCAGCTGCTTGCGTTTGAGCAGGTGCATGGTAAGTTGTTTGAGTTGCAACGGCTTGAGTGCCAGTAGGGATGATTAATTGTTGACCTGAGTAGATCAGGTTAATATTTGAAATTGAATTTTTTTCTGCAATTGTTTGAACCAAGGAGTTGTCACCAACGTATTTTTGAGAAATCGTTGAGAGTGTATCACCTGATTGAACGGTATAAGCTTCGTCCGCATGTGCAGATGTTCCCATAAAGAATAGCGCGCCGGCAGTCAAAGTTGTTCCAAGTAGTAAAGTTTTAAGTGATTT
>JADAKE010000030.1 GCA_015680865.1 Enterococcus lacertideformus | reverse complement strand
ATCAAACTCTCATAAAAAGTTCGAAAAATCATTACTGATTGTTAAGCTCAATTATTTGCTAGCTTATTGCTTGCTTGTTAAAAATGTTTGTTGTCTTGAATTAATCAAGACGCCCTACACATTTGGTTTGTCTTTACTTTGTTCAGTTTTCAAAGGTCTACTTGATCGGAGATGATAAACATTGAAAACGATAGTCGTCAAATGCAAGGTATCACAACCGATTAATTGCCGTAGCAACTTTTACATCATATCATAGTGACATTCGTTTGTCAACTCTTTTTTAAAAGTTTTTTAACTTCATTTTGTCAGAAGTTATCCAGCAACTCATTTATAATAACTTAAATGATTGTTATTTGTCAAGAACTTTTTTGAAGTTTTCCTTTATAATA
>JADAKE010000003.1 GCA_015680865.1 Enterococcus lacertideformus | reverse complement strand
TTACTAGGGATGAATGGGTGGTATGATTATCAATTTTCACAGAATAAAGAAAATAAGCAAATCCTTCGTATGAAAAATCTTTACTGGTATGATCGTTTTATCCAACGTGAAGGAAGCGATCTTGAAGTGAATGCTCGTTTTCTTGAAGCGGTGAAAAGACTACTGGATGACCTAGACTCTAAAGGCTTAGAAGTGATATTAGCGACTCATTTTGTTCCTAAAAAAGAGTTTATCGTATATCAAAACGCACCATATGAGCGATGGAACAACTTAAATGCTTTTTTAGGTTCCGCATCCTTTGGTGAATTACTGGATCAATATCATCACATCAAACAAGTCGTTTTTGGTCATACCCATCGACGCTTTGAAGAGAAAACGATTCATGGAACAATTTATAGCTGTCGTCCTTTTGGGTACTGTTATGAATGGCAACTGACCAGAGATTTTGTGCAAGAACATCATTTGATCGAACAATATAATCCAATGAAGTTACGAACTTTATTACGTCAACATTATCCACTGTTTAGTGAATACCAAACCCATCACTTGTCTAAAGAATTTGAAAAAGCCATGACTATTATTCCTTATTAAAAAAGAGAAGTCATGGCTTTTTTGTTTATCGAATGAGGTTGAAAGATCTGTGTGATTTTGTATTTTCGTTGGGACTGATTACGTGTAAATGTGGGTTTGTTTTTTCTTTTGCATCAGTTATTTTATCAAAAAGCATGATTTTTTCTTTAGTTATTTTTTTTTGAATGCTAGTTTCCCTTTTCAATATGTTATGTTCTCTTTCAGTGACTAACTTTGAAAAAAAACTAATTTTTTCATTGACGATTCCTTTTTGATAAACACAGTTTCCTGACAAAATTTGTTGAATTTCAGGATACTTATTCATTTTATGTTGGATCTCTCGATGGATCTTTTTTTTTCATTTTAGAAGATAAAGGATAGGTATCCCAATTCTCATCTTTTCTTTGTAGATAAAGATCAAACAATAAATCAAATGGTTTCGTGGGACATTTTAATTTTTTTTTAATAGCAGCTAAAAGATAGGCACACATCTTATAAACTGAGTCAGGGGAATCGTTCCATTTGATTTTTTTCGTATCTTGCGAAGCAAACAAATCATGTCGACAATGAAAGAGTGCGGTTTTTAAAGTTGCTTCTATTTCTTTGACAACACAATTTCCTTCCTTTTGTGGATGCATTTTATAAGATAATTGCATGATTTTATTAGGGAAAGAGTGTGTAAGGAGTTCATGTAAAATGCTAAAAGTTGTTTCAAAATCAGGGTTATCTCTGTTGGAAACTAAGACACTGCACAACGAGGCTATTTTTTCTGAGGGAATTGTCGTAACGTTTATTTGCGTTACTGTACCTTGTTTGTTTACTAAGATAATTTTATAGGCTTCTTCTTCTTTATAAATAAGCATCCCAGAAGTATGTACGTTTTTTTTATATACGTCTAAACAATAAAGTAATGGTATAAGCATAAAATCTGTAGCATCATTAGTATTCATTTGCTCCAAAGTCTGTAAAAGTTGTTTATCACTTGTAAAATAGTAAAAATTCTTGCTTCTTTCGAGCGAATAGAGGATGTTTGGTTTGTCATTAGATTGAGCAAAAAAACCTTGCTTATCTTGTTGGATCATTTCGATATAAAGTGAAAAAAGCGCGGGGTAATTTTCAGTAGCATCTTCGATAAGCCAAATATTGTTTTTCTTTAAGGATAAAGTAAGGGCAAAAATATCAAAGCAACGTTGAAGTTCATTTGTATAAGGCACCTAGTCTACTCCATTCATTTAGTTCCTTTTTTGCATTTAGTATGACATAAGTTAACAAAAGGAAAGTTCTGTTTTTTCAAAAAAATAAAAAAATTGCCTATTTCTAGTTATTGTAAGTTGTTTCTTTTTATAAATCTGGGGGCAGTCTACACTATTTATACTATTTAATGAGAAAGAGGTGGGGCTATGGATCATATCATTTGAGGTATTGTTATTTTCGTGTTTGGTTTTGTGAGGTTCAACATGGATAAGTATTGTGATGATCCATATAATGGAGTTGTAGCTTTATAAAAGTGTCCAATGAGGTGCCAGAAGAAGAAAAAGTATTTAGAGGGTGTACTAGGTGTGTCATACAAATAGTATATGACATTTGTTACGGAAGAGGGTAAGAAGAAAACATCAATGTATGATATTTTAGGAAAAAATCTGCAAAAATTAACGCTAAATATCTATATAAGGTAGAAATGAGTAAAAAAGATTTACTAAAGTAGCCAAGTAAGTAACCGAAAAAGACATTCCAAAAAAGTTTTGCCAAAAGCTAAAGCAATAAGTTGTTTATTTTTTTAAGCATTTTTTATTTAGTGAGAATTCGTGTTCCTGCTCATCATATTGATACGCTAAGAAGTACTAAATAAGTGTTAATCACTAAAAAAACCAATTAATTGATGTTTGACAGACAATTCATTGGTTTTTTAGCTTTATTAAGCCATAAATAATACTTTATATAAGAATACTGCAACGATACCGGCACAAATTGGTGCAATGACTGGTACCCATGCATAGCACCATTGTGAAGAACCTTTATGTTTCAAAGGAAGTAACGCATGTAATAAACGTGGACCAAAGTCACGTGCAGGATTAAGTCCTGGACCTGTAGGACCACCAAGTGAAGCAACTAATGTCCAAACAAGTAATCCAAGTGCCAAGTGAGCTGTGCCCAGATTGTCTTGGAAGAAGGGTGCTTTGGTGATACCTAGTGCTGCAAAGAATAGGAAAAATGAACCAAAAAATTCATTGACGAAGCCGTTGAACTTTGAGCCAACACTATTGATTGTTGAGAATGTACCCAATACATGGTTTACATCTTCTGTTTGATCGTAGTAAGGTTTGTAACAAGCTACAACGATCAATTGTCCGATGATTGCCCCAATTAATTGTGCACTAATGTAAGGTAAAACTTCTGCCCATGGGAATAAACCATTTGAAGCAAGGGCAATCGTAAATGCAGGATTGATGTGGTTTCCACTGATTCCGCCAAAGATCATTGCGGGCATCATTACACCACAACCATAACCTACAGCAATCAGCATCCAGTCACTTCCGTAACCTTTTGTACCTTTTAAATCTACGTTTGCTACAGCTCCGTTACCAAGAACGATTAATAAAGCTGTACCGATCATTTCCGCCAAAAGACGGGTCATAAGTGAGTAATCCATATATACCTCCAAAAATTATAAAAATGCAAAAAAAAGAAACATCGCCATCATGGGTGTAGTTTTTCGTTCTTGTCATTGGTCGTAAATAAGTGCAGATGAAAAGACGATTTCTATGTATAAAAGAAATCAGACCAATTACCAAAAAAAAAAACCAACCTTAATTATAAGTATACCAAAAAAAAACAAAGATTTTTTTCAAAAATTGCACATTAGAAACAGCATGTTTTGAAAATTTCAGGAAAAGTTTATAAGTAAAATAAAAATGAGACGTAAGGAGTGTTTTAGCGATGAAATTTTTTCAAGAATTTTTTATTATCCTTTTTTTTTCTGTTTTAGGAGAGGCTACATGTTTAATAGTTCATCTGCCTATTCCAGGAAGCATCCTTTATATAAAAATTTTCATTTATTGAAAGAAAATTTTTTTCCAGTGATGGCAGCAATTGTAGTGGGGATCATTGCAAATTGCTTAGTAAGTGTAGGAATAGGTTATTTCTTTATGTTAAAAAAAGAGATGGTTATTTCTTTATTACCAAAATCAGTAACAACAGCGATTTCGGTGGATCTTTCTCATAGTATGGGTGGCGTTAATGCAGTAACACTAGCGATTGTAGTTTCTACAGGTATTTTTGGCTCGTTGATCGCTAACCATATTTTTCGTCTTTTTAAGATCAAGAGTCCTATTGCTAAAGGTGTAGCATTAGGTAGTACTTCTCATGCGATTGGTACAGCAAAAGCCATTGAATTGGGGGAAATTGAAGGGATTATTTCAGGATTAGCTATATGCGTGAACGGGATGCTGACAGTTGTTTTATTACCATTGTTATTTCAGCTATTCACTGATCTGTTTTGATGTGGTTCAATGGAATTTATGCTACAATGAAAAAAACGTTCTAGCATAAATGAGTGGTAAAAGTTGTATTTGTCATCTGAATATTTAAAAAGATTTGATAAAGACCTCTATTATAAAATTCTCCTGCTGGAAAGTTTTGGGGATCGGAAATGGCATACGGCCGCCCAATTAGCTCAGCTAGTACAAATAGATGCGCGAAGTGTAGCTAAATATTTAAATGAATTAACCAAAAATTATCAACAATTCAGTGGGAGCTTCGAGTCTTTGTTTATTAAAACACATCGTTCTGGTTATAATTTCTATGATACGCTTGATTCGATCGAACATGAGCGTTTTTTGATCTATCTCGTGCAAAGTACGCTGAAATACCAGCTATTGCACGATATTTTTTTTGAAGAGTTCCACACGTTGTATCAATTTGCTCAAAAAAAATATATCAGTGAATCTACTGCTCACCGAAAAATCAATGAATGGAAGCAACAGCTAAAAAATTATGGGATCTATCTACAGCGAGGTAATTATATTGCCCAAGGGGAAGAAGAGATTATTAGGCTTTATCTTCATATGACTTTTTGGCAATTGTTTCGAGGGAAAATCTGGCCTTTTGAAACGATTTCGCAAATGGATGTGAAAAGTATTGCCGAACAAATTATGTCTTTTTTCAATGTTCGATTAAATGAGATTAAAAAAAGAAGATTAGAGTATATGTTATGTGCTTTTTTCCTACGTAAATCACAGAAGCATTATGTGGTTTTAAATAAGCGTAAGCGTCAGTTGATTATTAATAATCCTTTATTTCAAAAATTTTGTCAATGGATGCAACCAGTATTTCCTAATTATTTTCAAAATGAGGACGAATTAGGTGCGTTATTTTTAGTTTTATTGACAAGAGAAGAGTATTACACAGATGAAGGCATTCGAGAGCAAATGTTTGCTTTTCATCGAAAGAGGAAAACACCACCTTACACAGCTCTTTATGAAGCAAAAGAAGCACTGTCCATCTATCAAATGGAACAAGGATTAGCAGACGAATCCTTAACGAAAGAAGCTGAGAATTATCTCTTTAGTAGTCCACTTATTTGTATATCTTTTTCCAGAAGCAAAGGAAACTATCGATGGAAACGATAGCGACTTTATGAATCATTTGGTGATCGAAAATAGTGAAATAAAACGTTGGCTTGATTTGTTTTTTGAGGTTGAGCAAAAAGTAGAACATCCAGCTTTTAAAAATACGTCTTTTTTGATGGGACGGTATTTAACCGTGTTAAAAACCATGGGTGCTTTTACTCCACAGTTGCCAAAGATAAGGATTCTTTTAATGACAGATTTTCCAGTATTTGAGGAACAACTTTTAGTAGATGGATTGTGCCGTTTTTTCCGAAATGATTATCAGTTGATGTTTCTACCAACTGATTATCGTGGAAGAGAGGTTGATTTGTTACTTTCAACAAGTAAAGTAAATCGAAAACCTTGGTCAGATTTAGAATATTTTATTGTCTCAGGAGAATTACAGTTAACTGATTATATTCAGCTTTTTAAAAAAATTAAGTTGATTCAAGAAAAAAATGAAAAGGAGAAAAGAAATGACGTTTGAAGAAATTTTACCAAAATTAAAAAATGGCGCAAAAGTGATCCGCAAAGGTTGGAGTGGTTTTGAGCTTTATGTCGTCCTTGTCTCAGGAGAAAAATTTGCCGGTTGTCCAGTTACTCCTTATTTTTTGATCAAAACAAGTGACGAAGGATTTTCTAGTTTTTCTCCAACGGTATGTGATATTCTAGCGGAGGATTGGATGATTGTTGAATGAAAAATAAGTACGAAGATTTAACTGGAAAAATTGTTTTCGTTACGGGGGCAGCATCGGGAATCGGACTTGCGCAAACGAAAGCATTTTTAGAGCAAGGATCCTTTGTATTTGGTTTTGACAGCCAATTAGGTGAAATGACGAAAATTGCTAAGCAATATTCTGAATCATTTGCTTATTTTTTAGGCGATATCACTGAGAAAAAAAACTTAATAAAGGCAGTTGAACAGTGCCAGCATAAATTTGGGAAAGTAGCGATTCTGCTCAATACAGCTGGGATATTGGATGGATACAATCCGCTACTAGAAACAGATGAACAACTGTGGGATCGTATTTTTGCTGTGAATGTGAAAAGTATGTATCAGCTCACTCATTTAATCCTTCCTGATATGCTTAAACAAAAATTTGGAACAATCATTAATATGGCTTCGATTGCAGGGTTTGTAGCAGGAGGCGGCGGGATTGCCTATACGAGTGCCAAACATGCAATTATTGGTTTCACCAAGCAATTAGCTTTCGATTATGCATCACAGGGTATCTGTATTAAGGGGATTGCTCCAGGAGCGATCCAAACCCCGATGAATGCGATGGATTTTGCTGGAGAAGGAAAAATGGCAGAATGGGTGGCTAATGAAACGCCAGTTAAGCGCTGGGCGCAACCAGAAGAAGTAGCCGAATTGACGCTATTTCTTGCGACACCACAAGCAAGCTACATTCAAGGGACGATTATTCCTATTGACGGAGGTTGGCTATTGAAGTAATAATTAGTGATTGATCAAAAAATACATAAAGCTATCCACAGATGAAAAAGAAGCTTGGATTTTATTTGAACAGTGGTTACTGTTTTGAAAAATCCAAGCTTTATTTTGTACGATTGATGAAAAAGGCATGTTCAAGTTGAAAAAATAAGGTGAAATCAACTTTCTTTTTTGTATCAGACTTCATTTGTTTCATTAATGGGTGGTTATTGTGATCAATTAATTTTGGCATCTATTATATTGTGTAGCCTTTTTCTAAGTAATAACCCTAAGTACGCAGCGACAGAGCCTTTAATCAGCTCTGGTAATAGAAATGGTAAAAAACCACTGAAAAACGCAGTCTGAATTGGTAAGTCTCCACTAATTTTTAACCAAATTGTGCCAAAAAATAAAGAAATAATGGAACCTAGAAAGTTAGCTAAAAAAGCTTGGGGATAGTGTGCCCCTAATTTTTCGATGAGCCATCCGATCGTGAGTGTTTGAAAAATGAACCCGAATAGATAACCACCAGTAGGACCAAATAATATACTGATCCCTCCTGTCATACCAGAGAAAACCGGTAATCCAATGATCCCTAACAATAAATAAATGAATACAGCAATAGTTCCTGTTCTTTTACCAAGAAAAGTGGCAGTTAATCCAATGGCAAAAGTCTGTCCAGTCAAAGGGATCAGGCCTAGTGGTAAAGTGAATTGTGAAAGAACGGCAATGATCGCTGCAAATTCTGCAGCAAGTATAAGTTCTTTTAGTGACTTTGTCATATCTTCTCCTTTGTTAACTTATTTGTTTTATAAGGTTAACTAAATTGTATAAGAAAATTTATTTTTTGTAAAGTATATTTTTCAAATAAGAATGAATCTGTTCCTTCAAAATTTTATTAAGCGTCGCTACCTTTGTTGATTGAATACATAATAAATTAGGAATTACAATATTTGTTTGTTTTTTTTCTTGTAAAGCTGACACATATTTTGAGAGGAGTTATCTATCAAAACGAATAAAGAAGGCATGGATCAGAAAAGATATGTGAAAAAGGGCATAATAAAAAAGCCCAACTATCAAATAGATAGTGGACTCGTAAGCCAAAGCTTTTGAAATTATAGGCTTTGGTTGTAGTATTCAACGACAAGTGCTTCGTCAATTTCTGGATATAGTTCATCACGTTCTGGTAAGCGAGTTAATGAGCCTTCCAATTTTTCAGCATCAAAGCTAATGAATGCTGGACGTCCAACTGTTGCTTCAACTGCTTCTTTGACTGTTGTCATATTTTGTGATTTTTCACGAACTGAGATAACTTGACCAACTTCAACATGGTATGAAGGGATATCAACGCGTTTACCATCAACTGTGATATTACCATGATTAACTAATTGACGTGCTTGACGACGAGTAGTTGCAAGACCTAGACGATAAACAACATTGTCTAAACGTTGTTCTAGTAAGATCATGAAGTTAACCCCATGTTTACCTTCTTTGATTTTGCTAGCTTTAACGAACAAGTTACGGAATTGACGTTCGTTCATTCCGTACATATGACGTAGTTTTTGTTTTTCAGTTAATTGCATACCGTATTCTGATTGTTTGCCACGGCTGTTTGGTCCATGTTGACCTGGAGCGTAAGGGCGACGTGCTAATTCTTTTCCTGTGCCAGATAATGAGACACCTAGACGACGAGAAATTTTCCATGATGGTCCTGTATAACGAGACATTAAAATTTCCTCCAATAAAATAAATTTAGTTTTTGGAGTAAAATAATCCGATAAAAAATTCATAATCGTGTAGTTCATTCTTCAATCTTCACCTTTGCAGCCGCGGTTACACAATTGAACCCTAAACGGGGCAATGAACTAGGGACGAGATTATTATTTTTCTGCTGCATTATTTTACACAAACTCCAGTATAAGGGAGAAGAAGGGGAACTGTCAAGTGCGTTCGTCTTTAAAAACGCTTTACAAAAACTACGGCTATCTATAAAATAAGATGGTATCTGGAAAAAGTATAAAAATAAGTGTGCTAATCTTAAGAAGAAACAAATTTACTATCATGATTGTTTAGGTATAGCCACTTCAACCTACTGATAAACGAAAAGATAGTGAAGGCTATTTTAAGCCGTTACCTAATATCTTGGCTTGATCTTTTAAGGAGGAAGTATGTTGGAATTTTTAGTTTTTCCAAAAAATGAAGAAAAAGCATGTTCGATGGAGACTTACATGAGAAATCAGTTTTCTTTTGCGGGTGTGCCAAAACCAGAACGTTGGAAACTGCAACAAACATTTTTGCTTGCAAGTAAAGAACTTTCTATACCAGAACTATTTTCATTTGTATTCTATTATTATGAAAAGATTGAAAGAGAATATCAATATTTCGCTATTGACTTAATTCAACAAAATATCAAACGCTTGTCATTGGATGAATTGATTGAATTGTCTGCATTATTATCAGAAAAAGCATGGTGGGATAAGATTGATGCTTGGCGAAAAGTTTATGCTACGTGGTGTAAATTTCACATTAATCAATTAGAGACGGTTGCTCGTCTGTTTGAAAAAAAAGAAGATTTTTGGTTGCGACGAATAGTGATTACGTTGCAGATAGGGTTTAAAGAAGATACCCATACGCAGTTACTAGCAAGAGTGATTACCACAGACCGAGCTACAAAGGAGTTTTTTATCCAAAAGGCGATTGGTTGGGCATTACGGGATTACAGTAAGACAAATGCGCATTGGGTAAAAGAACAATTAACGAAAGAATGGTCTGCTTTAACGATAAGAGAAGCAAGCAAGTATTTATAAGAAAGTGAGACGAAAAAATGAAACGCAAATTATTTGCTTTTGATATTGATGGGACGCTGCTAAACACAAATAAACAAGCATTAGATAGTACGAGAGAAGCACTAGATAAATTACGTAAAGCAGGTCATCTAGTAACGATTGCTACTGGCCGTAGCCGCTTTCATGCACAAGAAGTAATTAGGGATCTGTCGTTCACTAATTATATTCTATGTAATGGAGCCGCAGGATTTTTAGACCATGAACAAGTCTATAAAAATTTGCTTGATCGTAAACAGTTAGACAGTTTTGTCAAAGAAGCGCAATCTAAAAAAATCGATACTGCTTTCGTGAGCTTAGATAATATCAAACGTTATTCTTCGAATCATGTGGGAGTGATGGAAGAAGCAATGCACTCTTTTGGCGCTGTTTTGCCTGAGTTGGATCAATACTTTGTGGAAGAACAAGATATTTATCAATCTTTAGCATTTTTCGATCAGGATTACGATCATCATTTTTCTAGTTATGATAAAATCCGTTTTGTTCGTTGGCATGAAAATAGCGTGGATGTGGTTCCTTATGATGGTTCAAAAGCAGCCACGATTTTGCATTTGGCAGAACAAGTAGGGATTGCTCCAGCAGATATTATCAGTTTTGGTGATGGCCAAAACGATCGAGAAATGTTACGTATGTCAGGTATTGGAGTGGCGATGGGCAATGCAGTCTCTGAGGTTCAGGCTGAAGCAAAGTTGGTCACTGATACAAATGATCAAGATGGGATCTGGAAAGCCTTGAAGAAACTTGAAATGATCTAGTAGATGGCTGTCAGAATAATAAATTAGATAGTAAAAAGAAAGAGGCGGAGACAGAAGTGTGTAACTCCGAGAAAGAAGAAGCTATTTTCGTGTGTTTGTTCTTAATTCTTGAAGCAGACCATGCTATTCATGACCTCTTTTTAAACGGTATTCAAAGAGCTGTTCTTAGGTAATAATCAAAAAATCTCAAAATATGAAAAGCTATTTCGAGCTTTTCATGCTTGTTGCTCAGGACAAAATGCTTTTTTCATCACCTCTCATTCACGGTGTTCAAGCATCAGCTTCTTGAAATAAGCCTAAATTTTTTTAACGTGAAAAGTTATTTCAAAAAATTTCTTCTTATTGTCATCAGAGCTAACCGATGCTTTCATAACCTCTTGTTATCTACTTGGTGAGTTTCAAATTTTTGTAAATTTTAGCTTATTTTTCAAAGAAGTTACTTCTGTTCTCGTAGTTTATTCGTGTTTAGAGCATGAGACAACAGTGTTCATTACTTTTGTCTTATGTTCTTTTAATTGTTGTTAGTAGAAAAAGGGGGACACAAAAGGCTTTTCTGGCACTTTTCTTTCTACAAAAAAACAACTATAATAATACAGAGTGATGTTAAAAGAGAAGAGGAAATCGTGTGCGGGTTTTATTTATTGGTGATGTAGTAGGCTCAATGGGAAGAGAAATGATTACAGAATATCTTCCTCGGCTAAAGAAGAAGTATCGACCACAGGTAACGATTGTAAATGGAGAAAATGCAGCTTCTGGAAGAGGGATAACTGAAAAAATTTATAAAAAATTTTTACAAGATGGTGTGGATGTTGTAACGATGGGGAATCACACATGGGATAATCGTGACATCTTTGAATTTATTGATCAAGCTAAAAAAATGGTTCGACCAGCAAATTTTCCAGAAGGAACACCAGGACAAGGCATGGTATTTGTGAAAGTCAATCAGGTGGAACTTGCTGTGATCAACATGCAAGCTCGTTCTTTTATGGTTGATCTAGATGACCCGTTTCGAAAGATGAACCACCTAATTGAAGAAGCTAGAAAAAGAACTTCAATTATTTTTGTCGATTTCCATGGAGAAACAACAAGTGAAAAACAAGCGATGGGTTGGTTTTTAGATGGCAAAGCTTCAGCGGTTATTGGGACGCATACGCATGTCCAAACCAATGATGCACGCATTTTACCTCAAGGAACTGCCTATTTAACAGATGTTGGTATGACAGGTCCTTATGATGGAATTTTAGGAATGCGTCGTGAGCCAGTCATTGAAAAATTTTTAACGGCGTTACCAAAAAGGTTTGAAGTTGTCGAAAAAGGGCGAGGTAGCCTTAATGGCTGTTTACTAGAACTTGATGATACTACTGGCAAAGCTAAGGAAATCCAATTGATCCAAATCAATGAAGATCATCCATTTTTAGAATAGAAAGTAGGACACTTTGTGCAAAAAGAGCCGAACATTCAAAGGGAAGCGAAAAAGTTGGCACAACTTTTAAGCAAGCATGAAACCATCGTACGCTATAAAGAACTAGAGCAAAAAGTCCAAAACAATCATCATTTAAACCAATTAACGGAAGCAATCAAGGTAGCACAAAAAGAAGCAGTGAATTGTGCACATTACGGAAAGAAAGTTGCCGAAAAAGAGGCTAATAGCCGTGTAGAACAATTAATTGAAGCAAATGATCTCTTGCATCATTTGACTGGTATGCTGCAAGATGAAATCAATGAATGGATAGAGGAGGAAGACAATGCCTCAAAAAACTAAAAATACTCCTATGATGGAACAATATCTAAGCATCAAGGCCCAATACCAAGATGCTTTTTTGTTCTATCGTTTAGGAGACTTTTATGAACTATTTTACGAAGATGCGATCAAAGCGTCACAGCTTTTGGAATTAACGTTGACAAGCAGAAATCGAAATGCAGATGAACCTATCCCTATGTGCGGTGTACCTCATCACGCAGCACAAGGATATATCGATACCTTGATTGAAAAAGGCTATAAAGTAGCGATTTGCGAGCAGGTAGAAGATCCAAAAACAACAAAAGGTATGGTTAAACGAGAAGTCGTTCAATTAGTCACTCCTGGAACGGTCATGGATAGCAAAGGACTTTCAGCAAAAGACAATAACTTTTTAACGGCTGTCGTTAGTCAAGGACCTGAATTTGGTTTTGCCTATGTCGATTTAAGTACTGGAGAATTAAAGACAGCCCACTTATACGATGAAGAAGCTTTACTGAATGAAGCTTCTGCCCTACAAACAAAAGAAATTGTTTTAGGAAATGACCTTAGTGAGAGCCTTTGCGAGCAATTAAAGAATCGTTTAGGGTTAGTTTTTTCAAAGCAAGGAACAAGTGAAGAAAATGCAGAGTTCAATTTTCTAACAAGTGAACTGACAGATGAACTTGAAAAAGAAGTGATAGGAAAACTACTTACTTATTTAGCAGTCACTCAAAAAAGAAGTTTAGCGCATATTCAAAAAGCCGTCGAATACCAGCCAGATCACTACTTGAAAATGGATTACTATTCAAAGTTCAATCTAGAGCTGAGTCAATCAATCCGTACAGGAAAAAAACATGGTACGCTACTATGGTTATTGGATGAAACTAAGACAGCAATGGGCGGACGTTTATTGAAACAATGGCTTGATCGACCTTTGATTCAACGAAAACAAATTAATGAACGTCAAGAAATGGTTGATTCTCTTTTAAAAAGTTATTTTGAAAGGCTTGATCTCCAAAATGCTTTGACAAAAGTATATGATTTAGAACGGCTAGCAGGTCGAGTGGCTTTTGGCAATGTCAACGGCCGTGATTTGATCCAATTGAAGTCCTCATTGGAACAAGTACCAATGATCCACCAACTAATCAAAGGGATTGATCAAGGACAATGGACAGATTTATTGCAAGAAATGCAACCAATGGATCAGCTTGTCCATTTGATTGATCAAGCGATTCAAGAAGATCCACCACTACAGATTACTGAAGGCAACATTATTAAAGATGGCTTCAATGAGCAACTAGATATGTATCGCTCAGCCATGAAGAACGGTAAACAATGGTTAGCTGAACTAGAAGCAAGAGAGCGTCAAAATACAGGTATCAAAAACTTAAAAGTTGGTTTTAAACGCGTTTTTGGTTATTATATTGAAATTACTAAAGCAAATCTTACAAATGTTGAATTAGAAAAGTATGAACGTAAACAGACCTTAGCCAATGCAGAACGCTTTATTACACCTGAATTAAAAGAGTTAGAGACCCAAATCTTAGAAGCAGAAGAAAAATCTGTCGATCTGGAGTATCAGTTATTCTTAGCAGTAAGAGAAGAAGTCAAAAAAGCGATCCAACCATTACAAACATTAGCAAAAGCAATAAGTACCGCTGATGTTCTTCAAAGTTTTGCCACAATCAGTGAAAGGTACCAATATGTACGTCCTGAAATGGTAACAGATAAGCACCAATTGCACATCCAAGAAGGCCGCCACCCCGTAGTGGAAAAAGTATTAGGTCATCAAGAGTATATCCCTAATAGCGTGGAAATGGCAGAAGAAGAAATGATCTTACTGATAACGGGCCCAAATATGTCAGGTAAAAGCACATATATGCGCCAACTTGCATTGACGGTTTTAATGGCTCAAATAGGGTGTTTTGTCCCCGCTCAAAAAGCGGTCTTACCGATTTTTGATCGTATCTTTACCCGTATCGGAGCAAGTGATGATTTAATTGCTGGTCAAAGTACTTTCATGGTAGAAATGATGGAAGCAAATCAAGCATTACGCCACGCGACACCTCATAGTTTGATCCTGTTTGATGAATTAGGGCGAGGAACTGCTACTTATGATGGTATGGCCTTAGCCCAAGCTATCATTGAATACATCCATCAACATGTTCAAGCAAAAACCTTATTTTCGACGCATTACCATGAACTAACGGCTCTTGATCAAGAGTTACCGAACTTAAAAAACGTCCATGTTGGGGCGGTAGAAAAAGAAGGTGAAGTGGTCTTCTTGCACAAGATGATGACAGGCCCTGCAGATAAAAGCTATGGGATTCATGTAGCTAAAATCGCTGGCTTACCTTCTCGATTATTAGAGAGAGCTTCAAAAATTTTGCAAACATTAGAGTCGGGAGAGAAGGCCTATCCTTGTGTGGCTGTAAGTCAAATACCTAAGGAAGAAACCCAGCAACTATCTTTGTTTAGTGAATTAAGTGATGCAGAAATAGTTGTTATCTCCACGTTGAAACAAATGAACTTGTTGGAAATGACACCAATGGATGCCTTGAATCAGCTCTATGAATTAAAAAAGAAATTATAGTACTGGAATGGAACGATAAACGAACAATATAGGAAGAAGGCGTTAAAACGATGGCAAAAATCCAAGAATTATCCGAACGTTTAGCCAATCAAATAGCAGCTGGTGAAGTCGTTGAACGTCCTGCCTCAGTGGTAAAAGAACTTGTCGAAAATGCAATCGATGCTGGAAGTAGCCAAATCGATATCTTAGTTGAAGAAGCTGGGTTAAAAACGATCCAAGTGATTGATAACGGAGAAGGTATTTTGACAGAAGATGTCGAAAACGCCTTTAAACGTCATGCAACAAGTAAAATCCATAACCGCGATGATCTTTTTCGTATCCGTACTCTCGGATTTCGTGGCGAAGCATTACCTAGTATTGCTTCGGTTTCTGAAATGACAGTGGAAACAGCTAACCAAGAGCAAACACAAGGAACTTGCTTGTCCCTACGAGGAGGCGAGGTCATGGAACATCGACCCGCTCCTTTACGTCAAGGGACAAAAATCACGGTCAGCAATCTTTTCTTTAATACACCTGCTCGTTTAAAATATGTTAAAACTTTGCATACCGAATTGGCAAATATTGGTGACATTGTGAATCGTTTAGCGTTGAGCCATCCAATGATTGCATTTCGTTTAGTACACGATGGCAATAAGATGTTAGCTACTTCTGGAAATGGAGAATTAAAGCAAACGATTGCTGGTATTTATGGGTTAGGAACTGCCAAAAAAATGTTGAAAGTCGAAGCAAAAGATTTAGATTTTGAACTATTTGGCTATGTTTCTCTGCCAGAAGTCACTCGTGCTAGTCGGAATTATTTGTCAACGATCATCAATGGCCGTTTTATCAAAAATTTCTCCCTAAACAAAGCAATTGTAGCAGGATATGGATCGAAACTAATGATTGGAAGATTTCCAATTGCTGTTTTAGAAATCAAAATGGATCCCCTTCTAGTTGATGTCAATGTACACCCAACGAAACAAGAAGTTCGTTTGTCAAAGGAGCAGGAATTAACCGAACTGATCACTCAAACAATTCAATTGGCACTGAAGCAGGAGAATCTGATTCCTAGTGCAGCAGATAATTTGAGATTCAAGAAAAAAATACCGAATCAATCAACAGCAGAACAAATGGCAATCAATTTATCTTATGCCTTCGAAGAGGATAAACCTAAAAAGCCAAAAAGTCTGAATTTTGATCAAAAAACTGGGACATTCTATGTTGGAGAAGAAAAAAATGAGGTTGTGAATGAAATTGTTGATAAGTCTGTGGAAAATGTTGAAAACATTTCCGGTTTTTCTGAAGAAAGCAGGGGTTATCCAGAAAAAAGAAGGAAAACAGTGGATAACCTTGGGGGAAATGTTAATAACTATGTAGAAAAACCAGTGGATAAAATTATGAACGAGGAAGACACCGATTTTGCAGATGTGACAACAGGAAAAACTTATGAAAAAGACGTACCATTGCATCCTGAATTCGCTCTACTAAAAAATGATCGTGCATTGGATCAGGCGATTCAAAAATTGGGAAAAGAAACAATTACCCAACGTTTTCCCCAATTAGAGTATTTTGGGCAAATGCATGGGACTTATCTGTTTGCCCAAAGTGATGAAGGGCTATATATCATTGACCAACATGCTGCACAAGAACGGATTAAGTATGAATATTTTCGTGAAAAAATTGGAGAAGTTTCTAACGATCTTCAAGAACTGCTGGTGCCTTTTGTCTTAGATTATCCAAATAGTGATGTCTTGAAATTAAAAGAACAAAAACAATTACTTGAAGAAGTGGGGATCTATCTAGAAGATTTTGGTCAAAATAGCTTTATTGTACGATCTCATCCTACTTGGTACCCCAATGGTGAGGAAGAAGTGATTATTCGAGAGATGATTGATATGTTACTGACGACAGGAAGTGTCAGTGTCAAGAAGTTTAGAGAAGCAACAGCAATTATGATGAGCTGTAAACGTTCAATCAAAGCCAACCACTATCTAAATGAAACACAGGCACGTATATTGTTGAAAGATCTTTCTCGATGTGATAATCCTTTCAATTGTCCACATGGGCGTCCAGTATTGATCCATTTTACGAATTCAGACATGGAAAGAATGTTCAAACGAATTCAGGATCCACATTAAGAAAAAAGTTATGGAAAGAGCGTTTTGTCCTGAGTATTAAGGAAGAAGCGTACGAAATAGTTTCTCATGTTTTGAGTGATTTTAATTTAATACCGAAGGACAGCTCTTTGAATACCATAGATTAGAGTTCATGATCAGCATGGTTTGCTTCAAGAATTAAGAACAAACACACGAAAACAGCTTTTCATATTTTTGAGTGTTTGGACTTAATTCTGCAGAAGTAATGCTGTGAACCCCGTGGATTAGAAGCCAGCAAAGAAGTGTTCAGCTTCAAAAGGAGAAGAAAAAGATGAAAGTTGTTTTGGCTTCACAATCACCCCGAAGAAAAGAACTACTAGGACGAATAATTGCAGAGTTTGATATTCACCCTGCAGATATTGATGAAACACATTTTGAGGCAGAAAATCCGCAAGCATATGTTCAAAGAATGGCAGCAGAAAAATCCGCAGTCGTCAAACAACAATACGGAACAGATGTATTGGTGATTGCAAGTGATACTACGGTTGTTTTTGATCAGGAAATTCTAGGAAAACCTGCGGATAAATCAGAAGCAAAAGCCATGCTTCAAAAACTTAGTGGAGTGACACATAAAGTATATACAGCTGTAGTGTTGACAAAAGCTGCACAAGTAGAAACAATTTTATCTCAAGCTGAAGTGACGTTTTACCCTCTAACGGATGTGGATATCGAAAAGTATTTAGCAACAGGTGATTATACCGACAAAGCTGGTGCATATGGTATCCAAAGTTTAGCAGGTGCGTTTGTTAAAGAAATTCATGGGGACTACTATAGTATCGTAGGTCTTCCAATCGGAGCAGTTTATCAAACCTTTAAAAAATTTGTATAAAAAAGTGATGAATGAAAAAATAGCCCAACAAAATCTTTATCGTAGATTTTGTTGGGCTATTCACTTTAAACAATTTTTTTTTTTGAACTTTTACTAGTTCATTAATTGATTTTTACCTCGCCCACTTGTTCACCATGTCGAACGAGCATACTTTGATCTAGACTTAAGCCAGCAACTTTTTCATTATTGGTCAATACGACTAAAATATCTGTTTTCTTGCCAGCTTGTTCAATCGCCATTAAATCCATATCAGCAAGGTGCGTTTTAGGGGTGACCTAATCGCCTTCTTTTACATAGATCTTAAAAGGAATACCCTTGAGGTCTACGGTGTCTAATCCCATGTGAACCAGAACTTCTAAGCCTTCATTAGTTAATAGCCCAATTGCATGTTGTGTTTCAAAAATGCTCGTTACCTTTCCTGTAATCGGAGCGTAAACTTTTTCATTAGAGGGAACGACTGCATAGCCATCACCCATCATTTTTTGAGAAAAAACAGGATCAGCTACTTCAGTGATTTCCTTGATCTGTCCATCTGCTACCGCAAATAATTCCTCTACAGAAGCAACAACTATAGAAGCAGATTCAAATTTTTGAGGGGAGAAGTTACCTCCATCAGCTGTTTGCAATTGTAACTCAGTTACTCCTTGTGTGGGAGTAACAGGGTCAATCTTATTCAAAATTCCTTGACGTCTGAAAATCACGGTCAAGCCAAAAGACACGATGATAGCAATGATCATAGAGATAATAAATGGTACCCAAGTCTCTGCTTGGATGGTTAGGATACCTGGTAAACCCCCAACACCAATGGCATTTGCACGAACATCCATTAAGTTTGCAAACATGCCTGCTAAACCAGAGCCGATCATTGCGGAAACAAATGGATAGACATATTTTAAGTTGATCCCAAACATTGCAGGTTCGGTAACTCCTAAGTAACAAGAAATCATCGCGGGGATTGAAATTTGTTCTTCTTTTTTATTACCTCTGTGCAAGAAGATGATGGCAAGAACTGCTGAGCCTTGTGCAATATTTGATAAGGCAATCATCGGCCATAGGTTTGTTGAGCCAAAATCTGCAATTAACTGCATGTCGATTGCGTTTGTCATATGATGC
The DNA here is from genome assembly GCA_015680865.1 of Enterococcus lacertideformus. Classification (GTDB taxonomy): domain Bacteria; phylum Bacillota; class Bacilli; order Lactobacillales; family Enterococcaceae; genus Enterococcus_B; species Enterococcus_B lacertideformus. The sequence goes on along the minus strand of JADAKE010000003.1, from coordinate 59,700 downwards.
AACCCTGTGATAACTAACGGAGCGTATAAGAAGCCGAAGATAGCACTAAATAACCAAACTGATTGAAGAAGTTAGTCCAGTGTTAACAACATTTGAGATCCAACTACCAATCGTCCAACCAACAGGTCCTAAAATGACGTGGGCAGCAAGAACGGTGGGTAAAAGTGAAAACAATGGAACAAATATCATCGAAACGGACTGAGGAATATACTTACGGAAGAAAATTTCGAGATAAGCCAACATGAAACCTGCCAACATGGCTGGGATACCTGTGCTTGATAACCAATCATCTCTACTTGAGCAAAACCGAAATCCCAAAATGGAATATCAGCTGCTGCAGTAGACGCTACACTATAAGCATTCAATAATTGCGGTGAAACTAACGTAATTCCTAAAACAATTCCTAAAATTTGTGTAGTGCCCATTTTTTTCGCAATACTCCAAGTGATGCCTACAGGTAAGAAATGGAAAATCGCTTCACCTGGTAGCCATAAAAAGCCATTCACACCATTCCAAAATGGAGAATTCTCAACAATTGTTCCACCAAGACTTTCAAATTGGATTCCTTCTAATACATTGCGGAAACCTAAGATCAGTCCTCAGACGATGATTGCTGGAATCAGTGGAGTAAAAATTTCTGCTAAAACTGCAATTGCTCTTTGTATTGGATGCAAATTTTGTTTTGCTACGGCTTTACTTTGTTCTTTGGAGACGCCTTCAACTCCTGAAACAGCAACAAAATCATTATAGAAAGTGGAAACATCATTTCCAATAATTACTTGAAATTGTCCTGCATTTGTAAACATTCCTTTTACGCTAGGAATATCTTCAATGGCTTTTTCATTTGCTTTTTTTGGATCATTTAAAACAAAGCGCATCCGTGTGGCACAATGACTGACTGCAACAATATTTTCTTTCCCACCGATTTCCTTTAATAGATTCTCAGCATCCGCTTGATACTTTGCCATAGGAATAAACCCCTTTCTTGTTAAACTTGTATAAACAAGTTTCTATTTATCCATACTATACTGTTTTCTTATACCGATTGCAAGCGTTTTATCGTAAAAAATAAAAAATATCTGCGATCGTTACAATAGGCATGGTCAAAAGAAAACAGGGGAAAGTAAGAACATTGAAATCACCAAAAAGCTGTAGTATAGTTTATAAACGAGTACAAGTCTTTTTGAGTGGAGGAGAATAACATGAATAAATTTAACGAAATCTTTTTAGATTTGGAGAAAAAAATTTTGGAAAAACAATATCCTCCGCATACGTTACTTCCTAGTGAAAATCAGTTGATTCAAATCTATGGTGTTTCACGAGAAACAATTAGAAAAGCACTTAACCTATTAACGACTGAAGGATATATTCAAAAGAAACAAGGAAAAGGATCAATCGTATTAGATCGAAACCGCTTTGATTTTCCGATTTCTGGATTAACTAGCTACAAAGAATTACAAGACACACAACGTATACCAAGTGAAACGATCGTTCAAGTACTCGAAGAAACAGAAGTAGGACAATCATTAGGCGATATAACTGGTTGGAAAAACGGAACGCCGGTTTGGTATTTAGTTCGTCAAAGAAAAATCAATGGTGAAGTTGTGATTTTAGACCGAGACTACTTATTAAAAAAAGTAGTTCCTTCCTTAACCGTAGACCAAGCAGCTGGTTCAATCTATGAATATTTTGAAAATGAATTAGCATTATCGATTGCCTATGCACAAAAAGAAATTACTGTAGAAGAAGTCACACCTGAAATAGAAGCCGCAATGGATCTACAAGGTGACCGTTACGTGGTCGTTGTAAGAGGTCTTGTCCATTTGGAAGACACGAAATGCTTTGAGTATACCGAATCAATTCATCGTTTAGATAAATTCCGGTTTGTCGAATTTGCTAGACGCCGAAAAGTATAAACTTTTATAAATGTAAGCAGAATGTTTGCTTCTTCTTCTTTTGACATTATGATTAAAAGAAAAGGGGGGATTTTAGTGAGTAAAATAGAAAAAATGACCATCAACTAAAAGAAAAATTGTCACCGATTTCGTATTCTGTCACCCAAGAAAACGCAACAGAACGACCATTTAGCGGAAAGTATGATGATTTTTACGAAAAAGGGATCTATGTGGATATCGTTAGTGGTGAACCGCTGTTTAGCTCTACTGAAAAATATGATGCAGGATGTGGTTGGCCAGCATTTAGTAAGCCGATCACGAAGAAAAAGCAGACTTCACCCATGGAATGCATCGAGTTGAAGTCCGTAGCAGCCAAGCTGATTCCCACTTGGGTCATGTATTTAATGATGGCCCAATTGAAAAAGGTGGATTACGCTATTGCATTAATTCTGCTGCATTGAGATTTATTCCTTATGAAGAGATGGAGCAACAAGGGTACGGTGAATATCTCTCGCTAATTGAATAAGCTTGTTAAAAAGTATTTGAAGTTGCTCAGTCATCAAGAACAGAAAAATATTGTGGGACAAATACCCATGAGGACTATTCTGGCTCTTTCGCAATAAGGACTGATAAGTATATGTAAAATCAATTCTGATTCATTAGTTACGTAAATGATAAAGCCTTAATTTCTATAAATAGTTTGTCTAGTAATATTGTTTTCTTTGGCAATTTTTGAAATAGCAACTCTCTTTCTCAAGATCCTGAACGATGCTTTTATGAATAAGGCGACGTTGAGGATTTTTTGGTCTACGCTGTATAGCTTAGGACGTCCTTTATAATCTCGATTCTTTGAAGAATTGAAAGCAGCTGTTGTAAATTTATATACATTATTATAATCATCATTGAATAAAAGGAAATTTGAATAGTATGACAGAAGAAGAATCTAAAAAAGAATAAAGTAATTACTTTGTCTAAGATAAAAGGAAGTTCTTTTATATATTTGGTGTTTGTAATAGGCATTCAACTAATATGTTTGATAATGTTTATTGGTGCTATACTGCTAGCATTTCCAAAAGTTTTTTATTTTATGATATCATTTACTTTTATTAATGATGGTATCTGGTCTTTATTATCTATAAATTCTGCTGGATATTTTAAAGGAGGAGTTGAATTTTTACGATTTAATATCCTTCCGTGGAACAACTATTTAAAAATCAGGTTAATTATTAATAACTTTTCTTTATTTAGTATTAGGTACATTTATCAATATAAAAGGGTACTTTCCTTTTAGACTAATTAACTTAATTACGGGTATAGTATTCTATGCGATATTGCTTTTATCAACTAATAATAGTAAAGTTTTACAACTTATAATGTTAATCATTATATTGTTATGTATCATTATTCCAATAAAACTGTTGTTTTTTAAGATACTTTTATAGAAAAATAAGTGATACGTTGTATTAATATATATAAATAGAAAAAGTGGGTTATGTAGCTGTCTATATTCTTTACTATATTGGCTTTATTCGTGATTGTTTCTATTATAATTACTACGTCAGCCATACTAAAAATTAAGGGTAGGTTAAGTTCTAGCGGTTTGCAGTTTTTGGTCCAATATTTATGCTATTAGGTTGTATTGTATTTTTAGCATTGGGATTAGTACTGCTATATTTTAGTAATTACAGTTTGTAATTTGCTTTAGAATTAATTTTAGTAGGTAGTCTACTGTTAAGTTGTACTATTTTTGTAGAAAGTTTGTGGCGATGGCTACTCAGGAGGGGATGTTAGGTGCATTTTTCTACTTCATAGAAGGGAGTAGTTTTTTTATCCTACTAATATTTTCTAAGTCTTCTCCACTCTATTTCATAAACGATTGGGTAGATGCCAATGCTTTTTACTCGGTAGGTAAGGGAATAGCTCATGGACAAGTACCATACAAAGATATATTTGAACAAAAGGGGATACTCCTGTACTTTCTTCATACACTTGCATATAAAATAAGTTCAACTTCTTTTTTTGGTGTATATCTTTTGGAAAGTATTTCGTTTTCGATCTCTCTTATTCTATTATTTAAGATTTGCAACTATTATTTCTCAGAAGGAAAATCTTTTCTTATTGCTTGTCTATCACCATTAATTTTGCTAAATCAAGACTATTTTCGTGCAGGCGATAGCGCTGAAGAGTTCGCATTTCCTTTTGTGTTAGGACTTTTATATTTAATTATGACAGTTGCTAATACTAATAAGAGAATAAAAGGAATACAATATTTTATTCAGGGGATACTTATGGGATGTGTATTTTGGATAAAATATACCTTAATTAGTCCATGGATTGCCTTTTTTCTGTTTTTTGGTATTTCTTATTTAATAAAAAAAGATTTTCAGCAATTTTTTAAAGCAGTGATCTGTAGTGTCATAGGATTTTTATTGGTGAGTGTACCAATTATTTTTTACTTTGCTATAAATCATGCTTTACAGGAAATGTATTTTGTTTATTTCAAATTTAATATGGTGTTATATCCTCAATTGGTAGATCAAGGAAACAATGTGAACTTAATCAGTCAATTTTTTAATACATTAAAAATCTTTATTAAATTGTTATGGCTTAATAAGCTTACTTCTCTTATTTTGTTAGCTGGATCACTCTATCTCTTATTTACGAAAGCTATTTTTAAAGATTGGACCCATAAACTATTATGGGCACTGGTATTCTTGTGTACTAACTTTTTTATCTTCTATGGAGGAATCCCATTAAATTACTACATTTTATTAGACATGGTAGTTCTTCTAATAAGTTTTTTAAGCTTTTGTATATTAATCAAAGATTTGGCCGTTCGATGTAAATTACGGCAACAGATGATAGTAAACTTATTGCTAGCAGTTGGCATAGTCTTAGGTATTCTATTGATGATAAATATAAATGATACATTTAAAGATATGCGTTTTTTTACTGATCGACCAGGCGTCCAAATAAAAAATTCTGAAAATACAAATCCAAATGCTAAAGTACCCGCGCAGTTAGAATTTGCTAAGTATTTAAAAGATAAGAAAGATGTAACCCTATTAAATTATCAGTTTGTTGATTATGGATTCTCTGTGATTCCAAACATTGTTCCAAATGTTAAGTACTTTATGAATATAAATATCCCTTACAAAGTTTATCAAGAAAGTATGTATCAACAAAATAAATATGTAGAAGAAAAGAAAACCACTTATATTGTAGCTGGTCTCAAGCTGGATGAAGACATAAATAAGTTTGGTACACCTTGGCTGGAACTATCACCCGATTGCTGTTCATGTCCAGGATCGGGAAGGAAATACTTTAAAATATGTTCTTTATGAAAAAAATAAAAAATGAAGTGATAGATCAGAAGTTAAATATATGTTCTTATAGTCCAGCAAAGTATGCTCCAATGTCCGAATAGTCAGTTTAAAGATACCAATCACTCCAAACGGCTAAGTGAGTTGAGCATAATTGATTTTCAATCTCAAACAAATTCTTGTAATGTAATAGAGGTAAAGAAGGATACAGGATGCTTCTTGTTTGTATACTAATATGTATCAAAAAAATTTTTTTGGACTAACAGTCCCCTGATCAATTTTAGAAAACCTAATCTAACAATATTTTCAAGAGTATGGGACAAACGCCTATGAAGGGCATGCCCCTCATAGGCGTTTGTCCCAGCCTCATCTTTTATTTTCTCTAAATAGTTTGGCGAATTACATTATATTCTTTAGAAATATGTAAAATAGCAACCCCCGTTTTTAGATCCTCAACAATGCTTTTGTAAACTAAGCAATGTTGGGGATCTTTTGCAACTGCACTGTATAACTTAGGGTGTCATGTATATACCATTCACTTCTTGTAGCGTCGTTTAGATTCTTTACATTCTTGTATGGCAAGTATAGCCATATTTGAATGATTAAGTCTTTAATTAATTTATCCAGGAGTGGGCCTCAATTGCTGCTGCCATAATAGGTAGACTAGTAATGATTAAACAGATGTCATTCTGTTTTAGGTAATCAACAGAAGCAATAATTTCATCCTAATATTTTCCTAATAGATCAATAGCTTCTACAATAAAAATAGTTTGTTCACTTAAAAAATCTAAAGTCTTTTGAAAAATAGAGCGTTCCGAAATTGTCGCTTCAGGTTGTTTTTCAATAAAAATTTTTCCGAACCGAACTGTTTCATTTCTTCAATTTGTGTTGTTCATTGTTGAAATAAATAGAACTTCACAATAGCTACAGATAGAATTCGAACATTATATATTTATATAAGTGTTTAAAACTTAGAATATAAATCTTGTTTAGTATGCATTTGAGTCTTTAAAAAAAACAATATTTTTAATAGTTTTTAAAATAATTAAACTAATTAAACTATCTAAAAGTAAGCATTGATTATTTTTATACCATAGATCCATTTTAACCATTGTATCAAAATCAATAGAATTTCTTCCACATACTTGCCATATACCAGAGCAACCAGGTGTTATGGTTAATCTTTCTAGATCAAATTTTGTATACTTCTTTACTTCATCAATTAGAGGAGGACGAGGACCAACTAAACTCATATCTCCTTTTATTACATTATATAATTGAGGTAATTCATCTAAACTTAATTTTCTTAAGTATTTCCCAACTCGTGTAATTCTAGGATCGTTTTTAATTTTGAACATAGATCCATTCATTTCATTTTGAACCATCAAATTAGGTAATAATTTTTCTGCATTTACTACCATAGTTCTGAATTTATACATTTTGAATGTTTTACCATCTCTACCCACTCTTTTTTGTACAAAAAAAATAGGTCCACGTTGTTCGGAATATAAGTAATGATATTAATAAAAATAACGGTATAAGTAATAGTAGTCCTACTACACTAAGAACAATATCCCCTACCCTTTTAATAATGAGATAGAACCTTTTTTTGATATTAGGTTTTGAATAAAATTTTGTACTATTTTTTTCATTTCGTATATCCATTATTTTTTCTTGAAAGATCATTTCAAAGTAATCCATTAAGTTATTCCTCCCTAGCAACCATCTTTATTTAACAGTTAAATTTTATAAAAAATTTTTTTCTCTCTATTTTTTTTTGAGAAAACACCTATTTTTTTTAAAATTAACAGGACTTTGAGTAATATATAATTTTTTCAGTGAAGGAGGAGGTGAAAGATTATGAAAAAAATAGGCTATCTTGTTACTTTATTAGCTCTATCTGCATTAGTAGGAGGTTGTGAGTCACACAATAAAACTGAATCAACATATTTAGCCAGTGATAGTACGCAGTTAAGTTCATCAAAAGATATAAGTCAGAGTAGTTCTAATAACTCGACTACTAAATATCTGCATGGGCTAGAAATAGGAATTGGGGAAATTACTACTGCTGATAATAAAAAAGACACTAAAGTTGTTTCAATCAAAGTAAATGTTAGAAATAGGTCTAATGAAGAACAAGGTGTAGGTTCAAACGATTTTAGACTAAAGATACGAGCAAAGGTAAACTTATATATCAAAAAAATGAAATAAAGCAAGAATGGGATATTAAATTATAAGAAAGGAATTTAAAAAATGAAAGAAAAAAAGTTACGAAGAAAAATTAAAACATCTAAAAAAGGAATTGCATTTGCAGCTGTTGCATTGATTATGAGTGGGAATTTAGCTTCTATTTCAACTCCAGTATTGGCGACAGAAAATTCTAATACCGTACTAACAAATAATTTTAACAATAGAAATCAAAGTTATGGTCAATTATACTCTGGTTATCCAGTTGCACAAAGTCCTTGGAATGGTAATGTATACTATCAAGGAAGAGATTATTGGGGAGAATCAACTTCTGCATCATATACTATTAATAGTTGGCAAAAAGGTAATTTAAATGGAAATGAGGGAGTTGTTCCATCTGTACCTAATAATGCTATTGATGGTCAAATTCTTTTACCTTCAGACTCTACAAAGCCTATAATTATTCGAGCTTCTGATTTTGAGTATGGTAATGATGACAAAACAGGTAGAACAGCAGCGTATACTCTTAACAAAGATATTACAAATTTTTTACCAAATCGTTCTTATACCACAACTTTATCATGTGAAGGTTTTGGATTTGGTTCAATTGAATTAATTACAACTAATGGGGATAAAACAGTTACTACAGGTTCTCGATCATTAGGTTCTTTTACAGCAAAAACGAACATTATTCCTAATACACAATCTGGAAAACTTAGCTTGAAAATTAATTCCGGACAAGTGGAAGAGTACTATTCTCGTTATGGAGAAATCACTCCTAATATAACATTAAACTTAACTTACTCAAATGAATGGCAATCAGTAGATAGTTTATTTACTTCTACAGACCACAGTGAACTAGCTCCTGGCATCACCAGTGAAAAAATTCAAGAAGTTAAACAACTAGTAGCAAATATCTCTAACTAATCAAGATGCTGCAGAAATGGATGCAGCTATTTCTAAAGCGGAACAGTTATGGGCACAGGAATCACAAAATCAAATCGTACAAGAAGCGACAGAAAAAGTAAACTGTTTGTTTAACGGAGAAAATCTGGCAGATGGTGTCAACCAAGACAAAATCAACGAAGCCCAAGCAGCAGTTGATAAAGTAACAGATGAAGCGAAAAAACAAGAATTACAAGACAAAATCAATAAAGCGCAAGAATTATTGAACAAACAAAATGAACAAGCACAAATCGTACAAGAAGCGACAGAAAAAGTAAACGGCTTGTTTAACGGAGAAAATCTGGCAGATGGTGTCAACCAAGACAAAATCAACGAAGCTCAAGCAGCAGTTGATAAAGTAGCAGACGAAGCGAAAAAACAAGAATTACAAGACAAAATCAATAAAGCGCAAGAATTGTTAGACAAGAAAAACGAACAATTTACAATTACTAGTGTGGATCCATATAAAGAAGGTGTGAGTCAATTTGTAACTGGTACGTATACTGGAAAAAATGCTGGTTATATTCGTTTGATTGTCAATGGCGAGAAAACGTCACTAGTTTCAATGAAAGGCTTGCCAGAAGGAACATTCAAATACTATATGAGTGGACTAAAAGCTACAGATAAAGTTTCTGTAGTCATCTATGGGGATGATTATAAACAACTAGCAGAAAAAGAAGTGACAATTGAAAAAGGAAAAGAGCCGGTTAAAATCATCACTAGTGTAGACCCATATAAAGAAGGCGAGAGCCAATTTGTGACAGGAACATATACAGGAGATGATGCCGCGTATATTCGTTTGATCGTCAATGGTGAGAAAACGGCACTAGTTTCAATGAAAGGCTTGCCAGAAGGAACATTCAAATACTACATGAGTGGACTAAAAGCCACAGATAAAGTTTCTGTAGTCATCTATGGGAATGATTATAAACAATTAGCAGAAAAAGAAGTAACAATTGAAAAAGGAAAAGAGCCGGTTAAAATCACTAGTGTAGACCCATATAAAGAAGGCGAGAGCCAATTTGTGACAGGAATATATACAGGAGATGATGCCGCATATATTCGTTTGATCGACAATGGTGAGAAAACGGCACTAGTTTCAATGAAAGGTTTGCCAGAAGGAATATTCAAATACTACATGAGCGGATTAAAAGCCACAGATAAAGTTTCTGTAGTTATGTATAGTAGTGATTATAAACAAGTCGCAGAACAAAAAGTTACAATTGATAAATAATAAATTGAACATCGACTGAGGAATTTTCTTCAGTTGATGTTTTTAAATTAAACATATTCTGTAGGTATTAATAAAAAAATATATAAAAGTTATTCATTTGGACAGTATTTTTATATTTTTTGTTTTAAAAAATAAAAGAGGAATAGAGAATGAAAAAAATCAAAGTAATGTCTATTTGTTGGTACTAGACCAGAAGCCATTAAATGGCTCCTGTAGTTAAGTTGATGAAACAAGATGAATTAACTGATTCACAGCTATTAGTTACAGCGCAACATAGAGAAATACTTGACTAAATTCTTTCTTATTTTGATATAATACCAAATTATGACTTAATTTTAATGGAAACCAATCAGAGATTAGCCTGTATAACGTCAAAAATTATAGAGGGAGTAACTTCCATTTTAATAAAAGAAAAACCTAATATTATTTTAGTACACGGGATACAATAACAATAGCTAGTTCCATTGCGGCTTTTTATCAAAAAATAAAACATGTAGAGGCAGGACTTCGTACAAGAAATAAATATGGTCCATTTCCAGAAGAAATGAATCGTCAATTAACAGATGTGCTCATCGATATTTATTTTGTTCCAATAGAAATGAGTAAAAATAATTTTATAAAAGAAAATAAAGAAACAGAAAAAATTTTTGTGACATGTAATATAGCGATAGATGTAATGAAATACACAATTAATAAAAATTATTATCATGATATATTAGTATTAACAACCGAAAAAATGATTTTAGTTATAATGAATAGAAGAGAAAGTTTGGGATCCCCAATGAGGAATGTGGTTAAAGGTATTGCTAAAGTTGCTGAAAAGTATCCTAATATAAGTATATTTTTTCGATGCATCAGGACCCGAAAGTGCAAGAAGAAGTCCCTTACTTGAATGTTCCCATACTCGTTTTACGAGATACTACGGAAAGATCAGAAGGAGTATTATCCGAAACTCTAACAAGAATTGATACAAATGAGGATTCTGTTTTTTATGAAACTGTCAAATTACTTGAAAGTAGTGAAGAATATAAATTGATGAAATATTCTTCTAATCTTTATGGAGACAGGAAAGTAAGTTATAGGATAATTGAAACATTAAAATATTATTTTGGAATTAACAAAAATTGTCCAGATGAATTTTGTAATTCTGATAGCTGAAATTACAAGGAGGTAAACATGAAGAGGTTTTTTCGTATTTTTTTTATATTACTATTATTATTCACATTGTCTGGAATATTCTTTTTAAGTAAAGTTTATTTTGATACAATGTCTACTTTTAATGATACTTATAATCCTATAGAAAGAGATGTACAAGTTAAACAGAATATAAATAAAATAGAACCAATATCAGTATTATTATTAGGCACTGATACATGTGATTTAGGAAGAAATGATGTTGGACGAACAGATACCATAGTTATTGCTACATTGAATCCTAAAGAAGAAAAAACTACTTTAGTTAGTATTCCAAGAGATACTTATACTGAGATTTATAGTAAAGGTATTAATGATAAAATAAACCATGCTTATGCTTATGGGGGAGTTTCTATGACCATTCCAACAGTAGAAAACCTTTTAAATATACCAATCAATTATTATATAGAAACTAATTTATTAGGAATAAAGAAAATAATTGATAGTATAGGTGATATAGATGTTAATAATAAATTCAGTTTTAATTATGAAGGTGCGTATTTTCATATAGGAAAAATCAAATTAAATGGTGAAGAAGCTTTAAAATATTCTAGAATGCGATATGATGACCCAGATGGAGACTATGGTCGGCAAAATCGTCAACGCGAAGTTCTAACGGGTATTATTAACAAATTAAATAACGTTAATAATATATTTAAATATAAAAATATATTAAATATAGTAGGTTCTAACTTAAAAACGGACTTATCTTGGAAAGAAATAAAAAAAATTGTACCTAATTATGATAAAGCTTTAAGGCATATAGATAGTGATCAACTTAGAGGTGAAAACTTTATAGGTAATGGTGAAGTTGGTGAACAAGGAATTTCCTACCAAAAAATTAATGATGAAGAACTTAAACGTATACAAGAAAAATTAAAAAATCAATTAATATAACAGAGAATATTTATATATTGTATGAAAGGAGAATAATTTAGTGAATAAAAAATTGTTTTTAACAGAACAAGAATATTTTAATTATTTTAAACAATTTTATTCTGATACTTTTTTTAGTAGTAGATATCCTCTAATATGTGAAGAAATGAAAGATATTTGTACTGAGGTAAAGCAAAAAATAAAACAAATAAATTCTGATAATTATTTTAAAACACATTCTGAAATTTTAGCTTTAGATTCTAGAATGCAAATAATTTTATCTTTAGTAGATATGAAAGAATTATCTGAGCAGGACATTCTGAAATTTTCAAAAAATGATTATAAATATTATTTTACTGAATTATGTGGATTTAATATCAGAGATAAGACTCCTTGTTCTTTATATTTTTCTATAAAGTAAAATAAAAAAGGAAAAATATTTGTTTAAAGAGCTTAAATTTCTTATGGTAGAGATTAAAAAATTTAATTAATTAAAGCATTTTGTCAACGAATGTTGTTTTAATTTAATCATTTTGAGGAAACGTTTTGGCGTCTCCTCTTTTTATATTATTCAATGATTGTAAAAATTTATGCACTTGGGTTTGAGTCAATATTTTAGACACATTTTAGTAGAGACGATTACACTATTTTTTATTTTGCTAAATTTTCAAATTTCTGTGGAGTTAAATAGTCAATCGAGTTATGAATTCGTTTCTGATTATAAAATCCTTCAATATAGCTGAACAAAGCTCGATTTGTTTCTTCACAATCTGAGTAACTGATTGTGTATACTTCTTCTTTTTTAGCGAGGAGTAAAAAAGACCTAATTTAAGATCTTATCTTTTAACAAAATTTGATGAATTTTTTGTATATCATATCGCCGTTTACTAGAAAAAAGATCATTGAAATCTTCTTATTAAATTTCTTGTTTGTGTAGCACCGATTTATCTTTATGGAAATAGGAGCTCTTTCCAGGGATTTATAATAACGGAAATAACAAAGAAACAGTATATATCTTACACCTTTTTTCAATAAACTGAACAAGCAAATTTAGCTTTTTTGAGAGAATATGGTTGCATGTTTTTTAGATTTCAAGTTTCTCTTTCAAACTAGTATTTTCTTCTATCAGTTTAACTACTTCTTTTCTAGATAGTTCTGTGGACTGATTAGGTAAATATAATCTCTCCCATTTTTCAATGGTTATTTCAGATAATCCATCTTCGGTTGCTAGGCCTCTAGCAGAACGTCCAGTTTGATTCAGTTCAACAACTATTATCTGATAAAAAATTTATTCGTATCGATTCATAAAATTAATTCTCATTATAGTCTATGATATTTTTAGAATTTTAAATGCTGAATTACGACTTAATAAATATAACAAGAGAGTTACATCGTCTGTGTTGTGATTATTAGAGTCATCAATGATATACAATGCAGAAAACTTGTTTCTATTTGAAAGAAAAAGATTATTATGAAATAGTTGGTGGGCCTTATCGGTATTTAGTGGTAAAAAAATCATTAGGAGTTGTAAAAAGAAGAGAATCATTTACTCATAGTGATCATCGATAAGTCAATAATTAGCATGACTAATCATACCCGCTCGAAACAAAAAAATATAATGAATTACCTAATATAAATTATTCAAAAACTAAGTCAACTTTGCTTGAGAAATCACTTGATTCTGAAAAATTTTGGAATGGATAAAGATGAGATATTAAAGTTGAAATCAATTAGTGAGTTAACTATTCTGTTTGCAGAAGCCTCATTTTATAAAAATATGAGAAGAAGTATAAATTATTATATTTTTTTATAAATACTAGCAAAAATAATATAAAAGATTTGTGTATCTTTCTTTTATATAATTTTTGCTCATACTCACTTATAAAATAGGAAGAGAATCAAGATTAGTATTATCAATCATTACGTATTTTTCATAGTTATCTATATTTTTTAGTAATTTAATATTATCAATTAATAAAATATCAGCATTGGAATTGTTTAGTTCAGTATATGGAACGATGTTAATAGCTTTTTTTATTTCATTACAATATTGTTCTTCATATCTATTACCATTTACTGAGTAAAACGCAATTTTTAAAGTTGAATCTATATAATATTTTTGAAAAGAGTTTATCATGTAAGTTATTAATATTAAAATCCATTTAGGATTGTAATTATTTGTGTTGTAATTTTTTTTCAAATAGCGATTTATATCTTCTGAAAATTCCAAATTTCTTATATTTTCTGAAAAATACTTACTATAAAAAAAGTAATAAGGATATAATACTTTAGCATAATGGATACACATTTCAATTTTTACCGATAAAGTATTTATATCAGTAGTAGATACATTATAAGGTCCACATAATATGGAAAAAATAAAATTTTTATCTATATAATCAGTAATTAGTTCACTTAAAAAAAATTCTTGCTCCCATTTAAAACTTTTAAAATGCAAACTATTCATGTTAGATAATAAAAAAATTAAAATAAGTATAATTTGTTCTTCTTCTAATTTTTTATTATTTAGTCCAAAAAAATTATTCTCTATTTTTTTAATTACAGGACTTTTAGGTGAAATGCAGGTTTTATTCATTTTTAGATTATATTTGCTAAACTTTTGTAGATAATCTTTAAACATTACAGTTATAATCCAAGTTCGCAATTCAAAAATAATACTACTTTCAATTTTAATGTTACATTCATCTAAAAAATTTAATATCCTATCAGTAAGTATTTCTGTAGAAATAGGATGATATAAATTATCATAGTTAATGCTTGTATTTTGTAAATACAAGTTGTACAGCACAAGAATAGACTCAATATTTCCCTCCATTGTAATATAAGGACTACGTTTTAGGTATAGATTGATAGGTGAAAGACGTTTTTCCAAAAACTTTAAAATGTTAAATAATTTTGATGGACTTATATATAAATCGATGGCAAGAGTAGACAATGTTTTTTTGTTTATAGAAAATAGTATAAAAAATTTCTTTTGTAATGCTTTTAGAAAAATAAAATTTTTGAACATCTTGAAAAGATACTATTTTAGAATTAAAAACAATAAATTTTTCAGATATATATATATTGAGTCGGCGGGTAATTCTTCTAAATATTTATTTAAAGTAATTAAGGAAATATTTAACCTTTCCATAATTTTTTGTTTGGTAGTTTGTCCATTATTACTTATAATAAATTTTACTATTCTAATTTTATTGGATATTGATTTTTAGTAAATTAAATTTAACATAATTGAATCCACCTTTGATAACGTTATTTTATTTAGACTTAAATATATTTAAAGTAGATAATTAAATAAAAATCATTATTTTAATTTGTTGTTTCAATAACTGTGTGTGAAAAGCAATTGCAATTACTCCTAAAAATATTTCTCTAATTATTAAATTTTTCTTCTATAAATAAATACTTTCCAAATAAATCAGGAATTGTAGTTAATCTTTTGATGATTATTTGTTTTTGTATTTCATCACTTTTGAAGTTGAAGATAGATTTGGTTTTATTAATTGAAACTATTTTTAGTACTACTAAGGTAGTTGTGATAATTTTCTTAATACCAATATGATTAAATATAGAGTTACTTTGAGTGATATTCCTCTTATCCTTTCTTTAATCTTTTAAAAAAAATCCACCTATACCAACTAAAATCCACATTTTTAGCATTGTATTTATCAATAGATATAATAAATTCAAAAAGTTTTTTTGGATTTTTTTTTGTTTTAAATAATTAAAAATTAAAAATTGAAGTTTGTGAAAAAAATATATATTTGAAGTGCTTAAAAAATAAGAGATAAAAAAATAAAATTTCATAGAGGTTCTCATATAGTTGGAATTAATGCAGATAAAATAAATCAGATTCAGGAAGATAAATATTTAAAAAAAATAGTTACAACTGCGGATATTATTCATCCTGATGGTATTTCTATGATTTTTGCGTCAAAAATTTTAAAAAAAGGCGTGATATCCGAAAGAATAGCTGGTATAGATTTAATGCAAGAATTATTGTACCTTTCTGAAAGAAAGCAGTATACAGTGTTTTTTTTAGGAGCTAGAGAAGAAGTATTAGAAAAAATGATAACAAATATTTCTTATAAACACCCCAATTTAAATATTTCTGGAAGTAGGAATGGTTACTTTGATGAAAAAGAATGGAAACAAATATCAATGGATTTAATTGACTTAAATCCTGACATAGTATTCGTAGGTATAACTTCTCCTAAAAAAGAGTATCTTATAGAATATTTTCTTTCAAATAATGTTAATTCAGTTTTTATGGGAGTTGGAGGAAGCTTTGATGTATTATCTGGAAAAAAAACGCGCTCCTTTATGGATCCAAAAAATAAATTTGGAATGGCTATTTCGTTTACTTCAAGAACCAAGGAGGTTATTTTTGAGATATTTTGTAGGGAATGTAAAGTTTTTTAAGTTACTAGCTTTTGAAAAAAAATCTAATAATTTAGAAAGAAGGTAAAACTATTTTTAAGAAAAAGGAACTAGTAGCATTTATAAATAAAATTGTAATACCTATTTTATGCTTGTCTTTTATTTCTGCCTTGTTTAGTGAATTAGCTCTGGAGAAATTTAAAGTATTTCCAGAAAAATATGTTTGCCAGAGTCAACTAGTAATCGATCCATATATAAATAAAGATGAGGATGGTATAAAAAGTATGGATCTATTGAAATACAATGAGAATTATAGCTTATTGGTTTATAGTCCGTCTTTTTTAAAAGAAGTTAATTCAAATTTAGAAAAAGAATATAAGAATTATTTAGAAATAAAATCTAAATTAAAGGTATTATACTCAGCGACTTCTCAAGTTTTAACTATACAAGTTGTCTATAAAAATGAACAAGAGAGTATAGATTTAGCAGATACTATAATAAAAAAGTTATGTGAAAGGGGAAATAAACTGTTCTCATACAGTAAGTTGTCGCTTCTTAGCCAGGCTACAGTTGTTAACATTATATCTAGTAGTACAACGTCAAATATTATCATGTTATGTATCGTATTCATAATAATATATGGCACTATACTTACTGTTTATATTTATAAAAAAATAAGAGAGGGGATAAAGTTACTAGGAGAAGTAGCAGAAGAAATAAAAGAAAAATTTAATAGGTGTTGGAACATGTATGATTAACAGGGTAATAATATTCCTATTTATGATAATGCCTATAGTTGAGTCTTTAAATGGACTGTACTTTGGCTCAGGGATTTCTGATATGTATAGATTAATAACTATTATACTAATAGTTTTTTATTTTAAATAAAAAGTTACTAAAAAATATAATGTACATTTTTTAGTACTTTTAAGTATTTTTATGTGTATTTTAGTTTATCAATTTTTATTTTTTCATCAAAATCCTGAGATATTACTAAGTGACTTTAAAAGTATTTTTAGAGTTTTATTGGCACCTTTCTATTTTTGCTATTTTTATGATGCCATTTCTTCTCAAAGCATAAAAAAAGAAAATTTGAGACAAATTATCCTGATATATGGCCTTTTATATGGTTTATTGATGATAATTCCATACTTATCAGGGACGGGATTTGTTAGTTATGATATTGATAATAATGGACTTATGTCTAAGGCTTATGAAGCCAAAGGCATAGGGAATAAGGGGTTTTTTATAGAATTAAATTCCTTAATAGCTATTTTGGCAGCTAGTCTTTTCTTTATTAAAAATTTGATTATTTGCTATTTTTATGAGGAAAAAATAAAGAAAGCTGTCGTAGCAATTTTGTTGTATATTATCATTCTTATTTCTTTATTTATAACTGCTACTAAATTAGGCATAATACTTTCAATTGTGTGTTCTTTAATTTTTGTATACCAAGTATTATATATTGAAATAAAAAGAGAATATAAGATACTTTTTTTTATTGGAATATTATTATTATTCACTAATATTTACTTTTTGTTAGGGGATTTAATTGAAAGTATATTGGGCAGATTAGCATATTTTTCTGGAAAATCTAACGGATCAACAATTAATTTTTTAACAAGTAACAGAGTATCTTACTTAACAGAAACTATGCATGAAATCGATGATTCAAAACATAGATTATTTATTTATTTGGAGCAGGATATAGTTCTCCGTTTTCTCCTACAGATGCTGAAATAAAACGATCTATTGTGGAAATAGATTGGTTTGATTTTTTATTTTCATATGGAGTTATTGGTTTTATATCATATATTGCTTTTTTCAAAAAAACAATTATTTTATTGTTCTTTTCTAAAAAGAATGAGATGAGAGATATGTTAATTATTTTTTTCATTTATAGCTTTATGGGAGGTCACATCTTAGTAAATTCTATGACAGCGACTTTTTTAGCTATTTATTTAAGTTATTCAAGTGATGTTGAAAAAATTTTCTGAAAAACGAGGTGATTTGATGATACTAGTAATATCTAATATGTATCCTTCAAAAAAATATCCTAATTACGGTGTTTTTGTTAAAAATTTTTATGAAAAACTTTCTTTAGCGGAGAAAGCAAAAATCATCTATATTACAAAAACTACTAATTAAATTAAAAAAAGTATGGAATTATTTCTCTTTTTATTTAAAAGTTTTTTTTAACTGTGTTTTTGGTAAGTATAAAATTATTTATGTTCATTATGCTGGATATAACGCTCCACCTATTTTAATTGCTAGAGTATTTAATAGAAAAGCAAAATTAATTGTTAATGTGCATGGAAGCGATGTAACTCCAGAAAAAAAAAAAAAAAAAAAAAAAAAAAAAAAAAAAAAAAAAAAAAAAAAAAAAAACTGGAAGAAATAACTAATTTTTTTACAAAGTATTTAGTAAGAAATGCTAGTTTAACAATAGTCCCTTCAGTATATTTCGAAGCTTTGATTAAAGATAAATATGGTAGAAATATTACCACATGGGTTTCCCCTTCTGGAGGAGTTAATTTAAATATCTTTAACAATTATAGAAAAAAATATACAAATAAAGAATTAACGATTGGGTACGTTAGTAGAATAGATAAAGAAAAAGGCTGGGACTTATTACTGTACGTAATTAAAAATTTAGTAAATAAAAATTATGATATTAAATTAATAATGGTTGGTGATGGTGCACAAAACAATGAGGCACTTAATTTGATAAAGAGATTAAACTTAGAAAAATATGTTACCAAATATAATTGCTTGCCCCAAAAAGAGTTAGTTAATATCTATTCCTCTTTAGATATTTTTGTTTTTCCAAGTACAAGAGAAGGTGAAAGTTTAGGGTTAGTCGGATTAGAATCTATGGCGTGTGGTACTCCTGTTATTGGTAGTAATATGGGTGGAATAAAAACGTATGTAGAAAACGGTAAAAATGGATTTTTATTTGAACCAGGTAGTCAAAGCGAACTTGAGTTTATGATTGAAAAATATAAACGAATGTCTGATACAGAGAAGAGATGCTTATCTATCAATGCAATAAATACAGCAAAAAAATATGATAGTAATGAAGTTAACCGGGAGCTAGTAAAGAAAATAACTGCAGATTTTAGAAAGAGTGGCTAAGGTGAAGTTTATATATTATATATTATTTTATATTTATAATATTGTTTGCATACCTTATAGAGCTACTTTATTAGATTATATTTATAGAGTAATAAGAGAAAAAATAGCTCGAAAACTTTTTGCTTCTACAGGAAATAATATAGTAATCCGTCCAAGACTGAAAGTTTCGTATCTAAATAAAATTTCTATAGGAGATCGTTCTTCTATAGGAGATCGTAGTATGATAGTTGCTTCCGGAGGTCTTGTTATTGGTAATGACGTTATGATGGGACCAGAAGTTATGATTTTTACTCAAAATCATGAAATTCCTCCAGTTGACAAAAAGATAATAGAAGGGGAAATAATAACAAAGAAAGTTGTTATTAATGATGACGTTTGGATTGGAGCTAGAGTAATTATTCTACCCGGAGCAGTTATAGGTAAAGGTACAGTAATTGCAGCTGGAGCAGTAGTACCTGGTAAAATATATCCAGATAATGTTATTTTAGGCGGGAATCCGGCGAGGGTTATAAAATATAGAAATGCTTTTAATAATCAATGAAAGGATCATTGTATGAAAAATAAAAAGATTGGAATTGTTACATTAAATGGAGAATTCAATTATGGAAATAGATTACAGAATTTTGCATTGCAACTTGTATTGAGCGAGTTTAATGCTGATGTTTGTACCTTAGAAATAAAAAATAGCAAATTTGATAAGATAAAAAAAGAATTTTGGAATGGAAATATAGGTTGCATAGGTGATATTTATTACCTTTCAAAAAAAATAATAAGTAAATTAACCTTCTCAAGTATCAAGAAAAGAAAAAATTATAGACTAATGCAAGCAGAAAAGTTGAAAATAATCGAGAAATTTACAAAAGAAAATATCAAAGTAAAAAAAATTAATAGAAAGCATTTAAACGAATTTCAAAGCAATTATGACTTGTTTATTGTAGGGAGTGATCAGGTTTGGAATCCAAATATTATTGAGTTTGATAGTACGCATTTTCTTAATTTCACAGCACCTGAAAAAAGATATAGTTATTCCGCTAGCTTTGGTGTAGATGAGTTATTGAATAGCCCCAGTTTATTAAAAGAACATTATAAGAATTATTTGACACAAATGTCTTATATTTCTGTTCGAGAAGATTCTGGCACAAAAATTGTGGAACAATTGTTACATAAAACCATAGATACAGCGCCAGATCCAACATTATTATTAAATAAAAATGAATGGAAAAAAGCACTTCAGATAAAAGATTGTGAAAGAAAACCATTTATATTAGTCTATTTTGTAAGTGAAATATCTGAAAAAATTTTAAATAAAATTACTGATTTTGCTAAAAAAAAGAATTTGGAAATATTACAAATTATGGGAGATACCTTTGGAGAGGATAGAGTTATAGTTGATCCCAAGCAGTTTGTCGAAATGATTTATCAAGCACAATATGTTTTTACAGACTCTTTTCATGGAAGTGTATTTTCAATTATTATGGAAACTCCCTTTTTCGTTTTTAAACGTACTGATAATAAGGGAACCTACACAAGAATTGATAGCTTAGTTAGTAAATTCAATATAGAATGTGCAATTGTAACCGATGAGGCTAAGCTTAGTGGAAGATTGATGTTGTTTAATTTTGAATCAACTCGGTATTTATTAGAAGAAGAAAGAAAGGGAGAGAGTTAATAGAAAAAAATATTTTGAATCCTAACAAAGGGGAATTTTAGATGACTAATAGAAGTAGAGGAATTATATTATCTTATTTTACTGTAGTCATAAAAAATTTTTCAGTACTATTTTATACGCAGATACTAATTAATTTTTTTGGAAAGGGAGATTATGGTCTTTATCAACTATCAAATTCTATTGTCAGTAATTTATCTTTATTAAATTTAGGATTTTCATTTGCGTATATAAAATTTTATACTTATTTTTCAGTAAAAAAAGACAGTAATGGAATAAAGAAACTGAATGGGACATATCTTATTTTTTTTATTATTATTTCTTTACTTACTTGTTTAATTGGTTCTTTTATCATTCAAATTAGTAATAGTTTTTTGTCTAATCCATCATTGCTAGATGAAGTAAAATTGAAACAAATAATGTTTTTTTATGATTATAAATATTGTATTTACATTTATTAGTGCGACTTTTGAATCAAATATATTAGCTAATGAGCAATTTATTTTTCAACAAATAAGACAAATGATGCAATCAATTTTATTACCAATTTTAACAGTCCCTATTCTATATTTTTTTCATAAAAATTTAGTAGTAGTAGTTATTATTCAAACTTTCATCACTATTCTTAATTTAATAGCCAATGTTTATTTCTGCATAAAAATACTAAACATGCGTTTCTCATTTAAAACTATTGAATTGTCTTTTGTCAAAGAAATAGGTACATTTTCATTTTTTATTTTTCTCAATCAAATATTTAATCAAATCAATGACAGTACGCCTGTATATATGTTAGGCATACTGAAAAATACCCAACAAGTTGCAATTTATTCTATAGTTAATCAACTAAAATCACTATTTTTAACTTTTTCTCAAGTATTAACGACAATATTTATTCCAAAAGTTAATCATTTAGTAAATAATTCAGATAATAACACAGAGCTAGACAACTTAATGATTAAAATTGGTCAATATCAAATACTAATTTTAGGTTTTTTTTAGGAGGATTTATTGTTTTAGGAAAGGAATTTTTATTTATCTGGTTGGGAAGCGGATTTGATAATGTGTATTATTTATTAATTTCAATAATTATTCCATTAATGATTCCCTTATCACAAAATATCGCAATTGAAATACAACAGGCACGAAACCAGCATTCCTTTCGATCAATTGTATTACTAATTTTTTCTTTATTAAATATAGTAATAACGTTTGTAAGTGTAAGTAAATTAGGTTTGATAGGAACTACAGTTGGTTATATATTTAGTTTAGTATTTGGATACGGTATAGTAATGAATTGGTATTACATACGAGTAATGAAACTAAATATTAAATTTTTTTGGAAAAAGATGGCTCCTAGTATATTACCAGTGATTGCTTCGGCATTAATCTGTAAAACGATAATAAGTATCGGTGGTAATAATAATATTTATTATTATTTTGCAATAGGAGTACTTTACTGTGTAGTATATATTATTTTTATTATTATATTTATTCCACGCGTGTTACGTCCAATTATCAATTTATCATTTGGGAGATTAAAAAAATAATGAAAAAGAAAATAAAGTATATTTTGCCTAATATATTATTGAATACATTAAAAAAAATTCGAAATTATATCAGAAGTATCTATCTGTTTAAGCTTGATAAAAAACGTTTTGTAAAAAATTATTCGAAAGAAAATTCTATAGATGAAGATCAATTAAAAGCAAGACTTATTTTTTATAGTCATTCAATTGAAAAAGGTTTAGCAAGAGAAAACTTACGTTATTGTTTCGGTGGAAACGTTATACCTGAGTTATATAAATTAATAAAGAAATATAAAAATGCTAATTATGATATTTATAATTCTGTGTATTTAACTGCTATTTCAGTATTAAATCAATATATTAATATACATGAAGAGAATAATTATGATATTAGTTCAATTATAAATATCAAGAGTTTAAAGAATTTTATTTGAATCATGATTTTCAAATAGGCGGGTTTAAAAATATATCGTGCATTAACAGACAAAAAAATAATTTAAAAAATTTTAAAAGGCTTGCTATGGAAAGGCATAGTGTAAGAGACTATAAGGAAACAGAAATAGATTTGCAAAGAGTCAATGAAGCAATTGAAATAGCATTAAAATCACCATCGGTTTGTAATATGCAAAGTTCTAGAGTACGGATAATTCAAAATAAGGAAATTATTGAAGAGGCACTGAAAATACAAGGTGGATTTAATGGCTATGCTCTGCCACCATGCTTAATTTTGATAACTACAGATACAAATTACTTTATTGATGTGACGGAACGTAATCAAGTTTATGTAGATGGAGGTCTATTCGCTATGTCTGTTTTATATGCTTTGGAATATGAAGGACTAGCTGCTTGTGCCTTGAATACTATGTTTGATTTAAATAGAGATAAAAAAACTCGAAATTTATTGCATATTTGTGATTCTGAAACTCTAATTTTATATATTACGGTAGGAAATTTCAAAGAGAAATATAAGGTATCTAGGTCTCATAGATTATGTATAAATGAGATTACAAGTTATTTATGAGTATTAGATATGAATTACCATATTGAAGTAAGAAAGGAATATGTTTCATTAATGGTTAAATTGGTTATATTAATAAGTTCAGTTTGTTTATTTTTTATTCCAGAAGTTGTTTTTTCAGAAACTAAGAAACAAGAGAAGGTTTTTAGTTACTATATGCCTGGTCTAAAAAAAGAAGATGAGGTTACTGTAGAGCTATATGATGCTAATTTTGGAAAGTTAGCAGATAAGAAAATAACTATTGAAGGTAAGACTATGAATATAAAAAAAGAAAAAGACTCTGTTCAAATTATTAGTAAATATGATGCCAAATACGATTTGTTGCTTACAATTGCAAGAGTTTCTGAAAATAAAACTTGGCAAATATCAGATTCTTATTTGATAGTCAATGAAAAAAATACAGTATCCGATGATTTTGATAGTAAAAAAATTTTATTAAATAAAGTAGATACAGATTATGTTTCTCCTTATCATCGCTTAAGAGCGGTAAGTAATATAGATGGAGATGATCCAGATTCTAATGGATTTACCGGCGGATGGCATACTTTTGATAATAAGAGAAATTCACCTACTTCTAAAATGGAAAGTTATCAGTTGTTTTTAGATGATAAGGAATATAAAAAGGACGGTTTATATGAAGCTGATACAGTTAAAATTGTTACAACTAATTTAGTTCAAGGAACAAATACAAAAAAGGTTGATGGGACGGGTAGAGCTATTCTAAGGGAAAAGATTATATATACTATAGTTGATGGGAATATCAATGTGGAAGTAGAGTTATCTCCTTTAGAAGATGTTACATTAGATGATTATTATTTTTTGCAAGCATCAACGAACAATTATAATAATGGTATTATTCCAGTTGGAGATCCTCTTTATCCAAATGAAATTAAAAATTTTTCGCAAGATATATTTGGCAGTAACAAAGAAAAATCTAATTGCTCAAAGTTAATACTTTCAGATGCAGCAAATTACTTAATTATGGGACTAGATCCGACTTATGGTATAGGAAATTATGAATATAATAAAAATAATAGTATATGGTTTTATAAACAATATGTAAAACTATATTTTAATTTAATAGCTAAAGAAGATTCACCACTATATGTAAAAAAAGGAACAGTTTTAAAAGCTAGAGGATATTATCAATTTTAAAGAAAAAAATTTAGTGTGCTTAAATATATAAAATAATTGCCTATTTAATTAATTTTTATTCGATAGTTTATAATCAATTGTTACGCTATTATAGTGTTCATGATAGAATAGTAGACAAATACGATATAATTGTAAAAAATCAGGTAAGAAATATTTGTTTACTTTTTTAATAAATCAATAGAAGATGTATCAAGTATTTTTAAATGGAGATAGGACAAATAATAAACATTTAGTAATATGAATTTTTAATTCTTTAATTCAATTAATTTTATTACGTTGTGATAAGCTCATTCAAATTTAGTAAAATGAATTTGAATGGGTTATTTCTGTATTTTACTGTAACACTAACTATTTTAATGTGTCTTCTCATTTATAAATATTTTAGAGTGTAAAAATTAAAAAATGCATAATAGAAATAGTAAAATTCGGACTATTAAATAAATTAAAGACAATACTCTTACAATAAAATTATAATTTTTAAATATAAAAAATATCCAAGTTAATAGTGAGAAAGTAATATGTCGAGTATTTTTATTTTTTGAATTAAATCTCAATATATTTAACATAAATTTAATTACAATAGTATAAAAAATATGATTAGCGGATAATAAAGATCAATAAGAATCCAGTGTATAAATGATAATGGAAAAAAGTAAATAAAGGATTTGTATGATTGGAAGAATAATTTTGGAAGGCTACTTTATATAATTTAAGCAAAAAAGAAGTCACTAAAAAATTTGATGACTAAGTTGAAAACTTACAAATTAATTGTTTGAGACATAATATGACAGTATATTAGCTATTTTTAATAAACACAATAATGGAAATAATCTTATTCAAAAATAGCTAATCATAACAATTCAAAAATCAGTAGAAAAGTTCTCTATTCAATAGTAAAAAATAAAAATATAGAACTGGGATAGTATTTGTGATTCCACCTAATACTATACAGAGCCTTTGCCAATTTGTGTAAGCATGTTTATAAACTAGTATTGCTAAAATTGTACACAAGATACCTAATAATAATGCTATAATTGTTTGCCCAGAATGAATATATATATTTGGCATTAACAAAATATCAATAGTTATACCTACTAACAAAATAATTATAGACAAATATTTACTCATATATTATTACTCCTTTAAAAAAACGATTTAATTATCAAACTAATAACGACTATTTTTGAGCTATCAATAAATATACCTCCTAACAATATATTTTTAATTTTTTTCTACATTTTTTCTTGAGGTTACGTTTAGTACCAAAACATCTTTAGAGATATAGAGAGAGTAGATAGTGTAAATATACTAAAAAAAATAGATTTAACTATTCAAATATTTAATTTGAATATAAAAAAAGTAAAAAATATTTTTGTTAAAATTATTTTTAGAACTTAAATGTCTATCTATTAGACGCTACAGATACTGCCCACTGGTGAATTTTCAGGTACTATCTATCTTTTTTTCATTTAATTGTTCAGAGCTATCAACCATATTGAACATCGGAATAAAGCTTATGTAAGAATGTAGTAGTATCTAATTTGGAAAGATATGATGTTATATTGATAGATGAAGCACAATGTTTAGGATAAGAGCCTTTTACAGCTATTTGTAATTTGCAAAATCCTAGACTGGTTTTTGCTGCTTTCTTTGATCATGGAGTGTTTAGGATGTGTGATCTCTTTTTTCAAATGTAAAAGTATGCTACAATAAGAGAAAATATGGGAACATATGTGTGTGAAAGAAAGAGGATAACAAGATGTATGAATATCTTAAAGGTATGGTCACCTTTATCACCCCTTATTATTTAGTGATCGAAGTAAATGGAATTGGGTATCAAATCGCTTTAGGGAATCCCTATCGCTATAGTAGTAAATTAAATAAAGAAATCAAAATTTATGTCCATCAAGTAATCCGAGAAGATGCGCATCTTCTTTATGGATTTGATTCTTTAGAAGAAAAACAATTGTTTTTAAGGCTAGTGAGTGTTTCAGGTATTGGTCCAAAAAGTGCTTTAGCGATCATGGCTAGTGATGATCATTCTGGCTTGATTCAAGCAGTAGAAACGGGTGATGTCACTTATTTAACCAAGTTCCCTGGTGTGGGCAAGAAAACAGCGCAACAAATGATTTTAGACTTAAAAGGTAAATTTGGTGAATTAAGTATTGAAACCCCATTTAATTTATTTGGAGAAGCTTCTATGCAAGATGTCACAGCACTGTCCGAAGCAATGGAAGCTTTATCCGCGCTAGGATATAGCGACAAAGAAATCAAACGTGTAGAAAAACAATTAAAAGAAATAGAGAATCAAACAACGGATGAATATTTGCGTCAAGCATTAAAGTTAATGATGAAAAAATAAGGAGGGAATCCTATGACAGACGAACAGTTGTTATCTCCTGAAACGAGCTCAAATGAATTAAGTTTGGAAAAGACCCTCCGACCACGGCTTCTTTCGCAATACATTGGACAAAACAAAGTAAAGCAAGAGCTAGAAATTTATATTGAAGCTGCACGAAATCGTGAGGAGCCATTAGATCATGTTTTATTATATGGTCCTCCAGGTCTAGGGAAAACAACGATGGCCATGGTGATTGCCAATGAAATGGCGGTAAATATTCGAACGACCAGTGGTCCAGCAGTGGAAAGACCAGGAGATTTAGTAGCGATTTTAAATGAACTAGAAGCCGGTGATGTACTATTCATTGATGAGATCCATCGGCTACCTCGGGTTGCAGAAGAGATGTTATACTCTGCAATGGAAGATTTTTATGTTGATATCATGGTAGGACAAGGGCCCACTGCCCATCCAGTCCACTTTCCTTTACCGCCATTTACTTTGATCGGTGCAACTACTAGAGCGGGTATGCTTTCAGCGCCACTTCGTGATCGATTTGGCATCATTTCGCATATGGAATACTATAAAGAAGCGGATTTAAGAGAAATAGTGATTCGTTCTTCTGATATTTTTCAAACAGAAATCATAGAAGAAGGGGCATTGGAGATTGCTAGACGTTCAAGAGGGACTCCACGGATTGCAAATCGCTTATTGAAGCGGGTACGTGATTTTGCGCAAGTTCAAGGAAATGGGAAAATCGATCAGAAAATTGCGGATCAAGCATTGACTTTATTACAAGTAGATCAAGCTGGCTTGGATTACTTCGATCAAAAGCTTTTACGAACAATGATCGAATTATACGGTGGAGGACCGGTAGGATTAAGTACTTTATCTGTGAACATCGGGGAAGAAAGAGAGACAGTGGAAGACATGTATGAACCATTCTTGATACAAAAAGGATTTTTGAAGCGGACACCTCGAGGGAGAATTGCTACAGCTTATGCTTATGAGCATTTTGGTTACGAATATCAAGTATAAGCGAATCCATTGCTCGTTTCTCTAGGCAGTCATTCTCTGATTCAGAAACAAACCAGCATAAAATTATCTGATGTGAAGATGGGAGGAAATGGGAATGGGTGATACGTCACATACGAAACACTTGATCAAACATGCGCTAGTTTTTCTTTGTCAAAAGCAACCTTTTCAAAAAATCAGTGTCCAAAAAATCGCTCAACAATCAGGGATCAATCGTCAAACTTTTTACTATCATTTTACCGATAAATGTGACTTACTCTGCTGGGTCTATTATGAAGATTGTTTGCATTATTTAGATCCACAAATACTTTCTTTAGATAATTGGGAAGAACAAGCACTAAAAATGTTAAAAGCGATCGCTGGACAAAAAGCATTTTATACAAATACGGTTTTTTTTGAACCCAAATTATTACAAAAAGAGTTCACAACCATCATCCAGCAATCGTTTATCAAAATTTTTGATCAGATGGATGAAGAAAAACAGTTATCAGAAACAGATAAACTATTTTATGCGCGTTTTTTTCTTATGGCTGTAGCGGAGTTTTGATTAATTGGATCACACATGGTTATACAGAAACACCGATGGAAATTGCCATGCAGTTGTTTCGCTTAGCAAAAGATACTGAATTGTATTCTTATCGCTTGTATGCAAAAGAAGAATTAGAAACAAATGATTGATTCAAAGGAGGGAAAATATGACTAAAGTTTTATTTGTATGTCTAGGGAATATTTGCCGTTCTCCGATGGCTGAAGGCTTGTTAAAAAAAAGAGTGGCTGAAGAAGGCTTATCTGATCAATTTTTTATTGATTCAGCTGCTACGAGTACTTATGAAATTGGTCGTCCGCCTCATACTGGTACCCAAGAGATTTTAGATAGAGAATCCATTGATACCAGCCAGATGATCGCACGCCATATCACGAAGAAGGATTTCCAAACATTTGATTGGATCATTGGTATGGACCACTCAAATATTGACGAGTTAAAACGAATATCGCCAGATTAAGCGCAACATAAAATCCATTTATTTTTAAGCAAAGTTCCTCAAAAAGAAACGCAAAATGTTCCTGAACCATATTATACTGATAACTTTGAGGAAACATACCAATTGATAGAAGAAGGAATCGATTATTGGCTGAAAAATTGGAAAAACAACGAATAAAATAACTAGATTCATAGTAAGTAAATGTTTACTTTTTATATATTGCAACGGATAATATTCTTGTTATTTCGATGGATCTTAGGTAGAATGTAGTTAATTAAGTAACACTTTCTTAGCTAAAGGAGGAGTGCATTCAATGGATGAAGATACAGTATCACCAATGAAGAAATTGACTAAGTTTGTCACGCACACGTCGTATCAGCTTTTTGATTCTTTTGTAAATGACACTGAAAAAATTGCAGAGAATGTACGTTTGCAAGGAAAGATTATTATAGAACTTCAAAAGGCAGCAGCCCAGCATAGTCTAGTGATTTTACAGGTGAGAGCGAATCGCAAGAGTAATAAGTATGAAACGATTTCAGGTTGGGTAGCCACGAAAACAGTTGAAAAAGAAGTAGTGATGATCCGATTACAAGACAAAGAACAACAAATTCGGATGATTCCAATTGAACAAATCGAAAAAATTACTAGCTTATCTCCAGCAGGGGATCAAGAACGGTTATCTAAGTAGCAGATAAAAAAGTTGAGACCAAAAGTCTTTAGTTTTATGAAAAAAGCCCTGCTAACCGGGGAGTTAGCAGGATAAGGAGTTAAAAATGAAAAAGTGTTGTTAGGGTTGTTTGTTAGTATATTTATATAATACTCAGGAGTTGTGAATTTTTTGTGACAAAAGTTTTGAGAAGTTGGTAATTTTTTTAGGAAAAAATAAGTGGTTATAGTAAAAGAATAGAAGGCGAGGATTTATGAAATATCTATTTTTTTAATTGAGAAAACAGAAAACTTGTATTTTTTAAGAAGAATAGTAATGTATGTTAAAAAAAGGTGATCCAATGAATAATAAAACAGAGAATATTATTTTGTCCTATGGGTTATGTGGCTTCAGAAAAATATATATGGATATTAGAGAAGAATATCGAGTATGGGACAAAAGTAAAGATTCCTTTTGTTTCACACTCTAAATACAGGTAAACGGCGGGAGCAGAAGCAACTCCTTCGGAAATAAGATTGTCCCAGCCTCTATTTTTAAATAGGAAAAAGGTAAGTGCTCCTTGGATCACAAACTCTGAATTGTGGAATCACTATCAATATAAATCCAAGAAAAATCAAAGCATGCAAAAATATAAACGTCAAAATGACGGATTGTATAAGGCTATACCTGAAAGTTGTTATCACATTTTGGCACCCGTTTTAAAGAAGATTCGTCAACGTGCGAAGGAGACTAACGATTGTAAAATACAGCAAAAAAGAGATCAATATTAACAAGAGGTTAAAAAATATTACATAGTAACAAAATTAACTGTGGTTTCAAGAGTAGTTTTTTAAGCTAAACTAACAAGATCTTTGGAAAAAAAGAAGTTCTCCTAAAAATTTTACGTGAAAACGACAATTTTTAGGAGAACTTCCTTTTATCTCAGCCTCAATTTAATCAACGCTTACTGTTTCTTTTTTTACCGTGCTCCAAATCAAACCGATCAAAAAGCCGATCAAAGCAGGGATGATCCACCCCATACCAAGTTTAAAGAAAGGAAGATAAGCATCCGCAAAATCTAATAACTGTTTTGCAACTCCTGATTGCTTAATAAAATCTGGACAAGCATTTAAGCCATCTAAAAGAGAAGCAATTAATGTAAAATAAGTTGTCATGCGATAAACAGCAGGTCTTTGGTTAAATAAAGGACCGGCAAGAACCAATAAAATCAATGTCATGGCTAATGGATAAATAAACATCAAAACAGGTAATGAAATTTTGATAATATTTGTTAATCCAACGTTAGCAACCAAACAGGCTAGCAGGCTAGCAAGTGTAACAAAGAAAAGGTAATTTCTTTTTGGGAAAAGTTCTGTAAAGGTCTCAGCAAAGGAGGTAATCAAACCGATTCCCGTTTTTAAACAAGCAAGAATCACGATCAACGCCAGTAAAATACTGCCATAAGTTCCTAAATAATGATCGGCAATTTGAGCTAATGCGATACCGCCATTTGAGCTGAGTGCAAATCCTCCAAGACTCATTGTTCCTACATAGGCAAGTAATGTATAAATGATACCCATCAAAACGATGCTAATAGCACCAGATTTAATGGTGTCTTTCGCAATATCAGCAGGTTTTGTCACACCCATACCACGGATGGTGGTGACGATAATGATTCCAAATGCTAAAGCAGCTAGTGCATCTAATGTGTTATATCCTTGCGTAAAGCCCGTGAAAAAAGGATTTTCTTGATAATTAGGTTGAACATTTACTTGATCAATCGTTCCAAGTGGATGGATAAATGCCAGTAATAATAAGATACCCAATAAAATCAAAAAGATAGGATTCAAAAATTTGCCTACGTAATCAAGGATTTTTGTTGGACGTCTTGATAACCACCAAGTAGTAAAAAAGAATAGAATACTGAAAATAGCTAAAAATAATGTTTGTTGATTGGATTGAATAAACGGAGCTAATCCAATTTCAAAAGAAGTAGTGGCTAACCTTGGTAAAGCAAAAAACGGACCAATCACAAGATAAAGCAAAATAGTGAAGATGAATGCGTACTTTTTATTGATACGCTGTGTCAGTTCATAGACACCTGCTGTTTTTGAAACCCCAATGGCAATCACACCTAAAAAGGGAAGACCAATACCTGTTGCTAAAAATCCAAGATTGGCCCAAAAAACATCGGAGCCTGCTTCTTGTCCCATATGTACGGGAAAGATCAAATTACCTGCTCCAAAAAATAAACCGAATAACATTGAACCGATAAACATATTTTCTTTGAACGTTAATTTTTTTGTCATAGATTTCTCCTTTACTGATTAATACTTTTTTTAAAGTAACAAAAATAAGGTTAATTAGCAATAATTTTCTAGTTAATTATACATACAAAGGAATTGTTTGGCTTGGTATAAACCGACTAGAAAAATGTAGGGAACAAAATATAATTATTTTTATATTAATAGAATTTTCAAAAAATTACAACTTAATTCATAAAATATACAAAAATACATTTCAAGAAAAATGATTTTGCTTTTAAAAATTAAAAAAATGTTTGTTTAAAAGAGGAATTGAACTATTGAAAAAAGAATAGAAAAAATGATTAGGACAGCTTCCAAATGAAATGTAGATAGAAAAAAGACTTCACCAAAAAGGCTTGCCCGTTTTGGTGAAGTCTTTTTTTTATTTTTTTAAGATACGTGATAAAAATTCTTTGGTACGTTTTTCTTTTGGATGAATAAAAATGTCTTCAGCAGTACCTTCTTCAGCAACTACACCCTTATCCATAAAGATCACACGATCAGAGACATCTCTTGCAAATTCCATTTCGTGTGTCACAATGATCATTGTTAAACCAGTATGTGCCAAGTCTTGAATGGTATTTAGTACTTCCCCGACCATCTCAGGATCAAGTGCCGAAGTTGGTTCATCAAAAAGCATGACATCTGGATCCATTGATAAAGCACGAGCGATAGCAACCCGTTGTTTTTGTCCACCAGATAATTGTGAAGGCTTGGCTTCAATGTAGCGTTCCATCCCCACTTTTTCTAGATTTTCGAGTGCGACTCTGCGGGCTTCTTCTTTACCTCTTTTTAAGACAGTAGTTTGGCCAGATATACAATTTTCTAAAACATTCATATTGTTGAACAGATTAAATGATTGGAAAACCATGCCGACGTTTGTACGATATTTTGGTAAATTGTACTTTGGTAAAAGAACATTTTCACCATTGTACATGATTTCTCCACCCGTTGGTTTTTCCAAAAGGTTAATGCAACGTAAAAAAGTTGATTTACCTGAACCAGAAGAACCGATGATGGTGACAACTTCACCTTTATGGATATTCATACTGATGTCTTTGAGCACTTCGTTTTCACCAAAGCTTTTTCTCAAATGATTGATTTTAATGATTTCTTCATTCATGATTCTTCCTCCTTATTCTTGCAAGTTTATGTTGTCAATTTCCTCAATTTTTGTATAGGCTGAAGGACCATCGATTTTTTTCTCCACTACACGCAAGATTCTGGTGATTGTAAATGTCATCACTAAGTAGATGATCCCCACGATCGTAAAGGTTTGGAAGAATTGGAAGTTTGCTCCTGCTGCTGAGTTTCCTTGGAAGAATAAGTCAGCGACACCGATTACACTCAAAACAGCTGTATCTTTGATGTTGATCACAAATTCATTCCCTGTAGCAGGAAGAATATTTCGTAAGACTTGTGGAATAACCACTTTTCGCATCGTTTGTCCGTGAGTCATACCAATTGCTTGTGCTGCTTCAAATTGCCCATCATCCACTGCGAAGATACCACCACGAACGATTTCAGTCATATAAGCGCCTGTATTAATAGAAACAATAAATAAGGCAGCGACTGTACGGTCAAGAGAGATTCCAAAGGCTAAGGCTAAACCATAAAAGACGACCATTGCTTGAACCATCATTGGAGTACCGCGGAATACTTCGATATAAATAGACAATAATAAGTTTGCTAATTTTTGGAAGAAGCGAGTAATTGCATTGTCAGATTCTGGAATTGAACGAAAGACACCAATCAGCAAGCCTAAAGTTGTTCCAACGACTGTCCCGATTAAAGCGATAAATAAAGTAAGTCCTGCACCACGAAGGAACATATTACCATATTGATCCCAAATTGTTTTGAATTGATTGAACAAACCAGATTGCTTATCATCTGTATTTGTAGAGGCTGGTTGATCTTTGATTGCTTGATCCATGATTTCTGTGCGCTTATCTTTAGAAATACCACTAAGAATTTGGTTAACCTTTTGGATATCACCTTTGCGCATACCGACAGCAATTTGCACATCTTCTGGATTCGTTTGGAAGCCATTTTTACCAGTTAACTCAAGCATTTTCAATTCTTTATTGACGCTGGTAGCCGTCACACCTTCTGGTCGTTCACTGACATAGCCATCGATCATGCCTGAGGCTAGCGCGGTACACATTGCAGAAAAGTTATCCATTGCTTGTTGTTTTTTTACACCAGGAATTTGATCAATCACATTGTAATGGAACGTATTCAATTGTGCGGTGATCTTTGCACCGGAAAGCTCAGCTAAGCTTTTAGCATTTGCGTATTTACCATCTTTTTGTACCACTACTACCAGTTGTGACTCATAGTATGGATCTGTAAAATCAACTTCTTTTTTTCTTTCCGCTGTAGGACTCATACCAGCGATAATTGCATCAATTTTACCTGATTGTAAGGCTGGTGCAAGCCCATCCCATTTTGTTTGAATAATAACTAATTTTTTTCCTAATCCATCCGCTACTTTTTTCGCAATCTGGACATCGTAACCACCAGCGTAGCTTTTTTGACCCTGAATAGGTACAGCATTATTTGCATCTGTTTGCTGTGACCAGTTGAAAGGGGCATATCCCGCTTCCATACCTACACGAAATTCATCATTAGGTGTTTTTTCATCAGCCTTCACAAAACTTCCAATACTGAAGAATGAAAAAATAAATGCCATTAAGAGGGTAAGTGTAACTGAATTTTTTTTCATCTTTTTTCTCCTTTTCTTTTTACGAATACGGAAACGACGATTTCATTAAATTTGAAACGGGCGAAATTCCGTTTCAGTTAATTTGATTTTACTTTCTTGTCGACAAATCAATCAAATGAACTGTTTACGCATAATTTTTGCACGAGCGGTCAAACAAATGCGTTGCAACAGCTTATCAGGATAAATAAAAAACGGCCACTAACATTTCACAAAAGTGATAAACCTCTCACAAAACATAGCACAACTTAGCATCACTGCTAAGACAGTCCACAAGCTCTTAACTTGTGTCCCAACGTAAACTTTAAGCAAAAAAAGTATACATTTCGGCGATCTTCCCTAGACCTGCTTCCACGTGTTTGCTTCACTCCGCAGGGTTAATGATTCTCGCGACCTCTACCTCATTGATTGAGGTATCTCGTATTCAGTTATTATACAAAAAATAGTTTACGATAGACAAGAATCTTTGTCAATCTATAACAATTGTTTTTTGTATAAATATTGATAAATATAGAAAAAATTATATTTATACAAGCTTTCCTGCCCTTGTTCTTAAGAATTTTTACAAAAAGATAAAGTATAAATATTCACTAATAGATATAAAAAGCTCTAAGGCGTAGACTCATTGAATGTCCTAAAGCTTTCCTAACTTATAAAAAAGAGCTTGAAACAAAAGAGTATGGGACAATATCCCATACTAAAAATAAGTCTCATTTTGACAATATCCTTAAAAATGAGACTTATTTTTAGTATTATCTGTATTTTTCTCTCCATGTGTTTTTCTAATTTTCTTAAATTTAGCACCATTAGTGCCAAACCATTATCAATTTTCTTCCCTTGTTTCCCCACGCAAATGGAAACGGTGGAACAGCAAAATTAGTTAAAAAATAAGTACGATCACTACAAATTTCTACTATTTACGATCATAACCAGTTCGTTTGTAAAAGACTACCCAGCTATTATGATTTTTTATCACATAGCCAAGCGACTGCATTTTCTGGGGAACTACCATAATTTGTCCAACCAGCTACAGTTAGAAGATTTCCTATTACCTAGTCAGGCAGTATTTATAGCTCCAGCTGTTACACCAGTACTTAAAGCAATATGAGTATATTGCTATGCTCCCATCTTGTAACATTAGCACGAGCTTTTGTTTCCATTTTTACTACCATAAGGGTCACCATTCTCGTCTTTTTGTATAGATACACCCACATTATTGTTGTTAGAACAACTTATATTTTCGGTGTTCATTAGCAAAAACAATTCCAGTTGGGAGAATTGTTGAGCGTAAAGTTGAGGTTGATAATAGCAAACTTTTTAATAATGTTTTTTTCATAATATTCATCTCTTTAAATAAATTGTAAGATACGTATTTACAAATTTAATATAACGTGTGATTTGTTTTAAAAGTAAAAACAACACAAATGGTTGTTTTGAGGTCATAAATGTTACCTGTTGTCATTTGACGTTTTAGGAAACAGGATATATTGCCCAGAAATTATCCTTTAAACGAAAGAGAAACAAACCAGCAGTGTCTCTTCGTTTCTCAAGTTACGACCAACAGATATACTGCGGGGGGTGTTTCTTTTGATGGAATGTATATATTATTCTTAACGGTCATGTAGATTGTACAAAATTAATTTTAGAATCATAGAATATTTATGATAAATTTTGAGAAAGTGTGTTCAGAAAATGAATGTTTTTATATCACTTTTTAGCTTATAACTATATGAGGAATTAATGAGTGTGCAACAAAATACATGTTAATCTAATTCAATAGAAAAGGATAATTATGTATATACAGAAAGAGGGGGCTAATATGGAAATGTTACCTATAAAAAAATGGGGAAATAGTAATGCTCTTAGATTACCAAAGTATATGATGGAATACCTTGGCGTTCATAAAGAAGACAAAGTGAAGGTAATACAAGAAGAGGTAAACGGGAAAAAGCGTCTAATCATCGAAGCAATTAATTTAGAAAATGAGTTAACAATTGAACAGTTATTTGAAAATTACACTGACGAAAGAAATCATGTGGCTATTCAAAATTTAGGTGAAGCTGTAGGTAATGAAAAATGGTGAGAAAACCTAGTCAAGGTGATATTCTATTATTGGATACAGCTCCTCGATCTGGACATGAACAAACGGGAAAAAGACCATATATTGTTTTGAGACATGATATTATTGCAGATTATAGTAACGTGGTCATAGTTGCTCCGATTTCTGGTACAACTAGAGCCTACCCGTTATATGTAAATATTAATTCAGATTACGAAATGAAGACAACCGGAAAAATGTTGTTAGATCAACTAACGACAATTGATTATGAAGCCAGAACATGTATCTTTTTGGAAAAAGCTTATGAGAGTTTAATTGAGGAGTCATTGATGAAAGTTAGAACAGTAATTCAAAAAGTAAGTAAAATAAGTAGAAACAGCATGGTCAACATTGATTAGGTGACCATGCTGTTTCTACTTATTTCATATAGAGTTTGTCTCGTAACATCATAATCTTTTGCAATCTTAGAAATAGCAACTCTATTCTCAAGATCCTGCATTGTATAGCTTAGGATGTACTTTATAGATGTTGTTTGTTTTTATCAATTGTCTCAATCTCAATTAATGGAATGATGCGATAAACTCTTATTTCAGACTTAAGCGGTTTTGCTTACAACCTTTTTTCACGACCTAAGATTGCTTGAAGAATGATTGCTACTCCATAAATGGCTAATACTAAATAGATCAAACTTGAATATTGAGTGATTCCCCAACCCCAAGTTCGGTAAACAATTAATGTAATGGCTAAAACAACAGCAGCAAGCACATTGAAAAATGCAAATGCCCAAAGATTCCCATTTTCCTTGCGTGCAAGGTAAAAGATTGAAAAATAAATACTTAATACTAACCAGGCGATACAAGCCAAAATAACACCCCAGTAAATAATAAATGGTACCATATCAATTCACCTCACTTTTATTTGGTAGATTTGGTTTGTCGGCTTATTTTATAAAAAATAGTTCAAGACATCCCACTAAATACAGCAGTATTGTAGCACGTTTTCAATCATTTGTCAGTTTAGATTGTGAATTATTTCTCAAAAAAGTATTCGATTGAATAAAAAATGATTTTTATCTAAAGTAAAGATGTACCGATACTTTACTTGTAAATTATCATTTATAAATAGAAGAGAGGTGACAAGAAATGAAAAAAGTTACCGTAGAAGAGGCGGTAGAAGCAATTGTTCAAAGTTCAACTCTTACTTTCTTAACAGGTGCGGGGGTATCCACACCGGCTGGGATCCCTGACTATCGTTCGTTAAAAGGACTTTATCAGGGGATCGAACAGCCCGAATATCTTTTAAGTGATGAGGCAATGAGACAATAACCGCAAAAATTTTATACATTTGTCAAGAAAATTTATCATCCCAACGCAAAACCTACGATCATTCATTTAGAAATGGCAAGGCTTGAGACCAAGAAAAAGGTCTGGGTTGTTTCGCAAAATATTGATGGTCTGCATCAGAAAGCTGGAAGCCAAAAGCTTGTTGATTTTCATGGGAATCTGTACCATTGTTATTGTAGAAAATGTGGTAAAACAGTGGCTTGGCAAATCTACTTGCAGTCTGATCAACATGAAGCATGCGGTGGACAACTTCGTCCAGCTATCGTCTTGTATGGTGAAGGTTTCACCGATGAAGTGATGAAACAAGCTATTTCAGCTATTCGTCAAGCTTCATTTATCGTGATTGTTGGGACAAGTTTTCAAGTTCATCCGTTTTGTGATCTTGTTCAGTTTCGTTTGCCATGTGCTAACATATTAGTGATTAATCAGGACCCAATTGAGTTAGCTCAACCTTATGATTTTCTGCAAGCAGATAGTGTGACCGTATTTGAAAAATTATCGCAAAGGAGCAAAATATGATAAATAAAACAGAAAAAGAAAAGATGATCGCAGGTGAATTATATTTTGCAAATGATCCAGAATTAGTTGCAGACCGTCAACTTGCTAGAAGCCAGTGTAAAATCATCAATCAAGCAGCAACGTTTGAGCTGCGTGCGCAACTGATAAAAGAAATCTTTGGTAAAACGGGGGAAAAAATCTACATGGAGCCAATGATAAGCTTTGATTATGGCTACAATATCTTTGTAGGAGAAAATTTTTATGCAAACTTTAATTGTACTTTTTTAGATGTAAGTACGATTGAAATCGGTGATAATTGTATGCTTGCTCCTAATGTGCAACTTTACACAGCTACGCATCCTTTAAATCCGACAAAAAGAAACAGTGGATTAGAGTATGCGAAACCAATCAAAATCGGCCATAATGTCTGGCTTGGCGGTGGTGTCATTGTGACGCCTGGAGTAACTTTAGGTGATAACGTCGTCGTAGGCGCTGGTGCTGTCGTGACAAAATCTTTTCCTGATAATGTAGTGATTGCAGGAAATCCTGCTCGTATCATTAAAAGGGTGGATGAAGAGCAACAACCAGAGTGTTTGGCTACTCTACGTCAAACGATTGATTCGGTCGATCGACAAATCGTCCAGTTGCTGGAAACAAGGATGTCAACAGTGACGAAAATTGGACAAATAAAAGAAGCAACCAAAAAGGCAATTTATGATGAAAAAAGAGAACAGCAGGTATTAGCTAAAGTAGCAAGTTGGCTAGAACAATCTAGGTATAAAGAAACGATTGTTGCGACCTATGCCGATATAATGAAACATTCTCGCAACTATCAACAAGAATGGGTTGCGGAAAAAGAACAAAAAGAATCAATGAGACAAAATGAGGAGAAAACTGATGATTGATGGAGAA
The DNA here is from genome assembly GCA_015680865.1 of Enterococcus lacertideformus. Lineage (GTDB taxonomy): Bacteria > Bacillota > Bacilli > Lactobacillales > Enterococcaceae > Enterococcus_B > Enterococcus_B lacertideformus. The sequence goes on along the minus strand of JADAKE010000003.1, from coordinate 20,303 downwards.
ATACGACGTAAAGAAATCCTTCATGCTTTGGCAAATGAAGAAAAACCAGTGAGTGCCAGCAAATTTGCTGCACGTTTTCAGGTGAGTCGGCAGATTATCGTAGGCGATGTGGCTTTGCTTAGAGCTTCAGGGGCAGCAGTCATTGCTACAGCAAGAGGATACGTTCTAGAAACAACTGAAACAAAAACTGGTTTAGTGAGTAAAATCGCTGTCCAACATGGAAAAGAACAAATGGAAGAAGAATTACGTTTGATTGTCTAAAATGGTGGGACGGTTCTGGATGTTATAGTAGAACATCCACTATATGGTGAATTAACAGGTAGACTTCATATTAAAACAGTACAAGATGTAAACTCATTTATGAAACGTTATAAAAAAAGCAATGCTTCTTTGTTGTCTGAACTAACTGGTGGAATCCATCTGCATACGGTTCGTTGCGAAAGTCCAGCCGTATTGGATACTATCAAACAGCAATTAGCAAACGCAGGGATTTTATATAAAGGTTAGCTTAATAAGTAATAAAATTTTTAGCACAAGCTTTGTATAAATAATAATTTTTTGGCAAAGAAGAGTAACAGTAACCTTCTTTGCAATTTTTTTTGAAAATCAAAAAAATTGGCTAAAGATTTCTCTTTTTTAATTTAAAATTCACAAAAGGGATATAATATTTTTTTATGAGATTTAGGAGGATGGAAAATGCCAAATGAAGCAGACAAATGGTGTTTGATTAATGGGGGAAATATACAAAAGGTAAATGATAAATTTCTAAAAAATGCTTGAGTGAACTATGTGGAGGACTACGTTGCTGCTCTTGCAGAAGCAGTAATTAAAAACAAAGAAAAAAAATAATAAATGAAGAAAAATGGCAAAAGTTTTGCGAAAATTTTACCAAGTACATTAGATGAAGAATCAAAAAAAATCTTAGATTTTGGAAAGAGATTCAAATAGTCAGTAGAGATTTTAAAGAGCTCCAATTTTAGATATTGGAAGTCGTGGAAACAATGATGAGAAGATTGAGGCATTAAAGGAGACACTAAGATCTGCACTAGGAAAAATAGCTATAAAAGTTGTTGCTAATAACCAAAATCTGAATTTCGGGATGTACTATGATCCTATAATGGAAGTAATAAATAATAATTTTGAAGAACTTGATAGGGATGCAAAAAAAGCAGTAAGAGATCTAGTAGTAAACAGAGCTCAGAATGAATTAGAACAGGCAAAGGGATTTCCAACGCTTGATCCTAATGTATTTGATAAAATTGATCCTCGTGTGGTAAATTTGGGCTTTGCACATCAGTGCAGTGAAAAATTAAAGGGACGGATGGCAGTGTTTGGCTACGAGGGTAATGTTTGTGCTGAACTCCCTTGGGATAACCCAGAATTATCGCAAGAATGGAATAAACGTAAGGAAGTAACGCTTACACCAGCGGGGAACCTACAACGTAACGAGCAAGAACTAATGGCAACAAGAGAGAAAGAAGTAGTTAAAGAACCGGACCCAATAAGAAGAGGTAAAAAAACAGAAAACAATGGCGGAAATAAAGGCAGTGGGAGAACAGAATACGCTGGAAGTAGCAACCCCACACCTGGAAGCCCCAGCCCTGAACATGTTTGGAGATGAGGAAACGTCGTCTCCAGAATCCAGAAGCTTGAGTATGTTTGGAGCCACGGGATCACAGAGAACAATGACAGAAATAAGAGCAGTAAAAGAGCAGGGAGATAAAATAAATCAATCTGCTGCAAATAAGTCAACTAAAGAAAAGAAAGAGGCAAACAAAGGCAGCTTATGGAGATGTCTATGGCCATGGGCAAGGCATAGATAAGCCTGATAAAAAAACGACAAAAATTATTGAGAAGTAGCTTTATCCTACAATGAACTTGTTGTCTCAGTATGTGACTGACTTCAGTTACATTCTTTAACTTTTTTCCAATGATACATAGCGCAACAAAATCCACTAAAAATAAATGATCGACCTATTTTTTACTTCCTGTCATAATGAAAGTAACAGGAGAAAAAAACAGGCCGGTCATTTGAGGTTATGCTAATACCTTATGTGACAAGTATCTGTCCTTAATTTCTGGATAAATGGTGTTTTAGAAGTTATTCTTTACGATAATGCTAGTCTAAACGCTATGGTCACCACTACTTGTTTTTGGGTTATACTAGATAAATCGTATGTTTATAATCTATTAAGAGATTATTCAATAACTAGTACGCCTTCCTTAAGTGCAAATGGATTCTTTTCATCGATATGATCATAGAACATCACACCATTGAGATGATCAATTTCATGCTGGACCACGATGGCTTCATAGTTTTTTAGACGGATTTTATGCTTTTCCCCATTCATATCATCATAGGATATGGTGATTTTTGCATGACGTACAACATAACCAGGTACTTCTCGATCAACCGATAGGCATCCTTCGCCTTCACCAAGGCAAGCATCTTGTACAGAATGACTAATGATTTTTGGATTGTACATCACGGTACTCAAAGATGGTTCTGTTACTTCTGGGTCAGGAGATGGTACATGTACAGCAATGATTCGTTTGGAGATATCAAGTTGAGGAGCAGCTAAGCCCACTCCTCCTCGTAGATTTAATTCTTCTGCTTTGATCGGATCTTGACTATTTTTTAGGAACTCAAGCATTTCTTTTCCCAATGTCATATTTTCTTCACTTAGTGGAAGGGAAACTTCTTCAGCGACTTCACGTAAAGTTGGATTTCCTTCTCGGATGATGTTATCCATTGTGATCATGGAATATGTACCCCTTTCTTTTTAGACAATAATATAATTATTTCCGCATTATAGTTTAACATAAAATTTAAAAAAATAGTCGAATGTTTGTTTGAAAACTAATTTTTCTTAAGGATTCTGCCCTTGATTTTCCCTGTATATTCAGGTAAAGTATAAATGTATGCGCAAAGCATATCGCCTGTTACTTGGTTCAGCGAATCACAAACGTTTTACTCAGTCACAGGGGAATAAATGAAAGAGGTGAAAGAAATGGCAATTTCAAAAGAACGCAAGAATGAAATCATCAACGACTATGCACGCCATGAAGGAGATACTGGTTCTCCAGAAGTACAAATCGCTGTATTGACGGAAGAAATCAACCACTTAAACGAACATGCACGTATGCATAAAAAAGATCATCATTCATACCGCGGCCTAATGAAAAAAGTTGGTCACCGTCGTAACTTGTTAGCTTACTTACGTAAAACTGACGTACAACGTTACCGCGAATTGATCAAACGTTTAGGCTTACGCCGTTAATTTTGACAAAAAAGTGGGGTTCAAATGAATCTCACTTTTTTTACTGTAACACTTAATCTAACCTTCTCGTCAAAGCATGATAGACTCCTACTAACCAAATGAAAGCTGAACAAGCTTCGTTTGGCAGTTTCCATTTGTTTAGTAGTGTCTTGTCTTTACGAGAAAGAAAAGGAGTAATTATGTCAGAAAAACAAGTATTTAAAACGACGTGGGGAGGCCGCCCCTTACAAATTGAAGTCGGTCAATTAGCGAAACAAGCAAATGGAGCAGTCTTGGTACGTTACGGTGATACCGTGGTGTTAAGCGCCGCTGTGGCCTCAAAAGAAGCAAAAGATACAGACTTCTTTCCTTTGACGATTAATTATGAAGAAAAAATGTATGCCGCAGGTAAAATTCCTGGAGGTTTTATCAAACGTGAAGGTCGTCCGAGCACGGAAGCGACATTAACTGCCCGTTTGATCGATCGTCCGATTCGTCCGATGTTTGCGGAAGGTTTTCGTAATGAAGTACAAGTAACGAACATAGTGATGAGTGTAGAAACCGATTGCTCCCAAGCAATGGCGGCGATGTTAGGTTCTTCTTTAGCGCTATCGATTTCTGATATTCCTTTTGATGGACCGATCGCAGGCGTTGAAGTCGGACGTGTCAACGGCGAATATGTATTGAACCCAACCGTTGAGCAAGCAGAACAAACAGATATCGAATTGAGCGTTGCGGGGACAAAACAAGCAATCAACATGGTTGAAAGTGGCGCAAAAGAAGTTTCAGAAGAAGACATGCTAGGGGCATTACTATTTGGTTTTGATGCAATCAAAGAATTGGTTGCTTTCCAAGAGGAAATCGTCCAAGCTGTGGGTAAAGAAAAAATGGAAGTTTCTTTATTACAGGTAGATGCAGACTTGAAAAAAGAAATTTTTGATGCTTCTTATAGCACGATGAAAACAGCAGTAATGACAGAAGAAAAATTAGCTCGTGAAGACAATATCGAGCAAGTGAAAACTGACATTCGTGAAGCCTATGCAGAAAAATTTGCAGATCATGAAGAAGAAGTACACTTATTAAAAGAAGTAAAACAAATTACAGAGGATTTAGAAAAAGATGTGGTGCGTGAGTTGATCACGATCGATAAGATCCGTCCAGATGGCCGTAAATTGGATGAGATCCGTCCGCTTTCTTCAGAAGTAAGTTTATTACCACGTGTCCATGGTTCAGGGCTATTTACTCGTGGACAAACACAAGCTTTGTCTGCGTGTACATTGGCACCATTAGGCGAACACCAAATTATTGATGGTCTAGGAGTGGAAGTTAGCAAACGATTCATCCATCATTATAATTTCCCTCAATTCTCTGTAGGTTCAACAGGTCGTGCAGGCTCACCAGGACGTCGTGAAATCGGACATGGTGCCTTAGGTGAACGTGCATTGGCACAAGTGATTCCTTCAGAAGAAGATTTTCCTTATACGATTCGTTTAGTGGCAGAAGTGCTAGAATCAAATGGTTCCTCTTCTCAGGCAAGTATCTGTGCGGGAACATTGGCTTTGATGGATGCTGGTGTACCAATTAAGGCACCTGTAGCTGGGATTGCAATGGGTCTTGTGTCAGATGGCGAAAATTATACGATTTTGACAGATATCCAAGGATTGGAAGATCATTTAGGGGATATGGACTTTAAAGTGGCTGGTACCAAAGATGGAATCACAGCTTTGCAAATGGATATCAAGATCCAAGGAATCACTGAACAAATTTTGAAAGAAGCCTTGGCTCAAGCCAAGCAAGCACGTATGGAAATCTTGGAAGAATTAACTTCAACGATTGCTACGCCACGCAAAGAATTGAGCCCATACGCACCGAAAATCGAAATGATCCAGATCGATCCAGCTAAGATCAAAGATGTGATAGGTAAAGGCGGCGATACGATCAATGGTATTATTGAAGAGACTGGTGTGAAAATTGATATTGATCAAGAGGGGAAAGTAAGCATTGCTTCTTCTGATAAAGAAATGATCCAAAAAGCCATCAAGATTATTGAAGACTTAACAAAAGAAGTCAAAGTCGGCGAAGTTTATCTAGGTAAAGTCGTTCGCATTGAAAAATTCGGGGCCTTCGTTAACTTGATCAAAGGCAAAGACGGATTGGTTCACATTTCTCAACTGTCAAATGAACGTGTTAATAAAGTGGAGGATGTCGTGAAGCTTGGTGATGAAATACTCGTAAAAGTAACAGAAATCGACAAACAAGGACGAGTAAACCTTTCAAGAAAAGTGATGTTAGCAGAAGATGGGACAGAAAAGGAAACAAAATAGTTGCTTAATAAGAATTAAAATCCATTGAGTCGAAAAACAAACGTCTCGCTTGTTTCTAAACAATCATTTATGTTCACGTGACTAGTGATAGGATATTCAAAATTGTACGAAAGAAAGGCTGGGACAAGCGTTTAACTCCAAGAGAAGGAGGTGCTTCTGCTCCCACCGTTTATACGTATTTAGAGTGTGAAACAAAAGTGTTCTTTACTTTTGTCCCACACTCTTTTTTCATTTTTTATAAACAAAAGCTGGTACACATACACAGTCATTTGCTTGAAACAGCACTTAATTCTTGGTCTATTTTTTGAGAAATCGTAAAATAAAGGTGTGTGTTGAAAAAGGAGGGAGTGAGGTGCTTCATTTTTTGCTGTTATTGATCGTAGGAGGGCTGTTAGGATTGATTGCTGGATTGATCCTAAATGAAGAAGTACCCGGTGGTATCATAGGAAATATCGTGATCGGTTTTTTAGGAAGTTGGACAGGCGAATTTGGACTCGGTAAGCTAGGACCATCGATTAAAGGCTTTTATCTTATTCCTTCACTGATCGGATAGCTTTTTTGTTTAGGTGTCTATTCTTTTTTCGCTGACTATATTCGTAGACATTATTAGTACAGATCTTGTATAATGATTTGACACTTTGCTGTTTTTTCTCGGATAATTAGTTGGCATGCAAAAGAACGTATGTGCTTCATTTGGGGGTCAGTAGAGTGAATGAAAGTAGAAAAGAGGAGCAATTTTGACTACAAAATATAATACCAAAAAAATCTCAATGGCGGGTCTTTTGGTTGCGATGAGTGTCGTTTATGGAGATATCGGAACAAGCCCATTATACGTAATGAAAGCTATTGTCGAAGACAATGGCGGACTTCGTGGTATCAATCCAACCTTTGTAATTGGTTCTATTTCATTGATTTTTTGGACGTTGACATTACTTACGACAATAAAGTATGTAGTCATTGCGTTGAACGCAGATAATCATGGAGAAGGTGGGATTTTTTCTTTATACACATTGGTTAGAAAAGGGAGTAAATATCTTATCATTCCGGCAATGATCGGTGGAGCAGTCTTACTTGCTGATGGGGTATTAACTCCTGCTGTAACGGTTACAACAGCTATTGAAGGATTAAGAGGGATCCCGCAATTTTTTGATCGATTCGGGAATAATCAAAATATCATCGTCATTATTACTTTAGTCATCATTTTCGTCTTGTTTATGGTTCAGCGTTTCGGGACAGATATTGTTGGGAAAGCGTTTGGTCCGATCATGTTTTTAGGGTTTACCTTTTTAGGAATCATGGGATTGGTGAATTTCAGTCAGGATTAGACAGTGATTCGAGCATTGAATCCGTATTATGCCATCCAGTTGCTCTTTAGTCCAGATAATAAATTGGGCCTTTTTATTTTAGGAAATATCTTTTTAGCAACGACTGGAGCTGAAGCTTTATACTCAGATCTAGGTCATGTAGGGAAGTTGAATATCCGTTTGAGCTGGCCTTATGTTAAAATTTGTTTAGTGCTAAATTATTTTGGTCAAGCAGCTTGGTTATTGAATATTTATCAAAACCAAGATATGCAACAAATTGTTAACTTGAACCCGTTCTTTCAAATGTTACCTGAAGGCTGGTTGATCATTGGGGTAGGTTTTGCCACGGTTGCTGCAGTGATTGCTTCACAAGCTTTGATTACCGGTTCATTCACATTGGTTTCTGAGGCGATCAAATTAAAGTTATTGCCACGATTGAAAATTATGTATCCAGGAAACAGTATTGGACAGATGTATATTCCAGCAGTTAATTTGATTTTATGGTTTTCTTGTTCGCTAGTTGTAGTGACTTTTCGAACTTCTCATCATATGGAAGCTGCTTACGGACTTTCAATTACGGTCACCATGTTGATGACGACAGCGTTACTTTATTTTTATTTGATCCAAAAAAATTATTCCAAATGGTTGGCTTGGGTCGTGACTTTCTTTTTCGGCGTCATTGAGATTGTTTTCTTTATCTCAAGTATCGTGAAGTTTTTCCATGGTGGGTTTGTTGCTGTATTGATCGCAATCGTTATTTTAGTGGTCATGTTTATTTGGGAACAAGGAAATATCATTCGAGAGTCTGCAATAGAAGATGTGGCACTAAAAGACTACATTCCGCAATTAGCTGAACTAAGAGCTGATAGATCATTGCCACTTTATCAAACAAATGTGGTGTTCTTAGTACCGGACATGGCACAAGGAAAGGTTGGACGTCAATTTGTCTATTCCATTCTTGATAAGCGACCAAAAAGAGCACGAGTTTATTGGTTTGTGCACGTGGAAGTAACTGATGAACCTTATACAAAAGAATATCAAATCGATATGATGGGAACAGATTTTGTTGTGCAAGTAAATTTATTCTTAGGCTTTAGGGTTCAACAAGAGATCAACGTGTATGTGCGACAAATCATTCATGATCTAATGAAACAAGGAAGGTTGCCAAAACAACCACAAACCTATTCTTTAACCCCAGGAAGAGAAATTGGTGATTTTCAATTTATTTTGATTGATGAAGTGATTTCAAATGTCACAACGCTAAGCAAATGGGAACGACAAATCATGCAAGCAGAACTGGGCATTAAAAAAATCGCAACTTCTCCGGAAACTTGGTTTGGATTAGAATATAGTGAAGTAAAACATGAGACAGTTCCTTTAATCATTGGTGTAACGAGAAAGACGTGGTTAAAAGAACGGAAAAAGTAAACTAGGTAATTGTAAAGGTTAGTAGGTAAGGTGTTCTTTGGAATGACTTGCCTACTATTTTGTTATCTATCATATACTGGAGCATTTTTGCTTTTTCTGGTGTCTGTCAGCAGTTGTTCCGCTACCCCATTCCTTGCTTTTTCTTTCAGTTCTTCTAGACGATATGCTTGATCTAGATAAATTTCAATTTCATTTGGTTCCTGCTGTAGTTGTTTTATATAATCTTTTACTTGTTCCTCAGTAGTCTGGTTAGCCTTAAGAGCGGTGGTTTTAATTCATTGAGGTGATTTCTAATCTCGTATTCTATTTCTTTTTGAGTTTTTAGGATCGCTTCTTTTTTTAATAATTTAACATCGTCTTTCGGTAATTCAAAGCTATCAATGAAGCTGTTCAATGTTTGTTTATCCAGACATTTTTTTGCTAGGTTGTTTATATTTAGATTATTTTCTTTATTTGAATCAAATATTTTTTGAGTTTTAACTGATTGGCTCATTTTTTCTGGCAAAAGAAGATTAGCCAAGATAAATTTAACACGCTCAGCTGTATAGCTTGATTTAAATAAAGCTGTTAATGTTTTATTGAATCCATGTGTTTTAAGTTCCTCCATCCATTTTTTAATCACAATTACTAACTCTTGATCGGATTGGAAATTAGAGACCAACCTCGCTTTATCCATTTTAATTATTCTGTCTGCTTCGGTTGCTCGATTCATTGTTTCGGGTAAATGAAGACTAGCCGTCAAAAATTTGATGCTTTGATCTGTGTAATTACAAGTAGATAGAAAAAACAAAGTTTTATTTGCGCCGTATACTTCAATCATCGTATTCAAAGATTGAAGGGTGATTACTAAATCTTGACTAGAGTTAAAATCTGTTGCTTTCTTCGTTTTAATTATTTTTTCTGCTTCAGCCACTCGATCCATTGATGTTGGTAAAGAAAGGGCCGCTGTCAGAAATTTGATACTTTGATTTTTGTAATTACAGGCAGATAGAAAAGCTAAAGTTGTATTTGAACCGTGTATGTTAAGCATCGCATTCCACGCATTAGTAATATCTAGTAATTCCTGAATGGATTTGAAATCTGGGGATGTTTCAACTTTAACTGGATTCTTGGCACTGCTTAATGCCTCTTGCTTTAGCGGTTCTGGCAAATAAAAACTAGTTATAATTTGAAAAACATTCTCAGACTCATCATAGAATGCAGATAAAAAGGCTACTGTTTCGTTTAGACCATGCGTTTCAAGCATTGCCTTCCACGCTCTAATCATATTGCTATTTTCTAGTTCTCGTTGTTCTTGCTCAGTTGGCATAAAATAATTCTCCTTTAGAATATTTTCAGTAACTCATTATAGCGAAATATCTAGGTGCTAGGAGATTGTTTTTTCTTTTTTTTAGAATTTTTTGCTTTTTAGCAAGAGCTTGCAAAGTGTTCGCTAAATTTTCAGTAAAATCTGTCTATTCCTGTTTAATAGGATAAAAACTTCATTTCGAGAAGGGGAAAGATGACTTTGAAGCGCTGATGTAGAAATAGTATGGATGGGGATGGTTATAACGAAATAAAATAAAAACTCAAAAGTAGACGGAGCTTTGTTGGTAAAAAATAATCGTTTTATGAAACCAAAGTACCTCTTTTTCCAAAAAATTTTCGAAAAGAGGTACATATAGTAACGAAAAGAGAGGTGGGAAGTTATGGTACTTAATTTTGCCATATTATTTTTGATGATTGCGGTGACTTCATTTTTTGTAGCGAGTGAATTCGCCTTAGTTAAAATTAGACGTTCACGTTTAGAGCAGTTAGAAAAAGAAAACGTTAAGAATGCAAAATTAGCGTTGCATGTTACTCATCATTTAGATAACTATTTGTCAGCAAGCCAACTAGGTATTACATTGACAGGGCTGATCATTGGTTGGGTTGGGGAAGGTTCAGTTGCTGCATTGCTCGAACCTTGGATTGGAAAACTACCGTTTAGTTCTGCTTTAAGTGGCACGATTTCTGTGGCGTTAGGCTTCATTTTTAGTTACTTACATTGATGTGGTGATAGGGGAACTTTTACCAAAAAGCTATAGTATCGTCAATACAGAACAAGTAGTTTTGTTTGTTGTACGACCATTACATTATTTTTATAAAATCATGTTTCCTTTTATCTGGGTGTTAAACCATTCGGCGGCGGCATTGGGAAAAGTGTTAGGTGTAAAGCTAGTTTCAGAAGGAGAAGAGACCTTGTCACAAGAGGAATTGACTCTTGTGGCTTTAAATTCTTATGAAAAAGGAGAACTAACTAAAGAGGAATATCATTATTTAGAAAATGTTTTTGAATTTGATGATACTTTAGCGAAAGATATTCAAGTAGATCTAACGTCTATGCAAGTATTTGAAGCAAGTGAGTCGGTCAAAGATGCGATCCAATCATCCATTGAACGAGGACATACTCGATATCCAGTTATTTCTGAGTCAAAAGATCACGTTCTTGGCTATGTCACGTTACCTGATTTGATTAAGCAGTCTTTTAAAGATGATCAACGACCAGTGGAAGAACTAATGGAGGAACCTATTGTTTCATCGGAAATGATCCCAATCAAAAAATTGTTGACGATCATGCGTAAAAAAGGAAAACACATTGCTATTTTAAAAGATGAGTATGGAGGAACCAGTGGATTAGTGACCATTGAATATATTTTAGAAGAAATCGTGGGGGAAATTCGCGATGAGACGGATTTGGATGAAGCATTGATAGCCAGACAGGCAGATGGAAGCTATATTGTTTCAGGAAAATTGACGCTGGATGATTTTGGACGTTATTTCCACGTTATGATCCCTGAATTTGAAGAGTCTACTTTTATTACACTCTCTGGTTTCATGTCGAACTATGAAAAAAGTATTAAAACAGGGACAGTGATCCAGATTGATTCTTTTCAATTCACGGTGTTAGAATACAATCATACGCATGTTGATTATTTTAAAGTGGTGAAGCGGTCAGCCAATTAGCAAGTGATGAATCTCTTTAAAGAGTAACCATGATCAAAAAGCTTTAAAATATAAAGAGCTATTTTATCGTTTATTTTGCTATTATTAAAGGAAAAACGAACTTTTCATGATCTCTTCTTTTAAACAGTTTTCAAAGAGCTGTCCTTCGGCAATAGGTTAAGATACTCTTTTCACAACCTCTTCTTAAACGGTGTTCAAGGAGTTAGGCGATGCTTTCACAACCTCTTCTTTTAAACGACATTCAACGGCTTGCATCTGCGGCAATAAGCCCAAACAGAGGGAAAATACGAAAAGCTATTTTTCTCTGCTTGTTCTTATTGCTTGATGCAGCACAGCCTTTTCATGACCTCCTGTAAACTATATATTTGTTCTAAAAAAAGATATCCGATAGAATAGATGTGTAAACGGAATCACTAAATACAGTCATACTATTAACAGGAGGGGTTCACATGAAAGAAAAAAATCTAACAGTTATTGGTAGCTACAGTACAAGGGAAGAAGCTTTATCAGTTATAGAACAATTACGTAATGAGGGATATAACCGAGACGACATCATTATCTATACGACAAAAGAAGCTGCTAACAGTTTTGGTTTTTCTGGTTTATCAGGGATTGATGTAGAAACTAATGTGGATGAAATTGATGGCACGAAAGAAGAACCCTCACTATGGGAGCGAATCAAAGATACATTCACTTCTAATACGTATGAGCATGAATTGCATAGAGAAGATGCTGACTATTCTATTGATGATGATCCTTTGTATCCATACAAAGAGGATATTTCATCGGGAAAAATTGTGATTACGGTCAAAGATTATCAAGAGTCAAATAAAGGATTTGTTGAAAATGAGCGACCTCAAAGTATGTCTGATTCAACTGATACACTTAATACCAATAATGAGAACATTCAACTCAAAGAAGAACAATTAGATGTAAATACACATGATGTGACGACTGGGGAAGTTGATATCCATAAACATGTTGTTAATGATACTAAAACGGTAGAAGTTCCAGTGAAACGAGAAGAAATTGTGATCGAAAGAAAACCAGTGAGTGATGAAGCGAGTCATAATATTTCAGATGATTCTTTGAAAGAGGAAACAATCACGATTCCTATTAAAGAAGAACAGATTGACGTCAATAAACATACCGTAGTACGTGAAGAGGTGGGTATCCACAAAAAAGAGCATGAAGATATGAAACAAGTGACTGAAGAAGTAAGTCGTGAGGAATTGGATATTGATACAAAAGGAGATGTTCAAGTAGAAGATACTGAAGAAAATACTCGAAAAAATGATCATATCTAATGATATATAGCTAAGATAGTCCAACTGAATTCATCCATTTTTGTGAATGAAACAAAACTTTAAAGCATTAAGAAATAAAGACATTTCTTCTTATCAGTCAGATGAGAGAAATGTCTTTATTTCATATACAAAATTTATTGGATACTATTGAATTGCATTTCAGTATCATCTAAAGAAAATTGTTGCTGATCGTCTAATTGTTTTAGGTATTTCATTGAGCGGAAGTAAGAATAAAGTAATACAGCGACAGAACCAGCCCATGCAAGTGGGGAGGCAGCGGCAGCACCTGTATAACCTAATAAACCAGTTAAAATAATCGCTGCAAAGGAACGCATGATTAGTTCCGTCATTCCTGCAAGTGTAGGGATCTTACTTTGTCCAAGTCCTTGTAATGTGTATCGCAGAATGAATAAAATCGCTAGGATCCAGTACAATGAACCATTGATATTGAAATAGGTTTGAGCTAATTCAAAAACGCGTGTTTCAGTCGGCGATACAAACAGCTCCATCAAAGAATGACCAAAGAAAATGACAATTGCACCCGCTACTAGACTAAAACCAATGCTCATCATCAGTGTTTGTTTGACTCCTTTTAAAATTCGGCCATATTCTTTTGCACCATAATTTTGAGCGGTAAATGTAGCCATAGCAATCCCAAATGACATCATTGGTTGGTTAGCAAATTGATCAATTCGGCTTGCTGCAGCTTGTGCGGCAACGACATCTGTTCCTAAGCTATTCAAAGCAGCTTGAAGAACAATTGCACCAATAGCGATGATTGATGATTGAAAGGCAATTGGTAAAGCAGCATTTAAGTGGATTTGGATTTCTTCTTTATCAAATTTAAAATCTTTTTTGCGTAATTGTAATAATGGGATTTTTTTCTTGATATAGACAAGACACAATAAACTAGAACAAACTTGTGCGATTACTGTAGCGATTGCTGCTCCTTCTACGCCCATACCAAAAGCAATGATAAAGACTAAATCAAGTACCACATTAATAACAACGGCAATGATTAAGAATAAAAGGGGTGTCCGACTATCTCCAAGCGCACGAATAACATTTGAAAGTAAGTTAAAACTCATTGATGCGAAGATCCCTAATAAAATGATCGAAATGAAGGTTTGTGCTTGATCCATAATTTCAGCAGGCGTTTGCATCAATTGAAGCATCGGACGAATAAATACTAAGCTAAGGACAGTTAAAACGAAAGTGACAACTAAGCTGATTACAACGCTAGTAGCAAAGCTTTTCTTAAGGCCACGATAATCTTTTGCCCCATAACGTTGAGCAGTAATAATCGCTAATCCAGCGGTCAATCCTTGAGCAAAACCAATAATCAAAAAAGTCAAGCTTCCTGTAGCACCAACGGCAGCTAGTGCATTTTTTCCTAATGTTTGACCAACGATAATCATATCAACCATGTTATAAAACTGTTGAAAAACATTACCGATAAGTAAAGGAACGGTGAACATCAAAATTAGTTTAGCTGGGCTTCCTTTTGTTAAATCGCGCATTTTTTAAACTCCTTATTATCTATAAAATTTAGTTAGTAGTATATAGTGTTTATCCTAAGAACACCAATGAGAAATCAATGAAAAAATGGAGTGTTTTTTCTGTTTTTCTGAAAATTTCAGAGTGTATTTTCACTAAAGCGCGCCATAAAATAAGCCAAGAAGTGACTCAACGAATAGATTCAATGAATAAATTCAAAAGATCAACTGCTTGGCCTGAACGTAAAAATCAAAAGAGACAACTCTTGTTTGTCCACTTTAATACTGTTTTATCTCACTCGGTAAGAGAATAGTTTCTCTTGCACCATCATCATAAGCATAGACTTGGCGAGGAAATCTTGAAGAATAATTAAAAGGTAAATCAATCTCCATTTCGATATCACTTTCTGCTTGTGAGAAATGCATCGTTACTTTTCCATTATTATCGATTAAATCAAAGGCTAAAATATTGTTTAAAGGAATGACTCCTTTAAGGTCCAGGTCAATAATAAACCAGATACTATCAATCAACTCATCTGGCAAACTCGATACAATACCTACAGAGGCATACCGGTTGCGACTACTGTCAAAACTTTCAAACATCTGTGTAACCTCCTTCGTTCTATCGAATAGACATGTTTGGGTGCTTCGTTTAGGATAAATGATTCATACTTACTGTAACGAGGGTTCATTCTAATAAATTTTTTTAAAAAATGCAACAAAAATCGCATACTTTTTTTCAAAGTATAAGATTTTTTTAAGGAGAGAAAAAAACGCGCCAAAAGCGAAGGTTATCAACGCTTTTGACACGAACAAGCCACCTGTTATTCTTCCGTTGAACCGATTACTTCTGGTTCGTTTTCCCCATCAGTAGTTTCAGCTTCTTCACTTGGAGCAACGACTGCTGCAATTTGTTCTTCACCGTCTGTTACAATTTTGTATTCATTGTTTTCAGGTAAATCAGCAACTGTGATCGCATCACCTAAATTTAATTTAGTCACATCAACTTCGATGCGTTCAGGTAAGTTATTTGGTGTAGCAGATACTATCACTGTATAAAGGTTTTGTGCTAATACGCCACCAGTCTTCACCCCAGCAGCCTCACCGATAAGCACAACTTCTGTTTCAACTTCTGTTTCTTCTGACATGTTTACAGATAAAAATTCTACGTGTTCAAAATGGTTGGTAAAGGTATTTGTTTGGACTTTATGAACCAAGGTGTTGACTTTATTTCCGTCAATTGTCATTGTGATGACCGTGTTTGCACCGTTTTCACGCAACACTTTGCTGAATGTTTGTCCATCAAGCGAAATCGGTGTGCTTTCAATATTATACCCATAAACGATAGCAGGTATTTGACCTTCATGACGTAACTTATTTCTTAACGAACGGGGACGTACTTCTCTTTTACTTACTTCTAATGATACTGACATAACCAAAATTCCTCCTTAAAATGTGACTGTCTGCATCAATGGCGGACAGGTTTTATTTAAGTGAACTTTCAACGGCTATTCTCTTGCACATTATTGGCTAGTGCGCTTAAAAGCGCAAAAAGGTAGATACGTACATCTACCCTTAGAAAGTCAGGATTCAACTGTTCTCCACCAGGTCATTACGCTGTGTATGAGAAATCCAATTCACTTTACTATTTAACCGTAGCGCGAATAGCGGTTTAAGTCAAGGGATAACAATTACTTTCTTATTTTCAACCCTTGATTTTCAGGTTATAATGCTTGTTAGTGTAGGAAAGGAAAGACAGATGCGTTTAGACAAACTGATTGAAGAAAGACTCCAAACCACTCGCAAAGAGATGAAGCGGTTATTTGCTACAAAACAAGTTAAAGTAGATGGTCAGATCGAATTTTGCCAAAATCGTAATTTTGATAGCCAGCTTCATGAAATCGAAGTGGCAGGGGATCGCTCAACGACAAACGAGGCCTATTATTTGCTGAATAAACCAAAGGGTGTGGTGACAGCATTCAAGGATCAAGCAAAAATGACTGTTATTGACTTAATTGCCTCAGCAGATCGCAGACAACCATTATATCCCGTAGGACGACTTGATCGTGACACCACTGGTTTATTACTCCTCACTTCTAATGGTCAATTAGGGTATGAGATGTTGTTACCAGATAAGAAAGTATGGAAAACCTATGAAGCTTTTATAAACGGGCAAATAACTTCTTTGGATATAGAAGCTTTCCAAAAGGGAATTGTTTTTGATGGGGGTTATCGTTGTTTACCGGCACGATTAGAGATCATTGAAAGTGATCAAAAAAGTAGTAGAGTGAAATTGACGATACAAGAAGGGAAGTTCCATCAAGTAAAAAAAATGTTTCTTGCCTGTGGGAAAAAGGTGACCAGGTTAAAACGACTTAGCATGGGACCATTGTATTTAGATGAGCAATTATTAGAAGGCGAATATCGTTTGCTGAAACTAGATGAATTAAAGCAATTAAAAAAATACTTTAAATAGGAGAAAAGAGACATGAAATATAAAATACTGTTGTTTGATGTCGATGATACATTGCTTGATTTTCAATTGACGGAAGCAAAAGCCTTGAGTGAATTATTTGCAGAACAAGGGCTTGAATTGACACCAGAAGTAAAGACAAGTTATAAAGCATTGAACCATCATTTATGGCGTGAATTTGAAAAAGGGAATATGACGAGAGCAGAAGTCACTGGTAATCGGTTCGGATTATTGTTTCAGCAATTTGGTCGAACCGTAGATAGCTTAGCGATGGAAAAACGGTATCGCCATTACTTGAACCAAGGACATGACCAAATTGAAGGTAGCCACGAATTGCTTCAAACATTAACTGAGCAGGCAGATTTGTACATTGTCACAAATGGGGTATCACAAACACAGTATCAACGTTTGACTGATGCAAATATGTTGGACTATTTCAAAAAGATTTTTGTTTCTGAAGATGTGGGTGCACAAAAACCGATGAAAGCTTTTTTTGACTATGTGTTTGCGCATATCCCAGAATTAGAAAAAGAAAAAACTGTGATTATTGGGGATTCATTAACATCAGATATCAAAGGTGGAAATTTGGCAGGGATCGATACGATCTGGTTTAATAAAAATCAGTTACCAGAAATAGTTTAAATAACGCCGACTTATCGGATTGATTCATTAAAAGAACTGTATCCTCTCTTGGAAATCGAAAAGTAATGATTTTCAGAAAAATATAGCATTTTCGTGTATTTTAGCTATAATAGATAAGAATGCAAAAATGGATATGAAAGAGGTTTTAGTCAATGACAAAAAGCAAGCCAATTATCATTGGTGTGACGGGTGGATCAGGAAGTGGAAAAACGAGCGTTAGCCGTGCTATTTTCAACAATTTTCCAGACCATTCCATCATGATGCTTGAACAAGATTCTTATTATAAAGATCAGAGCCATTTAAGCTTTGAAGAACGATTGAATACGAATTATGATCATCCCTTTGCCTTTGATAATGATCTGCTGATTCAGCATGTGAAAGAACTACTGAACTATAATGCCATTGAGAAACCGGTATATGACTATGTGGCTCATACAAGAAGCCAAGCAACGATCGTCCAAGAACCAAAAGAAGTGATTATATTAGAAGGTATCTTGATTTTAGAAGATGAAAAATTACGTGATTTGATGGATATCAAAGTATATGTAGACACCGACGATGATATCAGGATTATCCGACGAATCAAACGGGATATGGAAGAACGTGGTCGAACGTTGGACTCAGTCATTGAACAGTATCTAACTGTAGTTAAGCCAATGTATCATCAGTTTATTGAACCAACCAAACGTTATGCAGACATCATCGTGCCAGAAGGTGGCGAAAACCATGTAGCGATCGATTTGATCACGACGAAAGTTGCTAGTTTTTTGGATCATAAATAAAACACAGTGACTATTTGCAATAAGTCGAAGATTGACGAAGATAGGAGAAACTATTTTCGTTTCTTCGGCTTATTTCTTAAAAGAGGGCATTTACCGACTCTTTGTTTTATTCTACAAGAAAGAACACACGAAATCTAGAAAATGGAGAGGCCGATAATGAAAAATAAAAAAATTTGCATAAGTATATACAAATCATCCCTGTTATTGGTGTATTGTTTTTTTTGTGTTAGCAATTTATGCCTATCGTCACGGCATTTTTCAGTCCACCGACTCTCTGCAACGTTTCATAAAAAACAATTCGGTGATTATGCAGTAGTTATTTTTATTCTGTTACAGATTGTTCAAGTGATCATTCCAATACTACCTGGAGGGATTTCTTCCGTTGCTGGTATGCTGATGTTTGGGAATGGATTGGGGCTCCTTTATAGCTGTATCGGCTTGGTCATTGGTGAAGCCGTTGGTTTTTTACTTGTTCGCTACTATGGCGTAAGCTTCGTTCAATTGATTCTTTCACCCAAAAAATATCAAAAGTTTGACCAATTGCTGACACAAAAAACCAAAGATATTAAAAAAGTGTTATGTGTGACGTTGTTGGTTCCTTTTGCCCCAGATGATTTGATTTGTCTAGTGGCAGGGTTGACTAAATTATCTTTTAAAGAATTTATGCAAATCGTGATTCTTTTAAAGCCTTGGTCAGTAGGGATCTATAGTGCGATCATGTTGTTTTTGTTCCATAAAGCACAAGGTCATATGTAGCAGAAAGGAAAGAAAAATGTTAGAAAAAGTTAAAGTAACGATAAATGAAATAGACGAGCTTGTAGCAGTCATCAAAGAAGTATGGCCAGAAGCGTTTGTTACAATTATAGGGCAAGAACAAGTGGACTATATGCTTGCTACCTATCAATCAAAGGCACAAATCGAAAAAGAAATCATGGAAGGTGTTCAGTACTTTTTATTAAAAAAACAAGGGCAAACGGTTGGGTACACGGCTTATGAGATCATCGATTCAAAAATTTATTTAAGCAAGCTTTATTTATTGAATCAAGTTCGGGGGCAGGGGTTAACGACTGCGATTTTTCATTGGTATGAGGAATTAGCCAAAGAACATGGAATAGAAGAAATCTTTTTACGAGTCAATCAAGAGAATGCCCTAGCAATAGCTGTTTATCAACACCAAGGATATGAAATTGTAGGTGAAATGGTTTCAGATATCGGACAGGGCTTCCAAATGGTTGATTACAAAATGAAAAAAAATCTCGCATAAAGAGAAGTTTTATGTTAAAGTTACGTCATGCGACGGGTCGAGCAGGCCTCTGGTTTACAGATGCGCCTAATTGATTTTGGAGACACACGATCATCATGGAATGATCACCTGGATGCAGGGGTGTCGGGCAAGACTTTTGTGGAGAAGGACTTGTCTGCTTGAAGAAGTCTTTCAAGCACCAGTAATAGAATAAAAGCCGATTTTCTCAATAAAATAAGTCAGGATTTTTGAAACAGTAATGTTTTGATTTATCCTCACTTATTTAGAGGGATCGGCTTTTATTTTTCTACATATTTTTAGTATATGCTGTTGTGTCATACGTTTGTGTATTTTGGTCGTTACTAAAAAGAGGTGCTCACAATCATTATCCTTATAAAAAAGAACAAATTCCATCACCGTGAATTGCTACTTTTTTTGATCGTAGATCGACCATAAATAAGCGCCTTCTTCATTGTAGTAATTGGTAAAATTATTATTCCATTGATAGATGATTAATTCTTCTCTCTGAGGGAAAAGGAGCTGGTTAACTCGCTGAAAATCTTCTTTCGTTCGATGAATCTGTAAATAACTACGAAAAGCTAACACATATTCGCCTTCGTCTGCCAAGAAATCCGCTAAGGTAAGTTTAGTCCCTTGCATCATTTGTGGGTTTACTCGAATCGGAAATCCTTTATAAGCATCAAAAGAAGTGTCTTTTGTGTAAACAAGGTTTACTTCAGCAGTTAATTGAATATAATTGAGTAAACTCTTCATAAGCTGCTTTAAGTTCTTTTCTAAGTTCTTTTCTAAGTTCTTTTCTAAGTTCTTTTCTAAGTTCTTTTCGTAGCTTGATCAACTCTTGTTTATACTGGTCACGACGTTTTTGTAGCTTTTCATAATCTACCTGTTTGCCTCTTGCTTTGAGGGACTTGATCTCTACCTTCATGTCTGCTTCGGTCTGGGCAGCTACACCTACTTCGATCCTAGCCTCTTCCTCGGAAGATAACAGGGACCTGATCTAGTTTTTTTTTTTTTTTTTTTTTTTTTTTTTTTTTTTTT
>JADAKE010000029.1 GCA_015680865.1 Enterococcus lacertideformus | reverse complement strand
TACCCTTCTTTTTCCAGCATATAATATTCAAAACCATTCTTGTTGTCATGAACATAGATAATCGTACAACCCTCTAATAGTTGTTTGTCAGTCACTTCATTTTTAGTGTTTTTTTTATCTCTGTAAAATAACTTTTATCTGTTCCTTTCGGCAGTGAATAGGAACCGTCCTTATTCACTGTAGTATTGTTTAGTGTTAATACGCCTTGCATCGCTAGCTTTAGCTCATTGATGCTGTTACTAAATAAATGATGGGTTTGTTCGTTAAAATTATGTAATTTTCTCAATTGTTTTTGTAGACGGTCGATGTCTTGTTGGAAACTTTCAGAGATTCGGTCTAAATGCCTTTGAACATTGAAGAGGGTCTCTAACACACTAGCAAGTGAGTTACTTCTTGTTTGTGCGTGAATAAAGCTTGAGGTTTCATCAACGGACCGTTTCATGGCTTGCGTGACTCGTATCTGTTGATTTAACTTATCTTCGTTCAACTCTCCCTCACTTGCCACTATTTTATCGGCATTCTGGTATTTTTGCAATTCTTGTTCTATCTGTTCAATGGCATTTGTTGTGCGGGTAATTGTCGGAATAATTAATTCACTAAATAAGCCTTTTCCTGCGGTATAGGCCGCCCCAGATAATTGATGCCCATCTACAGCTGACACTACTTTTTGGCTACCTGATTTCAACTGTTGAACTGCTTCTTTGCTGCTAGTCAAATTGCTCTTTAAAGCAGACATCAACGCAGAAGATTCGCTACTGTCATAAATTAATCCCATGAGAGGCTCCTCTTTGCAGAATTTTTTCGTCACTCATTTCCCTAACCTCCTAAAATTTCGTCTGCATATCTCTAAAAGCATTGACGGCTGCCAACTTAGGAAACCTATCACTTTGATCTTTCATACAAGTAACCAATTGTTCCAAATCAGATATTAATTGATTGCTCACAGAAACGCCTGTTTTCAATCCTGAAACCGTACTTT
>JADAKE010000028.1 GCA_015680865.1 Enterococcus lacertideformus | reverse complement strand
CGTATAATAATCAAAACCGCATGGTTTTGATTTGAAAGGCGCTTATGGTGCCACTGATGGATGGACCCGCGGTGCATTAGCTAGTTGGTGAGGTAACGGCTCACCAAGGCGACGATGCATAGCCGACCTGAGAGGTTGATCGGCCACATTGGGACTGAGACACGGCCCAAACTCCTACGGGAGGCAGCAGTAGGGAATCTTCGGCAATGGACGAAAGTCTGACCGAGCAACGCCGCGTGAGTGAAGAAGGTTTTCGGATCGTAAAACTCT
>JADAKE010000027.1 GCA_015680865.1 Enterococcus lacertideformus | reverse complement strand
AAGCTTTTCTCGGCAGTGTGACATCAGGAACTTCGGTACTATGATTTCCCTCCCCATCACAGCTTGTCCGTAAAGACAGAAGCATTTGACTCCTATCCAGACTTACTGCTTAGACAGACCTTTCCAATCGTCTGTATTCCTTAGCCTCCTGCGTCCCTCCATTGCTCAAACAAAAACAACGAGTACAGGAATATCAACCTGTTGTCCATCGCCTACGCCTGTCGGCCTCGGCTTAGGTCCCGACTAACCCTGGGCGGACGAGCCTTCCC
>JADAKE010000026.1:0-2500 GCA_015680865.1 Enterococcus lacertideformus | reverse complement strand
GCTTTTCCCGTTTCGCTCGCCGCTACTCAGGGAATCGAATTTTCTTTCTCTTCCTGCAGGTACTTAGATGTTTCAGTTCTCTGCGTCTACCTCGAATGCGCTATGTATTCACGCAAACGTAACATCCTATCAAAGATGCTGGGTTCCCCCATTCGGAAATCTCTGGATCATAGCTTACGTACAGCTCCCCAAAGCATATCGGTGTTAGTCCCGTCCTTCATCGGCTCCTAGTGCCAAGGCATCCACCGTGCGCCCTTATTCACTTAACCTTATCAACCTTACGGTTGGGTTTTGATCTTTCTTCTAGCGATAGAAGTCCGATCAAGAAAATAAGCAATTGAACTTATTAAAAAACTCTATCCAGCTCACAAATCAGCCTCTTCGGCAAAAAGATCGACCGTCTAATGAAATCAAGATTTCATTGCCGTCCGCCTATTTTGCTTGAGGCTAAACGATTTGTTTAGCTTTCAAATTCAACGCGGTGTTCTCGGTTTGTGTTACTAATTTACTTCAAATATCCAGTTTTCAATGAACAAAAATATATCTTTGAGAGTAGACCTCTCAAAACTGAACAAAGTGAAAAACAAACAGTGTAGTCTCCGTAATATTCCTTAGAAAGGAGGTGATCCAGCCGCACCTTCCGATACGGCTACCTTGTTACGACTTCACCCCAATCATCTATCCCACCTTAGGCGGCTGGCTCCAAAAGGTTACCTCACCGACTTCGGGTGTTACAAACTCTCGTGGTGTGACGGGCGGTGTGTACAAGGCCCGGGAACGTATTCACCGCGGCGTGCTGATCCGCGATTACTAGCGATTCCGGCTTCATGTAGGCGAGTTGCAGCCTACAATCCGAACTGAGAGAAGCTTTAAGAGATTAGCTTAGCCTCGCGACTTCGCAACTCGTTGTACTTCCCATTGTAGCACGTGTGTAGCCCAGGTCATAAGGGGCATGATGATTTGACGTCATCCCCACCTTCCTCCGGTTTGTCACCGGCAGTCTCGCTAGAGTGCCCAACTGAATGATGGCAACTAACAATAAGGGTTGCGCTCGTTGCGGGACTTAACCCAACATCTCACGACACGAGCTGACGACAACCATGCACCACCTGTCACTTTGCCCCCGAAGGGGAAGCTCTATCTCTAGAGTGGTCAAAGGATGTCAAGACCTGGTAAGGTTCTTCGCGTTGCTTCGAATTAAACCACATGCTCCACCGCTTGTGCGGGCCCCCGTCAATTCCTTTGAGTTTCAACCTTGCGGTCGTACTCCCCAGGCGGAGTGCTTAATGCGTTAGCTGCAGCACTGAAGGGCGGAAACCCTCCAACACTTAGCACTCATCGTTTACGGCGTGGACTACCAGGGTATCTAATCCTGTTTGCTCCCCACGCTTTCGAGCCTCAGCGTCAGTTACAGACCAGAGAGCCGCCTTCGCCACTGGTGTTCCTCCATATATCTACGCATTTCACCGCTACACATGGAATTCCACTCTCCTCTTCTGCACTCAAGTCTCCCAGTTTCCAATGACCCTCCCCGGTTGAGCCGGGGGCTTTCACATCAGACTTAAGAAACCGCCTGCGCTCGCTTTACGCCCAATAAATCCGGACAACGCTTGCCACCTACGTATTACCGCGGCTGCTGGCACGTAGTTAGCCGTGGCTTTCTGGTTAGATACCGTCAAGGGATGAACAGTTACTCTCATCCTTGTTCTTCTCTAACAACAGAGTTTTACGATCCGAAAACCTTCTTCACTCACGCGGCGTTGCTCGGTCAGACTTTCGTCCATTGCCGAAGATTCCCTACTGCTGCCTCCCGTAGGAGTTTGGGCCGTGTCTCAGTCCCAATGTGGCCGATCACCCTCTCAGGTCGGCTATGCATCGTCGCCTTGGTGAGCCGTTACCTCACCAACTAGCTAATGCACCGCGGGTCCATCCATCAGCGGCACCATAAGCGCCTTTCAAATCAAAACCATGCGGTTTTGATTATTATACGGTATTAGCACCTGTTTCCAAGTGTTATCCCCTTCTGATGGGCAGGTTACCCACGTGTTACTCACCCGTTCGCCACTCCTCTTTTTCCGGTGGAGCAAGCTACGATGGAAAAAGAAGCGTTCGACTTGCATGTATTAGGCACGCCGCCAGCGTTCGTCCTGAGCCAGGATCAAACTCTCATAAAAAGTTCGAACAATCATTACTGATTGTTAAGCTCAATTATTTGCCAGCTTATTGCTTGCTTGTTAAAAATGTTTGTTGTCTTGAATTAATCAAGACGCCCTACACATTTGGTTTGTCTTTGCTTTGTTCAGTTTTCAAAGGTCTACTTGATCGGAGATGATAAACATTGACAACGATAGTCGTCAAATGCAAGGTATCACAACCGCTTGATTGCCGTAGCAACTTTTACATCATATCAGAGTATCGTTTGTTTGTCAACTCTTTTTTAAAAGTTTTTTTACTTCATTTTGTTAGAAGTCGTTCAGCAACTCATTCATCATAACTTAAC
>JADAKE010000025.1 GCA_015680865.1 Enterococcus lacertideformus | reverse complement strand
AAGATTTGAGAGTTCTTCAATAAAAAATTCTCTTTCAGATTTGCAGTCACCGTAGCCATATTCATTCAGTAAATACTAGAATTGCATGCCATATTTTAAATAGCTAAAGTAATGTCAAAACATGCAATAGAAGAATATGAAGTTGCCTTTTATTATTTTAACAGGAATGGGTATAATCAAAGTGTTCATATGCGAGTAAAAACAAATTAGTAAAAAATTATATAGATGATAAGCAATTGAATAAAGATTAAAGAACGATAACCAATGAAAGCGATTACGGTTATTTATCGTGGTTCAACGGCACCAGAGAAAGGCAATATGATTGATTCTTCTAATCCTGATGATCAGGATGTTCGAGCTGATTGGTTGCTAAATGATATTCCGACAGCTATACAGGTTCTTAATAATGGTGGAGCTACTGTGATGCCGCAATTAAAATCTTCTTCAATCACTTTACAAGAAATAATGAACACCTATCCAAATGCAATGGTGGATGTTTATGGGCATTCTTTAGGTTCTATGAATGGACAATATGCGGTTTCTGATTTGCCGGAACAGTTCCATGATCGTCTCTCTGGTGTTTATATTTATCGAGGACTCAATATTTATAGGATTTTAACTGAACAACAACAAGCCACAGCGGACAAATTAACCGAAGCAGGAAAAATTTTTAATTTCATAGATACAAAAGATTTAATCGCTATTGGTTATTCTTCTTCAAAAAAACAAGTAGGGACACTGATTGAAGTAGAATCTAAAAAAGTCGGTATGCTGGCTCAGCATATGTGGGGGGGTATCAGTTTGATAACGATGGAAATATTATGTCACGTTCTAAAGGAAACGCCCAATTAGCACAACATGAAACGAATAAAGAATTGAATCGATTGAATAGGCTTCGAAAAAAGATGAGTCACGGCGGAGGGAGTCTTTCTGCTTCACAAGAAATCTTTTTAGATGCGATGCAAGCGAAAGCTCTTACTTCAGGGTACAAACAATCGATCCAGTCAGAAATTGATGCACTGACGAAGTACTTGAAAGTAGAAATAGAAAACGCATATACTTTATGGAAGCAGACACAAGCAGATGCAAAACGTTGGGGTGAACATTTAAATGATGCAGAGGAAATGGAGGCTCTTGCGGCTGGGAATGTCACGGAATATTCCATTGTTCGTCAGCCTGTCAATGAGTATGAAAATATTTTAACGATGTTACGGAGAACCCAATCAGATTTAGATAATTTATTGGCTCAAATTAAGGCAACGATTGATAAACAAGTGGCTATAGACAAAGAACTGGCGCAGTATCTTTCATAATTATGGGAGGGATTTATGAAGATGGCATTAGATCGTCTATTTTGAGAGAACGATATGTTTTTTAATAGCTAAAATGAAAATGGGACTGAAGAATCAATTCTGATTCATCAGTCCCATAAATTGTAGAGCCCAAATTAATTCTAAAGGATTTCAGAGCGTCTTTTCTATATTTTTGATTCACAAAAAAGAGGTTAGCGAAAGTTACCAACATCAAAAAGTATAGAGCC
>JADAKE010000024.1 GCA_015680865.1 Enterococcus lacertideformus | reverse complement strand
AAAGTTATTTTACAGAGATAAAAAAAACACTAAAAATGAAGTGACTGACAAACAACTATTAGAGGGTTGTACGATTATCTATGTTCATGACAACAAGAATGGTTTTGAATATTATATGCTGGAAAAAGAAGGGTACTCGTATCGACTGGATGAAAAAAAGTTATCGGGAAACTTAGCTTACTTAGTAAAAAAATATGACTTAGATGTCTTGGAAATGACACCAAAGGAACTTACGACACGCATCAATAATCAACAGAAAAAAGGCTATAATTACTTTGATAAGGATGACAAAATTTTAGGGTTAGGCCTCTTGTCCAAAGGCAAGGAATAGTGGAAGGATTGCAAGAATCAGGAGTATGGGATTCCTTATGGATGTTAGGGTGGAGCGCTGCGGCAATCCGAAGTGCCCAGACGTTTTCTAGGGAAGCTGGTAGAACGCAAAATGTCATAAAAGGAAGTAAAGACGGAAAGGTTTATACGCTCAATCAAAAGAATAGTGCTGGGGCTATGACTTATAAGAAAGCCAGTGGTGCTGTGGATGATATATCTTGGAGTTTAAATAAAAATGGAGCAACTATAAATGGACGTAAGTACTCTGGACATGCTTTAGGAAGAATGGCTCCTGACACACCAAATATTCGAGCTCAATTGCATACTAGAGCACAAGAAATTGCCAAAGGTAAGGGATACATTCCTGGAACAAGAGAGTATAATGATTTTATAAAAAATTATGTACAACCAAGAAATGTTCCACCATCAGTTATTGAAGATGCTATAATAAATGGTGTGAAAACATCAGGAAATCAAATAGATACATGGAAATTTGAAACTAGTGATGTTACAGTTATAATTAATGATTTAGGTGATGTAATCACAGTGATACCTAAATAAAGGAGACAGATAAAAATGAAATATGATGAATTAGACTTGATGGAACTATTTCTATCTGAAAGTGAAAGTTTGACTGACAATGTAGGTGATGGCAATATAAAATATAAAATAAACAAAGATGATTTCACTTTGAAAATCTTTATAAGAACCTATGAGAACCAAATTAGTGTGTTCTTGACCTATAAAGAAAAAGATATTTTTTATGGAGATTTTGATAATGTTACTGAATTGAAAAAGGAAGATATGTATTTGAGAATTTTAAGAGAGAATAGTACAATTATCAGTCTTTGTTTTGGAACAATACTTTCTATAAGTATTGAAAATAAATAATTGGATTACTAAATAATAAAGCCTTGACTAGTAAGCACGAACTCACTAATCAAGTTGCCAACAGCTAACAAAAGCTAACTGTATTTACTGTATAGAAATTCAATGGATTTTTCTAGTCCTAATGAACATTTCTTTGATGTACAATAATTTCAACTAGAAAATGGAATTGTTATTGAAACGGTATTAGTGAGTAAACAATCACTGATACCGTTCTTTCGTGTATCAAAAGTAGTGTCGGATGTAGATGGGCATCAATTATCTGGGGCAGCCTATACCGCAGGCAAAGGCTTATTTAGTGAATTAATTATTCCGACAATTACCCGAACAACAATAGAAGTTCACTTTTTTACTATTAATCATTTACAACTTTTGGATATTAATAAAATCAATCAAACTTCAATGAAAAATGATTTAAATATAGATACTTAGATAGTTTTAGCTGTTAGTTTAATAACAAATGATAAATTAGTTATAGTGAATTCTGAACACATCGAACACGGAAAGATTGCGAAAGTACCAGTATAGTAGCAACGATTGAAACGACTCGAAATGTTTTGTTTTTATTCGGATTTTTTGAGTCGTTTTGTCCATGTTCACTTTTTTATGAAAAATAAAGGAATTGTTGTTATACTAAATAATGCCAACAAAAACTTGAGAGGAGGCGGTATTCTTTTATTTTTCTGATAACAATTACTAGAAAGGAGTAAAAGATTGTTTAAAACATATTTTCGTTTTAATAAAATTCAGGATAATCCTTTTCGAATTATGAACCTGATGTTTCTTATTTTTATTATATTATGGTTAGGTTACATAAATCATAATTTTTTGATTTCAAGTTTTTCTTCATTAGGAATTTTTACTTTTTTTACTATCAAAATATACCGATGAAATATCTATTGAAACGCATGTTTTTTATTGGTTGTGGTCTTTTATTTTCATTTGTATTCGGAGTTTTATCAACCTATGTTTTATGGCTTGAACCCTTCGCTGTGGCATTAGTCGCTTTTTCCAGTAGATTTATCTTAAGGTTGTTCCATATTTCAAAACCAGGTGGCTTGTTTTTTGCTATGCTCTCTGCTATGGGAACGAGTATGCAATTACCGTTCGTTCAGCTACCAATTATTTCTCTTTATTTTTTCATGGGTGTCATATTTTCACTAATTGCGGCAGTTATCACAAAATTACTTGATTCACGAACAGAACAGGTGATTGAGCAAGCAACTTTAAAAGAAAGATTTCAGGAAGAACCGTTAGTGATTATTGATTCTGTTTTTTACAGTGTAGCTTTATTCCTTTCTGTTTATATTAGCCATGGCTTAAATTTGCATAATCCTTACTGGCTAACTCTTTCTTGTGCATCGATTCTTTTAGCAGAAAATCTAGAGGCAATGAAACATCGACAAGTTCAGTATTTGATTGGCTCCATGGGTGGCTTGTGTGTCTCAGCTGTTTTGTCTTTTGTGCCATTCACTCAGCTACAGACGATTTTTCTAATCACTTTTCTTTATGGTATCGCACAATTTCTAGTTGCAAGAAATTATGCAGTTGCTAATATCTTTCTCAATCCGATGGCGTTGATGCTATCCACTCTTATTCGAGGAGCATATTTGATTTCTTTAATCGAATATCGCTTTTTGGGTATCGTCATAGGGAGCTTTATTGGCTTAGGTGAGGCTTGGGTAATGACTGTTGGACTCCAACATTATCTAAATGTTGTGCGAAGAAAATTAGATGTAGAAAAATAAATAAGTAAAAGTCAAGAATACTTAAATAAAAAGTGCCCCTCAAAATCAGAGAAAATGCTCATCTTGAGGAGTACTATATGTATTTTGGGTTTACTGTATAGATAAGCGTTCAAAATAGATTAAATAGAATATATAGAGTATTTATTATTAGAAAAACAAATAGTAAAGTAGTCGTTTTCCAACTAGTTTTTCTTTTTTTCAAACGAAAGACATAGTATAAGAATATAATGATAATAAAAATGCTAATATTTAAAGTTCTTAGGAAGTTCATCTTTACAGAGGTTTAATAGGACTTTGATAAGTCGTGTTTAAAGTAGCGATAGGAAATTCTTCTGTTAATGTCATTCGACTGCCACCTTTAGAGGAACCCACATTTATCCAACTTTTCATTGTACTACTCCCATCTCTAAATCGACCAGCTAAAATTGTTGCTCCTAATAACCCAATCAACGCACCAGCAGGACCCCCAAGTAAAGCACCACCTAATGTTCCATTCGCTTGTAATAAAGTAGCTGTCGTTGCTAATTGTGTTCGACAATAGTTAAGTGCAGATTGGTTGCTAGCAAAAACATTGTAACCACCAACGTAAAAAGTTTCAGAAACACCGGTGGCTCTACCACCAACATAAGTAATTTGAGCGCCATCATATTTTTTAGCAAAATAATCAAACATTGCTTGTTGATCGGTTGTCTTTGAGTGTAAAGCCAGCTTAACTTGTGGAGAATTTAACTCTTTTTCTAAACCAAGCATTTTATCATTTTTAATTATATGTACACTTTCACTCATTTCGTCTGCTAATGCAACCTCCAGTCCTGTGGGAAAGATGAAACTAGCAAGTGTCGCTCCTATAAGCATTCCAGTGATTAATTTCTTTTTCATAATTTCCTCCTTTTTCTTAATTCGTTACATACGAATTATAAAACGCTTACATTTTTTTGTCAATAAAATATTGATGACTATTAAACAAAAACATAGTATGAAAATCTTAGGAAATTTGCGAACTGCGTATTTTCTTAAACTTTATTTAAGATGAACTGAATTATTGATTGAAAAGGTTGGTTGATTTAAATAGTTGAAACATTGTTCCTTTCCTCTTAGAAATAAGAATTAGGCTGTATATCCTAGCACCAAATTTTTCACCCTCTCCTAGAATTTTACTGGTAGAAAGATTGCAACTCTAGTCATTTTGCGTTAAAGTAAAAAGAGATTTCGTGAAACAATTGCTGTTTCACAATGAAAGGATTAATTATGATACCAGAAGAATTTCGTCAAGTATTAGCAGATAAAGGAATTTATTTATCCGACCAACAAATGAGTCAATTTGAACGCTATTATCAGTTACTAGTTGAGTGGAATGAAAAGATGAATCTAACAGCGATTACAGAAAAAAAAGACGTTTATTTGAAGCATTTTTATGATTCATTGACGTTAGCCTTTGATGTTGATTTTTCAAGACCACTTTCACTTTGTGATGTTGGTTCTGGCGCAGGCTTTCCTAGTATCCCTTTAAAAATTGCATTTCCTAACTTACAGATCACGATTGTTGATTCATTGAATAAGCGAATCCATTTTTTAGCTGAATTAACGAAAGAAATTGGTATTACTGCGGGGCTTTACCATGATCGGGCAGAAACTTTTGGTCAAAATCCACAATTTCGTGCTTCTTTTGATTTTGTGACCGCACGTGCCGTAGCGAGATTAAATGTTTTAGCAGAGTTATGTTTGCCGTTAGTGAAACAAGAAGGGTATTTCTACGCATTAAAAGCAGCGAAAAGTGAAGAAGAGTTAGCTGAAGCAAAGCAGGCTATTGCTATTTTAGGTGGTAAATTTATAAAAGAATATGAGGTCAATTTACCAAAAATCTCGGATAAAAGACATATTCTCGTGATCCAAAAAAAGAAAGTTACCCCTAAAAAATACCCAAGAAAACCAGGTATGCCAAACAAACAACCCATTAAGTAGGAGGAGAAGAGATGGCACAAATAATATCTGTTGCAAATCAAAAAGGTGGCGTTGGTAAAACAACGACGACTGTTAATCTAGGTGCATGTCTAGCTAGTCTTGGTAAAAAAGTCTTGTTAGTAGATATGGATGCACAAGGTAATGCGACAAGTGGTGTAGGCATTCGTAAACCAGATGTTTCCCAAGATATTTATGATGTATTGGTTAATGAACTATCAATCACTGAAGCAACTCTGGTCACGGAACATGAAAATTTGAGTATTGTGCCGGCCACTCTTCAATTAGCAGGAGCGGAGATTGAGTTAACATCTATGATGGCAAGGGAATCTCGTTTGAAGGGTTCTTTAGCTGAAGTAAACGATCAATATGATTATATTCTGATTGATTGTCCACCTTCACTGGGGCATTTAACGATTAACTCATTTACAGCCAGTGATTCAATCTTGATCCCCGTACAATGTGAATACTATGCGTTAGAAGGATTAAGTCAATTACTAAATACGGTTCGTTTAGTTCAGAAACATTTCAATCCAGATTTGGAAATTGAAGGTGTCTTACTCACCATGTATGATGCCAGGACAAATTTAGGTAATGAAGTAGTCGAAGAAGTACGCAAGTATTTCCGAGAAAAAGTTTATGAAACGATTATTCCAAGAAATATTCGACTTTCAGAGGCTCCAAGTCATGGTATGCCGATCATTGATTATGATCCACGTTCTAGAGGAGCTGAGGTCTACCAAGCATTGGCAAAGGAAGTGGGTAATCGTGAAGAAAAGTAAAGGTTTAGGTCGAGGGATTGATGCGTTATTTCAAGATCTAGAGAATTTAGAAACTGTTGATGTAAAAGATGAAACAGTTATTCAATTGCCCCTAAATGAATTACGCCCCAATCCTTATCAACCACGTAAAACATTTGAAGAAGTATCGTTACAAGAGTTAGCCAATTCCATTGAGCAATCCGGTGTTTTTCAACCAATCATTGTCCGACGATCCGCAGTAAAAGGATATGAGATTATTGCTGGTGAACGTCGCTTTCGTGCATCGAAACTAGCCGAAAAAGCAACGATTCCGGCAATTGTCCGTGACTTTGACGAAGAAGCAATGATGCAAGTGGCTGTTCTAGAAAACTTACAACGAGAAGATTTAAATCCGCTAGAAGAAGCAGAAGCATATGATATGTTAATGAAAAATCTTAAATTAACGCAAGCAGAAGTTGCGCAACGTTTGGGTAAAAGTCGTCCCTATATTGCCAACTATTTACGTTTATTGACATTACCTGATCTTGTAAAAGAAATGGTTCAAGATCAACGCTTGTCGATGGGACAGGCACGTACGCTATTAGGCTTAAAAAACAAAAACCTGATCCTGAAATTAGCTAATCGTGCGGTAACAGAAAATCTCACCGTCCGTCAGTTAGAACAAATCGTTTCACAATTGAACCAAAATGATGGAAAAGAAAAGAAAAAAATTCCTCGTTTGGCAAAAGAAAAACCCTATTATATTCGAGAAAGTGAAGACCGCTTGATGGATAAATTTGGGACAAGTGTGGCGATTCAAGAAAAAGATGGTAAAGGAAAAATCGAAATTGAGTACTTATCTCAAAACGATTTGACAAGAATCCTTGATATCCTTAATATTCAATTTGATGAAGAATAAGAGGTCATGAAAAGAGTGCCTTGTCCTGAGTATTAGTGAAGAAAATCAAAAAATAGCTTTTCATATTTTATAATTTTTTGAACTAATACCGAAGGACAGCTCTTTGAAGACCGTTTAAGAAAAGAGGTTGTGAAAGCATCGGGTAGCTCCGCTGAGAATAAGAAAAAATTTTTTGAAATAGCTTTTCATATTTTTAAAAATTTAGGCTTATTTCAAGGAGCTGATGCTGGAATACCGTTTAAAATAAGAGGTCGTGAAAGCATCGGGTAGCTCCACTGAGAAATAGTTGTTAGCTTATTTCACCAGGAGTGATGGGTGAATAGCAAAAGTAAATCAGACGATCATTTTATAGAGCAATCACAAAAAGGAAGGGACTTTTATGTACTATTTACATGATATTGTTGAGATGAAAAAACCTCATGCTTGTCAGACAAACCGTTGGGAAATCATTCGTATGGGTGCTGACATCAAAATTAAATGTATCAATTGTGGGCATATCGTCATTATGACTCGTCGAGAATTTGAAAAGAAATTAAAAAAAGTACTTGAAAAAAATGCAGAGAAAGAGTGAATAGACTTATGGCATTAACTGCTGGAATTGTTGGATTACCTAATGTAGGAAAGTCAACGTTATTTAACGCAATTACTAAAGCTGGAGCAGAAGCAGCAAACTATCCTTTTGCGACGATTGATCCGAATGTAGGGATGGTTGAAGTACCCGATTGGCGCTTACAGCGACTAACTGAACTTGTCCATCCTAAAAAAACTGTGCCAACGACCTTTGAATTCACCGATATTGCTGGAATTGTTAAAGGTGCAAGCAAAGGAGAATGATTAGGAAATCAATTTCTAAGTCACATTCGTCAAGTGGATGCGATTTGTCATGTCGTGCGTTGTTTTGATGATGACAACATCACACACGTAGAAGGACGTGTTGATCCATTAGCAGATATTTATACAATCAACTTAGAACTTGTTTTAGCAGACCTAGAATCAATCAACAAGCGTTATACTCGTGTAGCAAAAATAGCAAAAACAAAAGATAAAGATGCGGTGGCAGAATTAGCTGTATTAGATAAAATCAAACCAGTTTTAGAAGAAGGTCGTTCAGCTCGTTCGATTGAATTTACTGATGAAGAGCAAAAAATCGTTAAATCTTTATTTTTATTAACAACGAAGCCTATCTTATATGTAGCAAATGTCGCAGAAGATGAAGTATCAACAAGCGATACAAATCATTATGTCCAAGAGGTCCGTAATTTTGCTACAGAAGAACATGCAGAAGTAATCGTTGTTAGTGCGCGTGCAGAATAAGAAATTGCAGAGTTAGATGAAGAAGATAAAGCCGAGTTCTTAGAGGCATTAGGTATCGAAGAGTCTGGTTTGGATCAGTTGATTCGTGCAGCTTACGATCTTTTAGGATTAGCTACTTATTTTACTGCTGGAGAACAAGAAGTTCGTGCATTGAAATTTAAAAAAGGAATCAAAGCACCTCAAGCTGCAGGAATTATTCATTCTGATTTTGAACGAGGGTTTATCCGTGCCGAAACAGTTTCTTTTGAAGACTTAAATCATTATGGTAATATGCATGCTGCTAAAGAAGCTTGGCGTGTTCGTTTAGAAGGAAAAGACTACGTAGTCCAAGATGGCGATGTTATGTTATTCCGTTTTAATGTATAAAAGGGCTATCAAACTGTACGCATAGTATGTTAGAATGTCTTTTGTGACAACCGTTAAAGTAACGGCTAAGGAGGACCATTTATATCATGGAATCAGAACAATTACGTGAGATCGTAAAGGAAAACAATAGTTTAGAAGAAAAATTAACAAAAAGAAACCAACAATATATTTTTGACTTAAAAAAGTCTTTAGAAGCAGCTAATTTATCCGAAGAGGAAAAAGTAAAAGCTCTTCATGATATTCTTCCGACTTTAGTAACTGACACAAAAAGGTGGAAAAACAGCAAGACAATTATTCGGAACGGTTTCTGAAAGAACAGAAGCCATTATCAATAAACCAGTAGAAGCAAAAGTTAATTCTAAGCCAATATTGATGTGGTTAGATAATACATTGCTTTTATTAGGATTATTGAGTATCATGATCGCTATTACGGGATTGTTTTCACGTGAAACAGTACCAGCCTACGGCATATCAACGCTTGTCTTTGGTTCAGCTGTTGGTGGATGGATTTTTTATCTGATGTATAAATACATTTATCAATATGAGTATCCCGGAGCAGATCGTAGTAAAAAGCCAGGAATGGGTAAAACATTACTTATCTTGGGTGGGACAACATTGATTTGGGTACTGTCATTTTCTGCCACCACTTTACTTCCTCCTATACTGAATCCATTGCTTGATCCAATAGTGATCGTCATCATTGGGGCAGCTTCATTAGCATTACGCTATTACATGAAGAAAAAATATGGGATTATCGGAAGTTTGTCCGTTCCTCGAAGATAAGAGGATAGCAATAAAGTGAATCACTTCAATCAATAAGTTCTCATTTTTTTGTTTTTTATTTGAAATAAAGAAAATCAAAAAAGCACTCTTAGGAATGGAAGGAGTAAGCTTTTTTGAAATTGATTATAATAAGGATATTCTTAGAAACTAAGAGGATTATTGGAAGATTGTTGACTTAAACGGAAAAATCGATTATTTTAATAGATAAACTAAAATAGAGGAGTGGTACTAAAAATGTCCAACTGGGAAACAAAGTTCACGAAAAAAGGGTTTACTTTCGATGATGTCTTATTGATACCAGCAGAAAGTCACGTGTTACCAAACGAAGTGGATATGAGTGTACAATTAGCAAAAAATATTAAGTTGAATATCCCAATTATCAGTGCAAGTATGGATACTGTTACTGATAGTAAAATGGCTATTGCGATGGCTAGACAAGGTGGATTAGGTGTTATCCATAAAAATATGACAATTAGTCAACAAGCAGATGAAGTGCGTAAGGTCAAGCGTTCTGAAAGTGGTGTCATTATTGATCCATTCTTTTTAACGCCACAACATCTAGTAGCAGATGCAGAAGAATTGATGAGTAGATATCGTATCAGTGGTGTACCAATCGTTGAAACTTTAGAAAATCGAAAGCTTGTTGGTATTATCACGAATCGTGATATGCGCTTTGTTACTGATTATCATATAGAAATCAATAATGTGATGACAAAGGAAAACTTAGTGACAGCACCAGTCGGTACTTCTCTAAAAGATGCAGAAAAAATACTACAAAAACACAAAATTGAAAAATTACCAATCGTTGACAATGAAGGCTGTTTGAGTGGCTTGATCACAATTAAAGACATTGAAAAAGTGATTGAATTCCCGAATGCTGCAAAAGATGAGCATGGTCGGTTACTAGTAGCTGCTGCTGTTGGTGTAACAAGTGATACATTTGAACGAGCAGAAGCATTGTTAGAAGCTGGTGCGGATGCTATTGTTATTGACACAGCTCATGGACACAGTGCAGGAGTGATTCGTAAGATCCAAGAAATTCGTTCGACATTTAAGGAAGCAACACTGATTGCTGGAAATGTAGCTACGGCAGAAGCCACAAAAGCTTTATATGATGCCGGTGTTGATGTAGTGAAAGTAGGAATTGGCCCTGGTTCAATTTGTACGACTCGTGTAGTTGCTGGTGTAGGTGTACCACAATTAACAGCGATTTATGATGCAGCATCCGTTGCTCGTCAATATGGAAAAGCAATTATTGCTGATGGTGGAATTAAGTATTCAGGTGATATTGTCAAAGCATTAGCTGCTGGTGGACATGCAGTGATGTTAGGTAGTATGCTAGCTGGTACAGATGAATCTCCAGGTGAATTTGAAATTTTCCAAGGTCGTCGTTTCAAGACCTACCGTGGAATGGGTTCATTAGGTGCAATGGAAAAAGGCTCAAGTGACCGTTATTTCCAAGGGAGTGTCAATGAAGCAAATAAATTGGTACCAGAGGGAATAGAAGGTCGTGTGGCTTATAAAGGTAGTGTAGCAGATATCATTTTCCAAATGGTAGGTGGATTGAAATCAGGAATGGGTTATGTCGGTGCTGCCAACTTGAAAAGCTTAAGAGATGATGCACAATTTATTCAAATGAGTGGTAGTGGATTAAAAGAATCACACCCACATGATGTGCAGATTACGAAAGAAGCGCCGAACTATTCTGTGGAATCATGATTAATTGATACAAGTAGCTGTAGCAGTTAGATTCAATATGATGAACTAAGCGATATCATTGAAATAGACTCAAGTCCTAGTACTTGTTTTAAAATTAAAAACATCTATCTCAAAGGTTTGGAAGAAAAGTTTGAGATAGATGTTTTTTTGCGTTTGCCGACAATATTTTTGTTTCATACCTAAATAAAAAGTGATAACAAAATCCTACCAAATTTAAGTCACCGTAAAGTGGAAAATCTAAGGAAGAAAATAAGGCACAAAATCAACATTGCTGAAATTGATGGAACAAGCGCAAGTAAAACGGTTAGAAACGACAGATGTTTTACTATGTGATACTAAATATATGGTAATAAGCCATTTTTTTATTAGGGTACATTAGCTATTTCAAAAAAATAGAAAATGTATTGGAAGAAACTCAAACATTCAAGCAACGAAACTGGGAACAAATGAATATATACTTTCTTTTTACAGACAAAGAGACAAATAAAACAGATTATTTCACCTATTTTGCAGTAATAGTTTCAATGCAAGCACTTTTTTAAGCAGGTTTTGAGCATAAGGATTTGGATGGGGAAAAATGTGGCATGATCATCGGTACAGAAATAGGAGGTATTCACTTTTTAATGGAAAATCAGAATATTTTAGACAAAAAGGCTATCATTATGCTTCACCTTTAGTAATTCCCAAGACAAGTATGGCGGTAGATTGTATATTTATTTTTTACTATATGAAAAAAAGTGCATTCCTTTTGCTATAGAACGCACTTCTTTATATTAATAAATTACTTTATGACTTTTAAATTACCCATATAAGGCGTAAGTACTTCTGGAACCGTGACAGAACCATCTTTGTTTTGATAATTTTCAAGAATTGCTGCTACGGTTCGACCAACAGCTAGACCAGAGCCATTTAAAGTGTGTGCATAATGGATTTTACCATCTTCGTCACGATAGCGGATCATTGCTCGACGTGCTTGGAAGTCTTCACAGTTTGAACATGAACTGATTTCACGATACGTACCTTGAGCGGGAATCCATACTTCTAAATCATAGGTTTTAGCAGCAGAGAAGCCCATATCCCCAGTAGATAAAGCGACTACACGATAAGGCAAATGCAATTTTTTTAGAATATCCTCTGCATCAGTCGTCATTTTTTCAAGTTCTTCATACGAATGTTGGGCATCAGAAAATTTAACCATTTCAACTTTGTTAAATTGATGCAAGCGGATTAACCCACGAGTATCACGACCAGCGCTACCTGCTTCAGAGCGAAATGCTGGACTAAGTGCAGTAAAATAAATGGGTAAATCTTGGCCATCTAAGATTTCATCATTGTAGTAGTTAGTCAATGGTACTTCTGCTGTAGGGATTAAAGTTAAATCAGTATTTTCTAACTGGAAAACATCCTCTTTAAATTTAGGAAATTGTCCTGTGCCAAACATGGCCAGACTATTTACAATATAAGGGGTAATCATTTCTGTATATCCATGTTCATAGATATGTTGGTCCAACATAAAGTTGTAAACAGCACGTTCTAAACGAGCGCCTAAACCTTTGTAGTAGACAAAACGACTTCCAGAAACTTTTGCACCTCTTTCAAAATCTAGAATACCAAGATTTTCTGCAATTTCCCAATGTGGTTTAGGGGCGAATGAAAAGTGACGAGGCTTATTCCAACGACGTACTTCCATGTTATCGTCTTCATCTTTTCCAACAGGAACGGAATCAGCTGGTAAATTTGGTAAAGTAGTAGCAATTTGCATTAATTTTTCGTCTACTTGCGCTATCTCTTCGTCTAGCGCTTTAATATTACCTCCGACGACTTTCATTTCATTGATTTTAGCAGTCGCATCTTCCTTATTTCGTTTTAATTGTGCAATTTCAGCAGAAACATCATTGCGATATTTTTTTAATTCTTCACTTTTGACCAATAATTTACGGCGATTTTCATCTAATTCCATAAACTCAGCTAATCTCTCTTTTTTTACCCCACGAGTCATTAATTTTTCTTGCACAAGTTCAAAATTTTGTCGCATCATTTTTACATCTAACATTATTATTCCTCCTTAAATAAATAGAATAAAAAAAAAGACCGATCCATCCCTTAATTATCTTGGGACGAATCAGTCTAACATTCGCGGTACCACCCGAGTTCAACATATTTATATGTTGCTCTTGTTAACAGATAACGGCTGTTTTACCGATCCTTCTTATTTCGAAAGATACACATCAAAGAACTGGAAATTCCAAATTATTTTTTGCTGATTTACACCAACCATCAGCTCTCTTAAAAAAAATAAAATGTACTAGGTTCAGTGTTACATAGTTTTATAAATTATTGTAATAAGAATAGCGAATATTTTCGTTTTCGTCAACCTATTCATGGATTTCTAACGGTAACCTCTCATTTCGCTTGATTGGAAGATGCATAATAAAGGAAGTCCATTGTTTATCTGATTTAGCATAAATATAGCCCCTATGTAATGCAACAATACTTTGAGCAATCGCAAGACCTAAGCCAGTGCCGCCTGTTTCTTGTGAGCGAGATTCCTCGACACGATAAAAACGATCAAAAAGACTGTCAATCGCCTCTTGAGGAATCATAGCACCATTATTCTTTACAGTGGCCACAGCCTCTGAACCAATTTTTTCGATTTCAATGACTATTTTTGTTGCCCCTTTTCCGTATTTTAAAGCATTCGTCAATAAATTGTTAAAAACACGTACTAATTTTTCAGTATCGCCATCCATGATTAAAGCATTTGCCTGTGAGGTTACTAAGATTTGGATATGTTTTTTCGATGCTTCTAATTCAAAATCAGCAGCAAGCTGTTCAATTAATTGAATAAGATCAAAAGATGAAAAATTCACTGGAACAGCAGGTTGCCTCACTTTTGTATACTCAAATAGATCATCAACTAAAGACTTCATTTGTTTTGCTTTAATGTAAGCAGTGTGTGTGTATTTTAAAAGATCTTCTTCTGTTTGGTATTGTCCGTCTTCTATTAAACCTAAGTAACCAATAATAGAAGTTAATGGTGTACGGATATCATGGCTAACATTCGTGATCAATTCATCTTTTGATTTTTCAATCTTTCGTTCATCTTCAATCGCAGCAACTGTACTATCTACTAGACCATTGATACTACTTACCACGCGATTAAGGTCTCCAGTTAATTCAAAGGGGATCCGATGATTGTAGTTTCCATTGGCAATATAATGAAGCTCACTAATAATATGGCGTAACTGCATTTGGCGATAACGACGGATTAAACGCCAGTATAAGACACCAACATCTAAAATAAAGAAAAGAGGGATCAGAAAATTTCGACCATTCCAAAATAAATCACTATTTAAACGTTGGGCGAAAATGTTTTTCGAATCCCAAATAGCATTAGTTAAAGAGGGAGAACTACTGATAACTGAACTCAGAACAACTAAAATTGCGACATTTAATAGAAGAAGTAAGACAACTGTGATGATTCCTTCTGCTAATAATTCGCTTAACTCCTTAGAAGTCAGGTTGATCCGCCGCCGCTTTTCAACTCCTCTTGTTTTATCTCGCATCAATTTTATAGCCCACTCCCCAAACGGTTTGAATGACTTTTTCTCCTCCAGTTGCTTCTTCTATTTTATCTCTCAAATGACTAACGTGTACCATAACCGTTTTTGCTGAAACAATACTTTCTTGTTTCCAAACACGTTCAAAGATTTCATCTGCACTAAATACACGGTTTGGATGACTTGCTAACAAGTAAAGAATCCCAAATTCTAATGCAGTCAACTGAATCTCTTTGCCATCAATTGTTTTTACTTCATGAGAATCTTTGTTAATGATTAAGGAATTTATTTCTAATGTATCAGGTTGGTCCGGTGTTATCTGCATCTTTGTTCGACGAAGCAAGGATTTAACTCGTGCCATCACTTCTAATGGATTAAATGGCTTTGTAACATAGTCGTCAGCACCAGCAACAAGGCCTTTGATTTTATCCATATCCGTTGTTTTGGCAGTTAACATAATAATAGGGATTTGTGATTCTTTACGTAATTCTTTCACGACTTGCATGCCGTCCATTTCAGGCATCATAATATCTAAAATCAATAATTCTATATCAGAGATCGTACGAATCTTTGATAAAGCTTCTTTTCCGTCATAAGCCTTCACTGCCTCATAACCTTCATTGTGAACATAGATACTTAACAATTCAACGATTTCTTTATCATCATCAGCAATTAATATTTTCATATGTTTGTTCCTCCAGAGTTAGAATGATACTGTTACTATACATTCTAGCAAAAAAAAGTATAAATAGATAAAAGCAGCACTTTGTTAAGGAAAATTTTAGAAGGTGAGAAAGAAACATAGGTGAACAGTTAGCAAAAAACTGAACAATGAATTTCCTAAAAGACTTTACTTAATAAAAAAAATTTAAAAACGAACAATAAGCGACAAACAGATTCTAATAGTCGAGCATGATAAGAATGTTGTTAAAACAGTGTTTTTCTTATTGACTTTCTATTTTTATGTTGATATATTATTATGTGTTCGAAAGAACAATAAGGATTGTTTGAAATAGTTAAAATAAACTATTGACAGGTAGTTCTTAACATGATAATATAACGTGGTTGTTAAAAAAGAACTATTTGCGAAGCTTGGTGTCATCAAGAAAAACTTCAAAAAAGTTCTTGACAAATAACAAGCGTTAAGTTATGATGAATGAGTTGCTGAACGACTTCTAACAAAATGAAGTAAAAAAACTTTTAAAAAAGAGTTGACAAACAAACGATACTCTGATATGATGTAAAAGTTGCTACGGCAATCAAGCGGTTGTGATAC
>JADAKE010000023.1 GCA_015680865.1 Enterococcus lacertideformus | reverse complement strand
ATCCTGCGGTGAGTGATCACCGTACCGGTTCGATTCCGGTCCTCGGCATTATCAATATGCGCCCATAGCTCAACTGGATAGAGTGTTTGACTACGGATCAAAAGGTTAGGGGTTCGACTCCTCTTGGGCGCGTTAATACGGAATCATGTATTCCGTATTTTTTTATTTTTTAATGATTTCTAAGGTTTAAAAGTGAAAAGTCATTCTTCTTTCTTTCTTATATCAAATTCGTTATAATTAAGGTCAATATTAGTCAAAGGAATGAGTAAGATGGCACATCAGAATACCTCGGATTTAATTGAATCTTATATAAAAAAATTTTTAGAAAAGAATGAAATGATTGAGATTCGAAGGATTGAAATGGCAGACCTCTTTAATTGCGTTCCTTCTCAAATTAATTATGTTATTAATACGCGTTTTACGATTCAACGTGGTTATTTAGTTGAAAGTAAACGTGGTGGTGGTGGGTATATACGTATTGCCAAAGTAAGAATTTCTGATAAAAGACATATGCTTGAGCAGATCAATCAATTATTTGATGAAACAATTAGTGAGAAAAACGCTTTTGAAATTATTCAAAAACTGTATGAGGATCAGATTATTACTAAAAAAGAAGGTAATTTAATGTTAAGTGCGATTGCTAAAAATACACTTAACGTGAATGAGTTGGAAGATTATGTTCGTGCTCGAATTCTTCGAGCATTTCTGGAACGATTGAGTTATGAAGATGGGAAGTGAAGGTAAATGGAAGAGCTTTTTACTCAAAGAGCACAATTAGTATTAGAAATTGCACAAGATGAAGCGAAAAAATTTAAGCATCAGTCTGTCAGTTCGGAACATATTTTGCTGGCATTGGTAATTGAACCTAATGGAATTGCTGGGAAAGTATTGCGTGAAGTAGGGTTGAATGAAACGGATGTTTATGAAGAAGTTGAACATTTGATTGGTTACGGAACAATGACTTCATACCCTCAAGGCGCATTGCTTCCTTATTCTCCTCGAATGAAACAAATTTTTGCTTTAGCAAATAGTGAAGTAAAAAAAATAGGTGCTCAAAAAGTTGGAACGGAGCATATCTTATTGAGTTTATTAAAGGACGAAAGTATTATGGCTACACGGATGATGATCAACTTAGGTGTTAGCCTTACGAAAGTTCGTCAATCATTAAAACAAAAAATGGGATTGAAGAACGATAGTCGAAATAATGGCATTCGACGTAGAAATTCTCAAGAAAAGCATCAGACGGTAAAAGGAACACCAACTTTAGATTCCTTAGCAAGAGATTTAACGAAGTTAGCAAAAGAAGGTAGGTTAGATCCTGTTGTTGGTCGTTCTAGAGAAGTGAAACGGTTGATACAAATTCTTAGTCGACGCACAAAAAACAATCCTGTATTGGTAGGCGAACCCGGTGTTGGAAAGACGGCCATTGCAGAAGGATTGGCTCAAAAAATCGTTTTGGGAGAAGTACCTGAAGAAATGCAAGGAAAACGATTGATGATGTTAGACATGGGCTCATTAGTAGCGGGAACAAAATACCGTGGGGAATTTGAAGATCGTATGAAAAAGGTAATTGATGAAATCTATCATGATGGGCAAGTAATCTTATTTATTGATGAACTTCATACATTGATTGGTGCAGGAGGGGCAGAAGGAGCAATTGATGCTTCAAATATTCTAAAACCTGCTTTAGCTCGTGGGGAATTACAAACGATTGGTGCCACGACTTTAGATGAATACCAAAAGTATATTGAAAAAGATTCGGCACTTGAACGTCGCTTTGCTCGTATCCAAGTGGACGAACCTACCCTAGAAGAAGCAATTGAAATTTTACGTGGTCTTCGTTCAAGGTATGAAGAACATCATAGAGTAGAAGTTACTGATGAAGCGGTACGAGCTGCGGTCAATCTTTCTATTCGTTATATTACTTCTCGTCAGTTACCAGATAAAGCAATTGATTTGATTGATGAGTCTGCGGCTAAAGTACGTTTAGATCAAGCAAGAGATTTATCTGAATCGACAGTGATAAAAGTAGAAATTGAGCAGTTAATAAAAGAGAAAGAAACAGCGATCCAAAAACAAGATTTTGAAACGGCTGCTCAATTAAGAAGACAAGAAAAATCATTACAGAATAAATTGGAAAAACTTCTCTTACTGGAAGAAAAGCAGGAGAAGGGTTACGCTGATCAAGTTACTGAGGAAGATGTTGCAACTGTTGTTTCTGAATGGACGGGTGTACCATTGCAGCAGCTAGAAAAGAAAGAAAGCCAGCGTTTACTAGAACTCGAAGCATTATTACATGAGCGCGTTGTTGGACAAGAAGAAGCGGTTAAAGCGGTGTCTCGAGCAATCCGTCGGGCACGTAGCGGTTTAAAAGATCCGAACCGTCCAATTGGCTCTTTCATGTTTTTAGGTCCTACTGGTGTAGGTAAGACAGAACTTGCAAAGGCCTTATCAGAAGTAATGTTTGGAGACGAAAATTCATTGATTCGTGTTGATATGTCTGAGTTTATGGAAAAGTATAGTACAAGTCGTTTGATTGGATCTCCTCCGGGATATGTCGGGTACGATGAAGGAGGTCAATTAACAGAAAAAATTCGACAAAAACCTTATTCAGTTATCTTATTAGATGAAGTGGAAAAAGCTCATCCAGACGTGTTTAACTTATTATTGCAAGTACTAGATGATGGTCATTTGACAGATTCTAAAGGGAGAAAAGTTGATTTTCGTAATACGATTATGATCATGACTTCAAATATTGGTGCTACTCAAATACGGGAAGAAAAAAATGTTGGTTTTAATGTCCAAGATATTACAAAAGATCATAAAGCCATGCAAAAACGTATTTTAGAAGAGTTGAAGAAAACTTTCCGTCCAGAATTCTTAAACCGTATTGATGAAACAGTGGTCTTCCATTCCTTGACTAAGGATGAGATTCATTCGATTGTTCAAATCATGAGCCGTGCGATTGTTAAACGATTAAAAGAACAGGATATTCAAGTAAAAATCACTCCAGCAGCAGTTGATGTCATTGGTAAGGCTGGTTTTGATCCCGAATATGGCGCACGACCGATCCGAAGAGCGTTACAAAAAGAAGTTGAAGATCGATTAAGTGAAGCTTTATTAGGTGGAGAAATCCATTTAGGTGATCAAGTAACAGTAGGTGCTTCAAAAGGTAAAATCACTTTAAACATTCGTTTATCTAAGAAACAAACGGTGGAGTCCTAAGAATTAAATGAAGTAAGTGAGTGAATTTTGACGAACTTAACGTAAAAGGCTAGCAGTTCTTGTCGTTAAGGAAGTAGAAGTTCCTCACTTTTTATTTTGCCAATTTTTTGTGAAAAACTTTCATACATCCATCAATAAATGTAAGAAGTATTGGCAACTTTTTCAAGCTATGCTACTATTTATGGAGTTGTAGGAGGAGGAAATGATGATCGAAATCATAACTACGGTAGAAAATTTTGAACAAGCAAAAGGA
Organism: Enterococcus lacertideformus; assembly: GCA_015680865.1. Taxonomy (GTDB): domain Bacteria; phylum Bacillota; class Bacilli; order Lactobacillales; family Enterococcaceae; genus Enterococcus_B; species Enterococcus_B lacertideformus. The sequence goes on along the minus strand of JADAKE010000023.1, from coordinate 133,785 downwards.
TTAATTAAAGCAGGAACTGATACTTTATATTTTGGTGAAGAATTATTTGGGTTACGTTTACCTGCTTCATTCACAAGAACGGAACAACGTCAGTTAGTAGAAATGGCTCATAATTACGGTAAAAAAGTAAATATTGCAATGAATGGAATTATTCATCCTGAAAAAATGAAAAAAGTACCTGAATATCTTCAATTTCTTAAAGAAATTAAGGTGGATAAAATTACAGTGGGTGATACTGGTATTATTTATACAATGAAAAAACACCCCGAATGGGCGATTCCTTATGTTTTTGATGCGGAAACATTGGTCACTAGTGCAAGACAAATTAATTTTTGGGCAAAAAAAGGAGCTATTGGTGCAGTATTGGCTCGTGAAGTTCCCTTTGAAGAAATGAAAGCGATGGAAAAAAAATTACAGGTACCAGTTGAGATCTTAGTGTATGGTGCCACTTGTATCCACCAGTCGAAACGCCCGTTATTACAAAATTATTATAATTTTACAAAACAGGATGAGAGAATAGACCGCGACAGAGGATTATTTCTTTCAGAACCTAAGAAAGAAGAGACACATTATTCCATTTATGAAGATACGCATGGTACACATATTTTTGCAAGTAATGATATCAACCTTTCGAAAGAATTAGGTCTATTATATCAACATAATTTCCGTACATGGAAATTAGATGGCTTGTTTACTCCAGGGGAAAATTTTGTAAAGATTACAAAAGAGGTGGTTCAAGCAAAAAAACAAATTTTAGCCAATGCTTGGAGTACAGAGGATGCAGAAGTGCTTTGCCAAAAAATCAGTGAATTACATCCAGAAAATCGTGAATTAGACACAGGCTTCTTCTATATCGATCCTGAAGCCATCAAATAAGGAGTATGATGAAAGAAAATGACAACAAAACGAAAATTAAAGCGTCCGGAAGTCTTAGCTCCGGCTGGTACGCTTGAAAAACTAAAGACAGCTATCCATTACGGAGCAGACGCTGTTTATATTGGTGGGAATGCCTATGGCTTAAGAAGTCGGGCTGGTAATTTTACTTATGAAGAAATGGCAGAAGGTGTTGCTTTTGCAAAAGCACATCGAGCCAAAGTGTATGTGGCCGCAAATATGGTGACTCATGAAGGAAACGAAGAAGGGGCAGGAGAATTTTTTAGAGAGTTACGAGATGTAGGCATTTCAGCAGTTATTGTATCAGATCCCGCATTGATCGAAATTTGTGCGACGGAAGCACCTGGATTACCTATTCACTTATCTACTCAAGCTTCTGCAACAAATTACGAAACGCTGGAATTTTGGAAAGAAGAAGGCTTAGAACGTGTAGTATTAGCTCGCGAAGTTTCAATGGAAGAGGTAGCTGAAATCCGAAAAAATACTGATGTCGAAATTGAAGCATTTATTCATGGTGCGATGTGTATCTCCTATTCTGGACGTTGTACATTATCTAATCATATGTCAATGCGTGATGCAAACCGTGGTGGTTGTTCACAATCTTGTCGTTGGAAATATGGATTATTTGATATGCCTTTTGCTCAAGAAAGAAATCATTTGACGGCTAGTGGAGAAATCGAAGAAGAATTTTCAATGAGTGCGGTTGATATGGCAATGATCGAACATATTCCAGAATTGATTGAAAATGGCGTAGATAGCTTCAAAATCGAAGGGAGAATGAAATCTATCCACTATGTATCCACGGTGTCCAATGTTTATAAAGCTGCAGTTGATAGTTATATGGAAGATCCTGAGAATTATGTGTGCAAACAAGAATGGATTGATGAACTATGGAAAGTGGCTCAAAAAGAACTTGCAACAGGCTTTTATTACAACACGCCAACGGAAAATGAACAGTTATTTGGTGAACGTCGTAAGATTCCAGTTTATAAATTTGTTGGTGAAGTGATGAGTTATGATGAAGAAAGGAAAATAGCCACCATTCGTCAGCGTAACCTATTTTCTGTTGGTGATGAAATTGAATTTTATGGACCAGGATTCACTCATTTTAGTCAAACGGTTGAAGAGATGTATAACGAAGAAGATAAAGCGATCGATCGTGCGCCAAAATCCTATGATGATTTTGACGATGCCAGTGGAACAACCAGTGAAACCAGGAGATATGATTCGTAAGAAAAAATAAGTTTATTCGTACTCCTAACATAACAAACATAAGCATCAAAATCATATTATCTGTTTAAACGTGTTACACTTATTTTTTGTAAGGGTAAAGAGAATCCTAGAAATTAAATGATTTATTTATTCTCTTGGAAGATTTATCTAACGTGAGAGGGAAATTACCTAAAGGACCCTTTAAATTTGGAGGTATAACATGAAAACTTATGACTATATCTTTATCGTCGGTGGTTCCGGTGGGATTGCTTCAGCAAATCGGGCCGGTATGTACGGTGCAAAGGTTTTATTGATTGAAGGAAATGAACTAGGTGGTACGTGTGTAAATGTCGGTTGTGTCCCTAAAAAAGTGATGTGGCAAGCGAGCACTATTTTAGAAACAATTGAAAGAGATGCTTCAAGTTATGAGATTCAAGCAGATGTACAAAAAGTTGATTTCAAAAAATTAGTTGAAAAACGTGAGAAATATATTGAATTTTTACATGGTGCTTATCAACGTGGCTTGGATAGTAATCAAGTGAATGCAATTAAAGGGTATGCTACCTTTATAGACAGCCAAACCGTGGAAGTAAATGGAGAAACCTATCAGGCAACAAAAATTCTGATTGCAACTGGTGGTAAGCCTAGCAAAATGACGATCCCTGGTGGCGAATATGCGATTGATTCAAATGGCTTCTTTGAGATGACAGAATTACCAAAACGGACAATTGTTTTAGGAGCAGGTTATATTGCCGCAGAACTCTCTGGTGTTTTACACGGACTAGGTAGTGAGGTAATGTGGGCGTATCGAAAAGAACGTCCATTACGAACTTTTGATAAAATGCTATCTGATAACTTAGTTGAGATGTATCAAGAAGCTGGGATCAAAACTTGCGCAGGACATATAGCTAAAGAAATCATCAAAAACGACAATGAGTATACAGTTGTATTTGAAAATGGTGAACGACTCTCTGGTGATTGTGTATTGTTTGCAGGTGGTCTAGTGCCTAATACCGATCAATTAGGATTAGAAAATACCCAAGTAAAATTAGATGAACATGGTTTTATAAAAGTTGATAAATATCAAAATACCACAGATCCACATATTTTTGCTGTGGGAGATGTGATCGGTAAAATTGATTTGACACCAGTGGCAATTGCTGCAGGTCGACGTTTATCTGAACGGCTATTTAATGGGAAAGAAAATTCTTATCTAGACTATCACTTAGTACCAACAGTTGTATTTACCCATCCACCAATTGCAACGATCGGTGTAACAGAAGATGAAGCATTGGCTACCTATGGAAGTGATCAGATCAAAGTTTATCGTTCACGATTTACACCCATGTATTTTGCTTTAAATGACTATCGACAAAAATGTGAAATGAAATTGATTTGTGTTGGTGAAGAAGAAAAAATCATTGGTTTACATGCCATCGGCGTAGGTGTAGATGAAATGTTACAAGGTTTTGCAGTAGCGATCAAGATGGGTGCGACCAAAGCAGATTTTGATAACACAGTCGCTATCCATCCAACTGGTGGAGAAGAGTTTGTGAACAGCATGGTCTGCTCCAAGAATTAAGCGCAAAAAATCAAAAAAGCTTTTCATACTTTTGTATCTGTCTTTTTTCATTCAGTCGTTTGTGTTTCTATCTACTTGTAGAATGATGTTCATTTAAAGAGAAAACATTTTCAGCTAGTTATTGGTAAATCAGTTCTTTTAAATTATTCCAAAAAGAAGAAGTAGGTATTTTTGATATTTTTAGTATCCGTGTTGAAATTTTAGTTTTTTTAAGTTCGATATCCGTTAAAATTAAATCATATTGATTGATTTTTTTATAATCTACTGAAAAGATATTTTCTTGGTAAATATCGATTTTATGTAAAGCAGGTATTTTTTTTAATAAAAGTTGTTTATAAAAAGCTAGAATATGCTTTTCCTGATAAGAAATGATTAAAATAGATAAATGACTTTTATAAGGAAAAAGGATGGTCAATAATTTTGGTGATAATGTAATTAATTCTAAAAGTAATTCTTCATAAAGAAATTGATTTTTTTTGATTATTTGTAAATCGGCTTGATTGACTGCTTTTTCATAGGCCTTGAGTAATCGTGGTGATTCTTTGATTAGTGTTTCAGATAAAATATCTATGTACGTAGTTTTAAAAGTTTGGAGTCGCTTGTTGAAACAAACAAAATCATTGAGGCATTGCAGGTCCTCTGGAGTCAGAGAAATATCAATGTCTAGATAAGCATAAAAGCAATGAGCTAATTGGTTAAGCTTCATTTGTTTGTTTAATCCGCTAGTTGCTGTATCAAAAAAATATAAATGAGTAGTTGAACTTAATAAATTATGAATATTTGCTTTTGTAATACTAAAGTTATATTTTTTCTCAATAATAGAACAAAGGACAGTATTTGTTTTTAATAATTCAAAAAAGATTGTTTCATTAACTGTTTCTTTTAGCGAAGAAGATACAATCGTATGTCCATGTCCAACACGAATGATCGATGTATAAAAGTAATAGCTATTTAAAATTAATTTATATGTACTTACAGAAGCAATTGTATGATTCTTTTTATGATAACGCTGCAGTAGATCAAATATGTACTCAAAATGAGGTAATTGTTGTGGATGATAAATTTCGCGAAGCATACTACAAAAAAAATGACGTATAAAACTTTCGTCTCCCACAATTTGTAACTGAGAAGCAATTTTGATAGAGGGGGTTCCGATAAAAAAATTGTTTTTAGAATTTGTACATTTGTAGAATGGTTCAAGATTTTTTTGATGAGATCTTCTAAATTCATCTCATTTGGCATTTTTAAGGATGTAATTTGAAATTGATCAATTTTAATTATAACAGGTGAATAAGTGTGATTAAAAAAGACAATGTCACTTAATAATGTTTTTTTTTTGTTACATTTAGTTGTTTTGTTAATGTATCACAATCCATAGACTTCATACATAAAAGTAAAGCTAACTTTACTTGTCTCTCCGAAGTTTTTTCAAGTAAAATAAATTATTTTATCATTTTTGTTAAGATTTCAAATTCTTAGAAATCTATTCTCCCCGCCTTTCTTGTTGATATACACATTATTTTATCATACTTTTTTAAGGTTTAAACGTTTTTTATTATTGTTTTAAACAATTACATTATTTATTTTTAAAACAATAAAATAATAATTATTTTTTATATTTGTTATTTGAATTTATTTTTCATAAACAATATGTATTTTTTATAAGTTCAACCAAACATTATAACATCAATAAACTTATTTTTTAGAACTTATTTTTATAATACTAAAAAAAAAATATTGAGAAATAAAAGAAGTGACTGTACGATACACTTATGTGTAAAAGAAAGGGGATAAATAATGATGGGGTTGCTTGAAAAGCAATTAGAAAGACAATTTGCCTTGTTTTATTTATTGAACACAGAAACCTTCAACGTCAGTGAACTAGCGAAGAAACTCGCTATTACAGATAAAACGCTTGTTGCAGATATTGAACATTTTAATGATTCTTGTTTTCCTGTACATATTGGCATCAATCATTATAAAGAGGTAACATTAACAATACCTAAAAATATCAACTTGGATGATGTTTTCACAAAAATTCTGAATAATTCAATCAACGTTAAAATATTAAAATACATCGTCATTTCAGAGCCTACACTAGCTGAGATTTCCAATTCGTTATTTTTAAGTAAAACAAGTATTCGCAGGATCGTGTCTAAAATCAATACATATTTTTACAATGCACATATGGATATCCAGATTGATATACAATCAAAGCTGGTAATTGTGGGGGATGAAACAGAGATTCGAAGGCTATTTGCAAGTATGTTTAAAGAAATATATCGAGTTAAAGGTTTCCCTTACTTTGATACGATTTATCAACTATTGCGTAGATGCCTTAAAATACATAATAAAACAGCTAGCGCACCTAAAATCATTTACTCTGTTTACTATATTTTTATTTCGATTATCCGTATAGGGAATAATCATTTTGTACCTGAAGTGGAATTAACTAATAAAGAAAATATCGTCAATATGATTTTATCCGTCATCCAAAACGATATGGTTTTTGCTACGTTGATGAATCAGAAATATAAATTTCATGTAAACAAGGACAATGTAGCAAATATATTAAGTTCTTATCTTGGTTTGCTGTTTTCTGAAGATGAAAATAGTTGTGAACAAATGTCGATAAAAATTGAAAAGTTTTTAACTCATTTTTATTCATTGTTAAATATTGAGACAACAATCAATAAAAGAAAAATTGATTACTACTTTGACTATATCAATTTTTACAAAGAGTTAATGGTTTTTAAAGTCAGTTATGCGGATATTTTTTATAAAAAGATGATGCAAAATAATCCTAAAATTTGGCAAGCTTATCATCGTGCTTTGGTTGTTTCGGAACTTAGTTTTATTGAAGAAAGTGAATTATTACATAAAGATTTGTTATTAGAATTACTTATTTCGTCTAGCCAATTGCTTCGTATGATTGAACCGAAAGTAAAAGAAAAATCTATTTTAGTGTTAAGCTAACAAGAAATCGGTGTATCTTTACTCTATAAAAAAGTCATTTTGAATAAATACCCTTTTTTTAAAAATATTGATATCTATGAACATGATATTTTTGCTGTCGATTATCAAGTAGTGAATCAATATGACCTGATACTAACTGACCTCTCACTAAATTTTGAACGTATTACCGCCGATATCATAAAAATATCAAAAGTACCCACTCCAATTTTTTGGTCAAATTTTGAAACATGTTTATATTCTTCCTAGTTTATTGAGTATGCTCTACCACAATTTTAAAAATTTTGAAAAAATCGGCACTGATTTGAGAATGACATCAGGTATGATTAAATCAAACAAATTATTTTAAGGAGGAAAAGAGAATGGCAGTTGAAGATTATTTATTACTAAATTGTCTTTGGAAGGGATTAAAGTGTATTGCTACAATGGTTTTTGTCGTTCCTTGGAAGATAGGTAAAGCTATTTATCAGTGTGCAACTAAAGAAAAACAAGCAACAACTCGTGATGATTCATCTTATAGCGGTTCAGGATTAAGTAGTTTAAGTTCAGATTATCGTCAACCTAGTCCTAAAAATAGGAGACCACTAAAGGAATTGACGGGTGATGCACAGCGGATAAGTAATAACAGTGCGGGAGAGAGGACATCTTCTCAAAAAAAATCATTACAAGTAGCATTATAGAACAGAAAGGTCGTTCATACTTTGTACAGTAAAATGTTGGTCAGAAGTTATCTGATGATTAAAAAATGGGAGATTAAAACATGGAAAGTAACAACGATATCATCAAAGACAATAATTCTTCTTTAACGGATCATGCTATAAATGTTATTATCGGTACCTTTGATGAAAAAGAAAGAAATATATTGTTAAAAGTAATCAAAGAAAAGAATGACTTAGTTGGGGAGGATAAAAAAGAGGGTACTAAAGAGGCTGCTGCTAAAGAATTTTTGCTAGAAATATTAAAACTCTCAACGACTTCTGTAAATATTGCTTCGACCATGAACAATCTAGTTAGAGAAAAAAAAGAACTTGAATTAAAGATAAAATTACTTACAGAGGCACCTGGTAAAAGTCCGGAAGCAATAAAAGAACTCTCTGAAGAAGTAAACGCAGGATTGGTAGAAGCGAAAGACGCAGCAACAAGGAAAATAGAAGAATTAAGTCAACTAACAAATTCGTTACCGGAACTAAGCAAAAACCCAGAAAAAGCTTTTCAACCTGGTGGGATGGAGTCTGCTACTCATCTTTCTAATATAAGAATAGCTATAGCAAGACATCATCTAAATGGTAATCAAGAAATTGTAAATAACTTATCTAAAGAAATAGATGCCTTAAAACAGAAACTTACGCAATTAAAAAAACATGTACACACAAAACATATGGAGCTAACTTCAGCAACTGATGGCGATCGTGCTTCAGCGAGCGTTGAGTCCAGTGATATGGCAAAAGTTTTAGAAATAGTAAATAAAGAGATGGAGCCGATTCCTAAACCGCCAGTAAGTCTTAGTAATTCTAAGGTGGATAGCAAAGATGATAAGTCTCTATCAGAAGTAGATCCAATTTCCGGAAATTCCAGACCAAAACTAAATCGGAATGGCAAGGAAGATGAAAAGCCTTATGAATCGCCAGATGGAAGCTCAATACTTAGGGGAAAACTATATGAGAATAATCAAGAAAATATTACGCTTCTATCTAAAGAACCAGACAAAAACTCATTCCTTAAAATAGATAGAGATTCCAATGATCAACTGGTACCTCCCCAAGTGGAAAGTAATGAGAGTAGTAATCAGCAAACAAAGACAGAAGAGATATTGAATAAGGAAACACATACAAGTACAGCTAATAAAGTCTCCGAAGAAACTAAGGTAGCGATTATAAATAATTTGCAAGCAAAGTCAGCTGTATTAACGGAAGAAATTCGTCTACAAAATGAATTATTAAATTTAGGTCCACTAGATAATTTTTTCCTTGATCCAACAAAAAAGCAAAGCAAACAGCTAGAGAAAAAACTGCTAGAAGTAAAAACTATATTAGCTGGAACCCCACAATTACTAGAGAAAGTAAATGAGATACTTGAAAATAAAGAAGAAAATATAGATGATAAACTGCTAAAAGTAAAGTTTATATTAGATGAAAACATGCAATTATTAAAGAAAGAAAATGTGATACTAGGAAAAGAAGAAAGTTATGAATTAGCTAATAAAAACATACAACTATTAGAGAAAGCAAACGAGATACTAGGAAACGAAGAAAAATTTGAATTAGCTAAAAACATACAATTGTTAGATAAAGTAAACAAGATACTAGGAAATGAAGAAAAATTAAATGAATATATAGAAAAAACAAAGCCCAAAGATGAAAAAGAGTTTGCGGATATTAAGCGTCATACAGCTGAACTAGAAGAAAAAGTCAAAGAGTTAAAAGCAACAGACCATAAAGATCTTAAAAATCGCTGGTATAAGATGTTTTCACGACCTTCAACTTATGTTTTTTTAGGGCGTCAAGCATTGTGGTTTGCACCGATGATTTTTCTTAATGCAATTCCTAGTTATGTGCAGAGTGTGATGCCTAGAGTCTCATTTGCAGACCAAGGTGCACAAGTTATAAACTCGGTAAAGACATTGCTTATCGGTAGTTATGTTGGGCAAAAAGTATTAAATGCGGTTTCCAAAATTATTCCTAAAATCACTGAAAAAGTAACTACAGGGTTCAAAAATAAATTTCCGAATGCAACGAAAAAAATAGAAAAAGCTTTTAGTCCAGTAATGTATGTAGGAAACAAAGTGAAACAAGGGTTGCAGATAGCTAAAGAAAAAACAATTACGCCAGTTGTTAAAAAAGTGAAACAAGTACTTCCTTTTGGGCATTCTGAAACACTGACACTTGAACAAAAAGAGAGGCGCTCAAATGGCCTTGACCCTTATACCGGAGAGAAGTTACCTTTTGGGACTCGATTAAAGAACAAAACACAAGATTTCTTGAAGAGCGCAGGCAAACGTATATGGAATAATAAATTTTCGCTTGCCTTAACGATTAGCATGATGGTTGCTTTAACTTTCGCTGGAGGCGGTTTTTTAGGAGCTGCATTCCCAGCTTTAGCAGGTTCTGTTGTAGGGTCGGCAGTTTTAGCAGCCGCAAGTGCATTTATCTCTTGTTGGGCAATGATCTTAGTAGATAAACTTATCCTTAAACCGATTCAAAACAAGCTTTCAAATAGAGAAAATAAAAATCGTGAACAGTTAATTATGGAAAAATTTAAAGAAGATAAAGAAAAAGGGCAACATGTTTCATTAGGCAATTTATTTAAAGAGCTAGTTTCTTCAATTACAAAAAATGAAAATCACGAACAGACAATAAATCAAGTACAGACAATAAATCAAGAACAAATAAATACAAGAAAAGCTACTAGACAACGTGGATCAATTAGCTCAAACGATCAGGTAAATGCCTCAATGCCTTTCTCTGTAGAAGTGCATGAAGGTGAACGACAGCAACAGAGAAGAAAAGGACCGGAGAGATTTGCGAAATTGACCGAAAATGCAATTGGTCAATCAACATCGAATATGAGGAAAGACGTAGCACGTCAAACACAATCCAAAAGCTCAAAAGGACCTATCGCCGAAGAAATTAGTTGATTAAAGGCAAGTATCTTTATAAAAAATTCATTTAAAAGAAAGGATGATAAAACATTTGAAAAAATTGCAGCGCCAACTATGGATTGTTCATGTCATTGTGGTCAGTTCAGTACTTTATATTGGTAACCGTACGGTTTTTTTATTATTATCTTCCCAATATGAAGCAGTACCATTATTAGAAAAAATAACTGCATCCTTCTTGCAGACGGTGGATGAAATTTCTGATTTTTCGTTTCACTTCTCCTTTGCTATGAAGCCGTTAATGGGAAGTGGTATTTTGGTGCTCGCCTATGGATTATTTGTGTTGTATAAAACATTCGATGAAAAAAAGATTCGTCCAGGAGAGGAATACGGGAGTGCCAGATGGGGGAAATATCGTGACATCAAAGCTTTTTTGGCTAAGAAAAAAGATTTTAATATCTTATTAACAAAAACCGAAAGTTTGTCTTTATCTGGGAGAATGAAAATCACAGGCAAAGATAATTTTAATCGAAACAAAAATGTGGTTGTTGTTGGAGGAGCTGGTAGTGGTAAGACACTGTTCTATGTGAAACCGAATTTGATGCAGATGCATTCTTCTTATGTTGTTAGTGATTCAAAAGGTTTATTATTGATGGAGACTGGGAAAATGTTTGAAGAAGCTGGGTATAAAATCAAGGTCTTTGATTTGATTAATCGGCGAGATACACATCACTACAACCCTTTTAATTACATCAAAACAGAAGACGATATTTTAAAAATCGTAAATAATTTAATTAAGAATACGTCAAACCCTGATAAAAAGGGTGGCGATGATTTCTGGGAAAAAGCATAAACTGCCCTACTAATGGCTATTTTTAGTTATTTGATCCAAGAAGTCGTTGAAGAAGATCGAACATTAGGAAATGTCATTGAACTTGTCCGTTTAGCGGACATTCAAGAAGATGTTCCAGGTTTTGTCAGTCCTTTAGATATTTTATTCAATGAGTTAGAGGAAAAAGATCCAACCAATTTTGCTGTTGCGCAATACAAAATTTTTAAACTATCTGGAGATAAAACAACAAAAAGTATCTTAGTTAGTTTGGGGGTAAGGTTATCACCATTTGATATCCCTAGTATGATGTACCAGCAACTCTTTGATATGCTTGTTTATAAAGCAGATAATATATACAAAGGGCGCTTGCCTTGTCATGTGCGTTGTATTTTGGATGAATTTGCGAGTATCGGACAGATTCCTGATTTTGAAAAAGTAATCTCAGTTATTCGAAGTCGCGAAATTTCAACAAATGTTATTTTGCAAAATATCAGTCAATTGAAGACCCTATATAAGGACACTTGGGAAACCATCATTGTAACAAGTGATGTCTTTTTATATTTAGGAGGAATGGAACAAAGTACCCATGAATATATCTCAAAACTTCTAGGAAAAGAAACGATTGAGCAAAGAAATATCAGTGTGACCAAAGGTGCGAGCGGCTCTTTTAATGAAAGTTTCCAAAAGTTGGGGCGTAATTTGATGGATCCAGATGAAGTGGCTAGTTTAAAAGGACAGCAATGTATTCTGAAAATACGTGGGGTCAATCCATTCTTATCTGAAAAATATGACATTGTTAAACATAAGAATTACAAAAAACTAGGAGATGTAACAGACAAGTATATGTATCATCGTAATTTATCTACATAATTTTTAACTAACAAGAATTTTCTTAGACAATAAGGTTAGTCTAAGAAAATTTTTTTGCAATCATTGAATGGTAGAATAACAAATAATAATCAATTAACTCATAAGGGATCTCAGAAGATGTATGCCGTTTTTTCTAGCAATTGCTAGAATTAACTTGATTTAATCCATCTTGTTAAATTTTCCGAAGATAGTTATTTCTAAAATTTCTGAAGTTAGAAATAACTGGTAAACTAAATAAAAGAAAATCCCATATACTAATAATTAGTAACAGAGAATACAATCATTTAAAAAGGAGAAATCATTTATGACAGACGCAAATTTATTAGAACAGGTTTTTAAGTTAGTTTCGAATTTTACTTTAGTAGGTGGCGGTTTGTGGTTGATTTGGGGAACAATTATTTTAGCTGGGGCTTTAAAAGATAAAAATGGACCACAATTGCAACAAGGAATTTGGCAAATTGTAGGTGGTGGTTTAATTTTAGTAGCTGCAGGGTGGTTTGGTACTCAATTTGATTTTGCCTCTCTTTTGAAATAATGCTGAAAGTGGGCGTTTAATTTATGCATGGAGCAATAATGAATATTTTCAATCAGATAATGTTTTATCTGAATGGAGAGGATTTACAAAATACATTGAGTCAGAACCTATCTGAATATTTATATGATGCCTATCAGTTAGTGAAAAATTTACAGACGATAGTCGTTATACCTCTGTCGTTATCGATTTTAGCTATCTTTATTCTGTTGGAGTTTCAAAAAATTTCATTAAAGGTAGAAGGCGCAGGAGGCGCTCCCATGCTTGGTTTTGAAATGATTATTAAAGCATTTATCAAATTTGCTATTTGTTATGTAATCATTTTACGAATTCAAGATCTATTGGATGGTATCATCGTTATTACTTCTAATCTGACCTATAAAGTGTTAGAAGTGGGAAATACTGGAACGGTAAAAGATGTATCAGAAAAAGTGAGTCAAGCGGTCGCTGAGGAAGGATTCTGGGCACAATTAGTGGTGTTATTGGTTATGTGTATCCTATTCTTAGTGGCATTAGTTGTACGCGCACTCATCCAAGTAACCATTTATCTACGATTTATGGAGCTGTATATTTTTAGTGTCATGGCGCCAATCCCTATGGGTGCTTTACCAAGTCAAGAATTTTCTTCTATGACTAAGGGATTTTTTAAAAATTTTGCTGCAACGGGACTGCAGTCGACGTTCATTGCACTCGTTTTGATTACATATCCTATTTTGTTTATGAAGTTAATGGAAGAGGTCGGAAATAGTTTATGGGGAATTGTTTTAGGACTAACAATTTATATGGTAGGGTTGTTACTATCTATCAATAAAACGAAAGGGTGGGCAAAAACATTATTATCGGCATCGTAAGGAGGAAACATGGCAATAGAAGTAAAAGTACCAAAGGATATTAAAGAATATAAAGAAAAAATCATTGCAGGTATGAATTTGAAACAGCTACTATGTTTGTGTGCAGCAGGTGGTTTGAATATTGTCATTGCACTTGTTTTCATTGCATGGTTAAAAATCCCAATGGAAATTACTAGCTGGTTGATGATTATTGTTTCAATACCTATTGTATCTTTTGGTTGGTTTAAGCGAAATGGCTTAACATTTGAAGTATACATCAAACATTTTTTTAAATATCATCTATCAACAGGTACGAGAAAAAAGAAAGAAAAAAACGTTGTATCAAATCAAGTTAACCAACAAGAAAGAACAGAACTAGGCGGACAAGAATTATGATAAAACTGAAGCCCCAAAAAATAAAGAATAAAAAACAGAAAAAAATCCACAAGACGTGGATTTTTTAAGAGAGACTTTTTTCTTCAAAGATATATTTTCAGATGGTATTTGTCAGGTAGATGAGACAACTTATTCCGTGACGATTGAATTAAAAGATATCAACTATCAATTGTCTTCAGAGGATAGACAAATTGAGCTTTTTTCTCAGTATTGTGATTTTCTTAATTCTTTAAGTAGCAGTACGCAACTTAAATTGACCGTATTAAAAAAGAAGCGTCCATTGGCTGATCTACAAGCAGTCCTTTACTATCAAGAAAAAGATTATTTTTTAGATCCTTATCGTGTTGAAATGAATGATGTCATTTCTAGAAAACTAGATGAAGAAAAAAATGGCTATAAAAAACGAATTTTATTTACTTTTATTCAACAACATCAAACAGTTTTGCGAAAAAGGAATTAGAAATGGTGATTGACCGATTTTCGATGTTCGCTAGTCGTTTAGGGAGTCAAGCAAAGCAGGTGGAAAAATCAGAAATGCTGACCATTCTCTCAGAGATTTTATTGACAAAAAATGAGAGTGCAGAACCTGAAATCGAAGATGTATTGCCTAATGTGATTGAATTGAAGCAACATAAAAATTACTTGAAAATAGATGAGCATTATGCAAAAACAGTCTATTTACAAGAATATCCTGCAGAACTTTCAGATAACTTTCTCTATGAATTGTTAGAGATCCCGAGAGAACTGGTTGTCACTTTACATATTAATTAAACCACTCGATCAAGATGAAGCTTTTGATCTAGTAAAAACAAAACTAGCGTTTATGGAGCAGCAAAAAGTAGATGAACAAAAGAAAGCTCTTCAAAACGGCTATGATTTTGAGATGCTTTCTTATTATCTAACCTATTCTTTAACAGAGGCAAAAGACTTGGTCGATGATTTACAGAATAAAGGACAAAAATTGTTTTCTATGACCGGTGGGATTCACTTTTATGCAGAGAATGTTGAAAAATTAGCAGAAGTGCAGGGTGAAATCTCATCTGTAGGTCGTCAATTTGGTTTCAAGATCATTGAATTAGAGTTTATGCAAGAAGCGGGATTAAATACTATCTTATCTTTAGGAATAAACTTGTTACCACTTGATCGAACATTATCAACCGCAAGTACAGCAATTTTTATTCCTTTTACTATCTCTGATTTAATTCAAGAAAATGGGAAATACTATGGTGTTAATGCCATTTCAAAAAATATTTTATCCTTAGACCGAAAATTATTGAAAGCACCTAATGGTTTTGTGTTAGGGACACCTGGTTCAGGGAAAAGTTTCTCAGTTAAGCGAGAAATCGTGAATGTCTTGCTTCGGGATGCTGACGATGAAGTGATCATTATTGACCCGGAACGAGAATACTCGGTAATCGGTAAAAACTTTAATGGAGAAATCATCAAGATTGCAAGTGACTCAAAAACTACGATCAATCCAATGGATATCAACGAAAACTACGGGGATGATACTGACCCCGTTGTACTGAAATCGGAATTTTTGATTTCTTTATTTGATTTAATCATTGGAGGAGCTTTGGGGCTAAGTTCAACCCAAAAAACTTTAATTGACCGTGTATGTCGAAGAACATATGAAACAATCAAGGATAGGATGCCAACATTTGTTGACTTTTATCATATTTTGAAAGAACAAGAAGAAGAAGCAAAACAATTAGTGATGGATTTAGAGATCTATATCGAAGGAAGCTTATCCGTCTTTTCATCGGAAACAAGTGTTGACATTACGAAACGTTTAGTCGTTTACGACATTAAAGATTTAGGAAAACAACTCAAAACGATGGGGATGCTAATCGTTTTGGACCAAGTGTGGAATCGAATCACCACAAACAGGGAAAGAGGCGTTCGAACGTGGTTGTACATTGATGAAATGCAGCTGTTATTCACTAATGAGTATTCAGAAAATTACTTTTTTGAATTATGGAGTCGAGCCAGAAAATGGGGAGCAATACCTACAGGAATCACACAGAACGTTGAAACGTTGCTACTTTCTGATTTAGCACGTCGAATGCTTTCCAATAGTGACTTTGTGATGATGCTCAATCAAGCAAAATCAGACCGTTCTCAATTAGTTCGGTTATTTGATATTTCAGAAGAGCAGGAAAAATTTGTTGTTAATTCACCAGAAGGTTACGGCTTAATGGTATTTGGCGATACGACTTTGCCTTTTTATGACCATTTTCCTAAAGATACACAGTTATATAAGATGATGTCAACCAAACCTGGTGAAGATTAGCACGAAAATGCCATCAGAAAGGATACGTAACAGTGCCCGATTTGAATGAACCAAATATGGATAATAAAAATGAACCAAATGATGATCCCAATAAAATCGTTAAAAAGCCACTAGAAAAAGCGAATGATTATCTTTTAAAAGATAACGCTGGGAAAACATCAAAAGTAAAAAATGTAACGAAGAAGAGTGAAAAAAGTAAAAGAAATTTCCAAAGAAATAAAAATGTACGTGTTATTTCGAAAAATAAACGTCTTGTACGTAATGCTCGAAAAAAATATTTGCTTAAAATCAAAAAAGAAGCGACATCAGAGAAACGTTTAACCTATGTGCGATCTCAAGCTAAAAAACGGCAAAACATCAAGCGGAATTTTCGCCGTCTTTCAAACAACCAACAGCATTTGGAACAACAAATTGGAAAAAATGATAAAGAACAAACGCAAGGCACATTAACCAGAACACAACAAAGAAATCGTAACCGTCAACGTAACTTACAAAGGTTAAACAATCAAAAAACAAAAGAAAGTATAGCTGCAAAGGAACGCTTAAAATCATTAAATCGAAAAAAGGCAACAATTGCGATCAATTCTTCACAAAAAACAGCAAAGACAAAATTAGAAAATATACCAGAGAAAGCAATTACAAAAAAACAGAAAAGATTGATTTTGTTGAACAGAAAAAAAGTCAATCAAAGGGAATAAAAGCAAGAAAATAACTAGAAACAAAAGAAAAAACGGTAAAAGGAAACTATTTGGTAAAAAAGACTTAAAGAAAAATTTGTCTAGTAAGTTAATCGGTAAGGGTGGTGCAAAAGGAAAAGCCCAAGAAATGCTCATTAATAAATTTGGACGAGATGATAAAGGGGATTTAACCATTGTAGGAATTCTTTTAACTGTTATTTTCGTTGTTTTATCTATTCAAGTTTTAGCTGTAGTGGCTGTTGTTATAACAATACTTGCTATAGTTGTCGCTGTAATATCTGTTATTTTAGCTATTTGGCCATTTATCGTTGCTATCTTTACAATAAAAACAGAAGATATGGCATTGACAGAAGCCTATGAGTATGTGACCTACTTAGATGCTTACAAAAATAAAGATATTTATGATCGATACAAACAATTAGTTGAAGAGTACGACAATGTCTATTTTGAAGTGAATGGAATGGAAGCCAACCCAGAAAATTTTTCTTTTTATTCGAATGCAGATAATTATATTTATTACTTAAATGCAAAATATGAAAACTATAACATTGATAATAGTGCCCTTTCTAATTATTTAAAACGATTAAAAGAATCTACAGGTTCTACCGTTCCTTCTATGGTATCCGTTTATGCTGAATTTAAAGATACGAAACAACCCATGGATGGTGATCCTGTTAAAATCACTAAAGTAAAAGATGAAATTCATGCTATGCACGACGCCACGATTACTTATAACGTAAAAGTAGAAGATGATGTAGCTACCATGGATGTAAAAATACAAACACTTGGGGAGTTACTTGATTTAGATCCTGAAGTAGAACTTTATGCCGGAAATAAATCCATCGGAACGATCCCTGCATTTTCGGAAGATGAAGAGGATCAATGCTATCCAATTTTAGAAATTGATCGCTTTGAATCAAAAATTTATATGGATAATCCTTTAGGGCAAAGCCGTTATTCATCTGTTATTGCCAATTTTGGTTACCGCGGCAGAGATGATGACACTAGCAATGACGAGATAATACTTGCTGCAGAACCCCAAACACCCGTATATGCAACAACTTTTGAAACAGTAACTGAGATTAGTACTTATACTTCTCGAGGGATGGATGGAGAGGAACACAGTTCACGAGGAATCAAGACGGATACGGGTTCTTTTATCAAGCCTATTACATTAATGTAACACCAGTGGTACGTGTTGGGGCGTCGTTAAAAGCTGGGGATTTAATTGGCTATACTCGTAGTGAATTTGACGGTAATTTGTTGATGGGCATTAAAGAAAAAAGAATCTTCCTCTATCCAAACCCAGAAATCGTACCTGTTGTTTTTATTGCCAATTTAACTTATGCAGATCGTACAAAATTTGGTTATTATGATGTGAATGAACTACAAGGTGAATTACTCTATCCTCCAGAAAAAGTGACGAAATGGAAGGAAAAGGTAGCGGAAGAAGCAAGGAAATATAAGATTGAATCGTTTACCAATGCGATTTTATCCATTATTTGGGTAGAAAGCGGTGGCGATGAAGAAAAACAATCGGATATCATGGGTGTGGCTAAAGCGAAAGGGTTAACAAAGACAATTGATCCAGATGAATCCATCAAATTAGGCGTCGAATATTTTGCACAATTATTAAAGAAAGCTCAACTGAATCAGTTAGGGAATTTGGCAGCTGTACAAGCGTATAATTACGGCGATGAGTACTTGGAAGATTTAATTCGCTTAAATGCCAAATATTCGCTAGATCATAGCCGGTTTTATGCAAAAGAAAAAAGTAATGGACAGACCGTTTCCTGCAACGATGCAGCAGCTTTAGATGCGGGATTCAATTGGCGATATACCTTTGGTGATATGTTTTATGCTCGGAAAGTATCTTATAATATTTCAAAAAATCTTAATAAAATGCTTCAGATAGCAAAAGAAGAAATCGGTACACCAAATGGCGACAAGTATTGGCAATGGGGTGGTTTTACCAACCGAGTGGAATGGTCAGCCCTCTTTATTGGATGGGTAGCTGACCAAGCAGGGTATATCGATGAGGGACGAGTCCTCAAAACATCAAGCCCGCTAAATATGATGAAATGGTACCAAGAAAAGGATCAATTTGTTGCTCCTGATGAAGCTTATATTCCTCAACCTGGCGATTTAGTTTTCTTTGATTGGAAAGGCGGAGGGACAGGTAAAGACCATGTAGGAATTGTGGAGTTTAGTGGTGGAAATATCATCCAAGTCATTGAAGGAAATTCCAGTAATTTAGTCAGAAGAAGTACCTATACACTCGATAACCCAGCAATCTCAGGATACGGTATCCCTTAATATGTTGATAAATTAATTGATAAGTACAATACATCCATTAGGGATGAGCGATGATTCCCTGATGTTTAATAGTAAAGGTGGTGAGGAATTTTTAGTAGCTAAAGAACAGTTTTAGTTACTGGAAACTGATATGCTCAAGAATTTTTTAGAAACCAAAACTGGTAGAAATTTTTTAATCGGAATAGGTCTTTTTACTGTCGTTGTGGTAGGACTATTAGGGTATTCTTTATTGACCAATAAACCGAATCAAGGAGAAACATCAGCAAAAGACAAGACAGAAAACACGAAAACAAATAAGGATGTAGACGGTCAATATAGTGCAACGATGTATAGTGGTAAGTGGTATTCAAATCGCGAGGATGAGATGATACTTGATTTAGAAACCGATGGAACCTATAGCGCTTCTTCTTGGTTGTCTAACGGAACCTATTACTTAGTCGATAACGGGGTCTTGGTGTTAGAAGACAAAGAGGGAACAAAGAAAAAGCTTCAATTACAAACGCGAATGGGGACTACCATTTTGCATTTAAATGAAGATAAAGAAGATGTTTACTTCTACCCTAATGAAGAAGTAAAAGCAAAAATGGAAGAAGAAATAACGGAACAATCGGAAGCCGCCCAACAAGTTATCTCTCAAGCATGGTTAGACATTTTGCAACAAGGAAAATGGGAAAATACAAATGCTAAACGTACGTTTACCTTAGAATTTACAGATGATACGATTACTCAGACAAAAATAGAAGACGGGGAAAAAGATGTCAAAATATCTTATCAATATCGCATAGTCACCATGGATCTGAATCAAGAGGGAGCTACATTCATTATTCAGAAATTAGATGAGAGAGGGAATAAAGAAGAAGTAACGTTTTCTGTAAAAGAAAATGGCTCAAAATATTCCCTAAATGGTGATCCTGGCTCATTCAATTGGATTACACTCTATGAAAAAGAGTATCAAGACATCACCCCGACACAAGATGGAACAACACGAGAAGCGGCTGAGAAAAAGCAAACATAAATATTAGTAGTACAAATACTTCTAAGGAAAAGGAGGTGAGAAGGAAATGGATAATGGACCAGATAGAGAAGTCAGTAAATTAGAAGATGTCTCTAAAACTTTACCCAGTGTTGCGATGAAATTCATGTTACGTGGTTATAATATGATAAAACGGGTAGCGAGTAAAGGAATTAATACCTATAAAAAAGCAAAGGTAAACAAAGAAGATCAGGCGAAAAGAGAGCTAGTAAGTGAATTATTGGCAAAAGATAAAGATGGGCAGATCAAACAATTACTAAGAAATAAACCTGAATGGAATAAATATCTTCAGTCTGAACCCAAAGGCATCTTTAGTAGAGTACTTGATTTAATACTAAGAAGAAAGCCACAAGATAAAGCGATAGCTAATCCTAGAATGACGACAAAAGCAAACCTAAAAACCAAACAAAATTTCTTAGAAAATCTATTAGTGGGAGATAAAGATGGGATACTACACAATATAATAAAGAGTGACCCACAGTTAACAAACTATCTTGAAAATCCTAAAAAAGCAAAAGATACATTGAGAAAAACGGCGGATCAAGGATTAAACATTACACCAAGTCAGCCGTTGGACCAAAAAGGAAAAGAATTTAGAAATGTGGCAGAGATTAGCGCGCATGCAAAGAAAAAAGCAGCTCAGGAGAATAATAAGTTACAAAATAATATGAAATCACGCGATCCTCGTATATTAGGAGTTAACCCTCATACACGTCGGAATAGTATGCAAAATGTATCACTAGATGGTCGTTAATCGCTATAAGATTGCTTACTTGTTGATTAAATTGAGTAACTTCTTTTATTTCTATTATGAAAAGACCTTGAATAACGAGCAACTTTCGCGTGATATTCAAGGTCTTTTTTTGCAGATATTTTTAAGATGATTTTCTATAGCTAAAGCGAATGCAGTTGATTCTTTATCAAATAAAATGTGTAAAAAGAATACTAAGCAATAAACCTAAAGCATAACTTCCGTTAAAAAAATCATGTTTTTGATCGCGTAACTAAAACTGATTGGTTGAGGCAGCTGGTGTTTAAATTGTTGTAGATTGTTGGCAAGGTGAGGAAAGTGATAAGTATTGGCCATTGATATACCTGAGTAAGAATGCCTAACAAAATCACCAAATAACAAGTATACATGAGTAGTTGGAACAAGATGATACCCATAGGACGACCAATATAAAAAACTAAAGTGTAACGATGATTCTCAATGTCTCGTTCTAGGTCACGCAGATTATTTGCTAACATGATGTTAGCAATCGTAAAGACTAAAGGAAGTGAAGCTAGGATCATCGCTAGAACTGACCAAATATTGCCTTCTAAACTAAACTGGCCAGTGTGGAAAGAAAGAACTAAATCAAATACATTTGTACTATAGGTATTGATATAAACCACCATCGAAAAAATACCTAATCCCATCGTCAGACCACTGAAAATTTCTCCTAAGGGCATTCGCGATAATGGAATAGGGCCAAATGTATAGAAAATGCCAATAAAGCAACAAACGACTCCCGTGAATAGTAACAAAATTCCCGTTCGCACAGTTAAAATGAGACCGATGATCCCTACAAAGAGAATCATACTTAAAATCATGTTTCGAATCAATTTTGGTGAGATGCCCGTGCGCCCAATGACATTTTCGTCATATTTATATATGTCAGAATGTGCTTTGTGGTAGTCCATATAATTATTGATGGCAGTGGTAGCCAAATCAAAAACTAGCATGCCGATAAAAAATAAACCAGTGTTTAGCCAATGTATTTCATGAAAAAAAGCGATAGAGAATAAGACCCCTATCGCAAAAGGAAATACACTAGCGACCTTTGTTCGTATTTCTACTACTTCTAGAAAGATTTTCAGTGTCATATTTCATGCTCCTTATTTCAATTCAGAACGATCCCCCATCTTATATTTTGAATCTTTGTCTAATATGAAGGTGTCTTTGATTGGATCGGTCACGTACACTTTATCATCTTTTGTGACAAAGATGGCTTCTGTGCCATCATTTAATTCACTTTCTACATATTCTAAACCTTTTTTGACTCCCATTGAGAATACAGCAGTGGACAAGCCATCCCCATCAATCGATTTATCGGTAATGATCGTGACACTTGCAATGTCGTTATTAAAAGGATAACCAGTATCAGGGTCAAATAAATGATGATATTTTTTGCCATCAACTTCTAAGTAACGTTCGTAGATACCAGAAGTGACTAACGTTTTATTCCGTTATTTAATCGTGCCTAAGACAGAGCCTCGGGCTAAATTAGGGTCTTGGATACCCACCGTCCAATCTTGATTTGTTCCCCGTGGGCTATGACCTAAAACATAAACATTTCCACCTAAATCGACAATGGCAGTTGTCACGCCTTTTTCTTTTAAAACTTTGACCACTTCATCTGTGATGTAGCCTTTTGCAATGGCGCCAAGATCGATGATCATGCCTTTTTCTTTTAGATAAAAGGTTTTATCTTTATCGTTTAATTCAACGTTATGATAATCAACTAATTTCAATGCTTGATCGATTTCTGCTTGTGATGGTTTTCTTGCATCATCAAATCCGATGCGCCATAATTGAGTAATGGCGCCGATGGCCATGTCAAATCCGCCTTGTGAATCTTTACTATATTCATAAGCACGTTTCAATAATGTGTAAACATCATCAGAGACCTTTACTGGTTTGATCCCAGCTTGTTGATTGACTGCATCAATTTCTGAACCCGATTGATTAATTGTGATCTTGTCGCCAAGCTCTTTTACTCGGGCAAAGGCAGGTTTTAACACAGCTTCTTTTCCTTTATCATACACACGGATGCGAACGTAGGTACCTAATAGAAATTGTTCATCAGAGTAAGGTTCTTGTAAGATTTTTGTTGCTGTTTGACTCTCAGTGGATGCTTGTTTGGTTGACGTACCACAAGCAGCTAATGTCAACAAGCATAGGAATGCAACAACAAAGAGTAATCGTTTTTTTAACATGTGTTTCCTCATTTCGTTAGGGAAAGAAGCAAAATGATCTATTAAATGATCATTTAATGGAAAATCGCCAAAAGTGTTCTCTCAGAAATAAGCCGAAACGCCACAAAAATTTTTCAAAGAAAAATCTTGGACATCTCGGCTTGGTTCTAAAAGAAATTATGCTTGGGCTTCTTTCATAAAATAGTTAGTTTAACTATTTTGTTACGATGTTATCAACTTCAATTGTTTGTGTGTTCCCTTTTTCAGCAGCATTTACTAGTTGTTGAGCGTACATAACAAATGAATGTGAGCTATGAGTTGCGCCAGTAACCACTTCTACATCTGCAGGAGAACCATCTTCTTCACTCATTGCTTTAACAAGCTCATCGTTTAATTTTGGAATGTAAGTCTCTGGTAAAGAATTAATGACCTATCTGGAAAAGAAAGAACAATTGACACAAGCAGAAGTTAAAGCTATACAGGCTATTGTTGTGAAAGAAAAAGGTGTTGAAAAATCACAAACTTTAGCAAAAAAATATACTGAAAAAGCATTGAATGAAATCAATAAGTTGCCAGAAACGACACAATACACAAGAGAAACATTGTTTTCATTAACAGAAGCCATTTTAAAGCGGGAAAACTAACTGAGGTCATGAACAAAATATTCTAAGAATAAAAATCGAAAATAGCTTTTTCATATGTTGAAAAATTAGTACTCAATGTTGAAGAATTACTAATCATACAACACTTACACAAATTTAGAGGGTGGGAAAAGATTCTGGCTTTTGTCTTACCCTTTTTCTTTGCAGATTTTTGTCTAAACTTAAAGATAAATGCGGGGGAGCTTTTTAAAGAAGAGAAAAAGGAAGTAAAAAAAGTAGATATACATTTATTGCTAAATAGGAAGAAACAAGCTAGTAACTCAGATTGTTGATTTGACATTGTTCAATGGATAAAGTTAAAAGTAGTCGTTGTATTCATGTTTTTTGGAACTTTCTTTACTTATTTTAAAAATTATTGTTGCGAATACGCTGAAAGATTATGTTATATTCACTAGTAAAAGAAAGTATATGAGAAAGGATGTTTTTGTTTGAAAAAGCGATTAACAACGGATTTATCTAGAGTAGATGTGAATAAAATTTTAACTCGTATCATTAGTAAAAAAAGTCACTTCTCCTTCACAGATGTTGAAAAAGAATGTAAAAAAACACTGACGACAGCAGATAAATTTTTGATTAGAAGTTTAGTTGTAAAAAAATTTAAATTAGATGTGGCTTATCTTTCATCAAATCAATTGACATTTTACCGCTCAAATAAGGAAGCATGTTTGTAAAAAGTCATGGCTTTTGAGTGTTATACATAGGAATAAAATAAAAAGTTGCAATAGCATACATTATAATGATTAGATGGAAAAATACGATAAGATAAAGTCAGAAAGAATAAAGGAGGAGAGAAAAAAGAAAAAGTGTTGTTGTTTAAGAAAAAAGAAGTAAGTCATTCTTTTTAAAGATGTTGGGGACATCAATTTTAAAAATTTGGAGAGAAGCAAGTAGTATCCATTGAGGAATACTGTCAGAAAGATGATTTTTACTGGGGAAAAATTATTAGACATTTTGAATGAAAGATTTTCTACATCAGATCAAGGATATTGCAGTTGTATAAAAAAGCACATATGCAGTAAGAAATTGTAGAGTATTTTTTTGTTATAAAAATATTTAGTAACGAAGGATAAGACATAAGTTTTCAGTTTCTCTACATGTTCTCTTTTACAATAACCGTCTAGTTTCAACATTTACTCAAAGTATTTATGTTGTTAGTGTTTTTGATTCGATGATGACTTAGGATAAGCAATTTTTTCTTAAAGCAGTTTTGAATGACTAGATCGTTTCTTCACAGAGATGTATTATCTAAGCGTTATTAATCAAGCTTAACAAGATATATAAGGATGCAAAACAATCAAATCAATGGTTGTTGTATCCAAATGATTTTTACCACTATTTAATATTAATAGCAAAAATGAAGTTATTTTTGTTCAGAAGTCTATTGAAAAAATAAAGGTGAAGTAGTAGTCAGAAAGAATCTAACAATTACTTCTTTTTTTATTTTATAACAAAACAAGTCTTGATATTCGGCATCAAAAACAGATTGATTTTATTATGGAATCAATTGCTTGAGATTTTATAACTCAATGGAAGTTAAACTGATTTCACCTGAAAAAAGCGTCATTGATTGTTTTCCTATTCGTACAATCAATTCTCCGTGATCTCCAATTTTTTCAGCAATCCCTGTATATACCTGATTTTTTTGCTTAAAGCTCACTTTTTTCCCTAGAACAAAAGACTTTTCACGATAGAGAGCAAGATAATCATCAGTTTCTTCTGAGAGATATTGGAAGAAATTTTTCCAAATCTGACGGATCAACTGATTTCGTGTGATCGGCTTTTGTCCATCGGGAAAAAGGGATGAGGCTTTTTGCTGAATCGCTTCAGGAAAGTTTGCTTGGGGAATAGAAAAGTTTAACCCAATTCCAATAATGATCGAACTGATACCTCCAGTTTCCATATGGTTAATTGCTTCAGATAAGATCCCACTGATTTTTTTACCATTTAAATAAATATCATTGACCCATTTGATAGAAGCTTCTTTTTCAGTGAGTTCTTTAATTGCTTTTACGCAAGCACTGGCAGTAATAATCGTGTATTGAGGTAATTCATCAAATCGCTGGTTAGGATGGATTAGTAAACTCATATAAATTCCTTGCCCTTGTTCTGCAAAAAAAGGTCGACCAAATCGTCCGTGGGCTTGTACTTGTGTATCCGCGATAAAAAGAGCAGGACCGCTTTCTTTGGTTGCTGCAAGCTTTGCGTCTTGCATGGTGGATTCTGAATGCTTTAGAACAAAAACATTTAAATCTGGCTCAAAAGGGAGCAATCCTTGGCGAATTTCTTGTGCATCTAATACATCAGATGGAAGATAACGGTATCCCTTCGCTTGATGCTCGAATTGATAGCCTGATTTTTCTAATTCTTTGATGGCTTTCCATACGCTTGTCCGAGAAACTTCTAATTCTTGTGCCATTTTTTCTCCTGAAAGAAAATCAGGTGTATCTTTTAATAGTTGGAGTACTTTGTCTTTTGTCGTCATCTGTTACAACTCCTTTCAATTAGTATTGTATCAGTAAGAAAGAAGAAAAAAACGCTAATCTGATCGATCACTATTAATAAAAAATATTGGAAAAGAATCAATTTAAAGAAGATGTTGTGATCAGCATGGTCTGCTTCAAGAATTAAGAGCGAAAAATCGAAAACAGCTTCTCATATTTTTGAATTTTTTGAGCTTAATTCCGCAGAAGCAATGCTGTGAACACCGTTTAAAAGAAGAGGTCATGAAAAGGTTGGTCTGCATCAAGCAATAAGAAAAGAACGAATAGAGAAAAATAGCTTCTCTATTTTTCCTCTGTTTGGACTTATTGCCGAAGATGCAAGCCTTTGAATACCGTGAAGAAGAGGTTTTGAAACACCGTTTATTTGATTTTCAATTTTTTTAGATTTTTATCCCAGTTTCCTAAAATAAAGAAGCACCTTTTGATTTTTACTTAATCCATGCAATACATAAATTTATTCGAATTTTCTGACAAGCGATAGTTGCAAAGTGATTCTTCAACATCAAGTATTTTCTTTTAGAACTATTTTTTTCGTTCACACAAGCTGTTCTTTGAAGAATGTTCGGTCTTGGGGCTTTACGCCACGGAAAAAGCCGCGTTTTTTTCCACGTTTCATTGCTAAGGCTAGGTTTTCTTCGACTGTTAGTCGAACGGCAGTACCTAGTTTAGGATCTTGAAAGACACGACTGATATCTCTTGAGCGGGCGACGACTGATTTCTTAGTGATGTCTTTCCCGTTTAATAAGATGTGTCCTTGATCAACTGGAAAAGAACCAGCAATGCTATTCAATAGTGTGGATTTGCCAGCCCCATTTCCACCAATAATCGTAACAAAGTCGCCTTTCTTCAAGTTTAGATTGATTCCTTTTAAAACGTGGTTTTCATTGATTGTTCCTTTTTCGAAGGTATGATGAATAGCTTGGAGTATTAACACATCGCTCATTATGCAACTCCTCCTTTTATTTTGTTACGCGCAGGTAATTTTAATTTTTGCTGAATTTGTGGAATTGATAGGCATACCACTAAAACAAGAGCAGAAGCCAATTTCGAATCGCTTGGTTGTACGTTTAATTCAAATACAAGTGCTAAGATAAAGCGATAAATCACTGCACCTAGAATGATCGTCAATAAGCGAAGAAGCAATGATTGATTACGGAAGAGTACTTCGGCAATAATAATGGAGGCTAGACCGATAACGATTGTACCGATTCCAGAATTTAAATCAGCAAATCCATTATTTTGAGCGAGTAAGGAGCCAGATAAAGCAATACAACCATTTGAAATCATATAACCGATGATTTTCATGTTATCTGTATTGATTCCATTCGCTTCACTCATGGCTAAGTTATCACCAGTGGCACGAATTGCTAAACCTGTTTCTGTTCGTAAAAATAAAACAAGTAAAGTAACAACTATCAAAGCAACGACCAAACCAATGATCAAAACAACATTTTCTTTGGAAAGACCAGTGGATTCCAATAAATTGAAGACTGTTTTTTGTCCCAATAAGGAAATATTGGGTGCTCCCATGACCCTAGACGTTATCGAATATAAACCAGTCATAGTGATGATTCCTGCTAAAAGAGCAGGAATCTTAAGTTTGGTATGGAGTAATCCAGAAACAAGCCCCGCTGCGGCACCCCCTAAGAAACCTAAGAGACAGGCAACGAATGGATTGATCCCATTTGAAATGCTCGTCGCAGCAATCCCAGCACCTAAAGGAAAGCTTCCCTCTGCAGTTAAATCAGCAATGTCTAAAATACGGAAAGTAAGGAATACGCCAATTGCAAGTAGCGCCCAAAGGACACCTTGTGAAGCAGAAGATAGAAAAATACCAATAAGATTTGTCATAATAGTCCTCCCGTAAGTCTAATTAGTTTCTTTGATCGTAGATGGGTCTACTCCGATCGCTTTTGCCATTTCTTCGTTCACATATAATGAGAGATCATTTGCAGATTCTACAGGAAGTTCACTTGGTTTTTTGCCATCTAAAATTTTTGCTGCCATTTTTCCTGTTTGTTTCCCTAAGTGTTCATGGTCGATTCCGATGGTTGCTAAACTACCTTCTTTGACTTGGTCTACTGAACCAGCAACGATAGGTGTCTTTGTTTCTTTGGCTACTTCACCGATGATGCTTGCGGCACTTGCAAAAGTATTATCCGTTGGAATATAGATACCATCCACATCTTTTGCTAAGCTTTTCGTTACTTGTTGAACGTCATTTGTCGAATTAGCAGTTAATACTTTAACTTTCACTCCAGCTTTTTTCAGTGCTTTTTCTGCTAATTCACCTTGAATTTTAGAGTTTGCTTCTCCATTGTTGTACATGATCCCAATTGTTTTCGCATTGGGCACGATACGCAATAATAAATCAGTTTGTTTTTCGATAGGAACCATGTCGGTTGTTCCAGTCAAATTACCACCAGGTGTTTCATTCGAAGCAACTAAATGTGCTTGCTCTAAATCCGTAACAGCTGTGACTGTAATAGGGATAGTCTTTGTTTCATTCAATAAAGATTGTGCCGCAGGAGTAGCAATGCCTAATAACAAATCGGGTTGTTCTTTGACCAATTTTTCACTCATGCTCTTAAGGTTATCTTGGTTATTTTGTGCGTTTTGGTAATCGATTTTTAAGTTATCGCCTTCTTTGTAGCCATTTTCTGCTAAACCTTCTTTAAATCCCCTATAAGTAGCATCTAGTGAATTGTGTTGAACAAGTTGTAAAACGCCAACAGTTTTTGTGTCATCTGTTTTCTCTGAAGAGTTATTTGCTGAGCCACATCCACCAAGTGCTAATAATAATGTTGAGCTTAATCCTATCAATAATCGTTTTTTCATTTATTCTTTCCTCCTTCAATTTTGAAAACAAAAAATCCATTTAGACAAAACGTCTAAATGGATTAGTTATCGAAAGAGAATAAAAGTAAGAAAATATAGTTACTTTGTACTTTTTCGCTTAGCCACTTAGCGTTATGTCTACGTGGCTTTACGTAGTACAAAGTTCTCTAGCCATCATAGATACAAACAAGTCGTTTGATGTTTGCATCCATAATTATGAATACAAACCTATTCTAAAGTAGCTAAAGTAAAAATTATTCAATTGTGTAGGTATAAGTTGATTATTTTTTATTTGCATAAATAATTCCTCCACAAATTACTATTTTCTCAAGTATAACGAAGACGAAGTTAATATGTCAAGAATAAGTTTCAGAAAATTTCAAAAAATCGTAAAATTTAAAGAGATAGAGATATATTATGGTAAGAAAATGTTAAGAAAAAGTTGTGAAAAGAGTCGAGAAACAATAGAAGGTATTGACTTTTATGGAAAAAGAGTGTAGTATGTGAAGTTGCAAAAACTATCTGATGAAGTAAAGGCAGAAACGAAATATTGTCCGTTTCGGCTTTAATATAAGGAAACAAAAATAGAAGCGCATGATCAAAAGTTTCAAAAGTATGCTCTATTTTTGGTTTTTTTTTGCCTAAAAGCCGCAAAAAATGTCTGTTGTTACTTAAATATAATATTTTTAATATTGTTGTAACAATTGATCGGGTAGTCTTTTTGAATGACATTTTAGAGGGGTGAAGAGCTTGGCTGGACACGTAGTAAAATACGGAAAACATCGCGAACGTAGAAGTTTCGCACGAATCAGTGAAGTGTTGGAATTACCAAATTTGATCGAAATTCAAACAGACTCGTACCAATGGTTCTTGGATGAAGGACTAAGAGAAATGTTTGAAGACATTTTGCCAATTGATGACTTCAATGGCAATCTATCTTTGGAATTTGTGGATTATGAATTGAAAGAACCTAAATATACTGTGGCAGAAGCACGTGCACATGATGCAAACTACTCTGCTCCATTACACGTTACTTTACGTCTGACAAACCGTGAAACAGGCGAAATCAAAGCGCAAGAAGTATTTTTTGGTGATTTCCCATTAATGACGGAGCAAGGAACATTCATCATCAACGGAGCAGAACGTGTAATCGTTTCTCAGTTGGTTCGTTCACCAGGTGTGTACTTCCATGGAAAAGTAGATAAAAACGGAAAAGAAGGATTTGGTTCAACTGTTATTCCTAACCGTGGGGCTTGGTTAGAGATGGAAACTGATGCGAAAGACATTTCTTATGTACGTATTGATCGTACACGTAAGATTCCGTTGACGGTATTGGTTCGTGCATTAGGTTTTGGTTCCGACGATACAATTTTTGAAATCTTTGGAGATAGCGAAATTTTGCGTAACACTGTTGAAAAAGATTTACACAAAAATGCAAGCGACTCAAGAACAGAAGAAGGTTTGAAAGATGTTTACGAACGTTTACGTCCAGGTGAACCTAAAACAGCAGATAGTTCTCGTAACTTATTAAATGCTCGTTTCTTTGATCCAAAACGTTATGATCTAGCAAACGTTGGGCGTTATAAAGTAAACAAAAAATTAGATTTGAAAACACGGCTATTGAATTTGACATTAGCAGAGACATTGGTCGATCCTGAAACAGGTGAAATCATCGTTGAAAAAGGAACTGTTTTAACTCACCAAGTAATGGAAACATTAGCTCCTTTCATCGATAATGGCTTGAATTCAGTAACCTACTACCCATCAGAAGACGGTGTCGTGACTGATCCAATGACGGTTCAAGTTATCAAAGTCTTCTCTCCAAAAGATCCAGAACGTGAAGTAAATGTCATCGGTAATGGTTACCCCGAAGCTCCCGTGAAAACAGTGCGTCCGGCAGATATCATCGCATCAATGAGTTATTTCTTAAACTTGATGGAAGGGATCGGCAACGTGGACGATATCGACCACTTAGGAAACCGTCGTATCCGTTCAGTCGGTGAATTGCTACAAAATCAATTCAGTATCGGTTTAGCTCGGATGGAACGAGTTGTACGTGAAAGAATGTCGATCCAAGATACAGAAACATTGACACCACAACAATTGATCAATATCCGTCCAGTGGTTGCAAGTATCAAGGAATTCTTTGGTTCTTCTCAATTGTCTCAGTTTATGGATCAAACCAACCCTCTTGGAGAATTGACACACAAACGGCGTCTTTCAGCCTTAGGACCTGGTGGGTTGACACGTGACCGTGCTGGGTATGAAGTACGTGACGTTCACTATTCTCACTATGGCCGCATGTGTCCAATTGAAACGCCTGAAGGACCAAATATTGGGTTGATCAACAGTTTATCGAGTTATGCGAAAGTAAATAAATTTGGTTTTATTGAGACACCATATCGTCGTGTGGATCGCGAAACAGGACGTGTAACAGACCAAATTGATTATTTAACTGCTGATATCGAAGACCACTACATCGTTGCCCAAGCAAATAGTCCATTGAATGAAGATGGAACATTTGCTGAAGATGTTGTAATGGCTCGTGCGCAAAGTGAAAACTTAGAAGTTTCAATCGATAAAGTCGATTACATGGATGTATCGCCTAAGCAAGTAGTTGCAGTAGCGACAGCATGTATTCCTTTCTTGGAAAACGACGACTCCAACCGTGCCTTGATGGGAGCCAACATGCAACGTCAAGCAGTACCTTTGATTAATCCACAAGCACCATGGGTTGGTACTGGTATGGAATACAAATCTGCGCATGACTCAGGGGCCGCTTTACTATGTAAACATGATGGTGTCGTTGAATTTGTTGATGCATCTGAAATCCGTGTTCGTCGCGACAACGGTGCATTAGATAAATATGCTGTAACGAAATTCCGTCGTTCAAACTCTGGAACAAGTTATAACCAGCGTCCAATCGTTCATTTAGGTGAAAAAGTTGAAAAAAGCGATACACTAGCAGATGGACCTTCTATGGAACAAGGAGAAATGGCTTTAGGACAAAACGTCTTAGTCGGTTTCATGACTTGGGAAGGGTACAACTATGAAGATGCGATCATCATGAGTCGCCGTTTGGTGAAAGATGATGTTTATACTTCGATCCATATTGAAGAATATGAATCGGAAGCTCGTGATACAAAATTAGGGCCAGAAGAAATCACTCGTGAAATCCCTAATGTTGGGGAAGATGCGTTAAAAGATTTAGATGAAATGGGTATTATCCGTATCGGTGCCGAAGTACAAGACGGTGATTTATTAGTTGGTAAAGTGACACCTAAAGGGGTAACAGAACTATCAGCTGAAGAACGTCTTTTACATGCGATCTTTGGTGAAAAAGCGCGTGAAGTACGTGATACATCATTACGTGTACCACATGGCGGAGGCGGAATCGTTCACGATGTGAAAATCTTTACTCGTGAAGCAGGCGATGAACTTTCTCCAGGTGTGAATATGCTTGTGCGTGTTTATATCGTTCAAAAACGTAAAATCCATGAAGGAGATAAAATGGCTGGTCGTCATGGTAATAAAGGGGTTGTATCCCGTATCATGCCTGAAGAAGATATGCCATTCTTACCAGATGGAACACCAATCGATATCATGCTGAATCCTCTAGGGGTGCCATCACGTATGAATATCGGGCAAGTATTGGAACTGCATTTAGGGATGGCTGCTCGTCAATTGGGTATCCACGTTGCAACACCAGTCTTTGATGGAGCAAGCGATGAAGACGTTTGGGAAACTGTTCGTGAAGCTGGTATGGCTAGTGATGCAAAAACAGTCCTTTATGACGGCCGTACAGGTGAACCATTTGATGGTAGAGTATCTGTTGGTGTCATGTATATGATCAAACTTGCCCACATGGTCGACGACAAATTACATGCTCGTTCAATTGGACCTTACTCATTGGTTACACAACAACCATTAGGTGGTAAAGCACAATTTGGTGGACAACGTTTTGGGGAAATGGAAGTTTGGGCACTGGAAGCTTATGGTGCTGCCTATACCTTACAAGAAATCTTGACGTACAAATCAGATGACGTGGTGGGTCGTGTGAAAACGTATGAAGCGATCGTTAAAGGTGAACCAATTCCAAAACCAGGCGTACCGGAATCGTTCCGCGTATTAGTAAAAGAATTACAATCACTAGGATTGGATATGCGTGTCTTGGATATCCAAGATTCCGAAATCGAACTTCGTGATATGGATGACGAAGATGATGATTTGATCACAGTGGATGCTTTGACAAAATTTGCTGAACAGCAAACTGCCAAAGAATTAGAAAAGAAAGCTAGCGAACAAGTAGAAGATGAACGACAAGATATCATCCAAAATTTTGAAACCGCAGAAGATAATTTAGACTAATCCGGTCTATGAACTATAAGGCGGTCGCTGATCAGCCGCCTTGCGGTTTTGCCATTAAACGAAATGGAGGGAACCCCTTTTGATCGATGTAAATAAATTCGAAAGTATGCAAATAGGTTTGGCTTCTCCCGAAAAAATCAGAAGCTGGTCTTATGGTGAAGTAAAAAAACCTGAGACGATTAACTATCGTACCTTAAAACCTGAACGCGAAGGGTTGTTCTGTGAGCGGATTTTTGGTCCTACGAAAGACTGGGAATGTGCCTGCGGAAAATACAAACGTATCCGTTATAAAGGAATCGTTTGTGACCGATGCGGTGTTGAAGTGACACGTTCAAAAGTTCGTCGCGAACGTATGGGTCACATTGAATTAGCAGCACCTGTTTCACATATCTGGTACATTCCTTCTCGTATGGGACTTGTTCTAGACATGAGTCCTCGTGCCTTAGAAGAAATCATTTATTTTGCTTCATATGTGGTTATCGAACCAGGAAACACCAACTTAGAGAAAAAACAATTGTTGACAGAACGTGAATACCGCGAAAAACGTGAACAATATGGACAAGAATTCCAAGCAGCAATGGGTGCAGAAGCAATCAAACAATTACTAGATAGTGTTGATTTAGATGCTGAAGCAGCTGAATTGAAAGAAGAATTGAAATCTGCCCAAGGACAAAAACGGACTCGTGCGATCCGCCGTTTGGACATTTTAGAAGCTTTCCGTGCTTCAGGAAATGAACCAAGTTGGATGGTTATGGACGTTATTCCAGTTATTCCACCAGATTTACGACCAATGGTGCAATTAGAGGGTGGACGTTTTGCAACAAGTGACTTGAATGATCTTTATCGTCGAGTAATCAACCGTAACAATCGTTTGAAACGCTTGTTAGATTTGAATGCTCCAGGGATCATTGTTCAAAACGAAAAAAGGATGTTACAAGAAGCTGTTGATGCGTTGATCGATAATGGTCGTCGTGGCCGTCCAGTTACTGGACCAGGTAACCGTCCATTGAAATCTCTTTCTCATATGTTGAAAGGGAAACAAGGTCGTTTCCGTCAAAACTTACTTGGTAAACGTGTTGACTATTCAGGACGTTCTGTTATCGTTGTAGGACCTTTCTTGAAAATGTATCAATGTGGGTTGCCAAAAGAAATGGCAATCGAACTATTTAAACCATTTGTGATGCGTGAATTGGTTCAACGTGAACTAGCTTCTAACATCAAAAATGCAAAACGTAAAATCGAACGTCAAGAAGACGAAGTTTGGGATGTCTTGGAAGACGTTATCAAAGAACACCCAGTACTACTTAACCGGGCACCTACGCTACACAGACTTGGTATCCAAGCATTTGAACCTGTTTTAGTACAAGGCCGTGCCATTCGTTTGCACCCACTTGTATGTGAAGCTTATAATGCCGACTTTGATGGAGACCAAATGGCCGTTCACGTACCATTGAACGAAGAAGCACAAGCGGAAGCACGTATGTTGATGCTCGCTGCTCAAAACATCTTGAATCCAAAAGACGGTAAACCAGTTGTAACACCTTCTCAAGATATGGTTTTAGGTAACTACTACTTGACAATGGAAGAAGAAGGTCGTGAAGGCGAAGGAATGGTCTTCCGTGACCAAAACGAAGCTGTAATCGCATGGCGTAATGGCTACGTTCATTTACACTCACGTATCGGAGTGAACCCTAACTCACTAGGAGAAAAACCATTTACTGAATGGCAAAAAGAACGTACGATGATTACAACAGTTGGTAAGATTATCTTTAATGAAATCATGCCACCAGAATTTCCTTATCTGAATGAACCGACTGATTTCAACTTGACTGTTCAAACACCAGATAAATACTTCGTTGAAGCTGGAACTGACATTCCTTCATATATTAAAGAACAAGAATTAGTCTTACCATTCAAGAAGAAAAACTTAGGTAATATTATTGCGGAAGTCTTCAAACGTTTCAAAGTAACAGAAACTTCTAAGATGCTTGACCGTATGAAAGACTTAGGGTATAAACATTCAACACATGCCGGTATTACAGTAGGGATTGCTGACATCAGTGTACTGAATGAAAAACAAGAAATCATTGAAAATGCCCATAAACAAGTTGAAACTATTACAAAACAATTCCGTCGTGGTCTGATTACAGATGACGAACGTTATGAACGCGTAATTGCTGTTTGGAACGCTGCAAAAGACAGCATTCAACAAAAACTGATGGAAGGTTTGGAAGCGAAAAACCCAATCTTCATGATGTCTGATTCTGGGGCTCGTGGTAACATCTCCAACTTTACACAACTTGCCGGAATGCGTGGTTTGATGGCTGCTCCTAATGGTCGAATCATGGAATTGCCAATCATTTCGAATTTCCGTGAAGGACTATCTGTCTTGGAAATGTTTATCTCCACTCACGGGGCTCGTAAAGGTATGACCGACACAGCTTTGAAGACTGCCGATTCAGGTTACTTGACTCGTCGTCTGGTTGATGTGGCTCAAGATGTAATCATCCGTGAAGAAGATTGCGGTACTGATCGAGGTCTTGAAATCCAAGCAATTCGTGAAGGAAATGAAATTATTGAATCATTAGAAGATCGTTTGATTGGTCGTTACACGCGTAAAGAAGTTCGTCATCCAGAAACAAATGATCTGATCATTGCTGGGAATCAATTGATTTCAGAAGATATTGCGAAGCAAATCGTTGATGCGGGTGTTGAAATCGTAACGATCCGTTCCGTCTTTACATGTAATACGAAACATGGTGTCTGCAAACATTGTTATGGACGTAACCTTGCAACTGGTTCTGATGTAGAAGTCGGTGAAGCAGTTGGTACGATCGCAGCTCAATCAATCGGAGAACCAGGTACTCAGTTGACGATGCGTACCTTCCATACCGGTGGGGTAGCCGGAGACGATATCACTCAAGGTCTTCCTCGTGTCCAAGAAATTTTTGAAGCACGTAATCCTAAAGGGCAAGCAGTGATTACCGAAGTAACTGGTGACGTCATCGATATCTCAGAAGATGCTTCGACTCGTACAAAAGAAGTAACAATCAAAGGGAAAACCGATACACGTACGTATACTGTTCCTTATACAGCACGTATGAAAGTCGCTGAAGGCGATATGATCCACCGTGGTGCACCATTGACTGAAGGGTCAATTGATCCAAAACAATTGCTACAAGTTCGTGATGTATTATCTGTTGAGAACTATTTGTTACGTGAAGTACAACGTGTCTACCGTATGCAAGGGGTAGAAATCGGTGATAAACATATCGAGGTAATGGTTCGTCAAATGTTGCGTAAAGTCCGCGTAATGTATCCCGGTGACACAGACATCTTACCAGGTACATTGATGGATATCGCAGATTTCAAAGATCAAAACTACAATACATTAGTAGCAGGTGGGGTTCCTGCAACATCTCGTCTTGTCTTACTAGGTATTACGAAAGCTTCACTAGAAACGAACAGCTTCTTATCTGCTGCATCCTTCCAAGAAACAACTCGTGTCTTGACTGATGCCGCAATCCGAGGTAAAAAAGATCCACTTCTTGGTTTGAAAGAAAATGTTATCATCGGTAAAATCATCCCAGCTGGTACTGGTATGGCACGTTACCGTAATATGGAACCAAAAGAAGTCGGAGTTGCAAGTGAAAATGTTTATAGTATTTCTGACATCGAAGCACAAATGGCTGCAGAAGATGCTATGAATGAACAAAATAAAACTTACTAAATCACCAGGGCTTAAGATATAAAATGGACCCCAGATAATAGACACTGACAAAAAACTGTCAGTATGATTCTGTTATCTGAGGTCTTTTATCGTACAACCAAATAAATGAGGGTGTAGTGATGGGCGTCAATTATTTTCAGCGGAATAAGTAGAAAAACTTCGGTGTAAGCCTTATAATAGATAAAATTTCTGAAAAAGCTATAACCTATTCAGAAGAATTTAAACGATACTTTATTGCAGCTCTTAGCTCTGTTTTTTTGAGTATTGTATTAAAATTGACGGAAACAAACGAAACTGAAAATTTATTAATTACAGAGGGTCATACGTTTCCTTGTTTTTGTACTTACAGAAAAAATTGGTCGTGAATCATTGAATTTCTTAGCAAACCTTACTAAAAGTTTCTGTGCTAGATCATTTTGTTCATCGCTCAGGCAAAATGTTGTCTTTTTTGTTATGTAGGCTCGAATCGGTTGATATTTTTTCAGATAATAAGCGATACATGATCGAATTTAAACCAAATGTTTCAATAAGTGATGCGAGTGCTGGTCGAGCTTGAGGTGTCAAAATCTCTTCTTGTGTTTGGGGACATTGGGGCGAAGGTTGTGTAACCGTATAAATTAATTATTCCAGTCTCTGTTTGTTTTGGTTGACTTGATCCGTGAGTATGTCAGGATCTTTTACAGACTTACTTTGTGAATTTGGTTGAAGTTTGTCAGTGGGATTATTCTTTTTTAGCATGTTGTGTCCTCCTATCATTAAAATTTTTAGTGATTGATAATATAAAAGTTGTGGAAAAGTATAGCATAAAAACAAAGGAAAACAAAAAAACATTTATTCTTTCGTGTGGAAAAAATAGTAAGAAGAGATAGTTATCCACGAAAGAGAATGAATAGAAAAAATCGAGGGAATACCGGGAGGGGGTAAAAAGGGGAGGGCACAACCGCTATGAAGATATTGATATATCTAAGTTTATGACAAACAAAAGCATAGGAGGGATTGCTTTCATTCATTCTGGTTTTGTTTAAGAAAAATCAAGTTTATTAATTTTATATCAATAATACTCTCTGTGTTCATTACTCCCTATTTGTTATTTTATTAGCAATGAAATTCTATATTATGATTTATCACAAGATAGAGGGGTACTTTTTGTTTTCTGTTGCTTACTTAAAATGTCGATTTTGGTCAGTTATGGAAAAACTCAAGAGGATAACAAGAGATTACTGACTCCTGAGATTGAAAAAGCCTCTGGAATCTGTTTTGTGTTCAGTAACTTTGTAAGTGCTCAATGATTTTAACGCACTCTTAGAAAAAATATCTGTTGGTTGTTCTACTGATTTGATTTGTTCCCGGCTAGGATACCATCTTATAAATAAAATTCGCCATTGAATATTCATTCAATATAGATATTCAGATGGCGATCAACTATGCATGGACGATAACTATATTATCTACCGCAAACAAATTGTTATCCTCCTTTCGTAAATCAAGGTATGATGTTCAAAAGGAGGGTTTTGTATGTTAAAAAAAGCAGTTTTCGCAGGTGGATGTTTTTGGTGCATGGTCAAACCTTTTGAGACGCAACCAGGGATTATTTCTGTGACGTCTGGTTATACAGGTGGACATGTTCCTAATCCTACTTATGAGCAAGTAACCACTGGGAAAACTGGTCATACGGAAGCAGTAGAAATCGAATACGATCCTACTATCATTTCCTATGAACAACTCGTTGAGATCTATTGGCAGCAAACAGATCCAACTGATGCGTTGGGACAGTTTGCAGATCGAGGGGATTCTTATCGTCCAATCGTAACCAAAATTGAGCCGAGAAGTAAATTTTATCCTGCTGAAGAATACCACCAACAATACTATAAGAAAAATAAAATTCATTATAATCTTTATCGAGAAGGTTCAGGTCGAGGTAGTTTTTTGCGTAACCATTGGTCTGAAAAATAAATCACAGATAAATCATTGAATGAAGTCAACTGAATGGAACTCATTCATTACGAACAATGGGTAAATGAAATAAATAAGTTATCGTTGCGTGCAAATCAGTGAAGTAGCTAGTTTTTTTGAAAAATTCTATTTTTTTAAACGGCTTAGCTAAATGGTTAATCTATTTTTCTTCGATCGCATAAGAAAGTTAACTATCGCTAAAAAATAAGCATTTATTGGAACAAGCAAGCTAGTCTTACTAGCAACAAATCGACCATTATAAATTTCTCATGGTTTTTAAATCAAATGAAGTAAGAGTAAAGCAACACTCAAAAATGGGACGAAAGGTAATTTCGTTTCTTTTTTGTTTTTAGCCAAAAATAAAAGGAAGAACAAAAAACCAAGGAGGCTAGCAATAAATAATAGGTGAATGAAACATGTAATGCTTAATCCCCCACTCCAAATTAAAAGTACTAAAACATCTCCCAAGCCTAAAAAACGCGAAGCATAACGTACAAGCAAAAAACTGACTAATAATAGGACGGAAAAATTGAACCATTGAAACATTCCGGTAATTAACCAAGATAGCCATAAAACAAACCACATAAAATAAAGCGTTTTTGACTCGATCACTAAGTAAAAACAATCCATTAAAGAAAGTAAAAAGGCAGAAAAAAACCAAAAAATGAAGATGCCATTGATTTCATGTGAAAAGTAAAAAAGTAAGACGAATAAATTTCCACAGATCCATTCAGACATAAAATAAATAAGGGAAAACCTACAGCGACAATGACGGCAACGAAAGCGCTGAAAACAGATAGAAAAAAGTGGAATGAGTTCATACCAAGATAAAAGGTGGTTGCAGTTGACACAATGAGAGCGTGGGTAAATAATAGAGTGACCTTGTGGTATGCGTTGAGCAATTAAGCACAAGAACGAACCGACACAACATCCAGTGATAAAATAAAGAAACATAGCCGTGTCCTCCTTTTAAAGAAAGATACGCCTAATCGAAAAATTTTTACGCAAATTTGGTAGAGGTGACAAAATGAATATCTCCATCGGCGTTGATATTGGTACCACACAGACTAAGGCAGTCGCATTCAATGAGCACGCAAAAGTAGTCGCTTCAGCCTATTTTCTTAATCCTATGATCCAAGAGAAACAAGGGATGGCGGAACAAGATCAAGAATTGATTTTCCAAGGGGTTTGTACGGTGATTCAAGAAGTGACGAAGCAGTTACCAAAAAAAGTAACAATTGAAGTGATTGCTTTTTCTTCTGCGATGCATAGCTTGATTTTGTTAGATGAGAAGAAGCAGCCTATATCTCGCCTGATCACATGGGCAGACAACCGAGCAAAAGAGCAGGCAGAAAATTTAAAAAACGTTCATTAGGTAGAAAATTTTATCAACAAACAGGTACTCCGATCCATCCTATGACGCCACTTGTCAAAATAAAATGGTTGCAAGAAACACAACCAGAACTGGCAGGTCAAGCGCAGTACTTTATAGGAATCAAAGAATACATTTTTTATCGCTTTTTTGGACGATTGATGTGTGATTATAGCACGGCTTCGGGTACCGGCTATTTTGACATCCATCAATTTGTTTGGGCCAAAGAAGCGCTAGAATTTTTAGCCATCAATAAAAATCAGTTACCCGAATTACTGCCACCTACAGCTAGAATAAATGGTTTGATGCAAGAGATGCAAACGCGTTTAGGTTTGAAAAATGATCCTTCATTTGTTTTAGGTGGAGCTGACGGGCCCTTATCTAATTTAGGATTAGGAGCATTTGGAGAAAATATTGCTGCATTAACTGTTGGAACGAGTGGGGCAATCAGATTTATTACGGATCAACCACAGCTACATCCAGAAATGGAAACCTTTTGTTATGTACTTGATCGCACACATTGGGTCATCGGTGGAGCCACCAGTAATGGCGCAGGAATCTTTGATTGGGCAAGTCAAACATTGCTACAAGAAGTCACACAAAAAGCCCTTGATAATAATGAAAATCCTTATGATGCTCTTCTTTCAGCGATTGCGTTTGTACCACCTGGTGCAAACGGATTACTTTTTCAGCCTTACTTATTAGGAGAAAGAGCTCCTTTGTGGGAAGCAGAAGCCTCAGGTAGTTTGTTAGGTTTGCAAAGAGATCATACCGAAAAAGAGATGATGCGTGCTATTTTAGAAGGTATTTGTCTCAATCTCAAAAGAATTTTGAATGGTATTTGTAAAGAAGAACAATTGACAGAAATCAGAGCTACAGGGGGATTTTCACAATCGGTTGTGTTTCGCCAGTTGATGGCTGATGTGCTTGGTTATCCACTTATTTTTCCTGCCGTATCAGAAGCTTCGGCTTTAGGAGCCGTTTTTTTAGGCTGGCAAAGTATAGGGAAAATCCAAGATTTAAGCGAAACGATTGAAAAAATTCAACTAGATTCCCAAGTTTTGGTCCAATCCAATGTGCAAGCAGTCTACCAAAAAATCTATCCTGTTTTTGTTGAAACACAAAAACAGTTAGCTAGCATATACCAGCCATTGGCGGAACTACGCAAAACGTTGAGTACTTAATTTAGGTGAAGAATAGGATGAAGAAAATTTCCATTGTGGCGCGAGAGTTTGACTCATAGGTTAAATGCTTGATGAAGCAAAACAAAATTTTTTTAATAAATAGAAAAATTTTTTAAGGTAAATTTTTGATGAAAATCGTTCTCATCTAATTGGTTTTATTGTACTTTTGTAGCAAAATTTACTATGCTTTTATTATAAATAATAGCTAGGAGTAGAAAATAAAATGAAATTTTCACAAACAAAAGAAATATTGAATCAACTAGTCGCAGATTTGAGCCAAATGTCAGTTGTTGTTCACCAAACACACTGGTATATGAGAGGTCCAGGATTTTTGACATTACACCCAATGATGGATGAATTTATGGATGACTTAAATGGTCAATTAGATGAAGTCTCAGAACGTTTGATTACATTAGATGGTTCTCCTTACTCAACCTTGCGTGAATTTGCAGATAACACAAAAATTCCTGATGAAATTGGTCGTTGGGATCGTACCATCCCAGAACGTTTAGAAACACTTGTGAAAGGTTATCGCTATTTAGCTGACCTTTATCAAAAAGGGATTGAAGTTTCTGGCGAGGAAGGCGATGATCCAACCCAAGATATTTTTATCGAGTTCAAAACAGCAACTGAAAAACGTATTTGGATGATCCAAGCACATTTAGGAAAAGCACCAGAAATTGATGTATAAAACTAATTATTTTTATGTAAGCAAAAATGAATGCCATTTTTTAGGGAACCTCCGAATATTAAGTTTTTGTTCGGATAGAATAGTTGAAATGTTTGAAAACAGCGAGTCTCATTTAAGTGATTAAAACTCAAAGAAGTTGACTTCTCAGTATAAAAACGAGACTTCAAGGCTTGCTAAACTTGAATAGTTTTGAGAAGTGTGAAACAAAAGTAAATTTCTCTTTTGTTTCACACTTTAAATACATATAAACGGCATGAGTAGAAACACATCCTTCGGAAATAATCTTCTGTCCCGGCCTCTCTTAGCCCTCAGCAGTTTCTGGACACTAAAGTTCATTTTCACAAAAGTCTGGGAAGCAGCTGTTGAGAATTCCCTTTTCCCACTCAAAGTAGACCAACATAATTATTGTATTTCTCAAAAATTAAATTTCATTAAAGTAACTAAAGGGAGATCTCTTTTTTATCAAAAACTGAATGAGAATGTTTGTGTCTTATATTGTGGATTTATACCCATCATATATTCCCATCCATCCACATGATAGTGTAAAAACACGACCATATCTATTTTAAAGCTTTTAAATTCTGACGGTGATATTGACTCATTAAAGAGGCCAAAGGTAAGTTTAACTTCTTCTGGAGAATGATTTACACGCCACACTGACTCCGCTTTTGAAAAGGGACTTACAAGGGGCCATGTTTTGGTCGTTCCATCATATCTTATGCCTGTCAACTGGCCAGATGTTAAAGAGACAGACCGTGTAAGAGTTGTATCGGGCATATTTTGAGCATAAAGCTCGCCTATTAAATTATGTGTTCCAGTATATGTACCTGTTGTTTGCCATTTTGCAGAAAAGTCTAACATTTCCCAATTAGTAGAAGTTAAATGAGTAAATTCTTTGATCAATTCTGGACCTTGGTCAGGGAATTTTCCT
Source organism: Enterococcus lacertideformus (assembly GCA_015680865.1). Taxonomy (GTDB): domain Bacteria; phylum Bacillota; class Bacilli; order Lactobacillales; family Enterococcaceae; genus Enterococcus_B; species Enterococcus_B lacertideformus. The sequence continues at coordinate 90,541 of JADAKE010000023.1, read as the reverse complement.
TCTTCATTTCCCCATTCACCGGTATTTGAAATAACTGATACATTTGTTTCAGCAGTAATCTTTTCAGCCGAGAGCTGTATAGCTGAAGTTAATACTCCCAATATCAATCCTAAAGCTAGTGTTCTTTTAACTATTTTCATTTTTCTCCTCCTGACAAATATAATAATAAATATTCTTAATAAACAAATTATTTATTTTTGTTTATTTGTTATTTAATTATAATGCATTCGTTATGTTTGATATAAAAAAATCAATGTTCTTAATTCTTCTTTAATATTTGCTAAGTTTGATAGAAAAACTATAAAGCGATTGTTTCTTATCTCAAGGAATTGAATTTTTTATTAATAACGAAAAACGTTGACATTAAGAGGATTAGAAGGTAATATGTTAAATGGTATTGTTTGCCCCACAAAGAGCCCCGGAAACTCGAAGTGTATGTCAAACATCAGAACTTAAATTGGAGGAAACTAACGTGCGTACAACATATATGGCCAAACCAGGCGAAGTAGAACGTAAATGGTATGTAGTAGACGCAACGGATGTTCCATTGGGACGTCTTTCAACAGTTGTTGCATCTGTACTACGTGGTAAAAATAAACCAACTTTCACACCTCATTTGGACACTGGCGATTTCGTCATCGTAATCAATGCAGATAAAGTGAAATTAACAGGTAAAAAAGCGACTGATAAAATTTATTACCGTCACAGCAACTACCCAGGAGGATTGAAGTCGATCACTGCTGGCGAATTGCGTGCTAAAAATTCTCGTCGTTTGATTGAAACTTCTGTAAAAGGAATGCTTCCTAAAAATACTTTAGGCCGTAAACAATTTACAAAATTGAATGTATACGCTGGCGCTGAACATCCACATGCAGCACAACAACCAGAAGTTTTAGACATTACAAACTTAATCTAATAGGAGGGAATTTCATTGGCACAAGTTCAATATATCGGCACAGGCCGTCGTAAAAATGCAGTTGCTCGTGTACGTTTAGTACCAGGAACTGGTAAAATTACTGTAAACAAAAAAGATGTTGAAGAATACATTCCACATGCTGACTTGCGTGAAGTAATCAATCAACCTTTCGCTGTTACTGAAACAAAAGGCGCTTATGACGTATTTGTTAACGTAAACGGCGGAGGCTATGCTGGACAATCAGGAGCTATCCGTCATGGTATTGCTCGTGCATTACTCGAAGTTGATCCTGACTTCCGTTTAGCTCTTAAACGTGCTGGCTTACTTACTCGTGACGCACGTATGGTCGAACGTAAGAAACCAGGTCTTAAGAAAGCTCGTAAAGCTTCACAATTCTCAAAACGTTAATTGCTGGAGTCGTTGCGAATTTATTCGCTTATGAATACAGTATGGGACGGAGATTTCGAGAGAAATCGAGTACCAGTCCGTTGTATCGTTTCAAGGCACTTTCCAAATTTGGGAGAGTGTCTTTTTTTTTGTGTTTTTGGGTACGACAATGGATACGAATTTTTTTGGTTCTTTGTCAAATGATGTTGGGAAAGAGAAATCCTAGAATAACGAATTGGCAGAAGGGATTACTTTCTGTTCATTTTTTAATCAAAAAATACTTCTCTTCGAAATAAACTTTTGGTCCTAGAATAGTTAAGGTATCTTTGATAAGCTTGAGCATAGGACATCTTGAATCCTTCTATATGAATTGATTAACTTAATTCTAAAGGATTTCAAGATGTTTTTTTATTTTAAATCGTAAAAAAGATATGGATAAGTTTCACCAACATCAAAAAGTATAGAGTCGTAATAATCTGTTCCACTTTAATGTGGAACAGATTACGCATTTATCTTTAGTGAGAAAAACTCTATGATATAGACAAGGAAAACGTTTTCTGGGGTGATGATGGATGTTATCAAAGCGCGAGAGTCAGTTAATTGAATTACTTTTAGAGGAGGAGGGTTTTCAACCAGCAAGTTTCTTTAGTGAAAAACTCAATGTTTCGAATAAAACAATTTATCAAGATATTCAGAAGCTTGGACAGTTCTTGAATCGTTTTGAGTTAAAAATTGAGAAAAAACCTCGCATTGGGATTTACCTAATTGGAAAGTCAACTAAAAAAAATGATGTCAAAATATTTATCACTAGTAAAGAAGCCCTGTCAACAGAAGTAAAGTATAGTTCAAATTATCGTAGAGTATACTTATTTGCCAATTTAATTTTTAAAACGGATAAAAAAAGATATGAGTATTTTGAAAAAAACATCGGTGTGGGGAAGGGTTCAAACAATGCTATACTTTATCCAATGGAAAACAGAATAGGAGAAAAATGTATGGATCAAAAAACATTTATTGTGCTATTGATTTGTGGTGTAATAGTTTTGCTCATTGCTCTAGATCTCAATGCACGCCGAAAATTAAAAGAAAGTATCCATAAGAAGTGGGGAAGAGTGCCTTATCAACCTCGATTTGATAAAGAAAAAAGTTTAAAGGAAGCTTGGCTCACAGAAAAAGAATTTCGTTCATGGTCAAGTGAAGTGGATGATTTGACGTGGTACGATTTGGATATGTTTGAAGTTTTTGAAGGAATCAACCTGACGTACTCTAGTATTGGTTCAGAAGCTTTGTATCAACGGCTGAGGAGCTTTGACTTTGGGAAAGATCAACAATTAGAGAAGCTAATTACTTTTTACCAAGAAAATCCTCAAACAAGAGAAAAAATCCAATATCAATTTGCACGACTAGGGAAAAAAGATGGTAATTTTACGAAGCAATATTTAGCGGATGGTCAAAGTAAACAGATTGGACATGTCGGCTTTTATACTTTTTTAGGTCTTTTACCGATCATTGGCTTAATTTTATTATTATTTGGACAAGTCTTAGGTATCTATCTAGCGATTGGTAGTTTGATTTTTAACACACTTTATTATCAAGTAAAGAAACAGACATTAGAAACTGAGATCAATAGTATGGGTTACCTAGTATCAACGATCTCAACAGCGAATCAAGTAGCAAAGATTGCTACACCGGTTCGAGATGAATTACGGCAAAATGTCAAACCATTAAAAGATATCCCTAAATTTGGGTTTTCTTTTCGAGTTAAGAGTGGGTCGGAAGCAGAAATTTTATTTGATTATGTCAATATGATGTTCATGTTACCTTTTATTTCTTATCACTTTGTTATTAGTAGGTTAGAGAAAAAAACGAAAGAAGCAATGAAGGTTTGGGAATTATTAGGAGAAATGGAAGTAGCGGCTGCGGTCCTCAACTACCGTACCTACATGCCTATTACCTGTCAGCCAGAATTTATGAATAATGGAGTAGAGGCAGAAGATTTATATCATCCCCTCTTGAAAGAAGCGGTAGTGAACCCAGTAGATTGGCACCAGAATATCTTAGTGACGGGCTCGAATGCTTCAGGTAAATCTACTTACGTGAAAAGTATTGCGATCAATTGTATCTTAGCACAGACGATCCAAACAGCCCTAGCAGAAAAATTTACCTTGCAGCATGGTCACGTACTGACTTCTATGGCGATCGAAGATGACTTGTTTGTAGGAGATAGTTATTTTGTTTCAGAAATCAAATCGATTAAACGACTACTAGATCAAGTAGAAAAAGGCGAAAGATGTTATTGTTTTGTGTATGAGATTTTAAAGGGAACCAATACGATCGAACGGATTGCTTCTTCTGCAGCAGTAGTAAGGTGGTTGGCAGATTATCCTTCACTAGCTTTTGTGGCGACACACGATATTGAATTGACTGAGATCTTGAAAAATGAATGCGAGAATGTTCACTTTGAGGAACAAGTCACAGCAGAAAAGGGGATTAGTTTTGACTTTCGATTGAAAAAAGGTCCAGCCACAACAAGAAATGCGATTGCCTTATTAAAAGTGTTGGATTATCCTGGGGAATTAGTAGAAAATGCCAAGGAAGAAGCTATGTATTTTGACCAAAATCGCACATGGCGTGTATTTGAATAACAGTGAAAAAAGAGTCGTCAGTGATCTTGGAAACTTGCGCCTCTTTATCAAATAATGTTGGTAAAGAGAAAGTTTAGAATTATTGAGTATAGGACAAACATCTATGAGGGGCATGCCCCTCATAGATGTTTGTCCTATACTCTTTTTTATTTGGTTAAAAATGTTCTTCCATGACGAACCAGAATGCGTAGTTTGAAATTGTAAAAGTTTCTGAAACCATAGACATTGCGTTTTAATACTTTAATATGATTGTTTAAGCATTCAATCGGATCATGATATAGTTAAGCTATTCTTACTTAATGGAAACTTATGGCGATGTTACTACGCCGTCACTATGGATTGGGTCCAAAGTTATGATAAAAATCTGCGAACATTTAATCCAGTTCCTTCTCAAATACGAATTAAAGCAGTCGTAAGAGAATCTGATAGTGCAAATGGAGATGATATCCTCGCTTATGGAAACGATATTTATACTTCTTCAAGCCTTGCTGGTACTGCATTTTTCAAAGGTGATGAAGCTGGAAGTAGTGTCCAAGTGACTTATAATGTGCGTAAGATTCCATAAAAAATAGATGATTTATGTACTAAAGGAGTGAGGAGTAAAATACCTTCTCCTTTTTTTATTTAGAAGATGAACCAGTCGATTCACAAACTGTTTAATAAGATAATGAAAAACTGACGGTTTGTTAGCTTAGAAAGTGATCCTATTCAAAAAAGGCTGTCTATGTTTACGATTCTTTCATATAGTTAAATCAACAAAAGCTAGGAAAGCATGAGAGTTCACAAAATGTTTATTATATTAATGATTCTTGGGTTTATTATTTTACTGATAGAGATTAACAATATGGATTACTTAGTTTCAACGGCGAAATCAATTAGCAAAAATCCAGTCACCTTTACAAACTGGTTTATAAAAGAATGTTAAACCATTAAAAAATATTCTAAAATTTGGTGTTACTTTCCGAGTGAAAAAGGGTTCAGAAGCAGAAATTATCTTTGATTCCCTGATTATAATGTTTATGCTACTATTTATTTCATGTGACTTCATTATCAGTAGATTAGAAAAGAAGACAGCTGAAGCGATGAATGTCTGGAAATTATTAGGAGAATTAGGAGTTACAGCAGCGGTGTTAAATTATCGGATGTTTATGCCAATCACATGCAAACCTGATTGTGTCTTTTCTTTTCGTAAAATTGAAGGTGTTGAAAGGTAAATCTATAGCTAAAAGTAAGCCTATGAGCTAGGAAAGTTTTTTTATTTTAAGCATCGTTTTTTAATAATTTTCTTCGTTTATTTAAGCCATTCCGTGGTACAATAGAGAATCGAGAACGAGATGGGAAAAGGGGATTGTTAATAGATGGTACAGGCTCTTGAAATAAAAAATTTAAAAAAAACATATGCAACGGGAGTTGAAGCATTACGAGGTATTGATTTGACGGTAGAAGAAGGCGATTTTTATGCGCTACTTGGGCCAAATGGTGCTGGAAAGTCCACAACAATTGGTATTATCACTTCACTTGTTAATAAAACCTCTGGGGAAGTGAAAGTTTTTGGTTACGACCTTGATACTGAATTAGTTCGAGCAAAACAACAAATTGGGTTAGTTCCTCAAGAATTCAATTTTAATCCTTTTGAAACAGTTCAACAAATTGTAGTGAATCAGGCAGGGTATTATGGCGTTTCACGGCAAGAAGCATTAATACGTAGTGAAAAATATTTAAAACAATCCAATCTATGGGAAAAGAGAAATGTCCGTGCACGCATGCTTTCTGGTGGAATGAAACGACGTTTGATGATTGCTAGAGCGTTGATGCACGAACCAAAATTATTGATTTTGGATGAACCTACAGCAGGTGTGGATATTGAGTTAAGAAGAGAAATGTGGGAATTCTTACGTGAGTTAAATAAAAAAGGCACAACGATTATTTTGACGACTCACTATTTAGAAGAAGCGGAAATGCTTTGTCGAAATATCGGGATTATCCAATCTGGTGAATTGATTGAAAATACAAGTATGAAATCATTACTTTCTAAGTTACAATTTGAAACATTTATTTTTGATTTAGCTCCTTATGATAAGGAACCTGTTCTCCAAGGATACAATAGTTCTTTTGAGGATGAACGCACGCTTGCTGTGGAAGTAGAACGCAATCAAGGAGTAAATGGAATCTTTGAGCAATTGAGTGAACAAGGAGTAAAGGTGCTTTCGATGAGAAATAAATCGAACCGCTTAGAAGAATTATTCTTGAAAATCACCGATGAAAAAGGTCATGTGGAGGAAAAAAATGTTTAGTCTTTATTTTACAGCTTTAAAAAGTTTAGCAATTAAAGAAACGAATCGTTATTTGCGTATTTGGGTACAAACTTTAGTCCCACCGGTTATCACTACCTCGCTTTATTTTGTAATTTTTGGGAAAATGATCGGGGGGAGAATTGGCGACATGGGCGGATTTTCTTACATGGAGTTTATCGTTCCTGGGTTAATCATGATGTCAGCGATCACCAGCTCATACTCCAATATTTCTTCTTCTTTTTTCTCGCAAAAATTCCAGAAAAACATTGAAGAAATTTTAGTGGCACCAGTGCCAACACATGTTATTATTTGGGGCTTTGTTATTGGTGGACTGTTATCGTTACTTTGTTGATGACGGCTATTTTGTTTTCATTAGCAGGATTGATCAATGGGATATTTGCCCAGTCTTATGATGACGTGTCGATTGTACCAACGTTTGTCCTTCAACCGTTGACTTATCTTGGTGGGGTCTTTTATTCGATTTCTATGTTACCACCGGTTTGGCAGGCAATTTCAAAAGTTAATCCTATCGTGTATATGATTTCAGGTTTCCGATATGGTTTTCTTGGGACAACGGATGTACCTATTACCATCTCAATCACCATACTAGTTTTATTTATTGTTGTACTTTATTCGCTTTGTTGGTATTTAATCAATAAAGGGCGTGGGTTAAGAAGCTAGGAACTTATTCAATTAAGTGATAGAAAAGAAAGCCATTTGTTGTTGCTCCTAACTTGTTCTATGTATTAAAATAGGAAAACAAAAAGGAGTGAATGAAAATGTCTCTTGTATTTAGAAAAACAACGCTAGAAGATGTTCCAGCGGTTATGAAGGTGATCAACGATGCAAAATCTTTATTAGCTATCAATGGTAGTCCGCAGTGGCAAAATGGGTACCCAAATGAAGAAACAATTAAGCAAGACATTCAGAAATCGTGGGGATATGTTTTCTTAGTAGATGGTATCGTCGCTGGTACGTTGGCTTTGCAAAAGACTCCGGATAAAAATTATCAAAAGATTTTTGAGGGAAGCTGGGAAAAAGCAAAGGATCCATATACAACGATCCACCGTATTGCATTATCAGAAGATTTCCGAGGGCAAAAGTTAGCTTATCGTCTGATCGAATTTGCAGAGAGTGAAACAAAGATGTTGGGAATGTCACAAATCAGAGTAGACACGCATAAAAAAAATATTGGAATGCAACGAATCATGAATCATTGTGGCTTTACATTATGTGGAATTGTTTACGTAGATGATTATGTGGACAATGAACGTTTAGCTTATCAAAAATTGATTGAATAATAGGATGAAGCACTGATTTTGCTTCTTTTACATATTCCTAGTATAATAATCCTGTTTTTTTAGAATTACGAAATAAAGTGACTGGTGAAATTCCAGTGAAATGGAGTGGCTTAAATGAAAGAAAATTTTTGGGCAGAGTTACCGAAGCCTTTTTTTGTATTAGCACCAATGGAAGATGTCACAGATATTGTCTTTCGTCATGTAGTGAAAGAGGCAGGAAGACCGGATGTTTTCTTTACAGAATTTACTAATTCAGATAGCTTCTGTCACCCCGATGGAAAAGAGAGCGTTAGAGGTCGGTTAACATTTACGGAGGATGAACAGCCGATGGTCGCTCATATCTGGGGTGATAAACCAGAATATTTTAGAGAAATGAGTATAGCGCTTGCTGAAATGGGATTTAAGGGAATTGATTTGAATATGGGATGTCCTGTTCCTAATGTGGCAGAGCGTGGAAAGGGAAGTGGCTTGATCCTACGACCAGAAGTTGCAGCTGAGTTGATTGAAGCAGCTAAAGCGGGAGGATTACCCGTAAGTGTCAAAACGAGGATCGGTTATACTCAGAAAGAAGAACTCGAAGGCTGGTTAAGTCACTTATTAAGACAAGATATCGTGAATCTTTCTGTTCATTTACGGACGAGAAAAGAAATGAGTAAGGTGAATGCTCACTGGGATTTGATTCCTCAAGTTGTAACATTAAGAGACAACATTGCGCCACAAACACTTATTACAATTAATGGAGATATTCCTGACCGTCAAACCGGTATAGCATTAGTAGAAAAATTTGGAGTGGATGGTATCATGATTGGTCGTGGTATCTTCAAAAACCCATTTGCTTTTGAGAAAGAACCACGAGAACATTTTGCAGAAGAATTACTAGAGCTTTTGCGACTGCAACTGGATCTTCAAGATAAGTACTCGAAAGAAATTCCTCGCTCAATGATTGGTTTACACCGCTTCTTTAAAATCTATGTGAAGGGATTTCCTGGAGCGAACGATTTACGGATACAACTAATGGGGACAAAAACTACAGATGAAGTTAGAGAATTTTTGGATACATTCCAAAAGCGCGAAGTGTAATTTTATTTTTGTACAGGAACTATTTTCTTTGGTGAGATAGTTTATTTTAAAAGAGCATGAAACCAACACCTATGAAGGGCATGCCCCTCATAGGTGTTGGTTTCATACTCTAAGTGTGGACGTTGCTCGTAATTATTGATTTATAAGTGACTATGTTAGTGAATATTTTGGTCAATTCTTTTCAATAAATTTAAACTCACTTACCTATTTTTTTAGAAATAGGAATATACTAAATCTATTATAGTTACAAAAAATATTTTTCCCTTTAAAAGTTTAATGAAAAAAGATGAAAGATAGTATCCTGTTTTAGTAAGATTGTTATTTAATAAATGCGTGTTTAATTGGAAAGAAAAATAGTTAATCGTTTTGTATTTATAAAAATTTTCCCATAAGTGTTTGGTTGTCAGGACGTTTTTCTTTCTCTAATATAGCAATATTGTGAAGTAGGGCATCTAAAGTGATTTGGGTCATTTCTTGTTCTACTTTTTGCTGAAGTTTCGAGTAGCTTTCTGTTAACGCTTCCTGGATATTTCCTCCAATGACACAATTTGGATTGGTTTTAGGATCAACTTGAATCAGATTTGTATTTCCTTCAATACTTTTATAAATATCAAAAAGTGTGATTTTTGCAGGCTCTTTTGCAAGTGAAGGAGCAGCTTTACCAATTTTGGTAATGATCAGTCCTGATTTTTTTAGTTGACTCATAATTTTGCGGACATTGGCTGCGCTTGTTCCAATACTTTTGGCAATCATTTCGCTGGATAACAAATTGGAATGCTGAAAGGTTTCGATATAAGCTAAGATATGAATAGCATCACTAAATTGTAAAGAATATTTCATGAGGATCTTCCTTTCAAGGTTTCTATTTGACTTATCTTAACATATTCTTTAAGATATGGGTGTTACTTATAAATGTACATAGCTGGTTTTTAATAAATTTTATCATTTTTTTAAAGGAGTGGTTAAAATGACTTATTTGATTAAAGGAGCAACGGGTGGCTTTGGTAAATATGCCCAACAATATTTAAAAGAACTGGTTTCTCAGGATGAAATCTACGTTCTAGTACGCACTCCGGAAAAGGGAAGAGCATTCAGTGAAGAAGGGTGGAATGTCCGTATTGGTGATTATGCTGATTTATCTGCGATGAAGCAGGCGCTAAAAGGGATTGATCGGTTATTGTTCATTTCAGGAGTACCTGGAAATCGTCAAGCAGAACATAGAAATGTCGTAACTGCTGCAAAAGAAAGTGGCGTGTCTTATATTGCTTATACTAGTTTTGCCGATGTAGAACACTCAACAAGTGTATTAGCACCTGATCATCAGTTTACAGAGAAAATCATCAAATCATCTGGTATTCATCATACTTTTTTACGTAATAATTGGTATTTGGAAAATGAATTACCGTTGATTCATCGTGCATTAAAAAGTGGTCAATTTGTTTACTCGGCAGGAGAAGGGAAAACAGGCTGGGCTTTAAAACGAGAATATGCAGAAGTTGCGGCTAAGGCTTTAGCAGGTGCAGATTTCCCAGAAATTCTTGAGTTGTCAGGAAAACCAGTAACCTATAAAGAGTTAGCTAAAGCGTTGAAGGAAGTTACTGGATCATCTATCGAAATTGTTTCTACAACTGAACAAACTTTTATGAAAATTCTTGAGCAGGAAGGTATTCCTAAATCTGGCATTCAGATGTTAATAGCTATCCAAAGAGATATAAAAAATCATCAATTGGATGTTTCTTCCAAAGATTTTGAAGAAGCTTTAGGTAAACCACTTGTCTCTTTACCAGAAGGATTAAAAGAATTATTGAAATAACAGAGATTTTGAGAAAGATGTTTAACTCTGAGTAGTAAGGAAACGGCAGAGAAAATGGCTTTTTCATTTTTTCTGGTTTTGACTTATTACTGAAGAGTTAGCTTGTGTACACCATTTTTATTGCAAGAGTTATTGGTGAAAAACTAAGTGAAAGCTATGTTTTTTAGTTTGTTGTAATTATGGTAATGCCATAGTGCAACCCTCGGAATTATTTTGTGACAGATGAAGATAAGTAAAATGAAAAAGCCTTATATCTGGCATGGAGTGTGCTCTCTATAAGATAGAAGAGGAAAAATAAATTTCCCAATCTACTTTGCAGGGAGTTTTTGTACATATAAAAGAAGTATGCTTTCCGTAAAAAAATTTCAAGTCATTTTAGAAGTGTTTGATGGATACTAGGTCGTGAACAGTGTGGCTAAAAAGTATTTCTAATTGGATTTGCCGATATGAGGAAGATTGCTTATAGGGAAAGAGACGGCTAAGTAACTATTGCTATTCGAGAGTCTTTGAATGTGTTTAAAAAGTAAGATGTATAAACAATAGGAATTTCTCGGTTTCTGAATCGTATCATTTTTTAACTGTCTACTTGAAAGGGACAATATTGCGAGTAGAGTATACGATGAAACAAATCAATGAAACAAATCAATGAAACAAATCAATTCTTCGTAAGATATGCTATGATGAAAGATAAGTGAAGGAAAAAAGTGAGGAAAAATAATGATAGAGGACTATTTTAAAGAAGTGGGTATCACATTAGTTGAACTTCCTATCGAATTGGTTGATGAACGTCCTATGTACACTGGTTATCTAAAAGAATTGCCTATCATCAATGCAAGTGGGGCATCAAGAAAAATCATGCAACAAAAGTTAGCGGAGATGTACCAAACTTATCAAGAGCTATTACTTCCAGATGCAGAAGAAGAAAAGACGATGAATTTATCTACTGAAGAATTACTACGTTATTACGATGGCGAAACATTTGACGGCTTTTCGCTTTTGGCGAAGAATGAGCAGGTGGAAGAATAAAAAAGTATATTCATAAATAGAATATTTCTCTTTGTTTTTTAGAAAAAATGTGCTAATAATAAAATCCCACCTATTCATGAACGTTAACGAAATTTTCGTTTGTTTTGTGAATAGGGGATTTTTAAGTTGCTAGGCTTTTTGTTCTTTTTTAATTGAATTTTTTTGTTAAATGATCTTTATTCAATTGGTACTTGTACGAAAGATGAAAGATACCAGCAATCAATAAAGTGATAGTATAGGCAATCGAGTGTTGAAAGGCTAGATTATAGTTGATAATTGCCAAAATACTTAGAGCAATCATATAACTTACGTGTAACCTTCTTACGATCCCTTTCAGCTCCATTTTTTGGAGTTGATTTTGCCATTTTTTTGGGTAACATGGCTCCTTCTTTGTAATTGAAAGAAAATCGCTAAAAGCGCCACCTAAAAAAGAAGCTAAATTCAAAGAGATTAAATAGACAAAAAATATGGTTGAAATTTCGAGCATAGTAGGACCTTTCTAACGAGAAAACTTTTCAAAATAAAAAATAAAGAAAAATTTTGCTCTATTTTATTTTGAAGCCTATAAATGTTTCGTGTGAAACATTTTATCGGGTTTGACCTTCTCCATAAATGATATATTTGGTTGAGGTCAATTCATTTAGCCCCATCGGACCACGTGCATGTAATTTTTGAGTAGAAATGCCAATTTCTGCACCAAATCCAAAAACAGCGCCATCAGTGAAGCGAGTAGAGGCGTTCACATAAACAGCAGCAGCATCTACTTCATTTAAAAATCGTTGGCTTGCTTGATAGCTATCGGTAACGATGGCTTCAGAATGCTTCGTATTGTGTTGATTGATATGGGCAATGGCTTCGTTCAACGAATCAACAACTTTCACAGCTAAGATATAATCTAAATATTCAGTATCCCAGTCTGTTTCATCTGCGAGTGCGGCAGTTTCTAGATATTCCATCGCACGTGCATCTGCATGCAGCGTGACACCTTGATCAACGAGTGCTTTTTCGATAACTGGTAAAAAAAAAGGCGCAATCTCTGAATGTATGAGTAAAGTTTCAGCTGCATTACAAACAGAAGGACGCGAAGCTTTAGCGTTCACGATAATATCAACAGCCATTGTTAACTGTGCATCTTTATCTACATAGACATGGTTATTGCCTGTTCCTGTTTCAATGATAGGCACAGTAGCTTGTTCTTTTACGCGCTGGATCAGTTTTGCTCCTCCACGAGGGATCAAAACATCTAGATAGGTTGTTAGTTTCATTAATTGCGTAGCTGTCTCATGAGAAGTATCATCCACGAATTGGATAGCATGAGGAGATAACCCAGCACTTATTAATGTCTCCTGAAGTAAAGTGACAAGCAACTGATTTGAAAAGAAGGCATCTTTTCCACCTCTTAAAATAACCGCATTGCCTGATTTGAAAGCTAAGCTAGCTGCATCGGTCGTAACATTCGGTCTGGATTCATAAATGATTCCGATCACACCAAGAGGAACACGTTTTTTTCCTATAAGTAAGCCATCTGCATTTTTCCACATCTGTTCTACTTTTCCGATTGGATCATCTAATCGAGCAATTTTATTTATTTCTTCTGCCATCTCGTGAATCCGTTCAGGTGTTAAACGTAAACGGTCTTGCATTGCTTCACTCATGTTGATTTCAATCGCTTGGTCTAAATCTTTTTGGTTTGCTTCAAGTATGGCTCCTTGATTTTTTTTAAGAGTTAATGCCATTTGGTTTAGTAGGTCATTTTTTTGCACTGTTTCCATCAAAGCAAGGGTTTGTGCCGAGCGTTTTGCATTTTTTCCAAGTTGGATTAAATTCGTCATACCTTTTCCTCCTTAAATAATGTACCGATTTCTTCTCCATTTAAAATGTTAAAAATAACGGTGGGATCACTTCCATTGGCTAAGATCATTGCGCGATCTGCCTCAAAGATCCGCAAAGCAGCCTGCAGTTTACTATACATACCGCCAGTACCCAAAGTGCTGCCAGCTCCTCCTGCTTGTGCCATAAGTTTCTCGTCAATCATTGTGACAGTTTGATACATCGTTGCTTCTGGATTGGTGGCAGGATTAGCAGAATAAAACCCGTCAATGTCAGATAAAATAATTAATAAATCAGCTGAGATTAACTCAGTAACGATTGCGGATAATTGATCATTATCACCAAATTTGGTGGAATGATCAAGCTCATCAATCGCGACTGTGTCGTTTTCATTAACTATCGGTATTGTTTTCATAGCTAATAATTGTTCAAGTGTATTGATCACATTGATTCGGCTTTGAGGGAAATCAATGACATCTCGAGTAACAAGGATCTGAGCAGTTTGTTGGTTATATACATTAAAACATTGATTATATATATTCATTAATTCAGCTTGACCGATCGCCGCAATGGCTTGTTGTTCTGGTATAGTTGATGGTTGTTTTGTGTGTTTCATTTTATGCATGCCCATGCCTACGGCTCCAGATGATACTAAGACGACTTCTTTTCCTCGATTACGGAGATCAGATAAGACAAAAGCAAGTTGATCAATTGCTGCTAAGTTGATGTTGCAAGTAGGATAGATTAATGTACTCGTTCCTACTTTAATAACAATTCTTTTGGCTGTTGTAATTTCTTTTCTCATGTGACACCTCGACTAATAAATACATGGATTGATTTCGTTCTATTCTACTTGTTTTACTCCATAAAGTCATGTATAAAATTTATTTTTTTATTACAGCAGTATTTTATTCATCTTAACATAAATTAATGAAGAATTTTTTAAGTCGTCCTTTTGGTATCATGAATATGGTAAAATAAATATAGTCTATTTTGGGAGGAAATTCGGTGAGAAAAAGAGGATTTGAAGTTATTTCAACGTATACACAACAAAAGATACAATTACCTCAACGAGCAACTCATCATGCGGCTGGGTATGATTTTGAGGCGGCAGAAGATATTGTTATTCCGAGTATTTGGAAGGCTGGGTTAAAACACGGAATGGCTGCTATGACAGAAGTCCTAAAAAATGAGACAATATCCGTTGAAGAAAAGAAACTAAAACCAGTTCTTGTTCCTACTGGGATCAAAGCATATATGGGAGAAGATGAATTTTTACAGTTAGCCAATCGTTCAAGTAATCCGTTGAAGCGTTTTTTAGTTTTAAGTAACGGAGTAGGTGTGATTGATAGTGATTATTATAATAATGATGCAAATGAAGGTCACATCATGTTTCAATTTACAAATTTTGGTTTTAAAGACGTAGTTATCAAAAAAGGAGAACGAATCGGACAAGGGATTTTCTTACCATTTTTAAAAGCTGATCAGGATCAAACAGTACATGAGCGCAAAGGTGGCTTTGGTTCATCAAATTAATAAGTTTATGATTCATTTAACTTGAAAATTATAACTTAAAGGAGGCGAGACAATGGCAAAAAAAGCGAAAGTCCAATTTGTTTGCCAAAATTGTGGCTATGTTTCGCCTAAGTTTTTAGGTCGTTGTCCAAATTGCGGAAAATGGAACACAATGGTAGAAGAAATAGAACCAGATACAAATGATAGAAGAACAAGAACGAGTTTAACTGGAGAAAAGGCGAAACCAACGAAAATCGCAGAAGTTATTCCCAAAAAAGAACCTCGTGTACAAACAAAATTAACCGAATTGAATCGTGTACTAGGTGGTGGCGTTGTGCCTGGCTCAATGATCTTGATCGGTGGTGATCCTGGTATTGGTAAATCGACACTTCTTTTACAAGTCTCACAACAATTAGCTGACGTTGGTGGGAAAGTACTCTACGTGTCTGGCGAAGAAAGTGCAGAGCAAATTAAATTACGAGCGGAACGATTAGGATCAATCAACACCGAATTTTATTTGTATGCTGAAACGGACATGAATGAAATCAGTCGGGCAATCGAACAAATAGCTCCAGATTACGTTATTATTGACTCGATTCAAACAATGACGCAACCCGAAATTACTAGCGTAGCAGGTAGTGTCAGCCAGGTTCGAGAGACGACTGCTGAGTTATTAAAAATAGCTAAAACTAATGGAATTGCGATTTTTATCGTGGGACATGTGACAAAAGAAGGATCGATTGCAGGCTCGCGAATGCTTGAACATATGGTTGATACGGTTTTGTATTTTGAAGGGGAACAACACCATAGTTTTCGTATTTTAAGAGCAGTGAAAAATCGCTTTGGTTCAACAAATGAAATTGGTATTTTTGAGATGCATGAGCACGGATTAGAAGAAGTAGCGAATCCTTCACAAGTCTTCTTAGAAGAACGTTTAGATGGGGCGACTGGTTCAGCCATCGTGGTGGCAATGGAAGGTACCCGTCCGATTTTGTTAGAGATCCAAGCCCTTGTGACGCCAACGATGTTTGGAAATGCAAAACGAACGACTACAGGACTTGATTTTAATCGTGTCTCGTTGATTATGGCTGTATTAGAAAAACGAGCAGGTTTACTTTTACAAAATCAAGATGCTTACTTAAAAGCAGCAGGTGGGGTAAAATTAAATGAGCCAGCGATTGATTTAGCAATTGCGATCAGCATTGCTTCAAGCTATAAAGAAAAGGGAACACAACCAACTGAATGTTTTATCGGTGAGATTGGATTGACAGGTGAAATTAGACGGGTCAGTCATATTGAACAACGGGTGAAAGAATTGCAGAAACTGGGATTCACAAAAGTATACTTGCCAAAAAATAATTTAGGTGGGTGGAATCCTCCAAAAGGCATTGAAGTTGTGGGAGTAGCAACCTTAGCTGAAACGTTAAAGCGAGTTTTTCGCTAAAAAATAGAAAAATGGAGGAAAGAGTATGCAAAAACGTGTCATCACTCTGTTGATGATCATTGTCGGGGCAAGCATAGGTATTTCTTTTTTACCAACAGCTTGGCAGACAATCTGTCAGCAATCAAATGGATGGCTGAATAATACATTTACCAATAGTCTATTAGGTGCACTTATTTTTTTTCTATTGTCTTTACTATTGGCAAACCATATTTCAGCTGTTATCAAGCAAATTGAAGAAAAATTAAGCGAAGTCAGTTTGACTTATCTACTGTTTGGCGCAATCGGCGGTATTATCGGTTTAACTTTAGGCGTGGTTATTTCAACACCGTTATATAATTTAAAGATTCCTTTTGTAAATAGTGTTTTACCAATTTTATTGATGGTTATCTTAGGTTATTTAGGTTTAAGGATGGGCACCACTCGAATTGAGGAATGGAAAAAAATCTTTGGTCCACGAAATAAAAAAGTGGAACAAGAAACGCCTAGCCAAATAGAAAGTCAATTACTTGATCGAAAACTAGGAGAAAATTTTCATAAATATAAAATACTAGATACAAGTGTTATCATTGATGGACGAATCTATGACATCACGAAAACAGGCTTTTTAGAAGGAACTTTGATGATCCCTAATTTTGTTCTTTATGAATTACAATATATTGCTGATTCTGGAGATAGCCTAAAAAGAGTACGTGGTCGCCGTGGATTAGATATTTTAAATGCGTTACAAAAAGAAGAAGGAATATCCGTTGAGATGTATGACGGAGATTTTGAAGAAATCACTGAAGTGGACAGCAAATTGATCAAATTGGCAAAACTTCTAGATGGTGTGATCGTTACAAATGACTACAACTTAAACAAAGTATCAGAGTTTCAAAATGTTCCGGTTCTGAACATTAATGCGCTAGCCAATGCTGTAAAACCTGTCGTTATTCCAGGAGAAAATATGAACGTGTTAGTAGTGAAAGCTGGAACGGAGCGTCAGCAAGGAGTTGCTTATTTAGATGATGGAACCATGGTCGTCGTTGAAGATGGACAGCATTACATGAATGAGCAGATTGATGTCGTCGTTACAAGCGCCTTGCAAACTGCAGCTGGACGTATGATTTTTGCTAAACCAGCTCATGCAGGACGTGGGATCGACAATAAAAAAGATACAGAAAAAAGCAAACATGCCTGAATAAAGAAAAAATAGCCAACTGTTGAGGAAATTCAACCAGTTGGCTTTACTATTTCTCTTATTAAAGGTAAAATTTGTGCTGAGTGGCTTTATTTATTGCTGAAAAGCCGACAAGAAATATGGTCAGTTGAAACAAAGAGATCCTTTGATCCAGTGTTTCGTTCGAAAAAAGCAAAACCCTTTGTGCCATATCTCTTAAAGACTAGTTTGAAAGAAGAGGAAGAAAATGACGAAAGTACGCGTACGCTATGCACCAAGTCCAACAGGGCACTTACATATTGGAAATGCTCGAACTGCATTATTCAATTATCTATTTGCTCGTCATAATGACGGAGACTTTATTATTCGTATTGAGGACACAGACCAAAAACGAAATATTGAAGATGGTGAAAAAAGCCAATTGGAAAATTTGGCTTGGTTGGGTATCGATTGGGATGAATCTCCTGAAAATCCTGGAGAATATGGACCTTATCGTCAATCTGAAAGAAAAGAAATTTATCAGCCTTTGATTGATCAACTACTTGCAATCAATCGGGCATACAAATGCTATTGTACAGAAGAAGAATTAGAAATAACACGTGAAGAACAAAGAGCACGTGGGGAAATGCCTCATTATGCAGGAACATGTGCGAATCTGACACCAGAAGAGCAAGCAGTAAAAGAAGCTCAAGGACTAGAACCTGTGATTCGTTTCCGTGTGCCACGTAACACAGAATACACATTTAAAGATATAGTAAAAGGCGATATCACCTTTGAACCAGATAACATTGGTGGTGACTACGTGATCCAAAAACGTGATGGTATGCCAACGTATAACTTTGCGGTGGTTGTAGATGATCATTTGATGAAGATCACCCATGTTTTACGTGGTGATGATCATATCGCCAACACACCCAAACAATTGATGATTTATGAAGCATTTGGCTGGACTCCACCTATATTTGGTCATATGACACTTATCATCAATTCTGAAACAGGGAAAAAACTAAGCAAACGTGACGAATCAATTCTTCAATTTATTGAACAATACCGTGAATTAGGGTATTTATCCGATGCGATGTTCAATTTTATCGCTTTGTTAGGTTGGTCACCAGTTGGCGAAGATGAAATCTTTAATCAAGAAGAGTTGACAAAAATGTTTGATCCAAATCGTTTAAGTAAATCACCAGCAGCTTTTGATGCGAAGAAATTACAATGGGTAAATAATCATTACATGAAAGAAATGGATTTGGATCAATTAACCGATATGTGTCTGCCTTATTTGATTGCTGATGGACGAGTACAAGAAAATCCTGATGAAAAAACGATTGAATGGGTAAAAAGAATTGTCCGTCTTTACCAACCACAAATGAGTTATGTAGCTGAAATCGTGGAGCTTTCAGCCTTATTCTTCAATGAACATCCCGTATTAAATGATGCAGCACAAGAAGTTTTAGCTGGAGAAACTGTCCCAGTGGTTTTAACAGCTTTTAAAGCACAATTAGAACAAATGCAAGTAGTTGATGCGCCAACTGTGAAAGCAGCCATCAAAGCTGTTCAAAAAGAAACAGGCGTAAAAGGAAAAAATCTTTTCATGCCAATTCGCGTAGCTGTTTCAGGACAAATTCATGGACCAGAGTTACCAGAAACAATCGAATTGCTTGGACGTGAAAAGTCATTAGCACATTTAAATCAAGTAATAAAATAAACACGAGGAACAGAAAGAAGTAAGTAAACGTTGATTTCAAGAGAGACGACGGGTGGTGAAAGTCGTTGATCTGCGTTCACTGAAATGCCTCTGGGAGTGGTCTCGATGAGTGAAGTAAAATCTTTTTCTTCAGGTAGTTGAGGACGTAAAAGCATGCGTTAACAGCTAGAGGTAATCATCGTTGATTATAAATAAAAGTGGAACCACGCCAGCTAGCGTCTTTTAATAAGGAAAATTATTAAAGACGCTTTTTTGTTTATAAGAATGATACATAAGTCAATGAAAGAAAGGAGTGGTGGTGATGAGTTGGTTTATTCGAGCAATAGAGGTAGCAAAAAGAAATGATCCGGCTGCACGCTCAACCTTAGAGATCGTTTTGACGTATCCAGGTTTTCATGCTTTATTTTGGCATCGAGTATCACATTACTTATATAAGCATAAGTTTTATTTGTTAGCGAAAATGAATGCACAATTGTGGCGATTTATCACAGGAGTAGAAATACATCCAGGAGCACAGATCGGACAAGGTGTATTTTATTTATCATGGGATGGGGATCGTGATCGGTGAAACAGCGGAAGTGGCAGATGATGTGGTCCTTTTTCATGGTGTGACATTAGGTGGCACAGGAAAAGAAACAGGAAAAAGACATCCAACGATCAAACAAGGTGCTATGCTTTCGGCGAATGCTCAAATTCTAGGACCAGTAACAATTGGAGAAAATACGAAAATTGGCGCAGGCGCTGTGGTTTTAAAAGATATCCCAGATAACGCAACAGCTGTAGGTGTACCTGCTAAGGTTGTGCGTATCAATGGTGAAAAAGTGAGGAGATCAGAATGATAAAAATTTACAATACATTAACCAGAAAAAAAGAAGAATTTGTCCCAATCCAAGAAGGACAAGTTGGTATGTATGTTTGTGGGCCAACAGTCTACAACTACATCCATATTGGTAATGCTCGTAGTACGATTGCATTTGATACGATTCGACGCTACTTTGAGTATCGTGGTTATCAAGTAACGTATGTTTCTAATTTTACAGACGTAGATGATAAAATTATTCGAGCAGCAAATGAATTAGGTATAACAGCACCAGAAGTTGCAGAACGCTTTATACAAGCATTTGAAGAAGATACGAAAGCATTAAATGTTGAGTCAGCTACAGCAAATCCACGGGTGATGGATCACATATCGGATATTATTGCATTTATTCAGACACTGATTGAAAAAGAGTTTGGGTATGAATCAAATGGAGATGTTTATTATCGTACACGAAAATTCAAATCGTATGGACAATTAAGAGACCAGTCAATTGATGAATTAGAAATTGGTGCGAGCCAACGTACAGGAGAAGAGCAAAACCAAAAAGAAGATCCACTGGATTTTGCTTTATGGAAAAAATCTAGGATAGGCGAAATTTCTTGGGACTCTCCATGGGGAAAAGGTCGCCCAGGTTGGCATATCGAATGCTCTGTGATGGCAACGAAACATTTAGGGGAGACAATTGATATTCATGGTGGAGGACAAGATCTAGAATTTCCTCATCATGAAAATGAGATTGCACAAAGTGAAGCAAAAACAGGAAAGAAATTTGCAAACTATTGGATGCATAATGGTTATGTGACAATCGGAGAAGAAGATCAGAAAATGAGTAAATCCCTAGGAAACTTTATCACAGTCCATGAAATGATCCAGACAGTTGATCCGCAAGTGTTACGGTTTTTTATGGCAACGACACAATATCGCCGTCCAATCCGCTATAGTGAAGCAACCTTGAAAGAAGCAGCAACCAATCTGCAGCGACTAAAAAATACATTTGAAAATCTTAGATTTCGTCTAGAAACAGCAGAAAAAACGTTAGAGACAGATTCACAGCTTTTAGCAGAGCTTGTGCAAATCGAACAACGTTTCAGGGAAGAAATGGATGATGATTTTAATACTGCAAATGGGATTACTGTGGTTTATGAATTAGCAAAATGGTTAAATACTTATTTGGAAAACAAAGTAGTATCGACCAATGTATTATCAAAAGGCGAAGCATTGTTTACTCAATGGTTATCGATTTTTGGTATCTTATTCACTGCGGATGAATTACTTGATGAAGATATTGAGCAGTTGATTGAAGAGCGGAAACAAGCAAGAAAAAATCGTGATTTTATTCGTAGTGATGAGATTCGTGACCAATTAAAAGAGAAGGGCATCCTGCTTGATGATACACCGCAAGGAACGCGTTGGAGAAGAGAAGTATGAGAGATTATACACAATTAAATGGGTTGGTTTTAGCTTATGTGGGAGATGCAATCTATGAGGTTTATATCCGTGATTATTTGATTGTACAAGGTGAAACGAAACCAAACAAACTTCATAAGGCAGCAACCACCTATGTATCAGCAAATGCACAAGCTTATTTGATCAAAAAATGTTAGAAGAAAATATGATGACGGTAGAAGAAGAAAATTACTATCGTCGAGGGAGAAATGCCAAAAGTCATACGAGTGCAAAAAATGCGGATGTAACAACGTATCGGATTGCTACAGGATTAGAAGCATTGATGGGCTATTTACATTTGACGAACCAGACAGAGCGGTTGGAAGAATTAATTGATTGGTGTATCCAGAAAGTCGGTGAAAAAAATGGTTAAAGAAAAAAGAGAACGAAACAACAATAAACATTTAAAATCAACGAAACAACAGGCCAATGCAATGTCACATAAAAAAAGAAATAAATCTATGTCATCCGATGATTCACCAGTAGTAAAGACTATAGAAGATTCATTGGAAGATAATTTTATTTTTGGCCATCATGCAGCGGTTGAAGCTTTACAGCAAGGTAGAGGAAATAAGTTATTTTTACAAGAAGATTCTCGTGGAGAAAAAATAGAAGAATTAAAAAATATTGCCAGAGAACAAGCTGTACCAGTCAAATGGGTTCCAAAACAAAAATTAGATACACTGAGCAACCATGGAGTGCATCAAGGGATCGTTTTAGCGATTACACCTTACGAGTATCTATCGTTAGATCAGTTGATAGACCAAACAAAAGAAAAAAAAGAAACTCCTTTCTTCGTGATTTTAGACAGTATTGAAGATCCCCACAACTTTGGCTCCATTCTTCGAACGGCTGATGCAAGTGGTGTGGACGGGGTGATCATTCCTAAACACCGTGCAGTAGGTATCACGCCTATTGTTACAAAAACGTCAACAGGCGCAGTAGAGCATGTACCTATTGCAAGGGTGACAAATCTTGTTCAAGCTACAAAACAGCTGAAAGAAAAGGGCTTTTGGGTTTTTGGAACTGACATGAACGGCACGAACTTCCAGACATGGAACGCTAAAGGATCAATTGCATTGGTTATCGGGAACGAAGGAAAAGGCATGAGTTCTGGACTAAAAAAAGAAATGGATGAACTTTTGACTATTCCAATGGTCGGTCATGTACAAAGTCTAAATGCCAGCGTAGCCGCAGGACTTTTGATGTACCAGGCTTTCTCTCAACGACAGGGGGAATAAGCAGATGAAAAAACAGTTACTTATTGTTGATGGTTACAATATGATTGGCTCTTGGCCAGAACTCGTTTTGCTGAAAAAACAGGATAAATTAGCTGATGCAAGAGAAGCATCGTTGCATCGTTTATCAAATTATGCAAAATATGAAGGAATTGAAACGATTGTAGTCTTTGATGCACAATTGGTCCCTGGTATCCAGCAAAATTATAAAAAATATCAATTAGAAGTAGTATTTACAAAAGAAGATGAAACTGCTGATAAGCTATATTGAACGAATCACAGGTCAATTAAATGATCGTTTGACACAAGTGACGGTGGCTACCAGTGATTTAGCCGAGCAATGGCTAATCTTTTCGCAAGGAGCTTTGCGCACTTCTGCTTATGAACTCTATAAAACCATCCAAAAAACTGAGAAAAATATAACACAAGATAATACAAATATGCGATTTATCGATTTTCGTCGTAATTCACCTTGGAACAAAGAACAATTAGAAAAATTGTCCCAAAAGTTAGACGATTTAATGCGAAAAGAATAGATAACATAGTGATATGATTAGTATACGGCATGATTGATGATAAGATTCCTCCATAATCGAAAGAGTTGGAGGAATTATTTTATGTCTGAGGAGTTATTGCGTGCCGCACGTGACTGTGATGAAGAAGCATTTGCTTCCCTGTATCAAAAATATTTTCCACTTTTATTGCGCTTAAAAAATATGTATTACTTGAGAAATTATGTTTATGAAGATTGGGAACAAGAAGCCAGAATTACCTTGTATCAAGCGTTAAAAACTTATGAAAATAACAAAGGTGTTAGTTTCGGGAGTTATTACAAAAGTATTATTAGCAATCAAATCTATTCTCTATTAAGAAAGCAAAATGCCTTGAAACGAAGAGACCAAAAAGATGAATTGTCCATTGAACAAAAAATCGAAACAGAAGGACCAGATTTTTTAGCAGAAATAACAACTCAAGAACCTCTGGCGATGCAACGTTTATTACTAAATGAGGCGATAGAAGATTGTGAGATTAAGTTTTCAAAAAAGAAGCAAAAATATTTTATTACTATATGCAAGGAACCGATTTCAAGGTGATGGCAGAAGAACTTGCGATGGATATTAAACAAGTAAAAAGTGCGTATAGTCGCGTGAAATTTAAAATAAAACAACATCTAAAAAACTATAATGAGGAATAATTTAGAGAATTATTCATTTTTTTCTTAGTTATTTTTATTGCATTTCTTTTTTTTATATGGTAAACTCGAAAATTTTTGAAAAGTATGGTATATTAGCAATGAGGTGAACTGTATGCCAACAACTTTAGCTACAATCAAGAAAGATTTAGAAGGTCGTATCGGCAGCCCAATTATGTTGGTTGCTCAGACAGGAAGAAAGCGTCAAACAGAACGCCGAGGCGTTTTAACAGAAACCTATTCTTCAGTATTCGTTGTTGATTTGGATCCTGAGGAAAATTCTTTTGAACGAGTATCTTACAGTTATTCAGATGTACTTACTCGCACAGTAGAGATCGAATTTTTAACTGAAGCAGTTTAAAAAGCAAGCGAGCCTATTTTTTTGTAAGGTTCGTTTGCTTTTTTGTTATGAAATCGGTATTCTGATAAAAAAGAGAAAACTGGGGGGATGTTCAAATGGAACACTATGTAAAAAAATTTGCTGATTTAACGACTCAAGAGTTTTATGAAATCGTAAAAGAACGTATTGCTGTTTTTGTAGTAGAGCAAAATTGTCCTTACCAATAAGTGGATGATGTTGATGTACAAGCTTGGCACACCTATTTCAAAGATGAGGAAGGGAATGTGGCTGCTTATACGCGTATTTATGAAGAAGATAGAACGATCCATTTTGGGCGTGTGTTGGTAAATAGAGATTATCGAAAAGAAGGGTTAGGTCGTAAAATCGTTCAACGTACGATCGATGTCATTGAAGCAAATTATCCTGAAATGCCGATCGTTATTGGTGCGCAAGTCTACCTTCAAGCATTTTATGAATCTTTTGGTTTCAAAGCAATTTCAGATGTTTATTTAGAAGATGATATTCCTCATATCGATACGAAAAGATTCTAGCTTAAGCATCATTTTTCTATTTTAGTTTAGGCACTTTTTCCTTCGTGTTGAAATGGCATAGACTAATATTCAATGAGAAGAATGTTTTTTTCTTTATTTTGGAAAAATTGTTGCAATAGTTCCTTTATTTTAAGGTATTTTTAAATTGTTGACATTTCTTGATAGGAGAAGTGGACGGAATTTAAAAGGAATGTTTGGATAAAATAGAGATTCTAAACCAGAGTTAAACAATTGCATAGAAGAACATATAAAATTAATTATGAGATTATGAGCTTAAATATTCATTATTGTTTTTTGTAAATGTATTGTCTGTGACTATAAGATATTTTTAGAATATTTAATTTTTGGAGCTGTTGGAGGCGCAAATGCGTATTTTGCAAGTTTTGCCAAAACTTGCAGAGACCAAATTGATAGTCATGGTAATACTGGAACCGCTCGTATGACGCTGACTGAAGCCAGATGGTCAGCAAATTATGATAATCGTTGGTAGTAAAATGATTTGAAAATAAACAAACGGGACTTTTATTTGGCGAGAAGGTATCGTTTGTTTTCTAAATTTTATTGGAGGTATAAACTATGGATAAAGAAGCAAAAAAAGGTATTATTATAAAGGTTATTCAGTTTTTGATTTACGGAATTTCAATAGTAGGCGCTTTTATAGATAGAGGAACTTCGCCAAATTGGCCTTTTTATCTCTTATTAATAGGAATATTACTTGCAAACTTTATCCCACTTAAATACCGCACTAATTTTTATTCTACTAATCCTGGCATTATTTTAAAGAATCACACAAGACGGTTTGAAAATATTATTGAAATGATGGTTACTTGTATAGTTATTTTCTTAGTTATACTTCTAAATATGACATAGAATGAAGCTGAAATTGAAAAAAACGGTGAACAGGCTATTTTACATCAAGCAATAAACCGAAGAATCAGAAAATAACTTTTCCTATTTTCTAGATTCTTCGGTTTATTTTTATAGGAGTTACTCTCCTAGCCACCGATTACTCAGCTTTGAGAATTTAAGATAAATTTATAACCCATAGCCCACTTTTTTAACTTTGACTTTTTTATTTTTCTGTTGGATGATCGACGGTGACTTGTGTTGCCGAACGTTTATTGTTGTCTGCGGTTTGTTGTGCAAGAAGATCACGGATATCGCTAAGATAATCTTCTGCAGTCGGCGTTGCAGGCGTTTCTTCTTCTTTTGTTGAGCGCAATTTTTTCGCATGGTTTGCTGCTTTCACAACTAAGAACAATACAAATCCTGTAATGATAAATGTAATGATTGCACTAATTACATCTCCAAAAGCAAAAGTTACTCCTTTAGTAGGAAACCAATCTAAGATAGAAGGTGCACCTTACAGATCAGAGGTACCAGTAACCATTGCGACGATCCAACCAACGAGTGGTGTGATCAGCCCCTGAACGACTTGATTAACGATACTTGTAAAAGCACTCCCGATAACGACCCCAACTTCTAAGTCCAATACGTCTCCACGCATAATAAACTCTTTAAATTCTTTAATCATTTTCTTCCCCCTCTCTTTTATCATTAGTATAACGAAGAATAAAAAAATATAAAAACAACACGCATTTATAGCTAAGATCTTTAGTTGAAATACTTCTATGCTATACTATAAGGGACTCTTAGATGATGCAAGAGAGAATCAAAGCAGAAAAATAGTCGCTGCCTTTTTATTTATCTTCTAAGATAAATGATCATGTAGGAGAACGAACTGCTAATAAAGGAGAATATACTATGACATATCAACTGGCAGAGGGGATAAACCTCCACGTCTTGCAAACAAACCAATATAAAACGGTTCGTATTTTTGTTCGTTTCACCACACGATTAGAAAAAGAAGTCATCACGAAACGTTCACTTTTAAGCAGTTTGTTTCTAACAAACTGCTTAAATTATCCTGACCAAACTCAGCTAAGCGCAAAATTAGCGGATCTTTATGGTGCTAGTTTTGGATTATCCGTGAGAAAAAAAGGAAATCTTCACTGGTTGAATGTTGGAATTAGTTTTGTAAATGGTAAGTATATCAATGATTTAAGCATTTTAAATCAGGCTGTAGAATTCTTAAAAGAAGTTCTTTTCTTTCCAAATATCAAAGAACAGAAATTTGATCAGCTAACATTTGATTTAGAAAAAAACAACCTGCGACTTTATTTAGAAAGCTTGAATGAGGATAAGCAAACAATGGCTTCTCTGGCCTTGCAGGAATTGTACTTTGGTCAATCAGCTGCACAGAAAACCCCAAGTTTTGGTTCGATTGAAGATTTACGTGAACTCACAGCCGAAACATTAGCTGCGTACTATGAAAAAATGATTGCAGAAGACCAAGTGGATATTTTTGTGGTAGGAGATATATCTCCTGAAGAAATTCAGCGTGTTCTGAGCCAATTACCATTTACGCATAGAGAAAGTTTACATCCAGAAATATTTTATGCACAGACGCAAGAAAACATGATAAGGAAAGACAAATAAAAGACGCTGTCACTCAATCAAAACTAAATCTGGCTTACCAAACAAATGTTTACTACGATCAGCCTGAGCGTTTTTCTTTGATGGTCTTCAATGGCTTATTTGGGGGTTTTCCACACTCTAAATTATTCATGAATGTTCGAGAAAAAGAGAGCTTAGCTTACTATGCTTCTAGTAGTATAGATACGTTTCGTGGGTTTCTAAGTGTTAAGACGGGGATTGATGGGAGCAAACGCAATCAAGTGTTGCATCTGATTCATGAACAATTAGAAAGTCTGCGTAATGGAGAAGTAACAGAACTTGAATTAACGCAAACAAAAGCAATGCTAAGAAATCAGTATCTATTGTCATTAGATGCGCCGCAAGTAGCAATTGAGACAGCTTATTTAGATAATTGGATGCCAGAGACGAAACTAACAGACGAAGAATGGTTAGATCGCATGGAGAAGGTCACAATCAAAGACATTCAAAAAGTGGCTCGCCAAATCGAATTACAGGCAATCTTCTTTTTAGATGGAGGAACAGCAAATGAATAAAACACAGTATTCCCAAATCAACGAAACGCTCTATCATGAAGTATTACCAAACGGATTAACGGTTTATTTGTTGCCAAAAAATGATTACCACAAAACATATGGTTTATTTAGTACTAATTATGGGTCTATTGATAATGAATTTATTCCATATGGTGGAGATGAAAAAGTAAGAGTTCCTGATGGTATTGCTCATTTTTTGGAACATAAATTATTTGAAAAAGAAGATGGTGATGTTTTTCAATTATTTGGACAACAAGGAGCCTCAGCCAATGCTTTTACAAGTTTTACTAAAACAAGTTATTTATTTTCAACAACCGATCAAGTAGAAAAAAATTTAACTACCTTACTCGATTTTGTTCAAGATCCGTACTTTACTGAGGAAACGGTCAATAAGAAAAAGGAATCATCGAGCAAGAGATTCAGATGTATGAAGATGATCCAAACTGGCGCATGTTTTTTGGTATTTTAAATAATTTATATCCTACAAACCCCTTACACATTGATATTGCAGGGACTGTTGAAAGTATCAAGACAATTACTGCCAAAGATTTATATATGTGCTATCACACATTCTATCAGCCAAGCAACATGGTGCTGTTTGTTGTAGGAAAATTAGATCCAGATCGTTTGATGGAGTTGATTCGTACCAATCAAGTCGCCAAAAAGTTTCCTCCAGCGCAAAAGATCCAACGCTATTTTCCAGAAAATACGAATGTGATTATTGCAGAAAGTTCAATGAATTCAGCAATTACTCGTGACAAATTTGTGCTTGGGATCAAAGGGTTAGATACTTTACCTTCAAAAGGCAGGGAATTATTACGCTATAAAACGGGTCTTAATCTTCTATTCCAGCTTTTACTAGGAAATACGACACAAAATTACTTGAAAATGTACAATTCAGGGCTAATTGATGATAGTTTTGGTTTTGAGTTTAGCTTGGATCGGGAATTCCATTTTGCTGATTTCAGTGGAGATACTGATCAACCAGAAAAAGCTGCTGAAAAAGTGAAAGATATCCTTCTTCATTTTGAAAACGATAAAGGATTAACAGAAAAAAATTTATTATTGTTGAAGAAAAAACTGTTGGGTCAATATTTTCAATCTTTGAACTCAATCGAATATATCGCAAATCAATTTACACAAAGTTTATTTGGGGACCAGACATTATTTGATCTACCTTCCATTATTGATTCTATAGAGCTAAGCGAATTTTATATGAGACCAAATGCCTCAGCTTCCTCAGATAAATGAACAACTAGTAGTTGAAACTTTTAAGTTTCGTTATAGAGTTAGGTGAATGCTGACCTAGAATCGCTTCATTTATGGTATTCTTAAATAAGTTAATGCATAGAAAATTGTATGTTGGTACATCAATCATTTATACTTTTAACAAAAAGAAAAACCAAAACAATCAGTTTTAAAATATACTGGTTAGAATAAACAGACTGGAGAAGATGAACGAGTGGCTTTTGAAACCATCGGGGAAACATTAAGGCAGGCCCGCCTGAATAAGAAAATATCTTTGGATGAATTACAACAGATTACCAAAATCCAAAAACGTTATCTAGAAGCAATCGACAATGATGATTTTGACCAATTACCTGGTAAATTTTATGTTCGTGCATTTATTCGACAGTATGCAGAAGCTGTGGGTGAAGATGGCAATCATCTTGTTGATGTATTTGATGGAAAAAGTAAATTATCGGCTGGAGAAGTGATCGAAAGACCAGAGCCAGAAACAGTTAATGGCTCGAGAAAGGCGATGCACCAAGAAGAAAACAATCTGAGCAAATTTTGGACAAGCCTTCCAGTTATTTTACTCGGATTAGTCGCTTTAGCAATTATTACCGTTGTAGGATATATGACTTGGCAAGATCGTCAGTCTGATCCAATTATTGGTGCTACAGCATCTTCAGTTACAGTAGATGGCTCTGTTGCACAAACAACCTCTTCAACAAAAGAACAAAGTGAAACTTCTTCTCCAACGACGGAATCGTCTACAGAAGAAAAAAAGATGACCATTACAGCTGGTCAGGATACGGGTAGCGCTATTGCCGTCAATATCGCAGAGGCTAAAAAGCCGATCACACTTGAATTTACTGCGACAAACCGTGTATGGATTGGTGTATTGGTTGATAATGCCTATGTCTACCAAGGCACACTAGCAGCAAATGAAACGCAAAGCACGCAACTTCCTGAAACAGCAGCGAATGCTACGATCACTTTAGGTGCAGCTAGCAACGCTACGATCAAGGTAAATGGGGAAGAAATTCCCGTTAATCCAGTAGCAAATAATCAAAATCCTAAAAATGTTAAGCTTGCACTACAATACACAGAGTGATGAACGTTCTACATGGATATATGCGATTATGTGTATAAAGTAAAAGTAGATAGTCTGAGAAGTTTAGTACAAATAGGCTTGGGAAAACCGGGATAAGAGGTTGTGAAAGTATTGGTTAGCTCCGCTGACAACTAAGAAGAAATTTTTTAAAATAGCTTATCATGTTTTGAAAAATTTAGTCTTATTTCAAGGAGCTGATACTTGAACACCGTGGATAAAAGGTCAGGAAAAGAGCGTTTTGTCCTGAGTATTAAGTTAAAATCGCTCGAAACAGCTCTTCATGTTTTGAGCGATTTTGAGCTTAATTCTGTAGAAGCAATGCTGTGAATACCGTTTACGAGAAGAGGTTGTAGAAGCATCAGTTAGCTTGGATGCCAAATAAGAAGAAATTTTTTGAAATAGTTTTTAATATTTTAAAAAATCTAGGCTTATTTCAAGCAGTTGATGTTGGAACACCGTTTATTCGGTTTTAAAGGTTTGAATTAAATTGATGTTCCAAGCTCTGTGGTTCAGCCTCGCTTTCTTGAGCTTGCAAGCTTCTTTCACAGCCATTTTTCAAAAATGTTCTTTATCAGTGGAAAGTTTCGATAGACTCACGTAGAATAGGGAAGAAAGGAGTCAATACTGTGAATTTACCAAATAAATTAACTGTACTTAGAATTTGTATGATCCCCATTTTTATTGTAGTTGTGGGAGCACCACTTGATTGGGGACAATTAACTGTAGGAACAACTACACTTGCAATTACACAACTCGTAGGGGCGATTATTTTTGCTTTAGCAAGTATGACAGATTGGCTAGATGGAAAAATTGCACGTGCGAGAAGTTTAGTTACAAATTTCGGAAAATTTGCTGACCCATTAGCAGATAAAATGTTAGTTATGACCGCATTTATTATGTTAGTAGGACAAGGAAAAGCTCCAGGTTGGGTGGTAGCAATTATTATTTGTCGTGAATTAGCTGTAACTGGTTTACGTTTGTTATTAGTAGAACATGGGGAAGTAATGGCAGCAGCTTGGCCTGGAAAAGTAAAAACTGCTACGCAAATGATTGCAATTATTTTGTTGCTTATTAATAATATTCCCTTTAATCTCATCGGGTTACCAGTTGATCAAATCATGCTGTATGCCTGCTTAATCTTTACGATTTACTCAGGAATCGATTACTTTTCAAAAAATAGCAGCGTCTTTAAAGGTTCAATGTGATCTAAATCTATAGAAGAGTTTATCAATTTAAAAAGAATAAGCCAAAAATCCCCAAATTTTCTCTACATTTGAGGATTTTTGGCTTATTCTAAGAGATTAGTACTCCTTATTTAACGAAATATCAATAGTTTTCATCAATAATACATGAACAAAAACTTCTTTAATTCATCGTTTTTGGGAAATTTATTTTTAAAGAAAATTGAGCAAAGGACGAGAGAATCTTTTGGTAAATAAAGTATACTATGAAGTAGATAGGCACCAAAAACTTAAGAGAATGAAATGAGTTACTTAATGACTAATCAGTTAAAGATAAGGAAGAAAAAAGCATGAAATCAGAAATTATAGCTGTAGGAACGGAACTTTTACTTGGGCAAGTCGTTAACACTAATGCCACTTTTTTATCTGAACAATTAGCAACTCTCGGGATTGATGTGTATTTTCAAACGGTCGTAGGAGATAATCCAACACGTTTAGAAGAAATGATCCAATTGGCAGAAACAAGAAGTGACCTGATTATTTTATGTGGAGGACTAGGACCGACAGAAGATGATTTAACAAAAGGAGTTGTTGCGAAGCATCTAGGAAAAGAATTGATTCAAAATACCGAAGGATATAAAAAATTACTGGCGTTTTTTAAAATAACGAAACGAAAAATGACTGAAAATAATTTACAACAGTCACAAATAATTGCTGGCGGGATTCCTTTATCTAATCGGGCAGGATTAGCATTAGGAACTTTTTATCAAACAAAGGATCATATCTATATCTTATTACCCGGCCCACCAAATGAGCTAAAACCAATGTTCATTGAACAGGCACGGCCTTTGTTGGAAGAAAAATTTCCATTTGAAGAAAAGCTGATTTCAAAAGTTCTACGTTTTTATGGTATAGGGGAATCACAATTAGTAACAGAATTAAAAGATTTGATTGAAACACAAAGTAATCCCACAATCGCTCCTTATGCAAAAAATAATGAAGTCACACTACGTTTAACTGTAAAGACTAGAGATACTTATGCTGGTAAGCAGGCTCTATTAGCTTTAGAAGAAAAAGTATTAGCCAGAGTAGGAGAATATTTTTATGGCTATGGTGATGATTATTCTCTGCCTAAAGCGGTTGTTGATTTATTAAAAGAAAAAAAGAAAACGATCACTGCCGCTGAAAGTTTGACGGCAGGGGCATTTCAATCAGCGTTAGGGGACATCGCAGGAGTGTCTGCGGTTTTTCCGGGAGGCTTCGTTACCTATTCGCTAGGGACGAAAGCTGAATTTTTAACAATTGATCATGCGTTCTTGGAAAAATATGGCACAGTCAGCAAAGAATGTGCAGAACAAATGGCGATACATTCACGCGAACTTGCAGATACCGACTACAGTATTTCGTTTACGGGGGTAGCTGGTCCTGAAACCTTAGAAAATCAGCCTGCTGGTACCGTCTGGATTTCGGTAGCTTCAAGGGATGTCGAGGTATTTTCGAAAAAATTTCAGTTTACACGAGATCGTGCGCATATAAGACAAAGTGCCGTCATGCAAGGATTTGATCTGCTTAGAAGACAACTATTAAGAAAAAAATAAATGCGAATATTTGTTCGGTTTTTTCTTGCTTTTTATCTATAAAAAAGATATGATTGATTTAATGAAATGTTGCACTGATTTGTGAATATAAGGAGGATTATCGTATTGGCAGATGATCGTAAAGCGGCTTTGGATGCTGCGTTGAAAAAAATTGAAAAGAACTACGGTAAGGGATCAATTATGAAATTAGGCGAAAAAATCGACCAACAAGTGTCGACTATCCCGAGTGGTTCGCTTGCGTTAGATGTTGCTTTAGGTGTGGGTGGTTATCCGCGTGGACGGATTATTGAAGTTTATGGCCCTGAAAGTTCAGGTAAAACGACTGTTGCATTACACGCAATCGCTGAAGTACAAAAAAATGGTGGAACTGCTGCTTTTATTGATGCTGAGCATGCTTTAGATCCACAATACGCACAAAAATTAGGGGTAAACATCGATGAATTGCTTCTTTCGCAACCAGATACCGGCGAACAAGGGTTAGAAATTGCTGATGCTTTAGTATCAAGTGGGGCAGTAGATATCGTTGTTGTTGATTCTGTTGCAGCATTAGTTCCACGAGCTGAAATTGATGGTGAAATGGGTGACTCTCATGTAGGATTACAAGCTCGATTGATGTCACAAGCTTTACGTAAATTATCTGGATCCATCAATAAAACGAAAACAATTGCAATCTTTATCAACCAAATTCGTGAAAAAGTTGGTGTGATGTTTGGTAACCCTGAAATCACTCCAGGGGGACGTGCATTAAAATTCTATGCAACGATTCGTTTAGAAGTTCGTCGTGCTGAACAATTGAAGCAAGGAACAGACATTGTTGGTAATCGCACAAAAATCAAAGTAGTCAAAAATAAAGTAGCTCCACCTTTTAAAATTGCTGAAGTTGACGTGATGTATGGACAAGGAATTTCTCAAGAAGGAGAATTGCTTGACATGGCAGTTGAAAAAGACATCGTAGATAAAAGTGGTGCATGGTATTCTTATAAAGAGGATCGTATTGGGCAAGGTCGTGAGAATGCAAAAATATATATGGCTAATCATCCAGAAATGGTGGCAGAAGTTTCTGCTTTAGTTCGAGCGGCTTACGGTATCGGGGATGAGATAGAAGCATCAGAAGAAACACAAGAAGAGTTACCACTAGAAGAATAGGTATAAAAATAGACAAAAGAATAAAATCGTCCATTTAAGTAGTGATGACAGGTAGGGTGACAAGGTCGTTTGCGATCCTACCATCATCAATAGCTAACGCTTGACTTCTGGATGAGAACCTGAGACAACACCCCAGCGGATCATAGCCCTCATGGGTGTTGTCTCAATACATATTGATGAATCTCTTGTATCAGGAAGATTCGTTTCGTCAAGTCAAAATTGTTCTAGAATCTAGCATCTGTTTATTAACCATGATTCAACAAGAATAAAGTAAATTTCATCATCAGTTAAGTTCTTTCTCTTTTAATTATATGTAATAAAAGAACGATTGTCGCTAAACTGTTTTTTGTCCCTTTTTTTCGTAAAATGACCCTTAAGTGAAAGTGGAGAAAGCCGTTTCTTATGTATTTAAAGTTGACACTACGAGGGACAAACATTAGAATAAACTTGTGCATGTTTTTGTATACCTATGCATAATGTATATCAATAAGTTTAGCATACTTTATCATAAAAGTTATAGAGATGATAAAAATGAAAAAGATAGTATGGAGGTGGATTTTATGGTAGTCAATATTCTCCTCGCTATCATCGGTTTAATTGTAGGTCTTGGTTTAGGGTTTATGGTTGAAAAGTCACGTCACGAGAAAGAAATTGCTGGTGCACAATCATCAGCAGCTGGCATTATTGATAGTGCAAAAAAAGAAGCAGAAACTCTAAAAAAAGAAGTATTGTTAGAAGCTAAGGAAGAAAGTCAGAAATATCGTTCTGAAGTTGAAAGTGAGCTGAGAGAAAGCAAGTTAGAATTAAAATCTCAAGAAAATCGATTGATTCAACGTGAACAAACATTGAATCGTAAAGATGACTCATTAGAACAACGTGAGAGCTCACTTGAAAGCAAGGAAGAATCACTTAGTTCAAAACAGCAATTGATTGAAGAGCGAGAAAAAAACGTTGAAAAATTGATTGAAGAACAACAAAGAGAATTAGAAAAAATTGCTGGTTTGTCAAAAGAAGATGCAAAAGATGTCATCATGAAGTCAACCGAAGAAGAGTTGAACCATGAACTGACATTGATGGTAAAAGAATCAGAACAACGGGCAAAAGAAGAAGCAGATCGCAAAGCAAAAAATCTCTTATCATTAGCGATTCAGAGATGTGCGGCAGATCAAGTATCTGAAACAACAGTATCAGTTGTAACCCTGCCAAACGATGAAATGAAGGGACGCATCATTGGTCGTGAGGGACGAAATATCCGAACTTTGGAAATCTTAACAGGAATTGATTTGATCATTGATGACACGCCAGAAGCTGTAGTACTTTCAGGGTTTGACCCCATTCGTCGAGAAATTGCACGAATGACCTTGGAAAAGTTGATTCAAGATGGACGCATTCACCCTGCACGTATTGAAGAGATGGTCGAAAAATCTCGCAAGGAAATGGACGTACGAATTCGTGAATATGGGGAAGAAGCAGCATTTGAAGTAGGTGCTCATACTCTTCATCCTGATTTAATTAAAATTATGGGGCGTCTTCATTTTAGAACGAGTTATGGACAAAATGTTCTAAAACACTCAGTAGAAGTTGCTAAATTATCTGGAATACTTGCTGCTGAACTAGGGGAAGACATTCAATTAGCGAAACGCGCTGGGTTGCTTCATGATATCGGAAAAGCTTTAGATCATGAAATCGAAGGTTCTCATGTTGAGATTGGTGCAGAACTAGCTACAAAATACAAAGAAAATCCTGTCGTGATCAATGCGATTGCCTCTCATCACGGAGATGTTGAAGCAACTTCAGTTATTTCTGTCTTGGTAGCAGCTGCAGATGCTTTATCCGCTGCTCGTCCAGGAGCTAGAAGTGAGTCCTTGGAAAATTATATCCGTCGCCTAAGAAGCTTAGAAAACATTTCAAATAGTTTTGCCGGAGTAGAATCTAGTTTTGCTGTCCAAGCTGGACGAGAAGTTCGGGTCATGGTAAAACCAGAAGAAATATCTGACTTAGATGCCGTGCGTTTAGTAAGAGATATTAGAAAACGAATCGAAGAAGAACTGGATTACCCTGGGCACATCAAAGTAATCGTTATCCGCGAGACGCGCGCAACAGATTATGCAAAGTAAAACGATTTATTCCCTTTAAAAAGAACAAAAGCCCTATTTTGATGGTTATCATCAAAATAGGGCTTTTTATTTGCTCCTCCATGGAAAAAAAGGACAGTCATTTATTTTTTGTGTCGTTGTTTCTGCTTACTTGCCTAGCATTTCTTGGTCTTTTTCGATTGTTTTGTTGATTCCTTTAATAATTGCAGGAATGAACCCCGCTTCTTCTAAAGCGACGACGCCTGCCACGGTAGTTCCACCTGGAGAAGAAACTTGATCAACTAATTCCCAAGGATTTTCATCGCTTGAAAGTAGCTTTTGACAAGACCCCATGATTGCTTTTGCAGCAATTTCAGTCGCTAATTTTTTAGGAAGTCCATTAAGTACCCCTGCACGTCCCATAGCATCAATCAACATATAAATAAATGCTGGTGAACTGCCAGCTAAACCAATAAATGTGCTGAAATCACTTTCTGCTAGAGGATACACACTTCCAATAGCTTTAAAAACCTCAGCTGCTTGTTTGAATTCATTCTCTGTGACACGATGATTTTTACAAATAGCAGAAACACCTGCACCTACACTTACATTTACATTGGGCATCACGCGAATAATTTTTGCTTCTGGATTATTTAATGATTTTTCTAGGTCATGAAGTGATATTCCTGAAGCAATAGAAATAAAGAGACGCTTGTGACTATAGCCTTTTAAATTTTGCAGTACTTGATCAACGATCTTTGGTTTAACTGCAAGTAAGATGATATCTGCTTGTTTGGCAACTTCTTGGTTACTATGGCAAGCTATGACACCAGTTTTTTCAGCGAAGCGCTGTGCGTTTTCATAGTGACCGCTTGATACAAAGATATTCTCCTTGGCGAATGTTCCCGTTTCAATCAAACCATTGATGATAGCCTGTGCCATATTTCCAGTTCCGATAAATCCGATTTTCATATGATCCTCTCCTTTTACTTTAGCATATCTTTCTTTTTAATGAAGGACAAGTAAAGAATAAGAAAGGCTATAAATCAACCAATGAGGGGATTGTCCAAAAGTGGAAAAATTAGAGTAAATAAGATAACATTGTTTTATAAAAGGAAAGTTTTCTAGTTAGGAAGGGGAAAATGTGAAAAAAAAAATGTCACTTGATGTTTCAATGGTTGAAGGAACATAGCTTGATTCTAAAAATGATTTTTTTCGGATCCATTTTAATTTTTGTGGCCAATCAAGTAGTAAATATAGCCCATGGAATGAGTTGGCAAGACATTTGGCAAACAATGAAACAACAAAGTTATTTTTCCATAAGTTTGATGATTTTAATGGGATTGCTTGGTGTATTACCAATGTTACTGTATGATATGGTTACCATTCGTGTATTGGAAACACAAGGAAAACCTAAAATAAAGCGACAAGTTTTTTTCTTATCTGCTTTTATTAAGAATACAATCAATAATTTAGCAGGTTTTGGTGGGATCGTTGGAGCTAGTCTTCGATCCAGTTTTTATGGGAAAGGAACCAATCGGAAGATGGTGCTTGCTACGGTTTCAAAAGTGGCCTTATTCATGCTGACAGGTTTGTCTTTTTGGTCATTTCTGACATTTGTAGATGTGTTTTTTTTACAAACAACAAATATCTTTAAAGATTATTGGATTTGGTTGTTTGGTGGTAGTGTAATAGCACCAGCTATTTTTTTCTTTGCTTATCTAAAAAGAAAGACTTTATTTGTCGAATTTTACCCTAAAGGACTTTTGGGGCTATTGATTGCATCAGTTGGGCAATGGACCGGTGCATTAGTCGTTTTCTTATCAATTGGATATTTGATGCATGTAGATGTTTCAGTTGCTTCTATTTATCCGATGTTTATTATCGCTAGTTTGATAGGGATGCTGACCATGGTACCTGGTGGGGCGGGTACATTTGATGTGTTGATGATTTTAGGAATGGGTCAGTTAGCTATCCGCCAAGATATTGCTGTTGTTTGGTTACTTTATTATCGATTATTTTATTATGTTATACCATTTGCGATCGGAATGTTTCTATTTCTGACACATACAGGGGTAAAAATAAATCGCTTTTTAGATAATATTCCTAGACTGCTTTTTCAAAAATTGGCTCATTTCGTGTTAGTCATCGCTGTTTATTTTGCTGGGATCATGATGGTATTGCTTTCAACTATCACGAACCTATCAGCCATCAGTCGTTTATTTCAGATTCTCCTCCCTTTTTCATTTAATTTTTTAGATCAGACATTGAATTTATTAATAGGTTTTTTGTTGCTTGGTTTAGGTAGAGCTCTAGCGATGAAAGTCAAAAAGGCATTTCTACCGACTATCGTATTACTAGCTTTTGGTATCCTTAACACAATAACACGAACCTTGTCTTGGCAGCTGATTTTAGTTTATGTTTTAATTTTATTTGCTGTCTGGTTGTCGCGTAAAGAATTTTATCGTAAGAAATTCATTTATTCATGGGGAGCAATTATTTTTGATGTGTGCTTATTTGGGTCCCTCTTTATCGTTTATGCAATTGCTGGGTACCATAGTGGGCGTTTTTGGATGAACCGACTCACTGCAAAACATTTTATCTTATTTCCCTCAGATGAAGTTTGGTTCTCTGGGTTGATTGGGCTTGGGATTTCATTACTTGCTTTAGTTGCACTTTATCAATATTTAGCATCGGAAACAGAGGATTTAGGTGTGGACTTACAGGTTGCGCGCGCGGTTCAATCAATTGTTAAACAGCTACCATGGAACCTCTACTAGTCATTATTTACGTTTACCAGGATATAAATACTACTATTATCAACAAAGTGGTAAAGATGAAGTTGTTTTTGGTTATCAAATGAAAGGAAACAAATGTTTTGTCTTAGGGGATCCAATTGGTAATCCACAATTGATTCGTCCAGCAATCACTGAATTTATGAAAAAGGCTGATTGTTTAGGGTATCAACTAGCTTTTTATAAAATTTCAGATAAATATGTTGTAATGCTTCATGAAGCGGGTTTTCATTTCACAAAAGTTGGTGAAGCTGGCATAGCTGATATTACAACGGAAGAAATGCCTTGGGTCAATCAACAATTAGAGCATCAACGATTAGCCAAGGAAGGGTATCATTTTACTTGGTATGAACATTTACCTGAAGAACTATTTGTTGCAGTAAGTGATGTTTCAAAAAGATGGTTGCATTGTGCGAGAGAAAAACATTTTTCGGTCGGAAGATTCAATGAAGCTTATCTGTTAGATAGCGGCGTAGGAATTGTACGAAAAGAGCAGAAAATCGTAGGGTTTATTACAGGGAAATCTATATCAGAGCATCAAGCAGGGTACGATTTGTTGCGGGTGTTACCCGGAGAACCTGTTGAGCTTGCTGACTATTTATTAGTGAATCTCTTTATCGTTTATCAAGAAAAAGGATATGTAGAAGCAAACCTCGGATTAGCACCACTGGCAAATGTTGGGGAAACTGATTTTTCTTTCTTTCAGGAACGGATTATGCATATTGTCTATAATTATGGAAATTTCTTTTATTCTTTTCAATCTGCCTATGAAGATAAACTTCGTTACGTTACTCGATGGGAGGGGCGTTATTTTGCTTACATGAAGGGAAGCAGTTTTATTGTTGCCACGTTGCAATTGTTTATTCTGATTGGCAAAGGAAAGGAAAAAAGCATTAGTTTTACAGAAGAGATACTGACAGAACTATAATTTACCAAAAAATGAAAAGTTATCTGGTGAAGCTAGTGCTTTTTGTTAAAGTCTAGAATAAATGACAGAAAATCTAACTGCTTTGTCGAAGCTCCAAAGTGATAAACACAATAAATGACTATAATGTGTAAGAAAAGGACGAAAGAAAAAAGTAGTGAGATCGTGGGGATAAACTATACTTTTATTTTTCTCTGTGATAGAATACTTTCGACTTAGACTTTTTGAATGGGTGAGAGGATGGAACTGATAGAGAAAGCACCAGCCAAGATAAACTTAGGGCTGGATGTATTATATAAACGTCCCGATGGTTATCATGAGTTGGAGATGGTAATGTCGAGTGTAGATTTGGCAGATCACTTGTTCTTTGAAGAATTACCTGAGGATCGAATAATTGTAGAGACAAATAAGGCATTTTTACCAGTAGATCAAAGAAATAATGTTTATCAAGCAGCATCATTATTAAAAAATAAGTATCAGATCAAAAAAGGTGTCAAAATTTTTGTCAAAAAAAACATACCCGTTGCCGCAGGTCTTGGAGGTGGAAGTACTGATTGTGCTGCTGCCTTAAGAGGAATCAATCAGTT
Organism: Enterococcus lacertideformus; assembly: GCA_015680865.1. Taxonomy (GTDB): domain Bacteria; phylum Bacillota; class Bacilli; order Lactobacillales; family Enterococcaceae; genus Enterococcus_B; species Enterococcus_B lacertideformus. The sequence goes on along the minus strand of JADAKE010000023.1, from coordinate 50,159 downwards.
ATGGAATCTCGGCTGTTCTCTTGAAGAACTTGCAGAAATCGGATTGGAAGTAGGTACAGATGTCCCTTATTGTGTTTATGGGAGTACAGCATTTATTGGAGGAAAAGGAGAAAAGATTGAAGTTCTTCCTTCAATGCCTCAATGTTGGGTCATCTTAGTGAAACCTAAAATGAGTGTATCTACTAGGACCGTATTTAAAGAAGTGGACACGTACCAAATCAACCATCAAAGTATTCACGGATTAGTTGAAGCAATCAAACAGCAAGACTATCTATCAATGATTGATAAGATGGGGAATAGTTTAGAAGATATCACCGGTAAACGTCATCCAATTATCCATCAGATTAAAGAGCGGATGCTGAAATATGGAGCAGATGCTGCTTTGATGAGTGGTAGTGGTCCAACCGTATTTGCTTTATGTCAGCACTATTCAAGAGCGCAAAGGATATATAATGGACTAAAAGGGTTTTGCGATGAAGTCTATTTAGTCCGTACGTTGTAAGAGGATGTGAGAAGAGCGTTTTGACTTAACGCTCAGCTCATTGAGCGTCGGAGATTAGAGTTTTTAAAAAGAGTAGCTGGTTTCAAGAATTAAGAACAAAATCTCGAAATAGCTTCTCATATTTTTGAGTTTTTAAGCTTAATTCCACAGAAATAATTCTTGAAGTTACTTAATTCAATATCAGAACGTTTTTTATATTAATGAATAAATGGAGAGAGGAAAGAAAAGGTTATTTATTTCCTCTCTTTTTATTTGGTTTCCTGTTTAATGATGTGTCACATGAATAATTTATCATTCATTTTACGTTTTATGACGAATTTATTCGTATAAATCAGAAATTGAAGGATTTCTATTGACTCTATTTTTTTATTCTGATACATTAAGTTCCGTTAGTAAATCGTAATTTTACGATTTATTTGAAAGGAGACTAAGATGAAAAAATATTTATTTGGTGCAGTGTTAACTATCGGAATGTTTTTATTGACTGCTTGCGGAAATACTTCTCAAAAAACGGAAACGTCCACTAAAAACGAGTTAATGATTGTTACTACTTTTTATCCAATGTATGAATTTACAAAAGAAGTAGTTGGAGACGAAGGAAATGTGAAATTATTGGTACCAGCAGGGGCTGAACCACATGACTTTGAACCAAGTGCGAAAGAACAAGCAGAAATTGCTGATTCAGATGTTTTTGTCTATAATAGCCCAGACATGGAATTTTTTGTCGGTTCACTCAAAGATTCCATTGATACGAAAAAAACATTGATGATTGAAGCTGCTAAAGGAATTGAACGCCTGAAATCAGAAGATGAAGAGCACGATCATGAACATGAAGAAGCTTCTGACCACCATTCACATGAGTATGATCCGCATGTTTGGCTAGACCCAGTTTTAGCGATTCAAGAGGTGAGGACGATTGCTTCAGAACTTAGAGAAAAATATCCAGATAAGAAAGAAACTTTCGACAAAAATGCGGAGAATTATATCCAAAAATTAGAAAATTTGAATCAAAAATATACTGAGGAATTAAAAGATGCAAAAAATCGAACGTTCGTGACACAACATGCTGCATTTGCTTACTTAGCGAATCAGTATAACTTGAACCAGCAGGCAATTGCAGGCGTTACACCAGATCAAGAACCCACGCCAAGTCGCTTGGCTGAATTAAAAGATTTCGTCAAAAAGAATAATATTAAAGTCATCTATTTTGAAGAAAATGCTTCTTCTAAGGTAGCTGAGACTTTATCTAAAGAAACAGGTGTAAAATTAGAAGTATTGAATCCATTAGAAAGTTTGACAAATGATCAAATCAAAGATGGAGAAAATTATATTTCAGTTATGGAGAAGAATTTGGTGGCGCTAAAAGAAAGTATTAATTAAGAACGGAGGCATTTTGCGTGCATTATATTGAAATAGCCGATTTGACTTTTTATTATGATGATGAGCCTGTATTAGAGGATGTCTCTTATCATGTAGATGCAGGGGAATTCGTTATTTTAACAGGAGAGAACGGTGCAGCAAAATCAACATTGATCAAAGCATCATTGGGCTTATTGAAACCTTCAAAAGGCATAGTAAAAATTACGAAAAAAAATCAAGAGGGACAAAAATTAAGTATTGGTTATATCCCACAACAAGTTGCTTCTTTTAATGCAGGATTTCCTAGTACAGTCCTAGAGTTAGTACGTTCAGGACGTTACCCAAGAGGGCGGTGGTTTAAACGTCTCTCTGAGAAAGATCATCAACATGTAAAACGTGCCTTAGAATCCGTCGGTATGTGGGAAATGCGTCATAGACGGATTGGCGAACTATCTGGTGGACAAAAACAACGGATTAGCTTGGCACGTATTTTTGCGACTGATCCGGATTTGTTTATTTTAGACGAACCTACAACAGGAATGGATGAAGAATCCCGTATTGAGTTTTATCGTTTGCTCCAACATAGTGCCCATGAGCATGGGAAGGCTATTTTGATGATTACTCACGATCACGAAGATATCAAACAATATGCTGATCGGCAAATTCGTTTGGTAAGAAAGGAGGATTCTCCATGGCGTTGCTTTCATATGAATTCATGAGACGAGCTTTTTTAGCTGCTGTTTTTATTGCAGGAATTGCACCGATGCTTGGTGTCTTTTTAGTCATTCGTAGACAGTCATTGATGGCCGACACATTATCACATGTTTCTTTAGCAGGTGTTGCTTTGGGTTTCTTTTTGAATATCAATCCGACAATGACTACCATGCTTGTTGTGGCGTTGGCAGCCATTATTTTGGAATATTTACGTACGATTTATCGAACCTATTCAGAAATCTCAATTGCTATCTTGATGGCAGGTGGGCTGGCGCTTGCTTTAGTATTGATGAATTTAAGTGGGGGGAATTCGGCAACTAGTATCCAATCGTATCTATTTGGATCAATTGTGACAATTACTTGGGATCAAGTGATCTTTTTAGGAATTTTATTTGTGGCGATTGGAATCTTATTTTTTCTATTCAAACGCCCAATGTATGTTTTAACCTTTGATGAAGATACTGCACATGTAGATGGACTCCCGGTCCATCGTATGTCAATGCTGTTTAATGTAATCACTGGGATAGCAATTGCTGTGATGATCCCAATTGCAGGAGCATTATTGATTTCAGCAATTATGGTCTTACCTGCGGCTATTGGCATGCGTTTAGGAAAAAGCTTCAATGTAGTCATTGCTATTAGTATTTGTGTTGGCTTTATTGGGATGCTTTCAGGGTTGACAAGCTCATTTTACTTAGATACACCGCCAGGAGCAACAATCACTTTAGTTTTTATCATTTTGTTTCTCATGGTTAATCTAATCAAACGAGCATTGGTAGCAATCAAAATAAAAAATAGATAAAATATTAAAAAAAGAGGCTGGACAAATGTCCAACCTCCTTTTTTAGATAAATACCGAACTATTTTCTTATTTTTTTACAAAATGCTCGAATTTTCAGATGAAAACTTATATAATGTAAAACGATATAATTTTTTAAAAGGAGCTGAAATATGTGAAAGTACGTCGCAGTGAACGTCTTGTTGATATGACTCAATATTTATTAGATCACCCTCATGAATTAATTTCATTGACAAGTTTTGCCGAACGTTATGAATCAGCTAAATCTTCTATTAGTGAGGACTTAGCTATTATCAAAAAAACATTTAAGGAAAGAGGTTATGGAACTCTAGAAACAATACCAGGTGCTGCTGGAGGTGTGTTGTTCATACCGGAAATCTCTTACGAAGAAGCAAAAAAATATATTGAGTCATTAGCTGAACGATTATCTGAACAAGATCGTTTATTGCCTGGAGGATATGTTTATTTGTCTGACTTACTGGGCGAACCGGAGTTATTGCGCCAAGTTGGCAAAATCATTGCTTCTAAGTATCTAGGTGAAAAAATTGATGCTGTTATGACTGTTGCAACAAAAGGGGTGCCTATCGCACAAGCAGTTTCTTACTACTTAAACGCACCATTCGTCATTGTACGTCGTGATTCAAAAATCACAGAAGGTTCAACTGTTAGTGTTAATTACGTTTCTGGATCATCTGAACGCATTGAAAAAATGGAATTGTCCAAAAGAAGCCTTAAACGCGGCTCACGCGTGTTAGTTGTGGATGATTTCATGAAGGGTGGCGGAACAGTGAATGGAATGAAGAGCTTGATTGAAGAATTCGAATCAGAGCTGGTAGGAATCACAGTTTTTGCAGAATCAAAATTCAATGGACATCGAGCAATTGATGATTATACTTCCTTACTTTATGTTAAAGATGTGGATACAAAGACAAAAAATATCACAGTTGTACCAGGTAATTATTTTCAGTTATAAGTTATTTCTTTATGAGCAACAATCTATTTAATTTTTAGATCAATAAGTAAGAGAGGTCGATCTAAAAGTGTTGAGCATCAAGAAATAAGCAGGAATTTCCAAAAAGTGCTTCTCAAATTTTTGGTATATTTCACTTTTTTTCAAAGATGCTCCTTTTGTCTTATTGTTTATTTGTTTTGACACCTATGAAAGAGCTATGGACGAACTTTTGTCTTAGGTTCTTTTCTTTTGTTATACTTTTTTTAAAGATCTATAATAAAAATGGTCTAGTTCACAAATAGAGGTAGTTTGGTTGAAAAATTAAGAGTAGTGGGCTAAACTTAAAAACATAAAATATAATTAGGAGTGACGCAGTTGGACGGACGTTATGCAATTATTTTGGCAGCAGGAAAAGGTACTCGAATGAAGTCAAAATTATACAAAGTTTTACATCCAGTTTCAGGAAAGCCGATGGTTGAACATATTATCAATCGAGTAAGTGAAACAAATCCAGATCAAATCATTACAATCGTAGGTCACGGTGCAGAACAAGTAAAAGCACAGCTAGGTGAACGTAGTGAATATGCTTTACAAGCTGATCAATTAGGGACCGGTCATGCAGTTTTACAAGCCGCTTCTTTCTTAGAAGGAAAAGAAGGAACAACATTGGTGATCAGTGGAGATACTCCTTTACTAACAACGGAAACATTAAATAATCTTTTTGAGTACCATCAAGGGAAAAATGCTAGTGCAACGATTCTAACAGCACAAGCTGAAGATCCGACGGGTTATGGTCGTATTATTCGTGACCACGTCGGCATTGTCGAAAAAATAGTAGAACAAAAAGATACGACTCCGGAAGAAGCATTGGTACAAGAAATCAATACGGGTACTTATTGCTTTGACAACCGAGCACTCTTTGAGGCACTAAATAAAGTTGGAACAGACAATGCACAAGGGGAATACTATTTAACAGATATCATTGAAATCCTTAAAGCAGCGGGTAAAACAGTAGCAGCTTTTCAGACAGAGGACTTTGATGAATCAATGGGGGTCAATGATCGAATTGCTTTAGCAAAAGCTAATGAGTTGATGCGTCTTCGCATCAATAAAAAGCATATGGTCAACGGCGTGAGCTTGGTTGATCCGGCAACCACTTATATTGATGATGATGTAGAAATTGGTCCAGACACAGTGATTGAAGCAGGGGTTCAACTTCAAGGAAATACAACCATTGGTTCAGATTGTGTTATCGGTGCGCACTCACGGATCGTTGATAGTGTGATCGAAGATGATGTTGTCATTGAAAATTCTGTGATTGAAAATAGTCATGTGAAAAGTCATTCAGATGTAGGGCCATTTGCACACCTGCGACCAAAAGCTAAAATTGGTGAAGGAGTACACATCGGAAACTTTGTTGAAGTAAAAAATGCCGAAATTGGCAAAAATACAAAAGTTGGTCATTTAACTTATGTTGGTGATGCGACTTTAGGTGAAGCAATAAACGTTGGTTGCGGTGTTGTTTTTGTCAATTACGATGGAAAAAACAAACATCGTACCACAATCGGAGATCACAGTTTTATTGGTTCGAACGCAAATATCATTGCACCAGTTGAGATCGCTAAAAATACTTCCATTGCTGCAGGTTCAACAATCACCGATGATATTCCTGAGTATGCGATGGCAATTGCTCGGGCCAGACAAGTCAATAAAGAAGAATATGCTAAAAAACTCCCTTATTTAAATGAAGACTTTTGAAAAAAACCTTGATTTATTTAGAAAATATGACTAGTATTTAATTGGTAGAATTCTAGAGTTGTGAAAAAGAAAGTGGAGGTCCCCATGTCAAAACATTACTTTGACCCAAGATTAAAAATTTTTGCGTTAAATTCAAATCGTCCGTTAGCAGAAAAAATTGCTGCAGCTGTCGGTGTCGAGTTGGGTAAATCATCGGTTACTCAATTTAGTGATGGAGAAATCCAAGTGAATATTGAAGAAAGCATTCGTGGTTCACATGTTTATGTGATTCAGTCAACTAGTAGCCCTGTGAACGATAATTTAATGGAATTGTTGATTATGATTGATGCCTTGAAACGTGCAAGTGCAAAAACGATTAATGTGGTTATGCCTTACTATGTCTATGCCCGTCAAGATCGTAAGGCTCGTGCAAGAGAACCAATTACTGCAAAATTAGTTGCGAATATGATCCAAAAAGCTGGAGCAACAAGAATGTTGACTCTTGATTTACATGCTGTCCAAATTCAAGGGTTCTTTGATATTCCCGTTGATCACTTAATGGGTGCGCCATTGATTGCAAATTATTTCTTAGAAAAAGGGATTAAAGGGGACGATGTAGTCGTTGTCTCGCCTGATCATGGTGGTGTGACACGTGCACGTAAATTAGCTGAATTTTTAAAAGCACCAATCGCGATTATTGATAAACGCCGTCCAAAAGCAAATGTAGCAGAAGTAATGAATATCATCGGTCAAGTAGAAGGAAAAACATGTGTCTTAATTGATGATATGATTGATACAGCTGGAACGATCACGCTAGCTGCAAACGCATTGAAAGAAGCAGGAGCGATAAGTGTCTATGCTTCATGTACACATCCAGTGCTATCAGGACCAGCATTACAACGCATTGAAGATTCAGCAATTGAACGCTTAGTTGTAACAGACTCTATCTATCTTCCAGATGATCGTAAAATTGATAAAATCGATGAAGTAAGTGTTGGTGGCTTAATGGGTGATGCAATCAAACGTATCCATGAAAATAAACCGGTTAGTCCTTTATTTGAAGCAAAAAAATAAAGAGATATTGAAAGAAAAATAAAATATAATCACAAAGGGGAGCCTATTTAGGCTGAGATTGAAATTTTTCTAAACCCTTCGTACCTGTATCGGTTATACGAGCGTAGGAATTGTGACGATCAGTATTTGCTAGTGTATAGCATTTATTGTTGAAGTAAATGAATGAAGTTTGCTTCCTCCTTTGTGGTTTTAAATTAAAGGAGGAAGTTTTTTTATGGAAAAAAAATATAAAGTATGGATTGAAGGTACCATCGTTGCCGCATTAGCCTTATTATTATCATTGATACCTCTTCAAATAGGTAGTAGCTTTTCAATTTCTCTTGGGCAAATACCACTTACCTTGTTTGCACTTAGAAGAGGATGGAAAGCTGGAATTTTATCAGGGTTTATCTGTGGGATTTTGCATTTTCCGACAGGCCAAGTTTATTATTTGAGCGTCATCCAAGTCTTGATAGAGTATCCAATAGCTTTTACATTTGCTGGTTTTGCAGGCTTGTTTTCTAATCGGTTGCAAAAAAGCTTAAAGAATAAAAATAAGAAAGGTATAACGTCTAATATTGTATTAGGAACTTTTGTTGGGGTAGGAGCTAGATATTTTTGGCATTTTGTGGCTGGTGTTGTTTTCTGGGGAAGCTATGCTTTATGGGGAATGAATCCTTGGTTATTTTCTTTAGTAATGAATGGTGCAAGCGCTCTGGCTTCAGGTATTGTGACATTAGTTGTTTTACTTGGAATTGCGCGAACAATCCCATCTTTATTTACTAATGATAAATAAAAGAAAAAAGAAGAAGAGATGATATGTTCCCCCAATATGGGACACTGAAATATAAAGTGACCTATAATAGGGGGAGTTTTGTATGCCCAGAAGAAAATGAAGTTAATACCTGAAGAACGCTTGGCTTTTGTAGAAAGATGTAAAAAAATGAAGCCAGCATAAACAGCCTAGTGAAAGAAGCACAATGAACAGATGGATAGCTATTTATGATAACGAAGGGTTAATCGGTTTATTGGCTACAAAAATAAATCTTACTCATTCGAGTTGAAGCTAAACGCAGTCAAAGATTATCTATCTGGAAAATATGTTGGGTTGCAAAGCGTTGCTAAAAAATATGGTCTTCGCAGCAAAACACAGTTAAAAAACTGGATGAAGATATATAATACTCATAGAAACTTCAGATCAGAAAGTGGTGGAAGTAGAAGGAGTCAATCTAGCAAAACAACAGTTAAAGAACGAATCAAAATTGTTCATTACTGTATTGTCAATGTCGAGACTATGTAAAGCCAGCCATTCATTGTCAAGTCTCCTACCAACAAGTTCAAAACTGGGTATTGAAATACGATGAGATAGGAGAAAAAGGGTAAGGAGATCGGCGTGGACATCAAGCAGGTAGTAAACTAGCCAGAACACCAGAAGAAATGCGTGATAAGATCGCTTAACAAGCACATGGGATTAAACTTCTTGAAAAGGAGAACGAGCTGTTAAAAAATTCAGCGAGGAGGCGGGATTTGAATTAGTGTGTTATGGCTTTGAATATCCAGCAATTCTAATCATTTTATTCTATTTGAATGTTCACTTGACGAGGAGACCAGCAATATGAGTACGCTCCTTCTGTTCTTTTTATACTAATGGAGTGTAATTGATATAAGCTGCTTCACCAATCAGTTCCCAATTTTTATCGCTTGAATGATAAACCAATGTACCGATCGCTTCTTCTTCGAGGTATCTTGTTCCTTTTAGTTTCCAAATGTAATCTTCAATGACATAGATCGGGATATGATAGGCATCATTTACTAACCCGCCTTGTTCAAATGAAAGAATAATTCCTTCTTGCATTAGGTTGCGCATTTTTTTCAACAATTCAACGTTGATTTTTTCAACAGGAATATCTCTTTTGAAAAATGATTTTTTCTCATTGATTTTTTTCGATAAGATAATACTTAGTCTATTAGCAAAAATACGATAGAATTCGTCTAAATATCGGTAATAAATTCGTTCTAATTGGTCGTTAAGATCAAAATAAACGAAATTATTTTGTAGTTTATAAAAAAATGGAGAATGAAGGTGAGTTTTCATATGTCCAAAATATAACAACTCTGATATTTCCAAAGGAGTTAATTCTTTTAGCATCGTTAAATCATTGAAATCAATCCATTTTAAGTCACCGACATTGTTCTTATTATGTGCAGAGGCAAAAAAACGTTGGATATTTTCTGTCCCACGAATAACTTTTAAACCTGTGTGCGATTCATACTCGCCAGCATTTGCTGAAGGATCCAACAATAGCAGATTTTGTGGGAAATGCACGATGCTGTTTGAAAAATCACTAATAGTCAGCCCCTTAGTCACAACTGCATTACTTGTCGTATCAATATGTACGTAAACTGACTCAGTCATCATGCTCCTCCTCTCACCTTTTATCATTTTTATTTTACAACATTTGTTGCAAAAAAGCTTGTTTCTTTTATTTTAAAATTCCATTACAAAAATACGTTTTTTTGAAAAAGAGTTCGAATTTCATCATTTGTGTAAAAGACTTGCTATTTTTTTCGAGAATGACCAAATAAAACAAGGTTTTTATTTTAGTATTTGAAAAAAAATAGTATACTTTAAATAAAAGTTGAGCTTGTTACTTTTAGGTAATTGGTTGTTCTAATAAAAAGGAGAAAATTATGCAGCTACAACATGTGTACGGATCAGAAAAAAGTGCACATCATATAGCAATATAGCACTGCAACGATCAAAACAATTTTTACCATTTTATTCGACCCACCAAAAAAGTCGGGAAGTATTTTGGCACTCAGCAAAGAAAAAACAATCTTGGCAATTGATCGGCAAAAAGCGAACCATTTATTTTGTAGCAGAACTGACAAATGAACAATTGATCATCAAAAACTTACTTATTGATGGTGATATACCTAGCTGGACTTCTTTTTTTAATGAAGTTGAATGGTGTGCACGTTTTTTCTTTAAAAAAATTTGTGCTTTTCAGTTTAATGAATCGGTGTTCATGCAATGGGAAACTGTTTTGTCTCATAATGGTTATACGAAAGATCATTCATTAACAAAACAAAAATGGCAAAAAAAAAGTAAGGTATCATCTTGGATTAGTCTTGGGTGGCGGGGGTGCACATGGTGCTTATCAAATTGGCGTCTGGAAAGCTTTGAGAGAAAAAAATGTTTGTTTCGAAGTAATCACAGGTACATCCGTAGGTGCTTTAAATGGCGCATTGATTTTACAAGAAGATTTAGCTCAGGCTATTTCTTTATGGCGAATGCTGTCAACGAATCAAGTGTTGCAATTACCAGAAACTGTGTTTGCAGAAGATTTACGGAAAAGATTTATTCAAGAAACTCGCCAAATGACACGAGCCGCCATCATCTAAGGGGGCACATCAATTGCTCCTTTGGAAAATTTGTTAAAAAGCAAGTTGGATCCCAGCAAAGTACGAAAGACAAAAAAGCCACGATTGTTTACAGTTTCGACTCGAATACCGGATTTTACAGAAGTCGTTACAGCCATCCAACAACTGCCGGAAAATGAAATGGCTGATTGGATACTTGCTTCTGCCTCTTTCTATCCAGCAATGACCTATCGACAAATCAAAGGAAGGAAATACATTGATGGTGGTTATCGAAATAATTTACCTGTAGATGTTGCCATCCAAGAAGGAGCAACCGAGTGTTTCGTTGTAGATGTAGATGGTCCTGGTGTGACTAAAAAAATTTCTTTGCCAACCAGTGTTGTTCAGTGGTCTTGTCGGTCTGCTTGGTCATTAGGAAGTTTCTTGATTTTTGATCAACAGAGAAACCAGTTTAATATCCAATTAGGTTACTTAGAGACGAAAAAAATGCTTGGCGAATTTGAGGGGTATTGGTATACGTTTTATTCCACGGAACATGCGACTAACAATTGGCGAAAATTCTTGAAGTATCTGTTAAGTGAACTACGATTAGATCTGGCTTTTGTATATGATCCAAAATTTTGGCAATATTTGCGTAACATATATAAAGACAGGGTTGTTATCGAAACATGCGGTGTGGTGATGCTAGAGTTATTGGCAAAAAAGAGCTTGATTTTACCGAATAAAGTCTATCATATACATGAACTTATTGAACAAATCTGCAAAAAAGAACCAGAAGTTATTTCAAATGAAACGATTCAAGAAGTAGGGCAATTAAATAGCGAAGAATGGCGAAAAATTCAAAAGTATCATAAAAAACAAAGAAACGAACAGAAAAAATTTAGAACGCTTATTTCTTTGGTCAAACAAAAAGAGCGAGACAAATTGCAGACTCAGCTTTGTACTCAGCCATTGGACACATTATTAAATCTATATTTATACTATCTAAAGGAGGAACAAACATGGCACAAGAATTTTCATATGAGATCATAGAAGAGATTGCTGTTTTGTCGGAGAACAATAAAGGTTGGCGGAAAGAGTTGAATTTAGTTAGCTGGAATGGCCGTCCACCTAAATTTGATCTGCGTGATTGGGCACCAGATCACGAAAAAATGGGTAAAGGCTTGACATTGTCCAACGAAGAGTTTGAGGCGTTACAAAAAGCAATCGAGAACATGTAACAGAAAGGACCCTGTTGAATGAAAAGTATGACTGGTTTTGGCAAAGCCACCAGCGAAACACGAGAATATCAATTGGAAGTCGAGATCAAAAGTGTCAATCAACGTTTTTTAGACATACAGGTACGTAGCCCTAAAGTATTAAATTTTCTTGAAAATGAGATCCGTCAGTTAATCAAACAACACTTAAGCCGTGGTCGTGTAGAGATTTTTATCAATTTGACACATTTAGGAAAAAATCAAAAACAGCTTTTCATTGATTGGCCATTGATAGATGAATTGGTTGCGGATTTAACCAAAGGAATCGCACAACGTTATGGAGAAAACAACCAATTAGATATTGGGCGTTTGATTGAATCGATCACGACAAATGAGTCATTTATCATGATTGAAGAAAAAACAGAAAAAGATACGAAAGAACTGGCTAAGTTTGTTCTATCCACGGTTCATGAGGCGTTGGCTGAAATTGAAAACAGTCGTCAAAAAGAAGGCACAGCTTTAGCTTGTATCATCAAAAAAAATAGTGATGAGTTGAAACAAGTGGTAGCACATTTACAACAGTTTGTTGGAGTGTATGAAAAAGAATATCAGGAAAAATATCAAAAGAAATTAGAAGACTTTCTTGGGACAGCGGTGGATCAACAAAGACTGTTGACGGAATTAGTCATTTTACTAGAGAGAGGAGATATCCATGAAGAACTAGACCGTTTAGTAATTCATATCCAGAAACTTGATGAGTTAATAACAATAGTACAGCCAGTTGGCAGAGAACTTGATTTTTTGATTCAGGAGATGAATCGAGAAATCAATACGATCGGTTCCAAATCAAATGTAATTGAAATAAAAAATCAAGTCATACAATCGAAAGCCATTTTAGAAAAAATTCGCGAACAAGTCCAAAATATTGAGTAGTAAGGAGCTAAATACAATGAAATATTATGACATTACTTTCCATGAACTAAGCGGTAAAACAGTTATCAAAAGAAATGTTCCCTCAGAAAATGAGGGTTTTAATGCTTGGCAAGATGCCTGTGCAAAAATCACAGATAAAGAGGTACAACTTTTAGTAAATGAGGGGACTTATGTTACGATGAATCGTCAATTTATCGTGAGAATTGATGCAGACGAAGTTACTGATCCTATTGAAAAAGCTCAATCAAGAAAAGATGAAATCATGGGTGTCGTGAACACCTTATCAAATATGGGGTTGTGAACTACTCGTCACTTAGCTAAATCTGACGTTTTTACGCTTGAAGTGAGGGCTCTTTGGGAATAGAGCATACTTGATCGCTTGTTTCTTCACTAACAGAGATATCTCTTATTTCCCAAGCTATATTGCCTCAGCTAAGAACTATAATCGAATAGAAAAACAAAGGATTCTCAAGCAGGAGAGTCTTTTTTTTGCTATAATAAAAGATGCCCTTGAAAGTTGTCGAAAAAAAGTGCAAAATAAACCTTAGTATAAAAAGACTAGTTGAAAGGACGTCGTCATGTCAGAGCGTGGATTATTAATCGTGTTGTCTGGACCATCAGGTGTAGGAAAAGGCACAGTGCGAAAAGCAATTTTTGAGAGTGAGGATAATGATTTCCAATATTCGATTTCAATGACTACACGGAAGATGCGTGAAGGAGAAGTTGAAGGAGTCGATTACTACTTTAGAAGCAAGGAAGAATTTGAAGCAATGATCGAAGCAGGAGAAATGCTGGAATATGCTGAATATGTAGGAAATTATTATGGGACGCCCTTGTCTTATGTCAATAAAACGTTGGACGAAGGAAAAGACGTATTTTTAGAAATCGAAGTCCAAGGTGCCCAACAAGTGAAAGAAAAAGTACCAGATGGCGTATTTATCTTTCTAACTCCCCCAGATTTAGCGGAGTTAAAATCGCGAATTGTTGGTCGCGGAACAGACGCAGATGAAGTAATCGAAGAACGAATGAAAGTGGCTAAAGAAGAAATCGAAATGATGGCTCTTTACGACTATGCAGTAGTGAACGACAAAGTACCATTAGCAGTAGATCGAATCAAAAATATCATTGCAAGTGAACACTTTCGTGTTGACCGTGTGATCGGTAAATATATAAAAATGTTAAAGGAGATGTAGTCTTATGATGTTAAAACCTTCAATTGACTCATTATTAGATCAAGTAAATTCAAAGTATTCTCTAGTTATCTTGGCAAGTAAGCGTGCACACGAATTATATGCTAAAGCACAACCAACAATGGATTCATTTGAATCAGTGAAAAGTGTGGGTCAAGCATTGGAAGAAATCGAAGCTGGCAATGTGATCAACGATCCACATCCTGAATTAAAACGTGAACGTTTAAGAATGGAAGACGAAGAGCGTAAAGCTAAAAAAGATCGTGAACAACAAGAATTAGAGTCACGTATTCGTGAAGAACAAAATCAATAAAACTTAGTGTCAGTTAATGTTAATTGGGTCCAGCCGAAATTTCCAAAATTTGTATTCTCAAATTTTTGTGGAATTTCGGCTTATTTTTCGAAAATGCTTTTTTTATGTTACCGTGTATTTGTTTTTACACCTATGAAAGAGCCCAATTCGACCTTTTGTTCTAGGCTCGTGTGCCGTTAATTTTTTGTTAGGATTCATCAGAAAGTAAGACAAACAAAGAAATCTCTAGTAAAATAAGCAAGAACGATTTTGTCTATTTAGCCTAAATGAATAAAGGAGGAAGGAAACCATGACCGTAGCTTCTGAAGTTATCGTAGACGTACCCACTATGCAAACTGATCAACCATTCACTTATCTGGTTCCTTCTGAATTGGAAACAGTTATACAAATAGGAATGCGCATAGAAGTTCCCTTTGGTAACGGTAATCGACATGTACAAGGATTTGTCGTAGAGTTACATGAAACAAATACGGATACCTCAAAATCATTAAAGTCAATCATTCAACTATTGGATTTAGCGCCTGTGATCAATAAGGAATTACTTAGCTTAGCTGATTATATGAAGACAGTCACTTATGCGTTTAAGATTACTTGCTTGCAAACGATGCTTCCAAGTGTAATGAAAGCAGTATATGATAAACAAATTTATCCATTGTCTAACAAGATGGAAGTACAGTCGCTTTTTAATGGGCGAAAAGAAATCTCTTGGAAAGAAGCCCAAGAAGAAGGTATTTTATCACAATTAATCCGCTGGCGTCAGGAAAAGCTAGTAGATATCAAATATGAAGTCCACACGAAAAATAAAGTCAAAACCATTCGATTGATTCACCCCAATTTAAATAAAACACAAATTGAGGAAGAATGGGGGAAATTAAGACAAAATGCAAAGAAACAAAAAGAACTACTTCTTTGCTTATCTGAACAAACAAAAGATGAACCAATTTCTTATTATAAAGAAAGAGGGATCAGTACCACCATTTTAAATCAAGGAAGAGATAAAGGGTGGCTATCTTTTGAAGAAACTGAAAGTTATCGGGATCCTTATAAAGATCGAACATTTGAACAAACGAAAGCATTTAGGCTAAATGAAGAACAACAACACGCAGTAAACCGTATTCTCGAAGCAGGTCAGAAAAAGGAAAGTCAAACTTTTCTATTAGAAGGGATTACAGGAAGTGGGAAAACCGAAGTTTACCTTCAAGCAATTGCTGAAGTGTTGACTCAAAATAAAACAGCAATCATGTTAGTTCCAGAAATTGCTTTAACCCCGCAGATGGTCGAACGTTTTAAAGGTCGATTTGGAGAAGCAGTTGCCGTCTTACATAGCGGGCTTTCTCAAGGAGAAAAATACGATGAATGGCGCAAAATCGAAAGAAATGAAGCCCAGGTTGTTGTTGGCGCCCGCTCGGCGATTTTTGCTCCTTTATTAAATATAGGTTTGATCATCATTGATGAAGAACATGAGTCAAGTTATAAACAAGATGAGACCCCACGTTATCATGCCAGAGATCTAGCGATTTGGCGTGGAAATTATCATCATTGTCCAGTTGTATTGGGAAGCGCGACACCATCTCTTGAATCACGTGCCCGAGCGCAAAAAGGACTGTATGAATTACTCTATTTGAGTCAAAGAGCCAAATTGTCTGCTCAGCTTCCATCAATTGAGGTTGTTGACATGCGACAAGAATTGCAAAAACATAATACGTCCACATTTTCCAAACAGTTACAAGTAAAAATCCAAGACCGTTTGGCAAAAAAAGAACAGATTGTGCTGTTACTAAATCGGCGAGGATATTCTTCCTTTGTGATGTGTCGGGATTGTGGTTTTGTTTTACCCTGTCCCAATTGCGATATTTCTCTGACCCTTCATATGGATACCCACTCCATGCGTTGCCATTACTGTGGACATGAAGAACCAATCCCACACCGTTGTCCTAACTGTGGGGGAAATAAAATTCGTTACTATGGAACAGGGACCCAAAAAGTCGAAGAAGAATTAAAATCTCTTTATCCAGAAGCACGTATTTTACGTATGGATGTTGACACAACAAGAAAGAAAGGTGCGCATGAACGTATTTTGCAGCAATTTGGACAAAAAAATGCTGATATTTTGTTAGGGACACAGATGATTGCAAAGGGATTGGATTTTCCAGATGTTACTTTAGTTGGTGTTCTTAATGCAGACACATCCCTAAATCTTCCAGATTTTAGGTCTAGTGAACATACGTTTCAGTTACTCACACAGGTGTCTGGTCGTGCTGGTCGTGCCGAAAAAGCGGGAGAAGTTATTATCCAAACGTTTAATCCGCAGCATTATGCGATTGAATTAGCTAAAGAACAGAATTATGAACAATTTTATCAACAAGAAATGACTGTTCGACATCGTAGTGGCTACCCTCCTTATTATTTTACTGTGAAAATCACTACTAGCCATCAAGAAGAGCAAGTTGCAGCAAAGAAAATTTTTGAAATTGCCAATCAGCTTAAACAAGTATTGGGTATGCAAAATTTATTATTAGGTCCTACTCCTAGTACAGTCAATCGTGTAAAAAATCGCTATTATTATCAGTTGATCATTAAATACAAACAGGAGCCTAACTTAGCAAATATACTAAAAAATATTTTAGATCAAAGTCAAAAAGAACAGCGACAAGGTTTATTTGTTGCAATTGACAACGAACCATTACATTTTATCTAAGAAAGGAATATCTATGCGCTACCCTATATTGATCCACCCCAATGATAAATTGAAACGTGTCGCACAACCAATCGATGTGATCACAGATGAAACAATTGCTTTACTAGATAACCTATATGAAACGATGGTTGTTAACGACGGTATTGGCATTGCAGCTCCACAAGTTGGTCAAAACAAGCGAATTGCAATCGTAGAAGTAGATGAAGGTGAAAAGTTTGAATTAATCAATCCAGAAATTATTGATGCAAAGGGAGAAAGCATTGATGTTGAAGGTTGCTTAAGCATTCCTCATGTTTATGGAACCGTCAAACGGTTTGACGAAGTAACGGTTCGCTATTATGATCGTGAAGGCGAAGAAATCTAAGTAGTAGCCTTTGGTTACTTAGCTCGTGCCTTTCAGCATGAGATTGACCATTTAGATGGTATATTATTCGTTGAAAAAATGATTGAGCAAATTCCGGAAGCCGAATTAGAAGAGTATATGGAGGAACATCTTGATGACTAAATTAGTATTTATGGGAACGCCAGCTTTTTCAGTACCGATCCTTGAAGGCTTATTAGAAGAAGGGTATGAAGTAGTCGCAGTCGTGACACAACCTGATCGCCCAGTTGGACGTAAAAAAGTAATCACACCTTCACCGGTCAAAACAGCAGCAGTGAAACACGGGTTACTTGTTTTGCAACCTGAGAAGATCACTGGGTCAGCAGAAATGGAAAAAATCATTGCTTTGAAACCAGATGTGCTTATTACTGCAGCGTTTGGTCAATTTTTACCAGAAAAATTATTACAGGTGCCAACGCATGGCGCTGTAAATGTTCATGCATCCTTATTACCAAAATATCGTGGTGGTGCACCAGTCCATTATGCAATCATCAATGGGGAAAAAGAAACAGGTGTAACGATCATGGAAATGACTAAAAAGATGGATGCAGGGGGCATTTATGCTCAAGAAAGTTTACCAATCACTAAACAAGACGATGTGGGAACCATGTTTGAAAAGTTAAGTGCATTAGGGAAACAACTATTACTCAAAACATTACCTGATATTTTGAATGGAAATTTGAGTCCACGTCCACAAGATGAATCAAAGGTAACTTTTTCACCAAATATCACACGCGAGCAAGAAGCAATTGATTGGAACAAGACAGCAGAAGCAATCGATAATCAAGTGCGAGGTATGCATCCTTGGCCAATTGCATTTACCACATATGAGCAAACCCGTTGGAAAATTTTAGCTGTTGAAGTATTGGATGAAAGCACAACGGCTGAATCAGGAACGATTATCAAAAAAGACAAAAAAAATCTTTGGATCGCTTGTGGGGGACAAACGGTGTTAGCAATTAAAGAGCTGCAACCAGCCGGTAAAGGCAAACAAGGAATCAATGAGTTCTTAAATGGCAGTGGACAACATGTAATGATCGGTCAGCGGGTGAAGTAATGGCAAAAATACCAAAAAAAATGAAGAAATCAGTACGTTATATGGCACTTGTTACTCTTGAAAGAGTAAATAAAGGTGGTGCTTATTCGAATTTATTATTAAACGAAATGATCAAACAAGGTGATTTAAATCAAAAAGATGTTGGGTTATTCACTGAATTAGTCTATGGGACTATCAGCCGTCAGCTTCTTTTGGAATTTTATGTCGCGCCTTTGATTGCTCATGCAAAGAAAGTCGATGATTGGGTAAAAACATTGCTTTATTTATCTGTTTATCAATTAGAATTTTTAGATAAGGTTCCTGCTCATGCAATTTTAAATGAAGCAGTCGAAATTGCTAAAATCAAAGGGAATCCTGGTACTGGAAAATTCGTAAATGGCGTTTTAAGAAGTTATCAACGACAAGGTAACCCAGATGTTGAACAAATCAGTGATCCAATTGAACGCTTAGCAATAAATATTAGCTTACCTATTTGGTTAACAAAACGCTTGATCAAACAAATCGGTTATGAAGAAACAGAAAAGTTAGGTCTTTCTCTTTATCAGCCAAGTCATGTGAGTGGGCGGGTGGATATCAGGAAATGTTCGAAAGAGCGAGCAATCGCAATCTTGCAAGCAGAAGAAATTTCAGCCAAAGAAAGCAAATTGAGTGCATATGGTGTCATTGCTGAAAAAGGTCATTTAGCTTCAAGTTCTTTATTCCACGATGGTGTAATGACCATTCAAGATGAAAGCTCAATGCTTGTAGCACCAGCCATGCAGATTGAACCAGAACATCATGTTCTAGATGCTTGTGCTGCACCAGGCGGCAAGACCACACATATTGCTACTTTTTTAGACCCTACTTGTGGCGGAGAAGTCATCGCATTGGATGTCCATGAACATAAAGTAAAGTTGATTGAAGAAAATGCAGAACGATTAGGCGTTTATTCAGCCGTATTTGCACAAAAAATGGATGCACGCAAAGTGAAAGAGGGATTTCCAGCTGAAACATTTGATCGTATCTTGGTTGATGCTCCTTGTTCAGGTCTAGGCTTACTTAGAAGAAAACCGGATATCCGCTACCAAAAAAATGCCAATGATTTAGCAAAACTGCCAATGATCCAATTAGCGATTTTGGAAAGTTGTGCTGCTGTGTTAAAATCTTCTGGAATATTGACTTACAGCACTTGTACGATTCTTAAAGAAGAGAATCAAGAAGTGGTTGAAACATTTTTGAAATGCCATTCTGATTTTGAAAGGATTGATGTTTTGGTTGATCCTGTGCTACAATCATCAATCGAAGAGAAGATGTTGACATTATATCCGCATCAATTCGATACAGATGGGTTTTTCATTTGTTGTTTGCGCAAAAAGTAATGAGGTGAAAGAATGCAGATTGAATATCAATCAGATGTAGGAAGACGACGTAACACGAATCAAGATTATGCGAGTGTCTTTACTAACCAAGCTGGCATCAAACTAGCTGTGCTAGCAGATGGAATGGGTGGACATCGAGCTGGCGATATAGCAAGTCAAATGGCAGTTACAAATTTAGGTACTGCTTGGGAAAGTTTGGATTTAAACAATGATGAAAAAGTAGCTCAGTGGTTCATTAAAGCGATTCAAGAAGAAAATACACGTATTTACCAATGTGGACAAGAGCAATCTGATTATAATGGAATGGGAACAACAATTGTGGCAGCCGCTTTGTCAGAAGATCAGTTTACCATTGCTCATGTAGGAGATAGCCGCGCTTATCTTGTTCGTGAAGACAGGATCATTCAATTAACAGAAGATCATTCTTTAGTAAATGAGCTTGTGAAATCTGGGGAAATTAGTGAAGAAATGGCTGCAAACCATCCGAGAAAAAATATTTTAACTCGTTCAGTTGGCATGCCCGGTACAGTAGAAGTCGATGTTTCAACTTACTTTTGGCAATTAAAAGATCGTTTGTTATTGTGTTCTGACGGCTTGACGAATATGCTATCTGAAGAAACGATTGGAACAATCATCAATCAAGAAGGGGCTTTGCTAGACAAAGTAACAGAATTGATTGAACGTGCAAATGAAGCAGGTGGAGCAGATAATATAACCGTTCTTCTGATCGAATACAAGGAGGACGTAGCATGATCGAGCTAGGAAAAAAATTGAATGGACGTTACCAAATCACTGGGAATATCGGAAGTGGAGGTATGGCAAACGTTTTTCTAGCACATGACCTTATTTTAGACCGTGATGTTGCTATCAAAGTTTTACGCTTTGATTTTCAAAATGATCAGACAGCAATTCGACGATTTCAACGTGAAGCACTAGCTGCTACAGAGCTTGTTCATCCAAACATCGTTAGTGTCTATGATGTTGGTGAAGAGGATAATATGCAGTACTTAGTGATGGAATATGTCAAAGGAATGGATTTAAAAAGATATATCCAAACACATTATCCTGTTCCTTATGAAACAGCAGTGAATATCATGCAACAAATCTTATCGGCGATTTCTTTGGCTCATAATCATCAAATTATCCATCGAGATTTAAAGCCACAAAACGTATTGATCGATAATGAAGGTGTGGTAAAAATCACTGATTTCGGGATTGCGATTGCTTTATCAGAAACGTCAATCACGCAAACCAATACGATGTTAGGATCGGTTCATTATTTATCTCCTGAACAAGCAAGAGGCAGCATGGCTACCAAGCAATCAGATATCTATGCACTAGGAATCATCCTTTATGAAATGCTAACAGGCAGTGTACCTTTTGATGGGGAATCAGCGGTTACGATTGCTTTGAAACATTTTCAGGATGAATTGCCTTCAATCAAGGACTTAGATCCGACAACGCCCCAATCTTTAGAAAATGTTGTACTAAAAGCGACTGCGAAAGAACCAGCTGATCGATATAAAACTGCAGAAGAAATGGCGGATGATCTTGCTACAGCTTTATCACCTGCACGTATAAATGAACCACGATGGCAGCCGCAAGTAATGGAGAATGAGACGAAAGTGCTCACATCATTGACAGAAGATACACCTATGCCAGAATCATTTAAATCGATGCCATTGCCAAAAGAAAAAACAGAAGAAACAAAGGGGATTGAAGAAGAGAAATTTCCAGATCCAAAAACAAAAAAACGTAAAAAATGGTGGATCATTTTGTTAGTTGTGTTGTCGTTGTTAGGAATCGGGACAGCAATGTTTTTTGCTTCTGGCGGACGTGGTGAAGTAGAAATTCCTGATGTTTCTGGTTTGTCCGAAGCCACAGCGCGAGACACATTAACCAAAGCCAAATTAGAAGTGGCCACGAAAACAGAAGAAATCTCTGATGAAAAGATCGAAGAAGGTAATGTTGTTAAAACAGATCCGGCAGCAGGTACCACAGTAAAGCAAAATCGTGAAGTCACGCTTTATGTCAGTACAGGTAAGAAAAAAATCAAATTAGATGATTACAGCGGGATGGACTACGAGGAAGTCAACAGTCAGTTGAAAAAACTTGGGTTCTCTTCTGATCGGATCAAAAAAGAAGAAGAGTTCAGTGATAGCTTAGCGAGTGGCAGAATCATTTCTCAATCAGATGTTGAAGGAACAGAAGTTGATCCAACGAGGGATAAAATTACATTTATTGTGAGTAAAGGTGCACAACCAACAATGAGTGATTATACAGGCCAAAACTATGAAACAGTTCGTGGAATATTAAGTTCAAACGGCTACAAGAATATTAGCGCATCCTATGATTATAGTGATACAGTTCCAGTAGGTTCGATTATCAGTCAATTACCTAGTTATGGTGAACCGCTGACTGAAAATAGCTACATTAGCTTCGTTGTTAGTCAAGGTCCAATGGCCAAAACATTAAATGATATTTCTGGTTATACGAAAAGTGATGCTCAAAGTTACTTATCAGATATTGGTGCAGAATACATTGGTCATGAGTCTTATGAATATTCTGATACTGTTGAAAAAGATAAAGTGATCCGAACAGCTCCTGGTGTAGGTGCATCTGTTACTCCTGGAACGATTGTCAATGTCATTTACTCAAAAGGACCTGAACCAGAGAAAGAATCATCTTCAAGTTCAAAAGAAGAATCATCAAGCAGCAGTAAAGACAGCCCAAGCACTAGTACGTCAAAAGAAGAACCAACTACTAGTTATACAAAAAAATAGTAATAAAATCTGTGATGAGTAAGTGCAGGAGCAATGATCGGATGTTTGAACGTTTATTTACACAGCTATAAAGAGTCTAGTTAGCTCCTAACTTCTTGCCTTTTTATTGGATTTCATTAAGTTTCTAGTAAGGAACACCCCATGATTTTTCTTTCCTGTGTTAAAATAAGAAAAAATGGAGGTGGCATACATTAAAGGACAGATCAGAAAAGCAATTAGTGGGTTTTATTATGTATATGTAGATGGAGAGACCTATCAAACAAGAGGGCGAGGAAATTTTCGGAATCGGAAAATCACCCCTTTAGTTGGTGATCAAGTAATATTTGAAAGTGAAAATAAAACAGATGGCTATTTGTTAGAAGTGATGCCTCGGAAAAATCAACTCGTACGTCCGCCAGTAACAAATGTCGATTTAGGCGTGGTGGTCACTAGTTTAATAGAACCAAACTTTTCTTATAATTTATTGGATCGTTTTCTAGTGATGTTAGAATATGAGTCCATTGAACCGATTATTTTTTTAACGAAAACAGATTTAGCTCCACAAGATCCTAGAATTTCTGAGATCAAACAAACTTACGAAGCAATTGGTTATCCGGTGGTTATCCCTGAACATCTAGGTGACACAGCAGAGTTGATCCGTTATTTTCCAGAAAGATTATCTGTGTTTATGGGACAATCAGGAGCTGGAAAATCAACACTATTAAATCAAATTTCACCAGAGTTGAATTTAGAGACTGGCGAAATCTCTGACTCATTAGGTCGAGGAAGACATACAACAAGACATGTTGAGCTACTTCCACTTTACGATGGTTTAGTGGCGGATACACCTGGGTTTAGTTCAATTGATTTTTTAACGATTGAACCGTTCGAATTACCAAAACAATTTCCTGAATTTATACGCGCAGCTGAGTACTGCCGCTTTAGGGAATGTATGCACGTAAAAGAACCAGATTGTGAAGTCAAACGTCAAGTGAGCTCAGGTGATATTTCACAGAAACGCTATGATAATTATCTACAATTTTTACAAGAAATCGAGAATCGTAAACCAATGTATTCCAAAAAAGAGGGAAAACGAAAGTAGGAGGAATTATTGATGAAAATAGCCCCATCGATCTTAAGTGCGGATTTTGCTAATTTACAAAAGGATATCGAATTAGTCGAAAAAGGTGGAGCTGATTACATCCATGTAGACGTTATGGATGGTCAGTTTGTACCCAATATTACCTTCGGTCCAAATATTGTTCAAGCAATTCGACCAATCACTAAGTTACCTTTAGATGTTCATTTGATGATTGTTAATCCTGAAAACTATATTCCATTATTTGCTAAAGCGGGTGCAGATATTATTACTGTCCATGTAGAAGCGACATCCCATATTCACCGTGCACTTAAAATGATGAGAGATTTAGGTGTAAAAGCAGGTGTAGTGATTAATCCTGGAACACCGGTATCGATGATTGAACATGTTTTACCACTTGCCGATCAAGTATTAGTGATGACAGTTAACCCTGGTTTTGGTGGACAAAGTTTTATTGAAGAAACTGTAGGAAAAATAAAAGAGTTAGCAAAGTTAAGGAAACAGAACAATTGGCAGTATTTGATTGAAGTGGATGGAGGGATAATTCCTGAAACTGCTAAGATCTGTCAAGCAGCAGGTGCAGATATCTTTGTTGCGGGTTCTTACGTTTATAGTTCCGAAAATCCAGTGGGACAAATTGATAGGCTAAAAGAGGCATTGAACTAAATGAGAGTTTTATTAGTAGCTGGAGGGGCTCCAGAAACGTGGCCTAGAGAACTTGAAAAAAATTATGACTGTTACGTAGGAATTGATCGGGGGTCATGGCATCTCCTCCAAAATAATTTCCCGCTAGACTTAGCAATCGGTGATTTTGACTCATTGACTCATGAAGAAAAAGAAATAGTCAAAAAAGAAGCAGTTGATTTTATTCAAGCACCTGCAGAAAAAGATGATACGGATACACAATTAGGTTTAAGTCAGGTCCTCGCGCGTTATCCTGAAGCAATAATAACCATCATTGGAGCCACTGGTGGTCGATTAGATCATCTCTTGGCTAATCTTTGGTTACCTTTAGAACCAAGATTTAAACCATATGCTCAAAACTTAGCTTTATGGGATTATCAAAATCACATTACTTATTATTTGCCTGGGGAGCACGTCATCACTCGAGTTCCTGAAATGACTTATTTAGCATACTGTTGTTTGACACCAGTAAAAGAGTTACGCCTCAGAAATAGCAAATATGAATTATAAACGACAGATGTGCTACAAGCAACTTCTTATGCAAGCAATGTATTTATTTCGCATACAGCAACTTTTTCATTTACAACAGGAATGGTATCAGTTATTCAAAGTAAAGATTGATTCTGCGGAAAAACAGGTAGCAATGCAGAAATTTTTAGAAAAAATGACAAGTCAAATTATTTACTAAAAAAAAACTTAAGAGAGGTGTCATGCCTTTTGTTTCGCTTCAATTAGTGATAAGATTATACGTAAGAGTCTAATTAATTCGAGGTGTCTTTGTGAAGAAGTTCAATCCTAATAAAAATATTATTATTACCTTAGTTATTGTTATCATTGTGGTAACAATATTAAGTGTAACTGCTGCTCAGCGAGCGAATGAAGGAAAGCCCAATTTCTTCCAGCCCATCGTCAATGACAGTGTTTCATTTGTTGATCGTGCAATCTCTGCCCCTGTGAGATGGGTGGAAAGTAGTGTGGATTCCGTTCACAATCTTTTTTCTACTTATTCTGAAAACGAGCGATTAAAAGAGAAAATCGATAGTTATGATGAATTAGCATTAAAAAACAAAAATTCCCAAAAAGAGATTGAGGCATTAAAAAAAGAACTTAGCTTAAACCAAACATTGACTAACTATGAGAAAGTAACAGCAAATGTGATTACGCGTTCACCAGATACGTGGCAAGACATGTTGATCGTTGATAAAGGAACAAAAGATGGTATTGAAGTCAATATGGCTGTGATGGCTCAAAAAGGATTGGTTGGACGAGTAGTGGAGGTAAACAATGCTTCTTCTAAAATCGAGCTATTAACGTCATCTAACGAAAGCTCTAACCATTTTCCAGTTCGTGTGTCTTCTGCTAGTGGAGAAGCGTTTGGATTATTGAAAAACTATGATGAAAAACTGCAAGCTTTGGTCGTGACACAATTAACTGGTGATACAAATATCAAAGAAGGCGATGTCGTTCAAACTTCTGGTTTAGGTGGAAACTCACCAGCAGACTTACCAATCGGAACGGTTATCAAAACAAAAACAGACAGTTATGGATTGGATAGAGAAGTATATGTAAAACCATATGCTGGAATGTATGATTTACCAGTTGTGACTATCGTGCAGCGACTGGTGGAGGATTAATATATGCTAAAAAAAGAAACAATGAAGTATTATCTGCCCATCATATTGTTTTTCTTGATGTTGGTTGATGGACATTTGACTAGAATGTTCGTTGAATGGTCAAAAGGAGAATACATGGCTAGTGCTCATTTTCTAATTTTAGCCTTGCTGTTTTGTAGTTTGAAATTTTCAAAAAGGTATTTATTGATTACGACCATCATCTTAGGTGCGATTTTTGATATGTATTATATTGGCGTGATCGGTATTTATGCTGTAGCGATTCCCTTAGTGGTTTTCATCATGTATTCAATGAGTTCTTATATTCACTTCAATATATTTACCGAATTTTTTAGCACGATCATTTTCGTTACAGGTTATGAACTGTTTACTTTAAGTGTGCAATTGGTTTTCAAACTAGTCTCTGTAAACACTACGTATTTTATTACAAGGTATCTCGGTCCAACATTATTACTAGCGATGATTATCTTTGCTATCTTTGTTTTTCCATTTAAGAAACTATTCGGTGAAGAATAGTTTCTTTTTTTGTAGATTTCTGAAATAAAGAATTTATTTTATTGAATAATCTATGAAACTTACAACATTGTCATTTTAAGATTTTATTTTGAAATGTTTTTGTAACATAACTATTATATCGCTGACATACTGCTATGGTACAATTTTTATATCATTAAGAAAGACTTAAATATATTTAGATATTATTAAATTAAGCAAGTCGGAGGAATGAAGAGTGAAAAAGAGTTTATTATCAGCGGTAATGCTAAGTTCAATCGCTTTAACTGCCGTAGGATCACCGATCGCTGCCGCGGCGGACGATTTTGATTCACATATACAACAGCAAGATAAAAAAATCGCGTATTTGAAAAATCAACAATTAAGTTCTCAGTCACAAATTGAAGCGTTAGAAAGCCAAGTTTTAGCTATCAATACACAAGCGCAAGATTTATTAGCTAAACAGGATACATTACGTAAAGAATCTGCTCAGTTGAAACAAGAAATCAAAGATTTACAAGAGCGTATCGAAAAACGTGAAGCAACTATCCAAAAACAAGCACGTGAAACACAAGTAAAAAATACTAGTTCAAACTATATTGATGCTGTATTGAATGCCGATTCATTAGCAGACGCTGTTGGACGGATCCAAGCGATGTCTTCAATCGTCAAAGCAAATCAAGATTTAGTACAACAACAAAAAGAAGACAAGCAAGCGGTAGAAGCGAAAAAAGCTGAAAATGAAGCGAAACAAAAAGAACTTGCTGCGAACCAAGCTGCCTTAGAATCACAAAAAGGTGACCTATTGGCTAAACAAGCTGATTTAAATGTCTTAAAAACTTCATTGGCTGCTGAACAAGCAACTGCAGAAGATAAGAAAGCTGATTTGAATCGTAAAAAAGCAGAAGCAGAGCAAGCACGTATTCGTGAGCAAGCACGTTTAGCAGAACAAGCACGCCAACAAGCAGCTCAAGAAAAAGCTGAAAAAGAAGCGCGTGAACAAGCAGAAGCGCAAGCAGCTGCACAATCACAAGCTTCAACAACAGAAAATTCATCAACTGCTCAATCTTCAGCAACTGAAAGCTCATCAACTGTTCAATCTTCAAATGAAGAATCGGCAGCATCTGAGTCTTCTACGGAATCTTCAACACAAGATTCATCATCAGCAACAGAAAGTACGACAACACCTGGATCTTCAACACAAGATTCATCATCAGCAACAGAAAGTACGACAACACCTGGATCTTCAACACAAGATTCAACTAGTGTTACTGAAAGTGGTTCAACGGAAAGTACGACGCCGTCAACATCTGCTCCAACAACACCATCGACACCGGCGCATACAACACCAACAACTCCAGAACCAACTACACCAACAACGCCATCAACACCTTCTGGTAGCGTAAATGGTGCAGCAATCGTAGCAGAAGCTTATAAATATATTGGGACTCCATACGTATGGGGTGGTAAAGACCCAAGTGGTTTTGATTGTTCTGGATTTACACGCTATGTTTATTTACAAGTAACTGGTCGTGACATTGGTGGTTGGACAGTTCCTCAAGAATCAGCTGGAGCTAAAATCTCAGTTTCTCAAGCGAAAGCCGGAGATTTATTGTTCTGGGGTACTCCTGGAGGAACTTACCACGTAGCCATTGCATTAGGTGGAGGTCAATACATTCACGCACCACAACCTGGTGAAAGTGTTAAAGTTGGATCTGTCCAATGGTATACACCTGACTTCGCTGTAAGTATGTAATAATTAAAAAGAGTTAGAACCAATTCTTGGTCTAACTCTTTTTTGTATTTAGCTTGGTAATCTAACCTCTAAAAATCAGTCTAATAAAAAAGGTCTTTTGGAGGTTTGAAAAATCAATGGATAAATTCTTCGGAAAGTTCCATGAATGCTTGTATATCTTCTAAAACCATATTGATCCCTGCTTGCCAAAAATCTGGTTTTGTTAAATCTACGTCTAAATGTTTTTGGGCTAATTCTTCTGTAGTCATGGAGGCAGTATCTCTTAATAAATCAATATATTCCTCTTCAAAACTTGTTCCTTTTTTATTAGCATAAGCATAGATTCCTAAGCTAAATAAATAGCCAAATGTATAAGGAAAGTTATAAAAAGGAACATCATCAATAAAGAAATGTAGCTTTGCAGCCCAGAAATAGGGATGGTAGGAGTCTAGTGCATCATGATAGCCTTCTTTTTGAGCATCAATCATCATTTGAGCGATTTCTTCTGAAACAAGGCCTTTTTGGCGAGCAGAGTAGAATCGATTCTCGAAAATAAAACGTGAATGGATGTTCATAAACATTGCCAGTGCGTTTTGCAGTTTCGTATCAAGTAAATTGATTTTTTCTTCTTTTGATTTAGCTGATTTCAAGGTAGCATCAGCTACGATCAATTCAGCAAATGTGCTGGCAGTTTCTGCGACATTCATTGCATAGTCCCGGTTCAATGTCTGAAGATCCCACATGACACTGCTGTGGAAAGCGTGGCCTAATTCATGAGCTAAAGTCGCTACTTCGTTTACTGAGTTACTATAAGTCATAAAAATTCTGGATTCTCTGGTTTCAGGTAGCTCTGTGCAATAACCCGCCGGGACGTTTTCCAGGACGGTCTTCTGCTTCAATCCAGCCTTTTTCAAAAGCCGATTGGGCGAAGTTTGCCATTTTTGGACTGAATTTTTTAAAATTTTCAACGATAAATTCGGCAGCTTCGTCGAAAGTAAACGTTTTTTCTTTTAGGTTCCCTAAAATAACGGGCGCATCTTGGTCTTGCCAAGCCATTTTTTCTTTGCCAAAAAGATTTGCTTTTCTTGTTAAATAATCTACTAAAGGTTGTTTATTTTTTTCAATAGTTGCCCACATCACATCAAGCGTTTCTTTTTTTCAACGATTATATTCTAAAGGCTTTTGTAAATAATCGTTTATTTTATGGAGTTTATAACTAGATAAACGGAAACCATCTAAGTGATTTAAGGTATCTGTCAGCAAGGAAGTTTTTTCTTTCCAAGCTTCTTCCCAAGCGATAAATAGTTTTTCACGTACAAGTGGATCAGGATCACCCATCATTTTGTTGAATGCTTGTCCAGCAGAGAGTTCATTTATATTGCCACTTTCTTCAAAAGGAATAGTAATGGTTCCAACGATTGTATCGTAGTGGCTGCTCCATGCGTTGAGACCATCTAGTGAAAGAGTATTGATGATATTTTCTTCTGCTTCAGATAATAATCGACTACCATCTCTTCTGATTTCATTCATACGAAAAGCAATTGGAGAGAATGACTCCTGTTGAAGCAATACTTGCCAATCATTTTCAGCTATTTCAGCAAATTTATTGGATAAAATAGTCTCTGCGTATTGCCATCGTGGTAATAGTGCATATAATTTTCCTGATAAAATTTTTGCTTGAGAATCTTTGATATTTGCAGATAATAAAGCAGTAATATAACTATTGCACTGAGAAAAACCTTCAGTAACTGTTTCTTGTAATTTTATAAGGATTTCAAGCTCTTCGTTTGTTTTTGTCGAAGGCTCCCATTGACTAACCGATTGGTAATACGTATTGATTTGAGATGCTAATTGATCTAAGCGCTCATTTAATGCTGGTGAATCACTACCTCCTGAAAAAATTGAATCTAGGTCCCAATTCAAAGAACAAGTCATGAAAAAACTCCCTTCATTTTATAATACAATCATTAGTATATCATTATTTTCTTGTATAAGTCTTTAAGAAAAATTTGTTGTTTGGCAAAAAAAGAGCTATTATAAATGGCAGAGGTGACTTATGAATTCAATAAAAAAACAAATGAAAAATGGAAATTTTTATTTAGTTATTGCGGTACTTGTTATAGCTGTGTTGTTTTATAGCTCATCGCAAACTTATGGACAAAAATCTCAAGTTTCTCGAATTGAAGAGTGGTTGCCAAATCATCCTTTTAGTAAAGCTTTGAGTAATATTCGATTTACTTATGGTGAGAGCCTAGTTAGTATTGACCATTTAGGTTATGGCAAGTTTGTCGAATTTTTTCTACGAAAAGGTGCTCATTTTGGTACGTATTTTATTCTAGGTGGTAGTTTCTTTTTAGGGGTGTTTCCTAAAATGAAAATTTGGTGGCTCACTGGCATCTTAGCGTGGCTTTCAGCAACCGGCTATGCTGGGTTAGATGAATTTCATCAGATGTTAACAGGAGATCGTTCTCCAATGTTTCAAGATGTTATGCTTGATTCAATGGGGGCTTTGACGGCTGTTGTTATATGCTTACTTATAGGATTTGCTAAAAGAAAATTCTAAAGAATAGTTTTTTGTATGAATGATCGTATGAAATAGCTACTCTGTACAAGTTGGTAAGTGAAATTTTGTTGATACCCTTAACAGATTTGCTTGAAATCAACCATAAAAGATATTATGTAAAAAATAGAAGAAGGCTCATCAGCAATAATTGAAAGGAAATTGCAGCAAAATGAAGCGCGAGTATCTGAATGAAAAGAATCATCGTTTTGTTGGTTGAATGAGAAAAACTAGCTAGTTGTCCGTTCTCTTTGTTTATTTTAATTAGTACAAATAAACAAAGAGAACGTTTATGTAAGTATCAGACGATTTTTTTTTTTGCAATTAAGGGTGTATCAAAAATATTTTCATTTATTCTGTAGGTTTGGTAATAGCGTTTATCTTTCTTAGGCGGAGGTTATTTTACCTTTTTAGGAAGAAAATTTGTTTTGTTTAACGATTGATTTATGGATTGTTTTATAGTTGTTGACTTTTTGACTGAACATTTGTTTTTGATTTTGGCTTATGTTCTTCTTGAATGATCTTTCTAAAGGAATCTTCATATATATGTAATAATTGCTGTTTTTTTTTCTGGCAATGTATTGCTAGTTTTTAATATGTCTATGATTGAAAGAATTAGATCTGCTTTGATTGAAAGGTTTTGCTGCTTCTTTTTAACTGTTAGTATCTCGGCTCTACTTTTTGTATATTGTGCAAAATCTTTATTGTCTAGTTGGCTTTCATTCAAAGCAATCACTTGTTTAAAAGCGTTTATTTGCTCCTCAATATCAGTGAGTATTTGCTGATAGTAATGCATTTTTTTTAGACGCTTGGTCCATTTGAATCCCTCCATCATTTTATGAATAAAAAATAAAAGGCTAATCTATTATAAAATTTAAGGTAAAATTTTACAATAGACCAGCTTTTTTAATTAATTATTTACTGAAATGTTTTTCGGATTCAATTAAAAAAATACATAGAATAGACTTAAAAGATCAAAACAGGTGTTCCTCTTTCCACCATGCCAAATAATTCTTTCATGACACTTGGAGGGGTATTGATACAGCCGTGAGAGCCACGGGTTTTCCATAATTCGCCTCCATATTCAGGTTGCCAATCAGAGTCATGAATACCTACACCTGTCCAATCAACAGGCATCCAGTAATTGACTGGACTTGCATAAGGTGTCCCATCGTCATTGGTTCCTCTTAATGTAGCATTTTCTTCTTTATTCCATACGTAGAATACACCAACTGGTGTAGGGGTCGTCGGTTTACCAGAAACAATGTCAGTTTCAAGGGCTACTTTCCCATCTTTGTAATACCACATGTGTTGATTTTTTAGATCTACTTCAATATAAGTAGATTCAATCAATGGATGGTCAGATGTTGTACTTCCTTGAACAATCGGCGAACGTGTAAAGTCTTTCCCCGCTAGGATTGCTTTTTCTAAAGCTTCCGCTTCAGCGTCTGTTTGGATTGTCCAACTATAAGTACCTACGGGAATCGTCACCTCACCACGTTTGGTACTTTTGAATTTTGTATCATTTGTACTTGTATTATATTTTTTACCTAAATCTGTTATATATTGTTTTACTTGTGCGGAGTCTAATGCCACTTTTCCGTCAGCGTAGGTCAACCAGTTTGAAATCGCTGAAGCTGGTATCTGGAAAGTGTCACCGTTGATACTGTAAGTTCCCTTGACATTTGCAATAGTAGTTATCGTATTGAGCTGTTCCGTAAGGGTTTTATCTGTTGATGTCACTTTTGGTTTCGTTTGAAAAGCTGTTAATTCACTTTTATTTTTCCCGTCCTTTATGCTATTCTTCAGCGCATTAACAGCCGTTGGCACATCAATCGCATCACCATTTACTTCTGGTTTGATTTTAAAAGTTTCACCTGATTTTTCAATCGTAGCATCCTGTGTTTGTGTTCGGTCTTTATTTAACTCTGTCAATTTATTCGTGAAGGTTTCAACCGTTGTTTCTAATTTTTGCTGATCCGTATATTGTGGATCAATCTTTTGTTTTTCAGCAGCAGAGACATAATTTTTTCCCCATGCCCAAGCATTTTGTTGGCTTAATAGGTGTGATAAGTCAGATGAAAAGTCATCTTTGTAGCCCAGTTCAGATTTCGCTATCTGTTCCCAAACTTTTCCGTTTTCTTCAATAGAGATTTTTTTATTTGAATAGGTATCTTTTAATTTATCATTTGCTTGTTCGACTGTTAGATTACTTACATTAATCGAATTGATCACAGTATTAGGTAAGAAATGCTTTGTGTAGTATGTACTACGGTAAGCGTAAAAGCCGATGAATATGAGCATTACACCTAGCACGGATAGTAGAGCAACTTGTAGTGATTTATTTTTTTTTCGATGAGAGGATCTTGTCATTCGAGCAGCTCCTTAGTTAGTATGTTAGAGTACAACGAATTAATCATAGCATATTTTATGGAAAAAAACGAAGATAACGGATGGTTTAGAGAAAATTTAACGAACCTTTCATAAAAAAAGAGCCTAGGGACAGCCCAGGCTCTTTAGATAGGTGTAAAACGAATAAACGATGAAATAACTATATAGTTTTATTATTCAGCGTCTAATTTAGAAAAAGCTTCGTCTAAAATATCTTTCAATTGTTTAGCTGAAGCAGCCATGCGGTCTTGTTCGCTGTCGCGTAAAGGAATTTCGATGACTTTTTGGATACCTTGGCGATTGATGACTGCAGGTGCTCCAATATAAATGTCATTTAACCCATATTCACCATTCATAAATACAGATAATTGAAGAACCGCATTTTCATCATCAAGAATTGCTCGAGTGATACGTGCTAATGCTACAGCGATACCATAAAAAGTAGCACCTTTCTTTTCAATGATTGTGTAAGCAGCATCGCGTACACCAAAGAATAAGTTAACCATTGCTTCTTCATCGACATCTGGATTATTTTTGACCCATTCATATATTTGTAAACCAGCAACGTTTGCGTGTGACCAAACAGGGAATTCTGAATCTCCATGTTCGCCTAAGATATAAGCATGAACGTTACGTGCATCAACATCAACTAGTTCAGCAAGTGCTTGACGGAAACGAGCTGAGTCAAGTGAAGTACCTGAACCGATAACGCGTTCTTTAGGGAATCCTGAGAATTTCCAAGTTGAGTAAGTTAAAATATCTACTGGGTTAGCAGCAACTAAGAAAATACCATTGAAACCTGATTCAACGATTTGTGTTACTACGTCGCGGTTGATTTTTAAATTTTTGTTTACTAAGTCAAGACGTGTTTCCCCTGGTTTTTGCGGGGCACCAGCTGTTATCACAACTAAGTCAGCATCATGTGCGTCTGCATAAGTAGCAGAGTAGATTTTTTTAGGTGAAGTAAATGCTAGTGCATGTGATAAATCAATCGCATCTCCTTCAGTTTTGGCAGTATTTATATCTACGATACCTACTTCTTGTGCAATGTTTTGAGTAACTAATGCAAAGGCATAGCTAGAACCTACAGCGCCATCTCCAACAAGAATTACTTTTTGATGATCTTTTTTTTCTGCATTTGCAGTCATTGTATATCAATCCTTCCATTGATTTGTTTTTCCCATGCCTATGCTAACATTTCTCAAGGCCGCTGTCACGCTATTTGGCTAGAAAATATAACAGATAACGTGGTTGTATTATATGTAAAAGCTTACATGTGCGTTGTTTCACTATTTCTCGAACCCAATGAATTCATTAGACTTTGAAGAAAATTTTAATTTATTTATCATTTGTCAAGGATTCTCTTTTAGTTGAAACACACATAGTTGTGTTATACTATAGTAGAAAGTAAAAAATAGAAAAATGAGTCAGGGACTGGATTGCTTTTTTGCGCTCCAGCCTTTTGTGCTGCTTTTTTAGATTAGGTGGAATGAACAATGAAAATGATTGTTGGGCTTGGAAACCCAGGGATAGAATATGCACATACAAAACATAATATCGGCTTTATGGTCGTTGATCGGATGGCAGAAAAACATCAAGCTATGTTTAAAAAAAATACTTTTGAAGCAGAAGTTGCAGAGTTTTTTTACGAAGGGGAAAAAATTCTCTTAGTCAAACCACAAACTTTTATGAATGAGTCTGGACGTGCGGTTGGCCCTTTGATGACTTATTTTGGCATCTATCCTGAAGAATTGGTTGTCGTTTATGATGACTTAGATTTAGTGACAGGTAAAATACGTTTGCGACAAAAAGGGAGTGCCGGGGGGCACAACGGAATCAAAAGTATTATTTCCCACTTAGATACGAATGTATTTGATCGGATCAAGGTGGGAATCGGTAGACCGGAAGGAAAAAAAACAGTTGTTCAGCATGTCTTGAGTCCGTTTAGCAAAGAGGCACAGCCGTTGATTGAAACAAGTATTGATCAATCAGTGGCGGCATTGGATTTTAT
The DNA here is from genome assembly GCA_015680865.1 of Enterococcus lacertideformus. GTDB lineage: Bacteria > Bacillota > Bacilli > Lactobacillales > Enterococcaceae > Enterococcus_B > Enterococcus_B lacertideformus. The sequence continues at coordinate 15,167 of JADAKE010000023.1, read as the reverse complement.
GCTTGAAGGCCATTCGTTCATTGATGTAATGAATAAATTCAATTAGAAGAAGGAGAGAAAAAGATGGATATCATTCAGCTAATTGGCAAAGATCCACAAGTAAAGGAATGGATCAGCCAGCTAGAAGAAAAAAAGCCTAGACAATTGCTAACGGGATTAGCCGGATCAGCAAAAACACTTCTCTTTGCGAGGGCTTTTAAAAAAACAAAAAAGAATCTAATCGTGTTGATTCCCAATCTCTACTACGCGAATCAACTTGCAGAGGATCTGCAACACATTCTTCCACAAGAACAAATCCATTCTTTCCCAGTTGATGAAGTACTATCAGCGGAAATGGCGTTTTCTTCACCGGAAGCAAGAAGGGAACGAGTGTCTACTTTAAATGCGTTGCAACAAAAACAACCAGGTATCTATTTATTACCAGTAGCTGCTTTGCACAAACGTTTGCCAAGTCCCAAAGTATGGAAACAAGCGCAATTGGTTTGGCGAATAGGTGAAGAGATTGACGTGTCTGATATTCCGCGAATATTGGCTTTGCTAGGGTATGAACGGGTTGAGATGGTTGCAAAAACTGGAGAATATAGTATCCGTGGAAGCATCATTGATATCTATCCGATCAATTTAGAATTCCCTGTCCGAATGGAACTCTTTGATGTAGAGATTGATTCCATGCGGTATTTTGAAGTAGAAACACAACGTTCGATTGGAAAAGTGGAAGAAATATGGATAGCTCCTACAAGTGAACAAGTATACGGGCAGGAAGATTTGCTTCATGGCATCGGACAATTAGAAAAGTTATTGGAAAAGAAATTAGCCACAACATCTGAAGAAACGGCTCGTCAATTTTTACAAGATTACTTTGGGCAATTGATTTCTAAGTGGCAATCAGGAAGTCCAACGGAAGAAGCAAAGCTTTATGCGGATCTTCTATATCAAGAAGAAGTGACGATACTTGATTATTTTCCTACAAGTAGTTTATTGGTCGTTGATGATTATCAACGAATCATGGAAACAAATCGTGAGATAGAAAGAGAAGCAGCAGAATGGCAGACACAAAAAATTAGTGAATTACGTATTTTTTCCGAGCAAGTATTTGTTAGTGATGTGCACAAGTTGGTTCAAAAAGAAAAATTTGTGACTACCTTTTTTGCCCTTTTTCAAAAAGGTATGGGGAATTTACGATTTCATGCGATTCACAATTTCCAATACCTTACAATGCAACAATTTTTTGGACAAATGCCATTATTGAAGACAGAAATGGATCGTTGGCGTAAGCAAGAACAAACAGTTGTCATTTTTATTCCTACAAAAGAACGTATCAAAAAAGTAGAGCAAATGTTGCGTGATGAAGAGATATTAGTAGTAGAAACAGAAAAAAATAAATTGATTAAAGGGCAGGTACAACTAGTAGAAGGCGCCTTAAAATCTGGGTTTGAGCTACCACAAGAAAAAATAGTCACCCTTACTGAAAAAGATATCTTCCAAAAAACAACAAAAAAACAACCGCGTCGCCAAACAGTAACAAATGCTGAACGTTTGAAAAGCTATAATGAGTTGAAGACTGGTGACTATGTTGTCCATGCAAATCACGGAATCGGTAAATATATTGGTATGGAGACATTAGAAGTTGATGGTGTTCATCAAGATTATATGACGATTCTTTATCAAAACGAGGATAAATTATTTATTCCTGTTACCCAGCTGAATTTGATCCAAAAATACGTTGCTTCGGAATCAAAACCACCACGTATCAATAAACTTTGTAGTAGTGAATGGACAAAGACCAAGCGGAAAGTATCGTCCAAAATTGAAGATATTGCCGATGATCTTATTAAATTATATGCTGCAAGGGAATCAGAAAAAGGCTATGCTTTTGGACCGGATGATGGGTATCAAAAGGAATTTGAGAATGCTTTTCCTTACTCTGAAACAGATGATCAGCTGAGAAGTGCTGCAGAGATCAAGAGAGATATGGAGAAAGAAAAACCGATGGACCGATTACTTGTAGGTGATGTTGGTTATGGAAAAACAGAAGTGGCGTTACGAGCAGCTTTCAAAGCGGTGAAGGAAAGTAAACAAGTCGCATTTTTAGTACCAACTACTATTCTTGCGCAACAGCATTATGAAACGATGCTTGAACGTTTTGAAGGGTTTCCGGTGAACGTGGGACTCTTAAGTCGATTCCGCACGAAGAAACAACAAAAAGAAACGATTGAACAATTACGTACAGGACAAATCGATATCGTGGTCGGTACGCATCGCATACTTTCTAAGGATATTGAATTTAGTGATTTAGGTTTATTGATCGTTGACGAAGAACAACGTTTTGGTGTAAAACATAAAGAACGATTGAAACAGTTGCGTGCGCAAGTCGATGTCCTGACTTTGACAGCGACACCGATCCCTCGAACTCTTCATATGTCAATGCTAGGTGTACGGGATCTTTCTGTCATTGAAACACCACCAGCAAATCGTTACCCCATCCAAACTTATGTGATGGAGAAAAATCCTGGAGCAATTCGAGAAGCTATTCATCGAGAAATGGGTAGAGGAGGACAAGTATTTTATCTTTATAACCGTGTCGAAACGATTGAACAAAAAGTAGAAGAAATACAAGAGCTCGTGCCAGAAGCACGAATAGGCTACGCTCATGGACAGATGACTGAAAATCAATTGGAAAATACCTTATTTGATTTTATTGAAGGACAATATGATGTTCTAGTCACGACGACCATCATTGAAACGGGTGTCGATATTCCAAATGCGAATACACTCTTTGTAGAAAATGCTGATTACATGGGGTTATCAACGCTTTATCAATTACGTGGACGTGTTGGAAGAAGTAATCGTGTCGCCTATGCTTATTTTATGTATGAGCAACAAAAAATTCTAAACGAAGTAAGTGAGAAGCGACTTCAAGCAATCAAAGACTTTACAGAATTAGGTTCTGGTTTTAAAATTGCCATGCGTGATTTGTCGATCCGAGGCGCTGGTAATTTGTTAGGTGCCCAGCAACATGGCTTTATTGATGCCGTTGGTTTTGATATGTATTCGCAAATGTTGAGTGATGCTGTTTTACGTAAACAAGGGAAGAACAATCAGGTGGAGAAAACAACAGTAGAGATAGATCTTGGAGTCGATGCTTATTTACCAGAAGAATATATTGCTGATCAAAGACAAAAAATTGAGATCTACAAACGTATTAGAGAGCTTGATTCACAAGAAATGCTTGATGAGTTGGAAGATGATCTATTAGATCGTTTTGGTGAATATCCAAAAGAGGTGGCCCATCTTCTAACGATTGGACAAATCAAAATGGATGGCGATCGTGCGCTGATCGAAACGATTCGCAAGCAACAACAAACAGTTACGTTCACTTTAAGTAAGGCAGGAACAAAGCGTTACACGGTTGAGCAACTATTTGAGGCATTAACGGTAACAAAATTAAAAGCTAGTTTAGGTGTCGAAAAAGAAAAAATGGTGATTCGCTTAACTGTTCCTAATAAAATGGGTGAAGCAATTTGGTTGCAAGAAATTCAATTATTTGTCAAAGCATTACGTGAACAAAAATATTTAACAGCTTAGGAAGGAGCTAATACTTTGGACCACAAAGAGATGCATCGAGTCATGCATGGGGCATTTATATTGACGATTGCTTCTTTTATAGCAAAAGTCCTAAGTGCGCTATATCGAATCCCGCTCCAAAACTTAGTTGGCGATGAAGGTTTTTATGTGTATCAGCAAGTATATCCAATTTATGGTATTGCAATGACCTTAGCGTTGTATGGTTTACCACAATTTATTTCAAAATATGTGGCGGAAAGAAAAGATCCTATTAAACGAAAGGTAGCATTACAAAGCCTTTATCCATTAGTGTTTTGGACAGGAATCCTATTATGGCTGTTTGTTTTTTTATTTAGTCGCTGGATCGCACGAATGATGGGGGATAAGCAACTACAACCATTGATTCAAATTGTTTCATTTACTTTTCTACTTATGCCAGGGCTCTCCTTTTACCGTGGGAATTTTCAAGGAAGATTTTTAATGGAGCCTACGGCTGTTTCACAAGTAGTTGAACAATTTGTTAGAGTTTCCATCATTGTCTTCAGTGCTTTTACCTTTCGATTATTTGGCTGGACGGTTTATCAAACAGGAACTGCTGCGATGAGTGGTGCAGTGATTGGTGGACTAAGTGCTTATGGTGTGTTGCGCTATTATGAACAAAAAATCCATGGAGGAGCTTTAAGTTTTCGTCACTTTTCTATTTTAAAACAACCATCGAAACTGCTGATACGCCGGTTTCTTATTGAGGGTGGACTTGTATCGATCTATAGTGGACTATTGATTTTCTTTCAGTTAGTTGATTCATTTTTTGTTAAAAATGCCTTACAAGTTTATGGTTTAACAGAGCAAAGTGCAAAAATTGCCAAAGGAGTCTATGATCGTGGACAACCTTTAGTACAGTTAGGTTTAGTGATTGCAACGGCGTTAAGCGCCACTTTTCTACCTGCACTGACTCGGTACTTGATGTCGGCGGTTCATAGCCAATTTTTAAAGACCGCCAAAATCTATCTGCGGTTGACAACAACCTTAGCATTAGCTGCGTCGGTTGGCTTAGCCATGCTTTTGCCCTATATCAACTATGCTCTTTTTAAAGATTATGCTGGCAATGACACCTTGGTTTTATTCGTTTTTTCAATTGCTTTAACGGCGGTTATTCAAACGTACCAAAGTATTGCGCAAAGTAAAAATTCTTTTCGTCCAGCTTTAAAAGGAGCGGGATGGGGACTTTTAGCAAAAGTACTAGCAACACCTTTACTGACTGAACAACTTGGAACAGTGGGTGCTAGTTTGTCTACGTTATTAGGATTGGCAGTTACTTTATGGTATTTTATCCATCATGAAACAAAGGAAATCAATTATTTTTGGAAAGAGCGAAAATTTGGAAAAAAATTGATTCAGTGTTTAGGTTGGATGATCCTTTCATTGCTTTTATATTAGGGACTGATAACTTTTCTTTTTGGATCAATTATCCATCGTTCTTCTGCATTTTTTGTCAGCTTAGGAGGGGTTGGAATAGGGGTGTTCGTTTTTATCAATGCCATTATTTGGACCCGATTATTTACAGTTAGGGAATGGTTGATGTTGCCATTTGGAAAAAGGATATTACGACTTAACAAACATCTAATAAAAAATAAAAAGTGAGGAATAAGTATGCGAGTAGATAAATTTCTTAAAATTTCTCGAATTATCAAACGTCGCTCGGTAGCGAAAGAAGTGGCAGATAAGGGAAGGATTCAATTAAATGGAAAATTAGCTAAATCTTCTACAGATGTAAAAGTAGGCGATCAGCTGAAAATCCAGTTTGGTAACAAAACGATGGAAATAAAGATAAACGAATTACATGAATCAACTAAAAAAGAAGATGCACAAAAAATGTATGAAATCATTTCTGAAATACGCAAACAAAACACTGACGAAATAGATTAGACAAGCCACAATGAACTTGGTATAATGAAAACGATAATCAAAAAAAGATTGGAGCGAAGAGAAGTGACAAAAAAAAGCAATAAAATTGCTGCGTTAGATACAGAATACGCAAAGAAAAAATATGTCGAATTTCAGCAACAACAACGTCAATTGATTTTTCGTAGACGGAGATTAGCAGTTATTTTTATAGGTGCTTTGGTCATTTTCGCAATTTTAGGTTTTCAGATTTTTCGTGATATGCAAAGAATGAATCAATTAAATGAATTGAAAGTTGAAGCGAATACGGAATTGAGCCAAGTCAACGCTGATGTCAATCAGCTTACAGAAGAAGTTTCATTGCTAAAAGATGATGACTATGTGGCTAAACTTGCGAGAAGTAAATACTTTTATTCAAAAAAAGGCGAGCAGGTCTATCCAGTGTTAGAATCAAATGTGGACGAAGCAGACCAGACAACTAGTTCAACAACTGCACAATAAGCAGTATTATAAGTTAATAATTAGGAGGAACATTTTTTTATGTCAATCGAGGTAGGAGCAAAACTGCAAGGAAAAGTATCAGGAATCACAAACTTTGGGGCGTTTATTTATTTAGGAGCTGGAAAAACCGGACTAGTTCATATCAGTGAAGTATCAAATGGTTATATTAAAGATATTCATGATGTTTTAAGTGTAGGCGACGAAGCAACTGTTAAAGTTATTTCAATCAATGACGATGGTAAAATTGGGTTATCCATTCGTCAAACACAAGAAAAACCAGTAGAATCAACAGAGTCAGATGATGACAAACGTCCAAAAAAATACCAACAACGAGATACTCGAGGTCGTGCGCCACAGAAAAAAACTTTTTCTCGCAGTCAATCTTCTAATAACCATAAAGAAGACTTCGATTCGTTAATGAGTTCATTTTTAAAAGATAGTGATGATCGATTGACGTCCTTGAAACGTAATACAGAAGGTAAACGAGGCGGACGAGGCGGGCGTCGTAGCTAATCACAAAACTAGAGTAGGCAATTGTCGCAGACTTTTGTCCGCTCTTTTTTCTTAGTCCTCTTTGATGAACCCCTTTTAACGAATTTTAAGCGAGAAGGAAGTGATTGGATGAAAAAAGAGGCGAAACTAGCGATGAAGATTAGGCAACAATTTTTTATAAACGGCGAAACACATGGTTATCTACGCAAAGATATACGTGTACTGCTCGCTGTTTCTGGTGGAGTAGATTCAATGGTTCTCCTTGATTTGATGCGAGAAGCACAGAAAAAATGGGGTTTTTTTTTGGCAATCATACATATCAATCACCAGTTAAGAAAAGAATCTATTCATGAAGTGGCTTATCTAAAGGAATATTGTCAGGATAATGATATTCCTTTACAGATAAAAACATGGAAAACTCCTGCAAAAAAAGCAATAGAGACAGCTGCGCGAAACTTTCGTTACCAGATGTTTGACGAACATTTAAGAAATGGCAATTACGATTGTTTGATGACGGCTCATCATGGAGATGACCAAATGGAAACGATTTTGATGAAATTGTTGCGGGGGGGGCAGCTTGGTACGTATGCGGGCATTAAAGAAACACAACCCTTTTCTAAGGGGAAACTGATTCGACCGCTCCTAGTATTCAGTAAAGATCAGTTATATCAATATGCTTTAGAGCAAAATCTGATTTACTTTGAGGACCAAACAAACCAAATGCTAGATATTCAAAGAAATCGTCTCAGACATTTAGTGCTCCCGCAATTAAAACAAGAAAACCCGCAAGCATTGTCTCATTTTCAACGTTTTTCCCAACAAATTCAATGGGCAGATCAATTAATCAGGCGTTACATGGATAAAATACTTATAGAAAATATTCGTGAACAAACTAATTCATTTTCTTTCTCTTGGGAGTTAATAGAAAAAATGCCACAAGAAGAACGCTATTATTTCTGGCATGCGTTGTTTGACCATACGTTTGTAAAAACAAAATTAGTCATCAAAGAACAACAAATTCAGCTGATTTTGGAACAGATACAACAGTCGAAAGGTCAATGGCAAATTACGCTCGGACAAGGTTGGCTGTTGCAACGTATATATGACACCATGTATTTAGTGAAAGAGGAGGCGAAAGGAACACTGGAAACTGCAGAAGCCTCATATGCTTTGAAACCGAACAAACGAATTTTTTTGAGTGAAGATGAGTGGGTCGGTCTATTTACGCCGGAAGAAAGTGAAAAAGCGAAGTTTCTAGATGACTGGTCCGAATTTTCCCACGACCTTTGGTTAGAACCACAACAAGAATTAGTTGTAGGCAAAAGACAAGCGGGTGACCGTATTCGATTAAGTGAAAAATTAAATAAAAAGATAGCTAGATACTTTATTGATAATAAAATAGCTGATTCGCAAAGAAAAGAATCATGGGTCGTAAAGGATCAAAATAAAAATGTTTATAGTTTGCTTCCATTTGTCTATTCTCATTTGAGTATTAGTGGAGAAACTGATAAAATACACTACATACTTCTTTATAAATATCACAAAGAAGCAATTGGAAGGAGAACCTGATGTTAGAAAAGGATATTGAAAAAGTTTTGATTACAAAAGAAGAAATACAAGCTCGTTGTGAAGAACTGGGCAAAGAATTGACAGAAACTTATAAGAATAATAATCCACTTGTTGTTGGGGTCCTAAAAGGTGCTGTCCCTTTCATGGCAGATATCATCCGCTCAATTGATGCACAACTAGAAATCGACTTCATGGATGTTTCAAGTTATGGAAATGCAACTGTTTCATCAGGAGAAGTGAAAATTGTCAAAGACTTGGACACCAATGTTGAAGGTCGCGATTTGCTAATCGTCGAAGATATTATTGATAGCGGTAGAACACTTGCTTATTTGGTTGATCTTTTTAAATACCGTAAAGCAAATTCAGTAAAAATCGTTATATTACTTGATAAGCCTGAAGGTAGAGTAGTAGATATCGAAGCAAATTACGTTGGTTTTAATGTTCCAAATGAATTCGTTGTTGGTTATGGTTTGGATTATGCTGAAGCCTACCGTAATTTACCATATATCGGTGTATTAAAACCAAGCGTTTATCAATCAAATTAATGCTGTATCTTCTATCAATTGTGTTACAATAGAATGGTCAGGATTGATAAAAAAATGCTAAATTAAAATAACGCATAGGGAGGGCAACTATGAACAAAAAGAACAACGGCATGATGAAAAATGCCTTGTATTATGTCCTCGTAATCTTAGCGATGGTAATGGTCGTCTATTTTATTTTTGGTAATAACGGCCAGCGATCGTCAGATATCGAGTACACGAAGTTTACAGAGCAATTACAAGCAGGAAAGATTAAAGAATTTGAAGTCCAACCTGCCAATGGTGTATACAAAATCTCTGGTGAGTATAAAGAGCAACAAACCGTTGCAAATAGTGGTGGTCTTGCAATCTTGGGATCCACAGATGCGAAAAAGACACATTTTACAACGATTATCCTGCCAAATGATACAACACTTAGCCAAGTAACGAATTTGGCAAAAGAACATAACGTCGCTACAACGATTAGAGAAGAATCAAGTAGTGGTGTGTGGATATCCTTGTTATTAAGCTTCTTACCGATTGTTATCATCATTTTCTTCTTCTACATGATGATGGGGCAACAAGGTGGCGGCGGTGGTGGCGGTGGCCGTGTCATGAATTTTGGGAAATCAAAAGCCAAAGAAGCCGACAAAAAAGCCAACCGTGTTCGTTTCTCTGATGTAGCCGGTGCTGAAGAAGAAAAACAAGAACTTGTTGAAGTAGTTGAATTCTTAAGAGATCCACGACGTTTCATCGAATTAGGCGCACGTATCCCAGCCGGTGTTCTTTTAGAAGGACCTCCAGGAACGGGTAAAACATTACTTGCAAAAGCTGTAGCTGGAGAAGCCGGTGTACCGTTTTACTCCATTTCAGGTTCAGACTTTGTAGAGATGTTTGTCGGTGTTGGGGCAAGTCGTGTACGTGACTTGTTTGAAACAGCGAAGAAAAATGCACCAGCTATCATTTTCATCGATGAGATCGATGCTGTTGGACGTCAACGTGGCGCAGGTATGGGCGGTGGACATGATGAACGTGAGCAAACATTGAACCAATTGCTAGTAGAAATGGATGGATTTGATGGGAATGAAGGCGTAATCGTTATTGCTGCTACTAACCGTTCAGACGTCCTAGACCCTGCTCTTTTACGTCCTGGTCGTTTTGACCGACAAATTTTGGTAGGCCGTCCAGACGTTAAAGATCGTGAAGCAATTCTACGAGTTCATGCTAGAAATAAACCAATGGCTGACGATGTTGATTTGAAAGTCTTTGCACAACAAACGCCAGGATTTGCCGGTGCCGATTTAGAAAATGTCTTGAATGAAGCTGCACTCGTGGCTGCCCGTCGTAATAAAAAGAAAATCGATGCTTCTGATATTGATGAAGCAGAAGATCGTGTTATCGCTGGTCCTGCTAAAAAAGATCGCGTGATCAGCAAAAAAGAACGCGAAATGGTGGCATATCATGAAGCTGGACATACCATCGTTGGGCTAGTCTTAAGTCGTGCGCGTGTCGTTCATAAAGTGACGATTATTCCACGTGGACGTGCAGGCGGTTATATGATTGTTTTGCCAAAAGAAGATCAATTCTTGATGACAAAAGAAGATATGTTTGAACAAATCGTGGGATTACTTGGTGGTCGGACGGCAGAAGAAATTATCTTCAACGTGCAATCTACAGGAGCATCTAATGACTTTGAACAAGCTACAGCGTTAGCTCGAAGTATGGTGACGGAATATGGAATGAGTGATCGCTTAGGTCCAGTTCAATATGAAGGAAATCACCAAGTATTCGTTGGTCGTGACTATGGTCAAACAAAAGCTTATTCTGAACAGGTAGCTTTTGAAATTGATCAGGAAGTTCGTAAAATTTTGATGGAAGCACATCAAAAAGCTCACGAAATCATAGAGGCGCATCGTGCACAACATAAATTGATTGCTGAGAAGCTATTAGAATTCGAAACATTAGATGCCAAAGCAATCAAATCTTTATTTGAAAAAGGTGTTATGCCAGAAGGTTCAGAATCTGCCAATTATCCAAGCGAAAAAGAAGCTCAAACTTTTGAAGAAGCAAAACGTGCTTTAGAAGAAAAAGACGCGGAAAAACAAGCGGAAGAAAAGAAAGATTTTGAACAAGATAAGAAAGAATTAAATGAAGAAGAACATCAAACTTCTTCAACAGATGATTCGGATGATCAACCGAAGTAATCGCTAAAAAATGAGAGCTACGACAAAAGTCGTGGCTCTTTTTTAGTAGTTTTTTTATTTTTTATTATAGAATAGGCAAATAAAAGAAAAGATAACATTCATAAGTTGAAAATTATCAGCGTAACTAGTATGATTCACTATGAGTTTAAAAACGGGAAAAGAGGTACATAAATGGAAGATTATTTGATTAAGGCACTGGCTTATGATGGCTATGTACGTGCTTATGCAGTTCAAGCAACGAATACTGTAGCAGAAGCCCAAAAGCGACACGACACTTGGCATACGTCATTGGCTGCATTAGGACGTACGCTTGTTGGCGGTCTTTTACTAGGTTCAACGCTAAAAGGCGAAGACAAGTTAACTGTGCGGATTCAAGGGGATGGTCCGAATAGTATTGTGGTAGATGCGAATGGCAAAGGAGAAGTCAAAGGATATATTCAAAACCCTCATTTGAGCCTACCTTTGAATGAAGCAGGAAAAATTGATGTGAGTGGTGCTGTAGGGACACAAGGGATGTTCAGTGTCACTAAAGACCTTGGCTTGAAAGAACCATTTTCTGGACAAACACCTATTGTTTCTGGAGAAATTGCGTAAGACTTTACCTACTATCTTGCAATCTCAGAACAGATTCCTTCAGCAGTTGGATTGAGCGTTTTAGTTAACACGGATGACAGTATCAAAACAGCTGGCGGATTTATGATCCAGATCATGCCTGGTGCAGATGAAGAAACAATCAATAAAATCGAAGAACAATTAAAAACGACACCACGTATTTCTACTTTATTAGACGAAGGGTTAACACCTGAAAAAATCCTTGAAGGTTTACTAGGGACTAGTGAGTTAAATATTTTAGAGAAAATGTCGGTACAATTCAAATGTGATTGCTCAAAAGAAAAATTTGGGGAGGCAATCATTGCTTTAGGGGTAGAAGAAATCCAAGCGATGATTGATGAAGATCACGGAGCAGAAGCCGTTTGTTCATTCTGCAACAACAAGTATGAATACAGTGAAGCAGAATTATCCGAGCTAAAAGAAGAAGCGCTGGGAGGAAATTAAGTGGAACATACATGGAAAATCGGACATGTTGAAATTCCCAATCGAGTAGTTGTCGCGCCGATGGCTGGAATTACTAATTCAGCCTTTCTTGTGACTGTCAAAGAGTTCGGTGCTGGATTAGTCGTTTGTGAGATGATCAGTGACCAAGGAATCCATTTTAGAAATAAGAAAACATTAGAGATGTTGCATATCGAAGAAACAGAACATCCGCTAAGCTTGCAAATTTTTGGTGGGAATAAAGATATGCTTGTGGAAGCTGCTCAGTTCGTTCAAGAAAACACTGCAACAGATATCGTTGATATAAATATGGGGTGTCCAGTTAATAAAATCATCAAAGCGGAAGCTGGTGCAAAGTGGCTATTGGATCCAGATAAAGTTTATGAAATGGTTCAAGCTGTCTCTTCAGCGATGGATATCCCAGTGACTGTGAAAATGAGAATTGGTTGGGATGAAGAGCATGTTTTGGCTGTACAAAATGCTTTAGCGGCTGAAGCAGCTGGTGCCAGTGCAATCGCCATGCACGGACGTACGAGAGTACAAATGTATGAAGGTGAAGCAAACTGGGAAGTATTGAAAGAAGTCAAAAGTCAGCTCAAAATTCCATTTATGGGAAATGGAGATGTCAAAACACCGGAAGATGCTAAAAGAATGTTAGAATACGTAGGAGCTGATGGTGTAATGATCGGGCGTGCAGCGTTAGGCAATCCTTGGATGATCCATCGAACCCAACATTACTTAGAAACCGGCGAGTTAATCCCTGAACCAACACCAAGAGAAAAAATCGAGACCGCTAAATTACATTTAAAACGTTTAGTCGATTTAAAAGGTGAGGTTGTTGCGTGCCGAGAATTTCGGACACATGCTTCCTATTATTTAAAAGGAATCTCTCGAGCAGCAAAAGTAAAAGTTGCAATCAATCAAGCAGAAAAACAAGTAGAAATCAATGAACTGCTTGATCACTTTTTAGAGAAAACAGAAAAAGTATCTGTGAAATAATCTAGTGATTTTCTAAGTTTTTTGTGAATTTTCAAGTCGAACTTTAAGTTCGGCTTGCTTTTTTTGTGTTTCATTGGCATTATAGGAAAGAGAATAACATGAGAATGGAGGAACTTTTGTGACACAGGAACAACAACATCAAGTAGAGGATTTAAACGATCAAATGCTTGTTCGTCGTCAAAAAATGGAACAATTAAGAGAAAATGGGATTGATCCTTTTGGTAAACGATTTGAACGTACACACAATTCAGAAGAATTACATGAATTGTTTGATCCAAGAACAAAAGAAGAATTAGCAGAGATGGGTCTAACTGCGAGTGTAGCCGGTCGAATGATCACTCGTCGTGGTAAAGGAAAAGCTGGATTTGCTCACTTACAAGATCGTGAAGGTCAAATCCAAATTTATGTACGTAAAGATCAAGTAGGTGATGAAGCCTATGATGTATTCAAACATGCTGATTTAGGAGACTTCTTTGGCGTAACGGGTGAAATCATGAAGACTGATACTGGAGAAGTTTCAATCAAGGCATCAGAAATCACTATTTTATCAAAAGCTTTACGTCCGTTACCAGATAAATACCATGGATTGACTAATATCGAACAACGTTACCGTCAACGTTATCTTGATTTGATTAGTAACCGCGACAGTTTTGAGCGTTTTATGAAACGTAGTCAAATCATTAGTGAAATCCGTCGTTATTTGGACGGTAATGGATATATCGAAGTAGAAACGCCTGTCCTACACAATGAAGCAGGTGGAGCTGCCGCTCGACCATTTATCACGCACCATAATGCTTTAGATATTGATTTATATTTGCGTATTGCCCTAGAACTTCATTTAAAACGACTAATTGTTGGCGGGATGGAGAAAGTTTATGAAATCTGCCGCGTTTTCCGTAATGAAGGGATTGATACTACACATAATCCAGAATTTACGATGTTAGAAGCATACACAGCATATACTGATTTCAATGATGTAATGAATCTGACAGAAGGTATTATTCGTAACGCAGCTGAAAAAGTACTAGGAACAGCAAAAATCACATATGATGGACAAGCTGTCGACTTAGAAAGTGACTTTAAACGTATCCATATGGTATATGCGATCAAAGAACAAACTGGTGTAGACTTCTGGAAAGAAATGACATTAGAAGAGGCCTTAGCAATTGCTGACGAACACAATGTAGAAGTAACAGAAGCGATGGTAGTTGGACATGTTATCAATGAATTCTTTGAAACGTTCGTTGAAGAAACACTGACACAACCGACATTTGTATACGGACATCCAGTAGAAGTTTCGCCTTTAGCGAAGAAAAATCCAGAAGATCCTCGATTCACAGATCGATTCGAACTATTTATTGTGGGACGCGAATTTGCTAATGCCTTTACGGAATTAAATGATCCAATTGATCAAAGAGAACGTTTTGAAGCGCAAGAAAAAGAACGTGAATTAGGAAACGATGAAGCTCATGGTGTGGATGAAGACTTCTTAGAAGCGTTAGAATACGGTATGCCCCCAACAGGAGGCTTAGGTATCGGAATTGATCGTTTAGTTATGCTATTAACTGATGCGCAATCCATCAGAGATGTTTTATTGTTCCCGACAATGCGTTAAAAATAGATTAACGATTGTCAATTCAAGTTAGAAAAAGAGGTTGAGACAAACATCCATGAAGATCGTGACCTTCGTAGATGCAATGTTTGTCCCAAGCTCTTTTTTATCTACAGGAGGTCTTATGATAGACAGTGTTGAGTTAACTGTTAGATTAATATATTTTTGAAGAATAATGCCTAAGAAATAGAAATAACGATTAGTTTAAGCTCCGTTCTTAATTTTTATACAGATAGAGTGAAAAGACAAAAAGTAGTCAACTTGTTTGAGAAGTCTTCTCAAACAACGGTCAGCTCAATTCATCTATGAATTCTTGTTACTTTCATTTTAATTACTTTTATATGGCGAATGATAGTAATCCTATTAATATAAATAAAGGGAGAAAACCCTTAAAATGCGAATGATTTTTTTGTAATCGTAATTATTAATCGTCGATTGAAAAAAACTTGAAAAAATACAAAAAAATCGTTGACCGATAAAGCTTTAGTTGGTATATTATTATTTGTTCAAAAGTTGTGAATATAGCTTTGAAACAAATGAAAAATAACTTAAAAAGTTCTTGACGTGCGAGAAAGAGCATGATAAGATAACTAAGTCGTTTGAAAGAGAACATTCATGAAGCTTGATATTATAAAGGAAAACTTCAAAAAAGTTCTTGACAAATAACAATCATTTAAGTTATTATAAATGAGTTGCTGGATAACTTCTGACAAAATGAAGTTAAAAAACTTTTAAAAAAGAGTTGACAAA
>JADAKE010000021.1 GCA_015680865.1 Enterococcus lacertideformus | reverse complement strand
TTTGAGTGAACAAAATTTACTCAATAATGATAACACCACAGTGTGGTGGCGATAGCGAGAAGGATACACCTGTAACCATGCCGAACACAGAAGTTAAGCTTCTTAGCGCCGATTGTAGTGAGGGGTTGCCCCTTGTGAGAGTAGGACGTCGCCACGCAAGCAAGTAGGAGTATGGGGCAATAGTCAGAAAAATTCTGATTATTGCCCCACTTTTTTTAATTTTAAGGTACACAAGAAGTACATAACCAAGTATGCTTTTTGTGTCTAAACTCAACTAAAACTCTTTATCAAAAAGAAAAAACGAAGAACCTATTATTCACCAAGAAAACAAAAATACGAAACCTGTACGTACCTATTTCAAAATCGCAATAGTTTTTCGAAAACGGATACAGAATCTACATTTAAGAGCATAAAGGACTACTATGTGCGTAATGATTAATGGAGATAAAAGTACGGACAATGGCAAAAACGAAGAGGCTGGGACAGAAGCTTATTTCCGAAGGAGTTGCTTATGCTCCCGCCGTTTATCCGAGAGTGTGAAACAAAAGGAATCTTTTCTTTTGTCCCAGCCTCGTTTGTCCCACGCACTCTTTTTTGTCTTTTCCTTTTATTAAGTAAATACGAACAAATTTTCGGTTTTTGATGAAAAAAAAACGGAAAATGGTATGATAAAAGAGTTAAGATCGCTAAAAAAGGCTAGTTCCATGTCTAAAAATTAGTTAAATAGCAAAGATATTTTTTAAAAAAGGAGGATTTTTGATGGTTAAATTTATTCATGCAGCCGATTTACATATGGACCGATCATTTGAAGGGTTGATAGGTTTGGATAAACAGGTGCAGGAAAAACTGTTAGAAGCAAACTTAAAAGTTTTGTCTAATATCGTAGAAAAAGCTATAGATAATAATGTTGATTTTGTTTTATTTGCAGGAGATAGCTTCCATCAAAATCGACCTTCACTAAAAATACAAAAACATTTCTTTGATCAGATGCAACGTTTGAATGAAAAAAATATTGATGTCTATATGATATTTGGAAACCATGATTACTACCAAAAAGAACGATACTGGTTCACATTTCCAGAAAATGTCCATCTCTTTATTTCTGAAGAAGTGAAAACAAAAAGATTGTTCACTAAAGACGGAGAAGAGATAGCGATTAGTGGTTTTAGTTACCTTCATCAATGGATTCAAGCAGATAAAATTGTTGATTTTCCTTTACGTGCAGCGGTTGATTATCATATCGGTATTTACCATGGTGAAGTAAGAAGTAATCAAAATGGTAACTATGCACCATTTCAACCTTCTCGCATGCAAGAAAAAGGATATGATTACTGGGCATTAGGACACATACATGTTCCTTTGTCTTTAAATGAAAGAGGTACGATTAATTATCCAGGAGCTCCTCAAGGTCATACGCAAAAAGAACAATTGGCAAAATCAGTTTTACTTGTTGAGTTAATTCCAGGGGGCTGTCATACAACATCTTTAGAGGTAGCAGAGCTTTATTGGGAAACGAAAGAAATTTCTTTAAAGCAGGCTCGAACAACTCAAGATGTCTTACAAGTTATTCAAACACAATTAAAAGAAGAACTACCTAAAGTTACTTTACTGGATATCAAAGTGATAGATTATCATCATTTAAATCAAGAAGTCATTGAACGAATCCAATCTGGCGAATTATTGGACTATTTAATAGAAAAATCAACTTCTCATTCATTGAATCTACTTATTTGGCGTATATCTATCAAGAGTGAAGAATTGATAAATCGTACACCTCTGAAGGTTTCTCTAGCATTAGTGGAACAAATTTTTGAAGCTTATCGTGTAGATGAAGATTTTTATCAAATTTTAAGTGAGTTATATGGTCATTCAGAAGCTATTCGATTGTTAGGGGAATTGCCTGATTATCATGAACATACTTTAGATAGGGCAAGAGAAATATTAGATCAAGATTTTGTGTTCGAGGAGGAAAATGTATGAGAATCCTACGAATTGAGATAGCTGCATTTGGGAAATGGAGACAAAAAACATTTGACTTTAGTTCAGGAAACCAGTTAATTTATGGAGAAAATGAAGCAGGAAAATCAACAATTTACCAATTCATACAAGCTGTACTATTTGGTTTTCCTTCTAAAGGAAAGAAAAAAAAGATTATACACCAAAAGATGGTTCAGCCTATGGAGGGAAAATTTGGATAGAGCACCCTGTTTTTGGTGACTTTCTTGTTGAACGCTACAAACAACAAAATCGAGGAAAAGCAAAAGTTTTACTTCATGAGCAACAAGGGGAGGGGACGAGCTATTAGAAAAATTATTATCCCCTTTAACGAGAGATTTATTCCAACAGGTTTTTACCTTTCAACAGGAACAATTAACAGAATTAGATCATTTACGTGAAAAAGAATTACATGATGCGCTAATTTCATTAGGAATTACAGGAAGCTCTTATGTTTTTCAAAAGAGGCAAGATTATTATCAGAAAGCACAACAACTTTTTAAGAAAAAAGGGCAAAAGCTGATAATCAATCAAAAATTGAATGAATGGAAAATACTACAAGAAAAAGTACGACAAAAGCAAGAACAAGAGGATTATTTTAGTCAACTCGTTCAACAGGAACAAAACTATGAGAAAAAACAGATAATAATACAAAAAACTCAGAGAAATTAACGAAAAGATTTCTCATATCAAGCAACAAGAATTGAATTATTCTTTATATGAAGAATGGCAAACTCTTAAGGAAAATACATTACCTGAGCTTCCTGCAGACAAAACTCTTGTTGAGTTAGAGGAATTTACCAAGCGTTACCAGCAAATGACAGAACGGTTGGATGAATTAGAAACTACTTTAGAAAAACACAGTGGTATGGATCAAAAATCAGCACGTTATTATTTTTATTTGGAACAGTAACAGATATTAAAGCAATTACAAAAACAACAACCTCAAGTCGAACAGTGGATGAACGAATGGCAGAAGCTTCAAATTGAGGAAAGAGAAACATAAGCAGAATTAAAAATTTTGGAACAAAGATGGCATTGGCAAAAAGCTGTAGTTCCGCAAGAATTTTTGCAGACTAAAGAGTGGCAACAGCTCTTTTCAGAAAATCGTTTGTTAAATGATCACATGAATCAATTGTCGATAAGAGCTGAAATTGTTTTTGAGCAACAACGAATGCTTGAAGATGAAGTGAATAAAATGGAAGAGAAGTATCCTGAATTATTGCAGACGAATCTACCAGAAACACAATCAAAAAGAAAAATACCAATCTTGATTCTTGCCAGTCTAATTTTTATTCTAGGTATTTTTATGTCTATGCCGTGGAAACTATTAATTTTTTTAGTAGCATTAGGGCTGATAAGCTATCCATTCTATCGTAGAAAAACAGCTGATGTACAAAAAAGTAACCTATCAGAAATAAAAGGAATGTGGCAAGAAAAATTAGGTCAATTAGATAATGTGCTGGCACAAATTGAAGAAATCAATCAAAGTAAAAAAAATCAAATGAGTGAACAGCAAAATTTACAAAAACAAATACTAAAATTTTCAAAAGAACAGCATTTAGGAACAATGAATACATTTGAAGTAATGAAAAACTATGGGCAGGAAGTATCAGATTATCAAAGGTTATACGATTCTTTTGCCCGCAAGCAAGAACGCGCAAAAGAAATCCGGCAAAAATTAGTTGAAATTGACTATGAATTTGAAGTGGCTGGAGACTGGCTACCATTACAAGATAAAAGCATAATTGAAAAAATGATTCTCCTATCTAATTTTATTCAAGAGATGGAACAGTTGAAATTTGCAAGAAGCTATCAACAAAACACATTATTAAAGCAGGAAATCAATCAACTGAAAAAGAAAAAAAAAAAATTATTAAATGACTATAATGAACAGCTGAAACAAGTGGGTTTGGTTTATCCATCAGAAGTTTCAGGATTTTTACAAAAAGCGAAGCAAACAAAAATACGTCTTCGTCGACTAAAGGAATTAGAAACCTTATTGACTCCTCTTTTTCCCAAAAAACGAACGAGAGAACAATTGAGTAATGAGCTGTACAATTACCAAGAAGAACAACGCCAGCGTTTAAAAATACAAGTGGAAGAACTGCAAAAAGACGGAACTTTAGATGAACTGTATCAAGAATCAAGTTTATTAAAAACACAGCTTCAGCAACTACTTGAGCAATGGGGCGGGTTGATGGTCGCTGCTAATTTTTTAGGAGATCTTTCTACTGAAATGAGTGAGCGTCAATTACCTCAATTATTAAAAGTTGCAGGATACTATTTAGGTATCTTGACGCAAGGAAACTATCAGCGTATTTTATTGAATAATGATACTTTAACTTTAACAGATGGAGTTACTGACTTTCCAATTTATGAACTCTCTACTGGAACAAAAGATCAATTGATTATGGCGATGAGATTTGCTTACTTGTCGTTAGAATCAAAACGTGCGATTTGTCCGATTATTATTGATGATGGGTGGTTGCATTATGATCATCATCGAAAATATCAATTAGCTAAGCTTTTAGCTGAATTTGGTAAAAATTATCAAGTTATTTGTTTTTCTTCTGATCAAGAAATGGTAAGCTATTATCAAGAACTACAACAATCTGTGAATATATTAAAGGGAGTAAATAATGAAAAAAATTCGTGAATTAGTTATAGATGAACAATTTGAATTGTTCGTTTTGATTAAAAATGCTGATGTAAGAATCGCTAAGAACGGAAAAAAATTTATTTCATTTACTTTTCAAGATACATCTGGAGTAATTGATGGCAAGTATTGGGACGCATCAGAAGATGAAATCAAAAAATTTACTGCTGGGACAGTTGTCTTTTTAAATGGAAAGAGAGAAGTTTATCAAGGTAATCCCCAAGTGAAAATTTTGCATATGCGATTGACTAAAATTGACGAACCAAGTGAGACAAATCTTTACATGGAGAGAGCACCTTTAAAAAAGGAAGAAATGGAAGAAGAAATTAATCAGTTGTTATTTGAAATAACGAATGCTCATTGGAATCGTATTGTCCGTCACTTGCTAAACAAGTATCAAAAACAATTTTTTGAATATCCAGCTGCTAAACGAAACCATCATGCCTTTGCAAGTGGTCTAGCGTACCACACATTGACAATGTTACATTTAGGAAAATCTATTGCGGATGAGTATCCTGAATTAAATCGTGCATTATTGTATGCAGGAATTATTTTACATGATTTAGGAAAAGTAATCGAGCTGTCAGGACCGATGAGTACTGAATATACATTGGCAGGTAATTTAATTGGACATTTGGTTTTAGTAGACGAAGAAATCACTAAAGCGTGTATTGCTTTAAAGATCAATGAAATGGAAGAAGATGTGTTAGTATTAAGACATATGGTATTAGCTCACCATGGTTTATTAGAGTATGGCTCACCAGTGCGTCCACGTATCATGGAAGCAGAAGTACTTCATCAGATTGATAATATTGATGCTTCTATGCAAATGATGTTGACTTCTACTAGGCAAGCAGAACCAGGAAGTTATAGTGATCGTATTTTTGGGATGGACAATCGTAGTTTTTACGTACCCAAAGATGTTTAAACACAAAAACATGATATGTAGTTTAGCAAAGAAATATTGTTGAACTACGTGTCATGTTTTTGTCTAAGACTATTTTTGTTATTGAAAAAAATCAATAATCATGTAAGGTTATATTTAGTTGAGAAACCGCTTTATAAATAAGAGGAATGAGATGATGGAACTGTATACCAAATTTTTTAGTGAGCATAATGATCCACTGGTTGTCTGGTTGTTCGGAATATTCTTCTCAGTGTGTTTATTGTATGTCACTTATAACATAAGAAATAAATCAAAATTCGCTCTGATTGTATTGACCACTACTGGCGTATTTATTTGTATTTTTATGATGTTTGCAACGATCCTTACTTTGATGACCAGAATTAGCTTTTAAAAGAAGAGGCCATGAAAAGGCTGATCTGCATCAAGCGATAAGAATGAACAGAGAAAAACAGCTTTCCATGTTTTGAAAAATTAACGTTTATTGCTGAGGATTTGCTTCTTGAATACCGTGGAGAAGAGATCAACATGGTCTACTTCAAGAATTAATGCTTTTGGCCAGTGTTTTATTTGATTTTAAGAGGCTAGGAAAAAGTAAATTTTACTTTTTCCTAGCCTCTTTTGTTCTTATTTACTAGATGATTCTGTTGTTTTTGTTTCAGATGTTTTTGTTGATTTAGTATCAGAAGAATTTGTGCTAGCTGTTTCTGTTGTAAACGGGCTTAAGATATTTTTAAAGGCATCATCTTTGATTTTCACATTTTCTTCTTTTAATACTTTAGCGATTATTTTTTGTTGGAAGGCTTGATCGCTTACTTTTGTGTCTGTAGCGATTTTAGTTAATTCTTTTTTGTATTTATCCATGTCATCGCCTTTATTTTGATTTTTCACCATTTTGACTACATAATAATCAGTTGAATATGAAGTTGTATTAGTAGAAGTAATGACATCAGAGACTTGTCCGTCTTTTAATTTAAAAGCTGCTTCTTTGACTTCGGAAGGAATCGTACTTGTTTGGGAATCAAATTTTACTTTTCCACCATCATCTTTTGTTTCTGAATCTGTTGATTTTTCTTTCGCTAATTTAGCAAAATCAGTGCCTTCATCAGCTGATTTTTTCACTTCCTTTGCTTCTTCTTCACTGCTTAATTTGATAATTTGTGCTTCAACCTCTGGATGGAAAGATTTCCATGCCGTTTTTAAATCGTCATTGGTAATTTTAATATTGGCTTTTAGACCAGCTTTGAATACTAAATTATCACGAAGTAGTTTTTTATAAGAGTCTGTTGTATAACCGGCGGACTCTAATTGGGATTCAAAAGTATCGCCCATTTTTTCTTTATATTTATTATATTCAGCGTTGACTTCTTTGTCACTTACTTTATCGCCATATTTATTTTCAAAAGCCTTAAAAATAACCATATTTTGAACCAATTGTTGATTGTTTGAAGTATTTTTTGCTTCGTTATAAAAATCTGAAACAGTAATTGTTCCACCCTTCATAGTGGCGATGTCTTTATCTGTGCTTCCTGAACAAGCCGCTAATGCTAAAACAGCTAAAGCGCTAGTTGCTGCTAAAATTATTTTTTTCTTTTTCATTAAAATTGCTCTCCTGTATCTTATTATTATTCTTACATATATAACTATACCATATCCAATTCCTAATAAAAACGTTCTCGAGATAGTTTCAAATAAAATTCAAATTTTGATCACATTCATCTGGAAAAATTAAAAAAGCGGTAAATATCAAGTCAAAATTGCTATAAATTTACGCATTATTGCATGTCTTGTGGCAAATCATTTGTTAGCTTTTCCACCTGTTCTTTGATTTGAGTAATTCTTGGTTCAGCTTGGAATTTAAAATTGTCTATCTCTTTTTTCATTGATTCCTGAAAAGCAGGAATAACACTACTTGCTGTTTCTTTTGTTTCAAGCATTGCTTGTTTAAAATGAGTAAGACTGTTATTTAAATCATTGGTTAATTCAGTCGCTTCTTCAAGTTCAGCAATTAATTTTTTTCTTGTTTCATTGCCACTTCTTGGAGCAAATAATAATCCTGAAATAGCACCGACAGTTGTACCAAAGATGATTCCTTTTAGAAAATTTTTAATCAATTTTCTTCACCTGCTTTTCGATTATCTGTTGAATATTGTTTAATTCCTCAGCATTATACTCAGCTTGATGGTTACCAAAATGGATAGAAAAATCATCATCTTTACTATAGCGAGGAATTAAATGGATGTGTGAATGAAAAACAGACTGGTAAGCTAGTTCTCGGTTGTTATTCAATATATTTAATCCTTGCATCTCTGGAAATGCTTGTTCAATCGAACGAGCGATTTTAGGGACGCGAGAAAAAACAGCAGCAGAAAGTTCTTGATCGTATTCAAAAATATCAGAAACGTGTTGTTTTGGTATGACTAGTGTGTGACCTTTCGTGGCTTGGGAAATGTCTAAAAAAGCATAGACCATTTCGTCTTCATAGATTTTGTAACTAGGGATTTCTTGCTTGATAATTTTACAAAAGATACAATTTTCCATTTGTAACATCCTTTCCATATAAAATATTACTTACGTTAACTTTACCATATGTTCAAAGATTTGTATGAAAAAAATAAATTGCCATTGTTTTCTTCATGTTATAATGAAGATAGTATAGTTTTGGAGGAAAAATTATGAGTTTAATTGTTGAACATGTTACAGGTGGTTATGGCCATTTACCTGTTTTAAAAGATATTAGTTTTAGTGTGAAACCTGGCGAAATGGTTGGATTGATCGGATTGAATGGGGCCGGAAAAAGTACAACGATCAAACATATCATTGGGCTTTTAGAACAAAAAAAAGGTTCTATAACAATCAATGATATGAGTTTAAAAAAGAATACTGAAGCGTACAGAAAGCAGATCGGATATATACCTGAAACGCCATCTTTATATGAAGAACTCACTTTAAGGGAACACATTGAAGTCACTGCGATGGCTTATGATATCCCGATAGATGTAGCTATGAAAAGAGCAGAAAAACTTTTAACTACTTTTCGTTTAGCTAATCGTTTAGAATGGTTGCCAGCAAATTTTTCAAAAGGGATGAAGCAAAAGGTGATGATTTTGTGTGCGTTTTTGATCGAGCCGGCTTTATACATTATTGATGAACCATTTCTAGGATTAGACCCACTAGCTATTAACGCTTTATTAGAGTTGATGGTAGAAATGAAAAATGAAGGATCAGGCATTTTAATGTCTACACATATCTTAGCTACCGCAGAAAAGTATTGCGATCGTTTTGTTGTATTACACAATGGAAAAATACGCGCAAAGGGCACCTTAAAAGAGTTACAAAAGGAATTTCAATTACCCGATTCTTCATTAGATGAAATTTATATTTCCTTGACAAAGGAGCAGGAACATGAATAATTTCTTTCAATTACGTTTAGCGAAACATCGGAAAAAAATGATGAAGTATTTACGCTATGTGCTAAATGATCATTTTGTATTGGTCTGCTTGTTTTTGATCGGAGGAGTAGGCTTTTACTATTCCAATTGGTTAAAAACATTAACGTCTCCTTTTCAAATGGGTGGTATTATCCTTACGTTCTTTTGGTTTGTTTGTTTATTTTTTGGTAAGTTTGCAACTTTCACGCAAGCAGCCGACGTCGTCTTCTTATTACCAAAAGAAAGGGAGATGCGTGGGTATCTACAACGAGCATTACATTATTCATGTATATATCCATTTTTATTTTTAGGCTTGACCTGTGGCTTTGCGATGCCATTAGTAGTAGTCACAACAGAACAATCTTTTTCTTTTGTTTACTTATGTATTCTTTGGTGTTTGAAAGGTAGTCAACTTCAAATAAAGCGAGCAGAACTTTTTCGTATAGAAAAGGAAACATTAAGTTTATGGAAATTTTTATGGATCCTGTCTACTTTTCTACTTTTATTGATGGCTATTTATGGGGTGATCTGGATTAGCCTATTAGGAGCTATTGTACAATTCAGTATTTACTATTGGTTTTTATGGAAGAAAATGGATCATCGATTAGATTGGGAGAAAATGGTGCAAAGAGAAGATCAGCGATTACACCAAATTTATCAATTTATCAATCTTTTCACTGATGTTCCAGAAATCACTGCTAAAGTAAAAAGAAGACGTTACTTAGATCCACTTTTGCAAAAGATAAAGAAAGAAACAAAAAATACTTATTTGTTTCTTTACGTCAGAAGATTTATTAGAGGAACGGATTTCAGTGGTCTTTTTTTACGATTGTTGATCATAGGAGGGATATTGATAGCCGGGATGGACGATGTTTATTTTATAACGGCTGTTGGCGCCTTATTTATCTATCTTATAGGGTTTCAATTACTTCCTTTATATAATCAATTTCGCTATATGACATTGGTGCAACTTTACCCACTAAAAGAAGAACAAAAAACACAAGCCATCCAAAAATTGTTGCTGTGGTTGTTACTTATTCCTGCATTTATTTTTGGATTGATTGGAGTAATCGTGTTAAACGGGTCAGATAAACTAATCCCGTTTCTTAGCTACTTGCTGATCGTCAGTTTATTTATTAAAATTTATACACCGACACGTCTCAAGAAAATGATTGAGTAGAATATGGGAGTAGACAATATGATGGAGAGAATAAGGCCTTTTTTGCTTTTTCTCTCCCTTTTTTTGTTTAAAGGTGGTTTTATTAAGGGAAATAAGGGAAAAAGAACGTATATGTGCTTGACGTTCGGGGCTCAGGCGACTAGAATAATAAGTACTGCAAATCATAGAGTTAAGAGGACGGGAGAATGCATGATGGAGTTTCAGTTAGACCAAGAATGGCGTTTACGCCCAATCAAAGGTGATAAGGGAAAAACATACATAGGCATGCGTGATGAAGACAAGGTCTTTATTAAACGAAATACGACTCCAATGCTTGCTGCACTATCTCGAGAAGGAATCACGCCAAAACTAGTATGGACAAAACGTACAGGAAACGGGGACACTTTAACAGCGCAAGAATGGTTGGAAGGTCGTTTATTGACGACTAATGAGATTGGACAGCGCAATGATGTGATTGACGTATTGTACCATCTCCATCATTCAGCTTCACTTAAGACGATGTTGACACGTATAGGTGGAAGGGTGATGACGCCAGAAAAAATGCTTCAACAATACGAGCTAGAATTACCTGATGCTCTTAAAAAAAATCGATTTTTACAAATTGTTCACCAGTTTTTGTGTCAGCAACTTCCACAGACAACTAAAGAAGATCTTGCAGTAGTCCATGGGGACGTGAATCATCGTAATTGGTTAGTATGCAAAAATTATTTGTATTTGGTCGATTGGGACTCGATCATGTTTGCTGATCCAGCGGTTGATATTGCGACGATTCTAGGGAATTATGTACCATTATCTAACTGGAATCAATGGCTGGTAACTTACGGAATACGTCCCACTGATGAAATACTTGAAAAATTACATTGGTATGCAGCAATGAATCTTTTACAAGAAATCACTAGATACTGTAAACGAGATGATCATCGAAGAATGAACGAAGAAATCTTACAACTAAAAAGAATTTTTAGTGGTTGAAGAGTGTTTGTAAAGAGGACGCAAAGTAGCTGAAAGTAATGAATGGAAATAGGACTATTATTACCAAATAATTTATGTACAGTTAAGATCAGAAGAGTAGAACATCACTTATCTGATCTTTGTTTTTTTAGTAGAGAAAGGAATGGAATTTTCATGCGTGTACGTTATCGCCCAGGTGCTGCAGAAATGTTAGCGGCCTATCCACATCTAGTGATCAGTGAGCCAACCAGATGGAAAGGAAAATGGCATGAACTGTTTGGGGATGATCATCCTATCCATATTGAAATAGGTATGGGAAAAGGACAGTTTATTACTGGAATGGCAAAAGAACATCCTGAAATTAACTATATTGGTGTTGAAATGCAAGTGAGTGTAGTATCAATTGCTTTAGATAAATTAATTGAAGAACCTTTGCCCAATTTGAAATTATTGCATGTCGATGGTTCTGCATTAACAGAATATTTTGCCGATAGTGAAATTGATCAAATTTACTTGAATTTTTCAGATCCATGGCCTAAGAAAAGGCATGAAAAACGTCGATTGACTTATCAGTCTTTCTTAGCAGTAGATGAACAAATCTTACGTTCACAAGGAGAGATTCATTTTAAAACAGATAATCAAGGATTATTTGAATATTCCTTGGCTAGTTTTTCACAATATGGGATGATCATTAAACAAGTATGGTTAGATTTACATCAAAGTGAATTTGAAGGGAATATCATGACAGAATATGAAGAAAAATTCTCTTCCAGAGGACAAAGAATTTATCGAGTAGAGGCGCAATTTCCAAATAAAATAAAGTGATAAGCAAAGATATTTTAGTCCAAAGAGTCACGTTTTTATACTAGTTATTTAATCAATCGGATGAGGAACAATCAGGTACGCAATTCTAATAAATAAGAACGAATTAGGAAAAAATTCTGCTCTTTTAGTTATAACGAAGGTTCAATCAAACGGAATTGAGAAAATGAAAATAGGCCTTTATCAGTGATTTTTAATTCTGGAATGACAGAAAGTGTTAAAAATGACAATGTTAAAAATTGATCGAAAGATTGGCTAGCGCCTAACTGATAAGCATTTTTTGTTAACTCAATCAACTGCTCATTAACTATTGAAAAGGGATCTTGAGACATCAAACCACCTATAGGCAAAGGCAAACAGGCTAATGTTTGTCCATTTTCTACAACGATCATTCCGCCACCTGTTTGAATCAGCCGGTTTGCTGCTACTAACATATCTGCATCATTTGTACCTACAACAACGATATTGTGAGAATCATGTGCGACTGTAGTGGCAAGTGCTCCTTTTTTTAATTGAAATCCCTTAACGATACCAACTCCGATATTTCCAGTTCGATGATGACGTTCGATAACAGCAATTTTTAGTTGATCATTTTTAATTGATGGAACAAACTGTCCTTTTTGTATGACTATTTCTTCTAGTTGATCTTTCGTCAACAGACTATTGGGAATGATTTCAATCACATGGGCTTTTTTAGAAGAAATAGGTAAAGCAAAAGAATCAAGAGATAGTGATTGTACGTTCATTTTTGGTAATTTTTCTATATAGGGATTCATGTGAGTAGGGAAGTTTTCTATCGCAAGGAGGTTGTTTCTTACGACGAGTTTCCCTCGAACGAAGACATCTGTGATTGACAAGGTAGTTAAGTCGTCGGTTAGAAAGAAATCAGCTTGATAACCAGGTGCTACAGCTCCTAAGTTTTTTAAGCCAAAACATTCTGCCGCATTTAAAGTGGCCATTTGAATCGCTTGTAACGGATCCATGCCTAACTGGATTGCTCGACGTATAATATGATCAATTGATCCTTCTGAAACTAGATCATCAATCAGTTTATCATCAGTTACGAATAAACAACGACGTGAATTTTCTGCTGTAATAGCTGGAAGAAGAGATTCTAGATCCTTAGCAACTGTTCCTTCACGTACCATTAAATACATACCTAAAGCTAAACGTTCTTTTGCTTCTGCTACGGTTGTTGCTTCATGATCGGTTTTTATGCCAGCTGTAAGATAAACATTCAGCTCGTCTCCTTTAATCCCCGCAGCATGTCCATCGATTTTTTTATTTCTGTCATACATCAATTGCAGTTTCTCAAGGATGCTGTCTTAATTCGTAGCAACAGCTTGATAGTTCATTACTTCAGCAAGTCCTAAAACTTCTGGACGATCAAGAAAAGGCATAAATGACTGGGCATCTAATGTTGCACCATTGGTTTCAAAGGGCGTGACAGGGACACATGATGGGAGCATGATAAATATATTCATAGGGATACTTTTTGCATCTTCCATCATAAATTCAAGGCCGGCACTCCCTGCTACATTACCAATTTCATGAGGGTCAGTAATAGCCGTAGTTACGCCGTGTAGCAAAGAGATTTTAGCAAATTCTTTTGGAGACAATAAGGAGCTATCAATGTGAACATGTCCGTCAATAAGACCTGGTATCAGGTATTGGTTTTTTGCATCATAGGTTTCTTTACCTTCATATTCCCCAATACCTACAATTTTTCCATCACAGATAGCGACATCACCTTCCATGACTTCTCTCGTAAAAACATTAATGATTTTTGCGTGTTTGATAACTAACTCTGCTAGCTGTTTTTTTCCAGCGACTAAAATGTGTTTTTTTAACAAATGCTCCACCTACTTACCTCCAAAATTAATTTTTAATAGTATAACATAAATTCGGTTTTTGTGGATATTTTATTATTTATTAACAAAAAAATGAAAGATTTATTAAAAAAGACGTATATTTTTTGTGGAGGGGATAGGATGGATATAAAAGAGATTTCGGACGATTTAATTAAAGAAAGTTATAATAATAGTGTACAAGATATCTATATATTACCTTGTTATACTGGTTTTAAGATTTACTATCGTTATAGTAAAAATCGAACATTACAAAGAGAACTCTTACAAGAAATAGGCCAGCAACTCATTTCCCGATTCAAATATTTAGGTAAGATGGACATCGGCGAAAGACGAAAAGCTCAGCTAGGTTCATTAACTTATCCCTTAAAAGATAGAGAAATCAGATTGAGGTTGTCTTCCGTAGGGGATTATCTACAAAGAGAAAGTTTAGTTATACGGTTATTGTATGATTTGTCTGAAAAACAATTCCGTTGTTTTTCTTCCTCCGATTTAAAAATGATCAGCGAACAGACCCGAAAACGTGGCCTTTATTTATTTAGTGGGCCAGTTGGTTCAGGAAAAACCTCCCTAATGTATTACTTGGCACAAGAAGAAGACCTGCAAGTGATCACAATTGAAGACACAGTGGAAATTGAGCAACCTTTCTTTTTACAATTACAAGTCAACGATAAAATTGATCAAACTTATGAACAATTATTGAAACTTGCGCTACGGCATCGCCCCGATTTACTAATAATAGGAGAAATAAGAGATCAGAAAACAGCAAGGGCAGCTATACGAGCAGCATTAACAGGCCATCGTGTGTTTGCCACAGTTCATGCCCGAAATTTAGAAGGGACAGCGACTAGGATCGTTGATCTGGTAGGGGAAAAAGAAGATTTTTTTGAATGTTTAGCTGGTGTAGTTTATCAAGAAATTCTTTTACCACAAGCAATCCGCAGCTGTACTATGGAGCTACAACTTTACGTATAGTGGTTTTGAGAAGAAAGGTTGGAAACAAAGTTATGAAGAAGCGCAAAATAGACAGTGGCAATCACATGCCTTCTAAAAAAATGTCCCGTGAACATCAAGCAAAATATATACAATTAATGGGAGAATTACTCATACATGGTTTTAGTATTCAAGAAGCGATGGCTATTTTATTAAAAATGACCCCTATACCCAAATCTTACTTACAGTATGGGCAAAGTTTGCTTCAAGAAGGTCATCCTTTTTACGATGTTTTACAAGGAATGGGGTTTGCTCAAGAAAAACTTGTCCAAATAGAGCTAGCAGAGACCCATGGGAATTTAATAAAGACATTAAAAGGAATGGCTGAACAATTTCGTCTAGTAGATAATTTTCAAAAAGAATTAAAAAAGATGATTAGTTATCCAAGCCTACTACTCTTGTTTTTATTAGGGATTTTAGTCGCTTTAAGACAGTTTATCTTGCCACAATTGCTTCATACTGAAATGGTTATGAGTTCTCATTGGGGTATCCGATTTCTGCAAACATTCCATTGGTATGGTTTAATAGGTTTACTCATTATTATGTTCCTGTTTCTTTTCATAAAGATTAGACTAAGAAAGATGGATAAGATCCAAAAAAATGATTGGTTGAGTAAGAAAATAGGGATCGGGACATTTATTTCTCTTTATCAATCCTCCTATTATTGCCTTAGAATTTGGTAAGTTATTTTACGAAGGGCTAGAATTGCGCCAAATCATATTTTGTTTAAAGGAAACCAAGCAAGGAAGTTTGATCCAATTATTAGCTTTTCGTCTAACAAAAGGACTAGAATCAGGAATTCCATTATCGCAACAATTCCAGAAGTACTCTTTTTTAACAGAAGAGTTTAGTCAAATTGTTTTACAAGGAGAAGCCAAAGGGAACTTAGGAAAGGAACTTCTATTTTATAGTGAATTTGTAAGACAACAATTTTTTCAAAAAATGAATCGTTGGCTCCATTGGATACAACCTATTATCTTTTTAGGAATTGCTGGATTGATTTTGTTGGTTTATGCAGCTATTTTATTGCCAGTATATGGCAATATAGAGGAGGTTTTGCTATGAAAAAAAACACCAAACGAAATAAAAAAACGTCTATACGATTAAATCATTTACTTTAATTGAAATGTTAATCGTTTTGTTAGTCATTAGCGCATTGGTTCTTTTATTCGTTCCAAACATTTCACGTTACCGTGATCATGTGAATAAAGAAGGAAGGCAAGCCGTTTTACAATTGATTGATGCACAAAAAGAGCTATATTCTTTGCAAAATGATGGAAAAGTCCCAACGATTGCCGAGCTCTTAAAAGAAGGTTATATCAAACAGGAACATGCCGATGTGTATAACAAAAAATAAAACAGATACTTTCGTTGGTTATACTCTGGTAGAAACGTTATTAGTTTTGGTAATTAGCTTAAGCATTTTCATTTTTCCAGTTTTTTCTGTTTCTTCGTGGCAAAAAAACTGATAATTGAACAATTCTTCGCGCAATTTGAACATCGAATTTACGCTACACAAAAAACGGCGATCGTCACTCAACAAATGACTACGATCTCTTATGATCAAGAAAATAAACAGATACTTTTTAATGTTCCAGCTACTGCAATTGATTGGTCAATTTTAAATGTACCAATAGAAATAGAAGTGAAAAAAGCAGGAGAAATTGCTTTTGTTCCTCAAACTGGGAATGAAAGTAGCTTAGAAGCTTATCATTTTTATTGGCATACAAAAGGACAAGCTATCATCTATCATCTATCAGTTTCAAATGGGTAGTGGGCATTATATTAAAAAAATCAAACAAGACTAGCTTTGTGCTTTTAGAAACATTAATGGCATTATCGATTACTGCCTCCTGTATTTTCTTAGTAAGTTATGGAAATGTATACCTGCTTAAAAAAGAAAAAAATAGTGATCTAGAAATTCGAGTCATTCGTAGGTTATATGAAGATGTCAAAACTTATCGAATCCATCATAAGCTTCCAATAAGAACAATGGAAGATCAAAAAAGTCAGACAATCATCATCAGAGAAGGAGAAAAAATTCAAAAAGTAAAGATCATTCAGGGAGAAAAAGTGATAGAAATTGAAAAAATACACGAATAAAAATGCTTTTACGTTGATTGAGTGTCTTATTTCTCTTATTATTTTAAGTTCGATTATACTTTCTACAAGTCTTTTGATTAAACAAACAGTTAAAATAGACCACTATTTGTAACGAAAAGATCAAAAAGAATGGCTGATTTTTTTGACGCAGTTTGAAGATGAAGTAAAAAAAGGATCGAATGTTAGGGTGAAAGATAATCGAGTCTATTATGAAATAGGAAATAAAACTTATTTTTTTGAGCAATATCAAAATATGATACGTAAGCGTGAGTTATCTGGAGGACACCAACCAATGTTGACTGATATTAAAATTTGGGAAGTTAGTGATCAGGCTACAGTAATCACTTTTTTGGTGGAATTTGAAAATGGAGAGAAGAATGAAGGAATCTGGACTAAACCATCAACATAAACGATTATTCAAAGGGAATATATTGTTTTCAACTCTTGTCTTGTTTTTAATTTGTAGCTCTTTATCCATTATCGTGATAGAAAGCTACCGCCTGACAGTAGATATGAATTATCGTGTAAAAAATTATTATTTAGCAAAAATAATGAAACAAATGTTTTTGTCTGAAATAAATAATCTAAAAGACAGCGGGAAATACCAGTATACTTTGGGAACTATTTCTTATAACCAAACAAATAAACAATTAAATATAGAAATAAAAATTGGAACGGATCTTTTTAAATTTACAGAATCAGTCAAAGATGATACAGAAAGTAATACAGAAAAGAAGTGAATTTGTGAAAACGCCCTCTTTTCTGTTATAAAGCTGTTTATATCTAAAATATGTTTGCTATTTCACAAATAAAAAAGTGTGAAAACGATTGAAATTTTGGTCATAGTTAGTTAAAATTAAACAGGTAAAATAATTGTTATAATATATCTAGAAAAGAGGTGCACCATGTTACCAGAAAAAATGGAACAGGGGTTTGAACAAAACCTAAAAGCGATTCAGCTTTTACAAAATGCATTGGGAACTTCCTTTTTAGAAGCCTATATCGAAAATGCTGAAAACTTAATTGATAACTATCAAGTGCTTATGGTGGATGGCGTACCGACTGAAGAAATAGCAAAACAGATTTCAGAATTGTATAAAAAACTCAGTCTATTGTCCTTTGAACCAGAAGAGTGGCGTCGTTTGTCTCAGCTCCTGTTACTAAAAGGAAGTCAAACAGAACATCTTCAAGCAAATCACCAACTAACCCCAGATAGTATTGGTTTTTTATTTGTCTTTTTAATTGAACAGCTGTTCATAAATAAAAAAGAATCAATCAGGATTTTAGACATTTCAGTAGGAATGGGCAACTTGTTATTAACAGTTCTTTTAAACCTGACAAATGCAGGATATCTAGTGGAGGGATTAGGTGTAGATATTGATGATACGTTATTAGCAGTCGCTGCTTCAACAATTGATCTGACTCAAGCTAACGTACAATACTTTCACCAAGATGGATTACAAGATTTATTGGTTGATCCAGTTGACGTTGCAATCAGCGATTTACCAATTGGTTATTATCCGAATGATCAAAAAGCAAAAGAATTTTTAACAAGCACCAAAGATGGTCACAGTTATGCACACTATCTGTTATTAGAGCAAGCAATGAAATATGTAAAGCCAGATGGATTTGGTCTATTTTTGATGCCAAGTAACTTTTTAGAAACAGAGCAAAGTGAAGATGTTAAAAGATGGTTTAAAGAAGAAGGCTATCTTCAAGGAATGATCCAATTACCAGATGAACTATTCCGTAATAAGCAATCACAAAAAAGTATATTGATTTTACAGAAAAAAGGAACAAATGCCAAGCAAGCTCAAGAAGTATTGCTTGTCAAACTTGATTCCTTAAAGAAACAAGAGAAGGTGACCGAATTTTTTAAAGAATTTGAAACATGGAAATCGGCGTCTCTTTAATCATTTATCAAGAAGGAGAGTTATATGTCTAAAACAATTGCAATTAACGCTGGAAGTTCAAGTTTAAAATGGCAATTATATCAAATGCCAGAAGAAACTGTAATCGCTAAAGGAATTGTCGAAAGAATTGGTTTAAATGATTCAATTTTTACTATTAAATACGGAGAAGATCAAAAATTCGAACAAATTATGGATATTGATGATCATGAGATCGCTGTAAAAATGCTCTTGGATCAACTAATCGAACTACAAATTTTAAACTCTTATGATGAAATCACTGGTGTTGGGCATCGTGTCGTGCATGGTGGCGAGACTTATGGGGATTCTGTTATTGTTGATAATGATGTGATGAATCGCATTGAAGAATTAGCTGAGTTTGCACCATTGCATAATCCTGCAAACCTGATGGGAATCAAAGCATTCAAAAAAATCTTACCTAATATCCTTAGTGTTGCTGTCTTTGATACATCTTTCCATGCTACAATGCCAAAACATAATTATTTGTATAGTTTACCCGTTTCTTACTATGAAGATTTCAAGGTAAGAAAATACGGCTTTCATGGAACTAGTCATCGCTATGTATCAGAGCGTGCTGCTGAGATGTTAGACAAACCAATTGAAGAATTGAAATTAATCACTTGTCATTTAGGAAATGGTGTTTCGATCACTGCAGTAGATGGTGGGAAATCTGTCGATACTTCAATGGGATTCACTCCACTTGCAGGAGTAACAATGGGTACTCGTTCTGGTGATATTGACCCAGCAGTTCTTCCTTATTTAATGGAAAAATTAGAAATCGACATTGATGAAATGATTAATATTTTGAATAAAAAATCTGGTCTGCTAGGTTTAACAGGTTTATCAAGTGATATGCGTGATCTTGAGAAAAATTATGGCCAAGAAAATATCCATTTGGCATACGATGTCTTTGTAGATCGTATCCGTAAATATATCGGAGGATACGTAACAACGATGAATGGTGTAGATGCAATTATTTTTACTGCCGGAATCGGTGAAAATGATGGACATGTTCGTAGTGAAATTATTAAAGGTATGTCATGGTTTGGCTGTGAAATTGATCCTGAAATGAATAAACTTCGTGGAAAAGAATTGGATATTTCAACAAAAGATTCAAAAGTTAAAGTATTAGTCATTCCAACAGATGAAGAGTTAATGATTGCTCGTGATGTAGAACGTTTACGTAAATAGAAGAAACTGCATATAGTGATCAATATCTAGAACAAGGAACCAAAAAATAAGATAAAAGAACGTATCAATAGTTTAATAGTAAATTTTGGCTTTTTGTCAATCATGTGGATAAAGAGAAATCTTATACTTATTGGAACAGAAAGAAGAAAAACATCTTCTTTCCGTTCTTTTTTATTTAGTTAAAAATTTTCTTCGGTGACAAATTAGAATACGTAGTTTGAACTTGTAAAAGTTCCTAAAACCATAGGCATTTCGTTTTAATACTTTAATTAGGGTTGTTTAGGCATTCAATCGGACCATTAGAATAATTAAATCGTAGGGCTTTAATCTATGGTAAAAACTTCTTAAAGGTTCTAAGTATTGTGGCATAGGATTTGGGAAAAGGTGTCCGATTAGCGACTAAAAATTCTTCAAATGCCTTAATATCACGCTTTTTTCACAGCACAAAGAAAATCTTGATACAATTGATAACCTTGTCGAAGTTGTCGGACAAATGGCTAAAAGATAGTCAACAATTCCATTTCGGTCAAGTAATCTTTGAAAGGGGTCCACCAAACACGGTCTGTACATTTAGTTTTGCATCTTCTTTTTGAAGCAGTTTCTAATAGCGTTTCAGTTTTCGTCCTGTACGTTGTTGGTTTTGTGACGAATGTTTCAACCGAGACGTAGTTTCTTTTATGCGATGAGAAAGAAATGTTTGACCAATATATGGAACAATATGGAAACGATCAATCATCAGCAGTGCCTTTGAAAATAGTTTTTGTATAAGAGAAACATAAGAAACTACATATCCATAACAATGTATTGGACCGTTTCACAAACCGCCAGAGAAAAACAAGAAAAGTAACGTTCTAAATAGGCTAATCGTTGATTCTCTACACTGTCCAACAATTCATGGCTCTGGCCTCTATCATGTAAACAATTTTCTTCAAAATGGGTATTTAGGAATATTTAACGTATCTTTGATAAGCTGAGTTTGAGACCTCTTGATTCCTGCTAGTGAATAGGTTCGTCAAATTAATCAGGATTTCAGGATGTCTTTTTTATGTTTTTGACTCACAAAAAAGAGGTTAGTGAAATTCGCCAACATCAAAAAGGATAGAGTCAAAAAAATCTGATTATTGCCTTACTTTTTTGATTTTAAGATATACAAAAAACATGCAACTCTGTAAGACGAAAGTGACTAAACTCAATTAAAAAAAGCGTACTTTTATGTTTAAAAGTTATACTATCAATCAAAATGATTTTGCCATCGGATATCGTACAATGTTAATTAGATACTCTATCCATTCTATATAGGTCTAAAATTTCTCAGCATAGTACTAACAACTTTCTATCGCACCATAAACTTGGCTGTGTCATAGGGAGTTGAATAGTCAATAATAGCTATCCTATCTAAGATTTGAGAGTTCTTCAATAAAAAATTCTCTTTCAGATTTGCAGTCACCGTAGCCATATTCATTCAGTAAATACTAGAATTGCATGCCATATTTTAAATAGCTAAAGTAATGTCAAAACATGCAATAGAAGAA
>JADAKE010000020.1 GCA_015680865.1 Enterococcus lacertideformus | reverse complement strand
ATCAATTCTGATTCATCAGTCCCATAAATTGTAGAGCCCAAATTAATTCTAAAGGATTTCAGAGCGTCTTTTCTATATTTTTGATTCACAAAAAAGAGGTTAGCGAAAGTTACCAACATCAAAAAGTATAGAGCCTTTTTTCCGAAGTGGACTAGGTTCACTTCGATTTTTTGTTAAAAAATATTTGGTTCAATAAGAAAAAAAATAGAGAAAACAAATAAGCTATAATTTTTATTAAATATAAAAGGAGGGATTCAATTGAAAAAAAATAATTTAAAAAGAAATTTATTCTCATTGTTGATTGCCAGTGCACTATTTCTTTCTAATTTATCTGGACCTACTAGTTTATTAATATACGCAGAAGAAAAGGAAGCGGTAAAAAATGAGTTAACGAAAGTGAGCGCTTCAAAAATTGATGAAGGAGTAAAAAAGCAAAAAAATTCGTCAGATAATCAAGACATCCAGCAAGTAACTACTATAGTGGATACATTATTTGATGAAAAAGGTATAAAACTAAATAATACACAAGCTCAACTTGACGAAGCGAAGCAACAAGTAATGGAATTAACGGACGGGGATCACAAAACAAGATTGATGGAAAAAGTTGTACAAGCTCAAGAAGCGTATAATGATAATCAAGCTAAAACGAAAGATTCTAAAGAAAAAATAGTAGAAAAAGTTAGCCCAACAGAAGTTAATGAAGTAGTTCCTTCATGTACAGTTCACCCATATGTTTATGGAGATGTGTATATGACAGGAAATTATAAAGGAATTATCAAACAATTTAAATTGATTGTCGGTGACAAAGAATATACACCTGGCTTTAGTCTATTACCAAATAATCAATTTAAAATATATATTGGGAATAAAATTCCTCCTTCAATTTTTTCTGTAACGTTAAAAAGTTTTGATGAAAAAGGCAAAGGGACAAGTTCACAGAGTATTTCCGTTCAGGCACCAAAGCTTACAATCAACAATTATACATTAGGAGAAAATTATGTTAGAGGTGAGTTTGTTGGTGATATTGCTCAATTTAAATTAAGAGTGAGCGTTAAAGGGAGCATGAAAGAATATGCGCAAGGTTTTAGACGATTAGCGAACAATCAATTTGAAGTTTATGTGAAAGATAAGATAGTACGTGGAAGTATAAGAGTCGTTTTAATTGCTCTAAATTCAGAAGGAACAATATTAAAATCTGATTTGGTCAAGGTTTATTTGCCTTTTTTAGTTACAGATTACTACAAACTAAACGATGATTATATTACAGGTACTTATACTGGGAATGTGAAAAAATTCAAGTTAATTG
Source organism: Enterococcus lacertideformus (assembly GCA_015680865.1). Taxonomy (GTDB): domain Bacteria; phylum Bacillota; class Bacilli; order Lactobacillales; family Enterococcaceae; genus Enterococcus_B; species Enterococcus_B lacertideformus. Next base: position 147,149 of record JADAKE010000020.1, on the reverse strand, counting down.
TGGATAACAAAGAATATTTCCCAGGATTTAAGTTGTTAACCAATAATCAGTTTCAAGTCTATGCAAAAAACAAAATACCAGAAGTGGCTAAATCAATTACTTTGATTGGCATAGATGAACAAGGGAACGAAATAGTTAGTAAAAAAGTACCTATCATAAAGACAGCTAGTGAAGAAGCTTTAATGGTGGTAAACAACCTTTTTGAAGAAAATCGTGCGAAAATAGGGAATACCCAAGCTCAAATCAATGTAGCCAAACAAAAAGTAGTAAGATTACCGGACAGTGAGCAAAAAACAGCGTTATTGGAAAAAGTAGCTCAAACACAACAAGCATATGATACTTTGATGAAGATATGGGAAGTAGCCAATTCAACCATAGAAAATTATTTTATTAATGGAGAGATTGGTAATCCCAAAGGCGCATTAACAACAGAAGAAATGGTTGATCTTTCTCAAAAATTAAATGATCTTCCTTATAGAGATATTAAAATTTTAGAGGGGTACACTACCAATGAGTTATGGGCTAAATATGATCAGTTGATTACAGTATCAAGTGCAATCCCCAGCGTAGAGGAATTATTTACTAACGATAAACCAAGTCCAAACAATACTCAAGACCAAATAAATATTTCTTTACATCTGGTAAATCAGTTAGTGGATGGACCATGTAAACAAAAATTATTAGCAAAAGTGCAGGAAGCGCAACAAGCATATGATGCTACACATTCTGGTACAAAAAATTCTACAGAAAAGTAAGCAGTAGAAGTTGTTACCGACTATTTGTGAAATATGCTCAAAGACAGCAATATATAATAAGGATTTGATGCTGTTAAAAAATATAGAGGCAGTAAAAGATAATTTTCTCATTAAGCCTAAATTACTAGAAAAATGAACGAGTGCTTAATGAGATTTGGATGAGAGAAAAAATATTTTAAAGTTGATGATCTTTGTAGAGGAATTGTTTATATGAGGGGACAATATAGTAGGGATATCAAACAGTTCAAATTAATTATTGATAGGAAAGAAAGTTCACTGTAATTGAATCTTTTAGTGAATATTATCTTTGAAAGCAATGCTGAAAATAAAACTGCAGAATAATTCATTTAATTATTTTGATTAGTTCAGATAAACATGGAAAATCATCAGTGAAAAGCACTTGTCATAAAGTCAGTTGCTAAAGAAAATGTATAACTCTAATTATCTTTTTGATTGAAGTATGAACGTATAATAGTAACAGACATTCTTATCAAAGTATGCCGTTCTTATATCAACTTCTTGGTATCAGAAAAAGAGTATTTAAAAAATGTGGATTTTTTTTAAAATAATAAAAAAAATTAGCGAGGGCAAATAAGCTATGCTTTTTTCAACAAATAAAAAAGGGTGGTTTTTAATTGAAAAAAAATAATTTGAAAAGAAATTTATTCTCATTGTCGACTACTAGTGCATTATTACTTTCTAGTTTATCTGGAATAGTAGTACCAATGGTTCACGCAGATCAAATAGGGGTAGAAGAAGGCATCGTAGTTACTTCTTCAAAAGAGTTAGCTACAAATGATAAAACCAATCAAACGAGTACTTCAGAAGAAAAGATACAAGATAATAATAAAGTAGAAAAAAAGACGACTTCTAAAAATATTGGTACAAAAGAAAACACCACGTCAAGTGATGCAGTACCAGAAAAAAAGAATGTAGCAATGGATGAAACAGTTCAAAATGCGACTACAATAGTGAATAATCTATTTGATGGGAACGGATCCAAACTAGGGAATACCCAAGCACAAATTGATGCGGCCAAACAAAAAGTGACAGAATTACCAGACAGTGAACAAAAAACAGCCTTGTTGGAAAAAGTAGCTCAAGCGCAACAAGCATATGATACATTGATGAAAACGTGGGAAGTAGCCAATGAAGCCATGGAAAAGTATTTCATTAATGGAGATATTGGTAATCCTAAAGGCGCATTAACAACAGAAGAAATGGTTGAGCTTTTTCAAAAATTAAGCGGCCTGCCTTCTGAAAATATTACAGTTTTAGAGGGATACACCACGAATGATTTATGGGCTAAATACGAACAGTTGACTGCAGTCACAAATGCCATTCCTAACGTAGAGCGGTTATTTATAGATGGTAAACCAAGTCAAAACAATACCCAATACAAAATAGATACTGCTTTGAAAATGGTAAATAAGTTAGTTGATGGACCATATAAACAAGGCTTATTAGCAAAGGTACAGGAAGCACAACAAGCATATGATGCTGCACATGCTGGTACGCAAGATCCTGCAGAAAAGCAAGCAGTAGAAGCGGTTAACCAACTTTTTGATGGGGATAAGCCTAAAGAAAGTAATACACAAGAAGCAATTGACGCTGCTAGAAAAAAGGTAGAAGCGATAACAGTCAATTCTCTCCTTAAGCCGAAATTATTAGAAAAAATAGCGATTGCCCAAAGTGCTTTGGACGATAGAAAAAATGCCTTCAAAGTTAATGCCTATTCTTATGGAAATGTCTATATGACTGGACAATATACTGGGAATATCAAACAGTTTAAATTAATCGTTGATGGGAAAGAATATACTCCTGGATTTAAATTATTAACAAACAATCAATTTGAAATTTACATTGGGAAAAAAATAGCCCCAACAACAAAAACAGTAACTGTCAAAAGTTTTGATGAAAAAGGAAAAGAAACAGGAACAAGAGAAGTTTCTGTACAATCACCTAAATTAACGGTGGAAGAATATATATTAGGCAAAGATTATATCAAAGGACAATTTATAGGTGAAGTAAAACAATTCAAATTAATTGTGGATGGCAAAGAATTTTCACCTGGATTTAAACTTTTAGCAAATAATAACTTTGAAGTCTATGCAAAAAATAAAGTAACATCAGATGCTAAAAAAGTAACCCTAAAAGTATTGAATGCTGAAGGATTAGAAATTGGCATACAAGATATTACACCTAAAACACCGATCTTAAATGTAAATTATTATAAAGTAAATACAGACTACATTACGGGAACCTGTACGGGAAATGTGAAGAAATTTAAATTGATTGTTGATGGCAAAGAGTACTTCCCAGGATTTAAGTTGTTAGCTAATAATCAATTTGAAGTATACGCCAAAAATAAGGTTTCAAAAGAAACTCAATCAATCACTTTGATTAGTCTAGATGAGCAAGGAAAAGAAATCATTAGTAAAGAAGTACCTATCGTGAATTCTGCTATTGAAGAGGCAGTAACGATGGTAAATAATCTATTTGAAGGAAAACGTGCGAAAGTTGGGAATACCCAAGCACAAATTGATGCGGCTAAACAAAAAGTGACAGAATTACCAGACAGTGAACAAAAAACAGCCTTGTTGGAAAAAGTAGCTCAAGCGCAACAAGCGTATGATGCATTGATGAAAACATGGGAAATAGCCAATGCAAGTATGGAAAACTATTTTATTAACGGAGAGATCGGTAATCCTAAAGGCGCATTAACAACAGAGGAAATTGTTGAGCTTTTTCAAAAATTAAGCGGTTTGCCTTCTGAAAATATTACGATTTTAGAGGGATACACCACGAATGATTTATGGGCTAAATACGAACAGTTGGTCGCAGTCTCAAATGCCATTCCTAACGTAGAGCGGTTATTTATAGATGGTAAACCAAGTCAAAACAATACTCAAGACAAAATAGATACTGCTTTGCAGCTAGTAAATAAATTAGTTGATGGACCATGTAAACAAGGATTATTAGCAAAATTACAGGAAGCACAAAAAGCATATAATGGTGCAGATTTGGGCATACCAGTTTTTAAAACGAATAAATAATAGAAAATAGGTAGCATTTAGTCCTTTTTTGATTGGTAAATAGCTATTGATAGACAATCAAAATGATCAGCCGAGCGATAAGAACAGGACAATTGAAATAAAACCCTAACGCATGACAAAAATTCTGTCATGCGTTAGGGTTTCGTTTTTTCAATTAATCATTCGTTTTTTTAGATAATTTATTTTCTAAATCAGTACGTACGACAAGGACGTCACAAGTAGCATGACGTATGACATATTCTGAAACAGAACCAATGAATAGACGTTCGACAGCGTTGAGCCCTGTAGCACCTAACATAATTAAATATACGTTGTTATTTTCAGGGATTTCTTTGGCGATGATTTGTTTTGGAGAGCCATATTCAATCAATGTAGTTACATTATTTAAACCTGCTTTTTTTGCGTGGTCTTCATAATCAGCTAGAGTTTGCTTAGCCATTTCAGTTGCTTGCTCCGCTAACATGCCGTCAAATGAAGAGACTGTTTGAAAAGAACGGGTATCAATTACGTGGGCTAGTAAAAGCTCCCCATTATTTCGCATAGTGACGTTTACGGCTTTTTTAAAAGCTAATTCCGCTTCAGCTGAGCCATCTACGGCAACCATGATTTTTTTGTATTGTTGTAACATAAGCATTCACTCCTTCAGATATCATTTACATTTCTATTGTAAAACAAGTCGAATAAAAAGAGAATTATTTACTGTCTGGTTTCACCATTTTTCGTGCAAATGTGATACTGAAAATAGAAGCGACAATAATCACGAGGATTAAATAAGTTAAAGCAAATAATCGTTGATTGAAAAAAGCAACTAAAATACCCAGTACCCCAAGAAATGCGTAGAAGGCACCATAAAATTGTAAAAAGCTATGATTTTTTTCTGTTTCTTCAATTAATACGAAAAAGATCGGTTGTTTTTTTAATAAATAATAGCTGACAAATAATAACAATAAAGCAGCAATGCCCATTAATAGCTGAATCATATAAATTCCTCCAAAGTATATAAGTGAGATAAACTTGATTATTTAAGGAGTCTATTCGAAAAAAAGAGGCTGTACCAAGAAATGGCATAGCCCCTCAATCTTCAAAAAATGGTAATATCCGTTAATGCCGTTGTTCGTCCTGTAGTATTGATCCCGCGAATTCAAGCAGGTGGGTCCCACGGTCGTAGCATTGAACTACCAAATGATAAGGCATGTTACCAGCAGTGACACAAGACAGGTCCCAAGATATCAATAAAAATGTTCGGTCAACACACAAAGAGGACAATTCGAACATCACAGATTTCCCACTTCTATAGTAGCATACCGGAATAAAAAGAGCAATGAGAGCGCTCATGAAAAATTAGTGATAACTTTTTGATGAGATTGGTTTATTTATTTTAGTGATTAGAAGTATTTTTTTTCCATTCTTTGATTCGATTGTATTGTTGACTGAGAGCTTGTTCATATTTTCCTGTATTTTTAGGATGGTAATAACTGGCCTGCTTTAATTTATCAGGTAAGTATTGCTGATTGACCCAGGCTTGATCAAAGTTATGAGGATATTGATAGCCTATTCCCCGATTCAATACTTTTGCTCTTTGATAATGACTATCTCGTAAATGAGCGGGAACTTCACCCGCTTTGCCTGAACGAATGTCAGCTATCGCCTCATCTAATGCTGAATAAGCGGAATTAGATTTAGGTGACAAACATAAATCGACAACAGCATCAGCTAAGGGAATGCGAGCCTCAGGTAAACCTAAACGTTCCGCAGCTAACACGGCGTTGACTGTACGAGAGGCAGCAGCAGGATTACCAAGTCCAATATCTTCATAGCCAATAACCAGCAATCGTCGGCAGATACTTGCCAAATCTCCTGCTTCAACTAAACGTCCAAGATAATGGAGTGCAGCATCAACATCACTACCGCGTATTGATTTTTGAAAAGCGGAAATAACATCATAATGTGCATCTCCATATTTATCATGGGTAAGGGCTTTTCGCTGAACACACTCTTCAATAATCGCTAACGTTAAATGAATTGTTCCTTTCTCCTCAGGTTTAGTAGATCGGGCAGCTAATTCCAGTCCATTAAGTGTACTTCGAAGATCGCCATTGGTAGCACGTGATAAATGAAGCAGAGCTTCTTCATCTAATTGTATCGGTAGATTGCCAAGACCACATGCTTTATCCTTCAAAGCCCGTTTGACTGCTTGTTGGATGTCTTGTTCATTTAATGGTTTCACCTCAAAAATTTGCATTCTACTACGAATCGCTGGGTTAATAGTAATATAAGGATTTTCTGTAGTTGCACCGATCATAATTATTCGACCATTTTCTAAATGTGGGAGTAAAAAATCTTGTTTCGTTTTATCTAAACGATGGATTTCATCAAGTAAGAGGATCACTGTACCGCTCATCTTTGCTTCTTCGGCCACCACTTGTAAATCTTTTTTGGAGTCTGTCGCAGCATTAAGCATGCGAAAGGCAAATTTTGTTGACCCAGCGATGGCACTAGCGATACTCGTTTTTCCTGTTCCTGGGGGGCCATATAAAATCATGGAAGACAACATTTTTGCATCAACCATTCGTCGAATAATTTTTCCTTCGCCAATTAAATGTTCTTGCCCAACGACTTCATCTATATTTTTAGGACGCATACGATAAGCTAAAGGTTGCTGCATGAGAGTGCCTCCTTTTTTATTTTTCGTTCGTTAATTATAGCATATTTTATAAAGTGCATATATTTTTGTTTATTTATATATAGGAAATAGGATGAAGGAGCCTTTTTTAACAAATAGATTGAAAGGTATTACTAGTAAGCTAAAAAGTTTTCGTTTAAGTGATTTGCATGTTAAGTGCTAAAGAATCAGGCTTTTCTAAAGAACAATGAGCTGTGAATAAGAATAGATAATTACAGCTACTTATTTATTTTTTTAATTATTAATTATCGGTTTATATCCGATTACAAAAAAGTGTTATAAATGTAGTTCAATATAACATAGTAAAATAAAAGTAGGAAATATGGTGAAAAAGAAAGGAGATAATAATGATTGGATTAGAAAAAAGGTGAAATGAATAAATTAATAATAAGCGGAGGTGGGTTTTCTTAATGAAACCCAAAATGAGTGAAAACAAATTTTTCATGTGACTGACACTAGAAAAAGAGAAAACGTAATGCTCCGTTCTCCTCTACTTAAAAGTAGACTGAAGAAAATTAAATGGCTTGTATCTAAAAAGAAAAGGGACATTTCATAGCTTATCCTCTTAAATTTGTGTATGATAAGGGAGGTGAATTATATGACAGATAAAGAGAATTTAGACAAACTTTTATTGAACAAAACAACACCTGAAGTTGCTAAAGATTTATTAGGAATGTATTTGGAATATGTAACACCAACAGGAATTGTGGGAGGATATATCGTTGATACAGAAGCTTACCTTGGACCAGATGATCAAGCCGCCCATAGTTTTGGTATGCGAAGAACGCCTCGTGTATTAGCGATGTATGAAAAACCAGGTACCATTTATCTTTATCCGATGCATACCCATCGAATCTTAAATATTATTACGCAACCAGAAGGAATTCCTCAAGGGGTAATGATCCGCGCACTTGAGCCTGCAGTCGGTATTGCTCAAATGAGTAGGAACAGAGGTGATAAAGTCGGTCCTGAGATTAGTAATGGGCCAGGGAAGTTAGTAGCTGCTTTAGGTATACCACAAGAACTTTATGGGCAATCGATTTTAGATAGTCCGTTGCATTTTGTTTTTGAAAAAAACAAAACACCTAAAAAAATCTTGCCTTTACAAAGGATTGGTATTCCTAATAAAGGAGAATGGACAGAAAAACCGTTACGTTTTGTTGTTGCTGGAAATCCGTATCTCTCATTACAAAAAAAGAACTTAGTTGATGAAGACTGGGGCTGGAGGAATAAAAATGAAAAAAACAAACTTACTTGATTATTTAGATAAAACAATTGAAGAGACGATTGCTGATTACGATGTTGCATTGGATTGGGATACGAAAAACCATACAATTGAAATCATTGTTCGCTTATTTGCTGAAAATAAAGGACACTTGGCAATCGATGATGCCCAAGGAATTGTTTCAGAAGAAGAAATCATTGAATTTGAAGATGGTATTTTATTGTTCAATCCACAAAAATCAGTTTTTGACGAAACAGATTACTTGGCAGTTATTCCTTATGAAGGGAAGAAAGGATTAACGAAATCAGTGGTTGATGCACTGATTGAGTATTTTAATGAAGTATTAACACAAGGCCAAAGTGATCTTTTAGATTTTCTTGATGCAGAAGATGAAACTGCAGTCTTCGAATTAAAATGGGATGATCAATACTTAGCGAAGTTAATAGAAGAAAAGCAAGGAAACACTACCAAAACTTATTTACCTTATCCAAGTTATTAAGGAGTGAAGTTGTATGAAATGGAATGAAGTAAAAGTAGAAACCGCAATCGAATCTGTTGAAGCTGTTTCTAATATTTTAATGGAAACAGGAGCAAGTGGAGTTGCAATTGAAGATGCGTTAGATATACAAAATTTTAAGTCGGATCAGTACGGAGAAATTTTAAATAAAGCGGAATTTAACTCATTAAATGAGGGCGCACTTGTTATGGCTTATTTTCCAGAGACTATTTTTTTACCAGAGATTTTACCTTTTATTAAGGATCGTGTGACACAACTTCCAGAATTTGGTTTGGCAATCGGTAAAAATATTATTACTGTAAGTGAAGTAGAAGAAAGCAATTGGGCAACGGCATGGAAAAAATACTATCATCCTGTTCGTATTACAAGGATGCTAACAGTGGTACCAAGCTGGGAACAGTATCAAACAAGCGATCCATTAGAAAAGATTATTACTTTAGATCCTGGAATGGCTTTCGGAACGGGCACCCATCCAACCACTTCCTTGACGTTGCAAGCATTAGAAGCAGTATTACGAGGTGGAGAGACCGTATTAGACGTTGGTACTGGATCAGGCGTTTTAAGTATTGCTGCCAAGTATTTAGGCGCAAAAGAAGTTTATGCTTATGATCTAGATGAAGTGGCGGTTCGGTCAGCTAAAGAAAATATGGAAATGAATGAAGTAGCAAAAGATGTGCATGTAGTGTCTAATGACTTATTGAATGGCGTGGATATCAAAAGTGATGTCATCGTGGCAAATATTTTAGCAGATATCATTTTATTGATGATTCCTGATGCTTGGCGTTTATTGAAGCAGACAGGAAAACTGATTGTTTCTGGTATCATCGAAGAAAAAAAACAGATGGTTGTGGATGCAATGCAAGCTCAGGGGTTTGTTGTGGATCAAATTTTCCAACAAAGAGACTGGTATGCCATTATCCTAAAAAAAACTGAGGTGGAATAGATGCAACGTTATTTTTTAGAAGACGTATATCACCCTAATAAAGAATTTAAACTTTCAGGCGAAGCATTCCATCATATCGTTCGTGTAATGCGTATGACACCGAAAGATCAAGTTTATTTAGTTTTTAAGGATCAATTGTCAATTCGTGCTGAGATTACTGAGATTAATGAAGAGACCGTTTCTTTGATTGAGATTGAAAAAGAAGCTGTGAAAAAAGAATTACCAAATGAGATCACAATTGCTAGTGGCTATCCGAAAGGTGACAAACTAGATTGGATCATTCAAAAAGGAACAGAATTAGGCGCCCATGAATTTATTGGTTTTCCAGCAAAAACATCAATTGTAAAATGGGATACGAAAAAGAGAAAAAACGGCAAGAAAGATTACAAAAAATTGCGCAAGAAGCTGCTGAACAGTCTCATCGACAAGTAGCTCCGCAAGTTAAGTTGTTGGAAACTAAAAAAGCATTTTTGGAGCGACTGTCTTCTTATGATGTATTGTTGATTGCTTATGAAGAGTCTGCAAAGCAAGGAGAAGTAGCAAATTTAGTAAAAGTATTTAAAAAATTAACTAGTGGCAGTCAGATTTTAGCTATTTTTGGTCCAGAGGGAGGACTTACCCCTGACGAAATCGAAACTTTTGTTGAAAAAGGCGGTATCCTATGTGGTTTGGGACCAAGAATTTTACGTACAGAAACGGCACCTCTTTATTTGTTGAGTGCTGCGAGCTATCAGTGGGAACTTAATCACTGAAATTGCTTGGATAAAATCAGGGAAAATTGAAAAAATCCCGAACAATTTGTATAATAAAAACAATTATTTATTGTAAACAACGGATTAGAATTGCTAGTTTTCTTGGAAAGCAAATAAGTAGAAGATAAGGCGAACGTTAGTTTTAAAAATTGGATTAGCTAGGATGCTTTTCTTCTTCAAACGTTCTGCCTAAATACTTTTTCCAATATCTACAAAGGAATTTTGAGCTAAAAACTGCAGACCTTATGAAAGTATGACGGAAAAGATATTCGGCATTTGAAGTAGGATTTCGCCCAAAAAATAATGAAGGAAAAGGAATTTGGATTCTTTTTGCCTTGTTCAGATCAAAACCTGTTGTTTACAACCTTTGAAAGGGGGATTTTCAATGCCAAAAGAAGAAATATTGACAGGTCCTGGCGTGATTAAATTGGTTAGTCAGTATATGGGACCTGATCATGTTGCATTTGTCCAAAAAGCCTGTGATTACGCAACTGCTGCCCATGATGGTCAATTTCGTAAATCAGGTGAACCGTATATTATTCATCCAATCCAAGTCGCTGGGATCTTAGCCGATTTAAGAATGGATCCTCATACAGTTGCAACTGGTTTTTTACATGATGTCGTAGAAGATACAAGCATTACTTTGGAAGATTTAAAGCAAGAGTTTGGTCCCGATGTAGCCATGCTGGTTGATGGAGTCACTAAATTAGGGAAAATCAAATATAAATCACACGAAGAACAGTTAGCAGAAAACCATCGCAAGATGCTGCTAGCTATGGCGCAAGATTTACGTGTAATTATGGTGAAGTTAGCTGATCGACTACATAATATGCGTACGCTAAAACATCTGCGTGAAGACAAAAAACGTCGTATCGCTCAGGAGACATTAGAAATCTATGCACCATTAGCTCACCGTTTAGGGATTAGTCGGATTAAATGGGAACTAGAAGACACGGCCCTTCGTTATCTTAATCATAAACAATACTATCGAATCGTGCATTTGATGCAAACGAAACGAGAAGAACGAGAAAAATATGTCAACGCAACAGTAGAAGATATTCGCTTAGCCACAGAAGAATTGGATATTTATGCAGAGATTTATGGTCGGCCCAAACATATTTATTCGATTTATCGAAAAATGAAGGATCAAAAGAAACAATTCAATGAAATTTATGATTTACTTGCGATTCGTGTAATCGTTGATTCTATAAAGGATTGCTACGCAGTTCTAGGAGCTATCCATACAAAATGGAAACCAATGCCTGGACGTTTTAAAGACTATATTGCTATGCCAAAAGCAAACATGTACCAATCATTGCATACGACTGTTATAGGACCAGCAGGAAATCCTGTGGAAATCCAAATCCGTACACGAGAAATGCATGAGATTGCTGAATTTGGGGTGGCGGCACATTGGGCGTCGTATAAAGAAGGAAAAAATGACAAAATAGAGCCAGATGGTATCACAAAACAATTAAGCTGGTTCCACGAGATTATCGAACTTCAAGATGAAAGCTATGATGCTTCCGAATTTATGGAAGGTGTGAAGGGCGATATCTTTAGTGATAAGGTCTATGTCTTCACGCCTAAAGGAGACGTTACCGAGTTGCCTAAAGGGTCTGGTCCCTTAGATTTTTCTTATAGCATTCATACAGATATTGGGAATAAAACAACAGGTGCTAAAATTAACGGGAAGATGGTCCAACTAGATTACAAACTGAAAAATGGTGATATCATTGAAATTTTGACTTCACCAAATTCTTTCGATCCAAGTAGAGACTGGCTAAAACTAGTGGCAACAAGTAAAGCTAGAAACAAAATCAAACGTTTCTTTAAGGCGCAAGATAGAGATGAAAACATCATTAAAGGTCATGAAGCATTAACAAAATGTATTATTGATCTAGGCTTTTTACCGAAAGAAATCTTGGCAAAAAATAAGTTACAAGAAACTTTAGAAAAGCTTAATTATCAAACGGAAGATGATATGTACGTAGCTGTAGGTTATGGTGAAGTTAGTCCTTTGACAATGGCTAATCGGTTGACCGAAAAAGAAAGAAAAGAACAAAAAATCGAACAACAAAAGCAAGAAGCTGAAGAAATCATGAATCAGCCGAAAAAAGAACCTGAGAAAATGAAGGTTCGTCATGATGGTGGCGTGGTAATTCAAGGCGTGGATAATCTATTGATTCGCATTAGTCGCTGTTGTAACCCAATTCCAGGAGATGATATCGTAGGCTATATCACTAAAGGTAGAGGAATCTCGATCCATCGCCGGGATTGCCCAAATGTCCAACCTGATAAGCCAAATGTGGCAGAACGTCTAATTGAAGTAGAGTGGGAAGATACTTCAAATAGTAGAAAAGAATATGATGCTGATTTGGAAATTTATGGGTACAATCGCTCGGGTATGTTAAATGATGTTTTACAAACAGTGAACACCATGACTAAAAACTTAAATAGTGTCGAAGCAAGAACCAACAAAGATAAAATGGCGACAATTCATTTAACAGTAGGTATCCAAAATCTAGCTCATTTAAAGAGTATCGTAGATAAAATAAAGAGTGTACCTGATGTTTATAGTGTTCGTCGAACTAATTCCTAGGAGGGAAAGTACATGAAAGCCGTCATTCAGCGAGTAAATAAAGCTTCAGTAACCATCGATCAACAAGAAGTTGGAAAGATTGATCGTGGACTTGTCATTTTACTAGGTGTTCATGAAAAAGATACGCCAGAAGATGTAGATTATTTAGTAAAAAAAATTGTGCAAATGCGCATCTTTGAAGATGAACAGGGAAAAATGAATCGTAGCATTGAAGATATACAAGGAAAAATTTTGAGTATTTCTCAATTTACCCTCTTAGCAGATACCAAAAAAGGAAATCGACCAAGTTTTATTGCAGCAGCCCGCCCAGAAACAGCGATACCACTGTATGAAGCTTTTAATGAAAAAATTAGTGAAAGAGGTATTCCTGTTGAAACCGACCAATTTGGTGCGGATATGGCTGTTTCTTTAGTTAATGATGGACCTGTAACGATTGTGGTTGATTCGCAAAATAAGTAAACACTGATTGTTATAAAAAAAGTTATTCTTGTGCAGAGTGAGTTTTTCACTCTGTTTTTTTGTCATGGCTGTTCCTCCCGCTAATGTCGAGACAGGCAAACGAATTACCACAGCGATGATTGCTGAGGGTGATCAATTGTTGACACAATTGCCAAATATCTTTACGACGAATCTTTTTCGGGTCGTAGCTCAAGCCAATGGTCAAGTTTTAGTCTTGAATCGAGACGGTGAATTTGTCTATCGTGGCACCCAACAAGTAACGATTGGCTACAATCAAGAGGTCATTTATAGTTTACGAAAAGTCCAAAGCTTCTTCGGTTTGTTTTCGACTTATTATGCAGTAGCCGATGGTTTATATGACGAAGAACGAATATTTTACCTAAAACTCTGAATGAAACCATGGTTCAAGCCATAGAAGAAATCGATGGGAATGTCTTAAAAAATCTGCCGAACTATGAAAGTACCGAAATGGTGATCCAGCAGTCTGAAAGCCGAATCGATTCGGTCGATGTTTTACTGATAGACATGCGTCATAAAACCAATGACTAACTAGTGACAACAAAGTGTCTCCGATCTACTGTCTTTCCAGATAACTGGAATGCAAAAAAATTACTAGTGAAGTGGAACGGATTATTGAAATGAAAAAACAGTTCATGTTGAACTGGGAGAACTGACATTGCAAGGAACAGAAACAGGTGGGAATTTTGATATTGAAGTTAAAATGAGTGTCAAAAAATAATGGAAAAATCACACTTGGAACAACTTACCCTCTCTTAAAAAGTAACGAATAAAAAAGTTGGAGCTTGGATTAAACCAAGTTCCAATCTTCTTTTAGTTCTTTTGCTTCTCGTTGGAAATTCGCCGGAGAATAGTGTTTGCGCTAATAATAAAAGAATCGTCATGTGTAAGCGTCAAATTCAGGTCTAACTAGTATATTTCTTGAGCCATCCAATCGGTCATTATTTTGACAAATTCAGGATCACGCCGTTTCAGATCGGTAAAAGTTAAGGTAGTCATTTGATTCATCCTTTCTAAAAAGGCTTTTTCCTAAAGAATGCCATAGCCTTAAGAAAAAGCCGATTCTTTTTTTCTGATCGTAGAAAAAAGTTTATTAAAAGGAAGGTAAGAATTTATTCAATACTTATCCTTTTTTATAAATATTATCAAAGACAAGTGAGAACAGATTTGGACAAATCAGTGATTGATCGAATTTCTTCTCATCTATAAAATATTTTCAAGTTATTTTATAGAAATATTTCATCAAAAGATGAGGATCAAAAGTTACACGAATGAAACGCTTCTTTTGTCAGCTTTTTGAAAAAAGGATAAGCTAATAATAAAGAAATTATTTTAGTTGGAGGAAAGCTGAAATGAAAGAAGTACCATTGATCGATATCAAAGTAACTGAAATCAAAAAGCGTTATCAACAAGGGTATTATATGCTAGAAGAGTTACGAAAAGAAGCCAATTCACCAGTTGTAAAAGCCAAAATTTTCAATAAAGAAGCTATTGTGATTTATGGAAAAGATGCGGCTAAAATTTTTTATGACCCACGAAATTTCAAACGAAAAGGCGCGATGCCTAAGTTAGTACTGAAAACATTATTTGGAAAAAATGGCGTGCAAACGTTAGATGGTGCACAACATCATCATCGCAAGGCGATCTTTATGGACTTGATGACACCTGAAAGAATGGATGAATATCATTTTATTTTTGATAGAAACTTAGCGAATGCGTTAGATCAGCAACATGGACAATTTGAATTGTTCGATTTAAGTAAACAAGTACTTTTTTCTTCTATTTGTGAATGGGCAGGTATCAATTTGTCTGGGTTAACAAAGGAAGAAGTCAATCAGCTTGCCGATTACCAGATTTCAATGATCAGTGGCACCTTTACTTCACCGATGGATCATATCAAAGGTGTGGAAAATCGTAAAAAGTCTGAGAAATGGGCGCAAGAATTAATTACATCAGCAAGAGAAAATCCAGTGCTAGGAAAAGAAGATGTCGCTCTTTACGCATTCGCACAAGCAACGGACCTAGATGGAAATTTACTTTCTCTAGAAGTTGCTGCTGTGGAATTATTAAACATTATTCGACCAACTGTTGCACTAACTGTGTGGGCTGCTTTGATGGGACATGCATTATTTAGTCGACCAGATTTACACCAACAATTAAAAAATGATTTTTTGAAACTTCAAGACCCATTTATTCAAGAATTACGTCGTTATTATCCATTTTTCCCAATGCTTCCAGCGATTGCATTAAAAGATGTGACAGTTGATGGTTATCTTGTTCCGAAAGATAGTTGGGTTATTTTAGATTTGTATGGGACAAATCATGATGAACGAACAGTTGAAGCACCAGATTCATTTTTAATCAAGCGATATCTAGGAAAAGAAAAAGCTATCTCTTATGAAGAAGAATATGAGATGATTGCACAAGGTGGGGGAGATTTCCGCCAGATGCATCGTTGTGCAGGAGAGTGGATCACTTTGCATAGCTTGCGAGTTCTTTCGGATCAATTAGTGAACCGCTATGAATTTTCAGTGCCAGAGCAAGAGTGGACGATCCCTGTTAATCAGTTTCCTACCTATCCGAAAAGTCGAGTATTGTTATATAAAGAATAAAAAATATTGAGAGGGCAAATACAGTGTTGGGTTTGAGAACCGAGTAGGCGTTCTTCATTAAGAAAGCTAAACGAAAAGAACTAAGGAAAATACGGGAAAGAGAACATTTATACGTATAAATATTGTCTGGGATAAGTGTAGTTATCTTTTCTCTAAGAAGCAATTTATATCGTGTTTACTTTGTTTATATAAATATTTGAATCTACCTGATTCTACAGATTTTTCTTGACTTTAGTGTTTGTTTTTAGTAGTTTATAAGTAATATGGGAAAATCAATGAAAGAGCGAGTAGGTTTCTGACACTTTATAAGAGAGGATCATCAAGGCTGAAAAGGATCTAAAGTTTTAGGTTCTAAAAGACACTCTGGAGATGGACGAGTGAAAAGCCGTCCCGTGGATGAGCGTTAATCGTAAGAGGAAAGAGGAATCTTTCAAAAAATAGGTGGTACCGTGTATGAAATAGTCATTCACCCTTGTTCATGATGAACGAGGGTGAATTTTTTGTTTTATGTAGTAAAGAAAAGGGGAGAAAAAAATGAGTTTCCAACGACCAAAAGGAACAAATGATATTTTACCTGGTGAATCAGAAAAATGGCAATTTGTAGAAGAAACTGCGCGTTTATTGTTTAGAGATTATCAATACAATGAAATCCGTACACCAATCTTTGAACATTATGAAGTGATTTCTCGAAGTGTAGGGGATACAACAGATATCGTTTCAAAAGAGATGTATGACTTTTACGATAAAGGTGAGCGACATGTGACGTTACGACCAGAGGGGACTGCGCCAATCGTTCGTTCATTTGTAGAACATAAGTTATTTGGGCCAGAGTATGCGAAACCTTACAAAACTTTTTATATGGGTCCGATGTTTCGTTATGAACGTCCGCAAAAAGGTCGTTTGCGCCAGTTCCACCAAATCGGTGTCGAGGCTTTTGGTTCAGATAATCCAGCAACTGATGTTGAAAGTATGGTCATGGCATTAGACTTCTTCAAGCAATTAGGAATCACTCAAATTCGTTTAGTCATCAATTCACTAGGGGATAAAGAAACTCGCCAAGCATATCGTCAAGCCTTGATTGATTATCTTTTACCATTTGAAGAAGAATTAAGTGAAGATTCGAAACGACGCTTACACGAAAATCCTTTACGGGTATTGGATAGTAAAGATAAACGCGATCAAAAATTTGTGGCGAATGCCCCATCTATTTTGTCGTTCTTAAGTGAAGCAGCACGAAAACACTTTGACACAGTCATAGCAATGTTAGATGCCTTGGGTGTGTCATACGAAATTGATAGCACGATGGTACGAGGATTAGATTATTATACACATACAATTTTTGAGATTATGAGTGAAGCACCAAAAATGGGGGCTCAGGCAACGATTTGTGCTGGTGGTCGTTATGATAACTTGGTAGAAGAACTAGGTGGACCGCAAACACCTGGATTTGGTTTTGCTATGGGGATCGAAAGACTACTATTAACAATGGAAGCAGAAGAAGTGGTTATCCCAGCATTTAATGAATTAGATGCGTATGTCGTAGCTTTAGGTGAAGAAACAAATATTGAAGCATTGAAAATTGTTCAAACTATCCGTAACTTTGGTTTTTCTGCCGATCGTGATTTTATGGATCGTAAAGCAAAAGCGCAATTCAAAACAGCAGATAAAGCCAATGCGAGATTAGTTTTAGTGATAGGTGCGGATGAATTAGAAAATCATACTGTAACAGTCAAAGCGATGGCGACTAGAAAAGAAAAAAGTTTTCCCTTAGAAGAGGTATATGAACATTTTGATGCACTCTATGATGAAATGACTTTATTTGATTAGGAGGAAAAAAGATGAAACAAAGAACAACATATTGTGGTTTGATTTCAACAAAAGAATTGGATCAAACTTTTACATTAAAAGGGTGGGTCCAAAAACGTCGAGACCTTGGTGGGGTCATTTTTATTGATTTACGTGATCGTGAAGGAATTGTTCAGATCGTGTTCAACCCTGAAGTAAATAAAAGAGCTTGGGAAATTGCAGACAAATGTCGAAGTGAATACGTGATCGAAGTGACTGGTATCGTTCGTAAGCGAGATGATCTAGCAATCAATCCCAAAATGGTCACTGGTGAAGTTGAAGTATTTGCAAACGAAATCGTAATTTTGAATGAAGCAAAAACGCCTCCGTTTTTGATCGAAGATGATCAAACAGTCGGCGATGAAATTCGTATGAAATATCGTTATTTAGATTTACGTCGTCCCAAAATGACGAGAAATATCAAAATGAGAAATGAAACAACGAAAGCAATTCGTCATTATTTAGATGACAATGATTTTTTAGATATTGAAACACCTTACTTAGGTAAATCAACGCCAGAAGGTGCGCGCGATTATCTTGTGCCTTCTCGTGTTTATCCGGGACATTTTTATGCATTGCCACAATCGCCACAGCTGTTTAAGCAGTTATTGATGAATGCAGGTTTTGATCGTTATTACCAAATCGTTCGTTGTTTCCGTGATGAAGATTTACGTGGTGATCGTCAGCCAGAATTTACACAGGTGGATATCGAAACAACTTTCTTGACAGCAGAAGAGATACAAACATATACAGAAGGATTAATTTCTAAGGTGATGAAAGAAGTACGAGGAATTGAAGTTGCCTTACCATTTCCTAGAATGACTTACGATGAAGCCATGAATCGCTATGGAAGTGATAAACCAGATACACGGTTTGATATGGAATTGATTGATTTAAGTGAAATTGTTAAAGATGTTGATTTTAAAGTCTTCCAAATGGCACTTGAAAAAGGTGGCGTGGTAAAAGTTCTTAATGCTAAAAATGCTTCAAGTAAATATTCTCGTAAAGATTTAGACAATCTTGGGCATTACGCCGGTCAGTTTGGTGCAAAAGGCTTAGCGTGGTTAAAAGTAGAAGAAGGTGGCTTAAAAGGACCCATCGCTAAATTTATAGGCTCAACAACAGAAGCAATTGTGGCAGCGACAAATGCTGAAGTTGGAGACATTTTATTATTTGGTGCGGATACAAAAGAAATCGTGGCAGCAACACTTGGTGCAATTCGAACTCGTTTAGGGAAAGAATTAGGTTTGATCGATGACACGAAATTCAATTTCTTATGGATTACACAATGGCCTCAGTTTGAATACTCAGCAGAAGAAGGACGTTATGTGTCAGCACATCATCCGTTTACAATGCCAAAAGTAGAAGATATCGAACGTTTAAATACTGATCCAGCAAGTGTTTATGCTGAAGCTTACGATATTGTCTTGAATGGTTATGAATTAGGTGGCGGTTCTATCCGTATCCATACACGTGAGATTCAAGAAAAAGTGCTTGAGACTTTAGGGTTTACAAAGGAACAAATGGAAGAACAATTTGGATTTCTTTTAACGGCTTTAGATTATGGCTTCCCGCCACATGGTGGTATTGCATTAGGATTAGATCGTTTAGTGATGTTACTTGCGGGTGAAGAAAATATTCGTGAAGTCATTGCCTTTCCTAAAAACGGAAAAGCTGCGGATGTAATGAGTGATGCGCCAAGTACAGTATCAGAGGCACAACTATTTGATTTGAATATTGATGTAACAAGTGTTGAGTAGCTCACTATTGTGAGAGTTACCCAGTTTTTCCTTAATAGTTAATTAAAATAAGTATGATAGATTAGATAACTAATGTGTTCTAACTATTGTACTTATTCGTTTCTAAGTTGGCTTGATTTAATTCAAAAACCCTTTATAATTAAGCCATAATATATAAAGCTAGGCTTTTTTATGAAAAAAACATTCGAAAATTGGGCGTACCATGATTATACGACCAAGCTTTCGGTATCCATCGTATATGCTTTGATCGCATCAGTGGCACTTAACTTTTTTTATCAACCTGGACATATTTATTCGAGTGGTATCACTGGGCTAGCTCAAATTCTGACCACATTATCTAAATCCTTGATAGGTTTTGAAGTTCCAGTATCCACTACTTTATATTTATTAAATATTCCATTGTTTGTTCTTGCTTGGTTTAAAATTGGCAAGAAATTTACTATTTTTACCTTTATCACAGTGACATTCACTTCTCTTTGCATCCATCTCCTTCCTCAAACGGTGCTTTCAACAGATCCAATCATCTGTGCGCTATTTGGTGGAGCTGTCATGGGGCTAGGGATTGGACTTGCGTTGAGAAACGGATTATCATCAGGTGGTTTGGATATTGTAAGTATTACTATTCGCAAAAAAACGGGTAAATCAATTGGTTCGATTTCCATTTATTTCAATGCACTGATCGTATTTGTAGCTGGGCTACTCTTTGGTTGGCAATATATGTTTTACAGTGCTCTTTCCATTTTTGTTAGTGGAAAAGTGACGGATGTGATGTATACGAAACAAAAGAAAATGCAGGTCATGATCGTGACAAAGCATCCAGAAAAAGTAGTGAATGAAATTCAAAAATGTATGCGTCGTGGGATCACGATCATCAATGAAGCAGAAGGTGCTTACAAACATGACAAACAAACCGTGTTGATGACGATCGTTACACGTTATGAATTGCCATTATTGAGAGAAGCAATGAAAGCCTCCGATCCCCAAGCATTCGTGAGCATTGCCGAAAATGTACAAATCCTTGGCC
This sequence comes from Enterococcus lacertideformus, assembly GCA_015680865.1. Classification (GTDB taxonomy): domain Bacteria; phylum Bacillota; class Bacilli; order Lactobacillales; family Enterococcaceae; genus Enterococcus_B; species Enterococcus_B lacertideformus. The sequence goes on along the minus strand of JADAKE010000020.1, from coordinate 126,898 downwards.
GTTTTTACGAAGATGGCCTCTGAAAAAGGTCATGAAAAGAGCGCTTTGTCCCGAGGAGTAAAGAAGAATCAAGCGAAACAGCAATTCATTTTTTGAGCGATTTTGACTTATTGCCGAAGGACAGCTCTTTGAATACCGTTTAAAAGAAGAGATTGTGAAAGCATCGGCTAGCTCTGATGAGAATAAGAAAAAATTTTTTGAAATAGCTGTTCATGTTCAGAAGAAGTAAACTGGTCACTGCCACAGCAGTACATTATTTTCAAAGCAATGCCACAGTATCACTTAATATCTACAAAAGTAACAAGCCGGACTATCCGAAAATCGTTTTTCCAATTTTCTGGATCGTCGGGTTTATTTTTACAGGAGTAGATAGTTACACCTTGTTTCTTTCAGTAAAGAAGGAGTGACAGCTCTACTTTTAGCTATATAAAAAGGTAATTATTTTTAACGCTATTATAAGTGATGGTCAGTTGATGACTTTCAGGAAAGTTTATGTTTGAATTTTTATTAAAGTTGATAAAAAAGATGTTCTTTTTTTTTGATTTATGGGAAGATAAAAATAAATGGAGAAAAATAAATTAATTTTTCTTGCTATTTTTTGGCAATACACGTATATTACGAATGAAAAAAGTTTATGAAAAGTTGGAATATTGAATGGAAAAACAAAAAAGGTTAAAAAACAGCCGCTACATTACTGGGTTTGATGGCATTCGTTCTTTAGCCGTAGTAGGCGTTATTTTATATCATTTACTACCTACAAGTATGAAAGGCGGTTACTTGGGTGTCCCGATATTTTTTGTTGTATCAGGTTATTTGATTACGGATTTATTACGACAAGAATGGGAACAAAATGGAAAAATCAACATCTGGCAGTTCTATGTTCGGCGAATGAAAAGGTTATATCCCGGATTGGTATTCTTGTTAATCACTGCATCCGCATATATTACCCTATTTCAGCGGGGATTATTAAATAATCTACGTGGAATAGTAGTAAGTAGTTTGTTGTATTACAATAATTGGTGGCAAATTAAAAATGGCTTGTCTTATTTTGATCGATTTGCTAATGAGTCTCCTTTTACACATATTTGGTCACTGGCAGTAGAAGGGCAGAATTATTTAATTTGGCCTGTTCTTTTTGTCATATTAATGGTCTTTGTACGTAAAAAGAAATGGATCGTTTATACTGTATTAGGAATTTCTCTTATTTCAGCGATCTTGATGATGATCATGTATACACCAGGTGGTGACCCTACTCGTGTCTATTACGGAACGGACACACGCTTGTTTTCTATTTGGTTGGGTAGTGCATTGGCATTTGTTTGGCCAAGTACTCGACTAAAGAAGAATATTCCAAAGCAAGCTAAGCGAGTGCTAAACTTGGCAGGGTTGATTTCACTCCTTGCATTAGTCCTCTTCTTTTTCCTATTAGATGATCATTATAGTTTTGTTTATTATGGTGGCATGCTTTTAGTAAGTATTTTTTGTATGATATTAGTTGCTGTAACTGCTCACCCAGGTGCAAGTGTGAATAAATGGATAACCAATCCAGTATTTACTTGGATTGGTAAACGAAGTTATGGGATCTATTTGTACCAATTTCCAGTCATGATTTTTTATGAAGCCAAGGTAGCAAATATCGCTGATCATGTTTTATTGCATACGTTGATTGAGATTTCTTTGATTTTGATTATTAGCGAACTTTCTTATAGGTATATTGAACGGCCTTTAGCTCGATTTGATTATAGTAAAACATTCCAAGTAGCTAAAGGCTGGTTTACTAAACCGATTTTAAGTAAGCAGAAACCATGGGTGATCCCAGTAACATTAATGGTGCTGGTGGCGCTTGTTGGTTTTGTGACAGCGCCTAAAAATTCTGTCACTGCTGACCAAAAAAAATTACAGGCACAAATTGCTGAAAGTAAAAAGTTAGCCGAAGAAAGTAAGAAGGATTCAGAAAATAATACGGGATCAGTGGATCAAGCGATTCTTAATAAATATAATCTAACTGCAAAACAAGGGAAAAAAGCACAGAAACTAGAATTGACTGCTTTTGGTGATTCGGTGATGCTGGATGCTGCAACAGATTTAAAGGAACTATATCCTAAAGTAGTTGTGGATGGAGATGTTGGTAGACAGTTATATGCCAGTGAACCATATATTGAAGAACTAAAAAAACAAAAATTATTAAAAGATACTGTTTTGGTTGGACTTGGAACCAACGGAGCATTTTCTGAATCTCAATTTGATAGTATCATGAGCGCATTAGGTGATCGCAAAGTTTATTGGGTAAATGTTCGCGTTCCTACAAAACGTTGGCAAAATGATGTCAATGCGTTATTAGAACAGATGGCGAAGAAATACGATAACCTAACTTTGATCGATTGGTATGGCTATAGTAACAGTCATAGAGATTGGTTTTATGATGATCAAGTCCATCCGAATCCAGAAGGTATGACCCACTATATTCACTTAGTAAGTGAAGCTTTGTTAGGTAGTGATAAAGCAAAGGGAACTAATACAAGTGAGACAAGTAGTACTAGTAACGAAAGCGTAAATCGTTCTGTTATTGAAAGTAGTGCAACTGAATAAAAGTGAATTGCGACGAGTAGTTAAAGATGAAAGAAGTTGAAATTTTAACACCATCAACCTACCATAAAAAATAAATGAAAACCACGGAATCTATCCAATGTTCCGTGGTTTTTGGTTATATTTTAATGATGAAAATCTTTTTTTAGCTATTTTTTAGATGACCTAACAATCGTGGGGTAACTCATAGGATAGATGAGTATTTAAGTAAAGAACTTTTTGTGGGCGAGTAAGTTTTTTAAAGGCTGCTTCTGCTTTGGTTGCCTCACTTCGTGTCGTAAATTGTTCTGCGTGGATCATTTTTACAGGTCTTCTTTTTTGTAAACGTGTATATTTAGCTCCTATCCCACGATTATGTTCTTGCAATCTTCTAGATAAATCTGTCGTGTATCCACCATAAAACGTGTGATCTTTGCAAGACAAAACATAAAAATAATGCTCATTTTCCATAAAGTATTTCTCGAATTTCTTTCGTATAGTTACCATCAAGATCATAAGTAATTAGCGGAGAAGCTACTTTAAATCCGTCTAGTTTACCTTCTTTGATCCCATCTATTAACAAAATATTTGCTTCTTTGCCCATTTTTGGGTAAACAAATTGGATTTTTTTTGGGGCAATATGGTATTTTTCCATAACATTTATTATTTGTAAAAAGCGATCAGGACGATGAACCATCGCAAAATGCCCATTCGTTTTTAATAATTTACTAGAGATACTAATCACATCTTCAAGTGTGGTATGGATTTCATGGCGAGCAATTGCTAAATATTCATTTGGATTTTTTTTATTTGTCGGTAATCCTTTAAAAGTAAGGTGGATTACATACGACCAAATCACATGAATTGTGGCGAATAACGGATAAACTCTCGTTTAAATCCAGCGTGTAAATCGTCATTTGGTGTTGGAGATGATTTAATTGAATACTACGTCTTGCCATGTCCGCTAAGCGTGGTTGAATTTCAACACCATCAATCAAAGCATTTGTGCGTTTACTTAAAAAAAGCCCAACGGCACCATTTCCAGTACAAAGGTCGACGATTCTTCCTTTTTTTGGTACACGTGCAAAATGCGCTAATAAAACAGCATCTAGCGAAAAAGAAAAAACATGTGGACTTTGAATGATTTTAATATCTTTTGCGTATAATTGATCGATTCGTTCATCTTCGTGAAGCATAGGTTCCCTCCAAAATGAAAAAACTAGTTGATTGTATTATACTATTTTTATAAAAAAGAACCAAGGTGCCTTGTAAAGTTGCCTACTTTTAGGCATACTATGACCATACACCTAGAAAGGAAGAGAATATGTTCTATCGATTTATGAGAGGGCTTGTCCGTGTGATTTTAGCATTGATCAATGGAAATGCTCGGTATGAAAATAAAGAAGTTTTACCGCAAGATGAGAATTACATACTGGTAGCGCCACATCGTACCTGGTGGGACCCCTTGTATCTTGCTATAGCAGCTTCACCAAAAGAATTTAGTTTTATGGCTAAAGAAGAATTATTCAAAAATCCAATATTACGTTTCATTTTGACTCGTTCGAATGCTTTTCCGGTTAAAAGAGATAATCCGGGACCTAGTGTGATAAAAACACCAGTTAAAATGTTAAAATCGACCCATTTAGGATTGATCATGTTCCCTAGTGGGACAAGACATGCAACTGAGTTAAAAGGTGGGATGGCATTAATTTCCAAAATGTCTAAAGCAAAGATCGTTCCAGCGGTTTATCAAGGACCGCTTACTTTAGGTGACTTATTCAAACGCAAACGTGTAGTTGTTCGTTTTGGTGAACCAATTGATTTATCAGATATCAAAAAAACAGATAAAGAAGGTATGGCAGAAATTGAACGTCGTACCCAAGCGGCTTTTTATCAGTTAGATAAAGAAGTTAATCCTGACTTTAAATTATGAAATCAAGCAGAAAAAATAACATGATTTTTTCTCAAGAGAAACACATATAAGAAAGTTAGGATAAAGATCGTTAGCTCTTTTTGGTTTTATTCGCACAATTATCCCAGGTATCATGTAAAGGGTGGAAGTGTTATAATAATAAGAAGGACATTTTTTGAGGTGATAAGATGCGATTTTTACATACAGCAGATTGGCACATTGGGAAAAAATTACAAGGATATGATCGAATTGAGGAACAAAAATATGTGCTTTCTAAGATATTAGAAGTTGCCAAAGAAGAAACCGTAGATGCGATTGTGATTGCTGGTGATCTGTATGATCGAAGCGTCCCTTCAGTGGATGCCGTTGAGGTCTTCAATCAATTGATGGTTGAATGGAATTTGAAGGAACGATTTCCGATTTTTGCTATCTCGGGAAATCATGATAGTAGCATTCGTCTTTCTGCAGGAACTCCTTGGTTTAGTCAGACGGATTATTATTTACAAACGCGACTTGAAGAATCATTTGAACCGATTTCTTTTAAAGGAACTCAATTTTTTTTATTACCTTATTTTGAACCAATCTCGGCAAGAATCTATTTTGAAGATGATAGTATTCGTACGATTCAACAAGCTTTTGAACAAGTAATTGATAAAATGAAAGAACAGTTTGATCCGACCCAAAAACACGTTTTAGTGAGTCATTTTTTTGTTACAGGAAGTACAAGGTCCGATTCAGAAACCAAAATCGAAGTTGGTGGATTAGACGCTGTCTCTGGGACATTGCTAGAATCATTTGATTATGTTGCTTTAGGTCATTTACACGATCAAGCAGCATTGCAGCAAAAAAACGCACGTTACAGTGGTTCACCGTTAAAATTCTCACTTTCAGAAATCAATCAGCAAAAAGGAGTATGGATTGTTGATTTAACGGGAGAGGTATCGTTTACTTTTCGTAAGTTGTCCCCATTACATGAAATCGAAGAAATAACTGCGAGCTTTAAAGAGCTAACTGATCCCGATTTTTATCGAGTCGTTAATCGAGAGAATTATATCCAAATTTATTTGAATGACCGTACGATTATCCCGAATATGATGAATCAATTAAGAAAGATCTATCAACGTATTCTGGGAGTGGAACGCACCAATGGACGGATAGAGTTAAATAAAAGTCAAAAACAAAAAATCATCACAAAAGATCCTCAAAAATTAGCACAAGGATTCTTCAAGGAAATGACGAAGGAAGAATTGACAGAAAAACAAGAGTTTTGGCTGAAAGAAACATTACAAGAACTCATGGAAACGGAATGATCGGTAATGAAACCTAAAAAACTACGACTAAAAAATTTTGGACCTTTTATCGAAGAAACAATTGATTTTTCTAAACTAACAGAAGTGCCCCTTTTTTTGATCACTGGAAAAACAGGGGCAGGAAAAACTACACTTTTTGATGGCATGACTTATGCTTTATTTGGTGAAACTTCTGGCCGAGTACGTAGTGGGAAAGAAATGCGGTCGCTTTTTGCAACACCAGAAGAAGAAACCAGTGTTTTCTTTACATTTGAACATCAGGGAATGAGTTATAAAATCGAGCGTAAGCCCGAACAGCTACTAGCTAAACGAAAAGGTGCGGGCAATAGAAAACAAACAGCAAAAGTATCTTTGACGATTTTTGATGAAGCCGGAAAAGAAGTGCGGCAATTTACAAAACGTAATGAAGTTGATCAATTGGTCAAAGAGATGATGAACCTTGATGCGAAGCAATTTTCTCAAATTGTCTTACTGCCACAAGGAGAATTTCGTCAATTTCTGATTTCGTCAAGTAATGAAAAAGAAATTGTCTTACGGAACTTGTTTGGTACACAATTTTTCCAATTATTAAATGAGCAATTAAAGGAAAAAGCAAAGCAACATCAAAAGACATTAGATCATTTTGAACAAGAATTAACGTTATTGCAAAAACGGTTTGTGCCCAACAAAGATGGAATTATGCCTGAAAATTTAAATTTTGATGCTGTTCTTAGTTATTGGCAGAAAGAACAAGAAATAATCCATGAACGCTTGTTGCAAGAGCGAGCAATACTGTCTAACTTGCAGGAAAAACAGAAACAACTAGAAGATACTTGTTATCACCTAGAAGTATTACAAACTAGGCAAGAAGAAAAAGTACATTTAACTCAAAAAAAAAAAGAATTACTTTTACAAGAAAATAAGATCAATGACAAAAAACAATGGAATAGGCACTATGAGTTTGCGGAAAAATTAGTTGATGCACTGTTAAGAAGGCAAGAATATCAAAGTGAACAAGAGGAGCTAGACAAAAAAGAAAAAGATTGTTCAACGAAATTGATTCAAAAAAAACAAGTGTATACAGCGTGGGAAACACGCGCGCCACAACGGTTGAATGTCCAAAATGAAATACAAAATTCTGCTAGTGCATTGCAAGAGATGAGATGCTTGCTACCGATTGCTGAAGAATGTCAGAAAAAACAACTAGAAAATAAAAATTTACTATTAGAAAAGGAAAAGTTCGAGGAAAAAAAACAAAAAATTATTCAAAAACAAGCACAAATTCAAGAAGAACAAAGAAAATTACACGAACGGTTAGAGGATCAAGAAAAGCTTCATGAAGATCAAATATGTTATGAAAAACTATGCCAAGAACAAGAAAAATATCAAATTAGTGTTGAGCAATGGCAACACATAAAAGGGCAATTAAAAGAGAATCAAGAATACTTAGTAGAAATCACGAAACAACACCAAATGAATCAAATCGCACTAAGTAAACAAAGCAATCTAGTAGATGCCTTAAAGAGTCAATGGGCAAGTCAACAAATTGCACGATTGCAACTGATATTACAGCCTGATGAACCATGCCCCGTTTGTGGTTCCGTGGAGCATCCAAAGCAACAAAATACACATAAGTTGCCCGAACAAACAGAAATCATTAAACTTGAAGAAAAACTAGCAGAAGCAGAAATTAATCTTGAAGTAATTAACCAAAATATTGGTCGTAATGAAGCGGATGAAGCACAAGTAAAGCAAAAGATAAATGAGCTTTCAAAATCTAGTTCTGTCAAACAAGCCGAACTCACAAAACAAGAAGACCTGCTGAGAAAAACAGTGAAACAATTATTTGAATTTGCGATATCAGATGATCTCGGAATATCCTTAGATATAATCAAAAATAATCTAGAGAAACGGATAAAAGTGATTGGTCAAGCAAAGATTGCGTATCAAGGAATGACGGAACAACTGACTGATATTGCGAATAAACGAACGAGTATGGAAGATCAAATCATACAAATGAAAGAAAAAATCCAACAAGGACAAGGTGAGATTATCAGTTTATCCAAGCAATTAGAAAACACGGATATCCAAAATTTAGCTGAAGATGTAAAACAACTAGAAGAAGCGATTTCTCTAAAAGAAAAATGGCTAGCTGAAGAACAAGAGATGGGTATCAGTTTTTCTCAAGAAATGAAGTTGTTGCAAGCGCAGCAGGTAATCCTTCGTGAGCAACAGACAAAAAATACCAAGAAATTGCGACTCATCCAAGAAAAAATTTCTTCTAAACTAATGGAGCAGGTCTATTTTGAAGACACAAAGGAAGTGCTGATATTTGCCAAACAAACAGCAGAATATAAACAAAATTGTCAATTGATTGCGAAATATGAGGAAGAACGGTTGATTATTGAGGATCGATTAAGTCAGTTAGAAAGGATTCCTTTAGAAATAGCTCTTCCTGAGTTAAGCAAACTACAACAACAATTGGCTGAATTAAAAAAAACGATCTCCGAGCAACAGGAAAGCTGCTATCGTTTGTATGAACAAAATAACAATAACCAAAAAATTGTGGAAGAATTTTCTTCTATCTATCAGGCAAGTCAAGAGCAGCTAGATGAGCTAGTTCAACTACAGCAGCTCTCTCAAACGATTAATGGGGAAAATCCTAGAAAAACGAGTTTAGAGCGATATGTTTTACAAGTTTATTTACAAAAAGTGCTTGAAGTTGCGAATATTCGTTTGCAACGTTTAACAAAAAATCGCTATCAATTTGAATTAGCAGAGGAAGTCGGTAGTTACCGTGGAAAAACAGGGTTAGAAATTAATATTTATGATGATGAAGCAGGGTTGACACGAGGGGCCCATACGCTATCTGGTGGTGAGAGTTTTATTGCAGCTTTATCATTGGCTTTAGCATTAGCCGAAGTAATCCAAGCCCAAACAGGTGGCATAACGATCGAAGCACTTTTTATTGATGAAGGTTTTGGTTCATTAGATGAAGAAGCACTTGAAATGGCTATTGAAGCATTAGAAACAATTGAGAACGAAGGAAGAATGATTGGGATCATCAGTCATGTGAGAGAATTAAAAGAACGGATCGTGCAACAAATAAGAATTGAAACAGAAGGTAGCGGTCAAAGCAAAGTCCGGTATCATCTTGGATAATAGGGGGATTGGTAACTTATGAAATGGAGTATACCGGAAAAAGTCATTGCAAGAGGGCGTCAATACCTGCAAGAAGGACGTGTGTTATCGGTAGTCCCTGACCAAGAAGAAAAAATTTGGCATGCAGAAGTCTTAGGTAGTGAATTATATATGGTCGATTTAGATGGGACTGCAAAAGAAGTTGATTTTTGTCAATGTCCTTACTGGGAAGAACATAAATATTGCAAACACACTGTTGCGGTTGAGTTATACTTACGTTCAAAAAATATTTCACGTATGATCAAAGCAGATCAAACAATTATAGAACCAGTAAAGGAAAGTAGTGAAGGTGAGATTTTAACCAAAGGCTTCTCAAGATTAAAAATTAAAACCACTTCGTCTATGATCCAACCATTGATTGTTGAATATCAAGTAGAATCGATTGAGACAAATCATTATCATCCAGAGCTAGCGATATTAGCTATTTATTTGCGGATCGGTTATTTAGAGAATCCCAAAAAAACTTATATCGTAAAAAATATTTTTGATTTTTTGCATTCATACATTGAAAATGAACGCTATACTGTTAATAAACAATATCAATTCTATTTGGATAAACGTGCATTTCAAGTGGAAGATCAAGAAATACTAACCGGTCTAGCTGGTTGTGCTCAAACACAGCTTCTTCTGGGAACAAATGGTCTTCAAGTCAAAGGGAAACTGGACAAACGTTACCTATTATTACCGATTGAGCAAGCAAAAGCATTGTTAGAACAAATGAATCAAACTACGAGATTACAGATGAAAATCGAAGAGTCATTTTATCAAGGAATTCATTTTTCAAAAAATGAGAAACCTTTAGCATTTGAAGTAACTAAAATAGACAATTCGTATCAATTAAAAGCATTAAACGAGTTTGAATTGTTTTTTACTCATTACCAATGGGGAATGATTCAAGGAACTTTTTATTCGTTAACAAAATATCAACAAGCCATTTATTTGACGTGGAAACAGTTGATGAGAAGATTTGAAACGCCAGAAGTGTTATTTATGAAACGAGAACTTTCTTCATTATTCAAAGAGATCATTCCTTTATTATCTGAAATCGGACAAGTTACTATAACAGAGGAAGTAAAAGCTGAAATTGCAGATGTACCAGTAGAATTTGTCTTTTTCTTTAGAAAAACAAAGGGAAAAATTCAAGCTCGTATTGATTTTGTTTATGAAGAAGTCATTTTTTCGACGGATAAAAAACATGAGGCTGTTTCTGATAGCTCTTCAGAAGTTTTAAGAGACAAAGCACAAGAGCAACGAGTGTTAGATTTATTTAAGCTCTATCGGTACCACAAAAATGAGACAGGATATGAGCGAGTATTACCGACAGGAGAAGAATTATATGCTTTTTTCCGTACAGAATTAGCTGTTTTTCGACAATTTGGCGAGGTTCGTCTTGGAAAAAAACTTCGTGAATTATACTTGGATGCACAGCGTCATCAACCCAAAATAGAAGTAGAAGAAGCAAATTCTTGGTTAGACATACGATTTGACGTGACAGGAATCAATGAGCACGAGATTGATCAAGTTCTTCAAAGCTTATTGCGCAATGATGCGTTTTATACACTTGAAAATGGGCAAGTTCTATCATTTGATTCTGAAGAATTTCAACAGACAAGTCAAATTCTTCAGCAATTCCGAGAAGCGTTACGCTCAGAAGAGGGAACGATCCATGTTCCGAAAAATCAAGGATTGATTATTCAAGATAAATTATCTGGAAGTGATGCGACTTTTGGTGGCTCCTATCAAAAGATGCTCCAAGATTTGCTTCATCCTGAACAATATCAAGCTTCCTTACCCAAAGGATTAAAGGCTGACTTACGAGATTACCAAAAGCAAGGATTTAAATGGCTTAAAATGTTGGGAAATTATCAATTTGGTGGAATCTTGGCTGATGAGATGGGGCTGGGGAAAACATTGCAGACGATTGCGTATCTGCTTTCTGAAAAAGAAGAAAAAGGGATGCTCTCTGCACTGATTGTTGCTCCTGCAAGTTTGGTCTATAACTGGCAAGCGGAAGTGAAAAAATTTGCTCCTTCTTTAAGTATCCAAGTTGTTAATGGCAATAAAAAAGAACGAGAAGAGTTATTAGCACGTGAGGCAGACATCAGAGTCACCTCTTATGCTAGTTTAAGACAAGATGTAACTGATTACCAAGAGCATTCGATTAATTACTTGATACTGGATGAGGCACAAATGGTTAAAAATAGCAGTACTAAAACTGCTCAGGCATTACGTGAGTTAAGTGTTCCTCAACGTTTTGCCTTAAGTGGGACGCCAATTGAGAATAACTTAGAAGAGTTGTGGTCCTTATTTGCGACGATCATGCCGGGTTTCTTTCCAAACAAAACACATTTCAGAGAGTTGTCGCCAGAAGAAATCGCACGGATGATTCGACCTTTTGTATTACGTCGAGATAAGCAAACCGTCCTAAATGATCTTCCTGAAAAAACGGAGATGAATCTTTATTCTGCCCTTACAGAAGAACAAAAAACAGTTTATTTGGCTTATTTACGCAAAATGCGTGAGGAAATTTCTTCGATGGATTCAGACTCATTCAAAAAGAACCGTATCAGCATTTTAGCAGGTTTAACGAGATTACGACAGGTTTGTTGTGATCCAAGGTTGTTTCTTGAAGATTATCAAGGTGGTTCAGGAAAGTTAGAACAAGTCAAAGATTTATTAGTTGCTGCCAAAGAGAATAATCGTAGAGTTCTTTTATTTTCTCAATTTACAGGGATGTTGACTATCTTGCAAGAAGAATTAGCTGAATTAGGCTTATCGACTTTTTACTTAAGAGGAAGCACAAAACCGCAAGATCGTTTAACGATGGTGGATGCGTTTAATGAAGGTGAACGAGATGTCTTTTTGATTTCTTTAAAAGCAGGAGGAACAGGTCTGAACTTAACAGGAGCGGATACTGTTATTCTGTATGATTTATGGTGGAATCCAGCAATTGAAGAACAAGCGGCTGGTCGAGCACACCGAATCGGGCAAAAGAATGTCGTTGAAGTTTGGCGAATGATTGCTGAAGGAACAATTGAAGAACGAATGGATTCCCTTCAACAAGAAAAAAGAGAATTGTTCCAAAAAGTCATCCAAGGAAGCGAAGAACAACTGACAAAATTGACAGAAGAAGATATCAGAATGATTTTAAGTGTAGGAGAGTTAGAAGAATAAAAATTTTTAAGGCTACAAAGAGGTTGTGAAAGCATCGTCTAACGCCGAGGACAATAAGAACGAACAGAGAAAAATAGCTTTGCATATTTTTCCTCTGTTTGGGTTTATTGCCGAAGATGCCAGCCTTTGAACACGTTTAAAAGAAGAGGTCATAAAAAGAGCGTTTTAACCTGTGAGTATTAAGGAAAATGCACTCGAAACAGCTCCTCATGTTTTTCCTCTATTTGGTTTTATTCCTGAAGATGCCAGCCTTTGAATACCATTTAAAACAGAGGTTATGAGTAGTATGATCTATTTCAAGAATTCAGAACAAATAGAGAAAAATAGTTTCTTTTAGTGACTCCGAAAAGTTAGAGTCTTTATAGAGTAAATTTTGCTACTCTATTTTTTTCAAATCGACTGGCTTTTGTCGATTTAACTTATCTTTTATTCAGTAATGATTGTAATATGTTGTAACCCCAAAAGTTAAAATTCATTCGATAGTGAACAGGACTTAAACATCCTTGCTTTCGTTTCATTCTTTTTTGATTATAGCAATGAATAAATGCAATAGTTTTTCTGCCAGTTTTTCGTAACGGCAGAAGATTTGTCCATAGAACATTTCTTGCTTTAATAACAAAAAAATTTTCCATTGGTGAGTTATCTAAGCAGTTTACTTTATGTGAGAAGTTCTGCAACAATTTATTTTCTTTTAAAAGCTGACGATACGCGTCCATCTAATACGATTAGCTCCGAGCAGATAGAGTATGGGACAAACGCCTCCTTTCTTTTATTTTAGAAAGGGAAGCCGATGCAATGAACTTATATTTAAAAGAAGAAACTAAGAACAAGGTAGCCAATAAAATGATATGTTTACGATCAAGTATAAAGCTATCCGACCGCCTCTTTTTTCCAATAGATAGAACACAAAAATAATGAAAATCTACCAATCCATTCTATGAATGTCCTTTCTCATCTTACTATATATAAAAGCATAAAAATTTTTATAAAAAAATAATCTATTGAAACAAAAACTTTTCTTTTATGAATTTTACCAAAAATCATTTTATCTTTTCCCAGCAGTTTATTAAAAAATTGTATTTAAAAAAAAAAATGGAGGTAAAAAAATGAATCCATCCATAGATAACAATCTGAAACGAAGGAGACGTTCTTATGGATAATGGTTAACTAAAAATAATTTTCATTGTTTCTAATAATTGATTAAATGATGTGATTTCAATATCACAGATAGCGGCACCATCAATTTTTCGTTCACGATGATTAAACCAAAGTGTTTGCCAGCCGGCGCCTTTTGCTCCTAGTACATCATTTTCGTAATTATCTCCTACATAGAGCGTTTCTTTAGCAGTTAAATGGAATCGTTCTTCTGCAAGCTGGAAAATCTCTTTTTCTGGTTTTTGATAACCGGTCGCTTGTGAGACGATCATATGCTGTGAGGGAATCCATTTCACTAATTGAAGTTGCTTTAATTTTTTTGTTTGATGGTCTGTAGGTCCGTTAGTAATGATTCCGAGGGGGATATGCTTGTCAGTTAAAAAATCTAACGTTTTTTTTACTTCTTCATGAAGACAAATATTATTTAATTCTTCTTCGTAAACCTGTTGAAAATAACGTCCATCCTTGTCAGTAATATATGGATAGTCTAAGTCTTTTAGTGATTGTCCGATTCGATGTGTGCGCATATACTCTAATGTCCAATTTCCTGCTATAACTTTAGGAAAATTTTTATCACTGTGATGGCGGAAACGGAGATATAAAGCCTCCATATCCTCATCTGAAACAAGTTGAACAACTTTTTTTATCGCATTTCTAAATGTCTGTTGTTGATCATACATCGTATCGTCAACATCAAAAACAACTGACTTAATCAATTTCTACACGCCTTTCGGTTTTCATCTTTTTTGCCATAAATCTTCGATTATTGTAACAGAAAAATATCTTCTAAAACGCTGCTAAATAAAGGTTTTTATTACTATATTTCTAATTGCTTGGCATAACAAGGTTTGTAAATTTCAGTTTTTTTAACTAAAATAGAAAAATAAAAAGTAAAACTTGAGTTTAATGAACAAACGACTCATTCAAACGAAAATAAGAGAATAAATTTTAATTCAGCAGAGTGATTATTTATGGATATGTCTGTTTTTTTAATACAGAAAAATAAAAAATATTAAAATATAAAATAACATAGTTTGAGGCGAGTTGCTAGTTTTTACATTCCTCTTATTTTATAATAATCGTAATATAAACTCGTGGGTATCTTGCGAACAAAACAATCGTTATGTTAAAATAAGGAGAATGTTGTAATAGCAAACAAAATCCAACTTAATTAAATAAAAAACATAATTTTTGTAAAGAAAGCGTTCGCTAAGCAGATGTTTGATAAAATAATAGTACAATTTTATAAGCTGTTTTATTATGTTTTTAAATTTGAATTAGATTTGAAAACTCTCATTTTTTTATTGGCTATTAAGCGTAAAGTATTGGTTTTACGGAATATAAATCTTAGATAGCTTTCATTTTTTTAAAAAAAATTATGAAAAAAGCTAGCTATTTAAAAGTTGATTAGGTATAATAGAAAACAGATGGGAGATTATAATGATCTTCTGTTACAAAAAAGTGACTTTGGTCATGAAAAGGAGTGGTGCACGTTGTTAACACTATATACTTCCCCAAGTTGTACTTCCTGTAGAAAGGCTCGTGCGTGGTTGCAAGAACATCAAATCCCATTTGTTGAGCGTAATATTTTTTCTGAACCTTTGAATAGTTCAGAATTAAAAGCGATCTTACAAATGACAGAAGATGGTACAGAAGAAATCATTTCGACACGTTCAAAAGTTTTTCAAAAATTAAATATGGATCTTGACGACTTACCATTGCAAGAATTATTAGAACTTGTGCAAAATAACCCAGGATTGTTACGACGTCCGATTATGATTGATGATAAACGTTTACAAGTTGGTTTCAATGAAGATGAAATCCGTCGTTTCTTGCCACGTGATGTACGTCAATTGGAATTACGCCAAGCACAATTAATGGCTGGTTTGTAGAATATGAATGTTAACTTAGAGAAACTAATTTTTGTAGTTTTTCTAAGTTTTTTTGTCAAAAAATGAAAATAGCTTCTCATTATTTTTGAACTTAATTTCTTCACAGAAGCAATGTTGAGAATCCCATTTATTCAATTTTAAGTATTTGAGTTAGACACTTATATTCTTCATCCTAGGTAAATAATCTGTGTACAATTTTTTGGACACACAATCAGTTTATCTCCGTCTCTTTTTTTATTCCATGATAAACTTACTTTTAAATGGTCAACTAAGTTGAGTAACGGAATCTTTGTATCATGAAAGAGATTTTTTATAAACGAAATTGTATTCCACTTTAATCTGAAATTTTGATTACACATAGACCTATTTTTAAAGTGTGTCAATGTCTTTATTGATGATTCAAATGATCAAATATACTTTGAAGGGATTTATCCTTAAAAATAAAATTTTGTAAGATAGAATCATTACATTATTATCAATAATAAAGAGATTAAATTTGGAAAAGAGAATAAGAAATCAATGTTAGTGAAGCAACTGGTTTAACAACTAAAAATTAGAACAGAAACAAGATAAAAATAAAGGAGCTAGTTTTAGAAAATATATTTTTCATACTCATATCCCGGCATCATATAGTGATTTGGACATAAGAGTTGATTATGTCAAGAAGAAGAGGAAAACTTAGTTTGATTTTAATTGTTAATTTTTTTTCTTTACATTTAAGCGTATTTCGCTACAATGAAGTTATATTGATAGCTGTGGTAAAGTGAGGTGTAGCAATATGGAAATGGAACATATTAATGAAAACACAATACGAGTGATGATTGGCCATGAAGATTTAGAAGAACGCGGTGTCTCATTTTTAGATTTACTTGGCAATCATAGAGAAATTGAGAATTTCTTCTATAGTATTCTGGAAGAAGTTGATATTGAAGATGAGTTCCGCAGTAGTGAAGCTGTTACTTTTCAAGTACTTCCTAAAGGGGATGGTTTAGAACTCTTTATCAGTAAAAACTTACCAAATGAAGAAATGCTCCAAGAAAATGAAGACTCTTTGGATTCTGATGATGTGACTGAATTTATTCAGCAACAAATCTTGAATAATGAAGAAGAGAATGAATCAACTGAACGCATTTCCAATGAAGTAGAACACCAAGCAATTTTTGCTTTTGAAGACTTTGAGCAAATGATTCAACTAGCCAACAACGTAGAATTAGAATCAGCATGGTCAGATTTGTATCTATTAGAAGGCATCTACTATTTAGCTGTGAATTTTTGGCTGGAAGACCTTAACCAAATAGATGTTGACAATGATGTTGCTCGAATTTTAGAATATGCAAATAAAAGTGATCGTACGATTGAAACATTGAATGAATATGCGCAATTGATCATGGAACGTAATGCATTAGAACGAACAAAGTTTTATTTTGTTTAATCCATGGAATAGAAACATCTTTTTTGAAAATAATAAAAGCAACGACTTAGAGGATTTGATCAAGCGACAAGGATCGGATCCTTTTTTTGCGTATTTTTCTTATGTAGATAGGAGGAAAAGAGATGATGATTGCAGTGGATGAAAATGGAAAGGAATATATAGCTATCGAAAGTCAGAAACAGGATCTACTTATTTGTCCAGCTTGTTGTGAGCCAGTGATATTAAAGACAGGAAAACAAAAAATTGCACATTTTGCTCATCAAAGTCGTAAGAATTGTCTTGGTTTCAGTGAAGGTGAGACAAGTGAACACCTCCAATTAAAAACAACTTTATTTGAATGGTGTAGGACATGGTTGAAAGACGTAACCGTTCAGTTAGAAGAAAATCTACCATCTTTGAATCAAAGACCGGATATATTATGTGGGAATTTAGCAATAGAAATCCAATGTTCAATGCTCAGCTACAAGAGTGTTCAAGAAAGAACAAAAGGTTACTTGATGAATGGATATCGGGTTTGGTGGATTTTAGGTTCTTCTTTTTTTAGAAAAGATTCTTTAAGATCAAGTGATAAATATTTTTGTATGTACAATGAAGAAAGGGGGGTTCATGTATGGAAGCTTGATTTGGATCAAAAAAAATGTTATCTATTTCATCATATAAAAGAATCGGTCATGGGTGTTTTAACTTTTGAACAAATGAGTTGGGCTTTTTTTAGTCATATGTTAGTTGATTTGTTGGAAGTTAATTTGGAAAAAATGAAATAAAAAAAACACTTTCAAAAGCGCCATGTAAAAAATGGTTACAAAAACAGTGTTATCTCAGACAGAAACACCTACTCTATTTATCAGCTTGGATATATCAAGAAAGTGATTTTTTCTTTTGGTTTCAGGAAAAAATTTTTCTGTATCGTTTACTATTTGAAGAAGTGATGCTTGAACAAAAAAGTCGTAGCAGCCGATGGCAATATATCATATGGTTACAAAAAATCGAGCCGAATAAAGCAAAATGGATTTTTCCGATGATCAATAAAAGAATGATTTATGCGTTGTTGTATAAGGAATGTCGAGAGATATTCTTTGTATAAAACAGAATTGAGTTGTGATAGAATAAATAGGAGTAGCTGATGAAAGTGAGACTATTCGTTTTTATCTTTGTTGAAGAGTGGAGAAGAATCAAAGAGTGAAAAAAAGGAGTGTATTCAATGAGCGAAATGACCCAATTACCAAAAAGAGAAGAATTGCCTGAAGAGTTAACTTGGGATTTAACCAAAATCTTTTCTAGTGATGAAGAATTTGATGAAATGTACCAAGAATTAGCGGATGAGTTAAAAAATTCCGATAAGTATAAAGGAACATTGGCAAATGGAGCGTCAGAATTTTTGAATGCGCTTGAATTTGTTTTAGATGTTTATCGAAAAGTTGAACGTATCTATGTTTACTCACATTTGAAAAATGATCAAGATACGGCTAATACGACTTATCAAGCCTTATATGCAAGAGCTGGAAGTTTATTTTCTAAAGTAAGTGAAGCTGTTTCCTGGTATGAACCTGAAGTTCTACAACTCTCCGATGAACATATCTGGCACTATTTTGAACAAGAACCTAAATTAGCCATTTATCGTCATTATGTAAAGCAAATGGTGGATAATCGTGCGCATGTTTTATCTTCAGAGCAAGAAGCTCTGCTTGCCGGCGTAGGAGAGATTTTCGGAGCTTCTAGTGATACATTTGCTGTTTTAAACAATGCAGACTTAGAATTTCCGACGATTGTGGGTGAAGACGGCAAAAAAATCCAACTTTCTCATGGAGTTTATGGACAATTGATGGAAAGTACGAACCGAACTGTAAGGGAAGCAGCATTTAAAGGGCTGTATAGTGTATACAAGCAATTTAAAAATACGTTCTCTTCTACGTTGAGTACACATATAAAAGGACATAATTATAAATCAAAAGTACGTCATTATCAATCTGCACGAGAAGCATCTTTAAGTAATAACCATATTCCAGAAAGTGTGTATGACACATTAATAGAAGTTGTCAATAGACACCTTCCTTTATTGCATCGTTATATGAATTTGCGTAAGCGTCTTTTAGATGTAGATCAGTTGCATATGTATGATCTATATACTCCGGTACTGGGTGAAGCACCGATCAAATTTACTTATGAAGAAGCAAAAGCAAAAGCTTTAGAGGCGTTGAAGCCAATGGGTGAGGAATATCTGGCAGTCGTTGAAAAAGCCTTTTCTGAACGTTGGATTGATGTTGTAGAAAATAAGGGTAAACGAAGCGGTGCATATTCTTCAGGAAGCTATGATACAAATCCTTATATTTTAATGAATTGGCATGATACGCTGGATCAATTATTTACGTTGGTTCATGAGATGGGGCATAGTGTGCATAGCTACTTTACTCGTTCAAACCAACCATTTGTTTATGGTGATTATTCCATTTTCTTAGCGGAGATTGCTTCAACCACTAATGAAAATATTTTAACGGAATATTTATTAGAAACAGAAAAAGATCCACGTGTTCGTGCCTATGTATTGAATCATTATTTAGACGGATTCAAAGGAACGGTTTTTCGTCAAACACAATTTGCTGAATTTGAACATTTCATGCATGTAGAAGATGCAAAAGGAGAACCTTTAACAAGTGAATACCTAAGTGATAACTATGGAAAGCTGAATGCAAAATATTATGGGCCAGCGGTGGAAGAAGATTCAGAAATTAAATTTGAATGGTCGCGTATTCCACATTTTTACTATAATTATTATGTATACCAATATGCAACGGGTTTTTCTGCTGCTTCTGCTTTGGCACAAAAAATTTGGACGAATGAATCAGATTCATTAGAAAAATATCTCACTTATCTGAAATCAGGCAATAGTGATTACCCAGTTGAAGTGATGAAAAAAGCAGGCGTTGATATGACAAAAGCAGACTATATCGAAGCTGCGATGACTATGTTCGAAAAACGGTTGAACGAATTAGAAGAATTAATCGAAAAATTGTAGAAAAGAGGTTGTGAAAAGGCTGTTCTGCATCAAGCAATAAGAACGAATAGAGAAAAACAGTTTTTCATATTTTACAAGTTTTTGAACAAGTGCTGAAAGTCAGCATTTTGAATATTGTAAATAGAACAAGTTTCAATAAGATTCATATTTTATAAAAAATAATAATAGTCGAAACTCATAAAAAGTATACATTATATTTTATGGGTCTCGGCTTTTTATACAATAATAAAAAGAAATGTTTCTATTTTGTTTTATTATACTTTCTTGATTTCATTGACGAACTTTCCATTTTTATTTATGCTAAAAAAAATTAAGTCAAAAAGCGTTAGTTATTTGTAAACAAGTCAATGATTGAAAGATTCGATATAAAAATAAATAGAATAGGAAGGATAGCTATATCTTTTTGGGGATTTGAACAAGAATCAGATGAAGTGGTGTTAACTTATGTCAATTGTCATGTACGTTGTCTGCGAGAAGCTGCTCGCTTGGAAATGAAGAAAAGAAGAGCAAAGAACGCGAATAATAAAAAACAGAGCTATAATAGGAAGAAGGTGACCCAGAATGATGGAAGTACAAATCACTAGAAAAAGTGAGTTAACAGAAGGTGGTTGTAATGCCTGTGGTATCGTAGATGCTGCGATCTATTCGTTGCAATTAGGAACGAAAACAGCAATCATTGCTGATTTGACTGTGGGTTCGCCAGTTGAGTAGAGCGGGCAAGACGATCAATGTTTCTGACGAATTAGGAAATGTGACTTTTCGTATAGCTGATCAGCAACTGACCGTCAAAAATAGGATGGAGCGTCCAGCTTTATTTGAGCAAGTGAATCAGATCCTTCAACAGTTTTTTGAATTAGGACCATACAAATTTAAAGAAATAGCCACTGTACCAAAACATGATCCTGAATGGCAAAAACGAATCAAAGATCAAACGTATCATGCGTATTTATTTCAATAATAGTAGATGTTTTATTGGAAATGGATGCGGTAAGGAAATTAGCTACAAAAAGACCGACCGCCAAAAGTTGTTTAAATGAACTTTTGGCGGTCGGTCTTTATTTTAATATTTATTATCAGGTAGCACTTCATGATCGTTTGTTTTTTTGGAAAAAGTGACGATCTTAATTTTGCTTTATTCTTTTTAACCGTAACGTTGAACTACCTTACATTTCTTTTGTTGGATTAAGCTGAAACACTTTCTTGCATGATCTTTGTAGTACCATTGCCGATGTGTGCCACATAAAATTCTGGTGCGTAGCCAACGACGTCTAAGTATTCATCATAAACCTTGTTTTTAAAGTTAGGGATATTTTCTTCTTTGACTAATGCGATCGCACAGCCACCGAAGCCAGCTCCTGTCATACGTGCGCCTAGAACACCTTCTTGTTTTTGAGCTGCATCGACTAATGTATCAAGCTCGATACCAGTTACTTCATAATCATGTCTCAACGAATCGTGTGAAGCATTTAATAATTGACCAAAAGCAGCCAAGTTTCCTTGTACTAGTTCAGCTTTAGCTTCTAATGTTCGTTGGTTTTCAGTAACTGCATGACGAGCACGGCGAATCAAGGTTTCATCGTCAATCAAATCGCTATTCGCTTCAAATGTTTCTGCATCCAAGTCCCCTAATGTTTGGATGTTTAATTTTCTTTGTAAAAGTGCTAATGCTTTTTCACATTCACTACGACGTTCATTGTATTTAGAATCGGCTAATTCACGGCGCTTATTGGTATTCATGATGACTACGGCATAACCATCTAATTTTACTGGAACCATTTCATACTTTAAAGTGTTTGTATCAAGCAAAATTGCTTTGTCTAACTCACCAAAACCAATGGCAAACTGATCCATGATTCCTGAATTTACACCAATAAATTCATTTTCAACTTTTTGTCCTGTTTGGACTAATTCAAGGCGATCAATCGCTAGGTCAAATAAATCTTCTAATACGACACCCACTAATAATTCTAAAGAAGCGCTACTTGAAAGACCTGCACCGTTAGGGATGGTACCTTCTACTAATAATTCAAAACCATGGTCGAATGTATAGCCGACTTCTTTTAGTTTTAAGATCATCCCTTTGACATAGTTTGCCCAACCAGCTTTTTTATCAAAATCTAACTCATTCAATGTAAAGTTGATCACGCCATCGTCTTCAAAATTCGTTGAGTATACTAAGATTTTATTGTCTTTACGAGGTGCTGCCACGCCCTGGGTTCCATAAGTGATTGAAGCAGGGAAAACGTGACCTCCATTATAGTCAGTGTGTTCTCCAATGAGATTGATTCTTCCTGGTGAAAAGTATTGTGTGGTTTTTTTAGGGCCAAAGATTTCTGCAAATTTTGTATTTAAGTTTCGTTTGATTTCCATTGTTAAACGTCCTCTCTCCATTCGATTTTAAATTCTGTGACTGTTTTAAAAGTAGTATGAGGAGCTAAATAAACATTGCCGAAAGTTGGATATTGTTCTGCACCGGGAGCGATTTGTGTTTCAAATGTAATGCCTCCGTGATTTGCTGATTTTTTTCCATGTATTTCTGGCGTATCTAGCCCAAAATTAGCTGTAAATAAGACAACGCTTGATGCATCTGTGGAGACACTTACTTTCACTTTCTTATCTGGACTAAGTAAATACGCGGATACATTTTTAAGTCCTTGTTTATTTAAAAAGAAAGGATGATCAATCCCATCAAAAAGATTTTTTTGTTCGAAGTCGCTAGCAAAGACCGAAGCAAGTGTTTTAGGTGTGCGAAAATCAAACGGTGTATCTATAACAGCTGTCTTTATGCCAATAGGGATACTATCCGCTCTTAATGGGGCGAAATAATCACTATCTAACCAGAGAGTATGTTCGTCAATCGATTGTGTGACATCACCTGTCAAGTTGAAATAGACATGGTTGGTAGGGTTAAACAGTGTTTCTTTGTCACTAATGGCACATGTTTGGACACGCCATACATTGTCTTTCGTCAGTGTGTAGCAAACTTCTACCGATAAATTTCCAGGAAAACCGTGTTCACCATCAGGGCTTAAAGTATTAAATTTAACAGTGCATTCTTGCTCGTTCTCAAATATTTGATAAGACCATTTTTTTGTTTCAAACCCTGGAGAGCCACCATGAAGCGTATGACCGGTCACAGGATCCACGTGTAATTGATAAGTTTGGTCATTGAGGGAAAATTGCCCATTTTCGATTCTTCCAGCTGTTCGACCAATGGAAGCACCAATATAGGCGTCTTTAGATAGATATTCTTGGGCAGAATCAAATCCCAAAACTAACTCTTTGTTGTGTATAGCTAATCGTACGATACGTGCGCCTAAATCAGTGACAGCTAATTGAAGCCCGCATTTATTTGTCAAAGTAATCAACCGATATCCTTGTCCAAAATCTTTTTCTGTAATTGTCATAATAGATTCCTTTCTTAATGTTGTGGAATGATAAAGTCGTCTGCTAAATCAGGTTTACTTTCTTGTTGCTAACTGAGTTTATTTTCTAATTCGTTTACGATCTACATGTCTCTTCTCTGTTAAATGAATTTTCTAAGTGAAAATAATCGCTAAAAAGAGCATTAATGTTACCAGAACATAAAAAGCATATGGGTTAAAAGTGACGATGTCATGGGTGATAATATCTGTAGCAGTTACATTGCTAGTTATCACAGCAGCAATCGCTACAAAAACTACGATACCATTTGATAAAACTCCAGCGATTTTATCTAATGATGGTCGGATAGATAAAGTGGCTGGTTCATTACGACTCCCGTTTTTCCATTGCCCATATTTTACAGAATCAGTGATAGTCATCAAAGATGATAGAAAAATCAACTGTTGTAGGAAATAGAATAAAATAAGGCCAATAATTACTGGGAGGAAACTTGTATTTGCAATGGAAAAGAAAAAGTATGAGCTGATCATCATGGCAAGCCCACCTAATTACATATAGCAACGAGAAATCAAGCGAGTCAATGCAGAGAACTGTAATTAGTCCAAACTTGTAATAAGTCTACAAGCCAGAATTGTGTTGGTTGCCCTAAGACATATTTAAAGAAGTAAGATAAAACAGCAGTTGTTATCACATTGGTAATAGCATAAGCGATATAAGAAAGTGCTAACCTCAGCAATTGGTCATTTTGAGCAATTGTTTTGAAGACATCTTTGTTGTTTACTTTTTCATTTTTTTCATAATTATCGAATTCCTTCTTAATTTAAATATACAATTAAAAATGAACCGATTACAATAAAAGATAAAGAACTTTTTCTACTACCGACCTTATCAGGAAAACGTTTTCTATGCAATGTACTTCTGTGACTATTGTTTAACTTTTTGTTGCATGTTAGAGAATAAAAAGAGTAAAGTAAGTGAAAAGGAGAGTTATCTATGGAGCAAGCAATATTTTTTAAAAAAGAAAACCAAAAAGTGGAAAAAGAGTTATATTTTGATTTTTGTGGCTTCTCTAAAACCTTACCTTATCATTCATTTGGACCTGCTATTAGACAAGATTATGTTTTACACGTTGTTATAGAAGGAAAAGGGACATATCATGTGAAAGAGCAACAATATCAATTACGAAAAGGAGATCTTTTTCTCATTCGTCCCGGTGATTCTACTTTTTATTTAGCAGATGGTGAAGATCCTTGGGTCTATTGCTGGTTAGCTTTTGATGGACCTTTAGCTAAAGCAATCATTCAACGTTCCTTGTTCAAAGAGGACCAGTATACAATGGTGTCAGCAGGAATCTCTACTTAATATCGATATCATTCTGGAATGTATTCATCATTCACAAGAAGTGTTAGCAGATGAATTGGAATTAACTGCATTAACATATCGTTTCTTGGCGACACTACTTAAAGATGGAGGAAAGATAGGTCTTGGTATCCCAAAAGTTTATTCTCCTTTAGCAATTGAGGTGGTCAAATATATTGAAGAGCATTATCCAGATAAATTAACAGTAGAAGAAATTGCACGATATTTGTCAGTAAATCGTAGCCATCTCTCAAGAGTATTTAAAAATCAATTAGGTACAAGTATCAAAGAGTATTTGATTGGTGTTCGTATCAATCGAGCTGCTTTTTTGCTTTCTTTGACTGATGATTCGGTAGAAAGTATCGCCTATCAAGTTGGATTCAATAGTTTGGTGGTATTTAGTCGAATGTTTAAAAAAACAACGGGAGAGACCGCCACTAGTTATCGTAAACGGATGAAAAACGAAGGGTCAAAAGATCTTTCTTTAGGTACTTTAAAGAAAGAATTAGAAGAACAAGAAATCGTTTCTTGGTCAACGTGATTAAAAGCATGAGACTAATGACATTTTTCGTTCTATGCTAAACTATAAAACAGAAAGAATGAAAAAGGAGAAAAGCAATGAAGAGCCTGATTATCGTTAGCCATCCATCAATTGAAACTTCTTTGAATCAGCAGTTTTTTAAAGAAGCAACGAGCCGTTTAGACGTGACTTGGCATCATCTAGAAGCTCATTATCCAGACGGAACAATTGATCTTGGGGCAGAATTAGAATTATTAAGAATGCACGATCGAATTATTTTTCAATTTCCTTTTTATTGGTATAGTGCACCTGCATACTTGAAACGGTGGCAGGATACGGTTTTAGAACATGCGACACAAATGTTAAACAAAAAAGAACTAGGTATCGTTTTAACAACAGGGGTCTCTGAAAAAGAATATCAGGCTGGTGGCAAAGAAGAATATACTATTTCTGAGTTTTTAAGACCCTATCAGCGGATCGCTCATAAGTTTAATATGACTTTTTTACCGCCTTTTGTTATGGCGCAGTTTATATATCAAACAGAAGAAAAGAAATGGGAACGTTTGATTGCTTACCAACAGTATCTCACTTTAGAAGGTAAATCAACTTTAGTCCATCGGATCGAATGGTTCATTGAACAACTAAAAAATCTCGCTTTGTTCCCAGTAATGGAACAAACGAAGCAAGAATATGTGATTGATTATTTAGCGAAAGAAAAAGAAGAAATTGAAGAATTAATGTTTATCCTACAAGAATTAAAGGAGTAATCAGCTGGTGGAAAAATGGCTCTTAAAACAAATTGAAGAATTAAGTTTAGCCTCAGATTACGAAACAAAAGCTTTATTACATGAAACAAAAAAGATTTTATTGGAAATTTCTGAAAGAAAAGAACAGTTGCAAGGTGAAATTGATGGCGAGTCTTGGAACCATCAAAAATGGTAAACTTATAAATAACACAGTTAAAAATGTTCATAAGATGAATTATTTGCTACAATAGACTTAAAGTAGAAATGGGAACGCTATTTTATATACAAATGGGCGGTGAAAGAAATGAATGAAGAAAATGAGCGACGAATGAATGTCCGAATGGCTCGTAGACAACAACAAAAAAAGGAGGCACGTCAGCGTTTGTTCAAAATAGGCGCTGTTGTTGCAGTTTTTCTTATACTTGTAGGCGCGATAGCTGGGCTTTATTTTCATGGAAAGAATGATTCTAGTGCAAAGAGTACCGTGGTAAAAAACAGCGAAACAACGTCAAATGAAACCTCTTCAACTACTAAAACCTCGACAAGTGACAAGTAAAGAAACACAAGGTTCTACACAAACATCTGATGAAGGAGCGCTCACCGATCAATTACAAAATATTGTGACGACCTATACCAAGAAAATCGAAGAACAAACCCCTCGGTTGATTGCAGAATATCAGGCTGAAATCAAGAATAACCAAAATGGTGTTACGGGATTATCAACGATTGCAAACCAAAAAGCTCGAGCACTACAAGCAATTTCTGATGAAGGCATCAGAAAATTACAGGAAAAATACCAAGCTGCTCAAACAAAAGATGGGGTAGAGCTGGCGACGTGGATCAATCAACTTTCAGCCAATTATACTGAATATGTCGCTAAGATTTCAGATGTTTATTTACGGACAAGTGCTTCGCTTCAAGCTGAAATATCGAGTAATACAGAAGAAAGAGAAACGAATACTAGCACCACACAAACAAGTGAATCATCAACAGAAAATGCCCAAATAGAGTTTAGCCAATCAGCGCAAAGCCAAACAACAAACTCTTCATCAATTGAACAAAATGCACCAGCTACAACGGTCGTTCGTCAAGGAGAAGGCCCAAATCAAATTGCAGAGAGTACAGGTGTACCAGTTGAGAAGATCTTGTCTTTAAATGGTATGACAATGGATGATTACTTTTTCAATCCTGGAGAAGTATTGAGATTGAATTAAATACACAATGTGTCATAAAAAAATCAGTCAATAAATAAAGAAATGAAAAAGCGAGGTAGAGACAAATGTATTGAGCATCAAGAAATATCGAAGATGTTCTTTTTGTATCATCGTGTATTCATTTTCTCTCTATGTTTAAAGAGTCAAAGAGAGTGTGGGATAAAAGTAAAGAACACTTTTGTCTCACACTCTAAATACGTATAAACGCTTCTGTCCCAACCTCTCGTTTTTTTAACACGGATAGGAGGCTATATTCTGTTTTTTGATCTTCGTTCTCTTAAGAAATAATAAATCGTCATATAGACTAAAAAGATAAAACCAATGATCAGAGAAATCCTTGTTTCTGGATTGATCAACATAAAGATTAAGACGATTGCTAAAAACAACAAGGAAAGATAATTGGTATAAGGAGACAAAGGCATTTTAAATGGATGCTTTGTCATTTCCTCGATATGTTGTTTTTTAAATTCAATTTCACTAAGCAAGATCACTACCCAAGGCACCATACCAGGTAAAATACTTGAACTATACACAAAGACAAAGATATTTTCAGAACGATCAATCAATAAAGGGAGCAGATAGTTTAAAACCAAGCCAATAAGTATCCCGCTGGAAATTGCTACGACAGGATAGAATGGTACGCCATGACGAGTTAGTTTTAAAAATTTCTTAGACATTTTTCCATTGATAGCTAATTTATAGATCATACGACTAGCGCTGAAAATTCCAGAATTACATCCCGATAAAGCAGCTGTTAATACGACGAAGTTGATCAAACCAGCAGCAAATGTAATCCCGATTTTAGAAAAGGTTTGGATAAAAGGTGAACCAATCGTTCCTAATTGATTCCATGGATAGATGCTGACAATAACAAAAATTGCACCGATGTAAAAAATCAAAATGCGACCAATTGTTGATTGGACAGCTTCGACGATTGTCTTTTTAGGATTAGCGGCTTCTCCAGCTGCCATTCCAATAAGTTCAATCCCTTGGTAAGATGCCACTACAATTGATAAAGCAAAAAAGAATCCTTTCACGCCTCCCGTAAAGAACCCACCATTTTTCCAAAGATTGGTAATTCCTACTGCCTGTCCATGATTTCCCCAGCCAAATAGAATAACACCCAGACCAACTAAAATCATCAAAATAATTGTTCCTACTTTAATAAGAGAAAACCAAAACTCTAGTTCCCCAAATGCTTTGACAGAAATTAGATTAGCAAGCATCAAAAAAAAGATAACAATAATACCAGGAATTATTGTTGGTAGATGAGGCCACCAATAATTCATATATTGACCAACAGCAATGACTTCACTGATACCGACGACGATAAATTGAAAAATATTATTCCAAGCAGTGAGATAACCTGCGACGGGATGAAGATAATCACTTGCATAATTTGCAAAAGAACCAGTTGAAGGGGCAACGTATAGCATTTCTCCTAGCGCACGCATGATCAAATATAAAAAGAATCCTGCGACAGCGTATGCTACCATAACTGAAGGGCCTGTCCAACGAATGGTTGAGGAAGCACCCATAAACAAACCTACGCCGATTGTTCCTCCTAAGGCAATCATCTGGATATGGCGTGCACTAAGACTTCGAGTTAATTTTTCTTCTTCCATACTAAAACTCCTTTCGTTTTTGAGTCAAACAAACAAATACAAATAGATTCCATATATACGTTGTACACGAATGAAAGTTCGCTAAAACAAATTTGCTTTTCAAACTCTTGATGTGATTTTACAGAAAATTTTCAAAAATTGCGAGTATTTATTTAAAAAATATTTATAAGATACTTGAAAATGTTTTTATATTTAGTTAAACTATATTTGAATTAAAATTTAGGTTTACCTAAAAAGAGGTGGAGAAGATGGTAAAGGCACCCATAATGATTCAAAAGCTGACAGTCGCTTATCAAGGGAAGTTGGCTTTAAAAGAGATAAAAGTAGCGATTCAACCGGGAAAAATTACCGGTATCATTGGTCCAAATGGAGCAGGAAAATCTACTTTTATGAAAGCAACACTTGGATTGAATCCTAAATGTTCAGGAGAAGTTTCTTTTGGTGGCTTGTCATTAAAAGAAGCACGTAAAAAAATTGCCTATGTGGAACAACGAAATGAGTTGGATCTTTCTTTTCCAATTGATGTTTTAGGCGTGGTCTTGTTAGGGACATATCCGTCGTTAAAGATTGGACAACGTCCTGGCAAAAAAGAAAAAGATCAAGCAAGACAAGCATTAAAAAAAGTTGGTATGGCATCCTACGAAAAACGACAAATCAATTAACTTTCTGGGGGACAATTGCAACGAATCTTTATTGCACGCGCATTAGTTCAAAGAGCAGAGTGGATCTTTTTGGATGAACCCTTCGTAGGGATCGACGCAGTAAGTGAGAAAAAAATTTTTTCGATTCTCAAAGAATTGAAAGAAGAAGGGAAAACAATTGTTATTGTCCATCATGATTTGCATAAGGTAGAAGAATATTTCGATGAAGTGATTTTGCTTAATAAAGAGTTGATTGCAACAGGCCCAGTTTTTGAAACTTTCACTTCAGATAACTTGACAGTTGCTTATGGAGAGGTCACTGGGCATTTAGTGAAGGAGGAAAGAATCAATGATCCAATCCTTTATTGAGGGAATAATAAATTACCAGTTTTTACAATATGCTTTGATTACATCAATGCTTGTCGGTTTAGCTTCTGGGGTTATTGGTTCTTTTATCATCTTACGAGGAATGTCATTGATGGGTGATGCAATTTCCCATGCGGTATTGCCAGGGGTAGCTATTTCTTACATGTTTGGTTTTAGCTACATTTTAGGTGCAACGATCGTTTTAGCCTGTGCCACATTTTGTATGCTCGCTTTCTTCTTTTCTCCAACTAAAGGAATATTTTTTAATGGAAAAAAATGAATAAGAATTTTATAAATAATAAAAAAATTGTCAGAAAGAAGGTGCAAAAGTAAGATGCTAAACAATAAACAACGTTTTTTTGGGGGAGTACTTGCAAGTTTTTTTATTTTAGTGGGATGTGGTAGCCACAAATTCCATCTTAGCTGATATGGCAAAAGAAGTAGGAAAAGAAAAAATCGAAGTCCATAGTATCGTCCCAGTCGGTACCGATCCTCATGAGTATGAAGTATGCCAGAAGATATAAAAAAAACAAGTGATGCAGATATCATCTTGTATAATGGCTTAAATTTAGAAACAGGAAATGGCTGGTTCCTGAATTTGATGGACACAGCGAAAAAAGAAGAAGAGAAAGATTGCTTTGCAGTTAGCAAAGGTGTTGAACCAATTTATTTATCGGGTGGAACAGAAAAAACACAGACCGATCCTCATGCATGGCTGGATTTATCAAATGGAATGAAATATGTTGAAGAGATAACACATGTCCTTTCAGAAAAAGATCCCGATCATCGGATAGTATATGAAGAGAATGCACAAAGCTATCTGGATAAACTAAAGCATTTAGATAAAACGGCCAAAGAAAGGTTTCAAAAAATTAATAAAAATAAAAAATTACTAGTAGCGAGTGAAGGGGAGTTCAAGTATTTCTCGAAAGCGTATGATATACCAGCCACCTATATTTGGGAAATCAATACAGAAAGTCAAGGAACACCTGAACAAATGAAGCGGATCATCAACCAAGTAAGAGATTCTGAGGTGCCAGTCTTATTTTTAGAAACCAGTGTCGATCCAAGAAGTATGGAACGAGTGGCTAAAGAAACAGACCTAAATATCTATGCCTATCTTTATACAGACTCAATTGATAAAAAAGACGGTAAAGGAGATTCTTACTACAATATGATGAAGTGGAATATCCAAAAAATCCATGATGGATTAATCCAAGGAACGAAACCGTAAAATAAAAAGTAAGTATATACGTGGCTGTGTAAAGCTGTTTTGCTCTGAGTTATAAGGAATAAACAGAGGAAACAGCTTTTTTTCTGGCATTCATTTAATGCCACAGATCCGTTTTTCAAACATTGTTGTGACATGAAAAGATGAGATTTTATGTATATCTCAATTCAATTTGATTCATTAGATGAACAAGAAAATCTTACATAGACTGCTCTTTTGTTTAAATCCATTTGTTTTTTTATCACTTAATAAAAGGGTATTGATGAATTGACTTTTTGAAATTAAGATGCATTTTTAGCTATATGATCATTTTATTGTTTGACGTATCCTTTCGTCGTTATATAACTTTTACTATTCTATTGATTGTTTTAAAAGTTGTTGGTACACGATATAACGAAGAATACTTTTATAGAAAGAAGGGATTTAAATAAGAATAAAATATTATCAACGCTATTTTTATGCTGTACAACTACGTTTATCGTTGCGTATACACCAAACAAAGAGAGTAATGATTCCGCATCAATAAAGAAGACAGCGGTAGAATCAACCACTCATAATAATACAAAGGAACGTGATCACCTTGAGTACGACCACCAAGAAAAATGGGAAGCTATTTCTGGGAAGATGCAGTCATTGATCAATATTTCAACAAATAAAATAGAAATGATGGGAGCAGATACTGGCAAAATTACTTTAAATTATGGTAAAGAGATGTCAAAAGTAGAAAATAACGTACATAGAATTCAAGTGACAAGTGGAGGACATCAGTAATAAATGGGCGTCATTTTGAGTTAAAGCAGTACCATTTTCATGCAGAAAGTGAATATAAGATAGACGGAAAGCATTATCCAATAGAAGTCCATTTTGTGAATATGTCACAATCTGGTCGGATTGCCATTATTGAAATATTTTTTTAGAAGGAGTAGAAAATCAAGTATTTCAACAAGTGTTAGATAGTCTTGTCAATCATTCAACAGAACCTATGGCGTATTTAGAGGAGATGATTTCCGAAAATTATAGTTATTACCATTACTTAGGTTCTTTAACTACGCCACCTCTCACTGAAAATGTTGAATGGTATGTGATGAAGGAATCAGTAGAAGTTTTTTCTACGCAGATCAAGGAAGTTAAACAATTATATTCACATAACATAGAAAAGTTTAACTCTTGCAAGAACGGACAATTTCAGCATACGAAAAATAACTAGTTCAAAGTATGGTTAGCTGGTACTTATCCTGCTAACTTTTTCATTTTTTATAGAAATAGGCGAGACAGTAAAGCTTTTTATTATTTATATAGTTGACTCGCCATAAAAATGATTGTTATACATAGACTGACACTGAGAAAGTTACAGTAATAAAAATAAGTAAAAAATATAGTTTTAATAAGTTTCAGATACCTTTTTTTCTTGATTTCCGTTATAGTTAGAGATAAGAAAGAGAGGGAAAGCTATGAATTTTACGCGTAAAGATAAACAACAAATCAAAGAAGAAATCTTACAGCTGATCAAGCGACAGGATTGTGCAACCAAAGATCAAGACCTTCAATTTCTTGAAAACGAAATGGCTAAATTATTCATAGCACATCCAAACGAGACGGGTGAAGAAGAACGTTATCCGGGAAAATGGCTTTTCGATGAATTTCAGCCATTAGATGAAGAAATTGGGATTGGTTATTTTGTATCGATATCTGCCGTAGGATTTATTCCAGGTGTGTTAGTGAAACAAAACAATGAAATTAACATCAAAGCCTGGCCCGCGTTGTTTTCTGTAATGGGAACAGAGGGTGTCATTGAAAAAATACAATCGGCATACTACAAAAGTGCCTTTATTGCTAATAGTAAATTAATGAATACATTTTACAATCAACTAGTACAAATAGCTCGTCCAGGAGACATTCCACAAACGTTTACTTACGCTCAGCAAAAGAATCTTTATGAAAAAGCATTGTATTCTAGAGATCTATCCACTTTTTCAGCAGTAGAACAAGTTCGGTTACATGAGTTGTTGCATACTAAGCCAGTTTCACTCAACTTTTTCCAAGCTTTAGATAATCAAAGAAAATGGCTGTCTGTCAATTATTGGGAAATCTTTGCGACTAGGAAAAGGTGGATGGAAGAACGTATGATCAAAGATCAGCAAATTCAGTTTGTCCAACTAAAAAAAGACAGACTTTATTACGGTATCTATAGTCGATAGCAATGATTGGAATAGGTGAAGAAATGATAAAAAGTTTAAAAGAAGAAATCATTGAAGAAAGTAAACGTTTAGGGATAGATAAGATTGGCTTTACTACAGCTGAGCCTTTTGATTATTTAAAAGCATCTTTACAAGAACAAAA
Source organism: Enterococcus lacertideformus (assembly GCA_015680865.1). GTDB lineage: Bacteria > Bacillota > Bacilli > Lactobacillales > Enterococcaceae > Enterococcus_B > Enterococcus_B lacertideformus. Next base: position 93,839 of record JADAKE010000020.1, on the reverse strand, counting down.
AGAAGCTGGTCATACTTCTGGATTTGAGCATACAGACATTGAGGAACGTTTGTATTTAGAAAAAACATTTGACGGTCCCCAATCGATTATTTCGATAGCATTGGCTTATCCTACGAAGATCCACGAAGAAATACCAAAAGATGAAAAAAGAGGTCAATTTGCTCGAGCATCATGGGGAATCGATTATCATGATATCCTCCGTGATCGACTAAATAAATTGATTGTTTTTATTCAAAGTAGAGCCAGTATTTGGCAACAAGAAGGACAGTGGCGATTTGCTCCGCAAGTTGATACAGGTGAATTAGTTGATGTAGCAGTTGCGCAAAGAGATGGGTTGGGCTTTATTGGGCGTAATGGTTTATTAATTACTGAAGAATATGGTTCATTTGTTTACTTAGGGGAAATCGTGACAAACATTGTTTTTGAACCAGATGAACCAGGCGTTTTTGGTTGTGGTGATTGTACCCGTTGCGTGACAGCCTGTCCTACAAAAGCGTAGGGGATGGCAGGATGAATGCTCAAAGGTGTTTGTCTTATCAAACACAAACGAAAGGGTTGATGCCTAATGAATATCGCAAAAAAATGCGAAATGTCATTTATGGCTGTGATATCTGTCAATTAGTTTGTCCTTATAATAGAGGAAAAGATTTCCACTTTCATGAAGAAATGGAACCAAAAGTAGAGGAAGTTTATCCTAAGTTAAAACCGATGCTTTCTTTATCCAATAAAGAATTTAAAGAACAATTTGGTCATCTGGCTGGTTCTTGGCGTGGAAAGAAACCTTTACAAAGAAATGCTTTGATTGCCCTAGCCAATCTTGGAGATACTTCTGCCTTACCTGATATTGAAATTTGTTTAAGTGATGTTCGACCTGTGATGCGAGCAACAGCAGCTTGGGCGATTGGCCGTTTAGGACGAAAAGAACCAGAAAAATGGGTAGAGATATTGGAAAAAAGGCAAAACATAGAAGAAGTTAGTGAAGTAATTAAAGAAATTCAGCAAGCTCAAACTATGTTGTTGAAGAAAAGTAAACGAAGAAAAAAATAAAACGGCTGTTTAGTTAAAAAATTGAAGTTTTATCCAGTAATTGTTGTAACAATTACTGGTTTTTTTTCATTTTTTATATAAATAACTTTAGTTTTTATATAAAAAATGAAAAAAACATTAAAAAAAGAAAAGAATGTTACAAAATATAAGTTTTTCTAAATAATATAAGAAATGTTTAAAAAACGTTTTCTTCCTTGATAAATAAAGAATCTAGGACTTTAGTCGTATTTTTTTCTAATATTATATTACAAATATTAAAAATTTAGAAATTTTGTCATTAAATGTCATATTTTTTTCACCTATGAAATATTTCTAAATGATAAAGTTAATGACGTTGATAAATACATGAAAAAAAGGAGATAGACATGAATTCAATTAAAAAGATCGTTTTAGGAACAACTTTTGCTGCTGGTGCGACTGCAATGTTTGTAGGGACAACTGCTCATGCTGATGAAGTTTATACAATTAAATCAGGTGATTCATTATCAAAAATTTCTCAAAAATTTGCTGGAGATAACTCTTTGATCAATGCAATTGCTGAAAAAAATGGTATCAAAGACATCAACCGCATTTATGTTGGCGAAGAACTAACGATCCCAACTTCAAGTGATGTTTCAACCAAAGCAGTAGAAGCACCAAAAACAACTGAAACAGCAACGATAGAACATACATACGTTGCTCCAGTTGAAACAGTTGAAGTAGTACCTGCTACTCCTGCTGCTCCAACAGCAACAACTCCAAGTAATACAAATTCTGCAAAAGAATGGATTGCTAATAAAGAATCAGGTGGTTCTTATACAGCAACTAATGGACGTTATATCGGACGTTACCAATTGGATGCCTCATACTTAAATGGTGATTATTCTGCTGAAAACCAAGAACGCGTTGCGGATCAATATGTTTCATCACGCTATGGTTCATGGGATGCTGCACAAGCATTCTAGTTAGAAAACGGCTGGTACTAATCGAAGAACATTGCAAAAAAATACATTTACATATTTAGAAGTAGCTACAACAGCAGGATAATTTTTCAAAATTTAAGTGGGCTAATCAATTGGTGTTTCATCTTTTTTTGATGTATTCTTGGATATCTTTTTGATACTTTCTACCACGCCATACCCCTGTATTTAGGAAATTAGCTAACAGATAGCCAATATAAGGACCAGTCGTTAAACCAGAGGAGCCTAAGCCACTTGCCAATAGAAGACTCTTGTCATCAAAGAGTGGGCCAAAAAACGGTGCGAAGTCTGAAGTATAGGCTCTAGTTCCTACTTGTAGCTTATGAGGCTGTGAAAGTAATTTTTCTGGTTGTGCTAAAAACGTTTTGGTACTTTCAGTTAATTGAAGAAAAGCCTCTTCTGTAGGTGTGAGATCCCATTGTTGGTCATTTTCGTGCGTTGCACCTAATAAAATCTTTCCATCTTGAAAGGGGATAAGATCAGCTTCACCATCTAATATAGCGACCGGCCAATTTTGACTTTGGCGATAATTACTCATAAAAGTGACTAGCTGCCCTTTCTGTGTACGTATATCTACTTGATAGCCTAGAGGTTCTAGTAAAGGCTTTAAAGAAGGTCCGGGTGTGAGAATGACACGATCAAATTGACTTTCACCAAGTTCTCCTTGAATCATCCAGCTATTTTTCTTTCTTTTTAATTGAACTTTTTCATTAACGATAGATGTGCCCTTATTGTATAAACGTGCCGATAAATGATGCAAATAGGCTTTTCCATCTAATCTCCCACCGCCAGTAAGATACAAAGAGGGAATTTTTTTTAATAAGGGAAGCAGATCAGCAGTCTGATCAGCCGCTAATAAGTGAAGTTCTCCGATTTAAGGTGCTTCTTTCTTCCGTTCTTCTGCTAAGTCAAGCAAGTCTGTTAATTGATCTTTTTTGCGAATCAAAAGCGTGCCCGATTGAGCGTAAATAGATTGGTCTAGTGCAAAATCCTGCACGAGTTTTGGGAAAAAGGCAGCACCGTCTTTTGCTAAATGATACCATTTCTTGTTTCTTCTTTTTGAGAGCCAAGGAGAAATAATTCCTGCACTAGCTTTTGTTGCTTGACCAACACCATAATCAAATAAAGTAAGGTTGAATTTATTATCATCTAAATAATTAGCTAATGTCATACCGATAATACCACCACCAATAATAGCGATTTTTTCCATAGATAAAGCCTCCCTTTTTGTATATTTTTACATAAAAACGATATAAAGACAAAAGTAAAAAGAACTTTTGTTTCATATTTTTAACACGAATAAAAGGCTAGAATAGAAGTGAATAATTCGTAAATAAGTTGAAATTTGTAAAAATTTGAAAATCACTAAGTAGGTAACAAGAGGTTTTGAAAGCATCGGTTAGCTCCGATGACAATAAGAAAAGGTCGTGACAAAGCCGTTCAGCTCTGAGTAGTAAGGAAATGCCAGGGAAAATGTTTTTTTTATTTTTTCGGACTTTGACTTACTACCGAAGAGCTGGCTTTGGAACATCTTTTATTTGCTTTTAGGAATTTGTGTAGACTTATGTCTCAGTTTTTTGTCAATTTTCGTAAATTCCTTCTTGTTTCTCGGAGTTAAACAGTTCAGTCTCATCTAACTTGAATAAATGGAGTTCACAGCATTGCTTTTACGAAAAGTAAACTCAAAAATGCAAGAATAAGAGAAAATATTTTTCATATTTTATTCTTGAAACAGACCATGCAGGTGACACTATTTTTGAATAATCATACTTTTTTTGTTGTTAAACTATTACGTATAAATAAAAGAAAGCTGATGGTCAATAAAAGAAGTAAGACACCTAAAGCTACTTTTGAGCCTAAGGTTGTAGCAACTTGGTAGCTTAGATCAGTATGGTCTTGTACGAGATTGATAATGATCGCTACTAATGAAGTAGCCACTGCTCCTGAAAATTGTTGTAACGTATTAAAAATTGCATTTCCATCACTTTGTAATTCGTCTGTTAAAGCGTTCATACCGGTTGTCATCATATTGCTATAAGATAACCCAATCCCAATCATATAAATGACATGGCAAGCAATCAATAAAGGTAAATAAACTTGGCCAAGAAGAAAAACTAGGGCAGTCCAACCAATAAAAGCAAGAAGCAATCCTATGAAAATTGGTTTTTTAGGTCCCTGTTGATCAAGTAATTTTCCGGAGAATGGTGATAAAATAGCACCGATAGTTGCTCCTGGTAGCATAGAAAGTCCAGCAATAAAAGGACTATTTCCCTGTACGATTTGCACAAAATTTGGTAATACAAATGATACACCTAGTAATAAAAATTGGTAAATCAAAAAGCTAAATAAAAACAAACGAAAAGTTTTATTTGAAAAAATAGCAAGTTGGATCAAAGGATAAGTGGCAGATTTTGTTCGTCGATAAAATAAAATTCCACCAATTCCTGCAATCAGTAGAGTAAGCCAACTAATCGGCTGTCCTAACATACTTAGAAAAGTCAAGCTACCACTAAATAACAAACATAAGCTAAACACGCTGAACATATCTAATTGACCACTTTTTTGAATAGGCATCTTTGGAATCGCAAATAAGCCAATACCAAGAGACAACAATAACACAGGGATCAGAAAAAGAAAAATATGGTTCCAGCTAAAATTAGAAGTTAAGATTCCACCGTAAGTTGGTCCAATGGCTGGCGCAATTGCGGTTGTTAAAGTGCCAATCCCAATCATTGCCCCACGACGATTCATCGGAGCAAAAGTTAATATAATATGAAACATGATTGGTAAAGCAATACAAGTGGCCGCACCTTGTAAAAGTCTACCAAATAGTAGAATCAAGTAAGTAGGTGAAAAGAAGTCGACGATAATCCCAGTTAGAAAAAGAAGATTGGAAAGCAGAAAAAGACTTCTAAGGCTGAAATTGCGTGTCAAATAAGTAGATAATGGGACAATAATCGAGATCATCAGTAGATAAATGGTAGTTACCCATTGGACTTGCGCAGTGGTTAAGTGAAATTGGTTGATCAAAGTCGGAAAGGTCACATTCATTGCTGTCTCAATCAAAACCCCTGAAAAGGACATCATACCGGTTGCAATTACTGCTGGAACTAATAATAGATATTTTTGTTTTGTCATATACTCACCTCAAAAATTTCGTAAAAAAAAGAGAGTGATTTCTATTATAAAAATAGAAACCGCCTCTCTATCGACACGTCAACGCGTGTTATCTGTACGATTTATTTACATCGTTTATTCTAGCATAAAGATGAAAATAGTGTCAACTGGGTTAGCCAAGTGTCGCTAAAAGAGTTATTATTATAGAAGATGAATCTTTTAGGAGGAAAAAAATGGACCGAATTGATTGGAAAAGAAATGAACCAGGTTACAGTAGTAGAAAAAAACCACAAATTTTAAAGTTGTCTCCTCAAAATTTCTTTTGTATTAAAGGAGTAGGCAATCCAAATGAAGAAGACTTTCAACGCCGAGTTGCTGCCTTGTATGCTGTCAGTTATGTGATTCGAATGTCTCCCCAAAAAAATTGGATGATCCCTAACTATACACCGTATACTGTCTATCCTTTAGAAGGTCAGTGGGGGCTACAAGAGCAATATTTGAATGAAAAAGTGATGAAAAAAGAACACTTTACGTATCGAATCATGATAAAGCAACCCACATTTGTGACAAATGAAATTGCCCAACAAGCATTGGCACAAGCTACGAAAAAAATTACCAATGATCTATTGAATGAAGTTGAATTCCTCACGATAGAGGAAGGTTTGATTGCTCAAATGCTACATATTGGTCCGTATGAAGAGGAAAGAAGGACCTTTGAAAAACTAGGGAAGTTTATTGAATCAAATGGCTATCAAAGAACTTCTAAAGAACACAAAGAAATCTATTTGGGGGATCCTCGAAGAGCTGATCCAAAAAAATTGAAAACCATTTTACGTATAAGCATTATATCATCAGAATAAAAAAGAACTATTAAAGTAAAAAATACTAAAAAAGGCAGAAAAACAATTATTATTTTGCTATAATCAAAGATAAGAGGTGTCTGTTATGAAAAAAATCCAACGTCAAGCATTGATTAGTCAAATCGTTACTGAACAAGCAATCAGTACGCAAGAAGAACTGTTGTTCCACTTAGAAAAGAAAGGAGTCGTTGCTACACAAGCAACCATCGCTAGAGATATTCGTGAAATGAAATTGGTTAAGACACAAGGTGAAAACAAACAAGCTCACTACAGTCTCTTCAGTCAACCTTCTGAGACATTAAATGAAGAACTTCTGCAGGCTGCGGTTAAAAGAGAGGTATTAAAAATACAAGTTGTTCAGTTTATGGTGGTGGTCATAACTGAAAAAGACGGTGCAGATGTTGTGACCAATTGGTTAGATGAAATGGCTTATTCTGAAGTTGTGGCAACCATTGCTGGAGTAGATACATTTATTATTATCTGTCGATCAGAAGAAGAAGCTCAAAAATTTGCGGAAAAATTAGAAAAAATGCGAGAATAAAGGAGAGGAGAATTGGTTATGTCTTTTTTGAAAGCGCTACAAAACGGCTCTGATATTCGAGGGATTGCTATAGCTACCGAAAAATATACTGCTAATTTAACACCTGTTGAAATACAAAAGAAAAGTAATCTTAAATATAAAGAAGAGCAATTAACCGTAGGGGTCGGATGTGACAGTAGATTAAGTGGGCCAATATTGAAAGAGGCTTTCATTGAAGGATTGATCCAACAAGGAGTAAACGTACTGGATTTTGATCTTGCAACCACCCCAGCCATGTTTATGGCTACTCAGTTTCCCCAGTTTAGTTGTGATGCAAGTGTCATGTTAACAGCTAGCCATTTGCCATTTTACTTTAATGGGATGAAATTTTTTACAAATGAAAGACGGCGAATCGGCGTATTGTACAAAGCTGACATTCTAACGCCTTACGCAAAAGATTTAGTTCAAAAAATCGAAAATGGCATGGGAACGAACATGTTATCAGATACAAAACCTTTAGCAGGATGGAAAATCATCGTGGATGCAGGAAATGGTGCGGGCGGTTTTTTTGCTGAAAAAGTATTACAAGAATTAGGGGCTGATACGACAGGCTCACAATTTTTAGAGCCAGATGGGCATTTTCCTAACCATATCCCTAACCCCGATAATTCTGAAGCGATGGTGAGTATCCAAAAAGCAGTTTTAGAAAATCAAGCGGACTTAGGTGTGATTTTTGATACGGATGTTGACCGTTGTGCTGTGGTAAGTGCTACAGGACAAATAATCAATCGTAACCATTTGATTGCTTTATTAAGTACGATTGTATTAAAAGAACATCCAGGAGCGACAATTGTGACGAATTCGACTACATCAGCTCATTTGCAGACATTCATTGAAGCAAAAGGTGGCAAACAGCTTCGTTATGTTTCTGGTTATCGCAATGTTATTAATAAAGCAATCACTTGCAATAAAGAAGGAGTAGATGTCCCACTAGCGATTGAAACAAGTGGTCATGCAGCTTTCAAAGAAAACTACTTTTTAGATGACGGTGCCTATGTGATTGCAAAGATTTTGATGCTTTTACCGGAATTGAAAAAAGCACAGAAAAATATGGAAGAAATTATTCAAGAATTGAAACAACCAAAGGAAGCTCAAGAAATCAGATTGCAATTAACAGGTGAAGACCCCATAAAACAAGGTAAAGCAATTATCCAAGAGCTAGAGAAGGAATTAAAAAGGCAACATGGTTTGGTTTTTCACCCGGAAAATGAAGAAGGGATTCGCTTTGATTTAAAAGAGCCTTATGGGAATGGCTGGTTTTTATTACGTTTAAGCTTACACGAGCCACTTTTGGTATTACAGATTGAAAATGATGAAATTGGAAAAAATAAAGAGACATTGCACTTACTTTCCGAACTTTTAGGAAAATATTCAACGATTGAGCCATTAATCGTTAACAACGAAAAAGCAAAGAGGGATGAAAAGTAAAAAATGAGCGTGAACATGGTTATCTTTTTAACAGTATTCGTTTATGGAATAAATTTCTTGGTCTTTTACTATATTAAAATCAATCATATCAAAGATTGTTTAGAAAAGATGGCGATTTATCTAGGTATAAATATGACGTTATTATTTACCAGTGGGATTTTTCTCTTTTTTGAGAAAATTATTGAAGATGGAGTTCTTATATTTGAATAGATCAAAAGCCTCATTAGGTTTTGATGATTAGATGTTGTAAAGTTGTACAAGAAGCAGAATCTTTGTATAAACTGCTAGATATGCTTACACTAAATGTAGACAAAGTGTCATATTGAAAGGAGTAGTACAATGAAAAAACTATACGAAACAGCGATGATCAATCACGGCGGACGCGAAGGTGAAGTAGAAGCACCAAATGGTTCAATGCACATGAAAATAACTCCTCCTAGTATTCATGCGGAAGGAACAAATCCTGAGCAGTTATTTGCAGCAGGCTATGCTTCCTGCTTTAATGGTGCCCTTCAACATATGATCAAAGAAGCAAATTTGACAGTCGATTCAACAGTCAAAGCAAGAGTTTCACTTTATACCCTTGATGAAGGTGGCTATAAAATCGGTGTAGTTTTAGAAGCACACATAGATTATGTAAGTGCGGAAGAAGCAAAAAAATTATCGGCAGAGGCACATGATTATTGTCCTTATTCAAAAGCAACAAGAGGGAATATTGATGTTGAAGTGGTGACTGTTTAAAAGTTTCTTTCTATAATAAATAGGGATAACTAAAAAAATAAAATTGATAAATGACAAGTGGGATAAACACCCAAGAAGGCTCTGGAACCTCTTGGATGTTTACCCCAGTGTTAGAAAGGATAGAATCAAATTTTATCCTGTTCTTTGTTTGCAACGAAGTAATAAAATTACGGGAGCACAAAAATTAACGTGATGGCCCTTCAAACTGTTTTTGAGTGGTAGGGATGCTTTTACTTTTAGATACACCAGGAAGTAATTCACGAAATCTTCGCTTTAATTGTTTTGTACGATTCGTATTTGAAACATGTTTTATACATTTCTCGGAGTCCCATTTCTTTAATTTGCCTGAATCAGAAGTAAATACTTTAAAAAAGCCAGCTTCTCCTTTAGCACGTAGGTTTTTAGTATGTTTAATAAATTCAGGCGTATCAGGAAGGGCAAGCACTTTGTTTACAAAATGATTTGCTAAAAAACGATCCATCGTTTCTTTATCTTTTTTTATATACTTCTCTCCGTTAGCTTTTTTTTCTTGACAATGTTCCTGCCATAATTTTTCACAATGAGCTTTGTCTTTTCTTTCTTCATAAATTTGCCACAGCGCCTGATAATAGGGCTTCACTTCTTTTTTGTTTTCGTTAAAGGCTTGGAAAAAATGTTTGTGAAATTCTTTGGAGTTTTCTACCTTTGGTTTATATCGGTTTGTTCTATCAGTAAAAATATTATGTCTACAATTATATAATGCTAAACGTAAAGTAGCAAGCGGTTCATTTATGGGACAATCGGCAACACCCCGATAACCAGACCAATCAACTGGTAAATTAGTTCTCTTACATTTGTTTAACGTATTAATAATATCCGCAATATTCAGAATACTCTCTTTACGATATTCTTGTTTACTCAAAAAAAGAATTTGACTTAATGCAGGTAACTTATTTTTGCTTATTTTCGTATAAAAATTAGCATATTTATAGACCTCGCCAGAAACAGTAAAATTATGTAATTTATCCATTTTTGTCACAACGTACTGATCATTTATTTTGTGAATAAGTAAACAGTGGACATGATCATGCACGAACTTAGATACTTTATAAACAGGAATAATCATGAAACTCTCATCCACATTATTTTCCAAATTTTCTAACAGATTTTGGACTTCCTTAACATTTGTGGTGCTGTAAAAAGCAATTGTATGGTATAGGGATTGAAGGACTGCTTCCTTTGACTGGTTATCCACTAATTGACACTGATGGTCATTTTTAATCATTCTTTTAAATGTAGAAAATAAGAATTGAAAATTTTCTGCTCCTTTTTCACCTACAACTTCAAAACCTATTGAATCTGAAAGTCTAAGTCCCATTGCTAAAATGTGTTGCTTTTTTGTCTCTTCCATTTCTATTCCATTTCTATTCTCCTTTCTTTGTAAGATACACGTTTAAACAACAATCAAAATTTAGAAAGTAAATATTTTTATCATAGCTCATCAATCTAGGTATAAAAAAATTTAGTTACTTCCTAACTTAATTTATTGTAATATATGTACTGTATATTTACATCTTTTTAGTGAAAAAATAGTTAACTTCATTCAGGCAGAAGTCGCCCGTCCACTTCAAGCGTTAAAAAACGTTAAATTTAGCTAAGTGGGGGTAGTTCACTTCTAGTATCGGGTGCGGTTTTCCTAGAAATTGCTCACGTAAAGACAGAAAAAAGCTGGATCACACAAGCGTAATATTAAAGCAAGAGCGTAAGTAGATATACAATAAGGAAAATGGAGATTTTTAGTTGATAAGGTACGCGTAGATCAATATAATTAAAAAAATAAAATCGATAAATGATAAGCGCCTATTCAACAGCTGAAGAAAAAAAACTGTTGAATAGGCGCTCTTTCGGATTTATTTTTTTGTAGGTGGTGTGCCATACATTTTTGGCGTAACTCGTTGTAATTTAGGTTTAGCACCTTCAACTTTTGGTTCTGCCAACCATTGGTATTCTCCTTCGCCATCAAGAGCTTCGCCACTTGCCCATGAGCCTTGGCTACTTTCATCACCTTCAGAAAAATTATAAAAATCATACGCAATATCTTTGCGTTCATTCTCGCGGTTAAACGTACTTGGTACTAGGATCGAACCTTCATTTTCTTCTAATTCTTTCACTGCGCTTGCCCATAGATTTTGATGATAACTATCTCTAGCTAAAAGAACAGCAAGTAAATCCTTCACACCTCGATCATCAATCATTTCATAGATGCGAGCCACTTGTAAACGACCTTGAGATTCTGCATTTAAATTTGCACGGAAATCCGCTAATAAATTCCCACTCGCTACAATATAACCACCATTCCAAGGGTTTCCAACACTATCAGCTGGACGAGGCCCTAAGCCAGCAACGATTGCATGTTGTGGATTCATCCCAGAAATGATCGCGCCAATCGTTGGGTCTTTTTCCATTGCTTTTTCTTGTTCTTCCACTGGAGCATCTTCTAACAGGCGTGCAACCATAGTCGCTAACATTTCGACATGGCCGAGTTCTTCGGTTGCGATATCCATCAACATATCTTTATATTTTTCTTCTCCACGGCAGCTCCATCCTTGAAACAGGTATTGCATAGCGACACTCATTTCTCCGTATTGTCCACCGATAAGCTCTTGTAGATATTTTGCGATTAACGGATTGGGACGATCTGGTTTTGCTTCAAACTGTAATTATTTTTGGTGTCTGAACATTAAAATTCCTCCTAATCTTTAATTAATACAATTTCATTTTGCAACTAATGATTAAAAAATACAAAGAAAATGCTTGGTCGGTTTTAATGCTTGTTAATTGGGAGCTTTTTTATTTTAGATGCCTTATAAATTGTTATTTTCAATTTAAAATGCTATCTTTACCTTAAAAAAGGTATCGATTACAAAAAAATAAAATCTCTTATTATTAAAATTTGGAGGGCTAAAATGAAAAAAATATTATTTTCTGGGATAGTGGTAAGCGTAGCATTATTTTTATTAGGAGGATGTGGTTCAAGTAACGCACAGACAAATGCAGATAGTTCATCTAAAAGAATAACTGAAGGGAAAAAAAGTATCGACTTTTGGTCATTTTGGGGGTCAGGTGCGCGTAAAGAAGTAATTGAATAAATCATTGATGATTACAATCAATCCCAAGATGAAATCCATGTGAACTACAAATATCAACCATGGGGAGATATATGGACTAAATCTTTATCAGCTATCACAGCAGGTAATGCGCCTGATGTAATTGTCCAAGATATCAATTCAGTGGCTCAACGGGCACAAGCACAACAAGCAACTAATTTATCCAAATATGTAGATGAAGAAACTTCAAAAGAATTCTATCCACAATTATGGGATACGGTTGAATATAAGGGAGCTCCTTATGCTATACCGTTTAATAAGGATACACAAGTTATTTTTTATAATAAAAAATTATTCAAAGATGCAGGCATTGCAGAAAAAGATTTACCGACAACTTGGGGTGAATTAGAAGAAATAGCACACAAACTAGATAAAAAAGAAAATAGGGAATTTACTCAAATCGGTTTTTACCCATTATGGAATTTAGGAGCTGATGTATGGGCTTTAAATGCAGACAATGGGACAAGCTGGTTTGATAAAAACGATAAAATCAAAATAAATACAAAAAATAAAGTAGAAGCGTTGGAATGGATCCAAGAGTGGCAAGCCTATTACGGAAAAGATACCATCAATAAATTGGAAGCAGAGTTTGGCTCAGGTGTTTCTGATCCATTTATTTCTGGGTTAGTAGCAATGCGTGCGCAAAATATTAACTACTATTCGAGTTTGATGGAAAATGCTCCCAAAGAATTTGATTTTGGCGTCATTCCTTTACCAGAAAAAGAAAAAAGTTCAGGTCACTGGTCATGGGGTGGTGGTTTTGTATTAGAAGTACCTTATGGTGCAAAAGATCCAGAAGCCTCGTATGATTTTATCCAATATCTTACTTCCCCAGAAGTACAAGAAAAATTTGGCGAAAAAAGTTTTGATATCATGGCAAGTAAAATAGCTAATGAAAATTTAGTCAAGAATGACAAACTATCAGAAAAAAGTCAAATGATCTATCAAATGGCTGATGAAAACTTCAAAAATACAGTGATTACCCCCGTACCACTAGATGCGCCAGATTATACGACCTTAGTAAATGAACAGATTGACCAGATACTTTTAGGGACAAAATCACCCAAAGAAGGTTTAGCAGATGCTCAAAAAGCTGTAGAAAACTTAGTCAAAAAAAATCAATGATCCGTTCTAGAAGAGTAAAAACAAGGAGGCAGGAAAAATGAAGCGTTTATCTATTCGAAAGAAAAAGGAGGCAAGATGGGCCTACTTATTTATCTCACCTTTTATCATTGGTTTCGTTGTTTTTATGCTAGGACCGATGGCTTTTTCCGTAGCAGGAAGTTTTACCGATTATAATCTGACTTCGAAAATGAATTTTATCGGATTGGCAAATTTTAGACGGATGTTTTTGCATGATGATCTTTTTTGGAAATCATTATACAACACGGTTTATTTTGTACTGTTCAATGTACCTTTAACAACGATTTTAAATCAAAAAATCAAGGGAATCAGTATTTTTCGTACGATGTTTTATTTACCTGCAGTACTATCAGGTGTAGCTATTTATATTTTATGGATGCAGTTACTTTCACCGTCTGCTGGGTTGGTCAATACATTCTTAGGTTGGTTCAATATCGATGGACCAGCCTGGCTATTTGATCCAAATTGGACAAAGCCAGCCTTGATTTTGATGAAAATTTGGAGTTCAGGTGGTGCAATGTTACTATACTTGACTTGGCTACTTTGCAGAATATTCCGCGTTCCTTGTATGAATCAGCAGAAATTGATGGAGCAGGATTCTGGGGCAAGTTTAAAAGTATTACTTTGCCATTAATTACCCCGATTATTTTTTATGACGTCATTACTTCGACGATTGGTTCATTTCAAATTTTCCAAGAAGCATATGTCATGACCAAGAATGGTACAGGTGGACCAGCAAATTCCTTGCTGTTTTACAATCTACATATGTGGAATAAAGCCTTTGTGGCATTTGATATGGGCTATGCGATGGCTATGTCAATGATTTTATTTTTAATTGTATTATTACTTACCTTCATTAATTTAAAACTGGCGCCTAGATGGGTTTATTATTCTGGAGGTGATGGCAAATGATGGACTATTTTAAACGAACAAGTGTCAATCGCCAAACAAAAAAAATAGTGACTTATATTCTTATGTCAGCCATCGGTATCATTTTACTCATACCGTTATTATGGATGGTTTTTACTTCGTTGAAACCGATGGAAGAAATTGTACGATACCCTCCTACTTTTTTCCCAGAAAAGATTGTTTGGCAAAATTATATAGACACGATCACAGCGTTTCCTTTTTGGCGATATGCTAGAAACACCTTATTGATTACAGCGTTAGTTGTAGTTGGAAATGTCCTTTCAAATTCATTTATCGCTTATGGTTTTGCAAAATTGGATTTCCCAGGGAAAAAGCTTCTATTTGCTTTAGTTCTTTCTACTATGATGATCCCAGGATTCGTTACGATGATTCCTCAATATGTACTTTTTTCAAAAATTGGCTGGGTGGGGACTTATTTACCATTGATTGTGCCCTCATTTTTTGGAAATGCCTTTAATATATTTTTGATGAGGCAATTTTACTTATCCATCAACAATGAATTGATTGAAGCTGCAGAAATTGATGGGGCAAACCATCTTTATATTTGGAGTCATCTCATGTTACCTTTAACGAAACCGGCGTTGATCACGATTGCTATCAATTCTTTTAATGTTGCTTGGAATGATTTTTTAGGTCCTCTTTTATACATCCAAGATCAAGAGAAGTATACATTACAAATTTGGCTTCAGGTCTTTCAGAATCAGGCGACCACTCAATGGAATTATCTAATGGCAGGTGCAACACTTGTATTGATTCCGACTGTTTTGATGTTCTTTTTTGCCCAACGCTACTTTATCGAAGGAATGGATTTAACAGGAGGATCAAAAGGTTAAATGAATAAAACATTTGGAGAAAAAAACAATGATTATTTCTTGATGATCATTGAATGGTTACCTTTATTAATCATTTTACAATTCCTATGGTTGATTAGTAGTTTGCCTTTGTTGACAATAGGAAGTGCAAGTCGCGCAGTGATTCACACAATTTATCTGTATCGCAAGAAGAAAGAAATAAGGATTTCTTTACTGTTTTGGGAAGAATTTCACTATAATCTGGCAACTTATGGCAAACAAGACATAATTAGTAGTCTTTATTTTTTACTGTTGTTAATTGATAGTCGTATTTTTGCTCATTTGGGGGGGAGCATTAGGATTTATTTTAATGTATGCCTCTTGGTTTTTACTTTACTTGAGTGCTCTCTTGTTTGTTTATCGGACGATGATACAACTAAACAGTCGTAAAAAAATTTCTTGGATTTCTACATTTTTTTATTTTTTTATCATTGGCAACGGGCGTTGTTTCACTTAATAGGAACTATAGCCATTTTTCTGTTTTATTTAATCGTCGGACCGATTTATCTCCTATTATTAGGAATAAGTTCGTTGCTTTATTTTCAAACTTTGCTTTATTTTGATCAACGTTGAATAACTAAAAGTTTAATAATATCTTAATTATTTCAGGACTATAAAAAGCAAAACATTTCCTAAATAGCGTAAATGTAAAGAACAATTGCTTTTTCAGGCTTGGCAAGATAAGGAGGCAGAAATAAGCTCACTTGTCACGTCTGGTCTTCTTTGTTATGGTATTAGCAATAGTAAGAAAAAAGTGGGAGGACAACAAAATGGCAAAAATTATGGTCGTAGAAGATGAAGTAATTATTCGCCAATTAATTATGGAAGAATTAGAAAAATGGCAGTTTGAAACATATGGAGCATCTGATTTCAATCAAGTATTCGAAGATTTTGAAAAAGAAGAACCACAGCTTGTTTTATTAGATATCAATCTTCCGGTATTTGATGGGTATTATTGGTGTCAAAAAATTCGAGAAGTTTCAAAAGTACCAATTATTTTTATCTCTAGTCGAAATACAAATATGGATATGATCATGGCGATGAATATGGGTGCAGATGATTTTGTGACGAAGCCTTTTCAAATTGATGTGTTGATCGCTAAGATTAATGCATTGCTTCGCCGTTCATATAATTATGGCGAATTATCGAGTGAAATAATGAGTCATAATGGGATTACTTTGAATGTTGACAATGGTAGTATGGAAATCAACGGTGAAATTATCGATCTAAGTAAAAATGAGTATCGTTTATTGTTTATTTTAATAAAGCAGCATGGGAAAATCTTAAGTCGCGAAAAATTATTGCGTGCATTATGGGATGATGAACGTTTTGTCGATGATAACACATTGACCGTCAACATCAATAGATTGCGCCGAAAAATTGAACAAGCAGGGATTGAAGGGTATATAGAAACAAAAGTCGGACAGGGTTACATCGTTCCCTGAAAGGATGAAAACAAAAAATGAATTTCTTTAAATACTTAAAGGATCAATGGTCATTAATCCTAGGTTGGATCTTTTTTGTCTTACTTACGATTTTTGTGATGTGGTTGGCACCTAACATTTCAGTTGATTGGGCGACAATTGAATATCTTGCGTTGATACAGAGCGTATTTTTGATTTTTTACTTGCTTGTCCATTATTTGAACAAACGTCATTGGTGGGGAAAACTTGCCAATTTGCAACAAACCTCCCCACTACAAAATTACCTTAAGGGCGAGCGTACAGAAGAAGAAAAATTAATCGAGGATTATATCAATCAATTGATTCGTGAACATCAAGAAATTATGCAAGAGGCAATTAGCAAGCAACAGGATCAAAAAGATTACATTGATTCATGGGTGCATGAAATAAAAGTGCCTCTAGCCGCTTCTAAACTTTTAATACGTTCCATTGAGTTTGATATTGATGATCAGAAATACACGCTTTTAGAAAATGAATTAACTAAGATTGATGAATACGTAGAACAAGTCCTATACTATGCTCGATTGGATAGTTTTTCTAGAGATTACTTGATTCAGGAATATAGTATAAAAAGTATCATCCAACCTGTTATTCGTAGTCAAGCTAATTATTTTATCCAAAAGAAACTTCGTTATGAAATTGTTGGTGACGATCAGATGGTTCTAACAGATGCAAAATGGGTAGCATTTATTTTTAAGCAAATCCTAAGCAATGCAATCAAATATACACCTGATTATAAAGAAATTATTATTTCAATTGAAAAAAATAAGCAAGGGGTTTCTTTAGCGATTAAAGATTCAGGAATCGGTATACCAAAAGAAGATTTAATGCGTATTTTTGATAAAGGTTTTACAGGAAGGAACGACCGTTTAAGTAAAACACATTCTACTGGTTTGGGTCTCTACTTGGCTAAGTCTTTAGCTGAAAAATTAGGGATCCAATTAGTGGCTCATTCAGTCGAAGGGGAAGGAACAACGATGCTCTTATTTTTCCCCATCTTAAATTTCTATAATGAAAAACGTTAGAAGATAATTAGAATCGAAAAAAATTTCTTGTGTTGTGAACGTTTTCGCTGATAAGTTTCTTATCATGTGAAATAAAAGGAGATTAGTTATGGAAATTTTAATAGCATTGATTCCTATGGTTGCATGGGGAAGTATCGGCTTAGTAAGTGGGAAAATGGGTGGCGATGCCAATCAACAAACATTGGGTATGACGATTGGTGCATTTATCTTTTCATTGGTTGTCTTTTTCTTTGTTAGTCCAATCGTTACACCTTGGATTTTCTTAATTGGTTTTTTA
The DNA here is from genome assembly GCA_015680865.1 of Enterococcus lacertideformus. Classification (GTDB taxonomy): domain Bacteria; phylum Bacillota; class Bacilli; order Lactobacillales; family Enterococcaceae; genus Enterococcus_B; species Enterococcus_B lacertideformus. The sequence goes on along the minus strand of JADAKE010000020.1, from coordinate 76,272 downwards.
TCTGGTCTGGCTTGGAGTGTCGGGCAAAATGGACAATTCCATGGAATGAAATTCATGGGTGTATCTGTAGGGCTACCTTTATCTACAGGCTTTCAATTAATTTTGAATACGATTGCGGGCGCGGTTTTCTTTCATGAATGGACACAAACGAAAGATTATGTATACGGTATTATTGCTTTAGCACTTTTGGTTGGCGGTGCTTATTTAACTGCTCGTCAAGATGATGAAGGTAAAGGAGATTCAGATAATAAAATGCTTGATTTTGGGAAAGGTTTCAGAGCGTTGATTTATTCTACTATTGGTTATGGTGTGTATACGATCATCGTTAACTGGGCAAATTTGGATGCGATGTCAATTATCTTACCACAAAGTATCGGCATGATCTTAGGTGCAAGTTTCTTTGCTTTTCGTAAAGTTAAAGTGGACCAATTTGTTTGGAAAAACATGGTTTGTGGCCTGTTATGGGGAATTGGAAATGTGTGCATGCTCTTGACTGTAAAATCACTTGGTTTAGCAGTTGGATTTTCATTATCACAAATGGGGATCATTATCTCAACTTTAGGTGGTATTTTCATTTTAGGAGAAAAGAAAACGAAAAAAGAACTTGTTTATGTTATTGTTGGTTGCCTTTTAGTCATTTTAGGTGGTATCATTTTAGGGTATATGAAAACGGCTTAGTTGCTGTTTTCCAAATTAAAATGGGGAGGTACTATAATGGATTTGTTTCGTAAGAAAGAAATCAATCTCAAGCAAACAAGTGGGATGAAAAAAGAATTAAAGACGTCTGATTTAATCATGCTGGGAATCGGCGCAATTATTGGGACAGGGATATTTGTAGTGACAGGGGTTGCGGCCAACCAAAATGCTGGTCCAGCACTGTCACTTTCATTCGTTTTAGCTGCAATCGTTATCATCTTATCAGGGTTAAGCTTTGCGGAGTTTGCCTCGCGGGTACCAGTGATTGGTGGCCCTTATGCTTATCTTTATGTAGTTTTTGGTGAATTTGCCGCTTGGTTAACGGGGTGGTTGCTGATCGGCGAGTTTTTATTAGCAGTGTCTTCTGTTGCATCTGGCTGGTCTGGTTATGTTCAAGGTTTCTTAGAGGGATTGGGTGTACATCTACCGCAAGCACTGACCAGTGGCTATAACCCTGACAATGGAACGTACATTGATTTGATTGCGGTACTTGTTGTCATATTTGTGACGTATATTGTTTCTTTAGAAGCCAAAAAAGCATTACGATTGAATAATATAATGGTTTTTGTAAAATTTGGTATCATTGCCTTGTTTATTATTGTGGGTATTTTCTTTATGAATCCAGAGAATTGGCAACCTTTCACACCATTTGGTTTTTCTGGTGTTGTTGATGGCGCAGCGTTAGTTTTCTTTGCTTTTCTAGGATTTGACTCGGTGGCAATGGCAGCTGAGGAAGTCAAGAATCCACAAAAAGATGTGCCTAGAGGAATCATCGGTTCAATCTTGATTGCAACGGCTTTGTATGTCGTTGTTACGTTGATTTTAACAGGAATTGTTCCTTTTTCTGAATTAGGTGTAAATGATCCTGTAGCTTTTGCTATGCGTTATGTTGGCCATGGTACAATTGGTGCTATTATCGCAGTTGGTGCTATATTGACTTTATTAACAGTAACGATTTCCATGATGTATTCATTAGCACGCTTATTGTTCGCGGTTAGTAAAGATGGGCTTTTGCCTAAGTTTATGACAGAAATTGATAAAAAACATCGTACACCTCGCAAGGCAACTTTTGCTGCTGGGGTCGTGGCATTGTTTTTTGCTGGTTTTTTCCCTTTGAGTATTCTTGCTGAAATAACTAATATTTTAGCATTAACCTATCTTATGCTAGTTAGTTTAGGACTTCTTAAGTTAAGAAAAATGTTTGGTAAACCTAAACCGGGCGAGTTTAAAGCTCCGTTTGTTCCTGTGTTACCAATTATTTCTATTGGGACATGTCTAATGTTGATGCTCCGTTTGCAGTCGGTAACTTGGATTGTCTTTGGTATTTTTATGGTAATCGGTTTAGTGATTTACTTTAGTTATGGCTATAAAAATAGTCAAATGAATCAATAAAAACTTTCGGCGATTGTTTGATCGCCGAAAGTTTTTTATTAAGGAAGAAAAATTTATTTTGTCAAATCCAGTAATTTCTGTTTCAAGTCATCTTCCATGTGCCCCAGTTCAACTTCCGCATGGCGTCGTTTTTCTTTACCTTCTTTTTGGATACGCAATGTTTCTTGGATCGTTTCGATCAAATCATTTTGAGTTGTTTGCAATGTTTCAATATCAACGATTCCTCGTTCATTTTCTTTTGCTGTTTCAATTGCAGAAATCTTAAGCATTTCTGAATTTTTCTTCAATAAATCATTGGTTGTTTCTGAAACTTGTCGTTGTGCAGTAACCGCATCTTTTTGACGAAGTAAAGTCAAGGCGATTACTACTTGGTTCTTCCAGAGAGGGATAGCCGTAGCAATTGATGCTTGGATTTTTTCTGCTAAGGCTTGATTGGTATTTTGGATCAAGCGAATTTGTGGTGCTTGTTGAATCGTGATTTGTCTTGCTAAACGCAAATCATGTGTCCGTTTATCCAAACGATCAAGAAATTGAGTATAATCATTTGCGATTTGCACATCCATCTGATCACCTGTTTCTTCTGCTTTTTTCATTGCTTCAGGGATGATCGTTGTTTGAAGTTCTTCCATTTTCAATTCACCGGCAGCGATATAAATATTAAGTGCATCAAAATAGTCTTTATTTTTTTGATAAAGTTGTTCAAGCATCAGATTATCTTTTAATAGACCATCTTTTTCTTTCTCTAGTTTTACAGAAATTTTATCGATTTGTGCACCGATTTTTTGATACTTTGCAGTGACTTCATAAATTGATTGTTTTACTTTTCCAAACATCCGTTGAAAAAGATTGCCTTCGCCTGCTCGTAATTCATCGGGATTGGCTTCTTGAAGGCGGTACATCAATTCAGTTAATGAATCTCCTACAGGACCGATATCTTGAGCTTGTACATGGTTTAGCATTGATTGAGAGAATTCACTTAATTTCATTTGAGCGGCTGAGCCATAACTGATAACAGACTGCGCATCTGTAGCATCGATTTTAGCAGCTAGTTCTTTTGCCTGTTCTTGTCTTTCAGCAGGTAATTTATCAATCAAGCGAGTAGCTGTTTGTTGTTCTTGTAAAGCATTGATCTCTGTCTGTTGTGTTTGTTGTTCTTGTAAAGCATTGATCTCTGTCTGTTGTGTTTGTGTCAATTTATCTGTTGGAGTAGAGAAAGGATTGTTCAGCAAATCATTAAGGGTATCATTTACAGGTGTGACTTCTTTTGGTTTATTTTCCATTTAAAAACTCCTCCTTGCATTTCAATAAGGTCATGTTTCACTGTCTTGTGAAAGTTTTGTTTTCTAGTTCATTAGGTAGGTTGAAAGAATAAATAAAAGGAGTGTTAAAGAAACAAAACACTCCTTTAAGAGTCTACAGGCGACTATCAAACTTTTCGATTATCATCGTTCTCATTATCTCGTTTTAAGCTTTGTTTCGCAACAGATATCTCTACGTCCAGGTCATCCAAATCGTCAGATACGAATTGTTGATAATCTTGAGCAATTAGATGAGCAAGTTGATCAATAATTTGTGAACTTTCTTCTAATTTTTCATAAGTCTGTTTATTTTTAATTTCATGATTATTGATCTCAATGTATTTATTTGTCAAGTCAACCAAATTAGGTAAATGAGTATACAGAAATTGGCTTGCTTCATGTAAACGATTGGGCTCTTTTACTAATGCTTTAAAAAGTGCTTTTGCCGCTTTTATCGTATCATGGCGAAGATCAACCGCTTTTAGTTTTGCTGTTTGTCGCATATTTTGTTGCAATTGTTCAATTTCTACTTTTGTTTGATTCATTGTTTGTCTAAATAAAGTGATTTCACTAGGTGTCATACCGACTTTTGTGTAGTGAGATTCAAGCTCATTGGATAGATCTGGTATCTCTGTTTTTAGTGATTTTTTCTTCCAAGAGCCAAATACTCCCCAAATCACTAGGGCTATCCCTAAGACTAGTATCAACATTGCCAAAGAAAAGTGACCCTGACGGATGAAAAGAAACACCAATAATAGACCTAAGATCCAGCGCCAATTTTGTTTTCGCATAATAAGCCCTCCAAGTATATTCCTACAATTTAAGTAATAAAGCATTTGTTCTCATGTCCATCCTTATTTTAGCACACTCAACCTAAAAAATAGTATCAGACTAAAGAAGGATTTTAAAGATTTAGAGAATTTCTAAGGTTTGCTATGGTAAACTAAAGTGAATATTCACGAAAAATTGAAAAGTAAAACAAAAGCAGTTATTATTACAAAGAAAGTGGGAAAGCTATGCTTGAATATGAACAATTTGAAGAAAAAACAATTGAGCGTAAAGAAATTTACCGTGGAGCAATTATCTATGTTGCGTTAGATGAAGTGCAATTACCTGATGGCAACCGCGCAAAGCGTGAATTAGTTTTTCATCCGGGTGGGGTAGGTATCATTGCATTTGATAATCAAGATCGTTTATTATTGGTGAAGCAATTTCGTAAACCATTGGAAAAAGTGATCTTAGAGATTCCAGCTGGTAAAATTGATCCAGGAGAACGAGAGATGCCAGAGCAAACAGCCATAAGAGAATTAGAAGAAGAAACAGGATATCGTGCAGAAAAGTTACAGCATGTAATATCTATGTATCTTTCTCCTGGTTTTGCAAATGAACGTATGCATATCTACCATGCAACCAATTTAAAACAAGTGGCGGAACCACTTGCTCAAGATGAGGACGAGACCCTAGAATTATACGCGCTGACTTTAGCAGAAGCAAAACAAGCGATCGCAGATCAACTGATTTGTGACGCAAAAACGATTTATGCTATTCAGTATTGGGAATTATTGATTAAAGGAAAGTAGAGGGATCAGCTGATGGCCAAGGGACCCTTAATTACGAGAAGTGAATTACGTAAACGACAGCAAACGAAAGCCCGAGAATCATTAAAAAGACAAAGAAGAGAAGAGGCAGCTTATCAACAAGAAGAAAAGAAAATCGCTAGTTTTTATCGTAAGGAAAATAAAAGAAACAAGCCTATTACAAAAACGAGAACAGGTGAACGGGCAAAAATGACAAAATGGAATTCATTTTTGATGAAATCACTAATTATTGTTATTCTGTTATTGTGTGTCGTTTTTCTAGCAGTTGCATTTATTTAGAAAGAAGGATAAGTAATGAAAATTGGTATTATTGGTGCAATGGAAGAAGAAATCAAAATTTTAAGAGAAAATTTGAGTGAACCTCTTTCTTGGGAACGAGCAGGCGCATTGTTCATTTCAGGTTCTTTAGGAAGACATGAGGTGATCGTTGTTCGTTCAGGGATCGGTAAAGTCTTAGCTTCAGTCACGACTAGTTTATTGATTCAACAATACGGTGTAAACATGGTTATCAATACAGGTTCTGCAGGGGGGATTGGTCAAGGGTTGCAAGTAGTTGATATTGTCATTTCGGATAAGGTGGCTTATTTTGATGCGGATGCTACAGGGTTTGGCTATAAGCCTGGACAAATTCCAGGAATGCCACTTTATTATGAAGCTAGTACCTATCTTCGAGCTGAAATGGCGAAAGCTGCAAAAGCAAAAAACTTGAATGTAAAAGAAGGGTTAATCGTTACAGGGGATGCATTTGTTGACTCGCCCGATAAAGTAAAAGCCATTTTGACTAATTTTCCAGAAGCTCTCGCTTGTGAAATGGAAGGGGCTGCTATCGGACAAACGGCTCGCCAATTTAATATTCCTTTCTTGATTGTCCTTGCAATGAGTGATACAGCAGATCATTCAGCAACTCAAAGTTTCGATGATTTTATCGAAGATGCGGGTAAATACTCTGCAGAAATGGTGATTGAATTTGTTAAACATCTCGTATAAGAAGATGACGAAATGAAAGCATTGATCTTAATTGATTATACGTACGATTTTGTTGCAGATGATGGGAAGTTAACAACGGGTGAATCAGGACAAGCGATTGAGACAGCGTTGACCAATTATACAAAAAAATTTATTAAAGAAAATGAATTTGTCGTGTTTGCCATTGATGCCCATGATCCGACTGATCCTTTTCATCCAGAAAACAAACTATTTCCAGCTCATAATGTGATTGGGACAAGCGGTCGTGAGCTTTATGGCTCATTACAAAAGGTATATGAATCAGCAAAAAATCAAGAAAATATTTATTGGATCGATAAACGTCATTATTCTGCTTTTAGCGGGACAGATTTAGATATTCGCTTACGTGAACGTGGAGTTACAGAACTTTATTTAATTGGTGTTTGCACGGATATCTGTGTACTGCATACAGCAGTAGATGCTTATAACTTAGGATACAAGCTATTTATTTATGAAGAGGCTGTAGCTAGTTTCGATCCAATTGGTCATGAATGGGCTTTGAAGCACTTTGAAACCACACTAGGAGCAACGATCATCAAGTAACTACAAAAAAGAGTTGTGTGTTTTGTTTTAGTTATTATAGGAAGAATATCTAGTACGGATACATCAAACCAGATAAAAATAAAAGTCAATAAAAAACCAAAACAGGTGAAAAAGTTTCTTACTTTCAACCAGTTTTGGCTTTTTTGTTCTTAACTTTTGAAGCAGATAAAAAAATTTTTCTTATTGTTATTGGGGCTATCCGATGCTTTCGCAACTTTACCAAATATGCACGCGTTTTTCGGGTGGTAAATACATAGCATCTGTTTCTTTGATCCCAAAGGTTTCGTAGAATTCAATTAAGTTTTGTGGTTGGATGTTTGCTCGTAATTTGGCTGGAGCATGGACATCGATTTGCAATAGCAGTTGTTGGTATTCTTTTTTTGCTTTTGTACGCCAGATCGTTGCCCAGCTGAAAAAGAATTCCTCTAATGATTCTGAGCATTCATTTTCTGTTTTTACTGCCTCTAATGCACAACTCAAGCCACCTGCATCTGCGATATTTTCAGAAACAGTGAGCTTTCCATTAACGTTGCCATCAGCAAATGGTAATCCATCGAATTCTTCGATCATTGCTTGAGCTTTTTCTTGGAAGTGTGCCAAATCCTCTTCAGTCCACCAATTATTTAAATTACCATATTCATCAAATAAAGCACCGTTGTTATCAAAAGCATGAGAGATTTCATGGGCGATGACAGCACCAATTCCACCGTAGTTGGCAGAACTAGATTGTTCTAAACTATAAAACGGAGTTTGTAAAATCGCTGCTGGGAACACAATGATATTTCTGAAGGGATGATAATAAGCATTCACTGTATCGGCGCTCATTTCCCACTCTGTCCGATCTACAGGTTTATTCCAGCGAGAAAAACGTTCTTTTAACGCTACTTTACTAAATACCAAGGCATTGGAAAGTAGGGTCCCGCCTTCTTCTTTTGTGACTGTTTTATACTGCTTGAATAAAGATGGGATTTGTTCTGGATAGCCTACTTGTACCCCTAAATTTTCTAATTTGACGATCGCTTTTTTTCTTGTGGCATTACTTAACCAGTTGTTTTCTTCTAAGCGTTTCTTGTAAACAAGAATCATCTTTTGAATCATTTGTTCGACATCGTTTTTAGCCGTTTCTCCAAAGTATTTTTTTCCATAATAATCACCGACAACTTGGTCAAATTGACTGGAAGCTAAATAATAAGCTGCTTTTTTTTGAGGCATGGCTTCGTCTGTGCCGGAAATGGCACGAGAAAAGAGCCCACTGATTTGTCTAAATTCCTCTGATAGATAACCACTTAATGAGCGGATCGTTTTTACAATCATCCAGCTTTTTAGTAATTGGAAATGCTCAGTTGTTAAGATCTCTGTTAAATGTTCAAAATAAACCGGATCTGTGACGATCACCTTATCAGGTGTTGTACCGATCAGCCCCACTGTCAATTTTTTTAAATCAAGGTTATCCGTATAGTGACTAAAGGTAGCAAAAGGTTGAGGGTTATACATTTTGCTATAATCGGCTTTTTCTTCTGCATTTTTTACATGAGGAGCGACTAATTTATCAAATTGGATTGCTTGCTCAACGATCGTTTCTGCTTGGCTTTTATCTTTTCCAGAAAGTTCGACTAGTTGGACCATCATGTCAAAAAAAACACCTAATAGTTGAGCACCATTGGGATGTTCATCGGTATAGTAAGTTTTGTCTGGTAAAAACAAAGAAGGTGGATAAGCAAACAAGGCATTGGTTTGTGCATTTTTCATATCAGCATCGATATCTAAGCTAAATGGTAAAGGTAAGCTATCCAATGTCCAAACTGGAAATTTTTGGTTTAATTCTTCAAAGGATTCGATTTTTTCAATCCGCTCAAGTAAAGGAAGTAATGGTTTTTCTGCTAATTGGTTTCTTCTATCATAATCATTTGCCAATTGATAAAAATGAAGAAAGTGTTGCATCATATCTGACTTGACAGCTTTTGGGTCAGCAAGCATGCGATCGATGTCGGTCATTAAGAGCTCATCAATGCCATCAACTAAGTCTTGAAAACCGCCAGTTACTGGTTTGTCGGCAGGGATTTTTGCGGTTTTGAGCCATTTTTCATTTACAGCTTCAAAAAAATCTTGTTTTAAAAGTTCTTTATTCATTTACTATCGCTCCTTTTATCTAATGCCCTTATTATCGTACAAAAACAATGAATAAACAAATAGAAAGAAGAGTTTTCTAGAAAGACTTGACGGGTAAAAACTGTAATTCTATCTGAATTGTTCTCATTTGTTTTTATGGTAATTTCTCTTATAATAAGAAAGACGGAGGTGGTTGATTCTGAAGTACGAGGTAGAAAAGGTGCTTTCTTTAAATCTAGATGGCCAAAATAAGCGTTTAAGTGCGATTGAACAGCTGATTTCTAAAGAAGGGAAATTAGTGACATCATTGATCTTTGAAGATGAAAGTTATGTGTTCTTTGATAAAGATAAACGGCTCATAGAGTACGGACCGGCAGCTAATTCTTACTTAGACGCAAGTGAAACCTATAGACGCTTAGAAACAGAGGAAAGGCAATTTTGCATTGGTTAGAAACTTATAGTGCCAACATTCCATTGATCCAACCAAAGGAAAAGGGGCAAGAATTGACGAATTGTTGGGTAGGGCTTCCTGAAAAAAGGTTTTTGAACTACAAAAATTGGATTACGCCTTCTGGTTACCTTTGTGGGACTTATGCAGCAACCGTTCTACTAGCTTATTACCAAGATTTTCAGAATGACCGGATGATTCCTCCAAATTTACGAGAAAAAGGGTCAAAGGATTGTGAGAAATTAAGTGAAGTATTAAGGGAAATGATCCAACCTTTGGGATTACCAACAGTTCCATTTCAAGTAAGTACAGGAATTACCAGTTTTTTTAAAACACAGAGAACCAATTAACAGCTAGAAGCACTGCTGTGGGTTCTTGGCAACGAGCAACCAAGCGTATTCGCCAAGGCAAGCCAGTTATTTTAGGTATCTTGAAAATTTTAGGGAGCACGTATGGCAATCATTGGGTAACAGCGTATGCTTATTATGAGTCAGCAGCGGGGGAACGTTTTTACAAAGTACACGATAATTGGGGAAACGCACAGCAAATCATTTCTGCTCGTTGGTGTAATGGGACAGTTTCGCTTCCCTAAAAATTATTTACAAAAAATGAACAGAAAAACTTCGAAAAATATGTTAAACTATCGAAGAAGAGAACATTAGGGAGGACAACATGAGTAAAAAGTATCAGGATGACACGTTGAAAATCTTTAGCTTAAATGGCAATCGACCATTAGCAGAAAAAATTGCAAAGGTTTTTGGAACAGAACTAGGAAAAAGTGTCGTAAAACAATTTAGTGATGGAGAAATTTCAATCAATGTTGAAGAAAGTATACGTGGGGATCATGTTTACATCGTGCAGTCAACGAATCAACCAGTCAATGATTACTATATGGAGTTATTGATTATGATTGACGCAATGAAACGTGCCAGTGCAAAAACGATCAATGTTGTTTTACCTTACTATGGTTATGCAAGGCAAGACCGAACAGCAAAACCACATGAACCAATCACAGCGAAACTAATTGCTAATTTAATCCAAGAAGCTGGAGCGACCCGTGTCTTGACTTTGGATCTGCATACTGTCCAGGTTCAAGGATTCTTTGATATCCCTGTTGATAACTTATTTACTATGCCGTTATTTGCTCACTATTATCGTCAATTAGGCTTAATAGGTGACGATATTGTCGTTGTATCTCCAAAAAATAGTGGCGTGCAACGAGCAAGAAGTCTTTCTGAATACTTGAACAGTACATTGGCGATCGTAGACCATGCAGATGATTACGATGAAAATAGTGGCTATGTAATTGGTAATGTACAAGGCAAAACATGTATCATGGTTGATGATATCTTAAATACTGGGGCAACATTGGCACGTGCAGCAAATGTATTGAAAGAAAATGGGGCAAAAGATATTTATGCCTGTGCTTCTCATGGGTTGTTATCTGCTCCAGCAAAACAACTTTTAGATGATGCACCAATCAAAGATATTTGCATCACTGATTCTGTCTATACTCAAGAAGACCGGCATCCGAATAATTTAACGGTTGTTACTTGTTCAGATTTAATGGGTGAAGCAGTCAAACGGATTCACGAAAATACGTCAATGAGTCCTCTGTTTCGCTTAGAAGAAAAAGGATATGATTAACTTTCCAGCATTCGTTTTTAATAAAATAAAAATCATGGCTAGTATTTAGACTTGATAAATAAGCTGAGATTCATGAAAATTACTCTTTGATTTTTGTGAACCTTAGCTTATTTTTTTGGAGGAGCTACTTTTTTACACTTTTTATTGTAGCTGGTGTGTGTTAGCTGAAGTAACCATTTGTTTTGTCTTACACACCAATTTATTTTTACCTAAAAGGTTCTTGTTTTTTTAATGAGTGTTCCTTTGGTAACTTCACTATTTTATGCTAGAATGTGCCTAGTTCTATTTTGAAGGGATGAAACAAGTTGGAAAAAATCTATTTAGATCATGCAGCAACGACACCCATGCATCCCCAAGTCATTCAGGAAATGACGACGTTGATGCAAGAAACTTTTGGGAATCCTTCGAGTATCCATGGATTTGGACGAATGGCCCATGAAAAGTTAGAAACAGCAAGACAAATCATTGCTGATAGTTTACAGGTTAATGAACACGAAATTATTTTTAATAGTGGTGGAACAGAAGGAGATAATACAGCAATCTTAGAGACCGCTTTTTCACGTAAAAAAGAAGGCAAGCACTTGATTACTACCGTTATTGAACATCCAGCCGTATTGAATACGATGAAATTTTTAGAAACAAAAGGATTTGAAGTGACCTATTTACCAGTTGATGAAAAAGGTAATCTTACGTTAGAAGATTTTGAAAAAGCATTAAGAAAAGACACGATTCTAGTATCAATTATGTTTGGAAATAATGAAATTGGTAATTTGATGCCGATTAAAGCTATCGGCGATCGGTTACGTGATCATCCTGCTTACTTCCATACAGATGCAGTCCAAGCTTACGGGAATCAAACCATTAAACCTAAAGAATTAGGCATTGATCTGCTCAGCATTTCAGCTCATAAAATCAACGGTCCTAAAGGTGTAGGTTTTTTATACAAGCGAGACGGCATAAACATTCCTGCACTGTTTTTAGGTGGTGAACAGGAGGAAAAACGTCGGGCAGGTACTGAGAATCTTGTCGGCATCTGGGGGATGGCTCAAGCAGTCAAGTTACTGACACCAGAAGAACGAGAAGCAAGAAGCAAAAAATATGCAGAGTTTCAACAGTTGATATTGGCTACTTTAGAAAAAGAAGGGATCACTTATCAAGTGAACGGTGATTTAAAGAATAAGCTTCCACATGTTTTAAATCTCCGTTTGCCTGGGATAATGAACGACTTTCTTTTAATGAAATTGGATTTAAAAGGGGTTGCTATTTCTACTGGGTCAGCCTGCACTGCAGGAAATATCGAGCCTTCTCATGTATTGGAGGCTATGTATGGTAAAGATACGCCAGTTTTAAGGGAATCCATCCGTATTAGTTTTGGTTATGGAAATACCAAAGAAGAAGTCCAACGATTCCTTGAGTTGCTACTTCAATCAATCTAAGTGGGAAAAAGCCTAGTAAATAATGGAGGAAACTTTTATAATAGAAGTAGAAATCAAATTTACAGAGGTGAAAATTATGGCATTTGAAAAAACAGCCACAGTATTAGGAGCAACAAAGAGCTATCGCTTACATCCAGATGCAAAACGTTATACATTGAAAGACAATGGATTTACAGAAACAAATGGCGGCAACTATCAATTGATTCGTCCGTTAGATGCAACGCCTCAAAGCAAAGAAGGTTTTAAATTAAAAATCACTGTTTCAAAAGACATCCAAACATTAAAAATGTCAATTACGACAGCAAAAGGATTGAGAGCGGTCAATATTTTTAAAGACGAGAAACAAAAAATGAGCCAAGATAAATTTTATTTTCTAATGGACAGTATGATCAGCCGCGGACTATTTGAAGAAGTATAAGTTGATTTGCGATGCCAAAAACAGTTGTGATTTTATGGTAAGTAAAAAGAGGAGTGTGGGACAAAAGTAAAGATCCCTTTTGTTTCACACTCCGTATAAACGGGGAGAGCAGAAGCAACTTCTTCGAAAAATAAGCTGAAATTCACAAAAATTTGAAAAACACCAAGACCAAGTAGGTTACAATCAACATCAAAAACTCGTTTTTGTGTTTCTTGTCAATTTTCGTGAATTTTTCTTATTTATTGAGGTTTTACCCTTTCGGTTCCGGCCTTTTTTAATCGGTTTAGGGCTATCCATGTCCGTATCTCTTTTGTGTACGATGGAGGCTTATACAAAAGAGTAAATAAAAAATGCCTAAACGGATGAATTTTTTTAAAAGGAGTGGTGACAATGTTGCCGTTAACAAGTAAGACCTGTACGAAGTTTTCAAAGATTTTTTTAGTCTGTAGTGTGTTGCCAATTGTGTTACTAGTAATGGATATTTATGGTATCGGTATGCTTTATAAATTATTTACAGCGACCAAAAATGTAGCGTTCGTTTATTATCCTAGCTGTTTACTCAGTGGACTCAGTTTAATTTTTTCTACCGGTGCACGTTCAAATTCTTTAAAAGGATGGAGTGTGTTCGTTCACTTTATTACTGTTTATAGTTTTGTTGTCATTCTTATCCCTTTGTTTGGAGGAATGATTTTAGTAGCATCGACGCTTACTTATTTATTACTTCCCATAATGTCACAAAGGTTGCCAAGAAAAAAAACACAACAACGGGTGCAGGTGATTCTATTAGGGCTTCCAATGATATATTCAACTGTCTATTTCATTATAATCAATTACTATTTAATAACGCTTGATGGGGAAATTATTAAATATCTCATTCTAATGAGCCTTTCTGGCTTAATAGGACTTATTCTTTCAACAGGTCTTGATAATGGAAGAGCCAAATGGTTCCTCCTAGGGATCAATTATGTATTTGCCACTTATTTTCATATCGACATTTGGATCCTAGGTCTATAACTATAACCAAATAGTTGACAAAGATAATTGATTGTAAAGAGGTAATTGTTCTTGTTTAAAAATACCCTTGATCAATAGAATTGTTGTTTGTTCTCGCGAAAAAGGAAAATGTATACGAAATTTGCATTGATTTTATCTACTCTTTCGCTTATTTTTACGAGTTTTTATTCCTCACTTGAAGGTGAATCCTGCTTTATGTGTCTTTATCATGACCGGATATTGGATGACTGATGGAGCCAACTTAAAATTTTTCAAAAAGATGGAGTTTATTAGAAGATCATCTGTATATTTAGCAAAAAAGAAAAGTAAGCGGATGAAATAAGGAAATAGCTGTTTATAAATAATACATAAAAAATGAGAAAAGGAATAGTTATTTAGGAAAACATAAATGTTTTGAAGGCTTTTCCTTCTTTTTCTCCTTAGGGATCTATGCGAAAGAGTTGTTCATTCGAATCACTAGCTGTTCATTTTTAAATACATGAGGTTAGTTTAAGATGTGAGAAATAAAGGATGAAATTTTCAAAAATATGACGTATAATGTAAAACACTGAAAAGTTGCGACCTTCAACTCGTAGATGTTTCAGAATCTAATTGAAATGATGGTGATACCATGAAAGACAACAGCAAAACACGCGTTGTCGTTGGGATGAGCGGCGGTGTTGACTCATCTGTAACAGCACTTTTATTAAAAGAACAAGGGTATGACGTGATTGGTATTTTTATGAAAAATTGGGACGATACTGACGAAAATGGCGTGTGTACTGCCACAGAGGATTATAAGGATGTAGCAAAAGTTGCTTCTCAAATCGGCATTCCTTATTATTCTGTCAATTTTGAAAAAGAATATTGGGATCGAGTGTTTGAATATTTCTTAGCGGAATATCGAGCTGGTCGAACCCCTAATCCAGATGTGATGTGCAACAAAGAAATCAAATTTAAAGCATTTTTAGATTATGCCATGGATTTAGGTGCTGAATATGTGGCAACTGGTCATTACGCGCAAGTGATTAGAGATGAAAACGGCGTTTCGCATATGCTTCGTGGCGTAGACAACAACAAGGATCAAACTTATTTTCTTAGCCAATTATCACAAGATCAATTATCAAAAACTATGTTTCCTTTGGGAGGCATGGAAAAATCTCAAGTACGTGCAATAGCAGAACGTGCGGGTCTAGCTACGGCTAAAAAGAAAGATTCTACAGGTATTTGTTTTATTGGTGAAAAGAATTTCAAACAGTTTTTAAGTAACTATTTACCAGCCAAAAAGGGGAACATGGTGACTCTTGATGGCGAAGTCAAGGGGCAACATGCTGGCTTGATGTATTATACCATTGGACAAAGGCAAGGCTTAGGGATTGGTGGCGGTGGCGCTTCACAAGAACCTTGGTTTGTCGTAGGGAAAGATCTAGCAACAAACACTTTATATGTTGGTCAAGGATTCCATCATCCTGCATTGTATGCAACGAGTCTTGATGCAAGTGAAATCCATTTCACGATCAATGAACCAACGCCAAAAGAATTTAAATGTAGCGCTAAATTCCGTTACCGCCAACAAGATGTACCAGTAACTGTTCGTTTGTTAGAAGGTAATCGTGCCGAAGTCCTTTTTGACGAACCCGTGCGAGCAATTACTCCTGGTCATGCAGTTGTCTTTTATGATGGCATGGAATGTTTAGGCGGGGGATTGATTGATCACGCTTATAGCGAAGAAAAAGTGCTGCAATACGTGTAATGAATTATTGATGAAAAATGAGTGCCGCATAATGATATAAGTAAAGAAAAGATTGAAATGTGTATTGTTTCAATCTTTTCTTTGTTAGTTCTAACTATCAAAAACGACAATAAAAAATAAACCATCCTTCGCTTTGGTCAGCAAGATGGTTTAAACAAAAAACTATTAAAACTACCGCTGTCTTTTTAACGGTTCTACATTAAGTATGGGACAAAAGTAAAGATTCCTTTTGTTTCACACTCTAAATATGGATAAACGGCGGGAGCAGAAGCAACACCTTCGGAAATAAGCTGAAATTCACGGAAATTGCTTTTCAAATTTTTGTGAATTTCAGCTTATTTCTTGGAATTAAACGCTTCTGTCCCTGCCTCTTTTTCTATATCCATGGTAGCATGAAGAAAAATAAAATCAATTAGAATCACACGTTGAGCAGACTGCGGGCAAAGGAAAAAACTTTGATTTACCGTATTTTTTATTGCAATCTTTTTTATTTTATTAGTGATTTCTGTATTTAGTGGCACTATTAGTCTCCATGTGGTTGCGTTTGTTTTTTTTGAAGCGGGATAGCTCAGTAGAATCGGCATCTTCTCTGGTAGTGATTTCTTGGGTATTGTGCCTAACCAGTAATAAATTCATCAATACTAATAAAGAGGTAGAAAGAAAAACACCACGGTAACCGAAAATACTAGAGACGCTGGAACCAATCATTGGACCTACTACATTCCCAGTTGCTTGAAAAGATTGGTTGTAACTGAAGATTCGTCCAGCAGCATGGTGTGGGGAGTATTTTGTGATTAATGCTTGAACTGCTGGTAAAAGACAAGCATCAGAAATACCGATCAAAAAGCGTAAGGCAGCAAGTTCCCACACGTTAGTGACAAAAGCCATCGGAATGTAAACTAAAATAGCAAATCCTAAACCAATCGCTAAAATTCGCTCACTACCGATCCTATCTCCTAAACGACCAAATCGAGGAGCAGCAATCAATGTGGCAATTCCTGGAATTGAAGCAATAATACCACTGACTAGTGTGACACTTCCATGACCATTTAGCAATTGACGGATATATAAACTAATAATTGGACTGATGGAGTTATTAGATGCTTGGATGATCATTGTTGTAACGAACATGCCAAGAACTACATGTGGATATTTTAAATCTTTGAAGATTTGTTTTGCTGAAGCCATGTTTTCTTTTTTTATCGGGACAAATACTTCATGAACAAAAAAGAGACTTAACAAAAAGACGAAGAATAAAATGATTACCGTAATAAAGAAGGTTGGGGCGATAACCAAACGCTGAAGCAGAGATTCCACCTAGTAACGGTCCAAGTAACGTTCCTGTGACTGAACCAGTGGCTAATGTACCAAGAACTTGTCCACTTTTTTCTTTAGGTGTCCCCGTTGCTACAAGCGCTGTTGCGTTACTTATATAACCTGAAAAAACTCCTTGTAACAAGCGAAGAGCAATGAGCTGATACACGCTAGTTAAGCAACCCATTAAAGAGATAACGATAGCCATCCCCAAGGAAGCACGCAAAAGCATCAATTTTCTGCCTTTTTGGTCTGCCAGTTTCCCCCACCAAGGAGAAATTAAAGTAGTGACTAAAAAGGTCGAAGAAAAAGTTAGCCCACTCCAAAAGTTCAATTGGGACGTATTATAATTTCCTAACGTATCTATGTATAATGACATAAAGGGCATCACAAGACTAAATCCAATCCCGGCCATAAACGTTCCAAACCATAAGACGAATAGATTTTGTTCCCATGTTTCCCTTTTTCTAAATATTTTTTCTTTTAAGCTTGTGGTCAATGCCATATCCTTCTTTCTGAAAATTTTCATCTACATTTATTTATTATAAACTACAAAATGAGGAGATTTTGTTAGAAGGAATCCATAAAACAAACCAAATAATTCTTAAGCTGTTTGAATCATTTGATTTAACAAGAGAAGAAAAAATCCATCGAAGCAGGGAGTTACGAAGTATCATCCATGGCTACCTCTCCTTACGGTTTTTAGGCTATTTTACAAAAGAACCAACAGTGTCACCAGAAGATAGTTATGTATGGATGATCAATGATTTCATTGCGACATTACCAAGTAAATAAGTGTATGCTTTTCTTTAAAATAAACTAATTCATAAAATGCCCCTTTTATAAGAGAAATTTCTTGCAACTTTCTTGAAAAGTGACTAAGATGAGTCTAGGAAAATGCGAAGAGAAGGAGCACGAGTATGTATCAAGTAGTTACGATGTTCGGTGATAATGAGCCTTGGTGGTTTTTTGAAAATTGGGAAGAAGATATCGAGATGGAAGAATCATTTCATTCTTTTGAAGAAGCCCAAGCAAATTATGAACAAAAATGGCTGAGCATAAAAAATAAATATGAATATATCAATGCAAAAAGTAACTTTCTAAGTGCCTTTTGGAATGATGGAGAAGAGCGCTGGTGTGAGGAATGTGATGATGATCTCCAACAATACAAGGGATTGGCTTTATTAAAAAATCGTCAACCGATCACTTTAGAAAGCAGAAAGGAATTTTATGAAATAACTAATTCTAGCGGAAAAACCAAGCGTTGCGAAAGATCTAAGTAAGGTTCTTGGTGCTAACCAAAAACACAAAAATTATTATGAAGGACCCAAGGTGATCGTTACTTGGGCCCTTGGTCATTTGTTAGGGTTGAAAATGCCAGAAGATCTAAATAAAGAATGGCAAAGCTGGCAAATGGAAACCTTACCAATGATTCCTAAGAATATGGGGATTAAACCATTGCCTAAAACAGGATATCAATTGAAAGCAATCAGACAATTGGTGCAACGTAAGGACATTACAGAAGCTGTTATCGCAACAGATGCAGGAAGAGAAGGGGAATTAGTTGCTCGTTGGATCCTCGATTATGTCCGCTTCAATAAGCCGGTAAAAAGACTCTGGATTTCTTCACAAACAGATAAGGCGATCAAAATAGGTTTTAAACAATTAAAACCAGCAAAAGAGTATGACGCACTTTATCATTCAGCGTTGGCACGCTCCAAAGCGGATTGGTTAGTCGGTTTGAATGTTACTCGTGCACTAACTGTCAAGTATCAAGATAATTTATCTGCGGGACGAGTAAAGACACCAACACTGGCTTTAGTCAGAGCCCAAGAAAGAAAAATTGAAACATTCAAACCGCAAACTTATTTTTCAATTTTATTGGAAGTAGAAAAAGAGCAAGCTAAAATGGTACAAAAAAATCAATTTGCTTTAAAAAAACATGAAGAAGCCCAAGCTTTAGTGCAAAACCTAGCGAAGAGCAAAGGAATCGTTACCTCAATTAAATAGAAAACGAAAACAGAGTCTGCCCCCTTACCTTATGATTTGACTGAGATCCAACGAGAAGCTAATCAACGCTATGGCTATTCGGCTAAAAAAACATTGGGACTTGTTCAAAGTTTATATGAAACACATAAAATCGTGACGTATCCACGCACCGATAGCAAATATTTGACAAATGATATGAAAAGTACGATGAAAGAACGTTTACAAGCAGTGAGTGATTTTGCACCAGAAGTGAAGCAAATACCTAAAACATGGGGCCATTGTCCGCCAAACGAAAGTATTTCAAGACAATAAGGTCACAGATCACCATGCGTTGTTACCGACTGAAAATCGGCCACGTTATGAGAAACTAAGTAATGAAGAACAAAAAATCTATCAAATGATCGTGACACGTTTTTTAGGGTTGTTTGCTGAGCCACATATCATCAGTCAAACAACAGTAACTGTCGTGTTTGACAAGGCGCAATTTGTCTTTCGTCAAAATAAAATTCTACAGACTGGTTGGAAAGAGTCGACTCACGAGGACATTCAGGCCGTTTCTTGGACAGAAGGCATGCGAGTCCAACCAAATTTTACGATCAAAAAGGAATTATCGGCACCACCTAAACCATTGACAGAAGCCACTCTTCTAGGACAAATGGAAAAATACAGTTTAGGTACGCCAGCTACTAGAGCTGAGATCATTGAAAAATTGATTAAATCTGAATTGATGGAACGGACACCACAAGGTCTACAAGTCTCACCAAAGGGAAAACAACTTTTAGAATTGGTGAATCCGTCACTCGTGACGCCAGAATTGACTGAAAGCTGGGAAAAGGATCTAGAAGCAATTGCATTGGGTAAAAAACAAGCCGCACAATTTTTAAAGAGCATCGAACAAGAAACCAAACGACTGGTTCAAGAGATTAAAACAAGTAAACAAACATATCAAGATTTTTCAATCACGCAAAAGAAATGTCCGGATTGTGGAGCAAACCTTCGTGAGAAAAACACACGTGATGGGAAGATCTATGTTTGTACGAACCAAGATTGTCACTGCCGTAGGAGAAAAGATCCAAAAGTTTCCAATCATCGTTGTCCACAATGTCATCGGAAAATGGAAATCATTGAAGGTAAAAATGGCTCTTATTTCCGCTGTAAATATGATGGTACAACAGAAAAAATGTTAGGTAAAAAAGAGCAAAAGAAAAAAATAACTAAGCATGAAGAACGCCGTCTATTGAAAAAATATGCGCAAGCCCAAGAACCTGAAGAGAGCCCATTAGCAGCAGCCTTAAAAGCTGCAATGGCAAAAGAATGAAGCGAAAAGCACACAGAAAAAGAGGCTGAGACAGAAGCACTTATTTCCGAAGGATTTGCTTCCGCTGTCTATACGTATTTAGGGCGCACCTCATTTTGTCTCACACTCTTTTTCTTATAATTCTTTGTAGATAGGTAAATGATCTAAGTATGTTAATATTTTGATGAAATCTGAAAATTGCATGATCAAGGTTGCCGTATTGATATTTGGATGAAAGCCTACTGTGTCATTTTGATCAATCGAAGAATCAATTACTACTTGGATCGCATGCGCTTTGTCATGAGTCAGTGCAAGTGGCGTAACTGTCCCAGCAGGAACCCCCAACAAGACATGAAGCTGTTCTTCTGAAACAAAGGACAACCGTTTTTCGTTTAATTGTTCAGCAAGATGTTTCAAATTGGCTTGTTTTTCATCTGGTAAGATAACTAAGTAAATGGTTTTTCCTTTTTTGGCTTTTAATAAGAGATTTTTTACTTGTGTACCTGGAAGAGAAAAGGGTAAATTTTTAACAGATGTAATTGCTGGATGTTCCATTTTTTTGATAATGGATAGATAGTTCATCAAGTAATATATAGGCTTCACTTTCAGTAGCAAATGGCATGATTGACCGCTTCCTTTTGTTTTTCTTTAGTTTATCACAAAAAAGGTTTGACAAATGAAAAATATTCATGTAAATTACACGTAAGTTAAAACAAACGACATCGAAAAGAAGAGTAGCGATTAAATGTTTTAAGAGAGTCTCTGGTAGGTGAAAAGAGATAGCAGTTAATGGTGAAACGCATTTTGGAGTCGATTTTCTGAAACTAAGTAGGAAAGTCCGGGAAGCCCGTTATATCTGCGGTCATTGTTTGATGACCAGATAAGGTTAATTTCCGTGAGGGATTAACAAAAAAAGGTGGAACCACGTAATTTACGTCCTTTGATCAGTTGATCAGAGGACGTTTTTTATCTTTAAGAGGAGGAAAGTTCGGGTATTTATTTCCTTTTTGTTTTACCTTGCTTCTGGGATGACTGCGTGAGGTTTCTTTTGTGAAAAAGAAACAAACAGAGGTGGGATCACGTGTTATACGTCCTCTTGGCGAAAGTCAAGGGGATTTTTTTATTTATAAGGAGGAAAAAAGAAATGAATTATTTAATGGAAGTCATGCCGCAATTGTTGGTGGGGGCTCTCACAACCTTGCAATTATTTATTTTTACCTTAATAGGTTCTCTGCCACTAAGAATCATCTTAGCACTAGGATTATCCTTACATTTTAAACCTATTCGCTACTTCTTGCAGACCTATGTTTGGATCATGCGTGGAACGCCGTTATTGTTGCAATTGATTTTTGTGTTTTATGGGTTACCCACAATCGGGATTGTATTTGATCGTTTTGAAGCAGCACTTCTTGCGTTTATCTTAAATTATGCTGCATATTTTGCTGAAATTTTTCGTGGCGGTATCCAGTCTATACCGCAAGGCCAATATGAAGCAGCACAGGTTTTACAATTAAGTCCATTTCAAACAGTCACAAAAATCATTATCCCACAAGTGTCCAAGATCGTGTTACCTTCTGTCGGTAATGAAGTGATTAACTTAGTAAAAGATTCATCTTTGATCTATATCTTAGGTCTAGGAGATGTCATGCGCGCAGGTAATATTGCCATGGAACGTGATGCGACACTGTTGCCATTACTAGGTGTAGCTTTTATCTATTTAGCTTTAACTGGTATTTTAACACTTATCATGAAACAAGTTGAAGGAAAATTAAATTATTATCGCTAGGAGGAACAGTCATGATTGAATTAAAACAAGTAAGTAAAGCATTTGGGGAAAAGAAAGTCATCCAAGACTTAGATTTAGTTATTCCTGACGGTCAAACAATGGCAATCGTTGGTCCTTCTGGTGGTGGGAAAACGACTCTCTTGAGAATTTTAGCTGGATTAGAAAAAGCAGATAGTGGAGAATTTTACTTAGATAGTATACCTTTCAATCCATTTGAATTAAAAACAAAAGAACAAGTCGTTGGTGTCGTTTTTCAAGATTTCCAACTTTTTCCACATTTAAGTATCTTTGATAATATTATTTTAGCGCCTAAGCTGGTCTTGAAGCAATCCAAAGAAGTATATACGAAAAACGCAAAAGAACTAGCTACTTCTCTTGGAATTAGTGATTTGTTAGATAACTATCCTTATCAATTATCTGGTGGACAAAAACAACGAGTAGCCATTGCTCGTGCACTGGCAATGAATCCACGTGTTTTAGCTTATGATGAACCTACAAGTGCTTT
Source organism: Enterococcus lacertideformus (assembly GCA_015680865.1). Classification (GTDB taxonomy): domain Bacteria; phylum Bacillota; class Bacilli; order Lactobacillales; family Enterococcaceae; genus Enterococcus_B; species Enterococcus_B lacertideformus. Next base: position 54,045 of record JADAKE010000020.1, on the reverse strand, counting down.
GGATCCAGAACTCCGTCAACAAGTTGAACAGTTGATTGTCTCATTAAAATCCGAAGACGTGACTCAGATTATTGTGACACACGACATGATTTTTGCTGAAAACGTAGGAGATCAATTAGTGAAAGTCATTCCAACTAAGTAAAAAGGAGAGACACAGAAATGAAAAAAATAAATTTGATACTTGCCATTTTTGTAGGAATCTTCTTTCTTACTGGCTGTAGAAATGAAAAGGCCAACCAAGACAATTGGTCAAGCATCAAAGAAGAAAAGAAAATCATCATTGGGTTAGATGATACTTTTGTGCCAATGGGTTTTCGTGATAAAGATGGCAAATTAACAGGATTTGATATTGATCTTGCTACAGCAGTTTTTAAAGAGTATGGAATAAATGTTGAATTTCAACCAATAGATTGGTCAATGAAAGAATTTGAACTGAACAATGGAACTATTGACCTCATTTGGAATGGTTATTCTAAAACAGCAGAAAGAGCGAAAAAAGTCCAATTTACTAAGCCTTATATGCAAAATGAACAAGAATTAATCACCACTAAAAAATCAGGAATCATAAGCTTTGCTCAAATGAAGGGAAAAGTATTAGGGCACAAAATGGCTCTTCTGGTTATGATGCGTTTACTAAGCAACCGCAAGTCCTAAAAGATTTCGTGAAAAATCAAGATGCTGTCTTATACGATAGCTTTAATTAAGCATTGATTGATTTGAAAAGCGGTCGAATCAATGGTCTATTGATGGATAAAGTTTATGCGGGGTATTACTTAAAACAAAGAAGCGAGCTTGATGAGTTCAATATGATCACTGGTGATTATAAAAGCGAAGATTTTGTCGTAGGCGCCCGCAAGAGCGATAACAAACTGGTGAAAAAAATCAATGAAGGGTTTATACAATTAGAAAAAACAGGGGAGTTTCAAAAAATATCAGATAAATGGTTTGGCGAAGACGTCACTCCAGCCAACTAAGAAAGGTTGTACTTCCAAATTCATTCTTCATTCAGGAAGTGCAATCTTTTTCTTTAGCTACTCTTTAACTACTTATTTAGGGAAATGTCGCGATCATCACTGTAAATTTACAGAATATTTTAGTTTTTTGAAATAATTTATATTGATTATAGAAAGTAATTGGGACACACTCTTGATTGCTGTATTTGAATTGTGCTTTTTAGTTATTATTTGTATTGTGTTTAGTCAGCTGGTCTTATTTCCTATAAATAGATATTAGCGCTAGTAAATAAAATTTCTATTTATCCTTTTGTATTGAAAGGGGTTTCGTGTTGTTCTATTTTAGTAAGCATTAAAGCAAGAAAGGAAGATATCAATGGAACACCAAAAACTAACTGAATTTCCCAATGATTTTCTATGGGGATCAGCCTCTGCTGCTTATCAAGTAGAAGGAGCATGGCAAGAAGATGGTAAAGGAGAATCTGTCTGGGACCGTTTTGTGCGTATTCCTGGGAAGACGTTTAAAGGAACAAATGGCGATTTAGCCGTTGATCACTACCATCGTTTTAAAGAAGATATCGCCTTAATGAAAGAGCAAGGATTAAAAGCTTACCGCTTTTCTGTTGCATGGACACGTATTTTCCCAAATGGTCGTGGAGAAATCAACCAAGCAGGCTTGAATTTTTATGAAGAATTGATTGATGAATTGATCAAAAATGGGATTGAGCCAATGTTGACTTTGTATCATTGGGATTTGCCACAAGCATTGCAAGAAGAATACGCTGGATGGGAATCACGTAAAATCATCGAAGATTTCACCAATTATGCGGAAACGTTATTCAATGCTTTTCGTGGAAAAGTCCATTATTGGATTAGTTTGAATGAACAAAATATATTTACCTCACTAGGTTATTTATTGGCTGTGCATCCACCAGGTGTCACTGACCCTAAACGGATGTATCAAGTGAATCATATCGCTAACTTGGCCAATGCGTCAGTAATCAATAAATTTCATGAATTAGAAATGCCAGGGAAAATTGGTCCAAGCTTTGCCTATACGCCAAATTATCCGCTTAATAGTGATCCTAAAAATATTTTAGCAGCAGAAAACGCAGAAGATTTGATGGCAAACTATTGGATGGATGTCTATATGTGGGGCAAGTATCCAATTACTGCGATGAGATTTTTAGAAGAACGTGGTTGGGCACCGAAAATAGAAGAAGGAGATGCAGAATTACTCGAATCTGCAAAGCCTGACTTTTTAGGAATCAATTATTATCAAACCGCGACCAATGCTTTTAACCCATTAGACGGCGTGGGCGCAGGGAAAATGAACACGACAGGGAAAAAAGGCTCATCTGAAGAAACTGGGGTTCCTGGGATGTATAAAAAAGTAGAGAATCCTTTTGTTGAACGTACCAATTGGGATTGGGAAATTGATCCAGAAGGTCTACGTATCGCATTACGTCGAATTACTAGTCGTTACCGTACGCCAGTATTGATCACGGAAAACGGGTTAGGTGAATACGACCAGTTGACAGAAGATAAAAAAATTCATGATGATTATCGTATTGCTTATCTTTCTGGTCATGTCAAAGCCATCAAAGAAGCCATTTCAGATGGTGCAGAAGTGCTTGGTTACTGTACGTGGTCTTATACGGATCTCCTTAGCTGGTTGAATGGTTACCAAAAACGTTATGGTTTTGTTTATGTTGACCAAGATGAAACGCAAGAATGCTCACTTGAACGCTATAAAAAAGATAGCTATTACTGGTATCAGCAAGTGATTCGAGAAAATGGATCAACCATCTAAAAAAACTTTATAGGATCTATAGGAGATCATGCTGGATGTTTAAAAAAGTGCACGCAAAAAATAATATAAGTAGTTGTAATAAAAGTAGCTAACCCTAGTGAATCAGTCTACACGAGGCTGTGATAGAAGTGTTAAAACATGAGACAAGACTGTGACAAGTATCGTAGTTGAAAAAGGGTAATTTTATTTTTGAGATCTTTAGGTAATAAAGAGAAGGATAGATTTTTTTACTAATCAGAAAGAAAAAACTTAAACTTGGAAACAAAACTTTTGTTCCCTCACTTTTTTTTTGTATAATGGAATTTGATGAAATGAGGGATAAAAATGGCAAAGAAAAAACGTCCTGCAAAGAAAAAGAAAAAGACGAAAAAGCAACAACAGCAGCAGGAACAACTTCTTGCAATCAGTCTCGGTTTTGCGTTGATATTATTTGCCGTCTTTGGTTTTTTAAAACTAGGTTTTTTAGGTATATTAGTTGCGAATGGTTTTCGGATTGTTGCTGGAAATACTTATCAAATACTTTGTTTGTTATTAGCGATTTTAGGATTTTGGATTGTTGTTAAAAATACGGACTTTAAAATAGGAAAAAATCGCCGTTGGGCGGGGGGATTTCTTTTTTATTTAGGTATTTTACTCTTTTTACATGCCCATCTTTTTGGGAAACTCCATAGTGGGGAGCCAAATATTCTGGGAACCACTTGGGATTTGCTGGCAAGTGATATCAAACAAAGTCAAGTAGGCCATAATGTTGGTGGAGGAATGGTCGGCGCTGTATTGTATCGTTTCACTTATTTTTTGATTGCTCAGCCAGGGAGTTATTTTGTGGCAATTTTATTGTTAGTCAGTGGGATCATCTTATTTAGTAATCTCTCAGGCTATCAACTGATAGATGGATTGCAAATGATGGGCGAACGATTGCAAGAGTTGTTAGAAGGTGATCCTGCCAAGCAAGCAAAAAAACAAGCAGCAAAAGAAGAACGTAAACAGCAACGTGCAAAAGCACGAGAAGAAAAAAGACAAGCAGCAAAAGAGGCTGCAGAAGCTGAAATTACTGAACTTGAAAAAAAACGGTCAGTCAAACAGCAAGAAGAATCACTACGAATTTATCAAGAAGACGTGACAGAAGAGGAACCAGAGCAATTAAGTTTTGTTCCAATTGATAGTTTTCAAGGTACCGTTCAATCAACAAAAAACACTTTATCAAAAGAAGAATCACAGAACTTGATGTCTACTACATCCAATCAATTGGAAAATGATAATTTAGAAGATGATGGAACGGTATTAGAGTTTGAAATTGAAGCCGAGCAGGAAAACCAAGAGTATGAACTACCATCGATTGATTTATTGGATTCTGTAAAAACTACGGATCAAAGCGATGAGTATAAAAAAATTGAAAAAAATATAGGTGTCTTGGAACAAACGTTTCAAAGTTTTGGTGTAGATGCTAAAGTAGTTAAAGCAAGTTTAGGACCATCTGTTACAAAATTTGAAGTCCAACCAGCTGTTGGAGTCAAAGTAAGTAAAATTGTTAGTTTAACCGATGATATCGCTCTAGCATTAGCTGCAAAAGACGTTCGAATGGAAGCTCCGATACCAGGAAAATCATTGATTGGTATCGAAGTACCTAATAGTAAAATCAGTATGGTATCCTTTAGAGAAATTATTGAAGCACAACCGAATCATCCAGATAAACTATTAGAAGTCCCTCTAGGACGAGATGTTTCTGGAAGAGTGCAAACGGCGGATCTTTCAAAGATGCCTCACTTGCTAGTGGCTGGTTCAACAGGTAGTGGGAAATCTGTGGCAATAAATGGGATTATCACAAGTATTTTGATGCGAGCCAAACCACATGAAGTCAAGCTAATGATGATTGATCCCAAAATGGTAGAATTAAACATGTATAATGGGATTCCTCATCTATTGACACCGGTTGTAACGAATCCAAGAAAAGCAGCGCAAGCATTACAGAAGGTCGTTCAAGAAATGGAAGAACGTTACGAGAAATTTGCTGCAACTGGTGTTAGAAACATCACCGGTTTCAATGAATTCGTTCAGCAGAAGAACCTTGAAAACGGAACAAAGCATCCTACTTTACCATTCATTGTCGTGATCGTAGACGAGCTAGCTGATTTGATGATGGTTGCAAGTAATGAAGTAGAAGATGCAATCATTCGATTAGCACAAATGGCACGGGCAGCAGGTATCCATATGATTTTGGCCACACAAAGACCAAGTGTAGATGTTATTACTGGTATTATCAAAGCCAATGTTCCTTCACGAATGGCATTTGCGGTATCCAGTGGCACGGACTCTCGAACGATCATTGATTCAAATGGGGCAGAAAAGTTGTTGGGACGCGGAGACATGCTCTTCTTACCAATGGGCGAAAATAAGCCAATACGTGTACAAGGAGCCTTTATTTCGGATCATGAGGTAGAAAGGGTCGTGAATTTCGTAACGGGTCAACAAGAAGCGCATTATGAAGAAAAAATGATGCCGACGGATGAAGTTGAGTCAGTTGCTTCGGATGAACAACCGCAAGACGAGCTGTTTGAAGAAGCGAAAGCACTAGTCATTGAAATGCAAACAGCTAGTATTTCACTGCTTCAGCGAAGATTTAGAATTGGGTATAATCGTGCAGCACGATTAGTAGATGAATTAGAAGCCTATGGTGTCGTTGGACCATCCGAAGGAAGTAAGCCTCGGAAAGTATTGATTGAACAAGTCGAAGAACCAATGGATATAATACCAAGTGATCATGAAACTTAAGAAAAGAGGTCATGAAAGAAACGATCAGCTCCAAAAAATAAGTAGATACTTTATACTTTCAAATCACTTCGTTCTTTCGTGTTTTTAAAGCACGAACCAAGTGGTAAAATGCAACGAGTATTCACAGATGCCATAAACCGCCGAATCTGAAAATAGCTTTTTCTATTTTCAAAATTCGGCGATTTATTTTTTCACAGAAGTTTCTTCTTGAATACTATATAGTCAGTTTTAAGTAATTGAGTGATACGAAGGTTATAAACTATTTTTACAAAAACATAAATAGGAACATGATACATATAAGCGAAGTTCTCACTCTTTGTGAACTATTGCATTAGTATCTAGAATCGGTTATAGTATGTAGCGATACTGTGAAAAAAGAGGGAAATGATTTTGGAAAAACAGTCTATTTATAGTCTAACAATTGAAGAATTAACAACCTGGTTTTTAGAAAAGGGTGAAAAAAAATTCCGTGCTTTACAAGTTTGGGAATGGTTATATCCAAAGCGCGTGAGTGATTTCTCAGATATGACCAATTTATCAAAAAATTTGATTGCCAAGTTGACAGAGCAATTTGCAATTAATCCATTGAAACAAATGGTTGTCCAAGAAGCATCTGATGGTACAGTAAAATACTTATTTGAATTACCGGATAAAAATATGATTGAAACTGTCTTGATGAGACATGAGTATGGTTTGTCTGTATGTGTTACGACACAAGTCGGCTGCAATATTGGTTGTACTTTTTGTGCCAGTGGACTTTTAAAAAAGAATCGGGATTTGACTGCTGGTGAGATCGTGGCACAAATTATGATGGTCCAACACTATTTTGACGAACGTCAAGAAGGTGAGCGAGTTTCTCACGTTGTTGTCATGGGTATTGGCGAACCTTTTGATAATTATGATAATGTCATGAATTTCTTACGTATTATCAATGATGCCAAAGGATTAGCTATTGGTGCACGTCATATTACTGTGTCAACAAGTGGTTTAGCCAACAAAATTAAAGAATTCGCAAATAATGGATTACAAGTAAACTTGGCAATTTCGTTACATGCGCCAAACAATGAAATTCGTACATCAATCATGCGTATCAACCGTAGTTTTCCAATTGAAAAATTGATGGATGCGGTAGATAGCTATTTGGAAAAAACAAATCGACGGATTACATTTGAATATATCATGTTGAATCAAGTAAATGATCGTCCAGAGCATGCCCAACAACTAGCTGATTTGCTCAAAGATAAAAAGAAACTGACTTATGTCAATTTGATTCCTTATAATCCAGTAAGTGAGCATGATCAATATTCAAGAAGCCCTAAAACAGATGTATTGAAGTTTTATGATGTATTGAAAAAGAACGGCATTAACTGTGTGATTCGTAAAGAACATGGAACAGATATTGATGCGGCTTGTGGACAACTACGTAGTAAGCAAATGAAAAAAGAAAAAAACAATGGAGCAAATAACTGTCAATCTTGAAGAAATAACAATTAAGTTAAACTTTTTGGAAGCTATTTTTCTCTATTCATTCTTATTGCTTGATGCAGAACAGCTTTCTCACGCCCTTTTTTTAAAATCTAAGTGGGATAAAATGATTCATACGGTGGATATCAAAAAGTATTAAAAAAAATGTTCTAATTGGTCCTCATATCTGGCTCGTTTAAAACAGGTTGCTTACTTTTAAAAAAGAGTAAGGAACAATAAGCGAAATGACAAAAACACTAAAAGTAGAAAAGAATCTCATGGATCTTATTTTCTATTTTTAGTGTTTTTTTGACATAAAAAAATAATTAATGCTTTTTGATAGCTGAATATGCAAATTTCAATTTTTTTATTGAAATTTATTCAACTTATTTGGATTATTTTATCTTTTATTAAAATGTAAAAAAGCCTTTAAAAATAGCTTTTTTTCGGAAATAAATAATAAATTTTTCATTATATTCCTATTATTTAAAAAGAAATAGCGAAAAAAGTATTGCTTTTTTAATAATTATTCATTAAACTCTTAAACAACTCAGAAAAAACTGATTATTCTGAAAATTTAGAAAAAAGGGGAGCAGAGGATGAAAAAGAAATGGGTATTTAGTTTTGTAGGCTTAAGTGGGCTAGCACTTGCAGGCTGTTATGGTGGAGGAAGTGCAGATACAAATAGTAGTAATTCAGCGAGTGGAAGTTCTGCTGGTGAAGGGGGCGTTTTTAATTTAGTCGTACCTCAAGAAATGCCAACAGCCGATTTATCTTTAGCAACAGATACCATTGTTTTACTGCATTAAATAATGTGTATGAAGGAATTTATCGTTTAGATAAAGATAGTAAACCTCAACCAGCTGGTGCCAGTGAGTTAGCTGAAGTAAGTGAAGATGGTTTAACATATAAAATCAAATTACGAGAAGATGCGAAATGGTCAAATGGTGATCCTGTAACTGCTGCTGATTATGTTTATGGCTGGCAACGGACAGTGGATGCTGCTACAGCTTCAGAATATGCCTATCTTTTTGCACCAGTAGTCAATGCAGAAGATATTACTGCTGGAAAAAAAGACAAATCTGAATTAGGTATTAAAGCCTTAGGTGACTATGAATTAGAAATTACTTTAACAAAACAAACGCCTTACTTCCAATATTTACTTGCTTTCCCATCATTTTTCCCACAAAAGCAATCAGTTGTTGAAAAAATGGTAACGCTTATGCTTCAGCAAGTGATAAAGCAGTTTATAATGGACCGTTCACATTGGTAGGGTTTGATGGACCAGGAACAGATACAGAATGGTCATATAAGAAAAATGATAATTACTGGGACAAAGATTCTGTGAAGTTATCAGAAGTCAAAGTCAGTGTAGTAAAAGAATCTTCAACTGCTTTAAATCTATTTAAAGATGGCCAAGCAGATGATGTCATTCTTTCAGGTGAATTAGCACAACAAAATGCCAATGACCCTGCGTACACATCGGTAAAAGAAGCACGCACTAGTTATATTGAATTAAATCAACGTAAATCTGATTCACCATTTAACAACGTAAACCTAAGAAAAGCAATTTCTTATTCAATCAATCGTGAAGCTTTGGTTAAACAGGTATTAGGCGACGGTTCTGTTAAATCAACAGGTTTGATTCCAGCGGATATCTCAAAAAATCCAAAAACAAATGAAGATTTTGCAAAAGAAGCGGGAGAACTTGTTTCTTATAATAAAGAACAAGCCAAAAAGTATTGGGAAAAAGCGAAGAAAGAACTTGGGATTGATTCTCTTGAATTTAGTTTAATGTCTTCAGATGATGATGCATCGAAAAAAGTAATTGAGTACATCCAAAATTCAATCCAAGAAAACTTAGATGGGGTAAAAGTAAAACCAACACCAGTGCCATTTTCTGTTCGTTTAGATCGCTCATTATCAGGTGACTTTGATGCAGTATTAGGTGGTTGGGGTGCTGACTATTCTGACCCAAGTAGTTTTACAGATTTATTCGTTACAGGTAATTCTTACAATCGTGGTAAATGGAGCAATGCTGATTACGATAAAGCAGTAAAAGCTTCAAGTACAAAAGATGCTGGTGATGAGCAAGCACGTTGGGTTGATTTGCAAGAAGCAAATAAAATTATGGCTAACGATATGGGTGTCATTCCAGTTTATCAAAAAGCAGAAGGACATCTAGTCAATGACAAAATCAAAGGGATTGTTCATCATGCAGCAGGTGCTTCATGGGATTACAAGTGGACATATGTTGAAGAATAAGCAGTAATAAGAAAAGGAATCAAAGAGATTGAGGCGACTGTCTCAATCTCTCTCCTTTCATACTTACACAACAAACGATAAAATCACCAGCACAGTAGAAAGAGCAAGTAGGGTTCCGGCAATGATCAGCCAAAAGGTATACATACCATAGCTGGCAGACGAGAGTGCAGAAAATTCTGATTTTTTCTTGCGGTTTCTTGTTCGGGCTAAATAGATCGATCGGTGAAAATGATCAAAGAAACCCGAGGAAAAAACCCATAAAAATCCGCCGATAATCAAAAACGGCATCGCGCATAAAAATAAATCATTTGATAATTGTGTGAGTGTTAGTTGCTGATTCAAACTATTTTTTAGAATGATCAGGAGAATTAAGACACCAGTAATCAAGTAGGAAATAGACTTCTTTTTCATCAGTTTGCTCCTTTATCTTTGGTTCATTAATAATGTAGCGAAACATTTGTCAGAAGTCAAAAGCTAGGGGGAAATATTAGTGAATAGTTATATAAAATATGTATTGAAACGTGTCTTCTTTATGGCCATTACGCTTTGGTTGATTGCCACGATCACGTTCTTCTTAATGCAATTATTACCAGGTACACCTTATACTAACCAAGAGCGATTGAGTCCTGAGACGATCGCTATGCTGAACAAGCAAGTTGGACTTGATAAACCAGTCATTGTCCAATACGGCATCTATCTTTCAAACTTACTTCAAGGAGATTTTGGGATTTCCTTCCAGTTTAAAAACCAACCAGTAGCCAATTTGTTGACTGGCAGAATCGGGCCTTCTTTACAATTAGGGTTGCAGGCAATAATTTTTGGCACAGTGTTTGGTACGATTTTAGGAACGATTTCTGCGATGAAACAAAATACATGGGCCGATACGTCAGCAACATTGATCGCTATTTTAGGTCGATCTATTCCTAACTTAGTTTTTGCAGTCTTATTACAATATATTTTTGCGATCAAATTACATGTATTGCCTATTGCAAAATGGGATGGTTTTATTTATACGATTCTACCGACTATTGCATTAGCTATGTCGCCACTAGCAGATTCTGCTCGCTTTATTCGGACAGAAATGGTAGAGGTTTTACATAGTGATTATGTAGAATTAGCAAGAGCGAAAGGATTAAGTCGTTGGGAAGTCGCTTTTAAACATGGACTTCGCAATAGTTTGATCCCATTAATGACTTTATTAGGGCCTTTAGCGGTTGCATTGATGACAGGGTCACTAGTAGTTGAAAATATTTTTGCGATACCAGGTATTGGGGAACAATTCGTTAAATCAATTACAACGAATGATTATCCAACAATCATGGCTGTGACGATCCTTTATTCCTTTATGCTGATTTTTGTCATTTTAGTTGTTGATCTGCTTTATGGATTAGTTGATCCAAGGATCCGTGTTTCAGAAGGGAGTCGAAACTAGATGGAACTGATACCAAAGCGTTATAAAACAGTTGCAGATATTCCTACCGATAAATTCCGTCCACTACGAAAAAATACAGAAGAAGAACGTGAACAAATTACGACACCTTCATTGAACTTTATTCAAGATTCTTGGCGTCGTTTAAAGAAAAATAAAGCTGCCGTTATTTCAATGATTTTATTATCGCTGATCATTTTGATCTCGATTGTCACAATTTTTGTTTCACCTCATGATCCAACTGCACAAAATGTGGCTTACATCAATTTGCCACCACGTATTCCAGGTATCGATATTGATGGATTGAATGGGAAAGCGATGGTCGGTGGAGAATTAGTTGATAAATATGCGCAGGCAAATGTGCCAACAAACGTGAATTTCTTTTTAGGAACAGATGGTTTGGGGCGTGATGTGTTGAGTCGTCTATTTATGGGTACACGTATTTCTTTATTAATCGCTTTTATTGCTGCACTTCTAGATGTCACGATTGGTGTGACTTATGGCCTGATTTCTGGCTTATTAGGTGGGCATATTGATAATGGGATGCAACGTTTTTTAGAAATCCTTTCGGTAATTCCCAATTTAGTTGTGATGATTTTGATGCTCGTGGTTTTTGAACCGGGTATTTTTTCAATTGTGGCAGCAATGGCTATTACGAACTGGATTCCGATGGCGCGGATCGTTCGAGCACAGACGTTGAAATTAAAAGATCAAGAATATGTATTAGCCGGGATGACTTAGGTGAATCAAAATTGAAAATCGCATTCAAACATATTTTACCGAATATCTCTAGCGTTATCATTATCCAAATGATGTTCAGTATTCCATCAGCTATTTTCTTTGAAGCCTTTTTAAGTTTCATTGGTTTGGGCCTAACGCCACCATCTGCTTCTTTGGGAACCATGCTTAGTGACGGTTACAAGACATTTTTGTATCTTCCTTATCTATTATGGATACCTGCAGCTACATTGTCGATTATCATGATCGGCTTTAACTTATTGGCTGATGGATTACGTGACGCCTTTGATCCTAAAATGAAAGAGTGAGTAATATGACGAAAATTCTTGAAGTGAAAGATTTACAAATCTCATTTGATACGTATGCTGGCAAGGTACAAGCGATTCGTGGCGTCAATTTCCATTTAAATAAAGGAGAAACCTTAGCAATCGTAGGGGAATCTGGGAGTGGAAAATCAGTCACAACGAGAAGTATCATGAGATTGTTATCAAGCAATGCAAACATTGATTCTGGTCAAATTTTATTTAAAGGCAAGAACATTGTTGATAAAACAGAAAAAGAAATGCAAAAAATCCGTGGAAAAGAAATTGCAATGATTTTCCAAGATCCAATGACTTCTCTGGATCCAACCATGACAATTGGTAAGCAAGTAGCAGAATCTTTACGTAAACACAATAAAGTTTCTAAAAGAGAAGGTCTCAATGCAGCATTAGAATTGTTAAAATTATTCGGCATTCCTGAAGCAGAAAAAAGGCTCTATAGTTATCCGCATCAATTTTCAGGAGGTCAACGACAAAGAATCGTTATTGCCATTGCCTTGATTTGTTATCCAGAAATCCTAATTGCAGATGAACCTACAACAGCTTTAGACGTGACGATCCAAGCACAAATTTTAGAACTTTTGAAAGGAATCCAAACAAAAATTAATACTTCAATCATCTTTATTACCCATGATTTAGGGGTAGTGGCAAATATTGCTGATCGTGTAGCAGTCATGTATGGTGGGAAAATTGTCGAGGTAGGGACATCAGAAGAAATCTTTTATAATCCGCAACATCCTTACACATGGGGATTATTAGGCTCTATGCCAACGTTAGATAGCGAAAATAATCGTCTTTATGCGATTCCAGGTTCACCGCCAGATTTATTGAACCCACCTAAAGGAGATTCGTTCTACCCACGTAATGAATATGCTTTGCAAATTGATGCTGAACAAGAGCCGCCGTTTTTTGAATTGTCACACACACATAAAGCTGCTACTTGGTTATTAGCACCTCAAGCACCATCAGTAGAACCACCAACTGAAATTAAGAGACGTTGGGAGATTTTTAAAGAGAAACAAACTGCAATGGTCAAAGGGGGATGACGGATGAGAAAAAAGCTTTTAGAGGTTAAAGGGCTGAAGCAATATTTTAATGTAGGCAAAAAAAATGAAGTGCATGCAGTAAACGACATTAGCTTTCATATTTATGAAGGAGAAACCTTTGGCTTAGTTGGTGAATCAGGGAGTGGAAAATCAAAGGAAAACAAGAAGTAGCTCAATTTCACCATGAAGTCCAAATGATTTTTCAAGATCCTTATGCCTCATTGAATCCTCGAATGAAAGTTCGAGATATCATTGCAGAAGGTATTGATGTGAATGGCTTAGTACAAAATCAACAGGAGCGTTCTGAAAAAGTCAATGAACTACTTTGCACAGTTGGCTTAAATCCTAGTCATGGTACACGTTACCCACATGAGTTTTCGGGAGGACAACGCCAACGGATTGGGATAGCGCGTGCATTAGCAGTGAATCCGCGCTTTGTTATTTGTGATGAACCTATTTCAGCTTTAGATGTTTCCATCCAAGCACAAATAGTCAATCTTTTACAAGACCTTCAAGAGCAACAACAACTAACTTATCTATTTATTGCCCACGATTTATCAATGGTCAAACATATCAGCGATCGAATCGGTGTCATGCATAACGGTCGCTTACTGGAAATGGGAACAAGCGATGAAATCTATAATCACGGTGTACATCCTTACACAGAAAGTTTGTTGTCAGCTATCCCATTACCAGATCCTGATCATGAAAGGCAGCGTAAGCGCATAAAATATCAACCGGAACCAGATGATGGTCAAGTACGAGCGTTAAGAGAAATCGCTCCAGAACATTTTGTCTATGCCACGGAACAAGAAGTAGCTTATTATTCAAAAAAATTAAAACGACAAAAGGAAGGTTTACTTGTTCCGCGGGGGTAGTGTATATGCTAAAAGCCTTTACATTCTGAATTTATACGACTGATTTGCAAAAACAATAGTCCATCTAAAATTCTGAGTGTTTCCGTTGTACGTACAATCACTTGCTAAAAGCGCCACTGGAAAGCTATGAGAAAACATTCTGAGTTAAAAAAAGCTGATAACTTAGCGTTAGCAAATGTCCGATTAGACTGTGCTTTTCATAATTATTTCAAGAAACGTGATAGCTTCCCTAAGTTGAAGAATAAAAAAAGTATGTGATAGTCTTGTAAAACAAATAATTAAGTCTTCCAAAATAAAAGGAATTTATCCAGATCAATCTTCATCATCCGATTGAAAGCGTAATTCAATCAGCAACGATTTCAGCTTATTATAATGAGCAATTTTATGTTTCTTTGCTTTGTAAGGCTTCAGCTAAATCAATTGTTGAGCCAAATCATTGGAGCAGTGTGGCGTATGATTCAAAAAATTGGTTGAAACATCTTCTGAGTTCAATGTGCTATTACTCAAATGAACACAAGAATGTATAAAGATAGCCAAGATATAGATTAAAAGCAAAGTTGCACAAAAAAGAAAAGTAATAGATCTTTATTTTAAAAAAACATCAAAAAGAGGATTATTTAGAACAGCTTTTAGGTAAGTTGATTCGGTATTATGAGTATTTATTGAAGCTGTACTAAACAATTGTTTTTCGACTGAATTTTCTTACTAAGTTTGGTGCAAATTAGTTCATAAGCTAAGATACAAAGTGTATTGGTATAATAAAACCTTGCTTTTGGTTAATATGAGCGAACAATAGTTTATTTGATTAAAAGAGACTAACACTATAAAAGTAAAAAATAAGTGATTTTTTACTAAAAGAACTGATAGGAGCGCTAAGGATCGCCTTGTTGATAAAAAATACTCGATGTTTTTGTTTTTAGGAAAAGACTCGCAAATTACGATAAACCAAAAAAGAGGTTGTAACAAAAATGTTACGCCCAAAGAAATAAGAAGAAACACACAGCAATTTTTTTAAATTTTGGTGTGTTTCTTCTTATTTCCAAAGGAGTCACTTTTGTTGTCATCGTTTATACGTTTTTAGAGTGTGGGATAAAAGTAAAGAATACTTTTATCCCACACTTTTTTTGATGTATTTGTTGAAAATTAGTGTAAAAGTGGGAGTTTAGATTATCATTTTTTTTAATTCTTTAATTTTGAATAAGTAGTTTTTTGTGGATGTATTAGAATTCCAGTGTAAGTTAAAAAGAATAACAAGGAGCGAAAATATGAAAAAAAAATTATGCTATCTTTCATTATTGGCTGCACCATTAATTTTAGCGGCTTGTAATACATCAGAAAGTACATCAGAAAGTAAAAATGTATCAATTAATCAAAAGAGTGAAAATAGTTCAGAAGCTTTAGAGAAACAGTTTGCAAACTATTTAGAAATAACACCAGAAAATGTTCGAACGGTAGCAGATGGAAGTAACTCTAAGAAAAAAATCTTGATGATTGATATAAAAGCCGTCAACACTTACGCAGAAACAACTGGAATTGGTGCGTATGACTTTTTATTGAAGAGCAAGGACAAAGAGTTAACACCATATGAAAATGCCGAGAATTTTGGATTAGATATTGAATCTAAAAAAGAAGCAACTGGTGTATTAAGTTTTCAAGTTGACAGTAACGAGAAAGAGTTTACTTTGAGTTACAAACCACACGACAAAGAATTGGCATCTTGGAAACTAAATGTAAAGTAGGAGGAGCATAGTATGAAAATCGTAGTAGTTGGTTTAGGATATATTGGTTTACCGACAGCTTTGATGTTTTCAAAGTATGGCCAAAAAGTTGTAGGAGTAGATGTAAACAAACAAGTGATTGAGTCTTTAAATAATGGAAAAGTTCATATTGAAGAACCTCACATCCAAGAAACTTTAAATGAAGTCATTGAAAATGGCAATTTTCAAGCAAAATTTGAACCAGAAGAAGCGGATGTTTTTATCATTTCAGTTCCTACACCAAACTTAGATGATCTACACAAATCTTGTGATCTAAGTTATGTCAAACAAGCAGTAAGCAATATCATTGGTCTTTTACAACCAGGAAATACTGTAATCGTTGAATCAACGATTCCTCCAAGAACGATGGTTGATGTAGTCAAACCAATGATTGAAGAAGCGGATTTTGTTGTAGGAAAAGATATTTTTCTTGTTCACTGTCCTGAAAGAGTATTGCCTGGCAAAATTATGCATGAATTGATTCATAATAATCGCATCATCGGTGGAGTTACAGAGCAATGTACCGAAAAAGGAGCAGAAGCTTATCGTACCTTTGTAAAAGGAGAATTGATCCGAACCAATACACAAAATGCGGAAATGTCTAAATTGATGGAAAATACTTTTCGTGATGTAAATATCGCATTAGCGAATGAATTAGTTCAAGTTTCATTAGATTTAGGAGTAGATGCTCTAGAAGTAATCCGAATGGCTAATAAACATCCAAGAGTGAATTTACATTTTCCTGGACCTGGTGTAGGAGGTCATTGTTTAGCAGTTGATCCATATTTTGTTATAGCAGCAAATCCTGATAAAGCGAATTTAATTCGAATGGCTAGAAAAATTAATACTGACATGCCAGAATATGTCGTTTATTGGATTGATCAACTCATGGAAAAAATAGGCGGTAAAAAAGTAACTTTATTTGGAGCCACATACAAAGGTAACACGGATGATATGCGAGAGAGTCCATCTGTTGAAATCTACAAGCATCTCCAATCAAAAAATTATGAAGTTTCTTTCTATGATCCTTACGTAGAAGATAAAATTCTGGAAAAAGATATGGTAGAAGCTGTAAACAATGCTGATCTGATTGTCGTATTAACGGATCATGATGCCTTTAAACAATTACCTTCAGAAACATTGAGTTACATGAATCAACAAATCATTTTTGATACTAAAAATATTGTAGAAAAGTGTGGAGAAGCCCATTATCTGAATTTTGGAAATTTAGAAAAAGAATACAAAAACATGTCGATAGTTACAGCTGAGGCGACATGTTAAGAGTATTGTTAATTACTCAAAATTTTTCTCCAGAAATCGGAAGCGCGGCAAATCGATTAACTAAACTATATGAAAGCTTATCGAATGAAAATGAAATTGAAGTGTCTGTATTAACTTCTAATCCGCGTTATCCAAATAAAAAAATGTACGAAGAGAATCCAATTTTTTTTAAAATTGGATTCTCAAACTAGTATCGAATGTATTTCTCCATTTTTCAAAAAGTATCATAAAAATTTAGTTTTGCGGTTGATCTTTTATTTGGAATTTTTAGTAAAAGGTTATCTCAAGGGGAGAAAACTTGCACAAAATGCTGATGTGGTCGTGGCTACTACACCCAATTTTTTTCAGGAATTTCAGGTGTTTTATTGAAAAAGAAGAAATTAATCTTGGATGTTAGAGATCTTTGGCCAAAATCAGTAGAAGGTCTCAAAAAAACAAGACAAAATTTCTTTATAAAATCATCTACAAAATAGCTTATAAAGCTGAAAAATGGATGTATCAGTCTGCTGACCATCTTGTCATCAACAGTGAAGGTTTTTTATCGCATTTACTTTATTTAGGGATTAACAAAGAAAAGATCACGTTTATACCTAATCCAATTACTTTTGAAGAGTTAGAAAAAGGATCAAGTCATTTAGAAAAGAATAAAGAAATGACGACGACTAAAGTAGTCTATGCAGGAAATGTAGGAAGAGCTCAAGAAATGCGACCATTAATCAAGCTGATTGATGTCTATAAAAATTCTACAGAACATACCTTTACGATCATCCCTTATGGTGTTGACACAGAATCATTTATTCAACAAATAAAAAAAATAAATGCCTCGAATGTCCGAATATTAAAGCCCAAACCGAGAGAAATAGTCTTTGATTATTTAGTTAATGCGACGATTGGCTATGTCGGACTCATCGATATAGAAGAGTTCCATGATGTGATTCCAGGAAAAATAATTGATTATTTTGGGAGTGGGACAGCTATTATCGCTAATTTAGAAGGATACTCACAAAAAATTATTGAACAATCAAATGGGGGAGTCACGATGGAAGATAGTTCAACCGTCCATCAGTTAATGGTGAATCGACAGATGCAATATGATTTAGCCAGAAATGGATTGATTTTTGCAAGAGAACATTATTCATGGGAAAAAAACTACCAACAGTTTTTAAAAATAATCAAAGGAATTTAGCATGAAAACAGTACAAATGTATGTATGGAATACTTTTGAAAATGATGCAAGAGTAATGAGAGAGTGTACCGCTCTGTCTGAGAATGGATATGATGTTCATTTAGTTTGTTTGATGGATGAGAATGAGAAATTAAAAAAGATTGAACATCCTGTACCTTATTTTACCGTGAGGCGATTAAAGCGAGGTAACCTGAAAAAAACGTTATTTAGTCTATATCTTATTTTCTTGTTATTGCTATATATTGGGTGGTTAAAATTAGCAGGTACTATTTTATTGATGAGCTTGTTATTCCACAATAGAAAATGCTGGGCAATAGTAAATAAGATTTATCTCATTATGAAAATGACATTGGTGAATCTTTTTCAGACATCTGATATCTATCATGCAAATGACATCAATACCTTACCCCAAACAATTATAAACGCTAAAATTTTTCATCGTAAAAAATTAATTTATGATTCTCATGAAATACAAATTAGTCGCACAGGTTATAATATCATCCTTTATTATTTCCTTGAAAAATATCTTCTAAAATATGTCGATATCTATATTCACGAAAATGATACAAGAGCACATTTCGTTGAAAAAGTCTACGGAATCAAACCTAAAGTGATTCATAATTATCCTGTTGGTTATGATGTAAAACACATAAGTAAAGTAAATTTACATGAATTATTAGCAATTGATGAAAGTGAGCCCATCTTACTATATCAAGGAGGAATACAACAAGATAGAGGATTAGAGAATCTGATTCAGGCAGTTTCTTTATTGGATGAAGGGACACTAGTACTGATAGGTGATGGTAGATTAAAACAGACACTTCTTACATTAACAGAACAACTGAATCTAACAGATCGAGTAAAGTTCCTAGATAAAGTATATATGGACAATTTAAAATGTTATACCGTATCTGCCACTATCGGTTTACAAGTATTGCAAAATACCTGCATGAATCATTATTTGGCTTCTTCAAATAAACTATTCGAATATATTATGGCAGAAGTACCGGTTGTCGCTTGTGGCTTTCCAGAAATAGCAAAAGTAGTAGAAGCTTGGGATGTAGGGGAAATTGTGAATTCCCATGACGTACAGTCTATTCGATTAGGGATTGAAAAATTGTTAAATAACAATGAACGGCACCAAACATGCAAAATAAATTGTAGACATGCAAAAATGGTTTATAACTGGGAACAAGAAAAAAACAAATTTTTAAAAATATATGTAAATTAATGGAGGGACCAGTGGAAAACTACGAGAACTTAAAACAATTAACTGAGCAACTAAAAAAAGACAATGAGCAATTGAAAAATAAATTGGAAAAAGAAGAGTCAATGACAAAGGATTTAAAAAGTATTATTTTGAAGGATTCTGTTGTAAAAGAAGAGGCAGCAAAATTAATTGAAAGTTTGGAACAAGTAGTTAAAAAACAAAAAAAACAAATTGAAGAGTTACAGAGAGTAGATTCAGTGAGTAGATTCAGTGAGTCCTCCTCAGAAACAAGAAAAAGTTACTGTTGTTTCAAATAATAAAAAAAGCTTTAGCTATCGTTCAAAGCAGCTATTGAAAAAGAGTCCAACTATAGTGAAACTTTACACGTGGATAAAGAAATCGAGGAGGTAAGGAGAAAATGTCACAATCTCAAAATATGGAATTAAGTAAAATTTTAGCTGATGTTCATACCATAAAATTGCGGTTGTTAGAAAAAGTAAACGCGAGTGTGTTAGAAAGTGAACAATTACTGAACCCCACAAAATGGTATTATAAAAATTCTTAAAATAGTGTCTCTTTAGAGAAAGATAGAGGAGTGCTGTGTTTTAAAAATACAGAAAAGAAAACAAATTATATTTCCTATTTAGAAAAAAATAACTCTTTTACTATTTTTCCAGGTCAAAAAATTCCCTTTTATCCTAAAGATAAGTTTAAAATCAATCTAAAAGTGAATGCGATCAAAGGATCTTTATCATTGGTTATTATCGAATATTCAGAGAAGGAAAAAATCCAAACTACTTTCCTTGAAGCAAATAAAGAGCAAGTTTTTCAAGTGCTACCTGAAACAAGAAAAGTGAGAATAGCTTTTCGTATTTCTGGAAATAGTGAAATTGAAATTGAACAATTGAATATTGAAAGAATCCTCAATTTTTTTCACCCCATGTCGCTGGTCAAAACAAAAAATACATTAAGGATTTAAAAATCGCATGTATTTTAGATGAATTTAGCATGACTTGTTTTGGCGAAGAGGCACAACTGATTTCATTTACACCGCAAACATGGAAACAAATACTTACACAAAATCATCCAGACTTATTGCTCGTTGAATCTGCTTGGCATGGCAATAACCGTACTTGGGAATATAAGATTGGTAAGTATCATGGAGAAGATCGGTCAGAAATCAAAGCACTTCTTCAGTGGTGTAAAGAAAAAGAAGTTCCTACTGTTTTCTGGAATAAAGAAGATCCGTTTCATTTTGACAAATTTATTGAAACAGCCAAATTATTTGACTATATTTTTACAACAGATGTTAGTATGATTCCAAAATATGAAAATGTTACGAAGAAGAAAAATGTTTCTTACTTATCATTTGCTGCGCAACCTTCCATCCATAACCCAACTAAGATAATAAAAAGTCGAAAAGAAAAAATTTGTTTTGCAGGGACCTATTATGCGAATCGCCATGAAGAGAGAAAAAAGGACTTAAATGTTTTATTATCTCTTGCACAAGAATATGGACTAGATATTTACGATCGTAACTATTATAGACAGGAACCAGAATTTAAATATCCAAAAGAATATCAAGAAAATATTGTTGGTACATTACATTATTCCGAAATTTTAAATGCTTATAAAGGCTATAAATTTCTCTTAAACGTGAATAGTGTCAAACATTCAGAATCAATGTTTTCTAGACGAGTATTTGAATGATTAGCATGTGGCACACCGATTATCAGTAACTATTCAAAAGGAATCAAAACGCTATTTAAAAGGATCGTTACAGCAGGAGAAACAAAAGAAGAGCTCAAGCCTATTCTTACAAAACTGTTTTTTGATGAATATGAATATCGAAAAAATTCGATACAAGGAATCAGAGAAGTGTATCAACACCATTTATATGAACATCGAATTCGTAAGATCTTGAGTTATCTTGAGATTGACATA
Source organism: Enterococcus lacertideformus (assembly GCA_015680865.1). Taxonomy (GTDB): domain Bacteria; phylum Bacillota; class Bacilli; order Lactobacillales; family Enterococcaceae; genus Enterococcus_B; species Enterococcus_B lacertideformus. The sequence goes on along the minus strand of JADAKE010000020.1, from coordinate 32,992 downwards.
TTAGATCAAGATAAAAGTGTGACAATTTGTGGCTTTGCGAAAAGTGAGAACGAAGTGAAACAGCTAATTGAACTATTTCAAAAACAAAGCTATTCACAAAAGAAATTGGTGATTTTTATTTCAAATTATAATGGATTTGAAAATATATTGAACCAATATAATCAAGAAAATTGTCAAATCATCTTATGGAGTTATATGAATCAATATTACAAACTATCAGATATCTTCTCAAGTGATTATGTTTCATTTGTTTCTTTAAATCATTATTATGGTGAAAACTATTTATTAGATTTAATGATTGCAGAAAAATATTTAAAAGCAGATATCATTGGAAAAGAAAATTATTATGAACGAGAAAAAGATACTGATGTGATAATGGAAAAACAACGAGATGCTGAATACTTATATACAAATAATTTATTTGTATATGCTTCTATTTTTTCAACTACTTTAAAGACAAATGGTTCGATCCAATCTTTTATTGATCAATTAGTCTCGAATCCATTATTAGATTCTTTATTTGAACAAGGTGTTGTTATGTATAGTTCAGATAAATATAACTTTGTAAAAAATGGAAGAAAATTAACAAGTGACGCTGTAAAAAGAATCACTATTTAAATGAAAGGGGAGTTATGCTTGCGTACTTTAAAAGTACTATTGTATGGAGATATTTATCTGAATTTTATGGATGGCTCAACTGTTTGGCTTATCTCTATGGCACAGATGCTGACACAAAATCAAAATATTAAAGTAGATTTATTGATTAAAGCCCCAAGAAAACAGAAGTATTTGATTGAGGCATTAGATGACATACCCAATTTACATTTGATTGAGCCATATGCTAAAAAAGAACGTTATCCATTCATTCCAAGTAACCGATTAGATGTAGAATCGGCCGTTAAAATTATGGATCAGTTAAATCAAGAAAATGCCTACCATTTGATTATTATTCGTGGACAAAATTTAACATTAGAACTAAGTAAAATCTCTTCTTTAAAAGAGAAAACAGTTCCGTATATTACTGATTTTCGTCATTCTGAAAATGAGTCGACAATGGAAGAAAGAAAAAATTTAAAATTTATTTACGATGAATTCCAACATATCTTTCTTCAGACGAAAGAAACAAAAGGTGCCTTCCAAAAATTATTGAAAGTTGATGGACAAAAAGTTGTGCTATTATCTCCAATGGTTCCTAATGTAGAAGAGACACCTCAATTTCAAAATAAAAACAATCAATTAGTTTATGCTGGTAAATTTCATGAAGACTGGCATACAGAAGAAATCATTCAAGCTGCGATCAATATGGAAGAACGACAAAAAGAAATCAATTTTCTAATAATTGGTGATAAGTTTCAAGATCGATTAAGAGAAAAAGAAAATGTTATTCGAATTCGCAAACAATGGCGAAAGAATATCATTTTTGATAAACATGGCTCAGATATTGCTGATTGGTTCAAAAAGATTTGTTATCTCCTTTCGACAAGTGATTATGAAGGATCTCATGTAGCAGTTTCAGAGGCAATGGCTTCAGGAACAGTTCCTATTATCCGTAATTGGAAAGGGGCAGAGACGATCTATCCCGAAGAATTCATTCAACCGACAGTGGAAAAAATGGTTGAAAAAATTGAACAAGTTGTGCCTACGAAAGACTATAGAAATGGTCTAAAAAGATTTGCTGATCACAAATTTTCTAAAGAAGAAATCTGTGAAGAGATCGAAACGTTAATTGAAACTTTATATAAGATATAAGCCCATATAGTTTTTAGGAAGTGATTAATAGTGAATAATATATGGGACAAAATAGAAAAAAAAATAAAATTATACCGAACGATCTATTATCTCTCAAAGTTTGAAAAAAGAACTATTTATAATGCTTTTAAAATTGGTTTATTATGGGACTTTTTAAACCCATTAATTCAAATCATGATTTATTACTTTGTTTTTAATATTCGATTAGGTAGTGAGCGGTTTTTAAATGACAATATTCCTTATATTTTTTGGTTAATTGGTGGATTGATTCCTTGGTTATTCATTAATGGAACAATCGTACAAGGCTCAAAAAGTATGTTGCAAAAAGTCGGGTTAGCCACTCGAGTAGGTTTTCCCAGTAAAGTGTTACCGATGATCACTTTGCACACTAATTTTAGTCGCTTTTTATTAATGCTTTTGATTTTCACGGGATTGCTCATTGTCAATCATGTGCCACTTACCTTTCATATTCTACAATTGTTTTACTATATTCCATTCATGATATTTTTTTTATATAGTCTGACTTTGTTACTTTCGATACTCACGATTATTTTTAGAGATATGACGAATATCATTTCATCAATGATGAAAATAGTGTTTTATATGTCTGGGATTACTGTAGTGATTGATCGAGCGCAAAATGGTTTGTTGGATCAAATTTTGATGTTAAATCCAATTAACTATTTTAATAGAAGGGATACGTTATTCATTTTTATCCACTCATTTATTTTATGAAGATAAAGGCATGATGCTATTTATGATAACAAGTAACCTGCTGATTTATTTAACAGGAAATGTTCTTTATAAAAAATATCAAGAAAAACTATTTGAATATTTGTAAGGGGAGGAATTCTTACGGTCACGATTAAACATGTGTATAAATACTTTCAAGTATATGAAGAAGAAAAAAACAAAATGTCTAAAAAAAAAATACTTTTGTGCGCTTAATGACATCAATTTAGAAATAGCAAATGGCAGTTTTATTGGGATCATTGGTTTAAATGGCTCTGGTAAATCGACTTTATCAAATGTATTAGCGGGCATTTTAAAACCTGATTATGGTGAAGTAACCGTTAAAGGTACGATTTCTTTATTAGGTGTTTCAGCTGGATTAAATCCCAATTTGACAGGTAGAGATAATATTTATCAAAAATGTTTGTATTTAGGCTATTCGATCAGACAAATCAAGAGAGTAGAAAAACAAATTATTGAATTCGCTGAAATTAATGGATTTATTGATGAACCAGTCAAAAATTACTCCGCTGGGATGAAAGCTAGGTTAGGTTTTGCTATTGCTATACAAAATAAACCCAATGTATTAATTATTGATGAAGCATTATCTGTAGGAGATGCAAATTTTTATGGGAAATGTCTGAATGAAATCAATCGATTAAATAAACTAGGTTCTACGATAATCTTTATTAGCCATTAACTCGCTCAAATTGAAGCGGTCTGTCAAGAGACAATCTGGATCAATGAAGGGAAAATTCAGCGAAGAGGAAAGACAGCTGAAGTCGTAAAAGCGTATAAATTGTATGTTGCAGAATATAAAAAAAGTGGACAAAAAATTTCTAAGCGATTATACGAGAAGGCTGAAGTAAAAAAATATCCTAAAAACAGTGTGAAAATATTAGAACAATTTGCTTTATTTGGAAGCTATACTTTATTACTGATTCTCTTACTTTATTCGCTTACTGCTATTTTTTAAAAAAGGAAGGAAAGCAATGAAAAAAATAATGTGCGTGTTTGGAACGCGGCCAGAAGCAATAAAAATGGCACCGGTTATTAATGAGATAAAAAAAATAAACGATTCAATTTAGTGAATGTCATTACTGCACAACATAGAGAAATGCTAGATCAAGTTATTGACTATTTTGATATTTCCGTACACTATGATTTAAACATTATGAAAAAAAATCAAACGTTATCCTTAATTACTGCCTTAGTGATTGAACGTTTAGAAGAAGTTATTGTCTATGAAAAACCCGATATGATCGTAGTACATGGGGATACTACTACTACAATGGCAGCAAGTCTAGTTGGTTTTTATAATCATATACCAATTGCCCATGTTGAAGCTGGGTTAAGAACAAATGATTTATATTCACCATTTCCTGAAGAATTTAATCGAACCCTTGTAGATAAAATTTCAACTTTGCATTTTGCACCAACGAATCGCTCAAAAGAAAACTTGATTGAAGAACAAATCGATTCTCACAAGATTTCAATTACTGGTAATACTTCGATTGATGCTTTAGATTTGACAATTAGTGAAGACTATCATCACAAAGTGTTGGATCAAGTGGATCCCAAAAACCAGTTTATTTTATTAACCACACATCGCCGAGAAAACTTTGGCGACACGCTAACATCTATTTTTCAAGTAGTTCTTGATATTGTAAAAAAATACCAAACAATTGAATTTATCTTTCCGGTTCATCCTAATCCACATGTCAGCAAACTGGCTTACCAGATGTTAGGGAATCACGAAAGAATTCATTTTATTGAACCACTTAGCGTTTTTGATTTTCATAATATTGCGAAAAGAAGCTTTATTATCATGAATGATTCAGGAGGTGTTCAAGAAGAAGGACCTTCTTTTGATAAACCGATTTTAGTTTTACGAGACTTAACGGAACGACCAGAAGGGGTAGAAGCTGGAGCGTTAAAACTTGTGGGATCAAATAAACAAAAAATATTTTCAGAGCTAGAAAGATTGATTACTGAAGGGGATTACTACCAAAAAATTTCTTCTGTCCAAAATCCTTATGGTGATGGTAAAGCTTCACAAAGAATTGTGGAAACAATGGAAGCTTATTTTGACCAATTGGATCAAAGTAAGTAAAAATTTCATGAAAAGAAGTTTCCTTATTGTTAATTAATAGAAGAAAATTGGCGGTGAGCGTTATTCTTAAAATTGACCAAGAATTATTGGATAAGCAGAGTTTAAAGATCGAATTTCATTTAGAAACAAATAAAGAAAAAAATATGAATATAGTTATTATGTTTATCGAGATGGTAAAGTGACGTATAAAAAAGATAAATACAACTTACTTATCCCAAATTATTGTGAATGTCTAGAAATTCCCCTCATTTTTAGTGGGGCATATCGTGTATTGATTTTTCTAAAAGAAGATGGGAAAGTTATACAAAAAGTAAGTACGACAGAAAGAGTTTATGATGCTAGAAAAGTAACAGAAGTTTTTACAACATTTGAAAATGAGAAAGTATTTTTTCATGATATCCCGATAAAATATATATTTGAAAAACATAATCAATCCAATAAGCTAGCGATTATTTTCTCTGGGATTTATAAAGACGAATTTAGAGGAATAAAAGATGCAGCAAAATATAATTATATTCGAACATTAGAACCAATAAAAGTCAATAAACTATTTATTTTGGATAATTATTTTGGGAAATTTTGTTATTATTTAGGTGAAGATGGCAACAGTATATATGAATCTGCCACTTTAGCCTTAATTACCAATATAATGAATCAGTTAAATATATCAAAAGAAGATGTTTTTACGATCGGCTCAAGCAAAGGTGGGACAGCAGCTTTATACTTTGGACTTAAATATAGCTACCCAAATATAGCTACCCAAATATTATTGTGGGCGCACCACAGATTTTTCCAGGAAAATATTTAAAAAACGTCTTGAGCAAACGCTCTACATTTATTTCTGAACGACTATTTGAAATCATCAATGAAGAAGAACCATTTAGTTTTGAGCGTTTTAATCAATTGATTACGAATGAATTAATTATGTGTCATCATAAACCAAATATTTCGATTCATATTGGTTCAGGAGATACATTATACCAATCAGATATTCTTCCTTTTCAAAAATTATGTATCAAACAAGGAATCAATCCAGTTATAGAAGTAAGTGATTATTCAGATCATGGGTTAACAGGAACTTATTTTTCTCCCTTCTTGCTTCGGCGTTTAGCGCAATTGTTATAATTTTAGAAGCTATTCAACAAGCTAAACTTAAAAACAATAGCTGGTTAGTTGGGTGGTCTAGCGTAGTATGAATCCTATAGATCATTTATTTTGGGCATAATCATTTAGGGAATGGATAAATCAGCAATGATTTTTCCATCCCTTTTTTATTTTGGGTGTAACTGAACTTATCTTTTATGACTAAAATTCCACCAATAAATGATAGAAAAGAGGGGAGAAACTACTAAATAATTTTATCAAAAAAACTTATTTAGTAGACTAAAATTGATTTTTGGTAAACGTTTCTTATATGTACATCCAAAACAAAAAAATAGCGCTCCTTTCCCCTTTTTTTTGGTCATGCACTAAAAAAACCGTGATATATACTAGAATGTTTTTATTAACACTAGGTGATACAAAGTGACTTTTTCAGCCAAGATATTCAGACATTTAATATGATAGATTCAATAGCGGTTCTTTTTTCATTGAAAAATTTCTTCCTAGATAAGTTTTATTTTATTCTTCTCGTCAATTTTTATGGATAAAGAACCGAATTTTCAGTAATTAAATAACCCATGTATACAAATAAATCGTGCCACCATCCCTAGGGAGAGGATGATAGACACGATTTTTTAGGCAATGAATTAGGATTATGAGTGTTAGATTGTGAATAGGAAAATCTGAGAGAATATTTGTGGATGTCTCAATATTCATTACCCTAGAACAAAGTTTAACAAAAAAGAACGATGGAAATAATTTTTTTTATGAGTGATTGCTAAAAAAAAAATAATGCGTAATAAAAAAAATCAGTATAATCCTTAGTACAACGGAACATACCGTTGTACTAAGGATAGTTGGCGTTTCGATAGATGAAGTCATTCATTGATGTATGAAAAAAGAGAGGAGTAAGAAAGGAAAATAATAATGAAAAGAGTAAGTAAAAACATTCAGCTGTTAACCATTTCTTTTTTGATGGCACCGATGATTTTATCAACCCACGCCGTTCTAGCTTTGGAAAATAAAGAAATTCCTGAACAACATAGGTTGGCGCAATCAGCAACGGTAATAGAAAATGGTACAGAGCCAGCAGATCAATTATCTAAAGTAACCATTACAATTGATCCTGAACTATTCGAGCGTATTCAACTAAAGACACAGGATGGACAAGTATTGACAGGAACACAGGACGGTGTGCTAACAGTTGAATCAGGAACAAAGTTATCCTATACGATTTTATCAAATGAGACCCAAAAACTAATCGTTCTTGCAATCCATGGAGGGGAAGAAATGGATGCAGGCGCGCAAACGTTCGTAGTCGGAACAAAAAATATTTTTATCACCATTTTAGCTGAATCAACTCCCCCTACAGAAGATTCTTCTAAGCCAAATGAAGATGAACCAGTAATGGACTCTTCAACCAATGACTCAGAAGGAAAAGAGCCAGAGTCTTCAACCAATTCAACGACTGATTCAAGCGGTTCTACTATTGAACAAGATAACCACACAGGATATAGTGCGGATAATTTGCATCAATCAAAACCAGGAAATTCAATAAAACCTGAACAGCCTAATAAAGAAACTGCTGATCAAACGAATAATAGCGGGGAGACTGCCTTCAGTAAGAATACAACTACCCAATCACAAATGCAGGTAAGTGGATCAATTGAAAGTAGAGACGTGTTACCGAGTGAAAATTTTGTAACAAAAACACCAATAAATGAGGCAGTTCATACAAATACGAACATGATACAACAAGCTATTGTCCAAGAAGCCTTGAAACATCTTGGTAAATCTTATATCTGGGGAGCAAAAGGGCCAAACCAGTTTGATTGTTCTGGCTTAGCTTACTATGTCTATATTCGATCGACAGGTTATTTTATTGGTACATGGACAGGTGAACAGCAATATGCAGGAACACAAATTCCAATTAGTCAAGCACAACCAGGCGATTTGTTTTTTTGGGGTTCCCCAACAGGTGTGACGACTAACGTGGCCATCTATTTAGGAGAGAACCAATTTATTCACGCTACACAACCTGGTGAAAAAGTAAAAATAACTTCTATTTCTGAATATCCCCCAGATTTTGCTGTCCGTATTGGTTTGTCCGATCGGATGAGGGATGGCTTTTTGGATTCTCCTATTCTCAATAATTTTAATGAAGAATTGACGTTTACTCAAAATCAATCAACTACTGCTTTTTTAGAGAAAATTGCGGAAGAAGCACGTGAAATTGGGCAAAAAGAAGGTATCTATGCTTCAGTTATGCTTGCTCAAGCAATCTTAGAAAGTGGTTCTGGTAATAGCCAATTGTCAAGAGAGCCTAATTATAATCTATTTGGTATTAAAGGAAAATATAAAGGGAACAGCATTATATTTGATACCTTTGAAAAAGATAAGGTTGGTAAAAATTATCAAGCGAAAGCCGAATTCCGAAAATATCCTTCATATAAAGAAAGTTTAGAAGATTATACAAAATTAATAAAAGAAGGGATAGCCGGCAACGAAGTTTTTTACAAACCAGTGTGGAAATCTGAAGCTGATAACTATCGGGAGGCAACAAGTTATCTTCAAGGTCATTATGCAACAGACAAACAATACGCACAAAAGTTGAACAACATTATCGAAACATATGATTTAACACAATATGACATGGCGAGTAAAGCAGAGCATCATCAATATTTAAGTATGCCACTTACAGCTAATATTTTATCTCAGGAAGCCATATTAAAAGCAAAAAATGTAACTTATTACTTCACAAGTAGTAAAATTCGTTCAATTTTTGATTTAAGGTATTACTTTTCTTTAAAAAAGATCCCTGAACAGCAACGAGTGACAACCATTAAGGCTAATGAGTTAACTTCGGTCGGTCGAACGATCTTAAAAAAAATGTTTTTATTGCATTTGTTGTCGCAAAAGTAAAATTATTTTTTTGATTTACTCTTAAGTTAAATGAGCGATTATTTATTATGGAAAGTTGTATGAGTGATAACAGAAAGGAATAAAAAATGATGTTAAGAATGTATATTAATTATTGGAGAAAGAGTTTCGATTATAAGAGTAAGGCAAAATTAGTTGAACTTTTTACTGCTTCTTCTAGTAGGATTAGCTGTACCAGTAACACATGAACAATTAGTTGTAAACATTATGTATGTCATTGGCGTTCTGATGATCTTACCAATGATTTCTTTAATCTACCGCTTGATCCAACATACTTCTAAAAAAACGACGAAATAAGAATTAGGATAGATTGAAGCGATAAGTTAAATGAACAAAATTTTTAAGGAAAGTATAGCGACAAAAGAATAAAGAAAACATTGAAAAAATAAAGTGAAAAGAGAGGTTGTGACAGAAGTGCACAGCTCCAAGAAATAAGCCGAAGAATCCGAAAATAGTTTTTTCTATTTTCTGGATTCTTCGGCTTATTTAAGTAGGAGCTACTTCTGGGGATTAGTACATTGAATAAATGTATAAGCAAAACGTTTCTTCTATTTTTATACGACAGGTCAACAGGATGTAGTGATTATTATTATTATTTTTTAGTTAAAAGGAAAAGAAATAGTAGGAAGAGATGGCATTAAAATTTAAATGGATGGAGGGAGAATATGAAAGAAAAATCGAAAAACTTTTTTAATTTAATGTTCATTGCAACAATTGTGGTCATGGTGATTATTTTAAAACAATCAATAGACAAAAAATATGAATGGTATATGGTATTTTTATCACTTAATTTTGTCTATTTATTATTTAAAATCATTACTTCCTATTTTTATCAAAAGCATGAAGGTGGTACCGCTACTTATAGTATCACAGCAATTGTCCCCTTTTATAATGAATCGATTACTTCGATCACAAAGATGATTGGGTCACTAGAAAAACAAACAGTTATAGTAGATGAAGTTATTTTTATTGATGATGGAAGCCATACGATGGAAGGATATGATTATTTACAACAGCTTAAACACCAGAGTTTGAAAATCATTGTTCATCGTTTTGAACGAAACAAAGGAAAAAAAGCGGCTTTGATGTGGGGAATCAAACATGCAAGCGGCGAGCTCCTATTATTATCAGATTCTGATAGTGAGTTAGATCCAAGAGCTGTGGAAGAATTAAAAAAGCCTTTTGATGATCCTAAGGTAGGGACGGTTTGCGGACAAATACGGGTTAGAAATTACAATCATTCTTTCTTAACGAAGATGCAACGATTTATCTATTTCAATGCGTTTGAAGTTGGTAGAGCTTCTCAAAGTTTATTCAACCATCTTGTCGTTGCTTCGGGTGCATTAAGTATGCATAGAAAGAAAGTATTCGATGAGCAATCATTGGAGGTTTTAAAGAAAAGTAAGTTTTTAGGAATCAATTGTACGACCGGAGATGATCGATTGCTGACAGATATAACTAATCAAAAAAATTACCGTTCGATTTACCAGAATAGTGCTATTTGTTATACGGATGTTCCAGAAAAAGTTACGAAATATTTTAAACAACAAGTTCGCTGGTTAAAATCAGGTTATTTACAATCATTATATTCTATCAGACATTGTTGGAAGAAACCGCTACTACTTATCTACCAATTGCTTGAATCCTATTTATGGCTGATGAATTTATCTATCACCCTTATTTTTGTAGATTTAACAAATTTTTTACTTAGTCAACAATTAGTTTTTATATGGATGGCTTACCATTTGCTAGTTGCTTTGATTGGATCAATGAAAATCAAAAAACTAGGTATAATAAACTATTTTGTTTCAATTATTTACAGTTTTATTTATGGATTAATTCTCGTGGGGTTAAGAATTTATTCATTAATAACGATATGGAAAACTGGTTGGAGTACCAGATAAATAATAGATAGGAAGCAATGAAAAAAGACTTATTAAAAAAATTGAATTGAAAACAGCCAAAATTGGTATTGTTGGTTTAGGATACGTCGGTTTACCATTGGCGATAGAGTGTGCTAAAAAAGGATTTCAGACGGTGGGATTAGATGTAAATGATGAAAAAATCCAGTTTTTATTGGCAGCAAAAATCTATGTAGATGACGTTAAAAATCAGGAAATCGAAAGAGTATTAGCAACAGATAAATTTGTTCCGTCAAATGATTTTTCTCTAGTAAAAGACTTAGAGATCCTTGTGATTTGTGTCCCAACACCTTTAGATGATCACTATCAACCCGACACAAACTATATCCAACATGCGGGAAGTTTGATTGCCAAATTTTTAAGTAAAAAGAGCGTAGTTGTATTAGAATCTACTATTATACAGGAACCACCAGAGAATTATTAAAGCCCATTCTCGAAGCTTCTGGAAAACGTTGTGAACAAGATTTTTACTTGGGCTTTTCACCAGAAAGAGTGGATACTGGCAACAAAATGTACACAACTAAAAATACTCCTAAGGTAGTGAGCGGTATTGGCACGGATGCTTTAGAGGTGATTGAAGCCTTTTATAAAGAGGTATTGGAATCAAAGATCCATAAAGTTTGCACACCTGAAGTTGCTGAAATGGAGAAGCTTCTGGAAAATACGTATCGAAATATCAATATTGGTTTGATCAATGAATTAACAATGTTATGTGAAAAAATGCAGATCAACGTTTGGGAAGTAATTGAGGCGGCAAAAACCAAGCCCTATGGTTTTCAAGCGTTTTATCCAGACCTGGACTAGGTGGGCATTGTATTCCTTTAGATCCTTATTACTTATCGTGGAAAGCCAAGGAACAAGGATTCCATACATCAATGATTGAAAGTTCAATGTTAGTAAATAACAATATGTCAAACTACATTGTTTCAAGGATCACTAAAATATTAAACAAAAGAAAAATCACGCTTCACGATAGCAAAATATTATTATTAGGTATGGCGTATAAAAAAGATATTTCTGATTACAGAGAAAGTCCAGCGATTGATATCATGCTCAATTTTCAAGCGGAATTTGCTAACGTAGATTTTTATGATCCCTATATTCAAACATATGAACATCACTCAAAAAATTATCAAGGATTAACGTTATTGGATGAAGAACATTTGGCACACTATGATCTAATCGTGATCACTACCGATCATTCCACAGTTGATTATGCAATGATCCAAAAGAATGCGAAAATGATCTTTGATACAAGAAATGCTACAAAAAATATTGAAGATAAAAGTAATATTGAATTACTGTAAGAAAGACGAACGATAATACATTGCTGACTTATTTAATGAGATTAGAGCTTTTTGTTGCTCTAATCTTTTTTTTATTAAAAAATCAATGAGTCATCTGCCACTTGTTTTTGCACTTCTCAATAGTGATAACAGCAATAATGAACTTACTTATACTGGTAAAAATCTTATTAGAAAAAATTATTTACGATATGTGGATTTTTTTTAATGAGTCAAAAAAATAATAATAAGGTTAGTAAATAATTTTATAAAATGATGCTACGATCCTAGGTTTAGCTAAGGAATACTTAGGGTTATTGAATAAGTTATTTGTTTAAAGGGGGAGGTTGCTTAAACAATTTGATTGTTGAGTAAAATAAATGATGAGATAACTTTTAAGAAGGAGAAATTTTTAATGAGTAAAAAGAAAAAAATGAAGAAAATTCTTTCTACTTCAACGACAGGGCTAGTCTTATTGTCTAGTTTAGCTAATCCGCTCGTTACTTTAGCTACTACGGAAGAAAAATCGGCACAAGAAACTGTGTCGTCATCAACAGAAAATAAGCAACTAACAACAGAAACCAGTGATCTGCTTCAAAAACCAATGACTTCTAGTGAAAATTCACAGGCGCCAGCAGAGAACCAAACAGAACAAACAGAGCAAACAGCCGATAGTTCAGAATAAGCTCTAACGCAGCAAGCTGAGCCAAAAACCATTGATTCTGCAAGGGAAGCACAAGGAACTAGTGAGATTCAAATTAAGGCTTCAAGGAAAAACTTATATGCGTGTGTCATTTGCTAATGGGAAAATCTCGTTTCAACATACTGAAGGACGGCCACAACCTGGGAATTACGGGTCGTTATCTGCGTTAAGGTTTTCAACAAGTAGAGGAGTTGTAAAATATCTAACTCAGATTTATGGAAATACACATTACTCAGGTGCATAGACATACGATGTTCAAGAAGGAGACGTCCTTCAAATTACGAACTATACTAGCGCAGTAGAACACGTAAATCAACCAGCTTTACATCCAGGTTATCGTGAAGTATATACTTATACAGTCATAGGAGGAAAGTTACTCGAAACTTCCCAAATTGCCCAAAGTGCTGTTAAAGGGTTATATGAAGATGAAGCACAAACAATCGTTAAGAAAACATTGCTCCAAACCGATATTGACAATGCTCGAGAAAAAGTCAATGCATTACCAGATGGTGAAGAAAAAACAGCATTACTAGCAAAGGTTGACCAAGCCTTTAATGGCTTACAAGAAATACAATTAAAAGGAATAGAGAAATTTCTCTTTTCACGAATCACTGTTACGAAAGGAAAATTATTAGTTCGTACCCAAAACGGTCATCCTCATTATGTCTGGAATGGAATCTATAGCACGATCCAAGTCACGCGAAATGAAGAAACTATTTTTTCTAAAGAATACGATGGCAAAACAAACTATCCAGCTAGTCAAGAGGAAGTGGCTTTACAAGATGGAGATATCGTAACTCTCACAAAAGAAGAAGCAACAGAAAAACGAATGATAGTCAATCATCCAGAATTAAAACCAAATAATGGTGGGAACTATACGTATGTGGTTCGAGACGGTATGTTGATTGAAGATTCTCGTATAGTGGTAGTAGATGCGCGAAATGCGGTCAAAGGCTTATATGAAGACGAAGCACAAACGATCGTCAAGAAAACATTGCTCCAAACAGAAATTGATAGTGCCAGAGAAAAAGTCAATGCATTGGCAGATGGTGAAGAAAAAACAGCATTACTGGCAAAAGTTGATCAAGCCTTTAATGGGTTGCAAGAAATCCAATTAAAAGGTTTTGATAATCGGTTATTTTCTCGAATGACTGTTACAAACGGTAAATTAGTGGTACGAACAGAAGAAGGTAGACCACATTATGCTTTTGAAGAAAACTATGCTGAAATAACGGTCAAACGTGGCGAACAAAATGTTTATCATTTAGAATATTATGGAAACGAAGTGTACACTAAAGGAACATCAGAAGTTGACTTACGAGATGGCGACATTGTCACAGTCATGAAACTAGAAGCAACGCCACAACGAATGGTCGTTAATCATCCAGAATTAAAACCAAATACCGGTGGGAACTATACGTATGTGGTTCGAGACGGTATGTTGATTGAAGATTCTCATATAGTGGTAGTAGATGCGCGTAATGCAGTTAAAGGCTTATACGAAGATGAAGCACAAACGATCGTTAAGAAAACGTTGCTACAAAAAGATATTGATAGTGCCAGAGAAAAAGTCAATGCATTACCAGAAGGTGAAGAAAAGACCAAATTATTGGCAAAAGTCGATCAAGCCTTTAATGGTTTGCAAGAAATTCAGCTAAGAGGTGGATACGACACACTATTTTCACGAATCACAGTGACAAAAAATAAATTGCTTGTCAGAACTTCGGCAGGAGCGCCGCATTTTAACTGGGGAAGAGTTTATGCTACGATCCAAGTAACACGAGGAGAAGAAGCAATTTATTCACGTGAATATGTAGGAACGACATCAAACCAAGCGGCAACGGAAGAAGTGGACTTACAAAACGGCGATATTGTCACGGTAACAAAAGAAGAAGCCAACCAAAGACGTTTTGTTGTTAATCATGAAGATTTAAAACCAGATAATAAGGGGAATTATACGTATGTGGTCCAAGATGGCTTATTGATCGAAGTTGCTCGAAAAGCACAATTGGATGCACAAAATGCCGTTAAAGGTTTATATGAAGATGAAGCGCAGACGATAGTCAAGAAAACGTTGCTACAAACAGATATTGATAGTGCCAGAGAAAAAGTCAATGGGTTACCTAATGGCGAATTAAAAAATGAATTATTGGAAAAAGTGGACCAAGCATTTAATGGTTTGCAAGAAATTCAGCTAAAAGGTGGATATAACACATTATTTTCAACAATAACAGTAACAAAGGACAAATTACTTGTTAGAACTTCAACAGGTCGCCCGCATTTTGATTGGAGAAAAGTCTATGCTACGATTCAAGTGTCACGAGGAGAAGAAGAAATCTATTCTCGTGAGTATATAGGGACAACAACATACCAAGAAGAAACCGAAGAAGTTGACTTACAAAATGGCGACATTGTCACAATAACAAAAGAAGAAGCAACGCCACAACGGTAGTGAATCATCCAGAGTTAAAACCAAATAACAAAGGTACCTACACATATGTGGTCCAAGATGGCTTATTGATCGAAACTTCTCGAAAAATGCAATTGGAAGCGCAAAATACGGTTAGATAATTATATGAAGACGAAGCGCAAACGATCGTCAAGAAAACCTTGCTACAAAAAGATATTGACGGTGCCAGAGAAAAAGTCAATGGATTACCAGATGGCGAAGTAAAAACTGACTTATTGGAAAAAGTGGACCAAGCATTTAATGGTTTGCAAGAAATCCAATTAAAAGGAGTAGAGAATTTTCTCTTTTCACGTATCACTGTCACGAAAGGTAAATTAGTCGTTCGTACCCAAGCTGGATATCCTCATTATGACTGGAATGGAATCTATAGCACGATCCAAGTTACGCGAAATGAGGAAACTATTTTTTCTAAAGAATACAATGGCAAAACCAACTATCCAGCTAGTCAAGAGGAAGTGGCCTTACAAGATGGCGATATCTTAACTCTCACAAAAGAAGAAGCAACAGAAAAACGGATGATAGTCAATCACCCAGATTTAAAACCAGATAACAAAGGAACCTATACGTATATAGTCCAAGATGGTTTGTTATTACTTGAGTCAAATAAAGTACTAAAAGAGGCGCAAGAAGCAGTTAAAGGGCTCTATGAAGATGAAGCACAAACGGTTGTTAAGAAAAACTTAGAACAAACCAAAATTGACCAAGCAAGGGCTAAAGTGAACGCATTACCAGACGGTGAAGCAAAAACAGAATTATTAGAAAAAGTTGATCAAGCTTATAACGGTTTACAAGAATTCCAATTAAAAGGCTTATCAGATTTTCTATTCTCACGAATCACTGTCACAAAAGGCAAATTAGTGGTTCGTACTCAAGCAGGAACTCCTCATTCTTATTTTAATAACAACTATGCAACTATCCACGTGACACGGGGAGAGACTGAAGTACTATCAAAAGAATATAAAGGAAATGTCTCTTATCCTGCTAAGACTGACGAAGTGTATCTGCAAGATGGTGATATCGTTTCCATTACTAAACAAGAAGCCAATAGAACACGTTTTATTGTCAATCATGAAGAGTTAAAACCAAATAATAATGGTGACTATACTTACTTAGTGCAAGATGGTTTATTAGTCGATCAATCGGTAGCCGCTGCAGCTGCTAAGACAGCTGTCAATAGACTTTTTGATGGGGAAGAACCAAAAGAATCCAATACTCAAGAGCAAATCAATGATGCGAAAGAAAAAGTAAACGTATTGCTTGATTCAAGTTTGAAACAACAATTATTAGCAAAAATTGAGCAAGCTCAGAAGCTTTTTGATTCGTTAGTTGGTTCACTAAGTGTACAAGAATACCAACTTTTAGGTAGTGATCGCTACATTCGCGGAACATTTACCGGAAATATTGACTATTTAAAATTAGAAGTCAATGGCGTAACTTATGCCAAATCAACAGTCAAAGGCGAAAGTTTCCAATACTATGCAGTTGATAAAATCAAGAGTCCAAACGATCAAGTCTTTTTGATTGGTTACAATAAAGACAATCGTCAAGTGGATCGTCAACAAGTAAATGTATTGCCAGTTCAAGGCGCACTTTCTGAAGTATCCTTTACCCTAAATAGTGCTGATCGCTATATCGAAGGTACTTACACTGGCGATGTGGACCATGTCCGTTTAGAAGTCAATGGTGAATTAAAGGCCAAAGCAGGAGTGACAGGTAATAAAATCCGTTATTATGCAGTCGATAAAATCAAAAATATCGCTGATCAAGTTTCACTGATTGCCTATGATAAAAATGGGAATGAATTAGACCGCAAAGCAGTGACAATTCAAAATGCATTAGCAGGAACTGTTCAGACTGTCCCTTATGTATTAGGAAACACTGACCGCTATATTCGCGGAACTTATACCGGTGATGTGGATCATATCCGTATAGAAGTTAATGGCGAATTGAAAGCCAAAGCAGGAGTTTCTGGTAACAAATTCCAATATTATGCAGTAGATAAAGTAAAAAATATGAACGATCAAGTTAATATTATTGCCTATGATGTTAAAGGAAATGAACTGGATAAGCAACCAGTGACGATCGAAACGGCACGAAAAGGAACGATTGCATCAAATGAGTATAAACTAGGTAGCGGAGACAACTATCTAAGAGGTGAATATACAGGAGAAGTTCATGCCCTTCGATTAGAAGTGAATGGCAAACTCTTTGCTCGTTCTGTACCAGGAAATAGTCCGTTTAAATATTATGCAGTGGATAAGATTAAAAACTTAACCGATGAAGTTTATTTGATCGCTTATGATAATGCAGACATTGAGATTGCTCGTGAGAAAGTAAAAGTAATCAAGGAGCAAACCATTCATACAACCGCACGCCCAACAGAAACACTAAATGCGGGGATCAATATGGGTAATGGACATGATCAACAAGATCTAGGAATTCAGCTTGAAAAAGGATCAAAAATAAAAATCAAGCAAGTCAATCCAAATTATACTAGCAACATGAATTTACGGTTACTTGCAAATGGTTCAAATAAAGAATCAGGCATCTCATTTGGCAAAAATGAAGCAGTTTTAGAAGCCAAAGATCTGACTGTACCATTTGTTGTTACGCCTTATCATACAGAATTTGTCTAATATCATCGATAAAGCTGGAAATGAAGGCTTTAAAAACTTCTACACTAAATATCGAGAATTAGCAAATCAATCAGGATTTAATGCTGGTAACTATACTTTACCAAATCTGTTAGTTCAATATTTAGGCGAATCAAAGAAATATGATTTTTCACCTGTGTTTAATGCTTGGGGGTTGTCTGTTTCTAAAGAGACCCGACAACAAGTAAAAGAACAAGGATATACGCCTGTTGCACACTTGGCACAAGTCGTACCAAATGATCAATTATCGGAGGCAATCGATCAGCTTACTCAGGATAATCGATTGAGTTCTGTATTGTCATTAGTAACAAATGATGAATTAAAAGCAATGAATTTAACAAGTAACGTAACCTTAGATTTCACAGATGAGGAACTATTTGACGGCATGAAACTAAGAATATTAGACGGGGACACTTTATATAAAGAAGTGACCTTGAATCAAGGTGAAGTAACACTAGAAAATATCCCGAATGGTGTTTACTCACTTGAATTGCAAACAGATACCGGCTATCTGAAAAAACCATATATGTTTGTAAAAGAAGATGGCACGATTAATGTTACTTTAACGAACCATTTGAAAGAAGCTACGGAAGCTGTCACTGATTTATTCCAAGAAGAGAACGAGACAGCAGTAAAACCAACAATTGTACAAAAAAATATTGATGACGCCAAAGCATTGGTTACCGCTTTACCAGACAGCGAAACTAAGCAACAATTACTAGCGAAAGTGGAAGATGCGTATCAAAAATTACAAGAATTCACCTTTATAGGGCTTGGCGATTGGACATTTGCTACTTTAAATGTAGCAGATGGTGTTGCAACAATTCGAACAAATGACGGCATACCTCATTCTTACTTCAGTGATCGTTATGCAAGCATTTCAATTGCCCGCGACGGTGAGACGATTTTCGAAAAAGAATATATTGGGTATCAAACCTATCCTAAAGAAACGAAAACCGTTGAATTGCAAGAAGGAGACATTGTCACAGTCGCTCATCGAGAAGCGAATAATACACGTTTAGCGGTGAACCATGCAGACTTAAAACATAATACGAACGGTAATTACCAATATACGGTAACAAATGGTATCCTCGTATTAAATCGTTAGTCTCAATTGTTTAAAAGAAAAATTTTCTGATAACAATTATGAAGTTTTTATTTGAATATGAAGAATTTATGCTAAAAAAAACCAACAAAGCAACTAATGAATGATTGCTTTGTTGGGTAAAATGATATTGTTTATTGACAGATTACAAATGTGACACATTTAATTATTTAATTTTGACTCTTCGTTTAAGTATATACTGATCTTTTTCATCAAATGCTACCATGTAAACTTTCGAATGTTTATTTTTTATTTTATCAATGGCATAGTAATTAAAAGCTGTTTTATCTGTAAATTCTAAGGTAGAGCCACGTTTTAACTCACCATCGACTTCTAAGCGAATCGTTTTGATATTTCCGAGTAGTTCTCCAGTAACATGTGTGTCTTTACCTAAAGTATATTCCTTCATTTTGATATTTCTTTTGTAAGCCATTACTACTCCTCCAATAATCAGTTTTCCTGTAGTTTATCAAATAAATAATAATGACTTTATTTTCATTTTATTGTTTTAACAAAAAATGAATAATCCAAAGAATAAAAAATCTCTATTATTAAGTAATGTAAATCACTAATTTGTAGTTTTTGAAACCAAAGTTGAGGTGATATTAAAGAATTTTCAATGGTTTTCTTTTTAGAATAAAAGTCAATTAATGGGAGGATTTCATATGAAAAATAGATCTTTGAAAAAGCTGATTATTACAGGAACAGTCATCTTTTCATCAATGTGTTCATTGACAACTCATGCTGCAGACTATACGGATACAGATGGAGTTATTCAAAGCTATGATACAACGAAATTGGTTAACTCTGTGAATGAAAATGAAAAAGCCATTCTAAATGAGTTACGTGAAGTAGTAAAATTAAATGGTAAATCTTTTTCATTTACAGTTAGTGAACTAAATGCTGCAGAAAATTATTTCAAAACAGTTGAAATTGAAAAAGCTACTGCTCAAAAGGCCATAAATGAAATAAAAAAGCAAAAAGATTATTTAGTCAACAAACAGACGTAGATGTGTCAAATACCACAACAGTGCATAGTGTTGTAAGAAAAATGAAGAAAAATGTGATAAAACAATTAATGAATCACGTTATAAAAACAGGTGATTTGCTCGGTTTAACAGTTGTTTTTGATGATGCGGGTAAGGCATATTTAACACGTAACAAAGCAGCTAACATTACCGTTACAGATAAAAAAGGGAATATTGTTTATCAATCAGGTTCTCCAGTTAAACAAACAGGAACAGATTTATCCAACGTTGTTTTAGCTAGTTCCACAAGTGTCGTACTTTTAGGAGTTGTAGGGTTTCTTTTTAAAAAGAAAAGTGAAAAATAGTCTATGAAGTATCTAACGCAACTAATCATCAATTTTCTAGTTTCACTAGCTTTTTGCTTTTTATTTTTAGGAACCATTCTGACTGTAGGGAAGTATTTACAGTTAGACGGTATGATAAATTCTGTAAAAGTCTTTTTTCTAGATACAAAGCAAACGGCAAAAATTGACACCAAAACACTTGCTACTTCTGCTTACTCTAGGCAAAAAGAAGGAATGATTGATTCAGCCCATCTGCCCTATCCTAAATTTGGCGAACAATACGGTCGTATTGACATTCCCGCTTTAAATGTAACGAGTCCCTTGTATTGGGGCGACAGTGACGAAATTTTAGCTAAAGGTATGGGGCAGAGTGGTAGTAAGTTGCCAGGTGAAGAAGGTTATGCGCTAATTGGTGGACATACGATTCCTTATTTTTTAAATGTCAATAATCTGGTGATAGGTGATACTATCCATATTGATACAACATATGGATAGTATACATTTATTATAAAAAAAATAAAAATCGCTAAAAATAACGATAAAGAAGTCCTTGATATGTTAGCCACTCAAACTTCAGGGATTATCTTATACACTTGTGATCGCCAAGAATGAATCTCTTTAACTAACAAAAGACATTATCTTATTGCGGAAAAATCTTCAGGACCATTAATAACATAGGAGGATACCCAAATAATTGAAAAGTAATACTTTCATAAAGCTACTCTTGAGTTTTATTTTATTTGTTTGGTTGGCTTTAGGAAGTTTCAGCTTGATTTTGCATAAAATAGTAACTGCTAACTACCAAACTAACCTGAATCAAGAAATTTTTATAAAAGAATTGAACAGTGCGGTCCAAAATTATAGTTTAGGTGCCAATTTGCCCAAAACGGTCTTAGATTCTATTATTACAAAATCTGAGATCAAAGCTGGTCCTAAACACATGGATTATCCAGCAATAAAACAAAAAATTGTAGAAAAAATAAATCAATATCAAGTGCAGAATACAACATCTGAAGAGACTGAAAGAGACAAAGAAAATGTCAATAAAGTGGCAGATGAAATAATCAATAAAATAAAAGGTGAGATAAATACTAGTTTTCTTTTTTTTAACCAAACAATCAAGATGATTATACCAATTACAATTACCTTCACCATTATTATGTTGATTAATGCAACGATTACGATTCTCTTATTTTTTATTTTATTTAAGAAGGCGATATTTACCTATTTAGGTTACTCACTTTGGAGTACAGGTATATTATTATCCAGTGTATCAATTATTTTATGGTTAACTCCATCTGATCAATTAGCTCTTTCAAGTAAAACAAATGTAGCTGTAATTAGTGACATAGCCAGCTATGCCTTAAGTTTAGCCTTGATAGGTTGCACGATTTATTTGTGTTTAGGAAGCATAATAAGTTATTTTGGAAATAGAAATAAAGCGGAGCAAGAGCGGGTCAATGAAAATAGGGTGTAAAAAGGTATTTTTATCATTTATCAAGTACCCTATTCTATTTGAATTGATGCTTAGTTTTCCTTTGTTTTTTATTTCATAGACATTGTAGGCGAGGCTGGAACAGAAGTGTTTAACTCCAAGAAATAATAAGAAAGAGTTGCTTCTGATCCCGCCGTTTATACGTATTTAGCGTGTGAGACAAAAGCGTTCTTTACTTTTGTCCCACAGTCCTTAGTTCTCAAATAAAAAAGGAGCATATTTAATGAGAAGATACCTGTTAATCATAAGCTTTTTATTTATGTTTTTTTTACCATAGAATGCAAAACAGAAGTATATACTAGTAGCATAGAAACTAAGACAACAACAACTACTACAACAGTAGAATTAAGCCCAAAAACTAAGTTGTCAAGTTTAATTTATAAAAGTAGATTTCTAAAAAAAGAAAAATATACAGAAACATCTTGGCAAGTGTTTTCTAATAAATTAAATGTAGCAGAGCAAGTGTTTGTCAATAGTCAATCCACCAACCAAGATTATGAAAAAACTTACTCTGATTTGAAGTTGGCAAAAGAACAGCTTAAATCCAAGAGGAAAGATCTTTTATCTAAGGTCATCATGTGGGGAACAGGGGGATCTATCTTAGTGTTATTACCTTTTATGCTATATGGAATCGTCCAATATAAAGCAAAAACTAAGTTTTAGAGGTCAAGCGACTAACTTCTAAAACTTAGTTTTTATGATTTATTCGTAATGTTCAAGTTTCAATTGATAAATCTTTGAAGGTCGTCCAATCCCTACCGGTCGTTCACCAATCTCATCAAAGTACTGGAGCATAGCTTTTTTGAAATTAGAATGATCGATCATTTTAAAGTCAATTCCTAAAAATTTGGCAAACACTTTTCTTGCTTCTGTAATGGTAAAGTCTTTCCCTAAAACTTGTAGGACTTGCGGTTCATGTTCCATCTTATTGATGACTCGGTTGAATGCCTTAGTGATGATATCGCTATGATCAAACGCTAATGTATCTTTACCAGAAGATTCGCTCGTAAGTAAATCTAAGGAAATAGCCACTTCATCACTTGCCAGGTGGATTTTATTTCCTTGGCGTTCCAAAGTAAACCACCGGACTTCTTTGGCATCATCTCCAGCAATCAAAGGCTCTTCACCAATAAAAGCTAAATAACTTACAGTAACGACCCAGCCACGAGGATCTCGGTTTGGTGTACTGAAAGTATGTAATTGTTCAATGTTTTCTTGAGAAATGACGACACCAGTCTCTTCTTTTGTCTCACGCAGTACATTTTCACCCGTGGACTCATTTTTTTGAACGAACCCCCCAGGTAATGCACAAGAATTTCGATAAGGGTGGCCCTTTCTTTGGATCAATAGGATTTTTAGTTGATCTTCCTCTTTGTTATAACACATCAATACGATATCAACAGTCAAAGAAGGTTTATCATATTCTGGTTGTTCTTGTTTTTGATACCAAGCAAGAAAGTCAGCTTCACTTGCTTCGTGTTCATAATAAAGTTTTTCTTCTTCTTTAGAAGCAAATCGTTTCAATTCATATAACCTCCTTAGGCTGTATGTTGTTTTAAAAGTACTTTTTACTTTATTTTAGCAGACTAGAAAAAAAACCAAAGATATCCTTAGAAAAAAGTCTTATACATGAAATAAAAACGGCAAAATCAAATTAAAAATTAAATAGGAAGAAAAGCAAATAGAAAGGTAATATTTTTTGTTTTTCTTCACGAATGGCAAAGAAGCCGCATAAAATGATGTACGCATTTAAAGAGAGCCGAAAGACTTGAGAAAATAGAATAAAAAGGTTCAAGCTGCCATGGAGATTAAAGTAGCCGTACATACGTATATAAAAATAGCTGAACAACAAGTGTAACAATGAAAGGATTGCAATGCTGATCGTTAAATAAAGATGTTTTTTACCATGATTTTTCCAACCTTTCTGGGTCAATGGACGGATGTCAAATTACAATGATAACAAAATTGAATGCGTTCGATAAGAAAGACAATTTTTTGTGCCATGTCACGAAGAAGCCTCTCTTTAATAATAAAGGATAAACTTTAAAAATAAATAAGAAGCTATTTTCAATTTTTCGTTCTTAATTCTTGAAGCAGACCATGTTACTTACAATCTCTTATCCATGTGTCCTTAGGTAGTAAGTCCAAATCTCTCAAAACATGAAAAACTGTTTCAATCAATTCTTCCTTAGTACTCAGGACAAAACGCTCTTTTCACGACCTGACTATTATACCATGTTCATGTGTAAATTGATTAAATGGATAGGAGATTTATTACGTGGGTAGCGAAAAAATGGTAGCAGTCCTTTTGTTTTATGGTATACTAGCAGGGAAACGAATTCGCATCACGCGATAAAGGAGGAAGAGCCCCATGGCAGAAAAGGAAACTTTTTACATTACGACGCCAATCTATTATCCAAGTGGCAAACTGCATATTGGTAATTCGTATACAACGATTGCCTGTGATGCAGTTGCACGTTATAAGCGATTGATGGGCTTTGATGTGTTTTATCTAACTGGGGTGGATGAGCACGGTCAAAAAATAGAAAAAAAAGCAGCAGAATTAGGTGTTGAACCACAAGCGTATGTGGACAAGATGGCTGCAGATGTAAAAAAATTATGGAAAACGCTTGATATTAGCTATGACAAATTTATTCGGACGACGGATAATTACCATAAAGCAGCGGTTCAAAAAATCTTTGATCGTTTAGTTGAACAAGGAGACATTTATCTTGGCGAATATGAAGGCTGGTATTCTGTCTCCGATGAAGAATTTTTTACTGAAACGCAATTAGCAGAAGTCTACAAAGATGAAGAAGGAAATGTCATCGGGGGTAAGGCACCAAGTGGCCACGAAGTAGAGCTGGTCAAAGAAGAATCATATTTCTTCCGTATGAGTAAATACGCGGATCGTCTGTTGGAATATTACAAAGAGCATCCTGAATTTATTCAACCAGAATCTCGTAAAAATGAAATGATCAACAACTTTATCAAACCAGGTTTAGAAGACCTTGCAGTATCAAGAACGACGTTTAGTTGGGGAATTTCAGTGAAGGATGATCCTAAACATGTTGTTTATGTATGGATTGATGCTTTATCTAACTATATTACAGCACTAGGTTATGGTACAGATGATGAATCGTTGTTCGAAAAGTACTGGCCAGCAGATGTGCATATGGTTGGGAAAGAAATCGTACGTTTTCATACGATATATTGGCCAATCATGTTAATGGCGTTAGATTTACCGTTACCTAAAAAAGTATTTGGACATGGCTGGTTATTGATGAAAGACGGCAAAATGTCTAAATCAAAGGGCAATGTTGTTTATCCAGAAATGCTAGTGGAACGTTATGGCTTAGATGCATTACGCTACTATTTATTACGTGCGGTTCCATTTGGTTCCGATGGTGTATTTACGCCAGAAGACTTTGTTTCTCGTGTGAATTATGATTTAGCAAATGATCTTGGGAATTTATTGAATCGAACCGTTGCGATGATCAACAAGTATTGTGATGGCCTTGTTCCTGAGTATGCTTCTTTAGTTACACCTTTTGATAGTGAATTATCGACAACTGCTGCAAATGTGGTAGGACGTTACCATGATGCAATGGAGAAAATGGAATTCAATACAGCATTGGCTGAGATTTGGGTATTGATTTCTCGTGCCAATAAATATATTGATGAAACAGAGCCATGGGTATTAGCAAAAAAAGAAGAAAAAAAAAAGAATTGGCTAGCGTAATGATCCATTTGGCTGAATCGTTACGAATTACAGCAATTTTACTACAGCCGATCATGACTGAAACACCAACTAAAATCTTTAATCAACTAGGTCTAGATCCAGAATCAATGAATCTTGAAGGCTTACATTTTGGTGAATTTCCTTCTGGAACAAAAGTTGTTTCAAAAGGCACACCTATTTTCCCACGTCTAGATATGGAAGAAGAGGTCAGCTACATTCAAGAAAAAATGTCTGAAGGCACACAAACGAATGAAGAATCAGTAAAATGGGATCCTGAAGAAACGGAACTTGTTTCAAGCAAAGACAAGCAAATCAAATTTGATCTGTTTGAAAAAATTGAATTGAAAGTAGCGGAAGTAATCAACTGTCAAAAAGTTGAAGGAGCGGACAAGTTACTGCAATTCTGTTTAGATGCAGGTGATAGCCAAGACCGTCAGATTTTATCTGGGATTGCTGAATTTTATCCTGATCCCAGTGAGCTGATCGGCAAAAAATTAGTTATTGTGGCAAATTTAAAACCACGTAAGATGCTAGGGCAAATCAGTCAAGGAATGATTCTTTCGGCAGAAGCTCCCGACGGTTCTTTACAAGTCGTTGAGGCACCAAAAAACATGCCAAATGGTTCAGAAATTGCTTAGTAGAAATAAAAGCTTAAACTTGGAAGAAGAGTAAGTGCATAATAAAAAATAGTGTGGGACAAATCCCCATGAGAGACATGCCTCTCATGGGGATTTGTCCCACACTATTATTCTAAGTACTTTGTCTTTATCTTTTTTCTCTGAGATAATTAAGTAAATCTGAATTTGCGGAGGATAAGAAATTGAAAATTATAGAAGTGAAAGACAGAACTGCACTATTGATAGAAAAGTTATTAAAAATTTGGGAAGGTTCTGTAAGAGCAACGCATCTTTTTCTATTAGATAACGAAATAGAAGAAATTAAGAAGTATGTCCCACAAGCATTAAAAGAAATTCCCTGTTTAATTATCGTAGAAAACGAAAATCAAGTACCTGTTGGTTTTATGGGACTAGTGGAGCAGCATCTTGAAATGCTCTTTATTGCTAACGAAGAAAGAGGAAAAGGATTGGGGAAAGAATTGCTTAAATACGGAATAGAAAAATATTTAGTTAATGATTTAGCAGTTAATGAACAAAATCCTCTGGCAAAAGGTTTCTATGAACATATGGGGTTTGAAGTTTATAAAAGAACAGAGTTTGATGAACAAGGTAATCCATATCCACTTTTATATATGAGCTTAGATGGATAAATATCAATTTAGTAACTTCCTGACAGAGACTGAGACAGTTTATTTTAGGACAGAAGGATCTTCTTAAAAGAAGTAAGTCAAGCAGGTCGATCCTTTTGATAACGTTAAAGCATATAAGGTTGTAGTGAACAAGATGATTCTTAGTGGCGCTATTTTTACCATTCGTCATCAAATACTATTTGCTCAGAAGAGTTTATTTTGCTTTTGAAACGAGTTGGCAGAAGCACAGTTAAAACTGTAAATGGCATTGTGAAAATATATCAGAAAACGGTTCGTCCGATTCTGTACTTTGTATAAAGTTTTTTCAACATTAAGTGGAGCAAAATAAGGCCAATCAGCAAGCTTCCAGTAAGAAACCAGTCATTGTTCAAATCACCAACAGTTCTTAGTAGCAAGATAATGATTGGATAAGAATAAAAAAAACAAGTGACGAACGAGAAATGCCAGTTTTTAGTTAAAGTTCCGAGGTTCAATAAGAAGAATAACGTAGACAAAAAAATACCGATTGGTGGAAACAAACTTATTAAAAAAGTGTATACTATTCCCCACAGGATCATCTCAGGACCTTTGATTAAAGCTACGATCAACGTAATAACAAAGAGCAATTGTTGGGTAAAACTGGCAGTTGTGAACAGACCGAATAAGATCAGTGTAAGCCAGTGCCAGCAAGTTTGTTGCTGGTCTTTTTTATTACTCATAGTATACGTAGTTAGAAATGAAGCTAATTTTGGATACGAGTGTTTAAAATCCATGTCCCTACTTCCTGTATTATCATTAGTGTAACCATTAGCTAACTAAATTGGCAGCTATCTTAAGCAGTAGATTTTCAATAAAATTTACTGAAAAATAATAGCAAAATAAAAAGTTCTCAGTTATACTGAATGTTATATTTAAATTCAATAGGAAGAAGGGATACGAATGAAGGGCAAGTTAAAACGTGAGATTAATTTATTTGGAGCATTGGCTACAGTAATGGGGACAGTTATCGGCGCAGGGGTTTTTTTTAAAACTGCAGCAGTAACAGCAAATACACAATCCGCAAGTTTGACATTGTTTGCCTGGTTATTAGGAGGATTTCTAACAATTTGTGCTGGATTAACCGTAGCAGAGCTTGCTACCGCTATTCCTGAAACAGGGGGGGCTGTGAAATATATCGAAGCAGCTTATGGAAAATTACCGAGTTTCTTACTTGGGTGGTCACAAAGCTTGATTTATTTTCCAGCAAATATTGCGGCATTGTCTATTATCTTTGCGACGCAACTAATTAATTTATTACAATTATCTGCTGACTATTTATTAGTAATTGCTATACTTACAGCTATTTCAATTACTGGTATCAATTTATTAGGTACAAAAGTCGGCACAACCTTACAGTCGGCGACATTGATCATCAAGTTGATTCCTCTTGCAGTTATCGTTATTTGGGGATTACTGACACCAGGAAATGGTACGGTACAATTACTACCAATTGAATCAGGTAAAGATATTTCATTTATAGAAGGATTAAGTAGTGCGCTATTAGCTACTCTATTTGCTTATGATGGATGGCTTGGGGTAGGTGCAATGGCTGGTGAGATGAAACGCCCAGAAAAAGATCTGCCAAAAGCGATTATCTTAGGATTAAGTTTTGTTACGGTGGTTTATCTATTGATCAATTATGTATTTTTAAAAACACTACCGATTGATCAAATTACTGGTAATCTCAATGCTGCTTCTGATGCGTCCAGTGTTATTTTCGGTCATATTGGCGGAAAAATCGTAACAATCGGCATCTTGATTTCAGTTTATGGTGCGTTGAATGGCTATACGCTAACGGGAATTCGTGTTCCTTATGCAATGGCGTTAGAAGACGAATTGCCTTTTAGTAACCAACTGACAAAACTTTCAAAAAAATTCACTGTTCCTTATACGCCAGCAATATTTCAATTAGTAATTGCATGTGTCATGATGAGTTTAGGTTCATTTGATTTTCTAACAGATATGCTTATATTTGTGATGTGGCTATTTAGTCTACTGATTTTTATTGGGGTATTTATCTTAAGAAAGAAAAGACCAGAACTTCCACGTACGTATAAAGTTCCTTTGTACCCAGTGATTCCTCTCATTGCTATCCTTGGAGCAATCTTTATTTTGGGAATGACCTTATTTACTCAGACAGGTCTGGCAATGATCGGGATTGTGGTTACCCTATTAGGGATACCTGTTTATTTTTATAAAATAAGAAGAAGTAAGAACAAAATAATTGAATAAACAAAGAGGCTGTGACAGAAGTGTTCAGTTCTAATAAATAAGCCGAATAAACCGAAAATAGCTTCTCCTATTTTCAGGATTATTCGGCTTATTTCCGAAGTAGTTACTGCTGAAATACTGTAAATCAGAGGTTGTGAAAACATCGGAGAGCTCAGATAACAATAAGAAAGAATTTTTTGAAACAGCTTCTCATGTTTTGAAAAATTCAGGCTTATTTCAAGGAGCTGATGTTTAAATACCATTTATTCGGTTTTAAAGGTTTGAATTAAATTTATGTCCCAAACTTTTACTTTGCAGTAAGACAAACTAGCATTTCTAAAAATAAAACTTGATTTTTGTTTTTAGTACTTCTGCCATAGCAGCTTATATGCTAAAGTAATGAAGAAAAGGAGAGATAGAAGATGATATTTGATTCTCATACCCACTTAAATGCAGAGCAGTTCAACGATGATATCCCAGAAACAATTGAACGAGCCAGTGCACTTGGGGTAACCAAAATGGCTGTTGTTGGTTTTGACGCACCAACGATCGATAAATCACTACAACTTAGTTATGATTATTCAAACATATATAGTATTATTGGTTGGCATCCAACAGAGGCAGGAAGTTATACCAAAGAAGTAGAAACAAAACTCCAAAAACAACTCACGAATCCAAAAGTGGTTGCCTTAGGAGAAATTGGTTTAGATTATCATTGGATGGAAGATCCTAAAGAGGTCCAAGACAAAGTGTTTCGCAGACAGATTGCTATTGCCAAAGAAATGAGTTTACCGATCAGTATCCATACAAGAGAAGCATTGGAAGATACGTATAGAATCTTAAAAGAAGAAAAAATTCAAGCTATCGGAGGCATCATGCACAGCTTTAGTGGTGATTTTGAATGGGCAAAGCGATTCATTTATCTAGGTATGTATATTTCATTTAGTGGTGTAGTCACGTTTAAAAAGGCGGTGGATGTTCAAGAAGCTGCAATGAATGTGCCTCTTGACCGTATGTTAGTAGAAACAGATGCGCCTTATTTAGCGCCAGTTCCTTACCGAGGCAAACGAAATGAGCCAGGCTATACTCGTTATACGGTAGAAAAAATTGCAGAATTACGCAATCTAACAACCGAAGAAGTGGCTGAACAAACTTGGGAGAATGCCCATCATTTATTTAGGTTAAATGAGCATGGCTAAGCTAAAAATCCAAGAAATCATAGTCGTTGAGGGGAAAGACGATACAAGGAGATTACAAGAAGTAGTGGATGCAGACACAATCGAAACAATTGGATCCGCCATCAATGAAGAGATTCTGATGCAAATCGAACATGCACAGGAAACACGAGGAGTCATTATCTTTACTGATCCTGATTTTTCTGGAGAAAAAATTCGTAAGAAAGTTATGGAAGTCATCCCACAAGCAAAGCATGCCTTTTTACCACGAAAGCAAGCCCGACCAAAAAAACAAGGAAGTCTTGGAGTAGAACATGCAAGTGATGACGCGATTTTAGAAGCTTTAAAAAAAGTCGTCACACCAGAAGTAGAAGAAGAAATTTCTGAGATTCCTAGACAAATTCTGTTGGCGCATGGTTTAATAGCTGGGAAACAAGCAAAAGAAAAACGAGAAAAACTAGGCGATGAATTGAGAATTGGTTATACCAATAGCAAGCAGCTGGAAAAACGTTTAAAAATGTTTCGTATCACCCCAGAAGAGTTTGCACAAGCAATGAGAAAAGTGGAGGAACAACATGAGTGAATATCGTGACATTGCGACACCCTCTAGAACAAAAGAAATTTTATTAAAACATGGCTTTTCATTTAAGAAGAGTCTAGGACAAAACTTTTTAACAGAACCGAATGTCTTAAGAAAAATCGTTGAAACAGGACAGATCAATGAGCAAACCAATGTCATAGAAGTTGGACCAGGAATCGGTGCTTTGACGGAACAATTAGCCCGTAATGCCAACCAAGTAGTGGCTTTTGAAATTGATGATCGTTTGATTCCAGTACTGAATGATACTTTAGCACCTTACAAAAATGTGACCGTTGTTCATCAAGATATTTTAAAAACAAACTTGGGTCAAGAAGCCATGACCTATTTTACAAGAGATCTACCTATTAAAGTAGTTGCTAATTTGCCTTATTACATCACGACACCAATCATGATGCACTTTTTAGAATCAGACCTATTGGTGGAAGAAATGGTCGTTATGATGCAAAAAGAAGTGGCTGATCGTATTTCTGCCAAGCCAGGTACCAAATCATATGGATCATTATCAATTGCCGTTCAATATTATATGGAAGCAGTGGTCGCTTTTATTTTACCTAAAACAGTTTTCGTCCCCCAACCAAATGTGGATTCGGCGATCTTGAAATTAACTCGAAGAAGCCAGCCAGCCGTAGCTGTAACGGATGAGAAGGCATTTTTCCGTTTAACTAAAGCAGCTTTTCAGCAACGAAGAAAAACATTGTGGAACAATTTACAGTCTGTCTATGGTAAAGACGATGAAACGAAAAATTGGCTGACTACCAGTTTAGAAAAAGCAAATATTGATCCAAAACGTCGAGGAGAAACCCTCTCATTAGAAGAATTTGCTGCATTAAGTAATGCTATGGAAGACAAGATGTGAGCAGCATGGTCTGCTTCAAGAATTAAGAGCGAAAAAACGAAAACAGCTTATTATGTTTTTGAATTTTTTGAGCTTAATTCCGCAGAAGCAATGCTGGGAACACCGTGAATAGAGGTTGTGACAAAGTCTTTTAGCTCTGAGTAGTAGGAAATGCCAGAGAAAATGGCTTTTTCATTTTTTCTGATTTTGACTCACTACCGAAGGACAGCTCTTTGACCACTGTGAATAGGTTCACCAATAGCTTTGATTGAAATGTTACGCTTCAAATCAATGATAATAGCGAATTTTAATAGATTCGAAATAGAACAATTCTCCTGAACATAGAATGTCTGGGCAGAAAAAGTGGCTGTACAATGTTTACAGAAGAAGTGTTGCTTAAATAACCATAAGTAGGTAGGAACCTCTTGATACAGGATTAACTGAATGAGACTCTCATAATAGGCGTGACGAGTAATACATTGTCCTTCATTAACACAGTCGCAAGCAGGGTAACAATAAGGTGTATAAGTAAGCGCGCCAAAGACGTTGGATAGTTTACCAGAAAGGGTTTCTTTAGACAATGAGTCCTCCACAGAGCAGAGGTTTGAATCCGTTATATTGAGTAATTTTTATTAAACATTCACTTATCTTTCCCGCTTTTTTTCTGTGAGTCTTAGTTAGAGGCATTGGGTTTCTCCTTCTCTATTTTGTTCTGCGACTGAATTAATAGAGGAACCAATGCTTTTTGTCATAAAAAAATTTGGTATTTCTATACATTTTGAGTAACGACACCAAATAGTATAGAGCCGTTTTTTTGCGTTTTTGACCATACTTTTGACCTTCTGCAAACTTCCTTGTTTTTCCTATACGGGACTCATGAAATCCTCAAAATGATTTGCCGTTTCTTATGTTTGTCTTCTTGTGACGTGGCGTAGATATCCATAGTGGTTTTAATATCTGTGTGTCCGAGGCGAACTTGAACTTCTTTGAGCGATGTACCGGATTCAAAAGACTACAATGCGTGCGCCGAAAGTCGTGAGGTGTACGTTTTAAGTTTAATGATTTTCAAGTTATGATTAACATAGTCTAAATAAAGCGTTTTATTTTCTTCTGACGAAAATAAAAGTTGTATTAATGTGTGATGTGTGTGTTACACTCGAATTGCTCATATATGATCATGATTAGAAAAGGAGGACAACAATTATAGAAGTAAAAGTAACAATAATGCCAGTACAATGAAGTTATAAACGAAATTTTTTTGTGATTTTATTCTCAAATTCAATACGCAAAGTAAACACATTGAACCAACAAATTGTAGAGACTCTTTTTCTATCACTTGAAGGAGGAAAATTTATGGAAAAAATTACATCCAACACAGCAGTAGCTAATAACGCGATTATAGCAGTTAAATCTGTCACGATTAGTAAAGGTACACAGATTCCTGTTGGAAAAAGTACGGTTTCAGGATTGAAAACAGGCGTTTCTGTGAGCAATCAATTAATATCTGATTTGGAACAATTGGTTACTTGTATGAAAGATCAAAGTGATAGGTTTCCTAAGTTGG
>JADAKE010000002.1 GCA_015680865.1 Enterococcus lacertideformus | reverse complement strand
CACTTTTATAGCGTTAGCCATCGCATTTTGATAAGTTGCTCGGCCTGTATTGACTGCTAGTAACGCCTGTTGGTCATCTAAATAAATTTTTTCATTCTTTGATAGTCCGCCACCACTGGCAGTTAGTTTGGCTTTATCAAATAAACGTAATCATGATTTAGATGTTCGTCGCTATATGGGAAAAGTTACTTACTAGGAGGAACAGGCATGAGAGTTTTAGGTTTGGGAGACAATGTTGTTGATAAATATGTAAACCTTAAAACGATGTATCCTGGGGGAAACGCATTGAATTTTGTTGTCTTTGCTAAAAAACTTGGTCAAGACAGCAGCTTCATGGGTGTTTTTGGCTCGGATCAAGAAGGAAAGCATGTATTAGCAACTATTAAAGATTTAGGGATCGAACATAGTCATTCACGTTTTGAAGAGGGAAAAAATGGATGTGCTCGGGTAGAAATAAAAGAAGGGGATCGGGTTTTTTTAGGGAGTAATGAAGGCGGTGTCACACGAGAAAAACCAATCCAACTCACAGAGGAAGATCTTCAGTATTTAAGACAGTTTGATTTGATCCATATGGGATTATATAGTCATGTGAATCATTTACTAGACGAATTAGTAGCATTACCTGGAAAGGTATCCTATGATTTTTCTGATGATTTCACTGAAGAAGAAATTTTGCGAGCAATCGATAAAGTAAATTTTGGCTTTTTCTCAGTTAGTGGAATGTCAGATACAGAAACAAAGAGTTTTTTGGAAAATTATTTTACTGCAAATAATGAGGTGTTGATTGCTACTAGAGGGGATAAATCAGCGATTGGCTACGATGGTCGTCACTATTATGAGGTGACTCCGATTCTACGAGAGCCCATCGATACGATGGCAGCTGGCGATTCCTTTTTAACGGCTTTTTTGATTCATTACTTAAATGGTGAAGATATTTGTTCAGCAATGAAAAAAAGTAACGAATTTGCAGGTGAATCTTGTATGGTGGAAGGCTATTTTGGCTATGGCGTTGCTTACGAGTAGCTTGTTTTATCATAGGGCATTTGATACTCTAACAAAGAGAGATAATCTAAAAAAGTGAGGCTCGATTTATGTTAGATGCAGATGCACAGATAACTTACAGATACCTTTATATAAACAATTAGAAGAAATCATTAAAAGTAAAATCAGTAATGGAGAATACAAGGAAAATGAGAAGATTCCGCCTGAACCAGAGTTGACCGAAATTTATTCGGTCAGTAGAATCACCGTGCGTAAAGCAATTCAAGAATTGGTAGAAGAGGGCTATTTGGTTAAAAAGCAAGGCAAAGGAACTTTTGTTAACCAGCATAAAGTGTTTCGTAAAATAGAATATGTGATTGGCTTTAGTGAAAGCTGTCGTGTCAACGGCTTTACTCCAAGTAATCTGCTGACTGAACGAAGAATCATTCCAGCAACACAAGAGCTAGCAAAGAAGCTTCAGATAGCGGTTGGGGATGCGGTCATTTATACGCAACGAAAGCGGATGGCAAACGGAACCCCCATTTTATTGGAAAATAATTATTTTGATAAGAAACGGTTTGATTTTCTTCTTTCAGATGATTTGTCAGGTTCTTTATACCAACTGTTAGCCACCAAAGGAATTCTTGCCTAAAATCCAGGTGAAACGATCCTTGAAATGACAACTGCAAATGATCAATTAGCTAAAATCATGGAAGTAAGTATCGGGACACCTTTCTTTTATATGGATACGGTGATCAATGATCAAGTCAATCAACCGATTCATGTTGGACATCAGTATTATTTAGGTGAAGTGTACCAATTCAGCTTGTAATCTCCGTTGTTAGGAGTGAAAGCATGCGCAAAATCATTCGTTCCAAGGCAATTTTTGATGGCCGGAGCAGAAATCATTAGATCGGCTAGATTATCCTGGACCTATCACTGCAATTGCAAGTGATCGTTCTTATTGTTGGATGAATCAAAAAGCCAAAGAACGCTACGGTTTCAGTGAAACTGAAACAAGTGCGGAAAGTTGTTATCGATTGATAAAAGAGATGCTAGCGAATCAAACATTGGTTCAAGCTGTTTATCAAGAGTTTGAAGCACTTTTACTTTCAAGAGAGGCTGTTTCAATCAAGGAAATCATTTTTGATGAGGTAGAGTTTTTAAAGAGTATCCCTATACGAAAATTGATGACGACTTTTTATTTGC
This sequence comes from Enterococcus lacertideformus, assembly GCA_015680865.1. Taxonomy (GTDB): domain Bacteria; phylum Bacillota; class Bacilli; order Lactobacillales; family Enterococcaceae; genus Enterococcus_B; species Enterococcus_B lacertideformus. The sequence goes on along the minus strand of JADAKE010000002.1, from coordinate 91,910 downwards.
AATCAGTTGAAGCACCGATTTCTTTAGAAGCTGTAAAGTCCTATCAAATAGAAAATTTTTCAGAAAAGTTCGTTTTGGTGGGATAAAAATCATAATAGATGGCGTCGTTGCAGATGAAACAGGGGACATTACTGGTGCATACACTTCAGGTAAGAAATGACCAATAATTGATTATCAAGCAATAAGAAGTGAAGTCGCTAAATGGAATACAGAAGCTGTTCCTTGTTGCTTAACGACAGAGGGGGATCAAGCGGGAATCAAAGCTGCACAAATTCTTAGTTATTATGGAAAGCGCTTACCGAAAGGCATCTTGAATTCTATCAGCGATTTAGAAATGATTACAGAAACAATGGCAAAAGAGATGGCGATAGGAAATATCGTTGCGGAAATCTATCCGCAAATCTTAGGTTTGAATCCTTCTTATCAAGAATACTATATGCCAAAGATAATTCTTAATAAAGAAGAATCATTTTTTAACTATCGATTACTAGAAGAGAATGCTGTCCAAATAATCAGTGGAACAGACTTGCCTCTTTTCATCACAAATCTTCCAGAATCGATTGTTCGGGCGTGTTTCAGCTGGTTTTCAACTGGGAGAAAGACTTGGCAAAAAGAAAATAGACTTTCTCTGCTAGAGTTACTGAAAAGCTATACTAGAAATGGATTCATAGCTAATAGAATATCAGGCTATGGCGAACTACGAGCAGATAATTCGGCAATATTTGCTATTTTTAACCAAGATTTATTAAAAGTAAAAACGCAGTAACTTTTAGATGCTGAGATAATTATGACGTATCTCGATGGCAATATTGTGTATGAAAAAGCTCAACCTGAATTATAACGTTATAAAACGATATGGAGGGGTGTAGAAGAAATGGAGTCAAAAAAACGAAAATTTGTTTTTCCTCATAGTTATACTTTGATATTTATTTTGATTATTATTGCGGCTTTACTCACCTGGATAATACCAAGCGGATAGTTTCAAACGGTCGTTGAAACAATCAATGGAACGGAGAAAACAACCGTTGTACCTGGTACCTATCATCAGATTGCAAAAGCTGGATATGGTCAAGGAATAGGTGCTGTATTAGAAGCTCCTGCTGCAGGTATAATCAATGCCGTCGAGGTAGTAGCCTTTGTTTTAGTTGTAGGTGGTGCCTTTGGAATTATTCTAAAAACTGGTGCTGTTGATCGAGGACTCTTTACATTAGCTCAATCTTTGGGAGATAAAGGGATTTTGGTCATTCCATTATCAATGATTCTCTTTAGTTTGGGCGGTTCGACTTTTGGAATGAGTGAAGAAGTTATTCCACTTTTTGCGGTATTTGTCTCGTTGATGTTTTCTTTAGGTTTTGATTCGATGACGGCAATCTTGATTTTATTTTTGGGTACACAGGCAGGTTATATTGGGTCAACGATCAATCCATTTAACGTGTTGATTGCCCAAGGTGTAGCGGATGTTCACGGAAACCCACTATTGATTTATCGTGTTATTTATTGGCTGATCACTACCCTTATTTCCATTTTGTTTACGATGCACTATGCCAAAAAAGTAAAGCAAAACCCAGCATCATCGATTGTTTATGCAAATGATCAAAAGGTGAAACATAAATTTCAAAATTTTGAAGTGAATCATCCATTTAGTTCAAGGGATAAGTGGATCATTGCAGGATTTATCATTGGTTTGATGATCATGATTTGGGGGATCATCGCTCAAGGCTGGTACATGATAGAAATCTCTGCTTTATTTGTCGGTATGGGGCTTTATGCTGGAATCGTAGCTAAATTTAGTCAGAAGGAGATTGCTGAGGCATTTGTGAGTGGTTGCGCAGACTTTGCTTATGCAGCAGTGATTATTGGTTTAGCCCGTGGTGTTCTAGTCATTCTAGAAAATGGAATGATCATCGATACTATTTTAAATTATTTGGCAAATCTTTTAGGAGGGTTGCCGAAACTAATGTTTTCAGCTATTTTATTGATTGCTCAAGTGGTTGTCACGTTCTTTGTACCTTCTTCTTCAGGGGCAGCAGCATTAACGATGCCGGTGATGGCGCCTTTAGCGGATCTGGTTCATATAAATCGAGATGTGGTTGTCCTTAGTAATCAATTTGGCAACGGATTGATGAATCTGATTTCCCCAACAGGTGGCGTACTTTTAGCAGGATTAGCGATTGCAGAAATCAATTTTTCTAAATGGTTAAAAGTAGGTATTAAAATTTTTATGATCTTGTTTGTGATTTCAGCTATCTTACTTTATATTGCTACTTTAATTATGAGTGCGTTATTCTTGGGACGTATAAGATATATAGGTAGTTTAGCAATTTTTGATCCAATTTTATAAAAATAACAAGTATATGAAGGGAATTATTATCCTAAAGATGTGTGAGTAGGTATTGTAATTGCACGGTTCAATGAATTTATCAATCAGAAACTCTTATAAGGAGTATTAGATAATTTAACTAGACATGGTGTAAAAAAAGAACAAATTAATGTATATTGGCTACCTGGCTTTTTTGAAATTCGTTTTATCACAAAAAAGCTTGTGAGATTAAATAAGTACGACGGGTTATTAACTTTGGGAACTGTAATTAGAGGTGCAACTACTCATTATGAATTGGTCTCAAACGAGGTAAGGGGTGCTCAATTGAATTTAGATTCAGATATTCCTATTATGTTTGGCGTATTAACTATGGAGACGATTGGACAAGCGATTGAATGATACGGAACGAAAGCTGGTAACAAGGGGGAGAAGCAGCTCAAGGATTACTTGAAATGATTTCACTATTACGCCAAATCTAAAATTTTATTAGGTTGTGTACCTTGGCAAGAATGAAATAAAAATAGTGAACAAAAGAGAGTGGGACAATAGTCCATTCTAAAAATGAAAATGAGTCTGATTTTGATGTAACTTGTCAAAATCAGACTCATTTTTTCTGTTTATATTGATGATTTGTATCAAAATTTTGGTTTTGTTTGTATTTGGTTGCTTTTTATGACTGGTATGCGTTTGGGGGAAGCCACTGCATTAACTTGGAAAGACATTGATTTTGAAAATAAAAATTTGCGCGTGAATAAAAAACTTTACTATAAGAATGCCAAAACTTATGAATTTGTAGAACCAAAAATAGCTTCCAGTATTCGTATAATCGAACTAGATGATGATACAATTACTTTTTTAAAAACTTGGAAGGAACGGCAAGATTCATTAGAAGGTATGTTATTTGTACTTACTTACAATGGAACACCTACTCAGAAATATACCATCCGTCATATTATGAGAAGACATGCAACAATTGCTGGTGTTCATATGATCCGGATACATGGATTAAGACATAGTCATGCTTGCTTATATCACAGCGAAAAGATGCACTTCGAATCAAGGAGAGATTAGGGCATGCTGATGTACAAACGACTTCAGGAACCTATGGTCATTTGTATCCAAATTCATTGAGAGAGATAGCAAATGATCTGATGGGTTCTATCCAAACTAATTTTTCTAAAAGCAACCTGACACCTGAAATTAAAAATAAATTTACAGTAAAAGAAACAAAATAATATATAATATTATGCTATACTATTTTTGTTTTAGTTAAAAATCATAATAAGAGAGGCATATTTTGATAAGTATTTTTCTTTTCATTTTTTGAACTCACTTTAAAAAAAATAGCTATTTTGTATTCTTTTCTTCAATTTTAAAAAGATATAGGATATAATGACTTCAAATATAAGTGGATTGGAGTTGTATAAATGGAAAATGAAGTTCTAAATGCAGAAGAAGCACAATTGGTTGTTGATGGGTTATTACTTGGTTATAAGGAATATCTAGATATTCGTAAAGAGATGAAAGAAAAGTTGAAAGTTTCCGCTGGATTTGCTTTTACGAAAGGTAACTTTATTGATGACGGTATTGCTAGAAAAACTTTTAATTTTGCAGAAAATAAACGCGAAAAAGCGGGCGAAAGTTGGGAATATTTAGAGTTTTCCTTTGGTGGAGAAAAACCTTCTCTTTTTATCGTAAAAAATGACTATAGACTACAGCAAACTTTCTCAAAAGAAAAAAAGAAAAAGGTAAGTCAATATTTGTCTGATTATGCTAAGATTAATAAACCTATCCTTAATTCAGTTCGTAAAGGTCAAAAGAAAGTGCCTAATACCTCAATTCAATTAGAACTTCCATTGGAAGAACCGATGATTTCAGAACAAGAGTTATCAAAATATGAAAATTTTTATATAGTGGTTTATAAAACTAATACGGCAAAAGTGATAGAATCAGTTTTACTTGTTTTACCTGATGATGAAACAAAAGAATTACATGTAATTCAAAATTTAACACCTTATCTACAAACTACGTCTATAATTATAGAAGATGAAGAATATTCTGCTGTAGTTGGTGAAAAAGAAGAAATTGGTGATCTTTATGATTATGATTATACAATTCCAAAAGAGGAAGAAGAAATCTCCAATTAGCTTTCCCAGTGCAGTGTATTAAGAAAGGAAGAGCACAATGTTTTATGGGGAAAATCTGCAAATAATTAGGATGTTGCATGGTCTTTCACGTAAAGAACTTGGAGAAAAACTACGTGTGTCTGAACAGTCTATATGGCAATTTGAAAAGCAAATGATAGAACCGTCATTTGAAAATATTTTACAAATGAAAGAAATTTTACAAGTAAAATCTTCTTTTTTCTTTGAAGAATTTATTATTGAAAAGACTTTTTTTGAAAATAATGTTGCATATAGAAAAGCAGATATTTCTTCAAGAAAAAAAACTAATAGCGAGGTAGTTTATTTAAATGTTGCTTCAAAAGTAATTAGTTATTTAGAAAGTTTTTTAAATGTGCCCCCTAATAAATTATTAGATCTTAGACAAAAAAGTTCTGAAATGTTATTTGATGAAATAACAAATGAAAAAATAGAAGAGATCGCTACTCTTTCTAGAAAGTTTTTAGATATTCAACCTGATAATAGTAATCTATTATTATCATTAGAAAAGGCAGGAATTTATGTTTTAGAGAAGAATGTTGGTGGGAAGGCAGATGCTTATAGCGCGTGGTCAACACAAGATGTTCCGATCATTGTATTAGGTATAAAAAAATCGGCAGTGAGAAGAAATTTTGATTTGGTTCATGAATTAGGACATTTGTTACTACACCCATATGTTGACTTTTCTCTGTTAGATAAAAATGAACGACAACAAGTAGAAAGAGAAGCGGATTATTTTGCTTCGTGCTTTTTATTGCCTTCACATATTATTCAAGAAGATTTAGAAAAAATAAAAAAGATTTCAAATCCAGATAGTTATATCTCTTTAAAAGCAAAATATAATGTATCAATTCAAGCACTTGAAATGAAAGCTTACAAATTAGGGTTTCTTACACCAAAACAACATAGTTATTTTTATCGACAAATTGCTATAAAAAATTACAGATTAGAAGAACCCTTGGATAGGGAGATTGTATTTAAGCGTCCCGGAAAAATCCGAAGTATTTTTAACTTGGTTCTAACGCATAAGTTAACTGATTTATCAAGCATTGAAAATAATTTTAGGGTTAACAGGAACTTATTAGAAGAAATGTTTTCAATTGAACCTGATTTCTTCGTTCCCTTTACAAAGGAAGAAAACTTTACAGATTTAAATAATATTTTAAAACTTAACTTTGGTTCTGTATAGTTTACAAGTTTTATCAAAGTATATATTTGATTTGTGAGAAACTAAGGATCAATTTACGACAGGTAAAAAAGAATAATGAACGCAACTGTGACCAAACTGTGACCACAATAAAATAAAACCGCTAAAAAACCTATAATATAGGCATTTCTAGCGGTTTATTTATTATTCCCACTCCACTGTTGCTGGTGGTTTACTTGTTATGTCATACACGATTCGATTGACGTGAGCGACTTCGTTTACGATACGCACAGAGATTTTTTGTAGAACATCCCATGGGATACGAGCAAAGTCAGCTGTCATTCCATCGATTGAGGTGACTGCACGGATACCCACAGTGTAGTCATAGGTGCGTACGTCACCCATGACACCTACGGATCGAATGCCAGGTAACACTGTGAAGTATTGCCAGATGTCACGATCTAAGCCAGCAGCGGCAATTTCCTCACGTAAGATTGCATCAGATTCACGAACAATCTCTAGTTTTTCTTCGCGGATTTCTCCTAATACACGGATACCTAATCCAGGTCCAGGGAAAGGCTGACGCCAAACGATTGAGTCAGGCATACCTAATTGAGTCCCTAATTCACGAACTTCATCTTTGAACAATGTATTCAATGGTTCGATCAATTTGAACTGCATATCTTCAGGAAGTCCACCAACATTATGGTGGGATTTGATCGTTTGTGCTGTTTCTGTTCCACTTTCGATCACATCTGTATAAAGTGTTCCTTGAGCCAGGAAGGAGACACCTTCTTCACCGGCTAGTTTCGTTGCTTCATCATCAAAAACATAAACAAATTCGTTACCAATGATTTTACGTTTTTCTTCTGGATCAGAAACGCCGGCTAATTTATCTAAGAAACGTTTTTTAGCATCTACTTTGATGATATTTAAACCAAATTTTCCGCCTAAACTTTCCATTACTTGTTCGGCTTCGCCTTTGCGCAGTAAACCATGATCAACAAAGATAGACGTTAATTGATCACCAATTGCTTTTTGTAATAGGACACCAACCACACTAGAGTCTACGCCACCAGAAAGTACGAGCAATACTTTCTTATCGCCTACTTGTTCACGGATTTTTTCAATTTGCATATCGATGAAGTTGTTCATTGTCCAGTTTCCCTCACAATGACATACATCAAAAGCAAAATGACGTAACAATTCGATTCCGTATTCGGAGTGGCGAACTTCTGCGTGGAATTGGATACCATAGAAATTACGGTTGATATCTTGAATGGATGCAATTGGGCAGTCTTTACTTGTACCAACGATTTCAAAGCCTTCTGGTACTTGTGTGACTAAATCACCGTGACTCATCCAAACAGTTTGTTGTTTTGGTGTTTCATTAAATAATACAGCTTCATCACTTGTTACTTCTAATTGTGCTTTGCCGTATTCTCGGTTTTTTGCTGGTTCAACTTTTCCCCCTAGTTTATAAGTAATCAATTGCATACCGTAGCAAATCCCTAATACGGGTATTCCTAAGTTGAAAATTTCTGGTTCAATACCAAAAGCATTTTTATCATATACACTATTTGGTCCACCAGAAAGAATAATTCCTTTTGGTTTCATGGCTTTAACTTCTTCAGCAGAAATTCGGTGGCTCAATAATTCAGAAAAAACTCCTAAGTCACGGATACGTCGTGTAATCAATTGGTTATACTGGCTACCATAATCTAATACGATAATTTTTTCAACGTTTGTCACAGTTATTACCCCTATCCCTTTAAATTTTATCTCAAAATAGAATAAACTATTTTAAAATGCTAATATTTTCGCATGAAAATCGAATCGATAATATGATTTTCAGTTTTATGGAGAATTATATCTGCTCTACTACGAGTAGGCAAGATATATTCGTTTAAATTTTTTAAATTCACATTTTTCCATACTTCTTGTGCCATCTTGAAAGCATCTTCACGATTTCCAATGGCAAATTGATAGTAATAGTTCTGTGGATTTTGAAAAGCCGTATCAAGTAAGGCTCCAAACCGATCTAAATACCATTTCTCAATGAGCGATGAGTCAGCATCGACATAAACAGAAAAATCAAAGAAGTCACTGACATAAATCTGTTGATTTGCTGGAAGCTGAAGGGTATTAATACCTTCAACAATCAAAATATCGGGCTGTTGGATTAATTCATATTCGTCTGGAATAATATCATAAACGTCATGCGAGTAGACAGGAACCTTGATTTCTTCTTGTCCTGATTTTACTTGGTTAAGAAAATGGATCAATAATTCCATATTATAACTTTCCGGGAACCCTTTACGATTCATGATTTTTCGTTTTTTTAAGGTTTTGTTTGGATATAAAAAACCATCAGTTGTAATCAGCTGTACATTCCTGCGTTTGAAGGTACGGGATAAGATCGTTTGCAACAAGCGAGCAGTCGTGCTTTTTCCAACAGCGACACTTCCGGCAATCCCAATGATAAATGGCGGTACTTCTACATATTTATGGAGAAAAAGCCCCTTACTTAATGAAAGCGATTCGAATTCCTTCATATATAGATAAATCAAATGGGCAAGGGGAACATAGATATCCCGAACGTCTTGCATAGATATACGATCATTTAAACTTTTGATTTTATCTAACTCGTTTTGGGTCAAAGGTGCTTGCCCATTACGATAAAATTCACGCCATTCTTCTCTTGCGACGCGGTAGTAGTTCATTGAATCCTTCATAATAGCCTCCTGCGTTCTCCCGTCAATGGGACTATTTTAACACAAAATCTGCTCAAACCCTACCATTAAGAGAAAAATGCTCCACAGTCTTTTGATATAAAAGAAACGAATTTATTATGTTGCGCATGGATGGATAAAAGGATAGACTAAGAAACAAGAAATAGGATATAAAGGAGAAAGTGTATGACTAACCATTACTATTCACAGAATCCAACAACTGATCATGATTTTGAACAATGGACATTTGAATTAAAAGGGAAAAAATTCCAATTTGTGACAGACTCTGGTGTATTTTCACGTGAAACAGTTGATTTTGGGTCCCGCGTGTTGATCGATACGTTTGATTGGGAAGAGTTACCGAAAGAAGGAAGAATCTTAGATGTTGGTTGTGGTTATGGACCAATTGGCTTAGCGATTGCATTTGCCAGTCAGCGGTTTGTTGAGATGGTGGATATTAATTCCCGTGCAGTTGAGTTGGCACAAGGAAATGCGAATCGTAATGGTGTTAAGCAAGTAGATATTCATCAATCAAATATTTATGAGAATGTACATGAAGAAAGTTATGCAGCAATTGTAAGTAATCCACCTATTCGTGCGGGTAAAAAAGTGGTTCATGAAATTTTAGTGCAAGCTTATCCAAGGATAAAAACAGGTGGCACATTGACGGTTGTTATTCAAAAAAAGCAAGGTGCGCCCAGTGCACAGAGCAAGATGGTAGAAATTTTTGGAAATGCAGAAATTATCAAGAAAGAAAAAGGATATTATATTATCAAAAGTGTGAAGGAATAAAATCTATTTATAATAAGTAAGCTGCATAAGATTCAGAAGAGAAAATTATTTCTCTTCTTTTATTTTTATTTCGATAAGACAATATTTTTTTAATTGAAGCGATGTTAAAAAAGAAAACACTTTTTTATTTATATATATAAAATTAGTTTTCTTCTCTTTAAAATAATTAATACAATAGAGTAAATATGTAGGAAGGGCGAAAGTAGAAAAGTAGCTTTTTTTAAAAAAATGAATTTTGAAAGGTAGTTGGATAAAGTGAATATAGAAGATTTGTTGATTAAACTTGAGAAAAAATGTAATAAACAAGTATATATAGATTTTGTTAATGTAGGAAATGATACTAAAAAAATAGAATCTGTTGCTAATAGAATAATGTTCGATACTCCACCTTTGGTTTTTAAAAAAGAAGAAAAAGAATTTCTACTTCAACACTTACTTGAAAAAATTGAAAATTCAGACCAACGGAAAGTTATGTTGGAAAGGATACAGAATAGACCTTCTGAAAGTATCGCTCTGCTTCGAGAAAATGATTTTAAACTATTCCAAAAATTTATGAAATTCAACACAGCTGAAGATTTTGAAAAACTACCAAGTTGTATTTCTAATATAAAAAAATGTCCTTTTCTAGATTCTACTGATCAAGAAAAACTTATTAGTGACTTAGAGAAGAGAAAGGACAGATTAACAAAAGAGGATACGTTATTACACGATGCTAAAAAAGAATTGAAGGAAAAAAATCGAGATCTTAGCAAGCAATACTTTAAATTTGTAATGTTATCTAAAGAACAACAAAATAGACTGATCGAAAAAATAAGCAATCATTCAAATTTAAGTTTGGAATGTAAAAAGGCAATATTGAAAGATCTTACAGAACGAAACGATAAAAAGCAACCAGAAAATAGTCCAACAATGATTGATACAAATTCAAAAAAAACAGATAATTTTTTAGGTAAAGTGACTAAGGCAAGCGAAATAGCTCAAAAAAATAATGCTATGTCTGAAGTATCAACAAATAAGATGGATAGGGACAGTAACGAATTGAGTAACTAAGGCCTTTAATAATTATACATAAGGTGTATCTTAGAACCTGATAATTTTTATATTCGTTATAAAGTCTAGCTATTGCTGTTTCCTTGTAATTTATTGCAAAGAAGATTGAGTGATCTAAGATGATGTATTTATAAAAATAAAAGAAGAATAACATAGCTATTTGGTAGGTTTCTACGAATTCTGTATAGATAAAAGGGTGTTTTAGAAAATTTTGATCTTTATGAATTACAGATCACCGTAGTAAGGAAACTTTCTAAGTTTATAGATTGTCAGAAATATCTAAAGAGAAAAAAGAAATAAATCATTATGAACGATCATAAAATATGCGTGTGTTTGGTTCCATAAAAAAATAAATCAATTAAATTATATGAATGGTTGTTATTTAAACGATGAGCAACGACAGTGTTCAGTCACAAGTAGAGGTTATTGGTATTCAGGAAATTATCAAAATGGAAGAAGATTTTAATCCTGAAAAGATTGAAACGGTTATAGCATCTTTAAAGAAAAAAGAGAAGAGTTTAGCTGATTCAATTGGCAAATTAGGCGTCAATTTAGAAAACGAAATTCAAACATTAAATGAGCTAAAAAAGAAAGAGAGAAAAAGCAACTCTAAGAAAGCAAATAACCAAATAAATAAGCGGGTAACTGAAATTGCAAAGTTAACGGTTCAATTTGTTGATCATTTGGATCTGTTTACTAAGAAAGGGTTATATGCACATAGATTAGCACTTATTTCCACCTATAAGCCTCTCATGCATTGGATGGATCAGGAACAGTTTGATCAATTACTCACTGACAAGGATAAGAATAATGGCTTTAAAGAATTATGTGATAAAAACCTTTTTTTAAAACTTAAACATACAGATCCTAAATTATTTAATAGGTGTACGGAATGTCTTGTAAGTTAGTTCTACATATGAAACTGTGTTATCAGTTAGTAATGCCATTACTTATAGCGAGTTGTTTGATTTTTCAAACTCTAAAAAATTTCTTCTTTTGACTGATTTTATAAGTGAAGTTTATCCAAATGATGATGACAATCGAAAAGAAATAATGTCTGAAGTACAAAATAGACCACATGGGGCTATGGCTAAATTGTTTAATTCAGATAAAAAATTATATAAACAATTTTTAAGGATAGAATTAGCGGAAGATTTTGACCGTGCCCAGTCTGTTATAGGAGATATAAAAATATGTAGATTGAAAAAACAGGAGAAAGACGAGTTAATTGCGGACGTTAACAGGCGCTTAGCAAAGTTTAAACCTAGAGAAATTGTACTAGCACGTAGTATGAAGAAACTAGAAGCTGGTGACAAAAGTTTATCCCAGAAGTTTAGGGCAATTAGTGAAGATTCCCTAGAATGGAAAAAAGAAATAGAAAAGGTTAGAAATTTGATCATAGAAAATCAATTTAATCAAACAATAAAAGAAAAGATACAAAATGATCCAGTATTAACAGAAGAATTAAGAAACATCCTTTTGAAAAATATAGAAGTATCCAATATTTCTCCATCATCAAAGGAATCAATGAATAGAGAAAAAAGTAAAGGTGAAGAAAAGATTGTTGCATGTTTTCTTTATTCACACTACACAGATTTGGAAAATCAGAAGAAAATAGTTCTAACAAAAGTACAACCGTTTAAAGATAGTTTACAAACAATTAACTCAAAATTTTTAGACATTCTAAAAAAAAATAGAAAACGATCGGCAAATAGCTTTAGAAAGGTACCCGAAACAGCTTGAACATTTCAACAAGCATAAAAAACTAATAGAAATGTGGCAAGCAATTCCTGAAAATCAGCTGAAAGGAGAACAAATAGCTGATAAGGATAAAGTTACAAATGTTAAGGATAAAGATACTCAGGACAAGGATAAAGCTATAAAAGCTAAGGGTAAATCCTCTGTCAACAAACAATCAAAAGAAGACCAAGTGGAGTTAACAGTAGCTGGTGGATGGGATCAATATAAACAAGAGACCAAAAATATTCATTCTAAATATAGCGATTTGCGAAACAAAATATCTAACGATAAAGATGTACCTTTCAGAATGAAAAAACAACTATTAAAAAATTTGGAAAAACATATAGCTCTATCAAAGAAACTAGTAGTAGCCGAAAGTTTAGATTTCTATGGACAGAAATTGGATAGCCTCCAAAAAACTAGAGGAGAAATACTAAATTATCAAAATTTTTCACCAAAGAATGAACTTGCTAAAGAAATCGTCCAGCTATTAACATCCGGTAAATTACCGAATTACTTTGAGAAAATTCGCGAAAATGATCTAAACTTTTTAGAACTGAGAGATCAAGTAACAAAAGATTCAAAATTACCTCTAGGTGAAAAAGAAGCACTTGTTCAGAAAATATCGTCATGTATCATTGCTGATAGAGAACAAGGATATAAATTGGAGATGTCTTTATTCTCTTCTAATAGTAAAAAATTACTAGCATTGCAAGATGAAATATCAAAGGATGAAGAACTGCCAACAGAAAATAAGAAAACTCTTAATAGACAGATTAGACAGATTGTAAAAATACAATATGAAAAACAAATTTTCAGAACGACTATTAATTTCAAAAACTTAGCATTTAAAATTCAAAAAGACAGTCTTCTACTTGAAATAGATAAGCATAAACTGAGTTAAACTTTAAAGAGCAGAGAAGAGCTTGTAAAAAGAAGTCTAGGGGTAAAAAATTCCGTCTCAATACCTGGTATAAACAATGATCAAAAATACGTTCGTTTCAGTGAGAAGCAAAATAAAGCAAAATCATGTGTAGGGGCTCAATATGCTTCAAAGATAGAAAAAGCAAATAGAAACAATCAAGATCTCGTAAGATCAATAAAGAATGATGCAATCGAAAAATAAAAAATGAGTAGTTATCCACTTGAAACATATCAGCTGTTTATTTGCTAATATGTTTTTTATGGTTAGTGATCTTGAGGTTCAAAGGAGAATATATTGTTTTTTCTATCTATTTTTTTTTAGACGCTTTTGGTAAACTAAAAAAGAGTTTACATACATTAAGGAGGCGAAGAAGTGAAGCTAACGATCCGCGACATTGCAGAAATGGCTGGTGTTTCAGTTACCACTGTATCACAAATTTTAAATAACAAGGGGAGCCGTTTTAGTGATAAAACACGGAAAAAAGTGTTGACTATCGTTAATGAACATCACTATAAGCCTGATTATTTTGCATCAAATGTGATCAATCGCCATTCTAAAACAATTGGCATGATCGTGCCAGATGTAACTGATTTCTTTTTTTCTAAATTAATTGAAGGGGTCGAAAGTTACTTGAATCCGTTGGGGTATGTCATTATGCTTTGTAATTCTCGCCATAGCCAAGAAAATGAAATCAAGTACTTAAAAGAGCTTTCTCATCGTTCAGTAGATGGTATTTTATTAGCCACTCCGAATGTATTGCCAGATGAATATGCTTTGAACAGTGGCTTTTATAAAAATATGCCGATTATTTTAATTGATCGTGGACTAAATACTCGAGATAATGGCCGTTTGCTAGTAAAAGAATATGAAGGAGCCTATCAGGCGGTGTCATTGTTTATTGATAATGGGCATACAAAAATTGGTATGCTCAAAGAAACAACGGGCTATTATCAATTAGAGGAGAGGTTTAATGGCTACCGTCATGCGTTAAAAGACCATGTGATTCCTTTTAATGGTAAATATGTAGAACAAGGGGAGTTGACGGTTCAAGGTGGATATGAGGCTTCTAAAAAACTGTTAAAACATAAAGATATTACGGCGATCTTTTGTGGGAATGATGCAATGGCTATTGGTTGTTATCAAGCAATTAACGAATTAGGCAAGAAAATTCCAGAGGATGTATCGGTGATTGGTTTTGATGGTTTGAAACTTTCTGAGTATATGATCCCTAAATTAACGACTGTAAAACAACCTAGCTATGATATCGGATTTTATGCAGCTCGTTTTTTGATTGACACGATCGAATTTCCTCAACGTAAAGTCCCGAACAAAGTCTTTGAAACAAAATTAATTATTCGTGAGAGCATAAAAACATTGACAAAGGGTTAACTCGGCGTTATATTGCTTATGTAAGTGTTTACAAAAGCGCGGGTTAGCCCTTTAGGTTTTTAGTAAACCAGTTTACTAAAGTGATTTACCTTTTTTGAATTTCCTGTATAATACCGAATGAAGACTAGGAGGAACAAGCAATGCGAATGGTGGATCTGATTGAAAAAAAGCGAGATGGACATGAATTATCGACAAAAGAAATCGATTATATTATTACGAAATACACAAATAATGAGATCCCCGATTATCAAATCAGCGCATTGTTGATGACCATTTTCTATCAAAATATGACCGAACGAGAAATTGCTGACTTAACTCTGGCAATTGCTCATTCAGGAGATGTCATTGATTTAAGTCCATTAGATGGGATGAAAGTGGATAAACATTCTACTGGCGGTGTAGGGGATACAACAACCTTAGTTTTAGCGCCATTAGTAGCAAGTGTGGGTGTTCCCGTTGCCAAAATGTCTGGTAGAGGACTTGGATATACAGGTGGCACATTAGATAAACTAGAAGCTATTCCTGGATTTCAAATCGAACTTTCTGACGAAGAATTTATCCGCATTGTAAATGAAAGCAAAGTAGCGGTTATTGGTCAATCAGGTAATATTGCACCAGCAGACAAAAAACTTTATGCTTTACGGGATGTGACGGCAACGGTTGATTCGATCCCTTTGATTGACAGTTCGATCATGAGCAAGAAAATTGCGGCAGGAGCAGATGCAATCGTTTTATATGTGACTACTGGGGATGGCGCATTTATGAAAAATATCGAAGATGCTAGACGATTAGCCAAAACAATGACTAGTATAGGTAAATTAGCCAAACGACAAACAGTAGCAGTGATTTCGGACATGTCTGAACCTTTAGGCGAAGCGATTGGAAATAGCTTAGAAGTTGTAGAAGCCATTGAGACCTTAAAAGGTAATGGTCCAGAAGACTTACTGGAAATGTGTTATGTCTTAGGTAGTCAAATGGTGGTGTTAGCCCATCAAGCAGATACTATCGAGGATGCAAGGATACTCCTAAAAGAAGCATTGGAGTCTGGAAAGGCCTTAGATAAATTTAAAGAAATGATTCGAAATCAAGGTGGGGATGCTTCAATCGTTGAGCAACCTGAACGACTATTAACAGCTAAATACGTTATTGAATTACCTGCAAAAAAAAGTGGCATTGTTTCAAAGATTGTTGCAAATGAGCTTGGTATTGCAGCAATGATGTTAGGTGCTGGGCGTAAGACAAAAGAAGATAGTATTGATCATGCAGTAGGACTTAAACTAAATAAAAAAATTGGCGAACCTGTAAAAGAAGGCGAATCATTACTAACCATCTATAGTAATGAACAAGAGACTACTTCTGTTCAGGAATTACTTTATCAAAATATCGAGATTAGTGATTCTGCTGAAAAGCCTACATTAATACACGATATCATCACCGAATAAAAGGAGAGAAAAAAATGGAATTGAACCGAATGATCGATCATACAATCTTAAAAGCCGATGCTTCACAAGATGACGTTATGCGAATTATTGAGGAAGCTAAAAAATATCATTTCTATTATGTATGTATCAATCCGGCATGGGTTGCTTTAGCAAAAGAACAACTAAAAGGCGAACCAGTAGCAGTATGCACAGTAATCGGGTTTCCTTTAGGTGCAAATACTTCTGAAACAAAGGCTTTTGAAACTGCCAATGCTATTGAAAACGGTGCTGATGAAGTCGATATGGTGATAAACATTGGTGAAATGAAATCAAAACAATATGAAAAAGTGCAAAAAGATATCGAAGCTGTAGTTGAAGCAGCAAAAGATCGTGTATTAGTAAAAGTAATCATTGAAACAGCCTTGCTAAGTCAAGACGAAATGATCAAAGCTTGTGAGTTGGCAAAAGCTGCGGGTGCAGATTTTGTTAAGACTTCTACTGGATTTTCAACTGGTGGAGCAAAAGTTGAAGATGTTTGTTTGATGCGTGAAACAGTTGGTCCAGAAATGGGTGTTAAGGCCTCTGGTGGGATTCATAATGAAGCCGATGATCAGGCAATGGTAGCAGCTGGAGCCACTAGAATTGGGACTAGCGCGGGTGTTTCGATTATGTCAGGTACAACTGGCGAAGGATATTAAAAGTAAGGGGAAACTTATGACAGACGTGAAACAAGAATGGATCGACATTGCAGTTGCTGCATTAGATAAAGCGTATGTTCCTTATTCACATTTTCCAGTAGGAGCATGCTTAGTAACAGAAAATGGAAAAGAGTATCAAGGAATAAATATTGAAAATGCTTCATTTGGTTTAACGAATTGTGCGGAACGTACTGCTTTTTTCAAAGCTGTTTCAGAAGGCGAAAAAAATTTCACTCATTTAGTGGTAGCTTGTCATACACCAGAGCCAATTTCTCCTTGTGGGGCTTGTCGACAAGTGATGGCTGAATTTTGTACACCTGATATGCCGGTAACTTTAATAGGGGATAACGGGGTCGTCAAGACAATGAAAGTAAAAGAATTATTGCCTTACTCATTCACTGAAAAAGATTTATAGATTTATGACTCATGTTCATTCAGTCGGCTGACTGTTGAAAAATAAAACAATTATTTTAGGGGGCTTTACAGAAATGAAAAAAGCAAAATTATTTGGTTTAAGTGCTGTAGCGTTATCTGCTAGCTTATTATTGGGCGCATGTGGTAGCGGGTCAGGTTCTACTGATTCAACTGGTGGAAACAGCGATTCAAAAACAACAACTGCAGCATTGATCACTGATACGGGCGGCGTTGATGACCGTTCATTCAACCAGTCAGCTTGGGAAGGACTACAAGCTTGGGGGAAAGATCATGGTCTTTCACGTGGAAATGATGGCTTTCAATATTTCCAATCGTCAAATGAATCAGATTATATCCCTAACATTGACCAAGCTTTAAATGCAGGCTTCAAAACAATCTTTGGGGTTGGTTACAAATTGAAACCGGCAATCGAAGAACAAGCAGCATCAAATCCAGAAACAAACTTTGCGATCATTGATGATGTGATCGAAGGAAAAGATAACGTTGTTTCAGCCACATTTAAAGATAATGAAGCTTCTTACCTTGCAGGTATTGCTGCAGCTTACACAACTGAAACAAACACTGTTGGTTTCATTGGTGGGGTAAAAGGAGAAGTTATCGACCGTTTTGATGCAGGATTTAAAGCGGGTGTAGATGCAGGAGCAAAAGCATTGAACAAAGAAATCAAAGTCTTGAATCAATATGCTGGCGATTTTTCTGCACCGGATAAAGGTCGTTCAATCGCTCAAGGAATGTATGCACAAAATGCAGATATCATCTTCCACGCATCAGGTGGGACTGGTAATGGGGTCTTCCAAGAAGCAAAATCATTAAATGAATCTGGTGACAAAAAAGTTTGGGTAATCGGTGTTGACCGTGACCAATCTGATGAAGGTGAATACACTTTAAATGGCGAAAAGAAAAACTTCACGTTGACTTCTACACTCAAAGGTGTAGGGACGGTTGTTGAAGATTTAGCACAAAAATCAGCTGATGGTAAATTCCCTGGTGGTGAACACACTATTTACGGATTGAAAGAAGATGGTGTTGGTCTTGCTAAAGGTCAACTTTCAGATAAAGCACAAAAAGCAGTAGATGAAGCAAAAGAAAAAATTATTTCAGGTGACATCAAAGTTCCAGAAACACCTGAAAGCTAATCAGAACTTAATTTCTATAGCCTTGTTGGACAGTCGTTTAACAAGGCTATGGTTTGGTAAATGATCAATGATTATTTTTTTATCAAGATGTTGCTGACAAGCAAGAGGAAAGGACTAGGCATCAACTTCTTGGAATAAGTCCAAACAAAGGAAAAAAACATAAGGAACTGTTTTTCTCTGTCTATTTTTATTGCTTGAGGCAGACCAGCTTTTTCATGACCTTTTTTTAAACGGTATTTAAGCATCGGCTCCTTGAAATGAACTTAAAATTTATCAAACATGAAAAGCTGTTTGATAAAATTCTTTCTTATTGCCAGCGGAGCTAAACGCTTCTTTCACAGACTCTTGCTAAACGGCGTTCACAGCATTACTTCTGCGGAATTAAGCCCAAAAAAACAAAAATATGAGAAGCTATTTTCGTTTTTTCGTTCTTAATTCTTGAAGTAGAACATGCTGCTCACAGCCTCTTGATAAGGGAGTAATCCCCTGAAGTTTTAGCTTCAATTTTAGATTTTATGTAAAAATCTTTATTAATCGTTGCCTAGATAGAAATCGTTAGGATGTGAAAATTGTGGTTCAAGAAAATATTGTCATTGAAATGCGGAATATCACCAAACAATTTGGTACATTCAAAGCAAATGACAACATCAACTTGCAAGTGAAAGCAGGAGAGATCCACGCTTTACTTGGAGAAAATGGTGCCGGAAAATCAACATTGATGAATGTACTCTCAGGACTTTTAGAACCGACATCAGGTGAAATCCTGATGCATGGAAAAGAAGTGAAAATTACAAGTCCAACAAAAGCGAACCACTTAGGTATCGGAATGGTCCATCAACATTTTATGTTAGTTGACGCTTTTACTGTTACTGAGAATATCGTTTTAGGGAGTGAGCCAACGCAAGCAGGATTACTGGATCGTCGTAAGGCGCGCGAAGAAATCAAAAAATTATCGGAACAATATGGATTGTCTGTTAACCCAGACGCATATGTGCGAGACATCTCTGTTGGAATGGAACAACGGGTTGAAATTTTAAAGACACTTTATCGTGGTGCCGATGTGTTGATTTTCGATGAACCAACTGCTGTATTAACTCCCCAAGAAATTGACGAGCTGATCATTATTATGAAAGAGTTAGTCAAAGAAGGAAAATCGATTATTTTGATTACTCATAAGTTGGATGAAATCAAAGCAGTAGCAGACTGTTGTACAGTTATCCGACGTGGAAAAGGGATTGGAACAGTTAATGTCAAAGATGTGACTTCTCAACAATTGGCTGACATGATGGTCGGACGGACTGTTTCCTTTAAGACGATGAAGAAAGAAGCTCGTCCGCAAGAAGTTGTTTTATCTATTGAAAATCTAGTAGTGAAAGAAAATCGAGGATTAGATGCTGTCAAAGATTTAAGTTTAGAGATCCGTGCGGGAGAAGTCTTAGGGATTGCAGGTATTGATGGAAATGGACAATCTGAACTGATCCAAGCATTGACTGGTTTACGTAAAGCAGAAAGCGGAACGATTCGCTTAAAAGGTGAAGATATTACGAATAAAAAGCCACGTAAAATCACAGAAGCTGGTGTAGGTCATGTTCCAGAAGATCGCCATAAATATGGTTTAGTGTTAGATATGACATTAGCTGAAAATATCGCTTTACAAAAGTATTATCAAAAACCTTATAGCCAAAATGGGTTATTGAATTATTCCGTGGTAAATGAGCATGCTCGTAAATTGATTGAAGAGTGCGATGTACGAACAACTAATGAGATCGTACCGGCAAAAGCTTTATCTGGCGGTAATCAACAAAAAGCAATCATTGCGCGAGAAGTTGAACGTGATCCTGATTTATTGATCGTGGCGAACCCAACTCGTGGATTAGATGTTGGAGCTATTGAATTTATTCATAAACGATTGATTGAACAAAGAGATAAGATGAAAGCTGTTTTATTGATCAGTTTTGAATTGGAAGAAATTTTAAATGTTTCTGACCGGATTGCAGTGATCCATGAAGGGAAAATCGTGGGAATTGTTGATCCGAAAGAAACGACTGAAAATGAATTAGGGCTATTGATGGCTGGCTATTCTCTAGAAGAAGCAAGAAGAGAGTTAGAAAAGGTTGGTGGCGTACATGAATGATCGTAGTGAAAAGTTTCGTAATCTCCTAGTGCCTATTTTTTCAGTAATTTTAGGATTGATTTTAGGAGCAATCTTGATGGCTGCTTTTGGTTTTAATCCAGCGCAAGGTTATTCTTCTATGTTGAATGCTTCTCTTGGATCCCAAAGAAGTATAGGAGAAACACTACGCCAAGCAACGCCATTGATTTTTACCGCTTTAGGATTTTCTGTAGCAAACTCGGCAGGTTTTTTCAATATCGGGCTTTCGGGTCAAGCGCTTTGTGGTTGGATCGTTAGTATTTGGGTAGCCCTTGCATTTCCTGATCTACCAAAAATTATTTTATTACCTACTTGTGTGATTTTAGGAGCCTTAGCTGGAGCGATGGCTGCGGCGATTCCTGGTTTGTTGCGGGCCTTTTTTGGAACAAGTGAAGTCATTGTAACGATTATGATGAACTATATCTTACTTTATTTAAGTACATTTGCTTTACATGACATCATGCCTGAGACATATCGTTCAAGTTTAGACTCTTCAAATTTGATCAGTCAAAATGCTTCTCTTAGAGTCCCATGGATGACACAGATGTTTGGTGGCTCGCGTGTAAATACAGGTTTATTTTTAGCATTGATTGCCTTATTTTTAGTATGGTTACTGATGAAGAAAACAACGTTAGGATTTGAAATCCGTTCGGTTGGGTTAAATCCATTTGCTTCAGAATATGCTGGTATGAGTAGTAAACGTACTATTGTTTTATCTATGGTTATTTCTGGTGCTTTAGCAGGACTTGGTGGTGTAGTAGAAGGTTTAGGAACATATCAAAACTTCTTCGTTCAAACAACTTCACTGTCGATTGGATTTGATGGGATGGCTGTTTCACTTTTAGGTTCGGGCTCAGCTATTGGTATTTTACTTTCAGCAATTTTGTTCAGTATTTTAAAAATTGGTTGTCTTGGGATGCAAACTGGCGCTGGTGTACCATTTGAAATCGTAAATGTATCAATTGCACTGATTATTTTCTTTGTAGGGATCAACTTTTTGATTCGTTTCATTATGGCGAAATTCTTCCAAGGGAAAAAACAAGAAGAAATCGTAGCTACGATTGAGTCGAAACCGGCAAATAATAGTCAAGAAGGAGGAGAGTTATAATGTCAACAGTCGATTTAGTTTCTTTGATCCTCACTTCAACGTTGGTTTACTCAACACCATTAATACTCACCTCTTTAGGCTGTACGTTTTCTGAAAAAAGTGGAATTGTTAACGTAGGTTTAGAAGGAATCATGGTGATGGGGGCCTTTAGTGCAGTCGTTTTTAATTTAACGATGAGTCCAATTCTGGGTAATATGACGCCATGGATTGCTATTTTAGTCGGTGGTGTAGTCGGTATATTGTTTTCACTATTACATGCCGTTGCCACAGTTAGTTTACGTGCAGATCATATTATTAGCGGAACGGTGATAAATTTGATGGCACCAGCTCTTGGAGTGTTTTTGATCAAAGCCTGGTACGGTAAAGGACAAACAGATAATATTTCGATAAACTTAGGGTACTTCTCTTTTCCTGGATTATCCAAAATTCCAGTGATTGGACCAATTTTCTTTAAAGAGACATTTCTGCCTGCTTATTGTGCGATCTTGATCGCCGTTCTTGCTTGGTTCATCATCTTTAAAACAAAGTTTGGACTTCGGTTACGTGCAGTAGGTGAAAATCCTCAAGCAGCAGATACACTAGGGATCAATGTTTATGCTATGCGGTATTCTGGCGTATTGATTTCAGGTTTACTTGGAGGTATGGGTGGTGCAGTATTTGCCCAGTCCATTTCAGGGAACTTCTCTGCAGGAACGATCGTAGGACAAGGGTTTATTTCAATGGCCGCCATGATTTTTGGTAAATGGAATCCATTAGGTGCAATGGGCGCTTCATTATTCTTTGGTTTTGCCCAAAGTTTGAGTATTATCGGGGCGCAATTGCCAGTGATATCTTCTATACCGACAGTACTGCTACAGATTGCTCCTTACTTGTTAACGATCATTGTGTTAGTCGTATTTTTAGGTAAAGCATCTGGTCCAAAAGCAAATGGTAAAAACTATATAAAATCAAAATAAATTTTTAGTAAATAAATTGGGTGGGTTACGGGAAATGGTTTTTCGGCTCCCCCTTTTTAATTTAAATAGTAATAATAAAAAGGAAAGAAGGAATACTCATGTTTAAACGCGTACATTTGATTGTCATGGATTCAGTAGGGATCGGTGAAGCGCCCGATGCTGAAAAATTTGGTGATAAAGGATCAGATATACTTGAGCATATTGCCAAAGAAGCTGGTTTAACAATTCCTCATCTTGAACAGCTTGGTTTAGGAAGCATCCGTCCATTAGCAGGGGTCGAAAACGTAAAAGAACATCAAGGATATGCGACAAAACTAGAGGAAGTATCTGCAGGCAAAGACACAATGACTGGTCACTGGGAAATCATGGGCTTGAATATCAAGACCCCATTTCGTGTATTTCCTAACGGATTTCCAGAAGAACTTCTACAATAAATCGAGGATTTCTCAGGACGCAAGATTGTTTGTAATAAACCATATAGTGGAACCGCTGTTATTGACGATTATGGCGAACACCAAATGAAAACGGGTGATCTGATCGTTTATACTTCCGCAGATCCAGTCTTACAGATTGCAGCACATGAGGAAATTATTCCTTTAGAAGAGCTCTATCGTATTTGTCAATTTGTTCGTGATATTACTAAAGATGATCCTTATATGATCGGGCGTATTATTGCACGTCCTTATATTGGTGAACCAGGAAACTTTACTCGTACAAGTAATCGTCATGATTATGCGTTAAATCCATTTGGGTATACAGTTTTAGATTCATTAAAAGAAGCAGATAAAGACGTTATCGCGGTTGGCAAGATCAATGATATTTTTAATGGGCAAGGAATCACTGAATTTGTGCGTACAAAGAGCAAC
Organism: Enterococcus lacertideformus; assembly: GCA_015680865.1. Lineage (GTDB taxonomy): Bacteria > Bacillota > Bacilli > Lactobacillales > Enterococcaceae > Enterococcus_B > Enterococcus_B lacertideformus. Next base: position 68,881 of record JADAKE010000002.1, on the reverse strand, counting down.
ATGGATGGTGTTGACCAATTACTAAATGTAATGAAACAAGAGTTTACAGGTATCAGCTTTACAAACTTAGTTGATTTTGATGCGCTATTTGGACACCGTCGTGATGTTGTAGGATATGCGCATGCGATTGAAGAATTTGATTTGCGTATTCCTGAAATATTAGAAGCAATGGCTGAAGACGATTTGCTCATGATTACAGCTGCTCATGGAAATGACCCAACCTTTTCTGGAACAGATCATACGCGCGAATATGTGCCTTTATTAGTTTTTAGTAAAAAATGCAAAAGCAAGGAAGCTTGCCTCAAGGCTATTATTCAGATATCGCTGCAACGATTGCTGAAAATTTCGAAGTGCCGGCTACTGATAATGGAGAAAGTTTCTTAAAATTATTGAAATAAAATCTATTTTGCTACCATCGATGAAAACTATCAATAGTAGCAGGTAGGGTAAAATATCTTGATTTATTTAATAAACATAAAATGAATATATGAAAAAAGGTTGACGATTTACTGGACAATTGGACGTGCTAAAAGTAGGTCAGTAAGGAGAATGGCTTAAAGGCAAATGCACTCCTTCCTTTGATTGATAGAAATAGAATATTTAATAGGAGAAAATAAATGACTCAATTAAGCGAAATGTTACAAGAAACGACACAATTCATTCGAGCTAAAGGAGTAAAATATCTTGATTTTGGAATGATTTTAGGCTCAGGTCTAGGAGAACTAGCAGAAGAAATTGAAGATGCGATTGTTATTCCTTATGATCAAATCCCATTTTTTCCCACATCAACTGTTGTCGGTCATGCTGGGCAACTAGTGTACGGTACCTTATCGGGTAAAAAAGTATTGGCAATGCAAGGACGGTTCCATTTTTATGAAGGCCATTCGATGCAAATAGTGACTTATCCTGTACGTGTAATGGCAGCGTTAAAGGCACATTCCGTCATTGTAACGAATGCTTGTGGAGGTGTGAATGAATCATTTGTACCAGGTGATTTGATGTTGATCACGGATCATATTAATTATATGGGTCAAAATCCATTGATGGGACCAAATGAAGAAGAGATTGGTCCTCGTTTCCCAGATATGAGTGATGCGTACACCCACGCTTATCGTGAAGTAGCAAAGCAAGTAGCTAAAAAGCTAAATTTAGATCTTAAAGAAGGCATATATATGGGGTATTCTGGTCCATCTTATGAAACACCAGCAGAAATTCGTATGTCACGTATTTTAGGAGCTGATGCAGTAGGTATGTCTACCGTTCCTGAAGTGATCGTAGCAGCTCACAGCGGATTAAAAGTGTTAGGTATCTCATGTATTACTAATCTTGCGGCTGGTATGCAAGCTAATTTAAACCATGAAGAAGTAGTAGAAACTACGCAACGTGTGAAACAATCATTTAAGGAACTAATCAAAGAAGTGTTGGATTTATTATAAAAGGATGAGGGAGAAAATAAAATGAGTGTACACATTGATGCAAAACAAGGAGACATTGCAGAAAAAATATTGCTTCCAGGTGATCCACTACGGGCAAAATATATTGCTGAGACATTTTTAGAAGACTCAGTATGTTATAACCAAGTACGAGGAATGCTTGGTTTTACTGGAACCTATAAAGGTGAGCGTATTTCTGTACAAGGAACAGGGATAGGAATGCCATCTGCTGCGGTTTATGCACATGAATTGATTCAGTCTTATGGAGTGAAAAAAATGATTCGTGTGGGAACTTGTGGAGCGTTAGCAAAAGATGTTCATGTCCGTGATTTAGTTCTAGCACAAGGAGCCGCAACAAGTTCTTCCATGATTGAAAAGAATTTCCAAGCATTTCATTTTCCACCAATCAGCAGTTTTGACCTTCTATTAAAAGCATACGAATTAGCAAAAGATAAAGGATATATACGACACATGTCGGCAACGTGCTTTCAGAAGATTCATTTTATAAAGATGATTTAACTGAAACATTTAAATTAGCTGACCTTGGTATATTGGGGGTTGAAATGGAAGCGGCAGCTTTATATTATTTAGGTGCGAAATATCAGGTTCAAACGCTAGCGATTATGACTGTCAGTGATCATATCATTACCGGAGAAGACACGACAGCTAAAGAACGACAAACAACATTAAACGAAATGATTGAAATCGGTTTAGAAACTGCGGTTGCCAAATAAGACAAAAAAGAGGCTGGAACAAACCAGCCTCTTTTTTGTCTTATAAATAATTAATTATAAGTAATATTTTTTAGCAACTGTCAAATCATCGTTTAATTCATAAACAAGTGGTTGACCAGTTGGAATTTCAAGATCCATGATGTCTTCATCAGAAATTCCTTCGATATGTTTTGCTAAAGCACGTAGAGAGTTACCATGTGCAGCTACTAAAACAGTTTTATTGTCTAGTAAAGCTGGAGCAATTTCGTCTTGCCAAAATGGTAAAGCACGTTCTAAAGTAACTTTTAAGTTTTCTCCACCAGGAATATCGCGTTTATCTAACATAGCATAACGACGATCATTTGCAGCAGAACCTTCATCTGTAGCTTCCATTAACGGAGGAAGAGTATCGTAAGAACGACGCCAAATGTGTACTTGGTCATCTCCATATTTTTCAGCTGTTTCTTTTTTATTTAATCCTTGTAATTTACCATAGTGACGTTCGTTTAAGCGCCATGATTTAATTTGAGGTACCCAAAGTTGATCTGAGTGTTCTAAAATCAAGTTACATGTTTTGATGGCACGAGTTAAAACTGAAGTGTAAGCAACATCAAATTCGATTCCAGCCTCTTTGATTTTACGTCCACCTTCTTTGGCTTCTTCGATTCCTTCTGGTGCTAAGTTTACGTCAGCCCAACCAGTAAATTGGTTTAATGCATTCCATTCACTAAGACCATGACGAGAAAAAACTAATTTTGGCATGTTTAGCTCTCCTTTAAGATAGGTTATATTTCTGAAAATTTCAGTTCTGCTTTATTGTACAATTTTTTTGTCCAGATTTCCATTGAAAAATGAAGTTCGTTCACGAAGGTACGAGCTGATAAGTAATAAAAAAACAAAAAAGAGTGTATGGCTAAAGTAAAGAACATTTTCATTTCATACTCTAAATATAAATAAACGGCGGGAAAAGAAGCCACATCTTCAGAAATAAGCTGAAATTTACGGGAGCTATTTCTCAAATTTTTGGTACATTTCGGTACGTTTTTCGAAGTTGCTGTTTTTGATTTCCCTTTTAATCGGTTCACGAGAGAAGCTGTGAAATTTGTCTCAACCTCCAAGGGAAAAAAACATCAGCAAATTGCAGATGATAAAATGTCTTCAATAAATAGAAATTTAGCTGAAAAATAAGGATAGCTGCTAATTGAGAGGGGGGAAACAGTCTGTGTTGCACATATAGTGAAAGACCCTTTTTTTCTTTTTATAGAAAAAGCAGGTATTAGAAAACATTCATTTTGAAATTAAGCGCTTTCTTTATTTTGTACAGTAGAGGTATCAAGGAAAAAGGAGTGAACAAAATGAAAAACAAAAAGTTAAAATGGGGTTGTCTGTGGTTAGTGTCTCTTTTACTCGCTTCTATGTTTACGCCTAGTATCACGGCTTTTGCGACTGATCAAACGCTTCAGTCGGCATCAAGAAAAGCGGCATCACACTTGATATGTCTGCGATTTCCACGACCACAAATGAACAGCAACGCGCAGCGGAAATAGAAAAACTTAAGTTCCAAAAAAGTTTTGCCCCGTTAGCCAGTCAGCGGAATATTTTTGATAATTTAATCTTAACGGATTATTTAGATTTGATGTATGGACCGGCTTTCTTACCGCTAAGTACTCGCTTTAATTTAGCGCCCGTTGCCCCCATCATTCAAGCCGTGGTTTTCGCTGATTTTGCTACTCCCTATCTTAAACCCTCCACACAAGAAACCGCATTTAGTCAACTCTATCACTTCACCAGTAACAAACTGCTCCGTCATGCACCAACTGCACTAAATGAGGTCATTGATCATCCTGATACACCTACATCCTTTTCTGAATTCGAGAAAAGAGAAATGGCTAGTTGGATTACTTTGCAGAATCAATTTTTAGATTACCTTAAAGTTCAGCCTGATTTGTCAGGGTATCAAGTTGAAAAAACAGCAGAAAGTTTGGTTTTCTCCCCTAAAAACAGCGACCATCAAAGTTTGTTGCTCTCGCTTGACCGCTCGATTAACGACTACTATCCAGGCAATATCAAAATACCACCGAAAATCGGCGCATTGCAAGAAATCCGTTTTGTTCCTTCTAAGTGGATTGAGGGCGTAATGATTGGCACCTTTAAATTTATCGCCTATGACCATGACGAACAAACCTATAACAACTATGAATCCACCGATATCTCCATTCCAATGGATACAAATTTTGCTACTTTCCTGACACAAATGAATACTGCTGAAGATGTTTTGCAATTCTTTCTTGCTCATGCGCCGGTTCAGGTTGGTGCTGTTCCAGCTACTGATGTGGATACTGTGAATCAAACAGGAAAAGTCATTACCAGTGCAATGATTAATGAACGTGATCAACTGATGACACAGCTCTCTGATACCTTTTCTATCAACATCTTTCGGATCGTGGCTCAAGCAAATGGACAGGATCTTGTGTTGAATCGTGAAGGAGTGTTTGTTTATAGCGGCACGCAAACGGTTGTGCCGATGGAGCAGATAACCATCGGCTATAACCAAGAAGTCATTTATTCCTTACGAAAAGTTCAAAGCTTATTTGGTCTTTACGCCACCTACTATGCGTTAGCTGATGGCTTTTATGATGAAGAACGGACTAATGACTTGCCTAAAACGTTAGACGAGGCAACGATAAAGGTGCTGGAAGAAGTCGGCGGGAATGTTTTGAAGAACTTGCCGAATTACGAAAATACCGAACTAATTATCAAACAATCTGAAATGAAAATCGAGCCCCTTGATGTGTTATTAGTCGCGATGTGCCTGCCATGGAGTGAAATGCGCGCTTTATTAACTACAGTTGAACGAGGGGAAATAAACTATTAGTAGATAAGATTCAGCCCACCAAATATTTTAGTCGAAAAACCCTTAATCATCTGTCTGGTGAGGTAAAACCCAACAAGGAAGGAGTACCAAAATTATCAGTAGCCCATTCGCGACATCCTGATTTTTACCGTAAAGAGAGCGGAATCATTTATGAACCGGTGGGAAAAGTAACAGAAGGCATGCCTTATAAAGCTAAAGTAAAATACGCTGGGGAATATAAAAGAGCTGAATCAACCGTCTTTCCTGATGATTGAGACGCGGAAAAAATCATCAGCGAGGTTGAAAAAATTATTTCAGAAACAACATTTGATTCTCCTGGGAATAAGCCTTTCTGTGGGGAAGTAAGCAATGGACTCTTTGATATATAAGGACATGTCAATGTAAAAGAAAATGGAAAAATAACGATTTCTACCGTTTATCCTATCATAAAATAAATAACAGTTGGAGCTTAGATTAATCTAAGCTCCAACTGTTTATATATTCTCTTATTTCTTTCTGGAACTCATACGGGGTATAGAGATGACGCCAATAATACTTATTATAGAGGCTAAATTTGTTAATGGTTTTTAGGATCCCTTCCGTCAGTTCCTCAGAAAGCCCCAAATATTTTACATTTGAGATTCCTCCTTTGAAATAATCACCATGATAATACTTTCCTAAGCTATACGGTGAAAAACTGTAGATAGGCGTTCCATCATAAGAAATACAATATTCTTCATCAGACAAGCCTGCCCGTGGATCATTTGGGTCATCCTCTTCTGGATCAAAGGGACATTCCGCTAAAAATAATCCATCATTTGGGCCAAAATCAATAAAGGTGTCATCATAGGTTACTGTTAGTTTCGGGTCAAGAGACGCTAATTCCTTCGCCATTTGTTCAGTGGCTTTTTGGATAGACTCAGGATCTCTTTGTTTCGGGTCAGTAAAAGTTAGTAGGCGTGTCTTCTTTTTTAGGGTTTTTGGTAGTTGAGACGTTCGGTTTTTAATTTCATTCAGTGCTTCTTTAAATTGGGTTTCCGAATAGAGATCCCTCCAATAATGCAAATTCTGGCATTGGTAATGATGAATAATGGACAATAACTCATGATCCACTTCTCGTAGCATACTTAAAAATGGATTGTCATATTTACTAAAAGAATCATCCATCGTTTCACTATAAGGAGTAATAAAATAAAACGGACGACTAACTCATTATGTCACAGTAATTAAGTGGTAACGCTTCCTTTTTTCTTTTTAATTAGAAAAATAAGGTTTGATGCTCATTCTAATTGGTGAACTATTTATTAGGAGCATGCCAGTCAGATAGAGAGACCTTTGAAACAGTTAGGTTATTCTTGAAGCTGTTCACAATCACTTGTACACGATATTTAAAGAGCTGACCTTCGATAATAAGTCAAAAAATCTCAAAACATGAAAAGCTGTTTCGAGATTTTCTTCCTTATTATTCCTATGATTATTCGTCGTATATTAAAACATGGTAATTGTTCCTACAGAGTGAAGTCCAAAAAATCAAAAATACGAAAAGCTATTTCCAATTTTTCGTTCGTAATTCTTGAAGGAGTTCATGCTTTTTATAACTTATAAACGGCGGAGCTCCGATGCTTTCACAACCTCTTATCCACGGCGTTCACAGGCTTGCATCTGCAACAATAAGCCCAAACAGAGGAAAAACATGAGAAGCTGTTTTACGCTGTTCGTTCTTATTGCTTGATGCAAAACAACCTGTTCACAACCTCTAATATAATTGCTGAATCTCTTTTTCGGGAAGATTGATATATTTATAACATGTCCCGACTGACACGCCGCATTTAGACGAGATTAATTGAATCGTTTCTTTTTTTTCATAATAAAGCCGTCGAATCTTTTTGATGGTTTTTGGATCAATTTTCGGACGCCCGCCGATTTTTCCTTTTTTACGTGCTTCATCTAGTCCGACAAGTGTGCGCTCTTTGATCAAAGAACATTCCATGACAGCTAAACCTTCCATATAATTGAAAATAAATTTTTCCCATGGGGTCACGCGTATCGATTTCTTCTTCGATACTTACTAAGTGTAAGCCACGGTCTTTGAATAATTGCGTTAGCTCTGTTAACTGACGAGTGGATTTGCCTAAGCGATGAAGTTGACAGATGACTAGAGTATCGCCTTGTCGCATTTCTTTGATTACTTTTTCTAAACAAATATTATTAGACAACGCATCCTTCGACTCGTATGTCTCGTGAAAAATTTCGTGACAACCAAAATGAGAGAGTTGTTCTACTTGTGTTGTAAGATCAACATCATTTATGGTTGTGCGTGCATAACCAATAATCTTCGTGGTGCTTCCTTTCTAGCAATGATTTTCTGTCTATCCATAATAGTAAAAATGTAGCATAAAGTCTGTTGAAAAGATAGTTTTTTTGTATTTTTAAAATAATACGTTTTTAACGATTTTACACGTCTATCTATTTGGGATAAGGGGTGTCTACAATTGTTACTCCTTGCGCTGATCCCACAATTACCTTTGAGACCATATTTAAAAACAAGCCGTGTTCGACTACACCGACTAATTGATCGAAGTAATTGGCCAAAATTTCAGGGGCATCGATCACTTCTAAATGCAAATCAATGATATAGTGTCCACTATCTGTTGTCAGTGTTTGTCCATTCTTTGTTTTTCGTAAAACTGGATGGAACCCTTTTTCATTAAAAATACGCATCAACTGCTGTGAACCATAAGGAATGACTTCAATAGGGAGAGGGAATTTCCCCAATTTATCGACTAACTTTGATTCATCGACGATCCAAATAGTTTGTTTTGAATACGTAGCAACGATTTTTTCAAAAAGAAGTGCAGCGCCACCGCCTTTGATGCCATGAAAGTCTCTACTAACTTCATCTGCCCCGTCAATCGTTACATCTACTTCGGAAACCTCGTCGATACTCTTTAAAGGAATACCCAGTTTTTCAGCTTGCTCTTTTGTTGCGTTTGAAGTGGTAACACCAGTGATTGTTAAACCTTCTTCACGCATACGCCGCCCAATTTCTTCTACCATATAATAGGCAGTCGATCCTGTTCCTAAGCCGACAACCATTCCGTCTTTTACAAATTTAGCTGCTTCAATTCCCGCTGCTTTCTTTAAATTCATTCATTGTTCCCACCTTTTTGAGTCTGTCTATTCATAGCTATTTTATATTGAATCTTAAGAAAAAGATAGCGCCTATATTTTTGTCAGAAACAATAAAAAAATACACTAAAATTAGTTGACAGATTTTTTCATTCATGATATTCTAACCAAGGTGCTTTATCTACAGGTCTCTAGTTAAGAGACGTGCTGACTGTTTATCAAAGCATATTTGATAAATATGCATAAATTGCATTTATTTTTTATCGTAAAAAAAGAACCACCTGGATGTGTGGAACTAGAAGCGAATCGTGGGAAGGAGGAAACAAGGAATGCCTACAATTAACCAATTAGTACGTAAACCTCGTAAATCAAAGGTGGAAAAATCTAATTCACCTGCTTTGAATAAAGGATATAACAGCTTTAAGAAAACTCAAACAAACGTGAACTCTCCTCAAAAACGTGGGGTAGCAACTCGTGTGGGAACAATGACACCTAAAAAACCGAACTCAGCTTTACGTAAATATGCTCGTGTTCGTTTGTCAAACTTAATTGAAGTTACTGCTTATATCCCAGGAATTGGTCATAACTTACAAGAACACAGCGTGGTATTATTACGTGGTGGACGTGTAAAAGACTTACCAGGGGTACGTTACCATATCGTTCGTGGTGCGCTAGATACTGCTGGTGTAAACGATCGTAAACAAAGCCGTTCTAAATACGGTACTAAAAAACCTAAAGCTTAATTTTAATTATTAAACAAATGAAACTTGTTCTTACTATTATGAGTAAGGCAATTACTATGAAGAATATTTCGGAAGGAGGAGTTACGGATGCCACGTAAAGGTCCTGTTGCAAAACGTGATGTTTTACCAGATCATATTTATAACTCAAAATTAGTAACTCGCTTGATCAACCGTGTAATGGTTGACGGAAAACGCGGGACTGCATCAAAAATTATCTATAAAGCCTTTGAAATTATCAAAGAATCTACAGGTAATGATCCATTAGAAGTCTTCGAACAAGCAATGAAAAATATCATGCCTGTTCTTGAAGTTAAAGCTCGTCGTGTTGGAGGCTCAAACTATCAAGTACCAGTTGAAGTTCGTCCTGAACGTCGTGTGACTTTAGCTCTTCGTTGGATTGTGAACTATGCTCGCTTGCGCGGTGAACATACAATGGAAGAACGCTTAGCAAAAGAAATCATGGATGCTGCAAACAACACATGTGCTTCTGTTAAAAAACGTGAAGACACTCATAAAATGGCTGATGCGAACCGTGCATTTGCTCATTATCGTTGGTAAGATCCTCTCTGCCTGTTGGTTTAGACGACAGCAGAAAGTCAATTTACAATCGATTTAAACAAAGAGAGGAGTAAGAAAATGGCAAGAGAATTTTCGCTAGAAAAAACTCGTAATATTGGTATCATGGCTCACGTTGATGCAGGTAAAACTACAACAACAGAGCGTATCTTGTACTATACTGGTAAAATCCATAAAATTGGTGAAACCCACGAAGGAGCTTCACAAATGGACTGGATGGAACAGGAACAAGAACGTGGTATCACAATTACTTCTGCTGCGACTACAGCGCAGTGGAAAGGTTATCGTGTCAACATCATCGATACACCGGGACACGTAGACTTCACAATCGAAGTACAACGTTCTTTGCGTGTATTAGATGGTGCGGTAACTGTACTTGACTCACAGTCAGGTGTTGAACCTCAAACTGAAACAGTTTGGCGTCAAGCAACTGAGTACCGAGTGCCTCGTATCGTATTCTGTAATAAAATGGATAAAATCGGTGCAGATTTCTTGTACTCAGTGAAATCATTACATGATCGTTTGCAAGCAAACGCGCATCCAATCCAATTGCCAATCGGTTCTGAAGATAACTTCACAGGAATCATTGACTTGGTTAAAATGAAAGCTGAAATCTACACAAATGATTTAGGGACAGATATTCAAGAAACTGAAATTCCTGAGGAGTACGTAGAACAAGCACAAGAATGGCGCGAAAAATTAGTTGAAGCTGTTGCTGAAACAGACGAAGAACTAATGATGAAATATCTTGAAGGTGAAGAAATCACACAAGAAGAATTGATTGCCGGCATCCGTCGTGCAACGATCAATGTTGAATTCTTTCCAGTATTAGCTGGTTCTGCATTTAAGAACAAAGGAGTCCAATTGATGTTGGATGCCGTTCTTGATTACTTGCCTTCTCCAGTTGATATTGAAGCAATCAAAGGGATCGATACAAAAACAGACGAAGAAACAACACGTCCGGCTGACGATGAAGCTCCTTTTGCTTCATTAGCGTTTAAAGTAATGACTGATCCATTTGTAGGTCGCCTAACTTTCTTCCGTGTTTATTCTGGTGTCCTTGAAAGTGGTTCATATGTATTGAACGCTTCTAAAGGTAAAAAAGAACGTATTGGACGTATTCTACAAATGCACGCCAACACTCGTCAAGAAATTGATAAAGTGTACTCTGGAGATATCGCTGCCGCTGTTGGATTGAAAGATACAACAACAGGGGATACATTATGTGCATTGGATTCACCGGTTATTCTTGAATCAATCGAATTCCCTGAACCAGTTATCCAAGTTGCTGTTGAGCCTAAATCAAAAGCAGACCAAGATAAAATGGGTGTTGCGTTGCAAAAACTTGCAGAAGAAGATCCATCATTCCGCGTTGAAACAAACGTTGAGACAGGTGAAACTGTTATCTCCGGTATGGGTGAGTTACACTTAGACGTTTTAGTAGACCGTATGAAACGTGAATTTAAAGTGGAAGCGAATGTGGGTGCACCTCAAGTTTCTTACCGTGAAACATTCCGTGAAGCAACTAAAGCTGAAGGTAAATTTGTGCGTCAGTCCGGTGGTAAAGGTCAATACGGTCACGTATGGATCGAATTTACACCTAACGAAGAAGGTAAAGGATTCGAATTCGAAAATGCAATCGTTGGTGGGGTAGTTCCTCGTGAATACATCCCAGCAGTTGAAAAAGGTTTAGAAGAATCTATGAACAACGGTGTTCTTGCTGGCTATCCATTAGTGGATATCAAAGCAAAACTTTACGATGGTTCATACCATGACGTCGATTCAAATGAAACAGCCTTCCGTGTGGCTGCATCTATGTCTCTAAGAGCTGCTGCAAAACATGCACGTCCTGTTATTTTAGAACCAATGATGAAAGTGACGATTACTGTTCCAGAAGATTACTTAGGTGATATTATGGGTCACGTAACTAGTCGTCGCGGACGCGTTGAAGGCATGGAAGCACATGGTAACTCACAAATCGTTAACGCGATTGTTCCGTTGGCTGAAATGTTCGGTTACGCTACAACATTGCGTTCAGCAACTCAAGGACGTGGTACATTCATGATGGTATTTGACCACTATGAAGATGTACCTAAATCAGTCCAAGAAGAAATCATTAAGAAAAACGGCGGTAAAGCTGAATAATTTCTTAAAACAAGATCGTCTGTTTGACAGATTATCTAAAGAGACTGTATTTTTGATATAGTTTCGTGTAAAATAATTAACGATGATATGGGCATGTGATAAATCTCGAGTTTATCACGTACCTATCAGACAAATAAAAAATATATTGTATTTTTAGGAGGACATTTTAAAATGGCAAAAGAAAAATTTGACCGTTCTAAACCACACGTTAATATTGGTACAATCGGACACGTTGACCACGGTAAAACAACTTTAACAGCAGCAATCACAACTGTACTATCTAAGAAAAACGGCGGCCAAGCTATGGCTTACGATCAAATTGATGGTGCTCCAGAAGAACGCGAACGCGGAATCACAATCTCAACAGCTCACGTTGAATATGAAACTGACACTCGTCACTACGCTCACGTTGACTGCCCAGGACACGCGGACTATGTTAAAAACATGATCACTGGTGCTGCACAAATGGACGGAGCTATCTTAGTAGTATCTGCTGCTGATGGTCCTATGCCTCAAACACGTGAACACATCCTATTATCTCGTCAAGTTGGTGTTCCTTACATCGTTGTATTCTTGAACAAAGTAGATATGGTTGATGATGAAGAATTACTAGAATTAGTTGAAATGGAAGTTCGTGACTTATTAACAGAATACGAATTCCCTGGTGATGATGTTCCTGTAGTTGCTGGTTCAGCTTTGAAAGCTTTAGAAGGCGATGCATCCTATGAAGAAAAAATTCTTGAATTAATGGCTGCAGTTGACGAATATATTCCAACTCCAGAACGTGACAATGACAAACCATTCATGATGCCAGTTGAAGATGTATTCTCAATCACTGGTCGTGGTACTGTTGCTACAGGTCGTGTTGAACGTGGACAAGTTCGTGTTGGTGACGTTGTAGACATCGTTGGTATCGCAGAAGAAACAGCTCAAACAACTGTAACAGGTGTTGAAATGTTCCGTAAACTATTAGACTATGCTGAAGCTGGAGATAACATTGGTGCTTTACTACGTGGTGTTGCACGTGAATACATCCAACGTGGACAAGTTTTAGCTAAACCAGGTACAATCACACCTCATACAAAATTCTCTGCAGAAGTGTACGTATTGACTAAAGAAGAAGGTGGACGTCATACTCCATTCTTCACTAACTACCGTCCACAATTCTACTTCCGTACAACTGACGTAACAGGTGTTGTTGAATTGCCAGAAGGAACTGAAATGGTTATGCCTGGCGATAACGTAACAATGGAAGTTGAATTAATCCACCCAATCGCTATCGAAAACGGTACTAAATTCTCAATCCGTGAAGGCGGACGTACAGTTGGTGCTGGTGTTGTTACAGAAATCAAAGCTTAATTCAATTAAGCCTAAATAAAGCTACATTTATTCGGACGTTGAAGTTCGAGGTGAGAGTTTCGATTCTTGCCTCGAACTTTTTTTATTTCTACAGTATTAGAATGGGTATCGAATATATGCTGACATATGAAGCTATTCGCTACATAATACATGTAAATGTTTAGAAAAACTTGTTTGTTTTACAAAAGTTGGGATAGTTCCGCTTAATAAAAGCAAAAGAATTCACAGATGTATCCTTAACTGAAAATTTATGAAAATAATCTTATCTTTTACAATAAAAAATCTTGCGTTAAGCATTAAGATATATTATAATTACAAAGGTGCGTTTACTGTAAAGGAATCGCATAGATGAGATCAATTTGATTTCGTCGGCTAAGAAACGAGAGGTTGCGACACGCCCGGACGCTTTGCCACGAACGAGCGTGACGGAAATTTTCGTGGAGCTATGTCTACTTTTCAAAATAGGCGAAGGAGGGAACAAGATGGCAAAACAAAAAATTCGTATCCGTTTAAAAGCGTATGAACACCGTATTTTAGATCAAGCAGCGGATAAAATCGTGGAAACTGCAAAAAGAACTGGAGCTAGCGTGTCTGGTCCAATTCCATTACCAACTGAACGCAGTCTTTACACAATTATTCGTGCAACACACAAATACAAAGATTCACGCGAACAATTCGAAATGCGTACACATAAACGTCTAATCGACATTGTAAACCCAACACCAAAAACAGTTGATGCTTTAATGAAGCTAGACTTACCATCAGGTGTTAATATCGAAATCAAATTATAAAAATTAAATTGAAAATAATGGAGGTGTACTCATGACCAAAGGAATCTTAGGGAAAAAAGTGGGAATGACACAAATCTTCACTGAATCTGGCGAATTAATTCCAGTTACTGTTGTAGAAGCTACGCCAAACGTAGTATTACAAGTTAAAACAATGGAAACGGATGGCTACGAAGCTATTCAAGTTGGTTACCAAGATATGCGTGAAGTTTTATCAAACAAACCTGCGAAAGGTCATGTTGCAAAAGCAAACACGGCTCCTAAGCGCTTCATTCGTGAATTCAAAAATGTTGAGCTAGGAGAATATGAAGTAGGAAAAGAAATTACAGTAGATGTTTTCCAAGCAGGAGACATTATTGATGTGACAGGTACTACGAAAGGTAAAGGATTCCAAGGGGTTATCAAACGCCACGGACAAAGCCGCGGACCAATGGCTCACGGTTCTCGCTACCATCGTCGTCCTGGGTCAATGGGACCAGTTGCACCTAACCGTGTATTTAAAAATAAACGTCTTGCTGGCCGTATGGGTGGCAACCGTGTAACGATCCAAAACTTGGAAGTTGTACGTGTCGATGCAGAAAGAAACGTGATCTTGATCAAAGGGAACGTTCCTGGAGCTAAAAAATCATTAATCACTATCAAATCAGCTGTGAAGGCTAAATATAGTAGGAAGAAAGGAGGAACTAAGGAATGCCGAATGTAGCATTATTCAAACAAGATGGAAGCCAAAACGGTGAAATCACACTTAACGAAGAAATCTTCGGAATTGAACCTAATGAAAGTGTTGTTTACGATGCAATCGTAATGCAACGTGCGTCATTAAGACAAGGAACACACGCGGTTAAAAACCGTAGCGCTGTTCGTGGCGGCGGACGTAAACCATGGCGTCAAAAAGGAACAGGTCGTGCACGTCAAGGATCTATCCGCTCACCACAATGGCGTGGAGGTGGCGTAGTCTTTGGACCAACACCACGTTCTTACAGCTACAAACTTCCTAAAAAAGTTCGTCGTTTAGCAATGAAATCTGTATTGTCAGAAAAAGTTGCTGAAAACAATTTGGTAGCAATTGAAGGATTAAGCTTCGATTCACCAAAAACAAAAGAATTTAAACAAGTTATTGCTAACTTATCTATTGACTCTAAAGTATTGGTTGTTCTAGAGAATGGTAACGACTTTGCTGCTTTATCAGCACGTAACTTACCAAATGTAACTGTAGTAACTTCTGATAACGTAAGTGTTCTAGATGTTGTTTCAAATACAAAAGTGTTAGCAACACAAACTGCTCTTACTCAAATTGAGGAGGTGCTTGCATAATGAACTTACTAGACGTAATCAAACGCCCGGTGATCACTGAAAAATCAATGCTTGCTATGGATGACAAGAAATATACTTTTGAAGTGGACACTCGTGCAAATAAAACTTTAGTAAAACAAGCGGTTGAAGCTGCTTTTGATGTAAAAGTTAAAAACGTGAATATCGTGAACGTATGTGCGAAATTCAAACGTATGGGCAAATATGCAGGATATACAAAAAAACGTCGCAAAGCGATCGTTACATTAACTGAAGATTCAAAAGAAATCCAATTATTCGAAGCTGCTGAATAAGCACTTACTAGATAACTCATTAAATTAGGAGGGAAAAACGTGGCGATTAAAAAGTACAAACCTACCTCAAATGGCCGTCGTAATATGACAGGTTCTGATTTTGCCGAAATCACAACATCAACACCTGAAAAATCATTGTTACAACCATTGAAAAACCATGCTGGACGTAACAATAACGGCCGCATCACTGTACGTCACCAAGGCGGCGGACACAAACGCCAATATCGCGTGATTGACTTCAAACGCAATAAAGATAACGTTGTTGCTACTGTTCAAACGATCGAATACGATCCAAACCGTTCAGCTAACATCGCGTTAGTACACTATGAAGATGGAGTGAAAGCTTACATCTTAGCACCAAAAGGACTACAAGTTGGTATGAAACTTGTTTCAGGCCCAGAAGCAGATATCAAAGTCGGAAATGCTCTTCCATTAGAAAACATTCCAGTAGGTACTGTTATCCATAATATTGAAATGAAACCTGGTAAAGGTGGACAATTGATCCGTTCTGCTGGTACAAGTGCTCAAGTACTTGGTAAAGAAGGTAAATACGTATTGATCCGTTTAAATTCTGGTGAAGTTCGTATGATCTTAGCTGCTTGCCGCGCAACAATCGGTTCAGTAGGTAACGAACAACACGAATTAATCAATATTGGTAAAGCTGGACGTTCTCGTTGGATGCGTAAACGCCCAACTGTACGTGGTAGTGTAATGAACCCTAATGATCACCCACACGGTGGTGGTGAAGGTAAAGCTCCTATCGGACGTAAAGCGCCAGTTTCTCCTTGGGGACAACCAGCGCTTGGTTACAAAACACGTGATAAAAAAGCAAAATCAGACAAACTTATCGTTCGTCGTCGTAAAAAAAAATAATTACTTTGACCATGTGTCGCACATTTTGAGAGGAGGTTCACCATGGGTCGTAGTTTAAAGAAAGGACCTTTCGTTGACGAGCATTTAATGAATAAAGTTGAAGCTCAAGCTGGGGTCGAAAAGAAAAAAGTAATCAAAACTTGGTCTCGTCGTTCCACAATTTTCCCAAGTTTTGTTGGATATACCATCGCAGTTTACGATGGACGTAAACACGTACCAGTTTACATCCAAGAAGATATGGTAGGACACAAATTAGGTGAATTCGCACCAACTAGAACTTATCGTGGCCATGCCGCAGATGATAAGAAAACAAAACGCTAGTTTGAGGGGAGGAAAAAGCAAATGGCAGAACAAATCACATCAGCTAAAGCAACTGCAAAAACAGTTCGCACTTCACCTCGTAAAGCGCGTTTAGTAATTGACCTTATCAGAGGTAAAAGTGTTGCGGATGCAATTTTAATTTTGAAATTTACACCAAATAAATCTGCTGGAATTATCGAAAAAGTTTTGATGTCAGCAGTTGCGAATGCAGAAAATAACTTTGACTTAGATGTTGAAAACTTGGTAGTATCTGAAGCATTTGTCAACGAAGGACCAACAATGAAACGTTTCCGTCCACGTGCAAAAGGTTCAGCTTCTCCAATTAACAAACGTACAAGTCATATCACGGTAGTCGTATCAGAAAAATAAGGAGGGATAATCAGTGGGTCAAAAAGTACATCCAATTGGAATGCGTGTAGGCATCATCCGCGACTGGGATGCTAAATGGTATGCTGAAAAAGAGTATGCTGAGTTCTTACACGAAGATTTAAGAATCCGTAAATTTATTTCAACTAAACTTGCTGATGCTGCTGTATCAACAATTGAAATCGAACGTGCTACAGGCCGTGTTAATATTTCAATTCACACAGCAAAACCAGGTATGGTTATTGGTAAAGGCGGATCTGAAGTCGAAAGCCTAAGAAAAGAATTAAATAAATTAACTGGTAAAAGAATCCATATCAATATCGTGGAGATCAAAAAGCCAGATCTAGATGCAAAATTAGTAGGTGAAGGAATCGCGCGTCAATTAGAAAACCGTGTTGCTTTCCGTCGCGCGCAAAAACAAGCCATCCAACGCACAATGCGTTCAGGCGCTCAAGGAATCAAAACTCAAGTATCTGGACGTCTAAACGGTGCGGATATCGCTCGTTCAGAAGGATACTCAGAAGGAACTGTTCCTCTTCACACATTACGTGCGGATATTGATTACGCATGGGAAGAAGCAGATACAACATACGGAAAACTAGGAGTTAAAGTGTGGATCTATCGTGGAGAAATTCTTCCAACTAAAAAAAACACTGAGAAAGGAGGGAAATAATCATGTTAGTACCTAAACGTGTAAAACACCGTCGTGAATTCCGCGGAAAAATGCGCGGAGAAGCTAAAGGTGGTAAAGAAGTAGCATTCGGTGAATACGGTTTGCAAGCTGTTGATTCACATTGGATCACAAACCGTCAAATCGAAGCTGCTCGTATCGCAATGACTCGTTACATGAAACGTGGTGGGAAAGTATGGATTAAAATTTTCCCTCATAAATCTTATACTGCCAAAGCAATTGGGGTACGTATGGGTTCTGGTAAAGGGGCACCTGAAGGATGGGTTGCACCAGTAAAACGTGGTAAAATCATGTTTGAAATTGCAGGCGTTTCTGAAGAAGTGGCTCGTGAAGCGTTACGTCTAGCTTCTCACAAATTACCAATGAAAACGAAGATCGTAAAACGTGAGGAAATGGGTGGTGAATCGAATGAAGGTTAAAGAAATCAGAGAATTAACCACTGCCGAAATGCTTGATCAAGAAAAACAATTAAAGGAAGAATTGTTTAATCTTATATTCCAATTAGCAACAGGTCAATTAGAAAACACTGCACGTATTAAAGAAGTACGTAAATCGATTGCACGCATCAAAACTGTATTGCGTGAACAAGCTAAGTAATTATGGAAGGAGGCCATTAAACGTATGACTGAAGAAAGAAATCAACGCAAAGTTTACCAAGGTCGTGTGGTTTCAGACAAAATGGATAAAACCATTACTGTTTCTGTTGAAACAAAGAAAAATCATCCTATCTATGGCAAACGCATGAACTATTCTAAGAAATACAAAGTACATGATGAAAACAACACAGCTAAGGTTGGCGACATCGTGAAAATTATGGAAACTCGTCCATTATCAGCTACAAAACGTTTCCGTTTGTTGGAAGTAGTCGAAGAAGCAGTTATTATCTAATAACACGAGATTTTCCTATATAGATTGAATGCAAAATCTGAAAGGAGGATACACAACGTGATCCAAGCAGAAAGTCGTTTAAAAGTCGCTGATAATTCAGGCGCACGTGAAATTTTGACGATCAAAGTCCTTGGTGGTTCTGGTCGTAAAACTGCTAACATCGGTGATGTGATCGTTGCTACGGTTAAACAAGCAACGCCAGGTGGGGTTGTCAAAAAAGGTGACGTCGTTAAAGCCGTTATCGTTCGAACAAAATCAGGAGCTCGTCGTACAGACGGTTCATATATTAAATTTGATGAAAATGCTGCAGTGATTATTCGTGATGATAAAAGCCCTCGTGGAACACGTATCTTTGGGCCAGTTGCACGTGAATTACGTGAAAACAACTTCATGAAGATCGTTTCACTAGCACCAGAAGTTTTATAATCTTGCACTTATCAAAGGAGGTGCGAAACAGTTATGTTTGTTAAAAAAGGCGATAAAGTTAAAGTTATCACTGGAAAAGACAAAAATAAAGAAGGCGTTGTACTAGCAGCGTTTCCGAAAAAAGATAAAATTATTGTCGAAGGTGTGAATGTTGTTAAAAAACACCAAAAACCTTCTCAAGCTGCTCCTCAAGGTGGAATTGTTGAGATGGAAGCACCAATTCATGTTTCTAACGTGATGGTGATTGATTCTACTGGTGTAGCTGGCCGAGTTGGCTACAAAGATGTAGATGGCAAAAAAGTCCGTGTTTCTAAAAAAAAACCGGTGAAGTTTTAGATAAATAATAAGTTTAAGGAAGGAGGGTCTTACTGAATGAACCGCCTAAAAGAAAAATATCTTAAAGAAGTAACTCCATCATTGATGGAAAAGTTTAACTATAGCTCTGTTATGCAAACACCTAAAGTTGAAAAAATCGTCATCAACATGGGTGTTGGTGATGCGGTATCAAACGCTAAAAACTTAGATAAAGCTGTTGAAGAATTAACTTTGATCACTGGGCAAAAACCAATGATTACAAAAGCTAAAAAATCAATCGCTGGATTCCGTTTACGTGAAGGAATGCCAATTGGTGCAAAAGTTACCTTGCGCGGAGAAAGAATGTACGAATTCTTAGACAAATTGGTTTCAGTTTCTCTACCACGTGTGCGTGACTTCCATGGTGTAAGTAAAAAAGCCTTTGACGGTCGTGGAAACTACACTTTAGGTATTAAAGAACAATTGATCTTCCCAGAAGTAGATTATGATTTAGTCGATAAAGTACGTGGTATGGACATCGTTATTGTAACGACAGCGAGCTCAGATGAAGAATCTCGTGAGTTGTTGGCACAATTAGGCATGCCATTCCAAAAATAATTAAAGGAGGCGAACTACGTGGCTAAAAAATCAATGATTGCTAAAAACAAACGCCCTGCAAAACACTCAACACAAGCTTATACTCGTTGTGAACGTTGCGGTCGTCCACATTCAGTTTATCGTAAGTTCCATCTTTGCCGTATTTGCTTCCGCGAACTTGCCTATAAAGGTCAAATTCCCGGCGTGAAGAAAGCTAGCTGGTAAAAAAGTAAATTCGCATAAGAAGGAGGTAAAAGATCAATGGTCATGACAGATCCAATTGCAGATTTTCTAACTCGTATCCGTAACGCAAACATGGTTAAACATGAGTCTTTAGAAGTTCCTGCATCAAAAATTAAACGTGACATCGCTGAAATCTTAAAACGTGAAGGTTTCGTCCGCGATGTTGAATATATCGAAGATGACAAACAAGGCGTGATCCGTGTTTTCCTAAAATTCGGTAAAGACGGCGAACGTGTTATCACTAACTTGAAACGTATTTCTAAACCAGGATTGCGTGTTTATGTTAAAGCTGATGAAGTACCAAAAGTATTGAACGGTCTAGGTATCGCAATTATTTCGACTTCTGAAGGTGTTGTTACCGATAAAGAAGCTCGTGAAAAAAATATCGGCGGCGAAGTTATCGCTTACGTATGGTAATCAACTAGAATCTACAAGGAGGTGTCTTTAAGTGAGCCGTATTGGAAATAAAGTTGTTGTGATCCCTGAAGGAGTAACAGTTACTCAAGATGGAAACAACATTACAGTTAAAGGACCAAAAGGTGAATTGACTCGTACTTTCTCAGCAGATATCAAAATGAATATCGAAGGAAATGAAGTGACATTCACTCGTCCAAACGACAGTAAGGAAATGAAAACAATCCATGGAACAACTCGTGCAAACTTCAACAACATGGTTGTAGGTGTTAGCGAAGGATTCCAAAAAGCATTAGAATTGATCGGGGTTGGGTACCGTGCGCAATTACAAGGTAAAAAACTTGTATTGAACGTTGGTTATTCACATCCAGTCGAAATCGAAGCGCCAGTTGGAATTGAAATCGAAGTTACTTCAAACACTTCTGTGATCATCAAAGGATCAAATAAAGAAGTCGTGGGCGAATTGGCTGCTAATATTCGTGGAACTAGTCCTCCAGAACCTTATAAAGGTAAAGGTATTCGTTATGTTGGCGAATATGTACGCCGTAAAGAAGGTAAAACTGGTAAATAATCGTTTGGAAAAATTTCATAGAAGCCAGCAGCTGGTAAAAAGAGTTTTGTGGAAATTTTTTTCATTCAAAATAAATTTAACTTGTGCCGCAGCTTCTATTTTTCGAAACGCTCCATCGATACTTAAAAAGTAGTATAATAAATTAAAGAGGTGACAATTGTGATTACAAAACCAGATAAGAACAAAACACGTCAAAAGAGACATCGCCGTGTACGTAACAATATCTCTGGTACTGCTGAGCGCCCACGCTTGAACGTTTTTCGTTCTAACAAAAACATCTACGCTCAAATTATTGATGACGTAGCGGGTGTAACGCTAGCAAGTTCCTCTACCTTGGATAAAGAAATTTCAGGTGGAACAAAAACAGAAGCAGCACAAGCTGTCGGTAAATTAGTTGCAGAACGTGCAACTGAAAAAGGCATTAAAGTCGTAGTCTTTGACCGTGGTGGATACCTTTACCATGGCCGTGTGCAAGCATTAGCTGAAGCTGCTCGCGAAAATGGACTAGAATTTTAGTAAAAGGAGGAATACCATTCATGGTTTATATCGATCCAAAACATTTGGAATTAGAAGACCGCGTTGTTGCGATTAACCGTGTAACAAAAGTTGTTAAAGGTGGACGTCGTCTACGTTTTGCTGCTTTAGTTGTTGTCGGTGATAAAAATGGACATGTAGGATTTGGTACTGGTAAAGCACAAGAAGTACCTGAAGCAATCCGTAAAGCAATCGAAGATGCGAAGAAAAACTTAGTTGAAGTACCTATGGTTGGTTCAACAATCCCACACGAAGTAATCGGTGCTTTTAGTGGTGGTAGAATCCTAATGAAACCTGCTGTTGAAGGTTCTGGGGTTGCTGCTGGTGGACCAGTTCGTGCCGTATTAGAATTAGCAGGGGTGGCAGATATCACTTCTAAATCTTTAGGCTCAAATACACCAATCAACGTTGTTCGTGCAACTGTTGAAGGCTTGAAACAATTGAAACGTGCAGAAGAAGTGGCAGCACTTCGTGGCAAATCAGTTGAAGAATTAATCGGATAAGGAGGACAAAAATAATGGCTGAATTAAAAGTTACTCTAAAACGCAGTATTATCGGACGTCCTCAAAACCAACGCGATACAGTTAAAGCGTTAGGTCTTACAAAGATTAACAGTTCAGTGGTTAAGCCTGCTAATGAAGCAATCAAAGGCATGATCAATACTGTTTCTCACTTAGTGGACGTTGAAGAGGTTTAATTAAACAAACTAGTAGAAACTAAGAACTAGAATATTAAGGAGGTGCCAAACCTATGAAACTTCATGAATTAAAACCTGCTGAAGGTTCACGTCAAGTACGTAATCGTGTTGGACGTGGTACTTCTTCTGGTAACGGAAAAACTGCGGGACGCGGACAAAAAGGACAAAAAGCTCGTTCAGGCGGTGGTGTACGTCTAGGATTCGAAGGGGGTCAAACTCCATTGTTCCGTCGTTTACCCAACCGTGGATTTACTAACGTAAACAGTAAAGAATATGCAGTTATCAACCTTGATGTCTTGAATCGTTTTGAAGATGGTGCTGAAGTAACTCCTGTTGCTTTAGTAGAAGCTGGAATCGTGAAAAACGAAAAAGCTGGAATCAAAGTATTAGCTAACGGTGAATTAACTAAAAAATTAACAGTGAAAGCCGCAAAATTCTCAAAAGCAGCTGAAGAAGCAATCGTTGCTGCTGGTGGATCAATCGAGGTGATCTAATGTTTAAACTATTAAAAGATGCTTTTAAAGTAAAGGACATTAGATCAAAAATCCTTTTTACTGTATTTGTTCTATTTGTATTTCGTCTAGGTGCATATATTACGGTTCCTGGTGTAAATGCAAGTTCGTTACAAAATCTTTCCTCTTTGCCATTTTTTAACATGTTGAACTTAGTTAGTGGTAGTGCAATGCAAAATTTCTCCGTTTTTTCAATGGGTGTTTCGCCTTACATTACAGCTTCTATTGTTATCCAGTTGTTACAAATGGATATCGTTCCGCGTTTTGTTGAATGGTCAAAACAAGGTGAGGTTGGACGTAAAAAATTGAATCAGGCGACTAGATATCTGACGTTAGTATTGGCATTTATTCAATCAGTCGGTATCACTGCTGGCTTTAATCAATATGCTCAATTAGGTTTTGTTAAAAACCCAAATGTTTCGACTTATGTTACTATCGGTCTTATTTTGACTGCTGGTACGATGTTTGTGACATGGTTAGGGGAACAAATTACAGAAAAAGGAATCGGTAACGGTGTGTCAATGATTATCTTTGCAGGGATCATTTCTAGACTTCCTGAAAGTGTCAAAGAGATTTATGAAGATTATTTTGTAAACATTGATCCTTCAGACATCTGGAAATCTGCAATTTTCATTGCTATTTTGATCGTTGCGATCTTATTGATCGTAACATGCGTCACATTTTTCCAACAAGCTGAACGTAAAATTCCAATCCAATATACGAAACGTGTAGCAGGTGCGCCAACAAGTAGTTATCTACCGTTGAAAGTAAATGCAGCTGGGGTTATTCCAGTTATCTTTGCAAGTTCGTTTATTGCAACACCTAATGCTGTCTTACAAGCATTGAGTGGTAGATTTGGAGCTGAAAATTGGTATAAAATAATGATGGAGATCTTTAACTATAATACGGTGCCTGGCGCAACTATTTATACGGTATTGATCATTGCCTTTACTTTCTTCTACGCCTTTGTTCAAGTCAACCCTGAGAAATTAGCGGAAAACTTGCAAAAGCAAGGAAGTTATATACCAAGCGTACGTCCTGGTAAAGGAACTGAAGAGTATGTCTCAAGTTTATTGATGCGATTAAGTACAGTTGGTGCTATTTTCCTTGGTTTAGTGGCATTATTACCAATCATTGCGCAAATGGTTTGGAATTTGCCTCAATCTATTGGGTTAGGCGGTACAAGCTTACTAATTATCATCGGTGTTGCTTTAGAAACTGCTAAACAGTTAGAAGGCTTGATGCTAAAACGTAAGTACGTTGTATTTATTGAGTAAGAAAGCGTGTTGAGGTTTTTCCTCAACACACGTTCTCACATTTATTAGGAGGGTAAACAATGAACCTCATTTTAATGGGGCTGCCAGGTGCAGGTAAAGGAACTCAAGCAGAAAAGATCATTGATGCTTATCATATTCCTCATATCTCAACAGGAGACATGTTCCGTGCAGCAATGCAAAACGAAACAGCTCTTGGCTTGGAAGCAAAGTCTTATATTGATAAAGGTGAATTAGTTCCTGATGAAGTAACAAATGGAATCGTGAAAGAGCGTCTAGCTGAGCCAGATACGGAAAAAGGTTTCTTATTAGATGGCTTTCCACGTACACTTGAGCAAGCAGAAGCGCTGGATGCAATGTTAGTAGACTTAAACAAAAAAATTGATGCAGTCATCGATATCCATGTTGGTGAAGATGTATTGGTAGAGCGTTTAGCTGGCCGATTCATCTGTAGCAACTGTGGAGCAACTTATCATAAAATTTTTAACCCTACAAAAGTTGAAGATACATGTGATCGTTGTGGTGGGCATGAATTCTATCAAAGAGAAGATGATAAACCTGAGACGGTTAAAAATCGTCTGGTTATCAACATCAAAAATAGTGAACCAATCTTGGCTTATTATAAAGAACAAGGTTTGCTAAACACTATCGATGGTGATCGTGAAATCGATGCTGTATTTACTGATGTCCAAAAAATCATTGAAAAATAGCACGATTGCCCGTAGCCGACTTGCATTAAGCAGTTACTCTTGTCAAGTTCAATAAATTATGATAGAATATGTCAGTCCGACTTCTAGAGAAATCCTCTAGATGATCCATTTTGAGAATTTTGAGGTGGGAACTGCAGTTTCCGCCATTTTATCGTGTGAAAATGCGAAACAAGTACAAGGAGGTACTGTGCGTGGCAAAAGAAGATATGATTGAAGTCGAAGGTACAGTCGTCGAAACTTTGCCGAATGCAATGTTTAAAGTTGAACTAGAAAACGGACACCAAGTTCTTGCTACTGTTTCAGGTAAAATTCGTATGCATTATATTCGTATCTTACCTGGTGACAAAGTGACGGTTGAATTGTCTCCGTATGATTTAAACCGTGGCCGTATTACTTATCGCTTTAAATAATTGTACTCCGTAAAACTACAGGAGGTATTATCATGAAAGTAAGACCATCAGTAAAACCAATGTGTGAACATTGTAAAGTAATTCGTCGTAAAGGACGCGTTATGGTGATTTGCCCAGCAAATCCAAAACATAAACAACGTCAAGGATAATTGGAGGTGCAATAAATATGGCTCGTATTGCAGGAGTAGATATTCCTCGTGATAAACGTGTAGTAGTTTCTCTTACTTATATCTATGGTATTGGTAATACTACTGCGAAAAAAATCTTAGCTAATGCTGGTGTATCTGAAGATGTTCGCGTTCGTGAATTAACGAATGAACAAACAGATGCTATCCGTGCAGAAGTAGATAAATTAAAAGTTGAAGGTGACCTTCGTCGTGAAGTGAACTTAAACATCAAACGTTTGATGGAAATCGGTTCATACCGTGGAATTCGTCATCGTCGTGGATTGCCTGTTCGTGGACAAAACACGAAAAACAATGCACGTACTCGTAAAGGCCCAGCTCGCGCTATCGCTGGCAAGAAAAAATAATTCTTAAGTGAAGGAGGTTAGAACTTCATGGCAGCAAAAAAAGTGAATCGTAAACGCCGTGTGAAAAAGAATATAGAAGCAGGTATTGCACATATCCATTCTACATTCAACAACACTATCATCATGATCACTGATACTCACGGGAATGCATTAGCGTGGTCATCAGCTGGTTCATTAGGTTTCAAAGGAAGCAAAAAATCAACTCCTTTTGCCGCACAAATGGCAGCAGAAACAGCTACAAAAGCAGCAATGGAACACGGATTAAAAACTGTTGAAGTAACAGTTAAAGGACCTGGTTCTGGACGTGAAGCAGCAATTCGTTCATTACAAGCTACAGGTTTAGAAGTGACTGCAATTCGTGACGTGACTCCAGTTCCTCATAATGGTGCCCGCCCTCCAAAACGCCGTCGTGTTTAATGAGTGCCGCTCATTTTGAGTTCTATTAGTAACGTCATTGAACAAGACACTTTTCGTTTTGAAAGGGGTAAAGATAAGAATGATTGAGTTCGAAAAACCAAGAATCGCAAAAATTGATGAAGAAAAAGATTATGGTAAGTTCATCGTTGAACCTCTTGAAAGAGGGTATGGGACTACTTTAGGGAATTCCCTACGTCGTATTTTATTATCTTCTTTGCCAGGTGCTGCCATCACTAATATTCAAATCGATGGTGTATTGCATGAATTCTCTACCATTAAAGGGGTAAGAGAAGACGTCACTCAAATCATCTTGAACATTAAATGTTTAGCACTGAAAATGTATGGGCAAGAAGAAAAAACCCTTGAAATCGATATTACCGGACCTGCTACAGTAACTGCTGGCGATATTATCGTTGATAGTGAGGTAGAAATTCTTAACAAAGATATGTACATCTGTAGTGTCTCTGAAGGAGCTACGTTCCACGCTCGCTTAACAGTGAAACCAGGACGTGGTTATGTTCAAGCAGATGAAAATAAAAAAGAAGATATGCCAATCGGCGTACTTCCAGTTGATTCAATCTACACACCCGTTCGTCGTGTGAATTATCAAGTAGAAAACACACGTGTTGGACATCGTGAAGACTTTGATAAATTGACGATGGAGATTTGGACAGATGGTTCAATTGAACCGTTAGAAGCAATGAGTTTATCTGCAAAAATCATGACTGAACATTTAGATATCTTTGTAAATCTAACAGATGAAGCAAAAAATGCTGAAATCATGGTAGAAAAAGAAGAAACGCAAAAAGAAAAAATGTTAGAAATGACAATTGAAGAATTAGACTTATCTGTTCGCTCTTATAATTGTTTAAAACGTGCAGGAATCAATACTGTACAAGAACTTACAAATAAATCTGAGCCAGAAATGATCAAAGTTCGAAACTTAGGACGTAAATCATTAGAAGAAGTGAAAGCAAAATTACACGACTTAGGATTAGGTTTACGTAAGGAAGATTAAAACCTTTTACGAAGGAGGGAAACCAACGTGAGTTATCGTAAACTAGGACGCACATCTAGCCAACGTAAAGCGATGTTGCGTGATTTAACAACTGACTTATTAATTAACGAACGTATTGTGACTACTGAAGCTCGTGCGAAAGAAGTTCGCTCAACTGCAGAAAAAATGATCACTTTAGGCAAACGTGGAGACTTACATGCACTCCGTCAATCTGCGGCTTTTGTACGTAATGAAGTTGCTAGCGTACGTGAAGAAAACGAGGATATCGTTATTGAATCAGCTTTGCAAAAACTGTTTAATGATATTGCCCCTCGTTATGCTGAACGTCAAGGTGGCTACACTCGTATCTTGAAGACAGAACCAAGACGTGGTGATGGTGCACCAATGGTTGTCTTAGAACTTGTCTAAAATCACACTAATAACATCACTTTATAGATGATTCTTTTAGAGTGTTATGATGTTGGAAGTTAACTCTTCCGAGTCTAGCTCAGCGCTACTCCTCAAGTCCTTTGGCGTGGGGAGTATGCACTCATCATAAAGTGTTTTTTTGTACCTTCAATTAACTGTCAAGACATATTTGAAGATGTAAAAAAACACTTTAATTAAAACGGAAACAATTGAAAAATCAGGTGTTTTTTGTTAGTGTTAGTAGGAACTTTAGGATGGAGAAGGAGTAGTTATGGAGCCAATAATTGAACTAGAAAAGATTAATTACAAATATCAACCTGATGACCCTCGTCCAGCTTTAAAAGATATTTCATTTACAATTAACCGAGGTGAATGGATCGCAATCATTGGACATAATGGTTCAGGAAAATCAACACTTGCAAAAACAATCAATGGGTTGCTTTTACCCGAATCTGGCGGAGTGAAGGTAGGTAATCAAACACTGAATGAAGACAATATTTGGTCTATTCGTCGAATGGTTGGGATGGTTTTTCAAAATCCAGACAACCAGTTTGTTGGTTCAACGGTGGAAGATGATGTTGCCTTTGGTCTCGAAAATCAAGGAATACCTAGAGAAGAAATGCTTATTCGTGTACAGGATGCACTTGAAAAAGTACGAATGAGTGATTTTTCAAAACGAGAACCTGTAAGACTTTCTGGAGGACAAAAACAACGAGTGGCGATTGCTGGGGTTGTTGCTCTACGTCCTGATATTATCATACTAGACGAAGCAACAAGCATGCTTGATCCAGAAGGTCGAGAAGAAGTGATTTCTACGATCAAAAAAATCAAAGACGAAAGTAACTTAACAGTTATATCGATCACTCATGATATTGATGAAGCGGCGAACGCTAACCGACTTTTAGTGATGAAGCAAGGGGAATTAGTGAATGAAGGAACACCGCAAGAAATTTTTTCGGCAGGACCTGAATTGATCAATTTAGGACTGGATCTGCCTTTTCCTGAAAAGTTGAAGAGTGCTTTAAAGCAACGCGGCATTGAGGTTCCTAATGAGTATATGACAGAAGAAGGGATGGCGGAATGGTTATGGACATCCGTTTTGAAAAAGTAGACTTTACCTATCAGCCAAATACACCATTTGAACAACGAGCATTATTTGGGATAGATTTAGCGATCAAAGAGAATAGTTATACTGCTTTAGTTGGTCATACTGGGAGTGGGAAGTCAACATTGCTTCAACATTTGAACGCTCTAGTCAAGCCTACAAAGGGGATCGTACATATTGGTGATCGGCAAATCAAACCAGATACCAATAATAAAAATTTGAAGCCGATTCGGAAAAAAGTAGGAATCGTTTTTCAATTTCCAGAAGCACAACTATTTGAAGAAACTGTAGCGAAAGATATCGCTTTTGGACCAAAGAATTTTGGTATTAGTGAAGAAGAAGCCAAAATATTAGCAAAAGAAACGCTTATCCAAGTTGGTTTAGATGAAAGTTATTTAGAGCGCTCCCCTTTTGAATTGTCAGGAGGACAGATGAGGCGAGTGGCGATTGCTGGAGTACTCGCAATGAAACCGGAAGTACTAGTATTAGATGAACCAACGGCCGGACTTGATCCTCAAGGTCGAAAAGAAATGATGGATATGTTCTGGAGGTTGCACAAAGAACAAAAAATAACGATCGTATTGGTCACTCATTTAATGGATGATGTGGCAAATTATGCCGATTATGTTTATGTATTGGAAAAAGGAAGAATTATAAAAAGCGGAGAACCACAAATCGTGTTTCAAAATCTTTCTTGGCTTAAAGAAAAACAATTAGGTGTACCGACTGCGACTGAATTTGCAGAAAAACTAAACAAGCGGTCACATCTTTTCTCTGAACTTCCGATTACGGCAGAGGAATTAGCAGATCAGATTGTTGCGTTAGCAGGAGGTGAAGTCTATGATGAATAAATTGATTTTTGGTCGTTATATTTCTGGGGATTCACTAATTCATCGCTTAGATCCTCGTGCAAAGCTGTTGACTAGTTTTTATTTTATCGGCATTATTTTTTTGGCTAATAACTGGCAAACGTACACACTTTTGGCATTTTTTACTTTATTTTCGGTTTTTCTGTCAAAAGTTGATATTAAATTTTTTCTTCGAGGTATTCGACCACTGATTTGGCTTATTTTGTTTACAGTTGCATTACAAGTCTTATTTACCAGTGGTGGAGTTACTTATTGGAGCTGGGGTATGTTCAACATTACAGAATTTGGGGTGATGAATGGCTTATTCATTTTTTGCCGATTTATTTTGATCATCTTTATGTCAACATTATTGACGCTAACGACACCGCCTTTGGAACTATCTGATGCGATTGAATATCTATTGCGCCCATTGAAAGCTGTTCGATTTCCCGTCCACGAAATATCATTGATGTTATCCATTGCTTTGCGTTTTGTGCCGACGTTGATGGATGAAACGGAAAAGATCATGAATGCGCAAAGAGCTCGTGGGGTTGATTTTGGTGAGGGAAGTTTGGTCCAAAAGATGAAAGCTGTTATTCCTTTACTGATTCCTTTATTTGTCAGCAGCTTCAATCGAGCGGAAGATTTAGCGACTGCCATGGAAGCCAGAGGATACCAAGGCGGTGAGGGAAGGACAAAGTATCGGATACTGCATTGGCATCAACAGGATACTCTAGTCTTGCTCGTTTTTGTTTTATTGACAGTCGCATTGATTTTTTTAAGAAGTTGATGAGTAGGTGAAGAACACATGACACGCTATAAAGCAATTATTGCATATGACGGTACCCATTTTAATGGTTTTCAAAAGCAACCAAATGGTCGTACTGTTCAAGAGGAAATGGAAAAAACGCTAAAGAAAATGGCCAATGGAAAAGAGATCACTGTCTTTGGTTCTGGCCGTACTGATGCAGGAGTTCATGCGATGGGGCAAGTGATCCACTTTGATTATCCAGAAGAACGTCCTTTAGAACGCATGCGTTTTGCATTAGATACGCAATCGCCAGAAGATATTTCTGTTAAAGCGGTAGAGATCGTTTCAGAAGATTTCCATGCTCGTTATCTAGTAAAAGAAAAAACTTACCAATTCCGTGTAGATATCGGAAAACCACGTAATCCATTTCGTCGGCATTATGCAAGCTATTATCCTTATCCATTAAAACTGGGAAAAATACAACGTGCTTTGCCTGATCTACTAGGAACCCATGACTTTACTTCTTTTTGCGCTTCCGGTAGTTCAATTGAAGATAAAGTGCGGACGATCTATGAAGCGAAGCTGGAGGTAAATGAAGCAGGAGATGAGCTACTGTTTACTTTTCGAGGAAATGGTTTCTTGTATAAAATGATCCGAATTATCGTTGGTACATTGCTAAAAATCGGAAATGAACGTTTACCAGCGGATAGTATTCCGGAAATAATTGCCAAAAAAGATCGAAATGCGGCAGGTCCTACTGCGCATCCAGAAGGATTATATCTTTATGAAGTAAGATATGATCAATAAGATAAAACCGTGATTGTGCTAGTAGGTCAAATTGAAAAGAATTTAAGAGGACAACAAGAGGAATTTCACTTCCATCAATTCTCTTTAATTGATAAGTTAAGAGTGGGACAAACACCCATGAGGCTTCGTAGCTTTTATGGATGTTTATCCCACTCTCTTAGCTTCTGGAGAGACCGCATTTGTTTATCTGGAAAGTAATTTGTGTAACAAAACTAGAAGTTCCACAAAGAAGTAATAAACGGCGTGTGTAACATTAATTTTGTATTTATGAATATGAAGTAATGTGAATATTCGAAAAGGAGCTATGTTTATTTGATGAATGAACAACGAACAAACGGGAATAAGAATCAAGCTTTCCAATATTCGTATACTTCTGATAAGGAAACTGAAACATTCGTATTAAAAAGCAAAAGGATTCTATCTTATCTCAAATAAACAGATCATGATTTGAGAAAAAACAATTTAAAGCCGTTTTTTGAAGTCCGATATCAATTATTTGCAAGGCAAGTTATCAAAGAAGCAATTAATATTGACATTGAGAATTTTGTCAGAAATAGTTTTAAGAATTGGGATAGCCCCTAAGCAGCAAATAGGTCTATTTCAAGTAGAAGTATTAAGGATATTAAAAGTTGACAGAAATATTGCTCAGGATATGAATTCAGAGAAAGACAGTGAATGAAAGACAAAAAAGTGTTAGACTTAAAGAAAACATCCATAAATTGCAGAAAAAAAACTACTATAAATTGTAAAAAAAAAGACATATACCTCATTACGTTTAAGTGTAAAATTATGGTAAAGACGATGAAATGAAAGGGGAATTGCTGATGTCGGAAAAACAAGATCCGTTGTTAAACCAAAATCAATCAAGAGGTGTCCATTATCTTTTGGATGAACAACAAAGACTTAGAGAAACTGAATTAACTTTTCCTAGTAAACGTAAAATGATTAATCCTGTATTAGGGGAGCTATTACAACCATTAGAGTACTTAATAGATAGGAAAAAAGAGTTAAATGAACAAATCATTAAAGCCTACAAAGCAAACAATATCTATACTGAAAAAAGCCAAGCAGATTTACGAGAATTACATAATGTACGTCATCAAATAATTATAACAAATGAACTGAAGTCAATATTTGGTATTGATATTATAGAGTTTTATGAAAAAGCTCACTGGTCTATTGATAAAAATTATAAAGCAAACTATATAAATTTGATGGAAACAATTGAAAATGTAATGAAAAAAGAAGCAAATACTGAGCTGAGAAATACAAAAAAATCGACGAAAACATTTACCAATAAAGAGAAAAAAGAAATCCGAACGCTATATGAGGAAATGCTTAAACATGTAAAATTGGGGAATGAATATAAGGCAGAAAAAGTTGCTGATAACATGAATCAATTGCTAAAAAAGGCAATTGAACGAGGTGTCCTTGATCAATTTGGGAAGTATGATTACTACTATATGGATATGAGTAAAACCCTGACAAAATTAGGATTAAACAAATGGAATTTTAAAAATTTAGTGACAGCTTCTAATAACAATATTATATATGAAGATATAGGGGATCATAAGAAGACACCACGAACACAACAGTTGTTAAATGCTACGGATAAGGAACTGAGAAAACGCAAGAAATAGTTAAATAATTATGTTTACAAAGAATTTCATACACCTAGAGAAAAAACTATAGAAAGCAATTTTATAAATGGTTTAGAGGAGTTAAGAGAACTTCAACATAACTTGTATGTTAGAAAAGTAGTAAATGAAATAACAGGTATCAATATTGAGAAGTTTTGTGATAAATATGTTTCAAGACTTAATATGGATCCTAAATAGCAAATTGGCAAGTTTCGGGAAGAAGTGTCAGACAATCTATTAAAAATTAATATGGAAAACTCACAGGAAAAAACACAAGAAGAAAATTCACATAAGCTTCCTACTAAAAAAGATCTCATGTCTAGTTACAAAAAATTGCAGAAGTATGATAAAAAGAAAGCCTGGAAAAAAGTGAATGAAGAGACACAAAAACTGATGAAAGATGTCAGTGATGTGCTTGAAATAAATACTAAAATACTTGCTCAACATTATGATTGCGATAAAGTTACTGATAATAGTACATTGAAAAAAATGAAAATTGAAAATTTTACTCAATATCTACCAGCATTTAAAGTGATAGACGGCAACCGGTATGAACATATATACGAAACTATAGATGAAGTACGTAATTCAGCTAAACAAAATGAAGTAGGATCTAAAGATGTTGTGGAGGCAGTCAATGGACATATAAATCTTGATCATTCAAACAAGACGGATAAGCATTACAACGAGATGAATAAAAATACCTTTTTGGGAAAAAGTGATTTTGCTAATGTGAACAATGAAGATACCAGGTCTATTTCATCAAGGGATTCTGGTTTCCATTCAAATTTGGACGATGAAGTATTATACGAAGACCTAAACGGACAACGTTCTGAACACACAGACATAATCAGAGGGAAAGAAAAGAATGGAAACAAGATAAACGAAGTGAAAAAAACAACACAACGAACATTCACACAGCTGCATGAAATGGCATTGAATAAAGTAAATAAACAATATTCTGATCAGTCCGTACATACAAATCATAAGAAATCGGAGCAACAAAAAAGTTCTATAAAAGTTCATTAAAAATGAACCTTACTCAAAAATTATCGTAATAACTTAAGAAAATAAAGATATTTGAACAAAACGAGCAAGCTTACGGAAGAAAATAATGAGATAAAAAAAGAGAATCATTCCTAAAGTATTCTATCTCGGTACTTGATTATTTAAAATAAAAAAATGCAAGTCAAGCAATTAGTTAAACCTCTTTGCTCTTTATCAATAAGAACTGATGAGTTGTGCAAAATCAAATCTGGGCCAGGATAAACCTCATTCTGTCTCAGATTTTTTTGTTATTTCACTTAGATTAATTGATTGATCAAAAAGATTCTAATTTTCAGGTTCTCAAATGATTTAAATCCGTAAGAGAATCGTTTCATTGTCTTTATATGGGGATTCTTCGCTTCTATTTTTCCATTAGAAAGGATAAACTAGCGGTGATCTCTTCTTCATAGGACAGAAGGTTTTGAGGTTTCGCTCGAAAGCTGTTATCTAGCGTTTCTGGAAGTTCTTTTAATTAAGGAGAAAATTTGACACGAAAAGCTTCAGTCAAAAAGGGGATTTAGGTACTTGGAACCTTTGCCCTGTTTTTCACAATGATTAATAGTTTCACAATTCTTACAGGCACAAGGAGCAGGAGATTAAGGTCTTTTACTTCTGGAAGGTCTCGTAAGCAACCTCCGTAACTGTTAAATTTTTATATATTAACCTCAGCATTTTTTTGATGGAATCATTCATAGCACATATCGTCCTCTCAGTTGTTTATTTTGTGTTGATGTAATAAGAAAACGATATGATTTTGAATAGCTAAAATGAAGGAGCTGCTTCTGCTCCCGCCGTTTATCCGAGAGTGTGAAACAAAAGGAATCTTTATTTTTGTCCCATACTCTAAATTATAGAGCCTCTATTTAATTTAGCTGATTAAAAGGAATTTTTTATTTTGTTATGAAATAACGTTGTAATAAAGATTATATCATTGTTATACGTGTTGATCGAAGTAAAGTAAGCTTTAGACATTGAAGAAAATTCAATCAAACAAATGAAGGTATGGGGTATTTATATCCATCAGTTATTCATAAATTTTCAAAAAAAAAAGTTGGTGAGGTAAAAGAGTAAAACAGTTGTACAATGTAGGCTAATCAGTGAGGTGAAAGGAGAAAAAATATGCCTGAAGGTACGATGAATGGACTAAAAGAAGACTTAAAAGAAAAACTAAACAAAGAGTTAATAGGAAAACTAAAAGATAGAAGGATGAAATTCAATGGATATGAAAATAAGGAATTTAACGATGGACTAGAGAATACGATAGAAGAATCAACCAGTGAAGCCAAAAACAAGGTACAGAATAGTCAAGAAAATGAAGAGCGAAACTATGATGACGTATATGACATGGATAATTTAGGGAACGAACCAACCAATGATGCCGTAGACGACCCAAGAAACAAACAAGAGGAAAAACCAATCTATGCTACCATACACAGACCAAATATACATCTAGGTGGTATAACTAATATGGAAGAAACCATACAACTAAATCCCCCTGAAAAAAGACGAAATGCTGTTGAAATGCTGTTATAGTAACTGAAGAAAGTCATAGTTTAACCTATTATTATATGAATGGAATAGAGGGACTTAAAAAAAGTGAACAAAAATTAAGCAAAAAAATTACTAAAGCGTATAACAAAAATAATAAATATACAGAAGTAATGAAAAGCGATTTACAAGAATTGATAAAGATACATCATTACATAACCATACGAAATGACTTACAATCCATATTTGGTATTGATGTGATCGATTTTTACAAAAATGCTCTTGTTCATGGTAACCTATCTATTAAAAGCTATGAAAACATGTCTCGCCAAATTACAAAAACAATGAAAGAAAACTACGAAAATGAGTCATCAAGCATGAGGCAATCGTCAGTTGAGATTTCAAAAGAAGACAAAGAAAATCTCCAAAAACTTTATAAAGATTGGAACTCTCTTTTAAAAAAGAAAAAGAACAATAAGAACAATAATGATGTAAATAATCTAAATGACCTTAAAGGCAAACTTAATGAAATAGATGAAATACTAAAGGATGCTATTGAAAAAAATCATATTCTTGATCATTTTAAAAAACATAGTTATTATGATGTTTCTAAAATTAAGGTTATGGCTAAATTTGGTCTTGATAAATGGGATATCGTAGGTTTGTTTTCACCATCGAATAAAGCAATAGCTATTCAGCTATTCCAAATGAAAGTCGTGAAGATTTTTCTTATAAAACAGAACAGGAGCTGGAAAAACTCAAAAAAGCGCTAAACCAAAAAATAACTAGTTCTGTAAATAAAGGATCAACAGATGAGTATGAAATATTTAAATTAGAAAAAAATTTAAAACAATTACGTTAAGTACACCATCAGCTGAATGTTAGAAATGCAATAACAAAGATGATTGGTATTGATATGGATCAATTTTGTAAAAAGTATGTTTCCCGACTTTGGATAGATCCTAGCCAAAAAGCAGGTGCATTTCGGGAAGAAGTGTCAGTTATTTTTAAAGAACAAGATGCTTATATGAAAGATGCAATACCTGTCGATAATGCTCATGAAATAAATCCAGAAGTAAAACAAGAAGTAAAACAAGAAAATGATAAAAAGAAGATTCTTTCTCTTTACAAAGAGTTGAAATAATTGGAAAAAAAAGAAAGATTGGAAAAATGTAAATGCACATACAGAAAAACTAATGGAAGCAATCAGTCAGACATTAACAAATAATACAGAAGTATTTGCATTAGAATATAATTATAATACCCCTAAAAAAAGCAATACATTAAAAAAACTAGGTATTGAAAAATTTGAATTTACATTGGATACAAACGACTCGGGAGCAAACAAAAGAGAAAGTGAACTGAGTGAAAATAGTCTCCATAACGATGGAAGGAAGAATATTAGTGGAAAAAGTTTAGAAAATAATGACGAATCGCTGCCCCAAAATGACCGTTTTCTTGAAAAGAGAGATCTAAAAGAAGGAGATGTAGTATCAATGAATAAACCGACATTTTCGGAAATGATATTTCAAAAATCTGAAAATTTAAGAAAAACAAAGGATGTAGTGGGTCAGCGATACGATGATACTAAAACTATACATGAATTACCAAAACCAGAAGTTAACCAAACAATGAGTGATGAATTAAAAAATTAACAAGCTTATCTCATCAGATAGAAAATAAACTTCAAGTGCTAACAAATGAAAAGAATATGTCAGATTTACAACAGAATCCAGAGAACGTTTCTCAGATGATAGATTTATTGACTAAATTAAACAATCAATTGAGTGAACAGCTTGAACGAAGTAGTACATCCAAGGAAGCAAATACGAGTAAGAATGAGAACCAAATTTTTAATAACTCAGAGGACACTAGAAAATTTGATCCAAAAGAACAGGATAATGAAAAAGGTACGGCATCTAAATTTGGACTGAATGCGAACCCAGAGTTATCCCAACCAGAAAATAGACTTCTTGTTAATACTGCGCTAGCGAAAAAACGAGGTTCAGCAGTTCCACCAAAACCAAAAAAGCATCTTAGTCAGATGACAAACGGTCTATCAGCTATTAATCAAAATGGAGGAAAGGAAAAATTAGACCAGAAACTAAGAAATTTAAAATCTTTTTCTGAAAAAAATAAAGAATCAATGCCTGTTAAAGATAAAATAAGGATGTTTGAACAAAGCCAGCAAGCTTATGGAAGAAGTTAAAATAATGAGATAAAAAGAGGAGAATCATTCCTAAAGTATTCCATCCCAGTATTTGATGATTTAAAATAAAAAAACGCAAGTCAGGCAATTAGGTAAACACTGACTTGCGTTTTTTTTTTTGAAGGATAATGTTTTACTAAAAATTAGCTATGTTTATATTTTTTATTCGAAGTGGGTATTTTCTTCATGTACCATATATAGGTAACAAAGAGGCCAATACATAATACAAATAAAATTGCACCAGTTTTAAACCCTTGAGGTAAATAACTAAAAGTAATGGTATGTTTTCCAGCGGGGACTTTGATCATTAAAAAGGCATCTTTGAACTTTTCTACTTTGACAGTTTTGCCATCGATTTTAGCTGACCAACCTGCATCATAAGGAATCGTCGTCACTAACATTCTTTCTTCTGCTGCATGAATAGTTCCAGTAGCTGTGCGACCAGTAGTTTTCATTGCAACACCATTTTTTTTGATTTGATTCATGGCTGCTTGGTAAGCAACAACATCAAGACCAAGCACTTTAGGTTCCATGAAGCTTACTTCTTTTGTCCCATAAAAGCTTGCTGTGAAAGTGATCGTCGTATCTTGTGGATAATATCCTAAATCATAATATTGTCCAGAAATATTGATTTGTGTTTTTCTTGATGTCCCGTTAACCGTAATAGTAGCTGTTGAACTTTCTAATTGTGCATAGTTCGTAGGAAACAGGCTGAGATAAGCTTGAGTGTGTGCAGGGACATGGACTTCCCAAGTGAGTACTTTTGGCTGATTCGTCACTGTTTCAGAATACGTAACACCTGATGATGTTTTGTTCACAGTGACATTTTGTTGGCTGTTCAATGTTGGTGTGTAGAAAGTAAAATAACGTTGATTCAAATCAGCAAGCTGGTTTATCAAATTGGTCTGGCTTGTCAGATTATCGGTCAAAGGTTGCGCTACATCGTTGATTGACAAAGGTGCTGTAAATGCCAGAGGCAAAGCATTTGAATTTTTATAGAGTGTATAATCTCCACTTTGGCTTTCTTTAGTAAATCCATACTTGCTAAAGCTACTATCATTTTTAGAAATATTATATTTTATTCCGGTAAAACTATCCATTAATAACGTATTGTTGGCGTATCGGATATTGAGGTTGGTTCCTCTTGAACGAAAGCCTAATGCATCTAGATAGGAAGAAGAATTACGATTTCGAATCGAAGAAAACAAACTGACTCCGCTATATCCATAATTGATTGAATCATTAGCGGAAATAGGATCAAGGTTTTCTAAACGATAAAAAGTCTTCGTTTCTTTTTTTGTTTTATCTACCAATGTCTTTATTGCAGGCGCAGGATCTGTATATAAACTTCGTGAGGCGTAATTCCAGTCATCCAAGATACCGTGGATCATACTATTAGTATTCACGCTTGCCTCTGCGGTCATTAATAATAATAATAATAGACTAAGATACTTTAAAGGCTGTTTTGACTGCTGGGAAAAGCCAATTGTTAACGCATATAGACCTAAAAAAACGATTGTTAAAACAAATGAAGTGGTGGTGATATAAGTATAACTTTCGTTAGGTTTAAGTCCCCAAGCAGTAGCAAAGACAGCAGCTAAGAGGATGATAATCCCCAGAAGCAGTCCCTGGTCTTCTTTTGTCCATTCTTCCCAACCCTTTGCTGCTAGCAAAAGAACTAAGAATGAGAACAAATAAGAATAGCGGAATAAAAACATATTAGGCGCATGCATCCCGTGCCAAAAGAGATTTAAAGGTACTAAATAAAAACTAGCAATTAATAAAACAAATAGACTACCAAATAAAAGTTTATTCTTTAGTTTTATTTTTCGACTAGCAAAATAGAAGAGACATAAAATTAATGGAAACAAACCAGCATAGATAAAAGGGATCGAACCATATTTCGTTGTATCATATACCCCGATCATGTTTTTCATGATGATGTCAAGATAAGAGGTTGCTTCCGTTTTTAGTGTAGTGATTTGAGATAAGGCTTCACCATTTGAACGAAGATCAAGTACTGACGGTAGAATGATGATCATCGAAGCACCACCGGCTAATAAAGAAGTAATGCCATAAGAAAGAATTGATTTTTTATATACTGACCAATTCGTTAAGAGCCGTATAATAAAATAAAGAAAAGAAAAAACACCAATCATAAAGCCCATATAAAAACTTGATAGGAATAATAATAAATAACTAACGAACAATAATGTTGGACGTTTTAAGTCCATGACACGATGGATACCTAGGATCACGAGGGGAAGATAGATAAATGCGTCTAACCACATAATGATCTCTGAATGTGCTGTGATAAAAGAAATGGAGGCATAGCTTACACTTAAAGCAACATGTCCCCATCTAGGAATCTTATAGGTTCGTACGAGAAACCAAAAGGATAGCCCGGCACAACCGACTTTGAGCAATGTTAGAAAATATAAAGCATCTGGCATCAGCTCATTTGGAAATAAAAGGACGAGTGGCGTGAATAGTCCACCTAGATAATAAGAAATCAAGGACAAGTAATTTAGGCCTAAAGAGGCATTCCAAGTATAAAAAATACTTTGTTTACCTAATAGCATATTTCTAAAACTGGCATGAAAATTTGAAAATTGTGAAAAAGCATCGCTTGCAAGGATACTTCGACTACTGCCTGGATAGATGCCAATACTCAAATAGACTAAAGCAAGGATCAAGAAGGGTAATAGAAAGCTAGCTATGGCATAGCGACCATTTTTTTTTAATAAAAGCTTGATTTTTGTTTTCATTGTTTTGTTCACCAAATTTCTATGAATATGAAGATATCTCTAGTGTATCATATTCATATTTTTTACTACATGAAAAGACTTAGCATTTCACAAAAAAATAAAAAAACAATAATAAATAACAACATTATTTTTTTTATTTAGAAAAAAGTATTAAAATATTTATTTTGAATAGTTAGAATCTTTTGTAAATATCCTGTTGACAGTGGTTTGTAAATAAGTTACTGTTTAATTATAATAATTATAAAAGAACATATTACTATCACCCAGAGTAGGGTGGCACATAAAAAGAGGTTGTAACGGAAGTGCACAGCCCCAAGAAATAAGCCGAAGAATCCAAAAATAGTTTTTCCTATTTTCTGGATTCTTCGGCTTATTTTAAGCTTCAATAAAAAATAAAAAACCGTTCACCTACTGAACGGTTCAAACTTCATTCAATTAAACGCGTTCAACTTTTCCTGATTTCAAAGCACGAGTTGACACCCAAACTTTTTTAGGTTTTCCGTTGATCATAACGCGAACTTTTTGTAAGTTAGGTTTAACAGTACGTTTTGTTGAGTTCATCGCGTGTGAACGGTTGTTTCCACTTTTTGTCTTACGACCGGTAAAGTAACAAACTTTTGCCATGTAGATTTCCTCCTTTGCCTTGATTTGGAGCAATAGAATAATTCAGCTCATACCAGATTAACATATCATATACAACGTTAATTTGCAAGTGTATTTTCCTGAAGAGAATTGACAATATTTAGGAATAATTGTAAATTAAACAAGGTTAATTCTAAATTTTTCCATGGTTTTTGAGTACTTTGGGTAACTACCTTTTATTTCGAGTGACGCTATGATAAAATATTATAGAAGAAAAATGGGAGTATTTTACCCGTTAAGGAGGCTCATTCATGGCTGTAAAAATTCAAACGTCAGCTGGAACCATTGAAATTACCAATGATGTGATTGCAACAGTTGTTGGTGGCGCCGCAACAGATGTGTTCGGTGTTGTAGGAATGGCCAGCAAGAATCAAATCAAAGATAATATTACG
This sequence comes from Enterococcus lacertideformus, assembly GCA_015680865.1. Taxonomy (GTDB): domain Bacteria; phylum Bacillota; class Bacilli; order Lactobacillales; family Enterococcaceae; genus Enterococcus_B; species Enterococcus_B lacertideformus. The sequence goes on along the minus strand of JADAKE010000002.1, from coordinate 27,644 downwards.
GAAATTTTACGTAAAGAAAATTACTCTCGAGGAGTAGTAGTTCGTCAAGAAGCGAATGGAATTGCAGTAGATGTTTATACGATTATTAGCTACGGCACGAAAATTTCGGAAGTTTCTCGCAATGTCCAAGAAAAAGTAAAATATAACTTGGAGACATTACTAGGTGTAACAGCCAATTCTGTTAATGTCTTCGTACAAGGTGTTCGTGTACTACCAGACTAGACAGAGGGTTTGCTGATAGATTCAGCAGTCGATCTGAAGGAGGATTATCTAGGTGAGTGTAACAGAAATCAGTGCAAGCCAATTCCAGGAAATGGTTCAGGCGGGCGCGAATCGTCTGCAAATAAATGCAGAATATGTCAATTCTTTAAATGTATTTCCAGTACCTGATGGAGATACAGGTACAAATATGAATCTATCAATGACAAGTGGAGCAAAAGCAGTTGCTGATTCTACTTCTGAAAAAGTAGGAGATTTAGCAACAATGCTATCAAAAGGCTTGTTAATGGGAGCTAGAGGAAACTCTGGCGTTATTTTGTCTCAATTATTTCGTGGGTTTTCAAAACAGATTCCAGAAGTGACAGTGCTAAATGCTACAGATTTAGCTGCGGCTTTTACTCATGGGGTAGAAACAGCCTATAAAGCAGTGATGAAGCCAGTGGAAGGGACGATTTTAACCGTGGCTCGTGAGGCTGCCAAAGCTGGGGAAAAGAAAGCTAGATCCACAGATGATGTGGTAGAAGTCATGGCAGCGGTTGTTAAAGGTGGTAGACGCGCTTTAGCTAAGACCCCGGATTTGCTTCCCGTATTAAAAGAAGTAGGTGTCGTAGATAGTGGTGGACAAGGATTGCTATTTGTCTATGAAGGATTTTTAAATGCTTTAAATGGCGATTTTCAAATGGAAGAAGTTTATGAACCGTCACCTGCAGAAATGGATGAGATGGTGAATGCTGAACATCATCGAAGTGTACAAGGTCAATTGGCGACAGAAGATATCCATTATGGTTATTGTACAGAAATCATGGTGAAAATCGGAGAAGGTCCAACGGTTGATAGTCAGTTTGATTATGAAGAATTCCGTAACTATCTGGATGGATTAGGAGATTCATTACTAGTCGTAAATGATGATGAAATCATCAAAGTCCATGTCCATACAGAAAATCCTGGTGAGGTATTGAATTATGGTCAAAAATTTGGTTCATTAGTTAAAATCAAAGTTGACAATATGCGTCTACAACACGAAACGATTTTAGAACATGACGAAAAAACGACAGAAGTAGCGCCACAAAAAACAGTGCGTGTACCCTATGGAATCGTAGCGATTGCAGCTGGTAAAGGTGTGCAAGAATTGTTTGAAAGCTTAGGAGCAAACTATGTCATTAGTGGTGGACAAACGATGAACCCAAGTACAGAAGATATAGTCAAAGCGATTCAAGAAGTAAATGCAGAAAAAGTGATCGTATTGCCAAATAATAAAAATATTTTTATGGCGGCGGATCAAGCAGCCGAAGTAGCAGATATTCCAGTTGCTGTTGTACCGTCAAAAACAATTTCTCAAGGATTGACAGCAATGCTTTCATTTAATGATCAAGTATCTTTAGATGAAAACAAAGAAACCATGACAGAAATGTTATCAAGTGTGGTTAGTGGACAAGTCACACATGCGATTCGCGATACAACGATTTATGGAGTGCAGATCACTGAAGGAGACTTTTTAGGGATGATCAATGGTAAAATCGTTATCTCAAACCCTGATATCGAAGCTACTTCCTTAGCTACCTTAGAAAAAATGTTAACTGAAGAAACGGAGATCGTTACGATTTTAGCAGGTGAAGGTGGCTCAGTGAGCCAAGCAAAAGAGTGGTCAGCGAAATTAATGGAGCAACATCCAGATTTAGAAATCGAGATATATCAAGGTGATCAACCGGTTTATCCTTATTTATTTTCTGCTGAATAAAAAAAGAGAACTTTTTACCTTCAAGTATTTGTGAAAGTGGGGCTGTACCATATAGTTGGTGCAGCCCCTATTTCTAAGGAATGATTGAGGTACTATACTATACGTAAAGGAGGAGAAAATATGCGGTCTTTAAGTAATCCAGTGACTATGTTAGCGGGTGTAGGAGAAAAAAGAGCCAATAGTCTTGCTAGTTTGGGGATACATACAATCGAAGATTTATTGACCTATTATCCTTTTCGGTATGAAGATATTCAAGAAAGAAATTTAAATGAAATACTTGATCAAGAGAAAGTAACATTAAAAGGACTCGTGGTTTCCCCACCAGTAATGAGTCGTTTTGGATATAAAAAGAATCGTCTCCAGTTTCGTATGATGCAAGATCATGCCGTGTTCAATGTTTCTTTTTTTAACCAGCCATATTTAAAAGAGAAAGTGATTTTATCAGAAGAAATAGCTGTTTACGGAAAATGGGATGCAAAGCGTAAATCACTAAGTGGGATGAAAATCTTAGGTTCCCAAACCTTGAATGATTTTTCGCCAATTTACCATGTTAATAAATCAATTCGCCAAACGACCTTAGTTGACTTGATTAAAAGAGGATTTGAAGAGTATGGCGAGTTGATCGAGGAGAACCTTCCGATTTCATTAATGGAGAAGTATCGTTTGTTGGATCGTCCAACGGCTGTAAGGAGTATGCATTTTCCTAAAAATCATGAAGAAAACCATCAAGCAAAGCGAAGAATCGTATTCGAAGAATTTTTTTTATTCCAAATGCGATTACAAGGATTAAAAAAATCAGAAAAATCTGAGACAAATGGACTTGAGATCTTATATGATATTGAGCGTTTGAAAGATTTTATCCAAAAATTACCTTTTGAACTAACAGATGCACAAAAAAGAGTGACAAATGAGATTTGCCGTGACTTAAGAAGCCCGCAACATATGCAACGTATCCTACAAGGGGATGTTGGAAGTGGGAAGACGATCGTGGCAGCAATCGCCTTGTTTGCAACCATTACTGCAGGTTTTCAAGGAGCCTTGATGGTGCCAACAGAAATACTAGCGCAACAACATATGGAAAGTATATTAAAGTTATTTGAACCTCAAGAAGTAAGAGTTTCCTTATTGACAGGTTCAACGAAGGCTAAAGAGCGTAGAAAGACATTGGAGCTGTTAGCACAAGGGGAAATTGACATCGTTATAGGGACCCACGCGTTGATTCAAGAAGGAGTCGAATTTCAAAACTTGGGATTGGTCATTACAGATGAACAACATCGATTCGGCGTTAATCAGCGAAAAGTGCTCAGAGAAAAAGGTTGGCGTCCGGATGTCTTATTTATGACAGCAACGCCCATTCCTCGAACATTAGCGATTACAGTATATGGAGAAATGGATGTATCAATCATAGATGAACTGCCAGCGGGACGTATCCCTATTGAAACCAGATGGGTACGAACACCGCAATTAAACAATGTGTTGGAGTGGACTAGGAAAGAATTAGCTAAGGGACATCAAATGTATGTTATTTGTCCGCTTATTGAAGAATCTGAAGCTTTGGATGTCAAAAATGCAGTTGAAATCTATGAAAAATTAAGCACACTCTTTGCACCACAGTATGAAGTAGGGTTATTACATGGTAAAATGAAGAACCAAGAAAAAGAAGCAATTATGGAAACCTTCAAAGAAAATAAGCTACAGCTCCTCGTTTCCACAACAGTGATCGAAGTAGGTGTAAATGTTCCTAATGCTACAGTGATGCTGATTATGGATGCTGATCGTTTTGGCCTAGCACAGTTACACCAATTGCGTGGTCGAGTAGGACGTGGCAGCGATGCTTCTTATTGTGTATTAGTAGCCAATCCTAAAAATGAGTTAGGTGTTGAGCGAATGAAGATCATGACAGAGACAACGAATGGTTTTGTTTTAAGTGAGAAAGATTTAGAGTTACGTGGCCCCGGTGAAGTGTTTGGATTTCGTCAATCTGGTTTACCCCAATTTGCTATTGCGGATCTGGTGACGGATAGCAATGTATTAGAAGTTGCCCGTGAAGAAGCACAACAAATCTGGCAACTGAAAAACTGGCAATTATTGCCAGAATATCACAATTTGGTGAATTCTTTAGAAATGGAAAATCTAGATAATCGTTATTTTGATTAATAGACTGTGCTATACTTTGTAGTGATGATAAAAAAGGAGTGGAAATAATGAAAATTGCGGTAGATGCAATGGGTGGAGATCACGCACCCCAAGCAATTGTAGAAGGTGTGGCTTTGGCTCAAAATGATTTCCCAGATGTGGAATTTGTCCTTTATGGTAAGGAATCAGAAATCAAAAAATATCTAACAACAGAAAACAATATTACCATTGTTCATACAGATGAAAAAATCAATAGCGATGATGAACCAGTTAAAGCGATCCGTCGTAAAAAAAATGCTTCGATGGTATTGGCTGCACAGGCAGTAAAGAATGGGGAAGCAGATGCTGTTTTTTCGGCTGGTAATACAGGTGCACTATTAGCGGCAGGGCTATTTATTGTAGGTCGGATTAAAAACATTGAACGTCCTGGTTTAATGTCCACTTTACCTGTCGTAGGTAACCCAGAATCTGGCTTTGATATGCTCGACTTGGGAGCAAATGCTGAAAATAAACCGGAGCACCTGTTACAATATGGTATTTTAGGTTCATTTTATGCAAGAAAAGTACGTGGGATCGGCCGACCTCGTGTGGCTTTGTTGAATAATGGTACAGAAGAAACTAAAGGAAGCGAATTGACTAAAAAAGCATTCGAATTACTTCAAAATGAAACAAGTTTGAACTTTATTGGAAATGTTGAAGCAAGAGAATTATTAAATGGAGTAGCAGATGTAGTCGTGACAGATGGCTTTACTGGCAATGCCGTATTGAAATCAATCGAAGGGACAGCTATGAACTTAATGGATCTTTTAAAAACAGCTATTTTGAATGAAGGATTCAAAGGAAAAATGGGTGCGATGCTATTAAAAGACGGGCTACGTTCACTAAAAGCCGAAATGTATTATTCAAAACATGGTGGAGCCGTTTTATTTGGGTTAAAGGCACCAGTAATCAAAACCCATGGAGCTACTGTGCCTGAAGCTGTGAGACAGACCATTAAACAGATCCATACGATGCTTGAAACAAATGTCGTTGGTCAGTTAGTAGAGCAATTTGGAAAAAATGCAGAATAATGGATTTTTTTTACGCGTAAAAAGTCAACGGAAAAAAAGGTGGACAATCTTTAAAAATGTCAGTAAAATTAGCTTTGGTGAAGGAAATCGGCAATTTTGATAATTGTTGGAGGTGAAAACATTGTCACGTGAAGAAGTATTTAATACAGTAGCTAAAATTATTTCAAATCATTTTGAAATTGATACAGATAAAGTAACTGATGAATTAAATATCAAAGATGACCTAAAAGCTGATTCAATTAGCATCATGGAATTTGTTTTGGAACTTGAAGATGAGTTTGGAACAGAAATTTCTGATGAGGATGCTGAAAAAATTGAAACAGTCGGAGGGACAGTTGATTATATCAGCAGTCATCTTAACTAATAGTCATTACAAAAGTGAGTGAAGATCATCAGATCTTTACTCACTTTTTTTTAATTTTAACTTATTATAAAGCGTTTTTTTGATCGATTTTTCAGACTATTCCGTCAGTATTTGAAATTATCTTGCATTGTAAAAAGGTTGTATATATAATTATTATTAATAATATATTACACTATCCTTAGAATAACACTTATTATAAAACGTTTTATTCTGTGTACTATCATTTTTTTATTAAAAAAATTCCATATACGGAGCAGAGAGGGGTATTCGATTGTCAGATAATCAACTATTAGATGTCCAGAACCTACATACAGGCTTCCGTCTTAAAGATGAATATTACGATGCAGTAGATGACGTTTCTTTTACATTAGATAAAAACGAGATCTTAGCAATCGTTGGGGAATCTGGTTGCGGGAAAAGTACGTTAGCTACTACTATTATGGGACTACTTGATCCAAATAATACAAAGATTACAGGTGAAATCCTATACAATGATTTGAACTTGATTGAATTAAATGAAACTTTGTATAACAAAATTCGCGGAAATGATATTGGGATGATCTTCCAAGACCCATTGTCTGCTTTAAACCCTTTGATGCGAATTGAAGATCAAATTAAGGAAGGGTTATCTTACCATACTAAAATGAATGCCGAGCAACGGCAAGCACGCGCATTAGAACTATTAGAACAAGTGGGTATTCCTAATCCTGCACGAGTAGGGCGTCAATACCCTCATGAATTATCTGGAGGTATGAGACAGCGGGTCATTATTGCTATTGCAATCGCGTGTAAACCGCCGATCGTTATTGCAGATGAGCCAACGACTGCACTTGATGTAACGATTCAAGCACAAATTCTTGATTTATTGAAAGATTTACAAGAAGAAACTAGAACAGGAATCATTTTGATTACCCATGATTTAGGAGTAGTTGCGGAAATGGCTGATCGTGTAGCTGTTATGTACGGTGGTCAATTTGTTGAAGTGGCTGGTGTAAAAGAATTGTTTGAGAATCCTAAACATCCTTATACCCGTTCATTGCTAAATTCTATTCCTCAAGAAGGAAATCATGAAGCCGAATTACATGTGATCGAAGGAGTTGTTCCTTCTTTGAATAATATGCCACGTACTGGTTGTCGCTTTGCACCACGTATTCCTTGGATTCCTGCGAGTGATCATGAGGAAGTTACTGTACTTCATGAAATTGCTCCGAATCATTTGGTTCGCTGTTCATGTTATAAACATTTCCACTTTAGGGACGAAAAAGGAGAGGTGTATATGTCAGAATTAATTACGATTAAAGACTTGAAAGTTCACTATACTATTCGCAGTGGTTTCTTCAATCGAGTAACGGATTATGTTTATGCGGTAGATGGCGTTGATTTCATTATTGAAAAAGGGAAAACATATGGCTTAGTCGGAGAATCAGGATCAGGAAAGTCCACCACCGGAAAAGCCGTAGTTGGTTTAGAGAAGGTCACTTCTGGACAGATTATTTATGAAGGTAAAGATGTTACACAAAAAAGTAACCGTAAAAAAATGGAATACAACAAAGATGTCCAAATGATTTTTCAAGATTCAATGTCTAGTTTGAATCTTAAAAAACGTGTGTTAGATATCATTGCAGAGCCTATACGTAATTTCGAACGGTTGAGTGATCAGGAGGAAAAGAAAAAAGTGAAGAATCTACTGGATATCGTTGGGATGCCAGAGGATGCTTTATATAAATACCCTCACGAATTCTCAGGCGGACAACGTCAACGTTTAGGTGTGGCTCGTGCAGTAGCGACAAATCCAAAATTGATCGTAGCGGATGAACCTGTTTCGGCTTTGGATTTATCTGTTCAGGCGCAAGTATTGAATTTATTGAAGGAAAACGAATCAATCGAAAAAACAAAAAGAGATTTTTTCGAGAATGTGTCGTATTCTTATTCCAAAACTTTGCATTAATTGATAACGAAATTGTAAAAAACAATCTACAGTTTTAGTAACAAAAGATGATTCTAAGATTTTTGTGACTTTACATAAATTTCAAGTGGATGATTTATTCAATCAGAAAGTTTATCATTTAAGTGGTAGCGAGCAACAATCAGTAGTGTTAGCATGATTATCTTTACAAGACTCAAGAATTTTTTTGCAGATGAGCCAACAACTTCTCTTAACAAGAATAAAGAAATAGTGATCCAGACTTTGCAAGAAATGACAGCCCAAGATAAAACAATTCTTGTGGTTACTCATGGTTTAGCATTGACAGATCGTTTAGGTGACGTGCTTGATATAGGCGCGTTAAAACAAAGAGAAGAAAAATTGCTAGTAGCTAAGGAATAAAATTTCTTATGTCATCCATATTGAAAAGCTGGCATAAAGCCTATTTTTTTGTACAATCTAAGCCAACAGAAGGTCAATTAACCAACGTAGATTAAAGCTTTACTTACCTTTTGCTTCAACCATTTCAAATTTAACAAAAAACCAGTATAATAAGAAAGTATTGAAAAAATATCCATAAAGGAATGTGGGAAATGGACAATCAGCTGACAAATGAACTAAAAGAAAAGTATAGGATCGTTTTTCACGATTTAAATCTACTGGAACAAGCTTTTACCCATTCATCTTATGTGAATGAGCATCGCAACCTTCAACTATCAGATAATGAACGATTAGAATTTTTAGGAGATGCTGTCTTGGAATTGATGGTTTCAGAATATCTTTATCGTTTGTATTCAGATATCCCAGAAGGTAAATTGACAAAGACACGTGCAGCAATCGTTCGCGAAGATAGTCTATCAAAGTTTGCAAAAGAATGTGGTTTTGATAAATATATCTTATTAGGCAAAGGAGAAGAAAATTCTGGTGGCCGTACAAGACCAGCTCTTCTTTGTGATTTATTTGAAGCCTTCCTTGGTGCTTTATACCTTGACCAAGGATTCAAAGCAGCACATGCCTTTCTTCAAACAGTTGTCTTTCCAAAAGTTAAAGCAGGTGCTTTTTCCCATGAGATGGATCATAAAACAAAGTTACAAGAAGTTTTGCAAAAATCAGGAGATGTATTCATTGAGTACCGACTAGTGAAAGAAGAAGGTACAGCACATGAACGTGTTTTTTGGATCGAAGTGTATGTAGATGAAAAATTGATCGGAACCGGACAAGGAAAATCGAAAAAACTAGCAGAACAAGCCGCTGCCGAAAATGCACTGGCAGCATTGTAAAAGTAAGTGAGGGAACGCTTAGTGTATTTAAAACGAATTGAAATAGCTGGGTTTAAATCCTTTGCGGATAAAACAGTGATTGATTTTGAAAACAGTGTGACAGCGGTCGTTGGACCAAATGGAAGTGGTAAAAGTAATATTACGGAAGCCATTCGTTGGGTTTTAGGTGAGCAATCTGCTAAAAGCCTTCGTGGTGGGAAAATGCCTGATATTATTTTTGCTGGTTCAGATTCGCGTAAACCATTGAATATGGCAGAAGTCACAGTGATTTTAGATAATACCGATCATTATTTGCCACTGGATTATAACGAAATCAGTGTGACGCGTCGCTATCGTCGAACTGGAGAGAGCGATTTTTAGTAGCAAACCAGAAGACCGTCGTGGAATTTTTGAAGAAGCTGCGGGTGTTTTAAAGTATAAACAACGCAAGAAAAAAGCCGAACAGAAGTTATTCGAAACAGAAGATAACCTTAGTCGGGTACAAGATATTATTCATGAATTACAAGAACAATTAGTTCCTTTAGCTGCACAAAGTGAAACGGCTAAGCAATTTTTACAATTAAAAGAGGAATTAACGCAAACTGATATTGCTTTGATGATTGCAGAAATCAAAACAGCAAAAAAAGAGTGGGAAGAAAGGCAAGCGCAACTTACGCAGTTCAATCTTACATTAACAACGCTAGCTACGCAAATCCAAGCACAAGAAAAAGTGTTATCTGAAAAGCGGAAACAAAACGTCCAAAAAGACCAACAAATTGAAAAGGGACAACAGACGTTACTCGCATTGTCTGAAAGGCTTAAACAAGCATAAGGACAAAAGGATGTTTTAGTCGAGCGAACAAAACATACACAAAAAAGTACGCAAGAATATCAAAATTCTTTGGCAGAAGTGCAAAAGAAAGTGTCTCATTTTGAGAAACTCCAAGAAAAAATAGCAAGTGATGTCGCAGAAAAAGAAATAGAGATCCAAAAAGCGCAGACACAGATGATGCAGACACAACAAGAGTTGGAAAAATATCAAAAATCGACCAAAGAATTGTTATCTGAATTACGAGAGCAATACGTTGATTTGATGCAGGAGCAAGCAAATGTCGGCAATGAACTGAAATATTTAGAGCGTCAATATTTACAAGAAACTTCTAGAAGTAAACAAACGTTAGCAAAACAGTCGGAAGTAGAAGCTTCTGTCATCGAATTGTCGTCACAGCAACAAGTGTTGTCTGAAAAGCAAGCACACCTTCAATTAACATTGAGCCAAAATAAAAATGAGCTTGAAGAAGTCCAAGCAAATGGAAAAAAAATACAAGGAAAATTAACTAACTAACAACCGAAAATGTATCAATTGATGAATCAGGTCCAACAATTAAAGGCTCGTAAAAAAAGTCTACAAGAAATTCAAGAAAATTATTTTGGCTTTTATCAAGGAGTACGTTTAGTTTTACAGCACAAGCAACAATTGTCCGGAATCGTCGGGGCAGTGGCTGAATTGATTGATGTGCCTGCTTCTTTTACTTTAGCTATTGAAACAGCGTTAGGTGGAGCAGCACAACACGTGATTGTGAAAACGGAAAAAGACGCACGGCAAGCCATTAGTTATTTGAAACAACAAAGAGGTGGAAGAGCGACGTTTTTACCACTGACAACCATCAAACCAAGACAGTTGTCGACACATGTTCTTTCTCAGGCAGCTACCATCGATGGATTTTTAGGATTGGCCAGTGAACAAGTGTCTTTTCCTGAAGAAATTCAAACGGTGGTACACAATCTATTAGGTACGATTTTATTAGCAAAGGATCTGACGAGTGCCAATGCAATCGCTCAAACGATTCGGTACCAATATCGTGTCGTTTCTCTTGAAGGAGACGTGATGAATGCTGGAGGTTCCATGACAGGTGGTGCAAATAAACGTGGCAATCAGGGCAGTTTATTTGCACAAAATCAAGAATTGAAACAATTGACGGCTGAGTATGAGCAAGCAGCCGAGCTGTTACAAAAGCAAGAAAAACAAGTGAAAGCATTGCAAGTAGAAGTCGAAGTGCTCACGCAAAAACAAGAAGCTTTACGTACTCAAAATGAACAATTGCGTTTTGAAGAGCAAGAAATAACCAACAAATTACAAAACCTTAAGAAGGATTTAGCTCGCTTTGAAAAAGAAAAACAACTTTCTAATTTTGAAACGAGGGAATTACAACAGTTTATTGAAACTTACCAAAAAAAACAAGCGGATTTAACTTTGCGACAAAAAGAAATCGAACAACAAAGACAAACAATTGATGAAGAAATCAAATCACTGAGTTAAGAAAGTGATCAAATGGAAGAAAAACGAGCGCAGATCCAAGCTCGTAAAGCACAGGAGCAAGCAGAATTAGCAGTATTGAAAGAGCAATTCAATCACCTGCAAATCCAATTGCGTAGAGCTCGGGTTCAAAAGAACGAAGCCTCCGAGCAGCAAGAGAACTTAGAAAAACAACTAGCCGTGTTAACGGCTGATTTTACTGACCATGAAATTACTGAAGAAAGCTTAGAACAACAAATTAACGAGCTTTCTCGACAACGTGAAGCGTTGAAAGAAGAATTAGTAGAAATAAAAAATCAACGTGAAGCTCTTCAAAAAGAAGTTGACCAGTTAGAAACGGTGATTGCGGATCAAAACCGTCAGCAAAAACAACAATTAACTGAGCAATCCAAACTCGAAGTGCAAAAGAACCGCTCAGAAATGTTGCTTGATAACCAATTGAGTTATTTACAAATGGAATATCATATTAACTTTGAAAAAGCTGTGACTGATTATGAAGAAACAACGGATGTGGAAGGTAGTCGAACGAAAGTAGCTGTATTGAAAGAACAAATTGCAGATCTTGGAACGGTTAACTTGAGCTCCATCGAACAATTTGAGCAAGTCAATGAACGTCATACCTTTTTGGTAACGCAAAGAGACGATTTGTTATCTGCTAAAAATCAATTGTTTGACACAATGGAAGAAATGGATGAGGAAGTACGTACACGATTTAAAGAAGTTTTTGAAGCAATTCGTCAAGAGTTTAAAATTGTCTTTCCAAATATGTTTGATGGTGGTCGAGCAGAATTGGTTCTGACTGATCCTACAGACTTGTTAAAGACGGGGATTGAAATCGAGGTTCAGCCACCTGGTAAAAAATTGCAAAGTCTCAGCTTGCTTTCTGGAGGAGAACGTGCTTTAACAGCCATTGCACTTTTATTTTCGATTATCCGTGTCTGCCCAGTTCCATTTTGTATTTTAGATGAAGTGGAAGCTGCACTAGATGAAGCTAATGTGAAACGATTTGGTCGCTATTTAAGCGGGTTTCAAGACGATACGCAATTTATCGTCGTCACTCATCGTAAAGGAACCATGGTAGCCGCAGATGTCTTATACGGTGTAACGATGCAAGAATCGGGTGTCTCAAAAATTGTTTCTGTTCGCATGGAAGAAATTAATGAAGATGGTAAAATGGAAACGAATGTGTAGAAAAAATGATTAAAATGATTGCCATTGATTTAGATGGAACACTCTTGGATGAAGAAAAGCAAATTTCTAATGAAAATAAACAAGCTTTAGCAAAAGCAAAATCAAAGGGCGTTAAAGTTGTTTTGTTTACCGGGCGCCCTCTAGCAGCTATGACGCATTATCTCCAAGAACTAGGATTAGTAGATGAAGGGGATTATAGTATTACTTTCAATGGTGGCTTGGTACAAAAAAACGATACAGGTGAAATTATAGAGAAAAAGGTCATGACTATCTCAGATGTTCATCGTTTATATGATCTAGCTCAAGAATTAGCATTGCCGTTAGATATACTATCAGACAACGTGGTATTGCAATTACCCTCGGCGCCGGGAAAACAATCCTTGTATAATGTATTGAATAGCTTACTTCAATTTCGACCAGCAAAATTATCGGATATCACCAAGACGATCGTTTTAAATAAAGCGGTAATTGCTTACCCACAAGAAGAATTAGACTCAAAAATCAAAGAAATACCAGCAAGATTTTATGAGGAGTATGAAATTATCAAAACACGTAGCATGCTTTTAGAATTTATGCCAAAAGGTGTGACAAAAGCTTATGGCATTTCTTTATTAGCAAAAGATTTGGGATTAAAGCAAGAAGAAATCATGGCAATTGGTGATGAAGAAAATGACTTGCCAATGATAGAGTTTGCTGGACTTGGTGTAGCGATGAAAAATGCTGTGCCACTCGTTAAAGAGGTAGCAAATTATGTGACTTCAAGTAATATAGAACATGGCGTGGCAAGAGTCATTGAAAAATTTGTATTAGATTAGGGGGGATCATATGGGATTTTTTGATAAAATTAAACGAGCATTTACTGGTGAAGAACAACAACCAGAAGAAGTCGAGATACAAGAAAAGTACAATAAAGGATTAGAAAAAACCAGAAAAACCTTTGGCGAGCGGATGAATGAGCTATTTGCTAATTTCCGTACGGTAGATGAAGACTTTTTTGAAGAATTAGAGGAAACGTTGATCAGTGCGGATGTTGGTTTTGAAACAGCTATTCAAATTTCAGAAGCTTTACGGCAAGAAGTAAAACTTAGAAATGCGAAAAAACCAGCAGAAATTCAAAATGCCATCATTGAAAAGCTAGTTGATCTATATGAACAAGAAGGCATCAATGAAGTCAATGAACTAAATATTCAAGAAGAGGGATTGACCGTTATCTTGTTTGTCGGTGTAAACGGCGTTGGTAAAACAACGAGTATCGGAAAATTAGCTCATCAATACAAAAATGAAGGAAAAAAAGTTCTTTTGGCAGCTGCTGATACTTTCCGAGCAGGCGCCATTGATCAATTGGTGGTTTGGGGAGAGCGTGCTGGAGTAGAAGTCGTTCGTGGAAATGCCGGTGGGGACCCTGCCGCTGTTGTTTATGATGCCATGGAACGTGCTAAAAGTGAACAAGTGGATGTATTGTTGGTAGATACTGCAGGACGTTTACAAAATAAAGTTAACTTGATGAATGAATTAGAAAAAATCAAACGGGTCATTCAACGGGAATTACCAGAAGCACCACATGAAACATTGCTTGTGCTGGATGCAACAACTGGACAAAATGCCATGGTCCAAGCTAAACAGTTCAAGGAAACAACGGATGTTACTGGGCTTGTTTTAACAAAATTAGATGGTACTGCAAAAGGTGGGATTGTCTTAGCTATCCGTAACGAGCTCCATTTACCAGTAAAACTAGTGGGTCTTGGAGAAGGTATTGATGATCTTGAGCCATTTGATCCAAATGACTTTGTGATTGGGTTATTTAAAGGTCTATTAAAAGCAGAATAAAGGTTTGTTTGATTCTTTTAATAAAAAAGAGAAGGTTGCGACATAAAGTCCAATTCTTATACCTAAGAAGGTGCGCTAGCCTAACAATATTTCGTTCACCTGAAGTATGAATCAACTAGTGAGATGCAACGAGTAACCATAGACGAATAACCCAAAGAATTCGAAAATAGTTTGCATATTTTCAGTTTCTTTTGGGTTATTCTCAAGGAAGCACTTCTGGAATCTCGTTGCTCCATTTTTAGGTGTAAGATGGAATTTTGCCATATCCGCTTCTTTTTTAGAGAAATGAAGAATGAAAAGATACATAGATTGGCGATAAAAAATAGATTAATTAAAACAATGATAGATAAGTAAGAATAAAGCTGTTCCTCTTTTTCATATTTTAAAACAATTTCATTCTTTTTCTGACTGTTTTTTACTATAATTAGAGGCATACGAACTGGAGGCTAATGAATCATGAATTTTAAACAATTATTACGACACCCTAGTTCACGTCTATTTATTGATCAAGCACGTTTTGGTGTTGAACGTGAAGGACAACGAGTGAACCTTATAGGAGAATTAACACGTACCAATCATCCTGCTATTTTTGGAGACCGTACGTTTCATCCATATATTCAAACAGATTTTAGCGAGACACAAATTGAGTTGATTACACAAGTGACAGACTCTATCCAAGAACTCTTTCAATACATGGCAGCAATCTATGACGTCGCTTCTCGATCGCTACCCAATGATGAAATGATCTGGCCGTTGAGTATGCCACCGGCGTTGCCAGAAAAAGATGAAGAGATCATGATTGCCAAACTGGCTAATTTTGAAGATGTCTTGTATCGCTGTTATTTAGCAAAAGAATACGGCAAAAGAAAACAAATGGTTAGTGGGATCCATTTTAACTTTGAATTTGGTGATGACTTGATTCAATCATTGTTTGTACAACAAACAGAGTTTGCAGATTTTACCACATTTAAAACAGAACTTTATCTTAAGACGGCACGTAATTTTTTGCGTTATCGTTGGTTGATCACCTATTTTTATGGTGCGTCTCCTTTAAGTGAAGCAAACTACTTTACCGATAGACCTGCACCAAATGAACCAGTAAGAAGTATTAGAAATAGTTCGTATGGTTATACCAATCATCCAAATGTAAAAGTATCGTATGCCTCGATGGCTCAGTATTTAACAGATATTGAACAAATGGTTGAAGAAGGCAAGCTCTCTGAAGAAAAAGAATTCTATACACCTTTACGCTTCCGCGGTGGAAAACGTGTGGCAGATCTAGCTAAAACAGGAGTTCGGTATATCGAATTAAGAAATATTGATTTGAATCCTTATGCACGTTTAGGGATTGATCAAGAACAAGTTCGTTTTTTGCAGTTATTCTTAACTTATATGTTATGGGTAGAAGAAGATGATGAAGTAGATCAATGGGTAGAAGAAGGAACAAAAAGAAATGAAAAGGTATCATTGGAACATCCATTAAGTCAAACAGAATTTGCTAAAGAGGGATATTGTCTTTTAACTGATATGAAAAAAATGGTGTTGGAATTAGAACAGACTGAAGCCGTACCTTTGATTGAAAAAATGCTTGAAAAATTAGAACAACCAAATGAAACTTTAGCAGGGAAAATCTATCAAGATGCACAAAAAGAAAGCCAACACGACTTTGCGACTGTTCTAGGTAAGAAATATTATCAAAACACCCATGAACGCCCTTATCAATTAGCTGGCTTTAGAAATATGGAGCTTTCCACCCAAATCTTTTTATTTGATGCGATTCAACAAGGAATTGAAGTGAAGGTGTTGGATGAGTCCGATCAATTTTTACGGCTACAACATCAAGATCATATCGAATATGTCAAAAACGCAAATATGACAAGTAAGGATAGCTATATCGTACCGCTAATTATGGAAAATAAAACAGTGACCAAAAAAATATTAGAAGAAGCTGGCTTCCGTGTGCCAAATGGAGCAGAGTTCACTACATTGGAAGAAGCGGTCAACGCATATCCGAAATTTGCTCATCAAGTGTTTGTGATCAAACCAAAATCGACGAATTATGGTTTAGGGATTACTATTTTTAAAGAGGGCGCCGATTTAGCAGACTATCAAGCAGGACTTTCTTTAGCTTTTAAAGAAGATCATTCGATTTTAGTGGAGGAATTTATATCTGGGACAGAGTATCGCTTCTTTGTCATTGATGGAAAAGTAAAAGCGATCATGTTGCGTAAACCAGCAAATGTAGTAGGTGATGGAAAACAAACGGTTGCTGAGTTGGTGGCTGAAAAAAACCTTGATCCCTTGCGAGGCAAGAATCACAGGGCACCTTTAGAATTGATCCAATTAGGCGATTTAGAACAATTGATGCTAAAAGAACAGGGATTGACTGTTTCTTCTGTCCCTGAGAAAGGTCAAATCGTATATTTACGTGAGAATTCCAATATTAGTACAGGTGGCGATTCTATTGATGTCACAGAGGAATTTTCCGAAAGCTATAAGCAGATCGCTGTCTCCGCAGTTGAAGCCTTAGGTGCGAAAATTAGTGGGATCGACTTGATAATACCGGATAAAGAAGCTGATCCAAACGAAACCCCAACTGCTTATGGCATTATTGAAGCAAACTTTAATCCAGCAATGCATATGCACGTGTATCCATTTGCTGGTAAAGGACGAAGATTAACGATGGATGTACTCAATCTACTCTATCCAGAACTTCACATCATTGAGGCTGAGACAGAAGTATTTAACGCCGAGAAATAAGAAGAAATTCACAAGTGTGGGACAATAGTGTTCATTACTATTGTCCCATGCTCTTTTTATCGTACATAGTATTTTTTTTTAATCTACGCCTTTATCAATAAAAAAACAAAAAAATTTTTAACTTGTTTTGGTGTTATGATTTTCCTTGTTCATCTAGGGTATAGTCTAGATTACTTAGAATTAGGAAAGAAAGTGAGTAGAAAGAATGAAAAAAAGTATCTGTTTTATCAGTACAAGTTTGTGTACTTCTTTTTTATTGATTAATAGTGTGGGAGAGTATCTGCTGCAAGTACTACAATTAACCCAGCTCCAGCAACTGCTGAAACACCAATTACTGCACCTCTTTTATTACTAGATAATGGGGGGAGTAATCCGACTCCTCCAAGTAACACGAAAGACCCAGCAAGTCCAACTGATCCAGGGAATAAGTCAAATAATCCTACAGTAGCATTTGGGATTGCTTACGAGCCAGGGACGTTTACGATTCCCTCAACAAAATTAGTTGAAACTGGCTCGCAAACAATTAATGTAACGATGCCTAAAAATTCAGGTACATTTGACATTGGGGTCAAAGATAAAACGCGTGGCACCAAGGGGTGGACCTTAAAAGCGCAAGTTGTCTGGGATAATGGCTAGCAAGGAATGTCCATCCAAACAGGGCATACAGGAACAAACGCAAAAGTCAATACAGGAGGTGGCAATTTAGTTGACGAACCAGCTGGATCGATTACAGCAGTACCGAACGTGGAGATCACTTCTGGCGCACAAGCGTTATTGATGTCAGGAACGCAAGGATTTATCCACAATGATACCTACGATTATGATTTAGGACAAGTAGCTCTTAAAATTGCCAATGCTAAAACAACTACAGCTGGTAATCATACAGGCCATGTGGAATGGAACTTAGCTGTTGCGCCGTAGGGCGTTTGGAAAGAGTCTGGGACAAGGTCGTCCTAGGCTCTTTAATAGGTGTAAAAACGAATAAATAGTAAAACAAAAGTAGCATTTTCAAAAAATAAGCTATGATTTACCAAAAATTTGAGAAATGTCAAGTAGGTAACAAAAGGTTGTGAAAAGAGCGCCTTGTCCTGAGCATTAAGGAAGGATCACACAAAACAGCGCCTCATGTTTGGTATGATTTTGACTTAATACCGAAGAGCTGGCTTGGGAACACCGTTTATTCGCTTTTAGGAATTTGTGTAGACTTATGGCTCATTTTCTTGTCAATCTTCGAAAATCTCTTCTTATTTTTTGATATCAAACACTTTTGTTTCAATCTCTTTTTAGTTATTGTCAGACACATTTTGAAGAAAAATTCTGCTGATAATCAAAAAAGGAAGGAAGTATGAATTTGTTAAAAAAAATAATTTATTCAATTATTTTAAGTTTTATTTTTATGAATTTAGGTGCGCTCTCTGTGCAAGCAGATGAGATAATGGGAGGTTATACTATTAAGCCAATCCCTAATGAACACCAAATTGATCCGAGTTTAGGTTATTTTTATCTTTGGGAAAGAGAAGGGGCAAAAGATCATTTGGGTGTAAAGTTAATCAATAGTTCTGATCAAGTAAAAGTACTGAAAGTAGCAGTAACCAATGCCAATACAAATTATAACGGGTTATTAGATTATACTGGGAAAATAAAAGATAATAAAGATTTGAAGCAACCATTAACTTCAATAGTAAAAGTGTCCCAGCCAGAAGTAACGGTTCCTGCAAAAAGCGAAGTAGAAACAATACTTGATGTGGCAATGCCCAAAGATAAATTTTCTGGTGTCATTGTCGGAGGTATTGTCGTTTCTGAAAAAAATGATGGATTTGCAAAAAAACAGAAAAAGGAAATAACGGTTGAAAACAAGTACAACTATACAATAGGAGTTGTTTTAACTAATGATGCAAATACAGTAATGAATCAGCATATCTCTGTAAGTCTGGAAAAAGTGGCACCTGTTTTGTCTGATGGTAGAAAAATTATTCAAGCAGATATTTTAAATTCTTATTCTTATATTTTTAATAAAGCTAGCGTTTCTGGTGAAATTCGTGAAAAAAATTCAGATAAAATTCTGCAAAAACAAATGTAAATATTGCACCGCATTCGGTTTATCCTTTTCAGTTTGACTGGAAGAAAAACGAGTTAAAAGAAGGTTACTATGTTTTTACTGGCTCTGTCAAAGCAGGTGGAAAAGAATGGGTATTTGATCGTTCATTTAAGATCACGTCTTCTTCTGCTAAAGAAATCAACGAAAAATCAATCTATCAGGTCGTTATCCCTCAATGGCTTCAAATGAGCTGGCTGATCGTTTTACTAGTAAATGTATTCGGTACTAGCTATCTGATATTCGAACATAGGAAGAAATAAAGTGGAGTAGAAGAGACAATATTACTTTTAACGAGTAATAAGTAATAGTAAGAAATAATTGCCTTCTGCTCTAAAACGTTAAAGATGAATAAAAGCTTATGGTTAGCTAGATGTATTCACTGTTACTTAGTTTATTTGGAAGGGAAAAAATCATCATGTATACATTAGCAATTTTTATTATTTTAATGGGCATTATTTTTTTATGTGTCAACTTTGTTTTATTTTTAAATAATTATAAAAAAGTCATTATTGGTCAAGTAAATAAATCAATTATTTATATCAATGTATTGTTACTCATGTCTTCAATTTTCTTGCTTATATTAGGAATTGTTTATTATATCGTTATAAATCAACAGCTATAGACTAAAAAAGGAGGGGATAGGATTGAGGAAAATCAAGTGTCTTTCTATCGTAGTTTTGCTATTTTTCAATCTATTTTATCAGGAACAATCTAGTTTTGCAGATAATCAACCAAAGATGACTACAGCCTCAAATGATTTAAGTACAGTTGAAAATAAACGCTTAAAACAAGTATCAGAAAATTCAATTAGCAAAGCTTCAACGCCTGAAACAGGAAAGATAACTGCTGGTATTTATAAAAATATCCACTACACTTTAAAGGGTACCGTATTACAACTTACTGGTATTGTCTGTAGATTTCTTTTATTCGCTAAGAAACAGTTCGGCACGATCCTTTATAATCGATTCTTCTCTTGACCTTATTCCATCTATTTCTGATGATCAAGGCGGAAGTATCAATCTGAAACAAGCATTTGCAGGAAATCAGTCCTTAGAAACCATTGATTTTGGTCTTACCGATTTTAGTAACGTAACCAATACAAGTGAAATGTTTAAAAATCGTTCAGATAAACAAGTTATATGCAACTATGCTAGCAGGCATGTTTAAAAACTGTATAAGCTTAGAACAAGTAAAAATAGCAAAAAACGAAACTCCTGAGAATTTAGCAGACATGTTCAATAATTGTCCTAAATTAGTGAATGTGGAAGGGATCAATCAATGGACAACTACGATGATCAAAAATGTTGAAGGTATGTTTCTAAACTGTGATGCTTTGGCAGATTTAAGTCAATGGCCTACTCTTTTACAAAATAAGCTCATCAATTCTACAAAAGAAACTGGTTCAAATAAAGCAGTCACGGATAAAAATATCTTTGAAGAAGCAAAAAACAATCTAGCTACTCAAGGAAATTATGTGACAAGTGCTGCTTCTGAATGGCAATATCAACTATCTCCCCAAAAAGATCGTTATATCCTGACAAAATATATTGGTAAGAGCACAGATATTGTTGTTCCAAATATGATCAATGGATTACCAACGAGTTTACAAGATATTAGTACGACTGTTTTTCCTAATTATAATTCAATTGTTCGTTTCAAAATTGCGCCTGGAGGAAAAGTGCCGGTAATTGATTTAGATTTGAGGTATGCTTTTCAACGCTGGCCTGCTCTAAAAGAAGTGGATTTGACTGGATTAGATACGAGTGCAGTTACGAATATTGGGGCAATGTTTGCAAATAATTCTCTTTTAGAGAAAGTTGACTTAAGTGGTTGGAATACATCAAATATCAATGATATGAATTATTTATTCAATGTCGATAGAAACCTACAAAAATTATATTTAGCAAATTGGAATGTTCGCCAGGTAACGAATATGGTGAATATGTTTGCTTATTTAGATAATTTAAGAACGTTAGATTTAAGTTCTTTTCATACCGATAAAGTGACAAATATGACTAGAATGTTTGTTGGGACAAATAAATTGAATTTGTTAAATTTAAGCAACTTTAATATGAAAAATGTGGTCAATAAAGATAGTATGTTTACCGCAGGGACTCAATCACCTTTATTAGTCATTGCAAAATATCCTATATTGTTAAATTATAACTATTCTTCAGATAATCGAACCCCTACTGGACCGACTTTTAATGCAGCAGGAGGAACATTTGAAGATAAAACTACAACTAAAAGATATTTTCAATCTGTTGCCATAACACCGACAGATCCAAAGTTACAAATGCTGACGTTTGAACGATTCAAGTCCTCGCTGATGGTGGAAAAACCAGATAGTATTTTTGCTGGTTGGCAAGTGAGTGGAGTCGATCATGCAAGTAATGTCACAGATTTACTGACAACCACGTACCAAGCAACTTGGACCTCACTACCGAAAATGCCATCCGCTACCGATAATATGCGTCCTGGAATAACAAGCTTGTTTGGTCTTACTTATATTCCTAAGCAATTTAGTTTTTCTGAAACGCCACTCAATGAAGCTGGCCCACAAAAAATTCCTTTTGCGAAACAAAATTCCTTTGATGTTGGCGTGTGTGATAAGAGCCAAACGAATAATACTTGGTCTTTACAAGCTCAACTGGTCTGGGAGAATCATCAGACAGTTCCAGGAAGCTCGATTGTATTGACCAATCAAGGAATTGTTAAGAAAAATATTAATAATGGAACGATACCGTTTAACTCAAGTACTGATTTAGTAGATAGTGGCAATGAAGTGCAAGGGGCGGTCACACCAGTAATCAAATCAGATAGTCCAGTGATGATCATGCAGGCAAACCAAGTCATTCATAACGCGGTCTATAACTATAATTTAGGAGATCCATATTTAAACATTTTAAACACAAAAAATGTACAACCTGGAAATTACACGGTAAATATCGAGTGGAATCTTGTCAAAGCCCCTTAAACCTTGAGAGAAAAAGAAAGAATGAAAGAGGTTATGCGTATGAGGAATTAGCGGAAAAAGAGAAAAAAAGCATAGACGAACATTTTGTTGTTAGTTTATGCTTTTTTTCTTTTGATTTTGTTTCTGAGGGTGTGAGGTCGTTTTTGGATATTTTTTTTCTACATCAATCACTGGTTCATTTACTGCTTCTTTTGCTGTTAAAAGCAAACCAAAGCTATTAGGATCATTAGATACAAAATCATTAACGATGGTAAAGCGTACCTTTTTTTGTGTGGCAAGTTGGATATATTGATTTTGTAATGCCAAAGGAAGCGAACCATTGAGAAGAACCATTGCATCTGGTTGTTTTTCAAGCTCTTTCAAAAGGTTTTATTTGTTTACTGGATCGTTCATTTCAGCTACGGTCATACTTAAGTAACAACGCTCACGAAAGGTGCCCATATACTTGTTTTGTTCTTCAGGATTGACTAATGGTGTACCATACATGCCCTTATCTAAGTGACTTTGTACATCATCTTTTGACATCAAACTATCCTCCTCTTTATTGTGTCTCCAATAAAATTATAACATATCAATAAGTAAAAACTAAAAGAAAAAAAGCGGTTGCTTTTGTTCACCGGTTCACTTAGAATAATAATGAGAATCATTATCAATTAAAGAGGGGGATTTGATGCGTTACGGTTGGCTCGTTGTTTTACTACTTTTGCTCATGTTTTGTTCATTGTTTATTGGTGTTTCAACGATTCAATTAGAGGATTTGTTTCACTTCAGGGGGCAGAGTACACAATTATTTTTTGCCACACGAATCCCTCGAACGATTAGTTTGCTCATTGCTGGTGCAACAAGTAGCATTTGTGGATTGATTATGCAACACTTGACCCAAAATAAATTTGTTTCACCTACTACGGCTGGGACAATGGATAGTGCAAGATTGGGAATTTTAGTGGTCATGCTTTTTTTACCGAATGCTTCATTATTCTTGCGGTCGTTTACCGCATTTCTATTTGCTTTTGTGGGGACATTATTATTCTTATTTTTTGCACAAGCCTTTCCTCAAAAAAATCAATTGATGCTGCCGTTGATAGGGGTTATGCTGGGAAATATCATTGGGTCGGTGGCGACCTTTTTTGCATATCAGTTTCAGTTGATTCAAAATATGTCTTCTTGGCTACAAGGAAATTTCGCCACGATCCTTCGTGGCAATTATGAATTGCTTTATCTAACCATTCCATTGTTACTAGTTATCTATCTATTTGCTTACCAGTTTACACTCGTGGGATTGGGAGAATCATTTGCTGTTAATTTAGGAATTGATTATAAAAAAATGCAGCTATTAGGTATCGGTATAGTTTCTTTGGCAAGTGCTGTTGTTCTACTTATGGTAGGGAGTATTCCTTTTTTAGGGGTCATTATTCCAAATATTACAGCAAAATTATATGGCGATCAAGTACATAAGACATTAGGAATAACTGCATTATTAGGAAGTGTTTTTTTACTTTTTTGTGATATTGTTGCTCGAATAGTGATTTATCCTTATGAAATCCCTGTGAGTGTGATCGTTGGGATTATCGGGGCTGTTGTTTTCCTCTATCTATTAGTAAGGGGGAAAAAGAATGCTTAAAAAAAGGGCGTATTCATCGGTTTAATAGTTCTTGTCTGCTTAGTCATCGCTTGTTACTTAACAATCAATACGTACGGAAATTGGCAATTTGCTTGGGCCTTGCGTAGCAAAAAAGTCTTAGCTTTTATTCTTGTAGCATTGGCTACGAGTAGTGCAACCATCAGTTTTCAAACGATCACGCAGAATCAATTCCTTACACCTTCAGTCTCCTAGGACTCGATTCTCTTTATATCCTTGTACAAACGGTCCTTTTCTTTCTTTTAGGTGGTGTGACCATCTTGCAACAGACGGGGCTTGGCTTTTTTTTAACAAATATCGTTTTGATGGTGGGACTTAGTCAATTGTTATTTTTCCTTTTATTGAAGAAGGGACAAACAAACTTGTTTTTACTTTTGATGACTGGCGTGATTTTAGGGACATTATTCAATAGTATTAGTACATTTTTGCAAGTTATTATGGATCCAAACGAATATGATCTATTACAAGGAAAATTATTTGCAAGTTTTGGGAATATACCTACCCATTATTTGCTTCCAGCAACTTTATTGATTGGAAGCACATGGCTATTTTTATTTTCTAAAAGCCGATTTTTAGACGTTTTTCATCTAGGACATTCCCAAGCTATCAATTTAGGTATTGATACAGAACGGTTTCAGTTTCTAATATTATGTTGTGTTAGTCTTTTGACGGGGACAGCAACAGCTTTAGTAGGTCCACTTACTTTTTTAGGTTTTATCGTAGCAAATATAAGTTATCGTTTATTCGCTACCTATCGACATCAGGTCCTGTTTTTAGGCAGTTTTTTCGTCTCTTTACTTTTTTTGATCGGAGGCCAACTCATGGTTGAACAAATTTTTGGCTGGAACACAACAGTGAGTATCATTGTAGAGTTTTTAGGTGGTCTTTACTTTATGGGTAAGTTAATACGAGAAAGGAAGTCGATTGGATGATCAATTTAAAACAGGTGAGTAAAAGCTATAATGAAAAACAAGTAGTGAAAGACATTAATGTCACGATCGGAGAACAAAAATTAACGGCTTTTATTGGACCAAATGGCGCAGGAAAATCGACCGTTCTTTCCATGATCAGTCGTTTGATTGCTAAAGATACAGGTGAAATCTACCTTGATCATAATGAAGTAAAAGCATGGCGTTCAAAAGAGTTAGCCAAAAAACTGTCTATCTTAAGGCAAACAAATGGAATTAGTATGCAAATTACGGTAGAAGAACTTGTTTCATTTGGGCGTTTTCCTTATACGAAAGGTAAGCTAACGAAAAATGATCAAGAAATCGTGGCGGAGTCATTACGACATCTGGGTCTGGAAGTCTTAAAAAAACAAACGATCAACACACTTTCAGGTGGACAATTACAACGAGCTTATATTGCGATGATTTTAGCTCAAGATACTGATTATATCTTATTAGATGAGCCTTTAAATAATTTAGATATGAACTTTGCTGTGCAAATCATGCAGATTTTGCAACAGTTAGTTCAAGATTTGGGAAAAACGATTCTTATCGTACTACACGATATCAATTTTGCGGCCAGCTATGCCGATGAGATCATCGCAATGAAGGATGGGGAACTTTTTATTCAAGGTAAGACGAATGAAATTATCTAAAAGAATGTTTTAGATAAATTGTATGAAATGGACATACGGGTTTGCGAAATCGAAGGACGCAGATTCTGTCTTTATTTTTAATAAAAAAGAAGGAGAACAGAAATGAAAAAGTTTGCCGTAGGTTTTTTATTAGCAGCAACATTAGGATTAGTTGCTTGTGGTAACAATAATGGAAATAGTGCTACAAAGACAAAATCCAGCAGGTAAGAAACACCAACTTCTTTAACTGTTAACGATAGCAATGGTAAAAAGATCGAATTACAAAAAAATCCTCAAAAAGTCGTAGTATTTGATAATGGTTCTTTAGATACTTTAGATGCTTTGGGCGTAGGAGATAATGTTGTCGGTGCAGCAACAACGAATCTACCAGATTATTTAGCTAAATATAAAGATGTGGATTCTGCAGGAGGCCTAAAAGAACCTGATTTAGAGAAAATCAATCAAATGCAACCAGATTTGATTATCATTTCAGGAAGACAAAGGGACTATCAAGAAGAATTAAGCAAAATTGCCCCTACTTTATATTTAGCAGTGGATGCAAGCAAACTTGATCAAACGACATTAGTCACGCTAGTAAATGAAGGTCAATTATCTGCTTATGGTTCAGGCTCACGTTTCGGTGTGATCCATGATGTTTTTGGATTCAAACAAGTCGATGATCAAATTGAAGCATCAACTCATGGCCAAAGTATTTCTTATGAATACGTTCTAAATAAAAATCCTGGGCTTCTTTTTGTGATTGACCGTACGAAAGCTATTGGAGGAGATGATAGTAAGGACAAGCTTGCAACGAATGAGTTAATTGCTCAAACAGATGCAGGTAAAAACAATAAAGTTATTTCCTTACAGCCTGATGTCTGGTATTTAAGCGGTGGTGGTTTGGAGTAAATGAATTTAATGATTGAAGATATAAAGCAAGCTTTTAACTAAAAAAATTATAGTAACGAGAGAAAAAATTTATGAAAAAGACCGAAAAAATACGAAAATCTATGACTTATTTTCGTGTTTTTTCGGTTTCTCGTTTGGTTCATGTTATACGAAGCGTTTTTTATTATTTTATTTGTTAGATAAATATTTAGGGAAATAAGTTTTCAACGTGAATTCATTACTGTAGGAGGACCATCTCTAGATTGATTCCTCGTAAATAATTGTTTGCAATATTTTTTTAAGCATCTAACTTTCCTATTTTGATTATGATAAAGATAGAAGTTGAAGCTTAAAGAAAACTAGAGTAATTACATTTTTGTTTCTGCTAATGTTTGATAATTTAAAATCGTCATTGTACGATAAAAATCAGCGGGTAGATGCGCCCAACGTTTTAGTAATTGGCAAAAATAGCTTTCTTCGGCTCGAATTTTATACTCGCTTAAAATCAAACCAAAAGAAGGAAGTTGATTTTGTGACAATGCTTTAAATGCTAAGAGGGCTTGTTCTTTATCCTCATTCACAAAGAGCGTCTTTACTTCAATATAAGAACCTTCGATATTTTGTGTTTCTTCAATAAAATAGATTCTTTTTATAAATTCTTTCATGACAATCCCTCCATCAGATTTTATTTGATAAACTAACGATACCTAAAAATTGTTAACAAAACGTGAACAAAAAATTATTCTTTTTCAAGCAATCATTAAGGATTTTTTATTTTTGAAACAATTTACTGCTGTTTAAGAAAAGGGTTAAAGAAAGTAAACAAGGTCCAGATTTTTTGAAGAAATCTTTATTCTTGTATGATGAAGTGTTCACTACAATTAAGAAAAAGCAAAATCAAGGGAAGGATGATACGAAATTTTATTTTGCACCGTACTAAAGAATTGAAATAAAGTATTTGGTTTTACGTCCAGTGATACTGGAAGATGCAAAAGCAATATATGCGTATACGAAAGGTGAAGAAACAACACATTTTGTTTTTCCAATATATCAATCAATTACTGATATAAAGAATCATATTGCGAATTATTTTATGTTAGTTTCCTTAATCGAATATGATATTGAAAGTAAATCTATCAATTGATTGGTACAATTGCCTTTAAGCGTGCAAAAAACTAGGAGAACGCAGAGATTGATTATGTTTTAAATATAAAAAATATTGGGGGGAGAAGACTTGCTCCAGATGCTGGTCAGGTGTTAATAAGGCTGTTAAACTTAGTTCGGTTATCATGAGGTAGGAATCTAAAAATTCTGGACATATGGTGGAAAAATTGGGATGAAAAAAGAAGGAGCTATCTCAGATGTCAGAGTCTTAAAGGAGAAAGTAATTTCTTTGGCGTTGGGTGAATTGACAAAAAAGAGTGGATAGTATAATTAAGAAGCAACACCTGAATTACATCTCAGTGACTAATATTAGTTATAAATAGTAAACACTCACTAGTTCACTTTAACGAAGGAGTAAATGAAGCAAACATGCGTTAAAAGTGAACTAGCTAAAGTCTTATCTTGCGTGATTGACGGAATGACGTGAATTTAAAGAAGGAGGATTTTCTCTCTGGTCAGTATATGCCGATTTTTCTAATTTTTGCTGAAGG
>JADAKE010000019.1 GCA_015680865.1 Enterococcus lacertideformus | reverse complement strand
AAAGTTATTTTACAGAGATAAAAAAAACACTAAAAATGAAGTGACTGACAAACAACTATTAGAGGGTTGTACGATTATCTATGTTCATGACAACAAGAATGGTTTTGAATATTATATGC
Organism: Enterococcus lacertideformus; assembly: GCA_015680865.1. GTDB lineage: Bacteria > Bacillota > Bacilli > Lactobacillales > Enterococcaceae > Enterococcus_B > Enterococcus_B lacertideformus. Next base: position 18,978 of record JADAKE010000019.1, on the reverse strand, counting down.
TGGAAAAAGAAGGGTATTCGTATCGACTGGATGAAAAAAAGTTATCGGGAAACTTAGCTTCCTTAGTAAAAAAATATGACTTAGATGTCTTGGAAATGACACCAAAGGAACTTACGACACGCATCAATAATCAACAGAAAAAAGGCTATAATTACTTTGATAAGAATGACAAAATTTTAGGGTTAGGCCTCTTGTCCAAAGGGCAAGGAGTAGTGGAAGGACTGCAAGAATCAGGAGTATGGGATTCCTTATGGATGTTAGGGTGGAGCGCTGCGGCAATCCGAAGTGCCCCGACGTTTTCTAGGGAAGCTGGTGGAACGAAAAATGTCATAAAAGGAAGTAAAGACGGGAAGGTTTATACGCTCAATCAAAAGAATAGTGCTGGGAATACGACGTATAAGAAAGCCAACGGGGCTGGAAATGCTAAGCTGACACAAGAAAGCATTAATTCCAAGTTAGATGGCTATCTTTTAAACAAGGAACATCCTGTCGGGGGATCAAAAGCCAATTGGTTTGAAAAAGCACTTGGCTTTAATAAAAATAATAGTCAGCAATTAAGTAGCCAAATTATCTTTGATAAATCAAAAGCTGTTCAAACTACAGTAACAGAGTATGGAACAAAGTATAGTCAGATTATTCCAATCAAAGGTTTTAATGGAAAGGTTATTGATGTGGAGTTTGTGTGGATAAAAAATAATGATGGAATTGTTAGATTAGTTACATCAATTCCGACTAAAAAGTAGGTGAATATTCATGTTTAAAGAATATGATATTGTATATAGCTCTGTAGAATTAAATGAAAAAGTTCCCACAGGAACTAAAGGTGTAATCTTGATGATATTAGATTCAGAAAATGAAATCTATGAAGTTGAGTTTGTAAACAAAAATAATGAAACAATTGAAGTTACAGAAGTTAAAGGAACACTATTAAAAAAATAAAAAAGGCACTCTACCACTCGACGGGAATCGAGAAAATAGAGCCTTGACTAGTAAGCTCGAACTCACTAATCAAGTTGCCAGTAGCTAACAAAAAGCTAGTTGTATTTGTTTTACAAAACTTCAAGGTACTTTTCTAGTCCTTTCGACCGTTTATCCGTATTTAGAGTGTGAAACAAAAGGAATCTTTACTTTTGTCCCATACTCATTTTTTGAATAGTTTTATGTCATTCATTTCGTAGGATTAAAAATACGAGCAAACACTTGCTTTCTGAAAATAACTGTCTTGATTTTCACTCACATTTCCTTGATGCTTTTGTCCTGACTGTTTATTTTAAGTACAGTTAGCTAAATTTGCTTTTCGACTTAATTATAGAGGAACCAAATGTTTTTTGTCATAAAAAAGCTGATGTTCCTACTCATTTTGAGTAACAATACCAAATATTATAGATCTATTTTATGTTTCGGCCCTATTTTTTACCCTTTAGGTGTCTTGACACATGCGCTAGATAAAGTTAAAATAAGACAATATAAAAGTGTCAAGACACATTGGGAGAGAAAAAAATGAAAAAAAATTCAGTACGTTCCCTTACGATTTCTGCATTATTGATAGTGATGGGGGTGATTATCCCAATGATCATGCCTAAAATCTTGATTCCGCCTGCATCCTTTACGTTAGCATCTCATGTGCCAATATTTATTGCGATGTTTTTTTCACCAGCAATTGCCATTACAGTTGCTTTAGGAACTACATGTGGATTTTTTTTGACGACACCTGTCATTATCGCACTTCGCGCATTGTCACATCTGATATTTGCGGTGATCGGTGCTTGGTATCTGAAAAAAAAACCAGGGAGCGTATTAAAAAATGGTCAGTTCACTTTAGCGAATTGGCGCTTTCAAGGGTTCAATTTGATTATTGATATCATTCATTCCCTTGTTGAAATGTTGGTTGTCAGCGCATTTTTCTTTGTGGGAAATATGTCAGAAACTTATTATTCTGAAGGTTATTTTTATACGGTATTTATTTTGATGGGAATCGGTGGCTTGCTCCATAGCTTAATGGATTATAATATCGCTTATTTTATAGCTGGAACATTAAGCAAATATTTTGATATCCCAGTTTTTACAAAAGCGAAAAAAAAAAACAGCAAAATAGAGACAACAGCAAAAATAGTAAAAAAAGTTGCCTAATGAAACGTTCATCCGATAGGATTATGTTAGTGAAACTTGAGACAACTAGCTTTATTTCAATCATAGCATCATGAAAAATAGAAGAACGCTCGCTGTAAAAAGTGAGTGTTCTTCTATTTTGTAAAATTATTCCGTGCAATAGATTTAGACTGGGCTTTGATATTGTCCCAAAATAAGGTTAAGGCAAGTTGATTACTTCTTCAGTCTCTTTATCAAAGAAATGTCCTTTGCTGATATTGAATGCTAAATCCACCATTTCTCCTGGTTTGTGGAAGTCACGTGCATCGACCTTAGAGATGAATTCTGTGGTTCCTGTTTTGGTGTAAAGCATTGTTTCTGCACCTAATAATTCGGATACGACAACTTCAGAATGAACAACTGCTTCAGGCTGTGCATCTAATGCAACTTGTTCACTATGGATGTCTTCAGGACGAATACCGAAAATAACTTCTTTTCCTTCATAACCTTTTTCAACTAAGACTTTATTTTTTTCCTTCTGGTATTTTTAATTCAAGTCCATGACCATCTGAGATGATACCGTTGTTTAATGTAACATTAAAGAAGTTCATGGCAGGTGATCCGATGAAGCCAGCCACAAACATGTTAACTGGCGTATCGTATACTTCTTTTGGCGTTCCGATTTGTTGGATAAAGCCATCTTTCATAATAACGATGCGATCAGCCATAGTCATTGCTTCTGTTTGGTCATGGGTAACATAAATAGTAGTAGTTTCTAAACGTTGGTGTAGTTTCGCAATTTCAGCTCGCATCGCTACACGTAATTTAGCATCCAAATTTGATAATGGTTCATCCATCAAGAATACTTTCGCATCACGAACGATTGCCCTTCCTAATGCTACACGTTGGCGTTGGCCACCAGATAAAAGGCTGCTGGCTTTCGTTTTAAGTACTCAGTTAGTCCTAAAATTTCAGCCGCATTTTCTACCCGTTTTTTGATATCTGCTTTATCGTATTTTCTCAACTTCAAGCCAAATGCCATATTGTCAAAAACAGTCATATGAGGATATAAGGCGTAGTTCTGGAAAACCATCGCAATATCTCGATCTTTTGGTGCAACGTCATTCATCACTTTACCAGCGATACTCAATTCACCTTCTGAGATGTCTTCTAGCCCAGCAATCATTCGAAGAGTCGTTGATTTTCCGCATCCAGAAGGGCCAACAAAAACGATGAACTCACGATCATTAATTGCTAAATTAAAGTCTGTTACTGAGTAATTTTCTGCGTTATCGTATTGTTTGTATACGTGTTTTAGTGCCATTTCTACCATCTTGCTATACCACGCTTTCGTTTTGATTTAGTTGATGTATCAACTATAAATGGAAGCGGTATCTTTGCGCAATGTCAACTTGAACAAGAATTGTTCTATATTTTGGTTAATATGCTGAGTTTTGAGGTAGAATGGGAGATAGAAATAGAAGAAAAGATTTTTAAGGAGAAAGAAGGAGAGATATGAAAATCGCTTTAATCGCTCATGACCGCAAAAAGTCGTTAATGATCAAATTGACAACTGCATATAAAGGAATATTGGAAAAACATGAACTATTTGCTACTGGAACGACTGGAGGTAAAATCACAGAAGCTACGGGTCTGAATGTGCATCGTTTTAAGTCAGGACCTTTAGGTGGTGATCAGCAAATTGGCGCGATGATCTCAGAAGACCATTTAGATCTAGTCATTTTTCTTCGAGATCCGCTAGCTGCTCAACCCCATGAACCAGATGTAACTGCCTTGATTCGATTATCAGATGTATATGAAATTCCTTTGGCGACGAATATCGGTACGGCGGAGGTTTTATTAAGAGGCTTAGAAGCAGGTTTTCTAGATTTCCGTACAGTTGTGCATGAGAAAGAAAATCATCCATTGGCTGTTGAATAAACTTCGTTTTTACAAGAGCATATTTATAGATTATTGCTAGTGTGTAATTATTCACGAACGTGAGTAGGGATTTATTTAGTAATGTATGTTTTTTTATTTACAGTCATACGTGATCTATGCTATAGTTTTGCTGGGAATTATTTCCCAAAATAAATCAGAGTAGAAGATAAAGCGTTAAGTGCTGAGAGGATGGGATGTTGTCTCTTTGACGAAGGACAAGTTGTTCGCGGTTTTATTTTTCGCATTCGCTGCATGTATGATGTAGCAGCTCTTAAAGGAGATGCTAGGAAATGAAGAAAAATCAATTAGACGCACGTAGGATTGCTATCATGGGATTGTTGATTGCCTTAATAGTTACTCTATCTCGATTGGTATCAATCGAAACCCCTTTTGTTAAGATCAGTGTCACCTTTATACCACAAGTGATCATGGGTATTTTATTTGGGCCTTTTTGGTCGGGGATAGGCGCAGTATTAGCTGATTTAGTGGGAATGGCATTATTTTCAAAAACGGCTTTCTTTATCGGCTTTACCTTAAATGCTTTTATCGAAGGTGCGATTTATGGTTTCTTTTTTTATCGAAAGGAAATCACCTGGAAAAGTGCGCTGTTTGCTACGCTAACGGTTACGCTGATTATCAATCTGATATTGACACCCTTGTGGCTGGCGATGATGTATCATGTGCCATTATTCAGTTGGATCGTCTGGGCACCAAGGTTATTAAAGACGATTGTTTGGATCCCAATTCAAACGGTTGCCATTTATTATGTTGGACGCAGTATTCCATACAAAAAGATTTTAAGAAGTCTGACTATTCACGCAAAATAATAAAAAGCAGCAGCCTTCCCATCCCAGAAGGCTGCTCTAATTGTCTAATTGGTGGCAAGGCTGATGAACTCTTAGCATTAAGGAAATGTAGCGCTTATCGACTTTGTCATTTTTATAAACACTTGATTTAATATCAAGGAGTTGTTTCTGTGATGATGCCGCTTAGTCATTTTAGAGATGAAAGGTAACTTGATTCTATAACATTGTTAACAACGACTGAAAAATACTGTATATAACAAATAATCCTAAAACAACACTAAAGATTGTCAATTTACAACTGAATAATAAAGCTCATAGACTGTCATAATAAAATAAACTTCCTTTCTTTTTAAGCCTTTTTATTTGATAAATTTATAGTATAAAATAAAAAAATGCAAATGAAGTTGTATGGTATAAATCTTCTCATTGAATTTTAAAGAGAAAGAGAAGTTCTTATGGAAGTTCATGAATTACTAAGGAAAATACGTAAAGATAGGGGGATATTTCAAAAGGATCTAGCAGGTAAAATAACTTTTAGAGAATCATTAGTAAAATATGAAAAGGAGGAGAATCGTATTCCTTTAGCTATTTTACTGGAATTTTTACAAAAGATGAATATTGAATTAGAAGAGTTTTTATTTTATTTAAATGCAAAAAAAGATTACGCTAAAAATAAATAAATTATTTCTTGAATGGAAAAATTCTAAACTATCAACAGAATATATCTTAAACAGTTGAAATTAGCCGTCAAAGAAACGTCTGGTTGATAAACGAAATTATCTAGTTGCTAAAGTATATCAAGGGCAATTATTATCGATGTATGATAGAAAATTACATATTTAGGACTAAGTCTATATCAAAACGATCATGATCCATCTAGAAATAGTGGAAGAATATGGTCGATTTGAAATCGAAAGTTTTACTTCATTATTATTATTTTTCACAACAGCATTCATCCACAAACAAATTTTAAAAATAGAAACAAGCAGTGATTATGAACTATTTTATGCGAGATATTATTTGGGAAAATAGAAAAAGATGCAAACGAACGTGATATTTTCAAAAAAAATATATATAATCTATGAAAAATTTTATGATCTATTGATTATTGGTGTGACAGAACCTGTTAACAAATTAAAAAAATTAACAGATTTTTTTAATGTCTTAAGCTAATTGGTGCAACGAATCTTGAAAAGGGTTTGATTTCGATTTTAGAAAAATATGAAAAGCTTTACGACATTCCGCTGATACTACCAAACAAAAAATAAAAATAGTATGATGAAGAAATTTTGTTTCTGTTGTAGGTAGTATTCTTAGAGAGAATTTTTGGGGTATTTTAATAAAGTTTGGGATAGAAAAAGTGAGCTAACTATTTTTATAAAAACAATTCTTGAATGTTGCGAGATATTGTTTATAAAGTTTTTATTATTTGTCTGAAAATTTGGGCTAGAGCTTTATAAAAAAGCAAGCCTGATGATTAAAAGTGAACACTTTTGTCTCACATTCTAAATACATATAAACGGCTGGAGCAGAAGCAACTCTTTCGGAAATAAACTCTTCTGTCCCAGCCTCGTCTAAATGATTGATTTTTCTCCAGCTAGAGATTCTGAGTAAACTGAGCTTGATAAAGGTGATAGTAATAACCGTCTTTTTATAGTAATTCCTCATGTGTACCCATCTCAACGATTTTTCCTTGATCCATCACGAGGATTTGATCGGCATTTTTGATTGTCGACAAGCGATGGGCAATAACAAAACTTGTTTTGCCTTCCATCATGGTTAAAAAGGCGTCTTGGATTTTCTTTTCAGTCAACGTATCAACCGAACTTGTTGCTTCATCTAGAATTAGCATAGGTGGATTACTGATCATTGTGCGAGCGATAGTTAACAATTGCCTTTGGCCATCTGATATTTTAAGCCCTTGTCCGCCAATTTTAGTAGCTAATTTTTCGGGCAATCGTTCAACAAATTCATACATATAAGAAGCTTTTAGTGCACGATTGATTTCTTCATCTGTGGCGTGAGGATTTCCATATTGCAGGTTTTCTCTTAATGTACTATCAAATAGCCAAGTATCTTGTAGAACCATTCCAAAACTTTTGCGTAAAGTATCTCTTTGAATATCTCTAATATCATAGCCATCTATAGTAATCGCTCCTGCAGTTGGATCATAAAAGCGCATTAATAGATTGACTAGTGTTGATTTTCCGGCGCCAGTTTTACCCACAATGGCAATCGTTTGTCCTGGTTTTGCAACGAAATTGAAATTCTCAATCAAGCGTTGGCTTGGTTCATAAGAAAAAGAAAGATGGTGGAATGCTACTTCACCTTTGATTGTGGCAGGATTCAAAGCATAGGCATTTTGATCATCTGGTGTTTCTTCAGGTTGATCAATCAATTCAAATGCACGCTCTAAACCTGAAAAAGCGGTTTGGATTTGGGTAGTAATCCCAGAAAGTTCAATCAATGGTTTCGAAAACTGACTTGAATAAATCGTAAAACTTGAAATAACGCCTACAGTGATTGACGAGCCACTTCTTAATGCAAGTAGCCCACCCACTAGCCCAATGGAAAGATAGGCTAGATGGTCAATAAAGCGTGAAGAAGGATTAGTTAAAGAAGAAGAAAACTGTGCTCTTTGACCTTTTTCATATAAATCGGCATTTAATGCTTTAAATTGTTGTTGGTTCATTTCTTCTTGTTGAAAAGCTTTGACGATTTTTTGATTGCCAATACGTTCAGTAACAAAACCCGAAATATTGCCGATGATTTTTTGTTGATTGTCAAAATCGTTTTGTGAAGCACGGGCAACGATCCAGCTCACAAGAAAAATAATCGGTGTGGAGCATATGACAACTAATGTTAATAACGGGCTAAGTCGTAACATGAAGATAAAAGACAAAACAATGATTGCTACACCAGCAAATATTTGATTAAATGCAGCAGAAACTGCAATGGAAATATTATCCATATCATTTGTAAAACGGCTAACGATATTCCCATGAGAATTTTGATCGTAATAGCGAAGGGGGAGCTTGTTTAGACGAGCAAAGGCGTCTTTTCTTAGTTTTGCTACTGATAAATAAGCCAAACGATTGCTTAACACTTGGATCAGCCATTGGCTAATGACATTGATAAATACGATACCACCAAACAAGAATAGGAGATGGAACAATTTAGTAAATCTGACTTGACCGATCCCAATCATTTGATCGATGCTTTGTCCAATTTGCAAGGTCATCACAACTGTTGCTATGCCATTGATGATCCCTAAAAGAATCGCAAACCAGATATCTTTGGAATAAGCGGTCAAATAGGGAACAAATCGTTTGAGCGTTTGCCAGGATAATTTTTTGGTTTTCATTTTATTCTTCCTCCTGTGATGCAACGATTTCACGATACGCTGCGGAACCTTTTAATAATTCTTCATGCTGACCTTGTGCGACGATATGTCCTTGATCCATCACCAGAATAGAATGAGCTGTTTGGATTGAACGGATCCGCTGAGAAATGATAATGACTGTGCTGTTTAATGAAGTTTGAAGAGCGTTTCTTAGATTAAGATCTGTTTGATAATCTAATGCGCTTAAAGAATCATCCAAGATCAATAATTCTGGTTTAGCAATAAATGCACGAGCAATCGTTAATCGTTGTTTTTGGCCACCAGAAAAATTTTTACCATTTTCCATGACTTTTGTTTCCAAGCTTTTTGGTAATTGTCGAACAAACTCTTCAGCTTGAGCAATCCTCAATGCTTCCCAACATTCTTCATCAGTGGCGTTTTCTTTCCCCCATTGTAAGTTTTCACGGATCGTACCGGTAAATAATACAGCAGTTTGAGGAACTTGAGCGATTTGGTTTCTTAAAGGATCAAGTTTCCATGAACGAACATCTACATCGTCAAATGTAACAGCACCTTTGCTGACGTCATAAAAACGTGGGATCAATTGAGTTAAGGTCGTTTTTCCACTGCCGGTTGGACCGATAATCCCTAGAATGGTATTTCGCTTTAATGAAAAAGTAATATCTTGTAAAGACAAACCAGATTTTTCAGTGTAACGAAAATCAACATGATTAAATTGAACGATATTTTCTGAGTGGAAATTTGGCATAAGAGCATTTTCTGAGTCGGTAATCGTCGTATCGGTAGCTAATACTTCTTTTATCCGTTTACCTGATGCTTCAGCACGAGTAAAGATCACGACTAGATTGGAGACAACGATTAAGGCTAATAACATTTGATTCATATAATTGATCAAAGCTAAGACTTCCCCTTGTTGTAAGTTACCAATATTTACTTTTATTCCGCCGACTGTCAGTAAGGAAATAATGCCGATGTTCATGATAAAAGTAGTAGCAGGGGATAAAAGTGCAGAAATATTAGAAACGCGTAAATAATTTTTAGCTAACTCATTTGTGTCTTTATCGAACTCATCAATCTCAGTTTTAGTACGAGAAAAGGCACGGATTACTCGCACACCGCTAAGATTTTGACTGACAGTTTCATTTAAGCGATCTAATTTTTCTTGTACGTTTTGATACAGCGGGATTGTTTTTTTGATGATAAAAAATAAAATAATAGAAAAAATGGGTAACAAAGCCAAGAAAAACAAACCAATTTCCCAATCAATCACGAATGCCATGACGACTGAACCAATACTTAAAAAAGGAGCTCGGATCAATAAACGAATGACCATAGCAAGTGCCAGCTGTAATTGATTGATATCATTGGTCATCCGAGTGATTAACGTATCTGTACCAAAATGATTTAATTCACTATGTGAGAAAGAATTGATCTTTTTGATCAACTGATTTCTGAGCTCTGTTCCAAACCCTTGGGAAGCCACAGAAGCATAGTATTGACAAATAATGGCACAAATCAAACCAATCACTGACATGGCGAGCATACATATACCCATTTTGATAATAATTTCTTGATTGTGCATTTTTAGACCATTATCAATTAATGAGGCCATTAATAATGGTAAGATCAATTCGAAAACTGCTTCCAAGAACTTGAACACTGGCCCCAGAATGATTTGTTTACGGTAATCTTTTGCATAACGTAATAACTGAATCATATGATTCCTCCTAAAATATAAATATATTTACCATTAGCTAAGAAGGAGTAGATGAAGAAACGAGGCAAAAAATAATAAATAGTAAGATAACTTCCTAATTGTTTCAAGCGGCTGATACATTGTACGGATAAACAGATTTAATTTCAAGCAAGTGCTACCTATTTTTTGCAGTAATTTCTTAAAAAATATCGTTCCCTAGTATTTAGATCTTAAAGAATTATTTTCGTCCTCATCTAGAACTTTCCTAAATATACAAGTAGATACTCTCACATTGTAGCTTATGAAATTTAGAATGAAAAGTGAATAAGCTTTTTCATAAATGAAACTTTGGAGTGAATTAGCCAAAAAAATTTAGCCGTATTTTTTTCTACTTGTTCGTTTGAGTAAAAAAATAAAATATGTATTGACAAAATGAATGCGTTTCCTATCATTGAAGAGAGGTGAGAGAATGTTAAAAGAAGAAATTCAACACTATTTAGAGAATCAAACTGCATTTATTGATTTAACACAACTTAGTGAAGTGTTTACCGCAACATCATTAGCAAAATATTTTAAAGTAAAACGTAATACCGTCAGTCATTATCTTAATCAGCTAAATGAAGAGGGAATTTTAGTAAAAATTAATTCTCGACCTGTTTATTATTTTCATAAAATAGCTTTTGAACACCAATTTTTTTCCTTAACAAAAATCTATTACTCATCTACAAAGGAAATCATTGACGAACAGCCTATTTTTGCTCGAAGTAAGGATCTATTTTCACTAGTGATCGGTCATGAAGCAAGTTTAAAAGAAGGCATCGAACAAATAAAGACAGCTCTTTTTTATCCAGATGGGGGACTCCCGGTCTTGATTACTGGAGAAAGTGGAACAGGGAAAAGTTTTCTTGTGAATATTGTTTATCAATATTGTATAGAATACGACCTTTTACCTGAAAATGCTCCCTTTGTTACTTTAAACTGTGCCCAGTATGCAGATAATCCCGAGTTATTAACGAGTAACTTGTTTGGGCATGTGCATGGGGCATATACCGGAGCAACCCAAGATAAAATGGGGGCTTTTGAAGCGGCAGATGGCGGTATGTTGTTTTTAGATGAAGTACATCGATTAAGCCCCGAAGGACAAGAGAAACTATTTACTTATCTGGACCAGGGGATAATCTATCGTATGGGGGATACTAATAACGCAAGAAAAGTTGATGTACGTCTTTTCTTTGCAACTACAGAAGAAGTAACGAACTATTTTTTGCCAACCTTTATACGTCGGATTCCATTTAAAATTGATCTCCCTTCTTTGAAAGCACGTAGTAAAGAAGAGCGTTTGGAATTAATCTACTCTTTTTTTCTAAATGAACAAAAAAAAATCAATCGTCCAATGAAGGTTAGTGGTCAAGTGCTGACATTATTAACGAATCAAAATTTTTCAGGTAATATTGGTGAATTGAAAAATAGTGTGAAAGTAGCAGTAGCTAAAGCTTTTGCAGAACAACCAAGGGAAAAAAATCTAGCGATCAAATTGCAGCATCTACAAAAATATCTCTTGAAAGTCCCTCACCATAATAGTCCTTCACAAGCAGCAGTATGGATCACAGATAAAAAAGAGTTATCCCAATTAATGGAGAAGAGACAACCTGAACAAGAACGCATGATTCGCTGTTTTGAATCGTTACTACTGACGTTTAAGAAAAGTAGCTCCATATTAAGTGACTGTGAAGAAAAATTAAAGGAAGAAGTCATTTATTTATTTGATTATTTATTGTTTGAAACGAGTCGCCAGGAAAAACATGAATTACTGGTCTATTGGATGCACTCGATTCGTGAAACGTTAAAGCAAATGGAAAGTGCGTACCAGATCAAGTTTGATGGTAATAGTGTCTATGCGTTGAGTTATTATCTTTACCAAAGAAGTACAGTAAAGTGGTTGCCAGAAGAAGGGGCGATCGAACAATTGATGAAGGAATTGGATCGTCAATTAGAAATCATGTATCCAGCAAATTATCATTATGCACATCGGATACTTGAGCTAACCCAAGCTAAGTTAGATTTAGAGATTACCTTATTGGATAATATTTTATTAACGATTTATTTAAGAAGAACAAAATGGTCGAAAGAACAAAGTGTACCTAAAGCTATTATCGCAGCTCATGGTTATGCAACAGCTAGTAGTATGGCTAATGTTGCTAATAGATTATTGGGTAAAGATTTATTTGAATCGTTTGACATGCCTTTAGATGTGACACCTCAACAAATTGCGGATGAAATCATTGATTATAGTAATCACCACGATGTATCCAACGGCTTGATCATTTTGGTTGACATGGGATCGTTGAAAGAAATCTATCAACTATTCAAAGATAAAGTATTTGCACCAATCGTAATTTTGAATAATGTCACGACGCCACTGGCTATAAGTATCGGTGAAAAGATGCAAAAAATAACAAATTTAGAAGAGATTGTACAAGAAGCGCTTGCTACGATGACAGCGGAATGGAAAATTATTTATCCAAAAAAAAGTAAACAAAAGGCATTGTTGATTACGTGTATGACAGGGATAGGTACTGCTGTTCATATGAGTGAATTACTTGAAAAAAGTTTACCAGCTAATGGATTACTTAAAATTATCCCTTATGAATATCAAGTTCTACAGCAAAAGAAATTATCAGAACCGGTTTTTTCGATGCTTGATGTGATCGGGATTATTGGTACAACTAATCCAAAAATCGAGGAGATTCCTTACCTTTCGTTAGAATCATTGATTTCTGGGGAAAAGATGGATCAACTTGTCCAATGGTTAACACCCATTTTTTCGAAAAGTGAAAAAGAAGCGTTTGATCAGCAATTTATTCGTAATTTTTCACTAGAAAAAGTCCTAGAATCGGTGACGATCCTTGATACCGAAAAAGTAATGACAGAAATCGAATTATTTATGCGTGAGTTAGAGATCCGATTAGATAAAGTGATCAATACACCACAAAAAATCGCACTTTTCGTCCATGTAAGCTGTCTCATTGAACGATTGATCCGTCAAATTCCTATTGAAAGCTATCATGGTCATGAAACGTTGTTGAAGTGTCAAAAAGAAACGTTGAATTGGATCAAAGAATCTTTTAGTGTCATAGAAGAACATTATAGTGTCAATATCCCACCCTCAGAAGTCGCTTACATCTACGATATCCTAGTTAATGTAGACGATAAAATCGGTAAAGAAGAAGAATTTTAACACTAAGCAAGATGCAGCCACTATGTTGGCACGTATCTTGCTTTATTTATAGTGAGCGTAAGAAAGAGGTGGAAATATGGAAAGAAAAATCATTCTAGCCTCCCATGGTCATTTTGCTTCTGGGATTTTAGATTCCTTGGAATTGATCGTTGGGGCAAACCATTCAATTCTGGCATTGGATTGCTACGTGACTGAAACATTTGATCTAGCAAAATCAGTAAAGCAATTGATCGCAGAGTACCAAGGACAAGAATTGATTATCATGACAGATTTGTTTGGAGGCAGTGTGAATAATGAATTTTTACAATACATTGATCAACCCAATATTTATTTGATTGCTGGATTGAATTTACCTTTATTGATTGAAATCGTAACAAAATTCGAATCGGCTGATTCAGTAGTGGAATTGATCCATAGTGTGTTAGATGATTCAAAAACAACGATTAAATTAGCAAAGCCTCAGGGAGTGAAATTAGTCATTAAGTCAATCGCTGATTCGATTGTTGCTTTACAAAGCGGCGTAACAGATAAATATAAATTATTTATTGTAGTGGAGTCAATCAAAGATGCTCAACAATTAGCTGAAGCTTGTCCTCAAATCAAACAAATCAATTTAGGAGGTATCAAGGCCAAAGAGGGGACACGAAGTTTAGGAAAAGCAGTGAATGTTTTACCTGAAGAAGAAGAGCGCTTAAAACAATTGTTAGCAAAAAACATAGAAGTAGAGATACGACAAGTTCCAGCGGATAAAAAAGTAAATGTGAAGGAAGTTTTATGAGAAAGGAAGGTTAGATTATGATCCTACAAGCAGTTCTTTTAGGTCTAGTTGCCTTTATTGCACAATCAGAATACGCATTAGGAACTTCTCTGCTTTCTCGTCCAATTGTGACGGGATTATTTACCGGTATCGTTTTGGGGGATATCAAAACTGGAATTATTATGGGTGCAACATTGGAGCTAGCGTTTATTGGCTCATTTTCAGTTGGTGCTTCTATTCCACCAGATGTGGTGACAGGAGGGATTTTAGGAACGGCATTTGCCATTACTGCAGGAGCGGGAACTGAAACAGCTTTGCTTTTAGGGTTGCCGATTGCGACTTTGACACTGATATTGAAAAATATTTATTTGGGATTATTGATTCCGATCATGAATCACAAGGCAGATGTCTATGCTGAAGAAGGAAATTATAAGGGCGTTGAGCGTATGCATTTAATGGCTGGGTTTGGTCTATCGCTTATGTTGGGATTGGTAGTAATGATTTCTTATCTGGTTGGTAGCCAGACAATTGGAGATCTTTTAGCAAAAATACCAGATTTTGTCCAAAATGGCTTAACTGTTGCAACAGGGTTGATTCCAGCACTTGGATTTGCGATGCTGGCTCGCTTGTTGATCAATAAAAAAGTAGCACCTTATTTCTTTTTAGGGTTTGCACTTTCCTCATACTTAGAGATTCCAGTAACAGGAATTGCCATATTTGGTGCGATTTTAGCAGTCGTCGTTGTTAACATCATGAATGTACGACAAGTAGCCGTACAAACTTCAGCAGGGGAGGTAGAAGAGGATGAAGACTTCTAGTCAAGAAGAACACCGAATCACAAAAAAAGAGTTAAATCATTTCTTTTGGCGATCTTTTCAAATGGAATTTTCTTGGAACTATGAAAGACAAATGAATATGGCGTATGTCTATGCGATTATTCCTATTTTAAAAAAGCTTTATCATACTAAAGAAGAGATGGCTTCGGCCCTCAAACGTCATTTAGAGTTTTTTAATACCACACCTCATATCGTTACCTTAATCTTAGGGATCAATGCAGCAATGGAAGAAGAAAATAAAAACGATCCAGAATTTGATGTGACAGCAATTGATAGTATCAAGACCTCCTTGATGGGTCCATTAGCTGGGATTGGGGATTCGTTTTTCTGGGGAACCTTACGTTTGATAGCGACTGGAGTAGGTACTTCTCTAGCAATGCAAGGTAATATTTTAGGCCCCATTCTCTTTATTTTGATTTTTAATATTCCGCATGTTTTGTTCCGTTATCTAGCTACGAATTGGGGATACTGTTTAGGTACAGGATTTTTAAAAAAAATCCAAGAAAATGGTATGATGGAAAGCTTGACTTTAGGAGCATCAATCATTGGTCTGATGGTAGTCGGTGGGATGACTACTACAATGATTAATATCAATATTCCTTTAAAAATAGGGTCAGGTAAAAACGCAGTAACGATCCAAAGTATTTTCGATGACATTGTCCCAAATATCTTATGTTTAGGTGCGTTTGGTGCAGTCTTTTATTTACTGAAAAAAGAAGTAAAGCCATTAATGATTTTGATCGGTTTAGCAGTTTTTTGAATCATTGGTTCATGGATCGGAATTTTTTAGAAAAGAGGAAATGATATGGTCACAATGTTGGATTATATTCATGAAGAAACAGCAGTTTTACGAGCAATTGTTGAAAAGGCCGATGGACTGATTGATAATTCTTATAAAAAAATGAAACATCTTTTGATACTTGCGACAGGTTCTTCTTATAATGCGTGTCTGTCAGCTAAACCAGCGTTGGAAAGTTATGGCGAGGTTACTGTAGATATTCAAGAACCTTATCATTTTAATCACTATGGTAACTTGTCAGAAGATATCGATACAGTCCTTGCGGTTTCACAAAGTGGAAAAAGTACGTCAACAGTGGATGCTGTTAGGAAAATCCGTGCAATGAATAAACATACGATTGCTCTTACCAGTGACAAAGAAAGCCCGATCGCAAATGAAGTAGACCAAGTGATGGACTTGAATATAGGGATCGAAAAAGTCGGGTTTGTCACAAAAGGTTATTCTGCCACAGTCTTACATTTACTTTTATTAGGACTATCAATAGGAATCAGTAAGGGACAGCTTACTAAATTGCAAAAAGATGAAAAAATGCTTCAATTAAAAACTATCATCAAACAGATTCCTTCAATTATTGAGCAAACCGAAAGTTTTTTTGAAAAAAATCAAGCGCTTTTTCGGGTGGCACCGCGCTTTATTGCAATTGGCTATGGAGCAAATTGGGGGACTGCTAAAGAGTTTGAAACAAAATTTACAGAAACCGTACGTGTCCCTTCTCAAGGGTTTGAGTTAGAAGCATATATGCATGGTCCTTATCTAGAAGCAAATACTACGCATATTTTGTTTTTCTTGGAAGCCAATAGTAAAAATCAGCTACGTTCGCAACAATTGGCGCAATATATGGGCAAGTATGTTGGTCAGATACTTACAATAACTACAGAAGGAGAAAGCAAAGAAAATTAATTAAGTCTTGATTTAGCTTGTGATGAACTTTTATCAGGCTTAGCGTTGGTTGTCCCGCTTCAAGTTCTAGCATATAAAATTGCAACGGCAAAAGGAATCGATTTAGGTAAAAGAATTTTTGATGATTTTGATACAGTATTAAAAAGTAAAATTTAAGAGGTGGATAATATGTTAAAATTCAACGAACAAAAACAAATCAACGATATCAATGGAGCGCTAGCTTTACGCCCACAAGTAGAACGAATTATTGATGGTATTGATGGAAAATTTGATGCAGTCTATTATTTGGGAATTGGTGGGACTTATGCTTCAGCGATGCAAGCGGTCACTTACATGAATGGAAAAAGTAATTTACCTGTTTATGTTCAACATGCAGCTGAATACTATACGACAGGTAATAAACGATTAACGGAGAAATCAATTGTTGTTCTTTCTTCTGTAACAGGTACTACTCAAGAAGTCGTTCAAGCAGTTAAAGCCATTAAAACAGTTGGAGCAACGTTGATTGGCTTTATTGATACCAAAGACAGCCCATTAGCACAACTATGCGATCATACAATTACGTATCCTTCTCCAGGAACAGAACAAATCAAATTCTTTATGGTAGCAGATCGATTAATGTACAACAATGGGTAATTTGAAGATTACGAAATGTACTATCAACAATTGGAAGACTATTTAGCAACTGGATTAGTGGAAGCAGAAAAGAAAGCTGATGCTTTTGGTTTAGCATTTGCTGAAAAACATCGTCGTTATGCGATGCACTACTTTATTGGAGCAGGGAACCAATGGGGAGCTGTTTATTCCTATGCAATGTGTTATTGGGAAGAGCAAAGCTGGCTACCTTCTAAGTCGATTCACGCAGCAGAATTTTTACATGGGACGCTAGAAGTCATTGAAGAGACGACACCAGTGACGCTATTTTTAGGAGAAGATGAGCAACGAGTGTTGTCAGAAAGAGTTGCTAACCTATTACCTAAAATTTGTGCGAACTACACACTCATTGATACCAAGGATTACCCAATTGAAGGAATTGATGAGAAATATCGTGGTCGAGTGATTTCTTACTTATTAATGCATGCTGTGACTCAACGAATCGATGCCCATATTGAACGATTGAATTGTCATCCATTAGAAATCAGAAGATATTACCGACAATTTGACTATTAAAAAAACGGAACAAAAATATTCTAATTGCAAGAACTAGAGGCTGAAACAAACACTCACAAGTGTTTGTTTCAGCCTCTAGCTTGCTTTAGTTCTTACTTTTTACAACCTTATTTATGTCAATGATTTTTTAGATTTATGGCGAATATGACTAGTAGCATTGGTTAATAAAAACAGCCCGTCTTATTTACTTGTTAAATCAGTTAAAGCAGTTCGTGGCTGGATATTGGCATCAATCACATTATAAAAAGCATTAGGAGTATTAGCGATATCCCAAACAGCTAAAATGACATGATAACCGATATGATCACTTGGGATATTGATTGTTTGAGTTGGTGTTTCCTTAGCGTCTTCACCATTACCGTTTACTTCACCAATTAATTGAAGTTCACTGCGTGTCAGCGGTTTGTTTTGATCCCAGCCATTTTTGGTGATATAATAATGCCATTTCGCAGTTGGGTGACTTTGTGTATAATTCCATGTGAAATTGGTTGGTCCAGCAGTAATATCTTGTTTTTTCCAGAATGTAGCTGTTTGTTGATCTAGTTCAAATCCTTTAGCTCCATTTGCTGAAGCGATTTTTCCATCAGCAGGACCTGTTTTTGGGAATCCTTTAGGTGCTTCTAATGATTGTGGTTCATTAGCGGCAATACCATATTTTGCGATAGCTCCATCATAATCTTTGCCCTTGTCAATATTACCTTGATAAGCACGACTAATCGGAGATTGTACATAACCATGAGCAAAAACATTTACTGATGACAATGTGGTTAAACCAGTTGTAGCCAAAATCAATCCTAATCCTAATAACATACTTTTTTTCATTTTTTTCCTCCAAATAAATCTTAAATTTGTGAAAATACTTTCTATCACGGTATTTAGTATACTTTTAAATAATTAAATAAATTCTTTTTGTACCGTATTACAACAATATAAAAATTATAAAAAAAATCATTCTATGTTAATAACCTTCCAATATTTTTTATCTATATGGGATGAAAAAGCAGTCATTATGACTAATATAAAGTGATAGTGAGAAAGATTTTATTATTATGAAGTGTTCCGACTCTTTGTCAAATAATGTTGGTAAAGAGAAATCTTAGAATTATTGAGCATGGGACAAAAGCAAAGATTCCTTATAGGTCTAAAATTTCTCAGCATAGTACTAACAACTCTCTATCGCACCATAAACTTGGCTGTGTCATAGGGAGTTGAATAGTCAATAACTAGTTCTAAATAGCTATCCTATCCAAGATTTGAGAGTTCTTCAATAAAAAATTCTCTTTCAGATTTGCAGTCACCGTAGCCATATTCATTCAGTAAATACTAGAATTGCATGCCATATTTTAAATAGCTAAAGTAATGTCAAAACATGCAATAGAAGAA
>JADAKE010000018.1 GCA_015680865.1 Enterococcus lacertideformus | reverse complement strand
ATCAATTCTGATTCATCAGTCCCATAAATTGTAGAGCCCAAATTAATTCTAAAGGATTTCAGAGCGTCTTTTCTATATTTTTGATTCACAAAAAAGAGGTTAGCGAAAGTTACCAACATCAAAAAGTATAGAGCCAGTATTCCCAAACCAAAAAGGAAATATCATTATTTTTCTTTTCTATTTCTATAGAATAGTAGTAAGATAAGTAATAGAAAGAACTCAGAAAAGGTAGATACAATCGATGGATATTAAGGTGTATATGATTGATCGAAAAAATCTTAAAAGGATGATTTAATTAAGAAGTAGGTTGAAGGTTTTTGGTCGCCATCGTTGTTTTTAGTTTGATAAAATAGTCTCTTGCATCGTGTAATTCTAACCATTCAAAAAATTCAATCCCTTTTTCAAATTCATGAATGGCAGTTTCGTCATCTTCGGATAAATGATCTAATGCAGTAAAAATTTTAAAATAGGCAATGTCTACGGAGCGTTTATGTTTTTGTGCAATTTTTTTAAATTCATGTAAAAAGTATTTTCGCAAAAGAACGGAATGACGATTAAAGGAGAGGCGTAAACCATTGAGAATAAAATTAGAGAGAAGTTCTGGGTAGTAAGTAGCATCTATGTAAGTTTTCATTTTCGATACACTTGTTTGAAATGAATGAATAATATATTGATCGTCAAAGATAAACAAGCAGTTTGAAAAAATCGTTAATTCAAAATGACCCCATGTTTCAATTTTTTCTAGGTAATTTTTTATCACTGCTATTTCTTCTATATCTAGCTTGATCGTTGAACGATTGTAGAGATAGTTGGTAATCAATTTTCTTTGAGCATAGATTAAACGATAATAGATATTTCCTGTTTTCTCATATTCATTTAGCAATTTTAATTCTTGTTCTCTAGTAATTGTTTTGGAAGAAATGAAATAATTTGTTAATTTTTGTTTGTTAGTAAGAGAGTTGTTATTAAGAAGGAATTGGTATTCTTCCAGGGTGACATTCATCCGTTCAAGGTAGTTAACTAATAACTCAAAACTAATTTTTGTTCCACGTGATTCAAAAGCTGCAAGCGTTCCTCGTTGAGATATACCACGCGTTAACTGTTCTTGTGTCAAGTTGCGTTCTTTTCTTAATTTGCGAATGAGAGAAGAATGAGTTGTCATATATATAGCCTCCTAATGTTTTTTTAATCATAACATAATTATTATGTAATGTTCAGTTAACATCATTTTTGCGTCTTATTTATAAAAAAGTGCGTTGGTTTATTTACTTTGTTGCAAGAGCATGCAAAAAAGCGTGATCGTTTTCCATTGTGTTTTAATATGTTATGTAATAGAAAATGTTGGAGGCGATTTTATGAAGAAAAAAATGTTACTATTTTCAATGGGAGTATTTAGCTCCCTGTTAAGTGTAGGAGCGACTGTTTTTGCAGCAGATGCAGCAGATACCATGCCTGATATTTCGAATAAACAAATTTCTGTTGGTTATTATCACAATTGGCAGGCAGAACAAGGCGCAGGATATAAGGGGGGACGTCCAGCTGACCTTGATTTAGCAAAAATCAATCCCTTCTATAATGTCATAACCGTTTCGTTTATGAAAGGAGAAGGAATCCCAACTTTTAAACCTTACAATATGACAGATCAAGCTTTCCGTGAGAAAGTAGCTACTTTAAACGCAGAAGGTCGTGCAGTCATCCTCTCGTTAGGCGGAGCAGATTCACATATTGAGTTACATCGTGGTCAAGAACAAGCTTTTGCGAATGAGATCATTCGCTTAGTTGAAGTTTATGGTTTTGATGGTTTAGATATTGATTTAGAGTAAACTGCAGTCGCTGCTGGAAACAACCGAACAGTCATTCCGGATGCTTTAAAAATTGTACGTGAACATTATAAGAAAGAAAATAAACATTTTATTATTTCAATGGCGCCTGAATTTCCATATCTAAGAACTCAAGGAGCATATGTACCTTATATAAATGCGTTAGAAGAAGAATATGATTTTATTGCTCCTCAATTATACAATCAAGCTGGAGACGGTATTAGTTTTGGAACGGAATGGATCGCTCAAAACAACGATGCGAAAAAGTATGAATTTTTATATGGAATTTCAAAAGCATTTAATGAAGGTAACAATGGTTTTATCAAAATTCCTGCCAGCAAATTAGCACTGGGGATCCCAGCTAATGAAGATGCAGCGGCGAATGGTTATGTGAAAGACCCATCAAAAGTTTACCAAGTATTTGAACAGATGGAAAAAGAAAAAACACCTTTAAAAGGAATTATGACATGGAGTGTGAACTGGGATGAAGGAAGAAATTCCTCCGGAGTAGCTTACAACCAATCATTTGCAAAGGCGTATCAAAACTTGTTCAAGGAGCAAGTACCAGATACAGAAAAACCATCTAAACCAGAGAACTTAAAAGGCATAGCTACACAGTCCAGTGTTGCATTAAGCTGGTCAGCATCTACAGATAACATACGAGTATCACATTATAATATTTATAAAAATAATCAATTGGTTGGAACTAGTACTACCACTAATTATACGGTAACAAATCTTTTACCAGATACAACTTATTCATTTACGATTGAAGCAGTAGATGCAGCTGGCAACCGTTCAACACCTTCTGATAGCTTAATAGTTAAAACGCATGCGACAACGCTAGAAGTGCCATCGGCCCCTACTCATCTAGTAGTGAAAAGTGTGACTCAAAATACTGTGACTCTGAGCTGGACAGCAAATGATCCAAAAGAAGAAGTAGCCGGTTATGCTATCTATCGAAATGGTGTTTATGTTGCAAAATCAACCACACCATATCTTGTTGATAATGGGCTAGCATCTGATACAATATATTATTACCAAGTAGCTGCTATCAATGCTTCTGGTATTTCTGAGAAAAGTCAACAAGTAGTAGCAAAAACTGCAAGTGAAAATTCACAAGAGAATGCTTGGACTATAGGAACGAGTTATCAAGTAGGCGATATTGTGACTTATAATGGTAGTCGCTATCGTTGTCTTCAAGCGCATACAGCAATCGCAAGTTGGAAACCTGATACCACACTTGCTCTATGGCAAAAAATAATTTAAAAAGAGAATAAAAAAAGTATGGGGCAAAAGTAAAGATTCCTTTTGTTTCACACTTTAAATACGGATAAACGGCGGGAGCAGAAGCAACTCCTTCGGAAGTAAGCTTCTTATACGAAAACTAAATGAGTAAAAAAAATAAAAAAAGGCTACCTCCTACTAAAGTTGTCGTTGGCCCTAATTGGTCTAGAATGTATTAACAGTTAGATATGATTGTATTCTTTTTAACAAAGAAGTAAAATGATCTAGTTTGTCCCAGCCTCTTTTATCAAACTTCAAACAAGTAAACCTAAAAAATTGTTTTTTGTAAATATGATGTTTCATAACAAAAGATACTAAATTACTATACTGGTGGTGAAACTGACCATTCTTCGCCCATGCGCATTGCCTCCATTTAATGAATTGTAACCGTTATTTTACGAATTAATCATAACTCACAAAAAAATAAAAATAGAAAGTGTGTGTTATTGCAACAATATAGATAAAAATATTTAGTTTTCATGAGTTTATCTATAGGAAGAATTAAACAAACAGTTAAACAAGTAAAAATAAGTCCAATATTTAAAGTATCTATACTATAATGGTTAATATCAACTTTTATTTGGAGGAATTTTCATGAGAAAAAAAATTGCAGTTTTAGGTCCAGGGTCTTGGGGAACTGCTTTGGCACAAACACTAGCAGAAAATGGAAATGATGTACGTATTTGGGGAAATGTCCCTGAACAAATTGACGAAATCAATCAATATCACACGAACAAACATTTTTTACCTTATTTACAAATTCCTGAAACAGTTATCGGTTACAAAGAATTAGCTGAAGCAGTAAAAGACGTGGAGGCTGTATTATTTGTTGTGCCCACAAAAGCTATTCGTTCTGTGGCGCAAGAACTAATTGGAAAAATGAACACAAAACCTATCATCATTCATGCAAGTAAAGGATTAGAGCCAAGCACACACAAGCGCATTTCTGAGGTGATTTCTGAAGAGATTCCTGAAGAAAAAAGAGAGGCAATCGTCGTTCTTTCAGGACCAAGCCATGCAGAAGAAGTTGCTGTCCATGATATCACTACAATTACTGCTGCAAGTACTGACCAAAAGGCTGCCGCATATGTTCAGGATCTATTTATGAACGATTATTTTAGAATTTATACAAATAACGATGTGATCGGTGTGGAAACAGGAGCGGCTTTAAAAAATATTATTGCTATTGGAGCGGGTGCTATCCATGGATTGGGGTTTGGAGATGATGCTAAAGCGGCGATCATGACGCGTGGTCTTGCTGAAATTAGTCGACTAGGTGTAGCAATGGGAGCGAATCCCTTAACGTTTATCGGCTTAAGTGGGGTGGGGGACCTAATCGTCACTTGTACCAGTGTTCATTCACGTAACTGGCGAGCAGGCAATTTGCTTGGACAAGGACATAAATTAGAAGAAGTCCTAGAAAATATGGGTATGGTCGTTGAAGGTGTTTCTACAACCAAAGCAGCTGTTGAATTAGCAGAACAGCTAGGTGTAGAAATGCCTATCACTCAAACTATCTACAATGTATTATATAATGGTGAAGACATCAAAAAAGCAGCAAAAGAGATCATGTTGCGAGATGGTAAAATAGAAAATGAATTTTCATTGAGATAAATCCAAATAAATTGAATGAGAGGTTTAAGAAGATGGAAGTAAAAAAAGCAATTATACCTGCTGGTGGTCTAGGTACACGTTTTTTACCTGCGACAAAGGCAATGGCAAAAGAAATGTTACCGATTGTTGATAAACCGACAATTCAATTTATTGTGGAAGAAGCTTTACTATCAGGGATCGAAGATATTTTGATTGTAACAGGAAAAGAAAAGCGCCCAATTGAAGATCATTTTGATGCCAATCTGGAATTAGAAATCAACCTACGTAATAAAAAAAAGCTGGATTTATTAGAATTAGTGAAAAAAACAGAAGATGTAAATCTTCACTTTATTCGTCAATCCCATCCAAAAGGTTTGGGGCATGCTGTTCTTCAAGCCAAAGCATTTGTAGGAAATGAACCTTTTGTAGTGATGCTAGGGGATGATTTAATGGTAGATCAAGTCCCCTTAACTAAGCAATTGATATTGGATTTTGAAAAAACTCGCGCTTCAACGATTGCTGTGATGGAAGTTAAGCCAGAAGATACATCCAAATATGGCATCATTGATCTAGGGTCAGAAAAAAAGCTGGGTTATTTCAGGTAAAAAAATTAGTGGAGAAACCAGATCCAGATGATGCTCCGAGCAATCTTGCTATTATTGGACGATATTTATTGACACCTGAAATCTTTACAGTATTAGAAACACAACAACCTGGAGCTGGAAACGAAATTCAATTGACTGATGCAATTGACCGTTTAAATCAAAGCCAAAAAATATATGCAAGGCAATTTAAAGGAAAAAGGTATGATGTTGGCGATAAGTTTGGGTATATGAAAACAAATATTGAATATGGTTTACAACATTCTGTGATTGGCGGAACTCTGAAAGAGTATCTTATTCAACTTAGCAAAGAGTTATAACTGTTTAATTTTTGCTATTTTGTTTTAGCCTTACTTGTTCAGCAGTCACTCGCTTAAAATTTAATAAAAATGATTTTTATAGTAAAATAGAAGAAATAGCAATGATATCAAAGCAAAAGATAGGATAAAATTGCCTATTTAGTCTAGTAAAAGCAAAGGTGTGTCGCGTTGCATGGGAAAATTAATAACAATCAGTCAATCACTTCTGGATGTATTAAAGTGGCTAATGGAAGGAAATAACTGGTTGTTTTTGACTCCAGTAGTATTAATCAGTGCATATGTTCTATTTAAAATGATAATAAAAAAAGAAACTTTTTTGATGTTTATCTGGTATCTAGCAACTATCTCAATTTTGAGTATGATGCTTGAACTTGCATTAGGAATACGGGAGGCTGTAATATTTGTGCTTGTCTTTGTTGCACTTTATTTATTTCTTTGTCTCCCACCTTTTTTTAGGAAATTGCATATTGGTAAAAAAGGTAAGCATGCAATTTCCTCACGAAGCAAAAAGAATCGATCAAAATAAAAATTATTTTGACAAAAGAATGTTCGGTTCAAAATAGCTGGTCGCAGTCTCTAAGTCATTGAGTATTGCAAATCATTACATTGGTTTTATTTCAATAACAACAATCCTGTACGAAAAAGGATTGTTGTTACTATGTTTTACACTTTATTAGGGTAAAAAAGTCAAGGTAGGTAAAATCTTTCAAAAAAACTGCTTGTATTTAATGTGTCAAGCAGTCGCTCTTTTTTATAATATAAGTGAAAAAGCCAACTATTTTAGTGCTTTGGGTACTTAGAAGAAGATTTATTTATTACCCCTAAATTTAATAAGATTAAGAATAGTGAATAAAAGATCATAAAAGAAATCCTAATTATATAGAATTTTTAGTAAAGTAATAAGAACAATTTGTATGTAAAGAAAACAGACCTAAATTTTTTAATTGTTTCATACTTGCACTTGATCCTGAGATTACTTAGAATGGTTGAGGATAGAAAAAGCTGAATAAAAAAAAGGCTCCCAGATCGTTAGCGGCAACTAACGATCTGGGAATGACCAGTCACACATATACACCCTGACCGATCATTTGCCATAGTCAATGCAGTGCATCAACCTTATTTATTGTACCTAATTTGAGGGAGGATTTCTACCCTTAAATGGCTATTTTTTATAAGATCGTATGCTGATTTATTTACTATGTCAAGGTATTGGGCAGAACGCTCAATACCTTTTTTGCATTCCTTTCGTTTAAATCGCTGTTTTTATAGTGAAAGTAAAGGTAGGAGAAATGGATGAATCTAAGCTATTTTGATTATTATCATCAATTATAAGAAAAATTAAGAATAGAGGAACCGCTGATGCAGCGAGCAAGTATGTTAATTGCTCGACAAATTTCTTTGGGCGGTAGACTACAGATTTTTGCAAGTCGTAGCTTAAATTGAATCGCATTTGAATTTTGGGAAAATTTACCAGAAATCATACCAAGTGTATGGATCAATAATCCTGCAAATGGTCTATATGAAAAACTGGAGGGAACAGGACAAGCGATTATCGACCAACTCTGTGTGAATCAGGAAGATATTTTTTTGCTTCTTTCAAATGAAGGCAGAGATTCTAGTAGCATTGAGTTAGCACAATGGATCAAAGCAAATGGTCATTTATTGATTATTGTTACAGGATTTGATTTATCACGAAGTATCAAGCCTCAACATAGCAGTGGCTTGCGATTATTCGAATTTGCTGATTTAGTATTAGATAATCATGCAGGAATGAATGATACGGTTTTTACTTTACCTGATAATGAACTTTCGATTTGTGATAGCTCCTCCATTGCTACGATGTTATTACTGCAACAAACCCTTTATTTTACAACACATCAGCTGACCAGTTAAGAAAAAGATACATAAAAGAAAGAACACACTTTTGAGGAAAAGAACAGAAAATTTGTTTAGAACACGTAAATAATTACATGCGATTCATTTGTTTGAATGCACAAAAGAAGACAAGAAAGAATTCATTTGAATTCTTTCTTGTCTCTTAATACACGTTGATGAAAGAGTCTTCCCCAAAACTCTTTACATTACAATTATAGTACATTAGTTATGATTATTGCAATGAAGATTGTTCATTGATTGAAAAAAGTCTTAGGGACGTTTTCTTTTTTTAGCAGATTACCTCTTTTTTTTATTCGATAATTGATATAAAATAAATGAATAAAAATTTATTTTTTTCGATAAAAGGGGATTTATATTCGAAAGTTAAAATGATGAAAAATTTTTATTTTAGTGTTAAGTAAAGAAAAGAATAGTTATTTAACTGAAAGTTAATGTCGATTAAAGGCTTTAACGATACTTTTTTAACATTTTGCTAGGTAAAAAAAAGAGATTGTATTAATATATAATTAATGTGTAAAAAATAATTGACTGTATAATTTAGTTGATTTGTCATTATTTTATTCATAAATTTTTTAAATAGAGAGGAAGAATTACTTTTGAAGAAACAAATTTCTTCAGGAAAACCAAAACGGGATCTTACGAAAATGACTACGCCACACACGTATGTGATTATTTTTGGAGTAGTCGTCTTTGCTTGGCTATTAACATTTATTGTACCAGCAGGAAAATTTAGTACGCAAGACATTGAATATAAAGATGCAAATGGGGAAATAAGCACACGAACTGTTTTGCGTCAAGATTCATTTCGCTATGCGTATAATTTAGATAAGGGTTATGTATTTAAACAATTAAAAGAGTTAGAAAATAATCCGACAGAAAGAGAAAAACTAGGTGTTCCTGAAAAAGGATTAGAAGAAGTCATCTCTAAAGGAGAAAAGAATCTCACGCAAGAAAAATTAGATGAAATTTCTTTAACGGACGATGCCCTCTATGATCAATATGGGGAAAAAATTTATGATACTTCAGAAAAACTTCATAAAACAGCAAAAGTATGGGGAACAGATGATTTCGGTGGCTTTGGATTTTTGAATTTTATTTTTGAAGGGTTGGTTTCCGGTGATAAATACGGATCAGCTGTAGTTATTGCGGCTCTTATTTTAGTTGTTGGAGGTGCCTTTGGGATCATCATGCGTACCGGAGCAATTGATGCAGGGATCTATGCGTTTATCAGTAAAACAAAGGGGTTAGAACGCCTAGCTTTACCGCTGTTATTTTTCGCTTTTTCATTTGGAGGTGCCACATTTGGCATGGCCGAGGAAGTCATCCCATTTTCGATGGTGATGGTTCCATTTGTTATTGCTCTGGGCTATGATTCGATTGTAGCTGTTACGGTGACATATGTTGCTTCTCAAGTAGGGAACGCTACTTCTTGGATGAGTCCATTCAGTGTAGCTGTTGCTCAAGGAATCGCCGGGATTCCAGTATTATCTGGTGCAACATTCCGATTGATTATGTGGGGAGTTGTTACGGCACTTTCAGCTGGTTATTTAATGTTTTACGCATAAAAAATCCGTAAAAATCCGGAAAGTTCTCTAACTTATAAATCCGATGATTATTTTAGAACACATTTGAAAAAAACAACAGATGAAAAAAAAGCCTTTCTGTTAGGGCATAAGTTGATATTAGTAGAAATGCTTGCTGTTTTGGTCTGGATCGTTTGGGGCGTTACGCAAAAAGGGTATTATATTCCAGAAATTGCCTCACAATTTTTTGTCATGGGGTTAGCGGCTGGTATTATTGCCGTGATCTTTAAACTTGATGGGATGAAAATCAATGACATCGCTTCTTCGTTTCAATCTGGTGCTGCGGATTTAGCTGGGACAGCGATCGTAGTAGGGATGGCAAAAGGAATCTTATTGGTGTTAGGTGGGTCAGATGCTTCTACTTCTTCTGCACTAAATACGATTTTACACAGTATTGGTACAGTATTAGCTGGCGTGCCAGCTTTCATCGGCGCATGGGCAATGTACATCTTCCAAAGCCTATTTAATTTAGTTGTAACATCTAATTCTGGACAAGCGGCTGTGTTAGCTTACCAGTTAGGATCTGGATTTATGGATGCTTTTACTCCTGTTTCGGCAAGCTTGATTGGTGTGCTAGGTGTTGCTCGGATTGAATGGGCAAAATGGGCGAGATTTCAAATAAAAATGCAAGGATTCTTTTTCGTCTTAGGTACGATTTTCATCATGATCGCCATTGCAATTGGATTACAATAATGTAAATTGAAGTGCTAGAGTATTCAAATGATGATTAGCTAGGATTCCTGTTGCAAAGATTTAAAAGTCACTGAATGAAAATAAAGCTTAAAATAATAAGCCGAAGAATCTGAAAATAGTTTTTATTATTTTCGTTATTCTTCGGCTTGATTGTTTGAAAAAACAGAGAAGGAAGCAACTCATTTTTTGATTAAAAAATGAGGTTAGCTTGTGTCACTAAAACATAGCAGTAAATAGAGAGGAAGAAGAAAAATGAAAATGATTCGCCAAATCGAAGTTTATGCACCAGACTATTTAGGAACGATGGATGTTTTAATAGCAGGAGATAAAATTATTGCTCTTGAAGAAACACTTACAGGAGGATATGAGGAGCTAGATGTCGAAGAGATTTCCGGTACGGGGAAAATAATCACACCAGGTTTTATTGATTGTCACTTTCATCTTTTAGGTGGAGGGGGAGAAGGTGGTTATCAGAATCGGACACCAGAAGTTTCATTAAGTCAGTTGACATCAGCAGGTGTAACCACAGTGGTGGGGTGCTTGGGTACGGATGGAGAAGTAAGAGACATGACGGCGTTGATCAGTAAAGCGAAAGGACTGGAGGCAGAAGGAATCTCTACTTATGTTTATGAAGGCTCTTATCGCTTACCCATCAAAACAATTACCGATTCGGTTATCAAAGATTTCCTGACGATGGATAAAATCATTGGTATTGGAGAAATCGCTGTTTCGGATCACCGCTCTTCGCAACCCACATTTGAAGAATTTGCCCGTGCAACAGCGGATGCTCGTGTAGGTGGTATGTTGTCTGGTAAAGCAGGAATTGTGAATGTTCATTTAGGTGGGGGAAAACGCAAATTGGAGTTGTTGACACGAGTGGTTGAAGAAACAGAAATCCCGATTACCCAATTTTTACCTACCCATGCCAATCGCACATCAGAATTATTAGAAGCATGTATTGATTTTGCAAAAAAAGGAGGAACGATCGATTTTACGGCGAGTGAAGATCCAGATTTTTGGGAAAAAACGGATGGAGAAGTTCGTTTTAGTAAAGCGCTGAAACAGCTTATAGAAGCAGGCGTTTCCCTTGATAATTTTACTATGACTTCAGATGGACAAGGTAGTCTGCCTTATTTTGATGAAAATAATCATTTTATCGGTATGGGTGTTGGTAGCGCAAAATCATTACTGGTCGGTATAAGAGAAGATGTTCAAAAAGAAAATATCCCGCTTGAAGTTGCACTTCGAGCAATTACTGTGAATCCAGCACGTATTTTAAAACTTGCGAAAAAAGGAAGGATTCAAGTTGGAAACGATGCAGACTTATGTATCCTGGATAAAGAAACATTAGTAATTGATACAGTAATCGCGAAAGGGAAAGTAATGGTGGAAAATAAAGAAGTAAAAGTTTGGGGAACATTTGAAAAGACAATCTAAGAGCAAACTGTTTGTCTGTTTTCCCAGTTGATGATACCCTGATAATAGTCAGATATGAAATTAAGGGAGGAATTAATATGGCAGATTTAAAAGGACGTTCAGAAGATGCAAAAGATAAAGTAGTTGGTAAAGGAAAAGAAGCTTACGGTAAAGCAACAAATGATAAGAGTAAAGAAGCCGAAGGAAAAGCACAGTCACTTGGTGCAGACATTAAAGAAAAAGCACGAAACTTAGGTGATGATCTAAAAGAAGGCTTTGAAGATGTCAAAGAAAAATTCTCCAAAAAAGATGATAAGAAATAAAAAAGTAAAGCAAGTGAAGTAAGAGAATGTACAGATAAAAATCGTTCTTGTTTTTTATTCGATGGTACTTGATATTTACTGGAAAAGCCTTATTTTTAGTATGAACTACTTCGTCAAATGATGTTGATGAAGAGAAGTCCTCAAGTAACGGGTAATAGTGACATAAAAGCGTTTAGCATCAAGAAAATAAGAAGGACTTTACGTAAAGTGTTTCACAAATTTCGGCTTATTTTCGAAGACATTACTTTTATTTCACTGTTTATTTAAAAAGAGGTTGTGACAAACATGCCCCTCATGGGTGTTTGTCGCAGCCTCCTTTTATATATTCTTTAATCTATTGTAAAATTGAAAACCTATTGTAGTAAAAAAGTAGTTTTTTCGCTGTATCTACCATAGAAAAAACAATATTAATTTTGATAGTTCTAGTAAAAACAAACTTATTTTTTAAATTTATAATGATTTTCTCTTATGTTTTGCTTCTTCTAAAAGGTAAGCTTTATTATCTATTTCTTTGGATCTAAAAACTGAACCTGAGTTATCCCTATGTATGTTATTGATGCCACCTAATCCAGAATTTACCATGGAATTCCATCCTTTATGAGGATTTTTTCCGGCTTGTTTTAAT
This sequence comes from Enterococcus lacertideformus, assembly GCA_015680865.1. Lineage (GTDB taxonomy): Bacteria > Bacillota > Bacilli > Lactobacillales > Enterococcaceae > Enterococcus_B > Enterococcus_B lacertideformus. The sequence continues at coordinate 21,356 of JADAKE010000018.1, read as the reverse complement.
GCCCAATTCTTCTTTCTTAACACCAAGTTTTTCTTGCCTTCTTACAAATCATCGATGAATGTTCTTATCCATAAAAAATCCCCTTATCAATTTTACTATCAACAGTAAATATAATCCTTTTCTTTTTAAATTACATCATGCTTTAATTAAAAGTTATGTATCATATAATTTAAGTTGTAATCATTTATTTGATTTTTAACTTGATTTAGACAGAAGTCGCCCGTCCTTTTCAAGCATTAAAAACGTTCAGTTAAGTGGAGATAGTTTGCGTAAGTGGATATATAATAGTCAGATGATTTTACTGCTGGATTCTCCTCCTTTATATTCTTTAGTGCACATTTATTAAAATTCATTTTATGTATTCCTCCTAATAGTTATCAGAATGAGTGTAGGAAAAATTCCTTAAACTGACCGGAAAACACGTTCAGATTTATTTCTGCTTTTCACAACATAAAAAATCTTCCTATAGTTATTCTCAAAAATATGTTAAAATGGACGAAGTATGCGAGTAACAGATGAACGAAGAAAACATTCAATGATTCAGTGAGATAGTGTTCCAATTATTGGTCATTAAGAGGGAAAATTTGCTTTTATTTCTGAACTCTACAAAACATCGCTCTTGGCTATTGGGCTTTTGAAAATAGCAGATGCTAGCGATTTATCCAATTTGTTGTATAATGATGGAGAGTAGTCGATGCTAGTGCTTTCGGCTTTTGTATTTTCAAGAATAAACGATTCATTTACTCAATGAGATTCATTCAAAAATGACAGATGACCAAAGTGAGTCAATTGTCGCCAAGCTAGTTTTATTTGGACTTTTACCAAATAAAAAGTGTAAGTAAGAATTTTATGAGTTTATTCATTAAACTGAATCATCTATTATAAGTAAAGAAGAAAATTGATGTCTTTAAACTTAGACATCGTAAGAAGAGGTGAAATTTGTGAGTACCATTAAAATTATCCCTTTAGGTGGTGTACGTGAAAATGGAAAAAACATGTATATTGCAGAAGTGGGGGAAGAGATTTTTGTTTTAGATTGTGGTCTAAAATATCCTGAAAACGAATTGTTAGGAATTGATGTGGTTATTCCTGACTTTACGTATTTAGAAGAAAACGTGGATCGTGTAGCAGGGGTTTTCTTAACCCACGGGCATGCGGATGCGATTGGGGCATTGCCTTATTTGTTATCAAGGTTATCAGTGCCAGTGTTTGGAACAGAGCTGACGATCGAACTAGCAAAATTAAGTGTTAGTCGAAACGATACGGCAAAAGGATTTAAGGATTTTCATGTAGTAGATGAGCACACAGAAATTGATTTCGGGGAAACGGTTGTTAGTTTTTTCCGCACAACTCATACGATACCAGATTCGGTGGGAATCAATTTAAAAACTAAGGAAGGAAATATTGTTTATACTGGTGATTTTAAATTTGACCAAACAGCAATTCCTATGTATCAAACAGACTACGCTCGTTTGGCAGAAATCGGGAAAGAAGGGGTATTGGCTTTACTCAGTGAATCAGCAAATGCTGAAAACCCTGTTCCTGTAGCATCTGAGCTTCAAATTGCAGATGAAGTATTTGATACGATCAAATACTGGGAAGGAAGAATCATTGTTGCTTGTGTAGCAAGTAACCTTCAACGAGTCCAACAAGTTCTTGATGCTGCTGAGAAAGCACACATAAAAGTTGTATTGACTGGACAAGATTTTGAAAGAATTATTCGAACAGCTATGCGTTTAGAAAAACTACAACTTCCTAGTGAAGACTTGCTCGTTACATTTAAAGACATGAAAAAATATCAATCAGAAGAAATCATTATTTTAGAAACTGGGCGTATGGGAGAGCCAATCAAGTCATTACAAAAAATGGCGAATAAAACCCATCGCAATATCAAGATAGAAGAAGGCGATCTCGTTTATATCACAACAACGCCTAGTATCGCAATGGAAACGATGGTCGCTAAAACAGAAGATATCATTTACCGTGCGGGAGGCACTGTAAAATTGATTTCTGAAAATATGCGTGTCTCAGGACATGCAAATCCTAACGACTTACAATTGATGCTCAATTTTATGAAACCAACTTATTTTATTCCTATTCAAGGGGAATATCGTGAATTAGCAGCTCATGCAGATCTAGCTCATGCTGTGGGCATTCCATATAAGAATATTTATATTACAGGACGTGGTGATGTACTAGAATACAAGAATAAGCGAATGAGCGTGGCTGGAACGATCAGTGCCGAAAATGTGATGATTGATGGATTGGGGATCGGTGATATTGGGAATATCGTTTTACGTGATCGAAAAATTTTATCAGAAGATGGTATCTTTGTAGCAGTTGTTACGATCAGTCGTCGTGAAAAGAAAATTATTTCCAAGCCGCAAATTACTTCTCGTGGTTTTGTCTATGTCAAAGCAAGTCGTGACTTGATGAAAGAAAGTAGTACGATGATTGAAAGAATTGTTGCAAAACACTTAGAAAGCAATGATTTTGAATGGAGTAAGTTGAAACAAGATATCAGAGATCAATTAGGACGTTACTTATTTGAACAAACAAAACGTCGTCCAGTCATTCTGCCAGTGATCATGGAAGCAACACAACGCAGAGGGAAAAAATAATACAATTCATTGTGGGATGAAGATCGTTCTCTTAAACATCTAGTGGAACGTCTTTGTCCCGTTTTTTGAACATCTAAGTACTTATGGAATCATTTTCATCTATTTTTTGTAAAATAAAAAGTAAGTAAAAAAGTGGAGATGAAAAACTGGGTAAAACAGATGTGGAACAATACTTAGACCAAGAAAAGATCCCTTATGAAACGCTTGTATTTCAAACAATAGACTTGGCTAGTGTTCAAGAAATATTAAAAAAGAAAGATTGATCCAGCGCTCGTATGTAAGACGTTAATTTTGAAAGGGAATAAAACTGGTGTCATTATTTCAGTTACTGCACATTTGGGTTATCAGAAGACTAGAGCAGTCTCAGGCGATCGTAAAGTAGGGTTTCCTGATATGGATTTTGATGGCGCATACGGTTTTTCCTCATGGTGCAAACACGCCAATTGGCATCTATCGAGAACACCCAGATTATCTATTTTTAGTAGATCGTTTTTTCAGAGACAAAGACCAACTAGTCATGGCTAGTGGGGAATTAGGAAGAAGCATCAAAATTGCCAGAAAAGACTTTGAAAAAATCGTTTCTTTTACTTATGCTGAGTTGATCAAATAAATAGGTCAAACAACGACCAATTGATTTAAGACTTGGTACAAACTGTATTATCTTTTACAATAATTCTGTAGATACTGTACTATTATTTAAGGAAATTTAGCTAAATGCAATCGTTTTATTTCTAATGTGATAGAAAACAAAAGGAGTGAAAAAAGTGAAAATTACTTATCACGGACATTCTTGTATATCAATTGAAATGAAAAATGGGCAACGCTTGATCATTGATCCATTCATTACAGGGAATCCCATGTCAGATTTAACAGTAGATGATGTAGTAGTCGATTGGGTGCTAGTCACCCATGGTCATAACGATCATGTTGGTGATATGGTTCCCATCGCTAAAAAGAATGAGGCTACGATCATAAGCATAGTTGAAATAACAGATTATGCTGGAAGTTTAGGACTTAAAGGGCATGGAATGAATATCGGCGGAAAACACGAATTTCCATTTGGTTTAGTGAAATTTGTTCATGCACAGCATAGTTCTGGTTACGAAGTAGATGGCCAACTTCGCTATATGGGAGAACCTAGCGGCATAGTGATTCAAGCAGAAGGAAAAACGATTTATCATGCAGGTGATACAGCTGATTTTAGTGATTTGTCATTACTAGCAGAACAGTTTTCGATTGATGTAGCTTTCTTACCGATCGGCGATAATTATACGATGGGACCTGAGGATGCGGCAAGAGCGGCAAAGCGTATTGGTGCTAGGTTAGTTGTGCCTATACATTACAATACATTTCCAGTTATCCAACAAGATCCTCAAGCATTTATTGAGCGATTGGAAGAAAATAAAGGGAAAATAATGAGCGTATCAGAGACGCTAGAAGTGTAGGGAAAAATATGGCAACGAAACATGACTTGATTTTAGAATACATCGAAAGCTTACCAGTTGGAAATCGGATTTCCGTTAGAAGCATAGCGAAAGAATTAAACGTAAGTGAAGGAACCGCTTATCGTGCAATCAAAGATGCAGAAAATATCGGTCTAGTTTCTACAATTCAACGTGTAGGAACAATTCGAATTGAACGTAAACTAAAAAAACACATCGAACGTTTGACGTTTGGTGAAGTAGTAAGAATTATTGAAGGAGATGTTCTAGGCGGAGCGTCGGGTTTAGATAAAGTATTAAATAAATTTGTGATTGGTGCGATGACGAAACATGCAATGGAGCGCTATATCACACCTGGTTCACTGATGATTGTCGGTAATCGCTCGGAAGTACAAAAATTAGCTTTAGAAGACGGGGCAGCTGTTTTGATTACAGGAGGGTTTGATACAACACCTGAAATTGCTCATTTAGCAGATGAACTAGCTATGCCTATTCTTCGAACAACCTACGATACGTTTACTGTTGCGACGATGATTAACCGAGCATTGAGTGATCAACTGATAAAAAAAGATATTATGCTCGTTAGTGATATCTATATGTCAGCTGAAAAAACACATTATCTTTTGCAAACAGATACAGTTGCTGACTATCAAAGTTTATCAAATGAGACACATCACACGCGCTTTCCTGTTGTCAATCGACATATGCGACTAATGGGGATTGTCACCGCCAAAGATATATTAGGCAAAGCACCTACTCAAGTGATTGACCGTGTAATGACCAAAGAGCCAATTAGTGTGAAAAAGACTATGAGTGTGGCATCTGTTAGTCATCAGATGATTTGGGATGGGCTAGAAGTCATGCCCGTAGTGTCGGATGACTTGACACTTGAAGGATTGCTCACGAGACAAGATGTCATGAAAGCCATGCAGCTTGTCCAACGGCAACCGCAAATTGCGGATACGATTTCTGATCAAATTTCTGGTGGGATTCAAACTATTGATAGCGATAGAGAAGGAAATCCCTTAGAAAATCCCAAGTTCAAATTTATCGTTACCCCTCAAATGGTTAATGGCGTTGGGACGATTTCGTTTGGTGTGTTAAGTGAGATTTTATCTGATGTTGCACAAAAAACAATGGTGTTTAATCAACGTCGGAATATCATGATCGAACAGGTGAGTCTTCATTACCTGCGTTTGATCCAACTTGAAAGTGAATTGGATATTCGTCCTAGAGTGTTAGAAATTGGGCGAAGATCCGCAAAATTGGATATCGAAGTTTATATTGAAAATACGATCGTTTCAAAAGCAATCGTAGTTTGCCAAGTAATGGAACGTTCTTAGAAAGCAGGGAAAAAATGACTGTACAAGCAGAGATATTAAAGGAAATAATAAAATATGAGCGTATCATCGTTCATCGCCACCAACGTCCTGATCCCGATGCTTTAGGATCTCAAGTCGGTTTAGCTGAAATATTAAGAGAAAGCTTTCCACAAAAAGAAATCTATCAAGTTGGTGAAACAGTTGCGGGATTACGATTTTTAGCAGAAATGGAAACGATTGATGATCAAGTTTATAAAGGCTCGTTGGTCATTGTCACTGACACAGCGAATTCTCCTAGAATTAGTGATGAACGCTTTAAATTAGGAGATAAGCTCATAAAGATTGACCATCATCCGAACGATGAAACTTATGGTGATCTTGTCTGGGTCAATACAAAAGCAAGTAGCTGTAGTGAAATGATTGCTGAATTTGCCCTTATGTTTGCTGAGGAATTGTCCATCAATGTCAGTGCAGCCCGTTTACTATATGCAGGGATCGTAGGGGATACAGGCCGTTTCTTGTATCCATCTACAACACCAAGAACGTTGGAGATTGCTGCAATTTTAATGAGTTATCCATTTGATGTAAGTGCACTTAATCGTGAAATCGAACAAATGCCGATGAAGGTAGCGAAGCTTTCTGGGTATTTGTATCAACACATCCAAGTTGATGAAAATGGAGCTGGAAAAGTGATTTTAACGCAAGAATTACTTTCTGGATATGGTATTGATGATGCGGAAACGGCAGCCATTGTTTCACTACCAGGGATGATCGAGGAAGTATTGGCTTGGGGGATTTTTGTGCAACAACCTGAAGGGTATTACCGTGTACGCTTACGTTCAAAAGGTCCTGTGGTCAATGAAATAGCAAAGAAACATCATGGTGGAGGCCATCCTTTAGCGAGCGGAGCAAGTGCAAAAAATCTTACTGAAGTTACAAAAATCTATGATGAGATCAAAGAAGCTTGCCGATCATTTGAAAAATAGTATTGGCTATAGTAAGTATCATAATAAAGATATTTGTTGATAATTATTATAGTTCAAGTCACAAGTGTCTCTTTTCAAATGAAGGATTATCCGTTACAATAATGATTAACGCTATTTTTGAAGGAGAAAAAAGATGACATTACCAAATTGCCCACAATGTGGCTCTGAATACACATATGAAGATCAAGGATTATATATTTGTCCGGAATGTGCCAATGAATGGACTAAAGAAGAGATTCTAGAACAAGAACAAGGGTTGATTGTACTTGATGCAAACGGCAATCGTTTAGAAGAAGGCGACAGTGTAACAGTGATTAAAGACCTGAAAGTCAAAGGGGCAACAGGCGCGATTAAACAAGGCACAAAGGTGAAAAATATCCGCTTAGTTGAAGGCGATCATAATATTGATTGTAAAGTTGATGGTTTTGGGCCAATGAAATTAAAATCAGAATTTGTCAAAAAAATATAAAATGCTCAAAATATTTTCACATTCTTTTCAAGTTGCGCATGGTAAAATAATGTAAAATAAAAAGGAGTGAAATCGTGATGTATGGATACGGCATGTTCGGCTTATTTGATCCAACATTTCTTTTAGTTATAACTGGATTAGTTATTTCTGGTATTGCTTCTGCTTATGTAAATAGCACATTTCGGAAGTATGATAAAATCAGAAGTAAAAATAATGTTACTGGTACGCAAGCGGCTCAATATATTTTACAAAGCCAACAAATTACGAATGTAGGTGTCCAGCAAATTGCGGGAGACTTAACAGATAATTATAACTCTAGCAACAAAATGTTAAGCTTGTCAGAAGCAACAGCACAATCAACTTCAGTAGCTGCGATAGGTGTGGCGGCCCATGAATGCGGACACGCTGTCCAAGATGCAGTTCATTATGTCCCTTTAAAGATTCGTGCAGCCTTAGTACCTGTAGCTAACTTTGGCTCGATGATTTCATTTCCATTAATTATGGTTGGTGTTTTATTAAGTTGGAATGACACATTGATCAATATCGGGATTTTCGCTTTCTCGCTTGCATTATTGTTTCAATTAGTCACATTGCCAGTTGAATTTAATGCTTCAAGACGGGCTATTCGCATTTTAAGTGAGGGTGGTCTTCTTACAGAAGAGGAAGTACCTATGGCTAGACACGTATTGTTTGCAGCAGCATTAACTTATGTTGCGGCTGCTCTTGCTACGTTTGATTTTGCTATTTGGTGGTAACCGTAGAGATTAAAAAATAATCTCGTAAAGATACGTAGCTTATAGCAACTTGACTACCAAGAATGGATTATATTGTTTGTATGAAAAGTATGAAATTCTATAAAAGAAGTCTTAAAAAAAGAAGAGGTTATGAAAATGGAAAAATCAGCTTTGGTGAAGTTGTTGAATCAGATGCAACAAGTTTTGCCAAAGCTCATGTTCTTTAGTGGGATCGAAGTAAAAAATTTCTGCTGTTTGTTGCTGTGGTTCAAACCAATCGGTTATAATCAAATCTGCATGCTCAGGTTTTTCGGTAATTTGTAAAAACTGGTCGTTAAAGATTTGTTTCAAGCGATTACTTATAGGATAGTTGCCAGAAATAGCTTTATTCATTTGCAAATAAACAGTTAATTCTTTTTTTTCTTCTGAAACTAAAAAAGTATAGATCAATGGGCTAAGATGTTTGATTAATAATACTTTCCGTGGATGATCAGTAAATACAGTACCAATTATTTCTTGTATTTTCTCCAGTGTCTTATCCGTTTCCCCAATTGGCACATTTATATTTGGAAAATAAAGTGCATATAAATCATCGAACTGTTCTTTAAATAAAAGAATAATTGTTGTCAGCATCGTGATAAAGTAATGATAATAGTATTTTTTTTCCATTGTCGCTATAGTAGGAAAAAATTCGCTGATTTTTTTTACCAATAAAGAAACTTGTCGGCAAATGGAGTAGTTACTTTTAGAAAATTCATACCCAAATAATGTTTTTTGTTGTTCAGAAATGAGATTTGGAAAAAAAATAGCAGAGCAAAAAATTAAAATACAGTACTTCGTTTTGTGCGAATTTTTTAGGCAAAATGTCAGTTAGCTGATTTTTCAACTCTCCGGTAAAATCCTTTGCCTGTTTTAGAATCTTCATTTTTTCTAAATAAGAAGAGGATATGTATAATTGTTCAAGTAGAAACTTTTTGGAAACAGAAGTATTTGGGGAGTCAAATAATAATACCAAAAAATTAAAACGGTTCGATTCACGTAAAAAAAACAATTTGATATAGTAAAAAATCGTCATTTTTTTATCTTCGTGGTAAGGGTCCAACTTGATCTCACCTTTAGGGGTTGAATAAATAAACTTTTCGATCTCTAAATTCTGAAAAATAATCTCATTAAGTTTTCGTATGATTTCTTTGATTGTTCTTTTGGGGGTAACTAACATCTGTGATAATTCATGTAATGAACAATCATTTGATTGGACAATAGTATAAAGTACAAGTAACTCCTTTTTTTTAGCATCAGTTAACATAGATGACTCCTTTTTGTTTTATTTTTGTATAAGGGTATACATAAATTGTGAGTGGAAAGAGCTTTTAATGTATGATATTCTCACATAGTGATAGTATTTTGTTATATAATATGTTATTTAAAAATGGCTAATGATTATGTATTCTATTGTTTATTTTTTTTTGTCTATTTTGTCAAGCCATAAAGGGTATGATAGAATGATAAAACAATAAAAAAACTGTTATTTAGATGATTTTGTTATGTTTCTGTTTTTGTTTTTTCGAAATACGTAAGTAGGTCAAGATTTTGTATAGAATTAAATTTAGTTTATACATATTAGTGTTATTTTTTTGTTGGAGGATTAATTTTTTTATATTGATTTATTTAATAAAAAATAAAGGGGCTAATGATTTAGTTGACGACAATCATCAAAGATGAGAAAGGGAGAAAGAAGACATGAGTAGAGTAACAAGTTTTAGCAAAGAATATTTGCTTTTTAAAAGTATGGTGTATGCTGAAGAAAATGGTTTATCTAAAATAACAGCCAGAAGTTTAGCTACTTTTTGCGGATGTTCGACTTATCCGATTTATGCCCACTTCAAATCCATAAGGGTGCTAAAAGAAAAAATTATTGAAGAAATAACGATATGCTTTGATCGCTACTTAGTGGACTACGTTATTGACGATTTCTTTAGTATCGTCCATCTGTTAAAGGAGTTTTTTTCTATTCACGAAAGTATTAAAGGTATAGTAATCAAATCTGAATTAGATATGGCTTCTTTATTTAAGCGAGCTTTTTCAGATTATATAAAAGAGCACACAGGTATCCATGAACCTTATTTATTAGAATTACTCTGGCTCAATGCTTTGGGAAGCTTGAATTCCGGTAGTTCCGAATTTTATGAAACCATGGTGTTGATTTGGAATAGATTAGCAGAGCTAGAAGATAATTTGCCTAAAGTATTAACAAATATTCAGTATTCTGATTAATAAAAAAATGTTGTATTTCATATTATGGTGAAAGAATAGTGATAATTTTTGTAGTCTGCTTCAATTTTAAGAATACAAAAGGGTAAATAATTCGTTTATCGTTTTATCTATGCTATGATTAAAGTAGATAAAGGTAGCTGATAACTATGAAAACATCAACAAAAGTAACGATCGGATTAGGTGTTGCAACATTTGCAAGTGTGGCGACCGCAGTAGTTGTTTCAGGAAAAGTCATTGAAAAAATTCATCATATGACTAACCGAGCAAAAGTAAAAAAATTGTAGAGAATACCTTTGATGGGAATGAAAAATTATTAGATATTATTGAACATTTATATGATAGTGATTTAGACTCTTTGATGGGGATTTTAGAAAAAATCAAGTCTGGCAAAAAGAAAATTTCTGTGTATGGTGATTCGCTAAAAGGATCAACTGAAGACGTGAAGGATCGTCTCATGCATTTTGTTGATAAAATCATGTGATTCATAAAAAGAAATGGAACGAAAAATAAGCTTGACGTATGCGCGATCAACAAAGGCAATTTTATTGTTCGTTTAGCATATGCCAAGCTTATTTTGTTTTATGGATGGCTGTTAATTTGGCAATAAAAGAAAATAACAAAAAAGTAAATCATTTGCTCCCTTTAGATTAAAACCTGATTGTTCTTGAAACTTTTCGATTCTATATTTTAATGTATTGCGATGGAGAAATAAAGATTTTGCAGTAGAACTGATATTTCCTAGATTTTTCCATAATTCAAGAATGATCTCTTCCATCTCTGCACGCTTGATAATGTCTTGATACCCCAACAGCAACGAGCTAGCATTTGTGGTATTTTTCGTGTAATAATGTAAAGCAACTTCAGGTAAAGATATCGTACCACCATGTAAAGCAAAATATTTTTTTTCCTCTAAAAATATCTTTCTTTCTTCTGAAAATAGGGAAAAAATCTTGTGTAGGTAAATGGAATGTTCCAACAAATACTTGTGTAGTAAGATCAAAATCAGCATCTAATGAAAAGAATATCCCTTTTAGATCAGGAGCATCAAAGTAGCTGATATGTTTTTTTTCAATCAGCAAAGCATCAGTTTCTGTATAAAAGAAAAAATCTTCCAATTGAAATAATTCATGGATGGTTTCTTGCCATTCTCTTTTAAGAAAATCTCCTCTTGGTTCAATGCGAAGCTGGATTATGCGGAAACTGCTTTCCAGTTGAAATGGCTGATTTTCAAAAAGATAATGATACCAAGGATGATTCTTTCCGATAGCAGATACAGGAAATAACGCTTTCAGGATTTTTATTTCTTGTAAATAAAGAACGGATTTTTTAATCCATAAAAAAGAATCATCAACAGCTAAAGAGAGGATTTTTTCATCAGAGGAAGGAAAAGTCTTTTTTTGTGCATCAGGATAAAGCGAAATTAGTTTAGTCAAGTTCATCAAGCTCACCTCGTATTTATTCTACCATAAGTCAAAAAGCTAGTTACAACCTTTTTGACTTATGCTAAAGTTAAGCAATAAAAATAAAAGTAGGGGATTGTGTGGAATTTAAAGATAAAGAAATTCAAAAACATGAAGAGTGGATGCGTTTTGCGATCAAGGAAGCAAAAAAGGCAGAACAGCGAGCGGAAGTGCCCATTGGTGCAATCGTTGTGTTAGATGATACAATTATTGGTAGAGGTTATAATGTAAGAGAAACAACACAAGATGCCACTACTCATGCAGAAATGATAGCTATCAGAGAAGCTTGCCAAACTGTAGGAAGTTGGCGTTTAGAAAAAGCACAGATGTATGTCACGCTTGAACCTTGTCCAATGTGTAGTGGTGCAATGATTTTATCTCGAATAAAAGAAGTTTACTTTGGAGCATTTGACCCAAAAGCTGGAACTGCTGGCACCTTGATGAACTTATTAGAAGATGAACGATTCAATCATCAAGCTTATGTATTAGGCGGTATTTTGGAAGAAGAATGTCGTCAAATCTTAACGGATTTTTTTCGAGAATTACGTTCAAGGAAAAAGAAATCAAAAAAGTGCTAGTCAAACAACTATAAATGAGGTATACTATTACTTGCCGAAAGGCTAGGACAATGGTGGGCTTGTGAAGCGTGTCAGATCTGGAAGGAAGCAGCACTAAGCAGGATCCGCCATGTGTCTGATTGGATGAAACAAATAGAAGGCTTGATAATTAGGAGATTGACTATTTCAATGGGCTGATTATTGTGGCTTTTTTTATTTATATTAATTTGTAATTTTGAGAGGCTGGGACAAATACCATGAGGGCCGTGACCCTTATGGATGTTTGTCCCATTTTTTGTACACTTTGTACACTAAGAAGAGTATTTAAAAAACTAGAATTGGACGAAACAGGTAGAGAAAACTTCCAAAGTGAACAAAGAAAAATCCTATGGTATGATGAAGAAAAGTGAGGCGATTGAACACTATGGAAAAAATAGTTCTTTTACATACAAATGATTTACATTCACATCTAGAAAACTGGCCTAAAATCAGAAGATTTATAGAACAAAAAAAACGTGAAAATGAAAAAAAGATAATATAACAACGATAACGGTTGATTTAGGTGACTTTGTGGACCGATGGCACCCATTATCAGAAGCAACTGATGGACAGGCAAACGTGGTGTTAATGAATGAAATTGGCTATGATGCAGTGACTATAGGTAATAATGAAGGGGTAGGGAACGCAAAAGAAGAATTGAATCATCTGTATGACCGGGCAAATTTTGATCTATTATTGGATAACTTGTTTGACAAACATACGTTAAAACCACCAGAATGGGAAAAGCGTTTTAAAATCATTGAAACATCTCAACAGACAAAAATTGGATTGATTGCTTTTACCGCTCCTTTCCCTTTAACGTATAGTCCGAATGGATGGGATATTCGTAATCCTTATGATATTTTGCCTGAATTAGTAGAAGAACTAAGACCTAAAGTTGATGTCTTAGTTTTGATGAGTCATTTAGGGATTCAAGATGATATCCAAATCGCTAAAGAGCTACCTGCTATTGATGTCATTTTAGGTTCTCATACCCATCATTTATTTGTGGATGGACAAGTCGTTAATGGTGTGCAATTGGCTGCGGCAGGAAAATATGGACAATATGTCGGAGAGGTCCATTTAACCCTTGATGAAAAGAAGCAAATCATGAAAAAATCAGCGAAAGCTATACCAACTGAAACAATGACAGTACTTATGGATGATGAACAAGAAATAAGAAATTATTTAGCTAGAGGACACAAAATGCTGGGCGAAAAAAAAGTAGCCAAATTACCTTTTAGCTTATCCTTAGATATTTTTGATGAGCACTCATTTATTCAAGAAGCATTAGAAGCCGTCAAATACAGAGGAAAAACGAAAGTCGCCATGTTAAATAGTGGTCTATTTTTAACAGAAATAGTGGCAGGGTTTGTTGATCAGGATCAGCTCCACGCGGCGTTACCTCATCCTATGCATTTATTAAATGTTTCGCTTAAGGGGAGTGATTTGATTCGTTTGATCTTAGAGATCGAAAAAAATCGTGCTTTTTTACGCAATTATCCGATACGAGGAATGGGATTTCGCGGAAAAGTTTTTGGTCAAGTGGTTTATAGTGGGGTTTCTTATGACGCAGTGAACCAACAAGTCAATTGGTTGAATCACCCCATAGAAAAGGAGCGACGTTATACGTTTACAACAGTTGATCATTTTATGTTTGTTCCTTTTTTTCCAACAATTGAAATTGCGGGAGAAAATGAATTTTTATTCCCAGAATTTATTCGTAGCGTGGTAGGAGAATACTTAAATGTTCACTATACAATAAAATAAAAACAAGGTATAATAGGAATGATAGGTGGTGAAGGCATGTCGGCTAAACAAAAAGGGCATAATGCTATTGAAGCTGAAGCAAAAGAAAAAAATGCGTCAACAAGCACAGAAGATCGAACGGTTACAGAGGAGATCACTGCAGTTTTAGAAGAAATAGTTGAAGAACCAAAACAGGAGAAAAGCAAAAGTGAGCTCATTACTTTTTTAGACGAGATAAATTTTTTGATAGGAGAAAATCACTATCGATTGGTCACAAATTATCGAGAGGGATTCAACCCAGAAAAACTTGGAGAAAGATACAGTGAAGTTTTATCTAGGTATGATTACATTGTTGGGGATTGGGGTTATGAACAATTAAGATTAAAAGGATTTTTCCGAGTAGATAACAGACGTGCTCATCCAGACCAACGGATCGATACATTAGAAGATTATCTTTATGAATATTGTAATTTTGGATGTGCTTATTTTGTTATTGAGCAGATTGGTAAAAAAGACAAGCATATACAGCGACGAAGAAAAAAGAAGAATCAAAATCGAGCATATATCGATGAGAAGAAAGGACCAGTTTCTTCCAATCACAAAAGAACAGTGATAAAAAAAAGAAAAAATGAACAAATAAAAACCGAAAAAATCGAAGAAACCGAGATAAAACCAAAATCAAACGCTAATTTTACGATAAGAAAAAGGGAAGAGTAGTGAAAGATGGATTATAAAGGATATTTGATTGATTTAGATGGAACAATTTATCGAGGGACTGAGCCAATTCCTGCAGGTAAACGATTTGTAGAGGCACTTCAAGAAAGAAAGTTGCCTTTTATGTTTGTGACAAATAACACGACCAAAAGCCCACAAACAGTAGCCAAAAGATTGGCTGATGAATTTGACATTCATGTAAAGCCAGATACAGTTTATACAGCTAGTCTTGCAACAATTGATTTTATGAAAGCAGATGGTAAAGGAAAGAAAGTATATGCGATTGGTGAAGCTGGATTGATTGATTTGATTTTAGAAGCTGGATTTATTTGGGATGAAGAAATGCCTGACTATGTTGTAGTTGGCTTGGATAATTATTTGACTTATGAAAAAGTGGTTAAGGCAACTCTGGCTATACATCGAGGAGCAACTTTTATTGGTACAAATCCAGACAAAAATATACCCACCGAACGTGGCTTACTACCAGGAGCTGGGTCAGTGATTTCTTTTGTTGAAACAGCTACCCAAACACCACCAGTTTATATCGGAAAGCCAGAAGCGATTATTATGGATAAAGCAGTAGAAAAATTAGGATTGAACAAAGAAGAAGTAATCATGGTAGGAGATAATTATGAGACAGACATTCAAGCAGGGATTCGTAATGGAATTGATACTTTATTAGTGTTGTCTGGGTTTACGAAGGCAGAAGATATTCCTAGGTTGCCAATACCTGCAACGCATGTTCTTCATTCTTTGGATGAATGGAGTTTCTAAAATGAAAATAAAAAAATGGATGTGGGGAGAATATGCTGGATTGATTTGTTTGTTCTTTATGTTAGTCAGTTTAGCAATTGCGATAACTATCAATTTCCGATTTCTTTATATGTTAGATATCAAGTATTTGAATATACTGGATAACACAACGCTTGATCAAAATACTTTGTTGAAGAACTATGATCAATTGATGTTTTATCTGAATAACCCCTTCCAAGAAGTATTGAAACTTCAAGATTTTCCTATTTCTGCTAGTGGCGCACATCATTTCTATGAAGTGAAAAAACTCTTTTTACTGGATTATGTGGTATTTCTCAGTATGTTATTTCCAAGTATTTATTATATCCGTTATCTAAATAAAAACAAACGTTTTTGGCGATTGATTCGCCCATTCCAAATTGGCATGCTGATTCCAGTCGTATTTGCTTTTATGATGATGATGGGTTTTGATCGTTTTTTTATCTTATTTCATGAAACGTTCTTTAATAACGATGACTGGTTATTTAACCCAGCTACCGATCCGATTATCAATGTTTTGCCGGAACAATTTTTCATGCACAGTTTTGTCGTATTCTTTTTTTGATCGAACTGTTCTTTGGTTTCTTTGTTATTTTTGGGAAAAGAGAGATAGGAAAAAAATAAGGGTAGCTTTTTCTTCATACGCCAAGAAAAATGTGACATATAATCGTAGAAATGATAAACCGGAGTCACCTAAATTGATTTATCAGTTTAGGTGACTCCGATTTATTCTTGATTAAATAAGTCTTGGATCACTATGCAGTTAAAATGGTATTAGAGCTTTTATTTAGATTTTAAGACCGTTTCTATTATTTATATATATTTAGTGAAATAAAAAGTTAGTATTTTTATTGAGTTAAACGACTGAGTTTTTCTGGTTCTTGATGGGCTAATCGGCTAGCAGCAGCTGCAGCAATTGCGCCTACGATATCGTCTAAAAATGTGTGTACGTTCTTACCATCATGGCTATTTAATTTTTTTAAGATTCCAGGTTTTACTTTGTCGATATAGCCATAATTTGTAAAGCCAATCGTCCCATATACATTTACGATTGATAGAGCTAATATTTCATCAATGCCGTATAATCCTTCGCCATCTTCGATAATATGTTGAAGGGGAGCCATTAATTTATTTTCTTCTGCTAAGAGATCTAATTGGATGCCTGTGATGATAGCATTGTGTACTTCTCGTTTTGTCAAAACTGCATGTACGCTTTGGACACAGTCTGCTAAAGTTAAATCGGTAATATAATCTTTTTGCAAAAACATGACCAATTCTGCGATATCTTCCAATGTCACCCCTCGTTCATTGAGTAACTCACGTGCTTTTTCTTCTAATGTTTCTGTCTTTATGACCATTCTTTTCCGCCCTTTCCTTTGATAAATAACTTTTCTATTTATTTGCCTAACAAATAAAAATACAAGAAACAAATGTTGTTTTTTTATTGCCGAGTATGAATTTTAAGGAGCAATACAAAAATAACTTATTTTTTAAGATTGGATTGGTCATATAAGCTTGTACTATGCCCCGGCTGTGTACGTTCTTTAGGATTAATAAAGTGCAAAGCGTTATTCACTGCAGTAGGAGCTTCACCAAAACCAGTAGCAATCAGCTTGATCTTTCCTTTATAAGAACAAATATCACCTGCTGCATATATCCCCGGTATAGAGGTGGACATGTCTGAATTTACCGCTATAGCATTTCTAGAACTTTCAAGTCCCCAAGATGAAAGATGCTCTAAGTTTGATGTAAATCCGTAATTCACGATTAATGAATCTACTATCAGATTAACTGTCTCGTCACTTTTTACCATTTTTAAACGAATATCAGTCAATTCACCATTCTCTCCTGCTAATCCATCAATGAGATAAGGCGTTAATAGATTAACAGATGAAGCTTTTAATAAATTAACACTATGCTCGTGCCCTCTAAATTCTGAACGGCGATGGATAAGATAAACCTCGCTAGCAATAGGTTCAAGCATCAATGCCCAATCAATAGCCGAATCTCCGCCCCCTGCGATTGCTACTTTTTTTCCAGCGTATTTCATTAAATCATTCACGAAGTAATCCAACCCATGATTTTCATAAGAAACTGCTTCAGGCAGTTTTAATTTTCGAGGTTGGAAAGAGCCGCTTCCTAAAGTCAAAATGACTGCCTTTGAATAATGTAACCCTTTAGTCGTTGTGATTTCAATGATTTCCTCATCTCTAGTGATTGAAAGAACCTCTTTGTTTAAATGAAACGAGTGATTGAATGTTGTTAATTGTTTCTCAAGATTATCCACTAATTCATTAGCTTTAATTGCTGGAAAACCAGGAATATCGTAAATATATTTTTCAGGATAAAGAGTCGCTAATTGTCCGCCTAGTTGAGGCAAACTATCGATGATTTTCGTTTTTGCTTGACGCATGCCTGCATAAAATGCCGCAAACATACCGACTGGTCCTGCTCCAATGATTGTAATATCATATATTTCCATAGAAAAATTCCTCCTCATACCCACACTATAGCAGAATTTAATTGAGAATTCTGCTCAAATAGTTGATTTTCACTCACATTGTGTAAAGAACAAAAAATGAGGCACGGATAAGAAAGTATTTCAAGTTTTCATGGATTTATAGAATGCTTCTAATTACAAGAGTATACAAGAGTACAAGCGGTGACAGATAAATATCTATAATTTGAAAAAAATATATAATCAAATTTATATGAGATGAGTCTTTTTCGTTTTCTTAAGTTTCCAGTAACAGTGAATAGATAGAATATGTTATCGTTACTATTGAAGGATTAATTTTTAGGAGGACAATAGTATGGTATTCCCACAATTAAGTTTAGAAAACGAAAAAGGGCCAAAAGCAGTGATTAAAACAAATCGTGGTGACATCACGGTTCAGTTATTCCCAGAACTAGCACCTAAAACGGTCAAAAATTTTATCGAATTAGCTAAGAAAGGCTATTATGACGGTGTGATTTTCCATCGTGTTATTCCAGATTTTATGATCCAAGGTGGTGATCCAACTGGCACGGGTATGGGAGGAGAAAGCATTTATGGTGACAGTTTCGAAGATGAATTTAGTCGTGAATTATTTAATTTACGTGGTGCTTTATCAATGGCTAACTCCGGTCCAAACACGAATGGTAGTCAATTCTTTATTGTCAATAATGAAAATGTACCGGCAAACATGCTTGATCAATTAGAAGGAGCAGGTTTTCCAGCAGAAATTATTGAAGCGTATAGGGGGGAGGGACACCGTGGCTTGATTTTCGCCACACCGTATTTGGCCACGTGTTAAATGGGATGGATACCGTAGATGAAATCGCCAATGTGCAACGTGGACCACAAGATCGTCCAGTACATGATGTAGTCATTGAAAAAGTAGAAATTTCAGAATAATTCTTCTGAATTTTTGTGTTTTAAAATTTTAATGAGTAAAAATGAGGCTGGGACAGAAGCTTATTTCCGAAGGAGTTGCTTCTGCTCCCGCCGTTTAGCTATATTTAGAGTGTGAAACAAAAAGAATCTTTACTTTTATCCCATGCTCTATTTTCTATATTCTTTTCAAACATTCGAATGTAAATATGAGTAGCTAAGGTTTATGTGAAAGCTTTTTTGATGCGAGCTAATCCCTCAAGTAATACCTCTTCAGGGCAGGCTATGTTTAACCTCATATGTGCATGTCCAGCCGGACCAAAAGTGATTCCAGAATTCAAAACTACTTTTCCTTTATGAATCAAAGTAGATTCCAAAGCAGTATCATCTGTTTCATATGCAGAAAAATCTAACCACATCAGATAGGTTCCTTCAAAAGGCATTACCCCTACATCGGGTAACTGCTCTTTAAAAAAATTCGAAGCAATTTGTGCATTTCTTTCTATATAAGAAAGGAGCTCATCTAGCCATTCTTTACCAGTTTCGTAAGCCGCTTGTGTTCCAATCAGGCCAAATGTGTTGATTTCTTGTTGTTGATTCATTAATAAGTGTTGTTCAAACTGCGCTTTTAACTTAGGATTCTTAATAAAAACCATTGAGTTTTTGATAGGTGCTAGATTAAATGTTTTGGTTGCGGAAGTAAATGTGATCAAAAAGTCATTTAAATCTTCATTGACATCCAGCATAGATGTAAAAGGGATAGACGGAAAAACTAGATCCTGATGAATTTCGTCGCTAAAGAGTAAAACACGGTATTTTAAACATAGTTCACTTAATTTCGTCAATTCTTCTTTTGTCCAAACACGACCTCCTGGATTATGTGGATTACAAAGGATAATCGCTTTTACTTTTTGTTCAATCATCTTTTTTTCCATCTCTTGATAGTTCATAGTAAATTTATTGTTTTTTTCAATCAATCGACTGCGTATAAGCTTTCGTTGATTATTTTCTATAATCGCAGAAAATGGCGGATAGACAGGATCATGGATAAGAATAGAATCATTAGGGTTTGTAAAAGCTTGGATTGCCACCGCTAAACTAGATAATACGCCACTAGTGAATACAATGTTTTCTTTTATTAATAATACTTGATGCTTTTCTTTTTCCCAATCAATGATTGATTGATATAAATTTTCTGGAATGGTTGAATAACCAAAAATTCCCTGAAAAATATACTTTTCAAAAGCATTCTTTACTCCAGTTGGTGACAAAAAGTCCATATCCGCCACCCATAAAGGTAATAAATCATCTACATGATAAGTTTTGGTAATCGAATCCCATTTTACACTCTCGGTATTTCTTCTTGAAATTTTTTTGTTAAAATCATTCATAAGAGGCTCCCCATTTTCTATTGATTATTTTCAAAACTTCTTTTTTTAAATCATTTACAGTATAATGATAAATGCGAAGAGAGGGAAGGACATGACATATAAAATTGGACAAATAATTAAAGGAAAACTCACTGGGATACAGCCATATGGGGCATTTGTGTCTCTGGATGAGGAAACACAAGGACTAATTCATGTTTCAGAAGTGCAATCTGGTTATACCAAAAGTATTCATAATTTATTAAAAGTCGGCCAACCGGTAACTGTTCAAATCATTGATATTGACGAATATTCGAAAAAAATTAGTTTGTCGCTACGGACATTGGAAAAAAAAACCCTGTCATTCCTTATCGAAGGAAAAGATATTTTACCAATAAAAATAAAAAAATAGGGTTCGCTACAATTGCAGAACAATTACCAAAATGGGTGCATGAAGCATTGATCGAATTAGAGCAGAAAGAAAATAAGAAATAAAAAGTGTTTTTTTTCTGAAAATATGCTAAAATTTTTATGTAAACCACAGAACAAATTGATCGAGGTGGAAATTTTGGCAAGCAAAAAAGTCGCTGGTACAATTATGTTGCATTTGGAGGATGGATCAAAAAAGTTTTTAGTCCATTCAATTGATGATAAATTGGAGTTTGCATTAGCAGAGCTTTTAGAAGAAAAGACTGGTCTGGCAAATATACTTAGCTTTTTAAAAGAAGTTGTTCGTATTGATGTAAGCAAAATTAATCTGATGGAATTAACTAATACACATATTAATCATGAAAATGTTCCGTTGTTTGTTTTTGAAACTGAGCAAAAAAGTCAAAGTGAAAGCTTAGGTGAAGGGTATCTCTGGGAAAACCCAGATCAAATGCGCTCTGTCCTGGGAACTTATGAAGTGGAAGGAGTTCCTTTCTTTTAATATAGGAAATGACAACAAAAGAAACTTGAAAAAAATTTCAGGTTTCTTTTTTATCATCATTATTTAGGATTAAGGCTGAAAATGTTCAGTTAATATGAAGATAAATAGCTTGTTTAAATTGGAAAAATATTTTTTTTACTAAAAACGAATAATGAATTTTTAAAAGAAATGTTTTTGAAAAAATGATGATTGACGTATTGTAATTTACATGATAAATTTAATGACGTTAATTTAAGAAATAATAACATTAAACTTTTTTAAAAAATAGCAGAAAAATTCTTGATGTGTGAAAAAACGCATGTTACTATAACTGAGTTGTGAAAAAAGAACTGTTTGTGAAGCTTGATATTATAAAGGAAAACTTCAAAAAAATTCTTGACAAATAACAAGTGTTAAGTTATGATGAATGAGTTGCTGAACGACTTCTAACAAAATGAAGTAAAAAAACTTTTAAAAAAGAGTTGACAAACAAACGATACTCTGATATGATGTAAAAGTTGCTACGGCAATCAAGCGGTTGTGATAC
>JADAKE010000017.1 GCA_015680865.1 Enterococcus lacertideformus | reverse complement strand
TTACTAGGGATGAATGGGTGGTATGATTATCAATTTTCACAGAATAAAGAAAATAAGCAAATCCTTCGTATGAAAAATCTTTACTGGTATGATCGTTTTATCCAACGTGAAGGAAGCGATCTTGAAGTGAATGCTTTTTTTATGAGATGATGGATTTCTTTATTTGTTTGAATTGTTAAGTTATCCCAGTTAGTTGCCTCTTTTCTTTGTTTAGCAAGCTCAGATAAGAAGTCAAAATACTGTGGGGATTTCCTGTATATGTCCTTTATAACAGATAAAAAACGTATGCGCATTTCTAAAGATGAGTCAGGCGTATCATTCCATTTGACCTTTTTAATATTTTGCGAGGTAAAAAGATTATTTCGACAATGAAAAAGTGCCACTTTTAAAGTAGCTTCTATTTCTTTGACTAAACAATTGCCTTCTTTTTGTGGGTGGAGGATATAAGACAATTCATTTACTTCAGCGAAGGAATGTTCAGTGATTTTTTTAAATATACAAATAGGATCTTTTACAGGTATACGATAGCCGTCTGAAAAAAATTCTTTACAAAGTGAGGCTAAATTTTCTGAAGGGATGGTTACTACACATATAGATGAATTTATGACTATCTTGGCTTTGTCAACTAGGAAAAATGAATATGTTTTTTCGTGTTTGCAGATAAATAAACCATAAGTATGTCCTGTAACTGTATTTTTTTTGAAATACTCTAATGATAAAAGGAGAAAATCTGCAGGATCGTTTACTGTGAGTTGTTCCAAAGTATGTAAAAATTGGCTTTCATGATAAAAAGAGTAGTATGCTTGACTTCGGGTAAGTGAGCGAAGAATCTTCTTTTTATCAGATATTCGAGTGAAGAATTCGTCTTCATCTTGCTCAATCATTTTAATATAAATTGAAAACAGAGTAGTATAATTTTTTTGGTTATCGCTAAAAAACCAACAATCATTATTTTTCAAGGATAAAGAAAGTGCAGCGATGTCTATATATTGTTGAAGTTGGTTTACGTAAGGCACAGAAGCTCCTCCATTTCTAGCATTTTTTTATCATATTAATCTAATTAAACAGGTGTGAAAAACTTTTTTTTTACAAATAAAAAAATTGAGGAGCTGGTCCAAGATTGTTTTAGAAGAATGGTACTTTGGTGATACCTAGTACTACAAAGAATAGGACGAATGAGATAAGAAATTCATTGACGAAGCCGTTGAACTTTGAATCAACACGATTGATTGTTGAGAATGTATCCAATACATGAATTACATTTTCTGTTTGATGAGGCCATGATCCTCACGGGTGTTTGTTTCAAGCTCTTTTGTTGAGCAAATTGTTCCTCTAAAAATTTATCAAGTGATAAAATTATGGTGTTAGGAGATAAATTTTAAAGGAGGAATTAGATGTTTTTAGCATTAAATGAAATTAGGCATTCAAAATTAAGATATGCACTGGTTGCCGGAGTCATGTTCTTTATCGCTTATTTAGTATTTTTCTTAACGGGTTTAGCCTATGGTCTTGCGCAGGATAATCGGACAGCTGTCGATAAATGGGAAGCAGAGTACATTGTTTTAGCCAAAGATGCTAATACAAATTTAGGGATGTCAATGATAACGGAAAAAACTGCACAAGAGGTCAAAGGTGAAGAAGTGGCCTACTTGGCACAAACTCCTGGAGTAGTGACAAGTAAAGGCAATGACAAAGCTGATAAGATCAATGTGAGCTTTTTTTGGGATTGATCCTGATCAATTCCTCATGCCTGATTTGATTGAAGGAAAAGCTTTTTCTGGGAATGCTGAAGCAGTTGGTGATATCAGTTTAAAAGAAGAATACGGCTTAAAAATCGGTGATACAGTAAAACTTTCGGGGAGTGATAAAAAGTTTGAACTGACCGGTTTTACAGAGAATGCAAAATTTAACGTATCACCTGTTTTATATACGACGATAGATGCGTATCAAGAAATCCGTTTTGAAAAAGCAGATACAAGTGAAAATGCTCGAATCAACGCAATTGTTGTAAAGGGAAAAGTCACTGAATTATCGGATGATTTAGAAAAGATCAGTATCTCGAAATTTATCAATGAATTACCAGGATATAATGCACAGGTATTGACCTTTGGCTTTATGATCGGCTTTTTGATTGTGATAGCGGCAATTGTCATCGGGATTTTTATTTACGTATTAACGATGCAAAAAGTTAATATTTTCGGTGTATTGAAAGCGCAAGGAATAACAGGCGGTTTTATTGCACGTTCTGTTGTGGCACAAACATTCTTGCTTTCTGTCTTTGGTGTTGGTGTTGGTTTGTTAGGTACGGTGATCACTTCCTTAGTTTTACCGGATACTGTACCATTCCAAAGTAATTGGCTATTCTTCGGAGGAATCAGTGTCTTAATGCTAGTCGTGGCTATATTAGGGGCATTATTTTCCGTTAGAACCATAGTAAAAATTGATCCATTAAAGGCGATTGGATAGGGAGAGGGAAAAATGAAAGCAATCGAATTTAAAGATGTAGAAAAGAAGTTTAAAGATGGAGATCAAATCGTCCACGCATTAAAAAAAACAAATGTCAGTGTGGATAAAGGGGAGTTTGTTGCGATAATCGGTCCGTCTGGTTCAGGAAAAAGTACATTCCTCACAATTGCCGGAGGGTTGCAAACGCCTAGTGAAGGAACAGTTTTGATCAACGTTAAAGTATTTAGTGAACAACCAGAGAGAAAACGAGTAAAATTAAGATTTAAGGAAATCGGGTTTATCTTGCAAGCTTCTAACTTGGTGCCGTTCTTATCGGTAAAAAAACAATTAATCCTAGTGGACAAAGTTAAACATGAAAAGAGACAAAAAGACGCAAAAAAATTATTTGAACAATTAGGGGTTATTGATTTAATCAACAAATACCCAGAAGAATTATCTGGTGGAGAACTTCAAAGAGTAGCCATTGCCCGTGCACTTTACAATGATCCTTCGATTATTTTGGCCGATGAGCCAACTGCCAGCTTAGATTCAGAAAAAGCGAGAGAAGTTGTTGATATCTTAGCAAAAGAATCGAAAGAAAAAAATAAAGCCATTATTATGGTGACCCATGATACGCGTCTTATTGACAAATGTGATAAAGTATTTATGATGGAAGACGGTGTTGTTAAAGAAAAAACAGAATAAGCATAAAAGAAGGTGTGTATGTGGTTCATCGCTATAATAAAGATACGCAACAAAAAATTCTAAAAGAAGCTAATCGCTTGTTTATGTCAAAGGGATATCTTGGGACATCTACTCGTGAGATTGCTAAAAAGGCGGGAATTACGCAACCAAATCTTTATCATTATTTTAGTGACAAAGAAAAACTCTATCAAGCAGTTTTAGAAGAACATTTATCAACTGTAGGGGATAACCTCAGAAGCATAGTAGAATCCAGTAAGTTTGATTTCCAGCAAACACTGACAAAAATGGCAGAATATTTAATAGAGACTCATTTGGTTGATTTGTTTTTGATGCTACATGACTTACAATTGAATCTTTCAGCAGAAACAAGAAGTCATTTATTTTGTTTATGGAAAAAAAATTATCGTAAACCATTTGAAATGATTTTTGCCAAAAACCAGCAACTATTAAGAAAAAATGTGACTCAAGAAATGGCAGCTAGGCATTTCTTTCTCTTATTAGCTCCTTACATTACTGAGTCGAGACGTTCAGAAGAACAACCCTTTGAGGTTTCTACGTTGATCGATCTTTATTTAAACGGCGTTATTGTATAAAAGAAACAATTCTAGATAAACGGTGAGACAAGCTTCGCTTAATTGAGTACAGTGAGGACATGCGGTATTCAATAAACAAAGCAAGTTCACCGTTTTTTTTTTTAGAATCAACGAGTAATTGAAATTGTTATTTACTCACGTATTTTATAAAAACAATAGATGGAGTCGTTGTAAAAAACGAATTAACACTAAACTCACGAAATAATTACAATTTTTCCTATTTTTTTGAAGTCATTAAATCGAAAATGAGTAACCAAAATAGGCAAAAATTTATTTAAATGAACATGGAATTAAAAGAGAAAGTTAAATTACTATACAAAATATAAATTGCATATGAAAGTTTGTTACGATTATTTTGACTCAATTAAAAGGGTTATCATTTTTATTTTTTAGGAGGGATGTTTATAAAAATTACTTTATTTATTAATAAATATTGTTCTAAAAATAATTAGTTAAAAAGGAGATGGAGTAAAAAATGAAAAAGTTTAAAAAAGTTGGATTGGCAGCAATGTTATTCTCATCAGCGCTATCATTAGCGGCTCCTTTATTGAATAAGGAAACCAATGTACATGCGGAAGAGGCACAAGAAATCACACGACAAGCCCCATACAGAAATGTTATGTATTATGGTGACTGGTCAATTTGGGGTGGAGAAGGTAATTTTTATCCTAAAGATATCGCAGCGGATCAATTGACGCATTTGAATTATGCTTTTTTAGATTTTGATAGTAATGGGGATTTGTAATTTACAGATGCAGATGCTGCGACGGAAGTTTCGGCTGGAGAACAAGAAGTTGGTTGGAATAATGCTCGTTCTGGATTATTGAATGCGCTTCAAAATCTACGTGCGGAAAATAAGAATTTAAAAATTGGTGTTTCATTAGGTGGTTGGTCAAAATCAGGTGATTTTTCGGAAGTAGCAGCTAATCCTGCAAAACGAAAAAGATTTGTTGAAAATATTACGAAATTTTTGAAATATACAAATATGGATTTTGTGGATGTTGATTGGGAATATCCAGCAGCAGTCCGTCAACCAGATTTGGTGGATAATAAAAATGATGAAGGAACACCTCATGCAAGACCAGAAGATAAAGAAAATTATATTTTGCTTTTAAAAGACATTCGTGAAGCAATTGATAAACAAGGAAAAGAGTTAGGCAAAAATTATGAACTATCTGTCGCTTTACCAGCATCGCAAGGAAACTTGAGTCAAGGAATTGATGTGAAACGTTTGTTTGATGTTGTTGATTTTGCTAACATCATGACTTATGATATGAATGGGGCTTGGAGTAGCACGAGTGGACATCAGACAGCTCGCTACTTACAAGAAAAAGGGGCACCATCTGAAAAAATCGTTATTGGTGCAGCTTTTTACACGCGTGGTTGGAATGAAGTAGAAAAAGGATCAAACGAGAATTTACCTGGACTTTTCCAATCTGCTAAAAATAATAATAAAGATGCAGATGGTACGCTTTCTTATGGTGCAGACAATAAAAATGGTGTGCAAATTGGTGATGGCGGTCGTGTAGGCGGTGTCTGGGCTTATCGAGATATTGACCAATTAAAGACTCGATTCTCTGGCTTAAAAGAGTACTGGGATGATACAGCTAAAGCACCTTATTTATACAATGAGACAACAGGTCAATTGTTTACGTATGATAATGTTCGATCTATTAATTACAAAACGCAGTATGTAAAAGAAAATGAATTAGGTGGCGTGATTTCATGGATGCAGTCACAAGATAAAGAAACAACCAGTACGAAAAGAGACGAATTAACGAAAGCGATTAAAACAGGTCTGTTTGGCGATGCTAAGCTGGCAGAAAATAAAATCGTTACGTCTGATTTAAATGTCGAAGTAAGCATCTCTACTTACTCTCAAGACAGTAAGGTTGGGTATGAATTCATTGTAAAAAATAATGAAAAATTAAATGAGAATACAGCTGTTTTATCTGCTGTAGAAAAGGGCAATAAGACAATTAAATTACCAAAATTCACTTTAGCGATGAACACGAATGAAGTTCTCAGCAAGGGAGACTATCAAGCAGGTGTTGTCACTACTTCAAACGGAGCAGTCATCGTTGATCTAAGCAGTGTTTATGATGCGAAAGAATTGAAACCAGGAATGACTTATACCTTCAGACTAGCATCAGATGCAGCAAATGTGTCAGTTGATCATATTGATTCAATTAATCTGTCACAAAGAATCATTTCAACTGGACCAGAGATTTCTCAACAAACGGTTTACGGAGATGGCTCATCTACACCAACACCAACGCCAGATCCGGAAGAAAAAGAAGCACAATCAGTTCCTACGAATTTAACAGTAAAAAGCGTATCTCCAAACACTGTCACTCTTAATTGGTCGGCAAATGAAGCCAAAGAAGGCGTGACTGGTTATGAGATTTATCGCAATGGTGTACGAGTAGCTACTTCATCAACGACTTCTTTTGTCGACACTGGATTAACTGCTGATACGATTTATTCTTATCAAATAACCGCGGTAAATATGTATGGCACTTCAGAAAAGAGTCAACAAGTAACAGCAAAAACATCTTCTGAAGAAAGTCCATCAGAAGATGCTTGGGTAGTAGGCAAAGCATATTCAGTTGGTGATATTGTGACGTATAAAGGCAGTCGCTATCGTTGCCTTCAAGCGCATCAATCCATTAGTGCTTGGGCACCCGATCAAGCTCTTTCTTTATGGCAAAAGATCGGTTAACACATATGGATGATCATCATTAAAATTGATCATTAAAATAAGAAGAATAAAATATTATATACGAAAAACCTGAAACGTTTTTATTTCCATTTAGAGATGTTTTAGGTTTTTTAGTTTAACCATTTTTGTAGTAGCTCTTTTCAAAGTTGCTTGCATCAGTAGATACAGAAGTATCAGCTAGTTTTAGTAAGCTTTTAAGTATAAAGAAGTATATTTGATTTAATTAAGGGGAGTAAGAGGGGAAAAGTTTCTGACAATTATACTAGTTTTGTTCATAAACAACCTATGGATTATGAAAAATGGGGGGGGGGGGGTTAAACAATAAATATTAACTGAGCAGATAACAATGAAACAAACAACCAAGGAGTAAAAAACAATTATGAAATCTTTAAATCACAACAAAACAAGGATTGAAGCTAAGAGGATCCGCTGTATTCTAATGATGCTCTGTCCCAACGTATTAACAACAATAATGGGAGTGAATGAACTGAATATATAGCCAACAATAGATGATGTTTATAAAACAATAACCAATGAAAGAGACACCGGTTATCACGCTCTAAATGTGAGAACTTAGGTAACAAGTAAGGACGAGCAAAAAGCCAAAAAAATACTTGATCAGTAGCCTCTTAACTGATCAAGTATTTTTTTGGCTTTTTCTGTATTGGCAAAATGCAACTTTGCATAGTTCGCTAGGAGAGGTAGCCCTCCTTGTTGTAAAATTTTAGCAGCAACTTGATCTGATTTTCCTCCTGCACCAGATGGAAGTGTCAAACCGATTTCTGCTGATTCTTTTGCCAGTTCTTCTAAAAAGCTGGCACGACTAATGATAGAAGCAGCAGCGACTGCCAAATGATATTGTTCTCCTTTTGTCACAAAGTATATTTTTTCTGTTACTTGATTTTGTTCTAATCGCACATATTTTTTAAAATTAGCTTCTGGTGTAAATTGATCGATCAAGATGACTTCGGGCTTGACAGGAGCTATTTTTTTCAAGAGTAAATGAATTGCCTGGTTATGTAAGGCGACCTTCATACGAACGGCATTGTATTTTGTCTGGATCTCATTGTACTTTTGAGGTGGAAGCACTAAAAGTTGATAAGGGATCAGATCTTTTAAGTGATGAGCGACCTGAATGATTTGCGAATCTTTTAATTCTTTAGAGTCACGAACTCCTAGTCGTTTCAATTGATCCAATTTTGTTTTATCTACATAGGCTGCGCAGACAGTTAAAGGGCCGAAATAACTACCATTGCCTACTTCATCACTTCCTAGAACCGATAAAGAGGCAAGATTGTCCGGTAGTAAAGCCTTTTTTTTCACTGAAGGAGGGGAAATCGGTTGTTTTTCTCCCCACAGACTCGCTTCTTTTTCTGCATTTGCCCCTTGGAACATGACTTTTCCAGATGTATAGGCAGTAATCGTTGTCCCATTTTTTTTTGCGACAAAAACGGTGTAAGGAATTTTTTTAGACAAAAGAAACGTTTGATAGCTTTGTTTCATTTTCTCGATTTGTGTAGTGGTTACTTTTAGAATGACATTACTCATAGGTACCTCCTGTTTTTATGAAAGTTAAAAAATGGTGCGTACATGAACGTTTGATTTTTTCAAAAATGCTGGAATCTAAGCAGAGGATGAGACATAGCATTTTTTCAAAGTTTATCATATAATGATAAAGTAAATGTAAGAAAGTTTGTGTACAGCTGTTAAATCCTTAACTTCATGGTACACTAGATAATAATTTTATCAATAGGGGGAAATGATTCGGATGTCGCACGAAAAAACACGCTATAAAGCAGTGATTGCCGACAAAACTTACACGATTATTGGACATGAAACAAAGCAATTTTAATGGCTGTTAATGCGCTTTCGGATCAATTGAAAAGACAAGAAAAAAATCTAGAACTGGAAAAAGAAGTAGCAAGTTTGAAAAAAAATGATCAAATTTGAAGAGATGGAAAATCGGATCAAAAGAATTGAAGCAATTGAAAATGAAGCACGTGAAGTATTGAAAGAAAATGGTCAAGCAGAACGAGAAATCAAGAACCATGTAGAAGCCCAACAAATTTTAAATGAGAAAAGAAAAGGGCAAATTAAACAAAAATCTTCCAATTAAAGAAAGAGAAAGGAATAAGGCATGCTAAATCTTTTGATTTTATTCATCTTGCTAATTGCATTTTTTTCAGGTGCAAGACGAGGATTTTCAATGCAAATTGTTTATACGGTTGGTTATATCTTGTCTTTTATTGCGGCGCAGTATTTTTATAAAAATTTAGCAAGTCATCTGGAATTGTATATTCCTTATCCAGCGGTAACAGCTAATTCTAAAATGGTCTTTTTTGATCAACTGTTTTCGTTCAGATTAGACGAAGCCTTTTATGCTGGTGTTGCCTTCTTGCTGATTTTATTTGTAGGAAGCTTAATTACTCGCTTTATAGGGATCTTCGTCCATACTTTGACCTATATCCCTATATTGCAACAGGTAGACTGGCTAGCAGGCGGGGTGTTGTCGGTTATAGTGGCGTATGTAACAATTTTTTTACTTTTAAGCTTGTTGACATTCGTACCAGTGGATATCATTCAGAAACAGTTTAGTGGAAATAGTCTTGCTCGTTTTATCGTGGAAAAGACGCCCTTACTAACCGATAAAATCTATAATCTTTGGATTACTAATGTGATTAAATAGCGAGTACTCCTTTTAGACGATCATAAAAATAGCAGGAAATTGAAAACAGAAGTTGTGACAAGATAACAAAGGCTGATAAGTCGATGTGAAATGTGACAACTTTTTTAGTGAAAGTTAAGGTGATAAAGTGAATAAGCGAATCCTTGAAACATTAGAATTTGAAAAAGTGAAACAACTTGTCCGTCAGTTTGTCGTAACCGCTCAGGGGGGAGAAGAACTCGTTAAGTTGGTTCCGATCAACCAAAAAGAAAAATTAATGGATTGGTTGGACGAGACAGAAGATGGCTTGAAAGTACAACGTTTACGTGGAGGAATCCCGATTCCTAAGCTAGAAAACATAAGACCACACATGAAAAGAATTGAAATTGGCGCTGATTTGAATGGAATTGAATTGGCACAAGTTTCACGTGTCTTAACTACCACCAGTGAATTGAAACGATTTATTGCTGATTTAGCTGATAGTGAAATTGAATTTTCACGGTTGTATTTTTGGGAAGAACAGTTAGTAACGGTTCCTGAATTAAGTAGCCGGTTAAAAGAAGCGATTGATGAAGATGGTAGAGTAACTGACAATGCGTCTCCTGAGTTAAAAATCATTCGTCAAAATATTCGTAGGAGCGAACAAACGGTTAGAGAACAACTAGATGGGATCGTACGTGGGAAAAATGCCAAATATTTGAGCGATACGATTATCACTATGCGAAATGATCGGCATGTCATTCCTGTCAAGCAAGAATATCGTGGTGTTTTTGGTGGAGTCGTACATGACCAAAGTGCTTCTGGACAAACGTTATTTATTGAACCAAAACAAATTGTTGAGCTCAACAATCGCTTAAGACAATATCAAATTACCGAGCGAAATGAAGTCCAACGTATTTTAAGTGAACTATCGGCGGAGTTGGTTCCTCATCAGCACGAGATCCTCCATAATGCCTACGTAATCGGCAAAATGGATTTAATGAATGCTAAAGCCCGTTTTGGCAAAGAATTAAAAGCAATCGTGCCAGTAATCAGTGAAGAAAATCATGTTGTTTTGAAACAAGCACGACACCCTTTGATCAATCAAGAAAAAGTCGTAGCAAACGATATCAGTATCGGCGAAAATTATCAGGCAATTGTCATTACTGGGCCTAATACCGGCGGAAAAACAATTACTTTAAAAACGTTAGGGTTGTTACAATTGATGGGACAATCGGGTTTACCTATCCCAGTAGATGAAGACAGCCAAATCGGTATTTTTGAAGAAGTTTTTGCTGATATCGGTGACGAGCAGTCAATTGAACAAAGTCTTTCCACATTTTCTTCACATATGACGAATACAGTAGATATTTTAGCTAAAGTAAATGAAAGAAGTTTGGTTTTATTTGATGAATTAGGGGCGGGGACAGATCCACAAGAAGGTGCAGCTCTAGCCATCGCTATTTTGGACGATCTAGGAAAAAAATCAGCTTACGTGATGGCTACTACTCACTACCCTGAATTGAAAGTTTATGGTTATAATCGTGCAAAGACTATCAATGCAAGTATGGAATTTGATGTGGATACATTGAGCCCGACTTATCGTTTGCTGATTGGGGTTCCAGGAAGAAGTAACGCTTTTGAAATTTCCAGTCGATTAGGGTTGAATCCAGAAATCATCAATGAAGCAAAACAATTGATGAATGATGAAAGTCAGGATTTGAATGAAATGATCTCTGATTTAGAAACCCGAAGGAAAATGTCAGAAATGGAATACAGGGAAATGCGTCATTATGTAGGCGAAGCTCAAAATTTATATGACAACCTAAAAGAAGCTTACAACTATTTCTTTGAAGAACGAGAAAAGGAAATAGAAAAAGCAAAGAAAAGAGCTAATGAACTTGTTTCAGAAGCAGAAGAAAAAGCAGAAAAAATCATTGCAGAAATTCGAAAAATGCAACAACAAGTTGGGCAAGGAAATGTGAAAGAACATCAATTGATCAATGCAAAAAGCCAATTAGCCAATTTATATCAGGAAGAACAATTGAAAAAAAATAAAGTCTTGAAAAAAGCTAAAGAACAAAAGACCTTGAAACCAGGAGATGAAGTATTAGTCACAACTTATGGACAAAGAGGAACGTTATTGCGTAAAAATGGTCATCAATGGCAAGTTGAAATCGGCATCTTAAAAATGAATGTTACTGAAAATGAATTGATGCCAGTAGCACCACAGAAAGAAACGAAACAACGAGTGGTGCATACTATACGTTCTGAATCTAGTCATGTGTCTAACCAACTTGATTTACGTGGCAAACGCTATGAAGAGGCACTGAGTGAAGTTGATCAATACTTAGACGCAGCGATTTTAGCAGGTTATCCCCAAGTGACTATTGTACATGGCAAAGGGACTGGAGCGCTACGACAAGGCATCACAGAGTATTTAAAAAATCATCGCAGTGTAAAAAGTTTTGAATTTGCGCCAGCGAACCAAGGTGGGAATGGCGCAACAATCGTTAAATTTAAATAAAACTTACTAAATGTAAGCAGAAGTCTCGTCTCTTATAAAAAAAGGTGTTATAATGACTTCAGACTAAAAAATGGAGGTCTTTGATATGTCACAAGTAGTTACAGATACGACATTTAATGAAGAAACGGATAAAGGCTTAGTATTGATTGACTTTTGGGCAACTTGGTGTGGTCCTTGTCGGATGCAAGCACCGATTTTAGACCAATTATCAGAAGAATATGATGAAGATGAATTTCGAATCGTAAAAATGGATGTGGATGAAAATCCTCAAACACCACAACAATTTGGAATCATGAGTATTCCTACGTTATTGTTGAAAAAAGATGGTGAAGTAGTTGAAAAAGCTGTGGGGGTACACTCTAAAGAACAATTACGTCAAATGATCGATCAATATCTTTAATCATAAGGCTTGCTACTGAGGCTGAGACAGAAGTGATTAATTACTAAAAAATAATAAGGAATTTGCGAAAATTGACAAGAAACACAAAAACTAGTTTTTGATGTTGATTATTACCTACTTGGTGATTTTCAAATTTTTATAAATATCGGCTTATTTTCGGTGGGGTTACTTCTGTTTTCGTCGTTTATTCGTGTTTAGAGCTTGAGACAACAGTGTTCATTACTTTTGTCCCAAGTTCGTTTTTTTGTCCTTTTAGGCATTGATGAAAGGATAAAAATGTCAATTGTTCTTTATTAAAAGTGTTAATGAAAGAGTAGGAGAGTCTTTTTTAATCTTTTTGACAGTCATGTTATAATTGTTTCAATGAAATTTGAAAGGAAGTATCCAATGAACGAACGTATCAAAAACAAATTAGCTTTACTTCCTGATCAACCAGGCTGTTACTTAATGAAAGATAAAAACGGTACGATCATTTATGTTGGGAAAGCAAAAATACTCAAAAACCGTGTGCGTTCTTATTTTACTGGAAGTCATAATACAAAAACGGAACGTTTAGTCAGTGAGATCGAGGATTTTGAATATATCGTCACAGAATCCAATATTGAAGCTTTACTTTTAGAAATCAACTTAATCAAAAAAAATGATCCAAAATATAATATTATGTTAAAAGATGATAAGACGTATCCTTTTTTGAAAATTACAAATGAAAAATATCCACGTCTTATGATTACACGCAAGGTATTGAAAGATAAAGCTTTTTATTTTGGTCCTTATCCAGATGTAGGTGCGGCGAATGAAACGAAAAAAATCCTTGATCGACTCTTTCCTTTACGTAAGTGTAAACCTAGTCAAACAAAAGAACCTTGTTTATATTACCATTTAGGGCAATGTCTCTGTCCCTATTATTTCGATGTTGATGCTAAAGTATATACTAAAATCGTAGATGAAGTAAAAAGTTTTTTAAATGGTGGATATGAAAAAATTGAATCGGAAATCCATTACAAAATGGTTCATGCTGCTGAAAATATGGAATTTGAAAAAGCAGCGGAATATCGAGATCAAATACGAGCAATTGATACAATTATGACACGTCAAAAAATGACGAACACGGATCTAGTAGATCGTGATGTTTTTGGTTATGCTTTTGACAAAGGCTGGATGTGTGTTCAAGTATTTTTTGTTCGTCAAGGAAAATTGATTGAGCGTGAAGTCTCCATGTTTCCATTTTACAATGAAGCCACAGAAGATCTTTTAACCTATATCGGTCAATTTTATCAAGAAAATGAACACTTTATTCCCAAAGAAGTATTGATTCCTGACACTATTGACCAGGTAAGCGTTGAAGCGTTATTGTCTACGAAAGTTTTACAGCCAAAACGCGGTGAAAAGAAAAAATTAGTTGAACTTGCAAACAAAAATGCTCGTGTTGCTTTGATGGAACGGTTTGATTTGATCGCAAGAAAACAAGAACGAACAATCGGAGCTATTGAACGTCTAGGCAATGCAATGAACATTCCAACACCTGTACGGATCGAGTCTTTTGATAATTCCAATATTATGGGAACGAATCCAGTAGCTGCAATGGTCGTTTTTATCGATGGGAAACCTGCAAAAAAGGAGTATCGTAAATATAAAATCAAAACAGTCAAAGGGCCAGATGATTATGCGTCTATGCGTGAAGTTATCTACCGGCGCTATTCTCGTGTTATTCGAGAAGGACTTCCTTTACCAGATTTGATTCTAATTGATGGTGGAAAAGGCCAAGTAGATATTGCAAAAGATTTGTTGGAAAACCAATTAGGGATCGATATCCCTGTAGCTGGTATGGCGAAAAATGAAAAGCACAAAACAAATGAACTACTTTTTGGCAATGATCTATCCGTCGTTCGTTTGGAAAGAAACTCGCCTGAGTTCTTTTTACTTCAGCGAGTACAAGATGAAGTTCATCGATTTGCGATCACTTTCCACAGACAGTTAAGAAGTAAGAATAGTTTTGCTTCTCGTCTTGATGAAATTGAAGGGCTAGGTCCCAAAAGGAAAAAACGCCTCTTAAAAGAATTCAAATCTTTGAAGAATATGACAGCAGCAACTGTTGAAGAAATTCAAGAAATCGGCTTGCCAAGAAATGTTGCTCAAAATGTTTTTGATAAATTACATGAGGAATAACTTAGGGTACTTTACAAACGATGTAAAGTGCCCTATGATTTTTTATAAAGCAAATCATATAAATTTGAACGGATTCATTGAGGTGATAACCCATATCTGATAACTGAAAACATTTGAATAAAAGAGAGACTTAAATAAACGAAAAAGAAGAAAGAATAAATACTTGTTTATTTTTTTAATCAATGCCTCGTTCTTCGAGCCTCTGATCATTGTTTTACAGGAAAAGATCTCTTTAATGAACTTGCTTCTTGTATTTGTATACGTTTTATCTGATTTGAAAAATTCGTGCCAACGAGCACCTAAGGAGTGAAACAATGTTAGAAGTGAAAGGTTTGGTTAAAACTTTTGGAGATTACACGGCGGTATATCATGTGTCATTTCAAATACCAAATGGGAAGATCATGGGATTGATCGGTCAAAATGGTGCGGGGAAAACAACGACTTTCCGATTGATTTTAGATTTCTTGACACAATACCAAGGAGAAGTGCTATGGAATGGACAGCCTTTAGGAGAAAAAGACTATGATATCATCGGCTATTTACCTGAAGAACGAGGACTATATCCAAAAGTAACGATTCAAGATCAGTTGTTATATTTTGCTGAATTAAGAGGGAAAACTCGAAAAGAAATTGAGCCAAAAATTGATTTCTGGATGGAAAAATTTCAAGTAAAAGGAAAGAAAACCGATAAAGTAAAATCTCTGTCAAAAGGAAATCAGCAGAAAGTCCAGTTGATTGCCACATTGATTCATGAACCTAAACTAATTATTTTGGATGAACCGTTTAGTGGCTTGGATCCAGTCAATGCTGAACTACTAAAAAATGGAATCATTGAATTAAAAGAAAAAGGTTCATGTGTCATTTTTTCAAGCCATAATATGGATAACGTGGAGAAAATTTGTGATCATTTGATTATGTTGCGAAATGGTTAAATGGTTTTAAATGGGAAGGTTCATGAAATCAGAGAATCTTTTGGTCGCACAAAATTATTCTTAGAATCTGGAATGACGCAACAAGAAGTAGCAGTCATTGAAGGTGTGAAAAAAGTAGTTGTCCGTGAAGATCAGACGTTAGAAATTACGTTAACAAATCCTGATGTAGGTAAGGAAATCTTTACGCGTGCAACACAGTTTGGGTACATTCCCATGTTTAATCAACAACCACCTACTTTAGAAGAAATTTTCAAAATGAAAGCAGGTGAGTTAAATGCGTAAATTTTGGGTTATTACAAAAGATGTTTATCTAAAAAATGTGAAATCCATTTCTTTCTTGATCATGATCTTAATTCCCTTTGTGATGCTGGGGATTATCTATGTTGCTGGGAATTATGCTCAGAAAAATAGTGAGGTTGATAAAGTAGGCGTTATTTCAGAGAATACACAGGTTGCTCAACAACTAGGACAAGTAAAAAATGATAACTTTTCCTTTGAACCAGTTGATTCACAAAAGCAAGCCCAAAAAAAATTAACCGCTGAAAAAATTGATGCCTATATGGTCGTGACTATTGAGAATGATGAAGTAAAAGGTGTATTATACAGTGAAAACTCATTAGGGCAAAGTACAAAATTACTGATACAGCAACAACTAACAGGTATACAGTCAATGCTAAGAGCAAGGAAGCTAGGTGTTTCACCAGAAGAAGTAGCTAGCCTTAGTCAACCTGCTAGCTTATCAAGACAAAAAGTAAGTTTTGACAGTGACGGTAAAATGATGACAGGTGTAGATAACTCTGATATTCAGTATGCAATTAGTTATGTGGTGACCATTGCATTGTTCATCATTATTCTGACTTATTCACAAATCATTGCGCAAGAAATTGCCTCTGAAAAAGGAACGCGTATCATGGAAGTGATTTTATCAAGTACCACTGCGCAAAAACATTTTTACGGCAAACTTACTGGTGTATTGCTTGTTGCCTTAACACAAATAGCTTTATACGGTGTGATTCTTACTGTAGGATTTAATCAGTTTAAAAATATAGATTTTGTAAAAGAATTTTTAGCTAATATTTCTTTAGAGAAGATTTTTGGACCATTTTTATGGTATTCTTTACTATTTTTAATGTTTGGTATTTTGATTTTCTCTGTTTTAGCAGCACTATGTGGATCTCTAGTGAATAAGGCAGAAGACACAGCAAAAGCTATTCTACCAGTAACATATCTTTCTTTAGGAGGATATATGCTAGGGTTGGTTTTAGGGGCATATGATCCCAACAATATTGTAATTCGTATCACGTCTTATGTTCCATTCCTTTCTTCTTATACAATGCCTATTCGCTTGGCAAATGAGACGGTGGGAGTAACTAATGCCCTCATTTCACTTGTCATTTTAATCATTATTACCTTTGCTTTAATGGTCCTATCAGCAAATATGTATAAGTCGAATGTATTGGTCTATAGTGAAGGTGGCTTGTGGAGCTCATTGAAACAGTCAATATCGATTATGAGAAATGAACGTAAAAAAATGACGGTAGTTTTTCGAATGTATTTCGAAACTATCGTCATTTTTAGATGGGAATACAGTTTTTTTAACAAATACATTAAAGTTGTTGTACAAAAAAGTAAATAATTTTTGGTCAAACTCATTGGTGAAGTGAGTAAGTTCAGGATGCCATTGTACACCTAGAAGCTTCATTTTTGCATCTTTGCTTTCTATCCCCTCCACTAAGCCATCCGGCGACAAGGCACTTGCTTTTAATGGAGCAGCCAACTCTTTTAAGGCTTGATGGTGATAAGAGTTGACAAAATAAGAGG
This sequence comes from Enterococcus lacertideformus, assembly GCA_015680865.1. GTDB lineage: Bacteria > Bacillota > Bacilli > Lactobacillales > Enterococcaceae > Enterococcus_B > Enterococcus_B lacertideformus. Next base: position 260,971 of record JADAKE010000017.1, on the reverse strand, counting down.
AGGGAAGTAACGTACTTAAAATTGTATTTGGTAATACAGTTACTTCATGCGTAGCAAATTGAGAAGATGTTGGTTGTTGCACATGTTTGACTGACCAGTCTGAATAAGTGGATAAATCTTGGTACAAACTTCCACCAAGAATGACATTTAAGAGCTGCATGCCTCGACAAACAGCAAAAATCGCTTTGTTTTGTTTTATTGCTTCTTTTATCAGCGCTTCTTCAAATAAATCTCTCTGTAGATTAGTTTCTAATAGTTTGGGATGAGGGGCTTCATTATAAAGTTGTGGTGACACATCTTGCCCTCCCGCAAGAATTAATTTATCGATTTTATCAACATAGGCAAAGGCCATATCAGGTTTTGTAATCGGCAAAACGATTGGCAAGCCATTTGCTTGTTGCACGGCATTTACAAATCCTTGAGGTGTATAGGTAACTTGATTTCCTTGAAACGTATCAGTTGCTCGGAGTAACTGATTTCCAGCAATTCCAATTATAGGCAGCATGAATATTCCTCCAACTCATTCATTTGGTTTATTTTAACAAGAATAAAAATAATTTAAAAATATTTTGTGTAGTGGTTAAGTAGTGGTTAATAAGTATGAAGAAAAAATTTTTACTTTTTTATTTTTCTCAAAAAAAAAGTAAGTTTGATTGAAAGGTTCTTCGATTTTTGTTGAATTTTTCTACTGATTTGTTACAATGTAATTAAATCATAAAAAAAGGTTGGGCATATGCTTCAAGGATCGCGTTCTTCAAGGGGTGAGAAGAACATTTTTGAAGGGCCCAATGAAATTAGTTTAGCAAAGGGTACATACTTTCAATGAAACGAGAGCATGTACCCTTTTTTAATCGAAAGGTGGGAATGATAGTGGCTGAGATGGCACGAATTTTAGAAAAAATAAAAGATACAGAAGAAAATAATCTGCTAAAGAAGGAAACAGCAGAAAAAGAAATTTTACAGTATGAAAAATTGAAAAATGATGAATTGGTCGTGTTAAATAAAGAATATCAAGATCGCTTAACTCAGTTTATCAAAGAAAAAAGAAAAACAGAAGAAGAAATAACAGCGGAAGAAAGACAAAAACTGGAATTGGTCTTGGAACAATTTCGGCGAAAAGTTCTTGAAATAGAGAAAAAATACCTTAATCAACAAATAACAGAAGAAAAGGATAAAAAAAGATAACAAATGAGATTATTGAAAGGATGAAAGAAAAAAATGGCTGTCACTAATATGGAAAAAGTGACTCTCATTTCAGATAAAAAGAATCAAGAGTTGATTTTACAAGCGGTTCAAGGCATCCATGCAGTAGAAATTCGGGATCTGTTTCAAGAAGTTGAGAGCAATCAATGGGTAGAAAAATATTTTCCTGAAAAAATGCTTGGTGATGAAGAAGGAATGTCTCATCTAGCGAATCGGTTAACGGAAATACGTACAGCGACCCAATTTATTGAACATCATGGGGAGAAGAATCAGAAAAAACGACATTTAAAACGGCGTGAGCTTTCATTACAAGAGTTAGAAAAAGATTATTCAGAGTCTGATTTTTTAGAGAAGCTCCAAAAAGTCTTACTTTTGAAAGAACAGTGGGAAAAACTAGGCGAGCAGCGTCAGCAACTAGAGGAAGAAGAGTCATGGCTGACCAATTGGCAGAATCTAGAAGTTTCTCCAAAAACTTTTGATAGCCAAACGACATCTTTGACTATTGGGACGATGAATGCAAAAAATGCTGAAATGTTCAAAGAAGAAATGTCTCAGATTGAAGAAGTTTATTTAGAAGAAATCAACATGTCTCCAACAACGGTTTATTTTGCTTACGTCGTTTTACGTTCTGATGAATACCGTGTAGAAGAGATCGCTGCTCGGTATGGATTTGTAAAAAAAGAATATCTGTATGAGGGTACGCCTCGACAACAAATGTATCTAACAAAAGAACATTTAGAGGAAATAAAAGAGCAACAAAAGCAATTATCTTCAGCCATTGGAACTTGTAGTAGTTATATTACAGAGTTTGAATGGATAGAAGAAATTTTCCTTGCTCGTTCTGAACGGGAAAGAATCAAAGAGCGCTTTATCTGCACACCTTATTTAGTTCTTATACAAGGATGGGTGGATAGTGAAGAAAAGCAAGAGCTGATTCAAATCTTACAGCAAGTATTATCAGCTGAAGATGTGTATTTGAGCTTTGAAGAGCCAACTGAAAAGGAAATTGCTGAAGAAGTACCAACAAAATTGAAAAATCATCCAATTGTTGCGCCCTTTGAGATGCTAACTGAAATGTATAGCTTGCCAAAATATAAAGAAATCGATCCTACACCTTGGATGACGCCTTTTTATCTCGTGTTTTTTGGGATGATGGTGGCTGACATCGGCTATGGTTTACTGATGTTTTTAGGTTCTTTCTTGATTCAAAAATTAGTGGTGTTGCCAAGAGGGATGCAGCGCTTTGCTAAATTCTTTGAAATATTAGCTATCCCTTCAATTATCTGGGGCTTCATTTACAGTTCTTTTTTTGGAATGGCACTGCCTAAGGAGGTTTTTGGTCTTCATTTACCGTTTCCTCTTTTGTCCACTACAGATGATGTAAATACGATATTAATTTTATCTGTTATTTTTGGTTTAATCCAGATCTTAGTTGGCTTGTTTATTGCTGCAAAAGAACAAATAAAGCGTAGAGATTATGTTGCTGCAGTAAATGATGGATTTGCTTGGCAAGGGATATTGATAGGGATTATTTTAATTTTATTAGGGGCGATGATCTTGAAAAATAATGCCTTTGTCTATTTAGGAGGTACCTTAGCGGTTATTTCTGCATTGTGCATTTTGATTATCCCGATTTTTCAATCTTCGTCTAAAGCAAAAGGGATGGCAAAAGGAGCATATAACTTATACGGATTAACGGGATATATTGGTGATCTAGTTAGTTACACACGCCTGATGGCCTTAGGTATTTCTGGCGGAAGTATTGGTGCCGCATTCAATATGCTGATTGCTTTTATGCCTACGGCTGCTCGCTTTAGTGTGGGGATTATTTTGATCATTGCCCTTCACGCATTAAACATGTTTTTAACTCTTTTAAGTGCCTATGTCCACGGGGCAAGGCTACAATACGTGGAATTTTTTGGTAAATTCTACAGTGGAGGCGGGCGTACCTTCAAGCCACTAAAAACAGTGGAAAAATACGTCAATATCAATCATAAGAAAAAATAGAAATAATTGGAGGAATTTGTAACAATGATGGATTATTTAATTAGTCAAAATGGTGGAATGGTATTTGCAGTATTAGCAATGGCGACAGCAACAATTTTTTCAGGGATTGGATCTGCTAAGGGAGTTGGTATGACCGGTGAAGCGGCAGCTGCTTTAACAACAAGTCAGCCAGAAAAATTCGGTCAGGCATTGATTCTGCAATTGCTTCCAGGTACACAAGGATTGTACGGATTTGTTATCGCCTTTTTGATCTTCATTAATTTAGGAAGCGATATGTCCGTGGTTCAAGGATTGAATTTCTTAGGTGCTTCCTTACCGATCGCATTTACTGGTTTGTTTTCAGGAATTGCACAAGGAAAAGTAGCAGCAGCTGGTATTCAAATTTTAGCAAAAAAACCAGAACATGCGACGAAGGGGATCATTTATGCTGCGATGGTCGAAACATATGCTATTTTAGGTTTCGTTATTTCTTTCTTACTGGTTTTAAATGCTTAATAAGGAGGAATTGTGGTGGATGCGATTGACAAAATTATCACGCAAATAGATGAAGCAGCTGAACAAGAAAGAATGCTTTATGAAGAAGCAAAACGTCAAGAAATTGATCAATTGATCGAAGCTAAAAAGGTACAACTGGAAGCGGAGTATCAAAAAGAAAAAACACGACAACTCGAAGAAATCGAGAAGACTTATCGTCAATTAAGAAATAAGCAAAAAATGCAGGTCAAACAGCAAATATTAAATACCAAGCAAGAAATTTTACAGCGTATATTTGCAGAAGCGACAAGACAATTGGAAAACCAACCAAAAGAGGAACAACTTGACTTGCTGAAAAATATGCTTCAAACCTTGTCTATCACTGGTAAAGCTTTTTTGATCCCTGGCGAAAAAACAGCTGCCTTTCTCTCGCCTGCTTTAATCAAAGAATGGAATCAGGAACTGCCTTTTGAAATTGAATTAGCTGATCATTTAGAAAAAAATCAAGCTGGCTTTGTTATCGATAATCACGGGATCCAATATAACTTTATATTTAGTCATTTGATCAAAGAAGTTCAAGAGACGATGGGTGCAGAAATTGCTAAAGAATTATTTGATTAAGGAGGGTCGGCCAATTGAAGTATCATGAGTTGAATCCCTTGATACGTGGAAGAGAGCGAGAGCTAATAGCAAAAAATACCTTTGAGCTAATGCTTCAAGCAGATTCGCTCCATTCTCTTGGGGAGCTATTGAAATCCACGATTTATCAATCTTATGTTTATGAAGGATTTGAAGAGGAGTTTGAAACAAAACTTTCTAAAGAACAAAGTAAATTATTTGCATGGCTTAGAGAACATGCTCCAGAACCAGAAATTGTTTGGATCTACACTATGCGTTACACTTTCCATAATTTGAAAGTATTAACAAAAGCAGAAATGATGGATCAAAATTTCGATCATCTTTATATAGACGATGGTTTTTATACGTTAGAAACATTGAAAGATGCGGTCCACACACAGGTTTCTACAGAACTACCAGAAAATATCATGAGTTATATCAGAGAAGTCCATGAATATTGTGCTGAATCTTCTATTTTGCAAGGGATTAATGTTATTTATGATCGATGTTTTTTAACCGAACAACGTCGATTAGGAGAAAAGCTTGGTTACCCTGAACTACTAGAAGAAATTATTGCCTTTATCGACTTGACCAATATCACCACTACAGCAAGAGGGATTTTACAAAAACATTCCATAGGATTTATGACTACCGTTGTTTCAAGTTCAGGAAGTATTCCCAAAGAAACCTTACTTACGTTTGTTCGTAGTGATATGGAAAGTTATACACAATTTTTACTTACAACTGATTACAGCGATTTATTAAAGCCTGTCATCGTTGATGGAATGATCGATTTAGTTCAGTTAGAACGATTGAAAGAAGATTATTTAAGTTCATTTTATCAAGCGGCGCAAACTCAAGCTTTTGGTCCGTTACCGCTACTAGCTTTTTTAAATGCCAAAGAAGTAGAAAGTAAAAATCTGCGACTTTTGATTATTGGCAAGCGAAACCATTTTTCAATTCACCAACTAAAAGAAAGGATGCGACAGGTCTATGACGTATAAAATCGGAGTAGTAGGTGATAAGGATTCTGTCTCACCCTTCAGATTATTTGGCTTTGATGTGCAAAATTACACATCAAAAAATGAACTAAGAAAGACGATCGATGAAATGGCGAAGAAAGAGTACGGTGTGATCTATATTACAGAACAATGCGCAAACAAGATCCCTGAAACGATTGAACGCTATAAAAGACAGCTCACACCAGCGATCATTTTGATCCCGAATCATCAAGGAACGCTTGGCATTGGCGTGGAAGAAATCCAAAGAAGCGTGGAAAAAGCTGTTGGACAAAATATTTTATAATAGGAAAAGGAGATAGTCATTTGCAAGTTGGAAAAATCATAAAAGTCTCCGGTCCTCTCGTTATGGCAGAAAATATGTCAGAAGCAAGTATTCAAGACATGTGTTTAGTGGGAGATTTAGGAGTCATCGGCGAAATTATTGAGATGCGTAAAGATGTCGCATCCATTCAAGTTTATGAAGAAACTTCAGGTATTGGACCAGGCGAACCTGTGCGTTCAACTGGTGAAGCGTTATCTGTTGAATTAGGACCAGGGATCATTTCCCAAATGTTTGATGGTATTCAAAGACCACTAGATACCTTTATGGAAGTCACACAAAGTAATTTTTTAGGTAGAGGTGTTCAACTACCTGCATTGGATCATGAAAAAAAATGGTGGTTCGAAGCAACAATAGAAGCAGGCACACAAGTACAGCCAGGAGATATCATTGGTTATGTAGATGAAACCAAAATCATCCAACATAAAATTATGGTTCCAAATGGTATAAAAGGAAAAGTACAAAAAATCGAAACAGGTTCATTTACGATTGATGAAACGATTTGTGTGATTGAGACCGAACATGGCCAAAAAGAATTGACAATGATGCAAAAATGGCCGGTACGAAGAGGGCGACCCATCAAAGAAAAATTAAATCCTGATGTGCCAATGATCACGGGGCAACGGGTCATTGACACGTTCTTTCCAGTAACAAAAGGAGGAGCGGCTGCCGTTCCAGGTCCATTTGGTGCCGGAAAGACCGTTGTCCAACATCAGATCGCAAAATGGGCTGATGTGGATTTAGTTGTTTACGTTGGCTGTGGCGAACGGGGCAATGAAATGACGGACGTAGTAAATGAGCTCCCTGAATTGATTGACCCAAATACTGGTGAATCTTTAATGGAGCGAACCGTGTTGATTGCCAATACGTCAAATATGCCAGTAGCAGCTCGAGAAGCGTCTATTTATACAGGGATCACGATTGCTGAGTATTTCCGTGATATGGGGTATGACGTGGCGATCATGGCGGATTCTACTTCACGTTGGGCAGAAGCATTACGTGAAATGAGCGGTCGTTTGGAAGAGATGCCAGGAGATGAGGGATACCCTGCTTATCTGGGGTCACGTTTAGCGGAATGTTATGAGCGGTCAGGTCGGGTCATTGCTTTAGGCTCAGACAATCGTGAAGGTAGTATCACGGCAATTAGCGCTGTTTCGCCATCAGGTGGGGATATTTCAGAGCCAGTTACACAAAATACACTACGTGTCGTGAAGGTTTTCTGGGGACTAGATTCTAGTTTAGCGCAAAAAAGACATTTTCCATCTATAAACTGGATCCAAAGTTATTCTTTGTATTCAACAGAAGTTGGTAAATACATGGATGAGATTTTACAACAAGATTGGGCTGATATGGTCACTGAAGGAATGCGGATCCTACAAGAAGAAGAGCAACTAAATGAGATCGTACGTTTAGTGGGAATAGATTCTCTTTCAGATAATGATCGCTTGACACTGGAAGTAGCAAAGTCCATTCGCGAAGATTATCTACAGCAAAATGCTTTTGATGAGGTAGATACCTTTACCTCAAGAGAAAAACAATTTAATATGTTAAAAGTTATTTTGACTTTTGGTAAAGAAGCACGCCAAGCATTAGCTTTAGGCGCATATTTTGATGAAATTATGGCCGGCACCGTTTCTGTAAGAGAACGTATTGGCCGCAGTAAGTATATCCCAGAAGATGAATTGGTTAAAATAGACAAAATCAATCAAGAGATTAAAGAAACAATCAAAACTATTGTATCAGAAGGGGGGATGACCCATGATTAAAGAATATCGAACAATCGAAGAAGTAGTCGGACCTTTGATGGCAGTAGAAAAAGTTTCTGGCGTCAAATATGAAGAATTAATCGAAGTGCGCATGCAAAACGGAGAAATCCGTCGAGGACAAGTATTGGAAGTCCAAGAAGACAAAGCCATGGTACAAATCTTTGAAGGAACCAGTGGAATCAACCTAAAAGATTCTTCTGTCCGCTTTTTAGGTCATCCTTTGCAGTTAGGAGTTTCAGAAGATATGATTGGTCGTGTATTTGATGGTCTTGGTAGACCAAAAGATAATGGTCCAGAAATCTTACCTGAAAAGTACTTAGATATCAATGGGGAAGTGATCAATCCTATTGCCAGAGACTATCCAGATGAATTCATCCAAACTGGAATTTCTGCGATTGACCATCTGAATACTCTAGTTCGTGGACAAAAGTTGCCTGTTTTTTCTGGCTCAGGTTTACCTCATAAAGAGCTGGCTGCCCAAATTGCTAGACAAGCCACAGTACTTGATTCTTCTGATGATTTCGCAGTTGTTTTTGCTGCAATTGGAATTACTTTTGAAGAAGCAGAATTTTTTATGGAAGATTTTAGACAAACGGTCGCGATTGATCGGTCTGTCATGTTTATGAATTTAGCCAATGATCCTGCAATCGAGCGGATCGCTACACCAAGAATGGCACTTACTGCTGCAGAATACTTAGCGTATGAAAAAGGGATGCACGTATTAGTCATTATGACGGATATGACGAACTACGCAGAAGCTCTTAGAGAAATCTCTGCCGCAAGACGCGAGTTTCCTGGTCGGCGAGGTTATCCAGTATACCTTTATACGAATTTAGCGACTTTATTTGAGCGTGCTGGTCGAATCAGGGGATTGAAAGGCTCTGTAACTCAAATTCCGATTTTAACCATGCCAGAAGATGATAAAACTCATCCAATCCCTGACCTGACGGGGTACATTACCGAAGGACAGATTATTTTAACGAGAGACTTATATAAAAGTGGCATCCAACCGCCAATTGATGTCTTGCCTTCCCTTTCTCGGCTGAAAGATAAAGGAACTGGAGCTGGAAAAACAAGAGAAGACCACGCAGCGACAATGAATCAGCTATTTGCTGCCTATACGCAAGGAAAACAAGCAAAAGAATTAGCTGTTGTTTTAGGGGAATCAGCATTGTCTGACATCGATAAAATCTATGCAAAATTTGCTGAACGTTTTGAGAATGAGTATGTGAATCAAGGTTTTTATACAAATCGAACGATCATTGAAACCCTTGATTTAGGGTGGGAGCTTTTAGCAATGCTTCCAAGAACTGAATTAAAAAGAATCAAGGATGATTTGTTAGATAAGTACCTGCCAGAAGGGAAGTGAACTCTTTATGCGATTAAACGTCAATCCTACTCGAATGGAACTGACTCGTTTAAAAAAACAATTGACGACAGCGAAAAGAGGGCATAAACTTTTAAAAGACAAACAAGATGAATTGATGCGTCAATTTATTTTACTCATTCGAAAGAATAATGAATTGAGACAAGTTGTAGAAAAAGAGATGCAACTGGCAATGAGTGACTTTGTACTTGCTAAATCAACGGTTGAAGAAGCATTCATTGATGAATTACTTGCTTTACCAGCAGAAAACGTTGAACTCTCAGTGGTAGAGAAAAATATTATGAGTGTTAAAGTACCGATCATGAATTTTCAATATGAAGAGCAAGATAGTGAGTCTCCATTAGAATATGGCTACCTTCATTCTAACGCTGAATTAGATCGTTCGATCGACCGCTTTACCCAAATATTGCCTAAGTTATTAGAATTAGCAGAAGTTGAAAAAACTTGTCAGCTGATGGCTGAAGAAATCGAAAAAACGAGAAGAAGAGTTAATGCGTTGGAATATATGACGATCCCACAATTGGAAGAAACCATTTATTATATTAAAATGAAGTTGGAAGAAAACGAACGAGCAGAAGTAACACGCTTGATTAAAGTAAAAAATATGGGAACAGATCAATAAATTGAAAGAAAGTTCATTACTTTAATAATAAGCCCAAACAGAGGAAAACCATGATAAGCTGTTTTTCTCTGTTTGTTCTTAATTCTTAAAGCAGACCATGCTGTTCACAACCTCTTACCCACAGTATTTAAACATTAGCTCCTTGAAATAAGCATAAATTTTTTCCAATATGAGAAGCTATTAAAAAAATTTTTTATTATATTCAGCAGAGTTAAATGATGCTATTATGACCTCTTTTCTTAAAAATGAAGCTAGCTCCTACATAGAAAAAATCTAAAAATAAAGGAATGACTCCTATGAAAAAAAATATAAGAAAAAGACTATCTCCTGTCCAGCTAATTGCTGCTGGTTTTTTTGTTTTGATCCTTGTCGGAGGTGGCTTGTTGACGCTACCATTTTTTAGCAATAGTGGAGAAAGTACGGATTTTGTAGATGCTCTATTTACAGCTACATCCGCTATTTGTGTCACCGGATTGACGACATTGAATACAGCTGAACACTGGAATAGTGCAGGTCAGTTTTTGATCATGCTTTTGATTGAAATCGGTGGGTTAGGTTTTATGATGGTTCCTATTATCTTTTTTGCTATTGCAAAGAAAAAAATTAGTTTTAGTATGCGTATTATATTGAAAGAAGCGTTAAACCTTGAGAAGATGTCTGGCGTGATGAATTTGATGTTTTACATTCTAAAATTTGCAGTAGTTATCCAATTACTAGGTGCACTTGCTTTAAGCGTCGTTTTTGTTCCCAAATTCGGTTGGGGAAAAGGGCTGTGGTTTAGTATTTTTCATTCAGTTTCTAGTTTTTGTAATGCTGGCTTTGATTTATTAGGTGATAGCTTGCACGAGTATCAAACAAACATTTATTTGATTATGGTGATTTCTGCATTGATCATCGCTGGAGGATTGGGGTTCATTGTTTGGCGCGATATTCTAAGCTATAATCGTGTGAAAAAAATTACTCTTCATTCAAAAATTTCTCTATCTGTCACAGGTATTTTATTAGTGGGGGGATTTCTTTTATTTTTCTTTACCGAAAGAAATGGACTGACTTTAGTCAAAGGAACAGCTGTTGAAAAGCTAGCGAATACTTTTTTTATGAGTGTCACGCCAAGAACAGCAGGATATTATTCGATTGATTATTTACAGATGAGTCATGCCGGCTTGATATTGACGATGTTTTTGATGTATATCGGTGGTACCTCCGGATCAACGGCTGGAGGGCTGAAGACAACTACTTTAGGTATTTTGTTTATACAAATGCGTGCAATGTTTCATGGGAAAACACGTGCTGAAGCATTTGGCCGAACTATTCGCCAGGCAGCCGTTTTACGTGCATTGACACTGTTTTTTGTCACTTTAACCCTCTGTGTCTTAGCAATCATGATTTTATCAGTCACTGAGACTATTCCTAAAACTTCGGGAATTGAATACATTGCATTTGAAGTCTTTTCAGCTTTTGGCACAGTAGGTCTAACGATGGGCTTGACACATGACTTAACCTTTGTTGGCAAACTAGTAATTATTTCTTTGATGTATATTGGCCGAGTAGGTATTTTGACTGTTATCTTTTCGTTATTAGTCAAAGCAAACAAAACAGAAGCCAACTATAAATTTCCCGAAGAAAGTATTATGATTGGATAAAAAATAGCCCAAGGAGTTTGTCACAGCTCCTTGGGCTAAACTACTTTTTCATGATCTTTAACGAAATAGTGTTCACAGCATTGCTCCTGCGGAATTAAGCTCAAAAGATACAAAACTATGAAAAGCTATTTAAAAAAATTTTTCTTATTGTCAGCAGAGCGAAACGAAACTTTCGCAACCTCTTATGCGCGGATGACCTCGATTTATAGCCATCGTGATCAATTACGAAATAATAAGAAGGTGCCGTCCCTGGAAGACCTTTTAAGTCTGTTACGTTAAGTCCTTCTGCCTGATGTTTTTCATGTAGAGCTTCTAAGTTTTCAGAAGCAATTGCAATATGCCCATATCCGTTCCCTAAATCATAAGCTTCGTGATCATAATTATAAGTTAATTCTAATTCGTAATCATCTCCTGGTAAGGTTAAGTAAACAAGGGTAAATTTATTCTCCGGAAAATCGCGACGACGACTTTCTTCAAAGCCAAAAGCATTTTTATAAAATTCTAAAGAAGCATCAAGGTTTTGTACTCGAATACATGTATGTGCCATTTTCATCAATATAATACATCCTTTCTTTTTTTTTATCATAACAAAAAAAAAGAAACAATAATAGAAGATTAGCGCTTGTTTATGAGAAAAATCTCATGTAAAATAAAAAAGTAAATAAGCTTAAGGTGGACAAGATTATGGATAAACCAGTATTTGGTAAAAAAGAACAAACTGCTCAGTATTCCCCTCGCTATGCTGCCTACATTATCGTAGAAAAAAACCAGAAATTAGCATTGATTGAAGCACCAAATGGCGCCTTTTTTTGCCTGGCGGAGAATTGGAAAAATCTGAAACGAAAGAAGAAGCACTTAGGCGGGAACTGCTAGAAGAAATGGGGATCGTGGCAGAAATCGGACTTTACTTAGGCGAAGCGGATGAATATTTTTATTCGAATTATCGAAAGACTTATTATTACAATCCCGGTTATTTTTATACAGCAGATAACTGGCAGAAAGTTGCCGAACCAACGGAAGAAACCAATAAAATTTGGTGGGTAACACCACAAGAAGCGAGTCAAAAATTAAAACGTGGTAGTCACCGTTGGGCAGTCGAAAGATGGCTAGACAAAAAACAATTGTATAACATGTTATGTAATAATTAGAAAAACTTATTTTAATAAAAAAGGAAGAGAAGTCAATTAGCAACTAAGATAGGAAACACGTATAATTGGATAAATGATCTTTTGCTATTTGTTTGAGGAGTGAAGTTTGGTTTACGCTCCTTTTTTTTATTTTCTAAATTTTAGGAAAAGGAGTCTTTTTTAGTTCATATACTGAAAAAGTATTTACCACAAGATGATAAAAAACGTAAATTATTTATTATGTGATGAAATAGTTGTTTTTTTGTGATATAAATAATTATTTTTTTATATAAAAAATGATAGCGCTTTTATACAATACCTTTAGATTTAAGTGGAGGAGTGGAGAATTTGAAAAAAAAAGTAAACTTGATAGCACATGCTTTGTTCGTTTTTATGACGGTATCTGGAACATGTACACCATTGATAGCAAACGCAGAGCAACTCGTAAGCTCAGAAGAAACTAGGGTTGGTTCATTGGTTGGAACTTCAGAAAATTTAAATGACACTCAGAGTGCTTCAGCATTTGAAGCTTCAAATGCTACGACACCAACCGTACAAGATACGATGGAACAAAATGATGTTGTTAAATAACAAACGCCAGATACGCCAGATTCAAATGAAACTGTTATAGATCAGCCTCAAGGCACGCTAGATTCAAATGAATCTGTTATAGATCAGCCTCAAGGTACGCCAGACTCAAATGAACCTACTGTAGATCAGCCTCAAGGCACGCCAGACTCAAATGAACCTGTTGTAGATCAATCACAAGACACTGAAAATCAAGATGATGATGCTGTGATCAAGGAAATTGGAAAAGGTGAAAATTTTGATGGTAAATTATATTTAAACTATATTGGCGGGAAACTAAAAGATGTTTTTAATAATTCATCAGGGATTAGTCTCATTATTTCATTAAACAGACTTCTGAATGACCAATTATCAGAGGAAAATGTCAAAGAACGATTTGATGTCGAGGTTGATACGATCCGCCACTTGATTACCACGTATGTTCTGTATGATATTGCCTTTGCAAAAGATAGTGCGATAATCTCTGCTTTAGGGCAGCAAAACAATGATGGTACATCACCAGAAACATATACTGGTTTTTACCCTAATACGCAACAATTAAAAGATCGGATCTTGAACAATCAAGATGGTAAAATAATGGATGCTTATTCCTATTATGTAGACCAAAAGTCAGATAAAACAGTGATCATTCACGGCGGATTTCGTGGAAACTGGAACAACGGCATCGTCATGGATGAATACAATGATTTTTATCAAGCCGGTTATAATATGATCTTTGTTGATCCGCGTGCAACTGGAGCAAGTGGGGGTGATTTTGTTACTTATGGCGAATATGAATCAGATGATGTATTACATTGGATTAATTACGAGGTAAATAAAAATCCTCAGCAAAAAATATTATTGTATGGTGGATCTATGGGAGCGGCAACTATGATGTCTGTCCTAGCTAAAAATATTCCTGCAAATGTAAAGGGAATCATTGAAAATTGTGGTTTCAAGTCCATTGATGAACAATTACGTTTTACTTATAGCTCAACAGTTGCCCCAATGTTGGCTCCAATTTTTGGAAATTTAGATATTGTCGCAGATAAAGAACATGAAGATCTTTATTTAGGCTTATTAAAAGAATATTATTTTGACCGTGAAATGCATTTAAACACAATAGAAAATCTTCCTGTACAAGGGATGATGTCATCATTGCCTAAGTTAATCATCCACGGAAGTGAAGACAATGTCTTACCAGTATCGAATGCACAAGAACTATTTGATCTATCTGGTGGGTACAAAGACTTATTGATTGTTGAAGGTGCTGGTCATGGGGAAGCCCAAACAGTCGCACCGCAAGCTTATCAACAACATGTAACAGCCTTTTATGGATATGGTATTCAATCGTTCTGTGACGGTTAAATACGTTGATGAAAATAATCAGAGTTTGCTTAACAATCAAGAATCTATTCTACTCAAAGGAGCATATGGCGACAGTTATCAAACGGAGCAAAAGGAATTCTCTGGGTATGATTTTGTCAAAGTTGAAGGCGCTGATCAGGGTGTGTTCAATGAAACAAATCCAATAATCGTTTATCATTACAAAAAATCAGTTCCTAAAGAAAATAACAACGGAAACAATGGCCAAAACGGCCAAAACGGCCAAAACGGCCAAAATGGCCAAAACGGTCAAAGTGGCAGTAACGGAAATAATAGCAACAATATCAATCATAAGACAACAAACAAAGTAGATAAAAAGCAAAATAATAAAGAATTTCCTCAAACAGGCGAACAACGAGGAATCAAAATGTCAATTATTGGTAGTGACCTCATGATTCTTTTATTGTTGGGTTGCTTTTATCAAAAAAGAAAAGGTGGTAAAGCGATAAAATGAAATGGGTAAAGAGAATATTAATAGGCGTTCCGGTAACACTTATCCTTTTAGTTGGGATTGTTTGGTTAGTGAATCAAATAACTCCCAAACCAATTAGTTTACTTGTAAGAAAACAGTTTGATACTAGTGGAACAGAAGAAGTATATCCTAGACCAAAAAATTTTGATGAAAAAATCGAAAAGATTAAAGTCATCGAAAATGAAAAATATACGTCTGAGTACCAACAAAATAAAATGGATATTTATTTACCAAAAGAAAGTGAAACAACAGTACCGATTTTATTTTGGATCCATGGGGGTGCTTATGTTGCTGGGGATAAACGCGATGCCCAAGACTATTTAAAATCGTTATCTGCAGATACGCAACAGATCGTTGTGAACATCAATTATGAGCTTTCTCCAGAGGTAAAACACCCCACACCACTCAAACAACTAAATGAAGCCATTCGTTACATGAAAGAAAATTATGGATCATCCATTGATTGGAAGGATGTATCAATTGGCGGGGATTCCGCTGGTGCGCAAATCGCTAGCGAATATATTATTGCTGGACAAAATAGACAGATTCAACAAGCGATCCAAGTAGAGCCGATCCTAAAAAATGAACAAATCACAAAATTTATTTCTTTATCAGGTTTACTAGATCTTGCAAGCTTTACGCAAGTCAGTGATAAGATTTCAAGCTTCCTCTATGCAAAATGCGGTTGGGCTTACTTTGACAAAAAAACTTTGAACAATCAGAAGAGGTAAAACAATTAGCACTCACGCAAAATGTCAATAATTGGACACAAAAAGTATTTTTAACAGACGGAAACACAAATACTTTTACAAAACAAATGAATCAAGCCGAAACAGCATTGAAAGAACAAGGAATCCCAGTGACAAAAGTGAGTTATGATAAAAAGACAGCAGAATTAAACCATGAATATCAATTTGACTTTAGCATTGAACAATCACAAAAAACTTATGAACAGCTAGTCGCTTTTATGAAAGAATAAGAAATAAATTTACGGTCGTTTTATAGAAATAATGAGTAATAAATAAGGAATGATTGGGCAAGAAATTTTGACATAAACTATTTTTTACAATTTTATTCTTATGACAATATAAAAAGGAGCATATCCCAAATGAATGGGATATTGCTCCTCTTTATTCACAAGTTTTGTGTATTTATAGCACATATTTTTTGATGGATTCTGCCACCCCATGTTCGTCATTAGAAGCGGTAATTACATTTGTTGCTTCTTTCACTAATGGTACAGCATTGCCCATAGCTACACCTAATCCAGCGTATTCGATCATGGAGAGATCATTTTCATTATCTCCAATCGCCATGATTTCATCTTGATCTATGCCTAAATGTTGGGCTAAATTAGCCACAGCGGCACCTTTACTTGCTTCTTTATTCAATATTTCAAAATAGTAAGGGGCACTTTTAACTGTTGTATATTTTTCACGGAATGTTTGTGGTAAACGAGCAATTGCAGCATCTAGGATTTCTGGTTCATCAATCATCATCATTTTGACTAAATGGATATCTGAGGTCATTTCATCAGTTGTTCGATATTTTAATGGCATTTTAACTAGACTTGCTTCATGAATCGTATAAGTACTGATATCACGATTGGACGTGTAAATGACTTTGTCATCGATTGAATGCAAATGACTGCCAACACGACGTGCCATGACTTCGATCTCTAAATAGTCTTCATATGTTAATCCGTGACGAGCAATGATGTTTCCTGACTTGGTTTGTTGGACTAAAGCTCCATTATATGTGATCACGTAATCATTGTCCTGAAATAGCTCTAATTCATTAAGTTGTTCTTGTACCCCCCGGCAAAGGGCGTCCTGTACATAAAACAATGGCTACGCCTTTAGCTACAGCTTTGGCAATTGTTTCTTTGACTTCTGCGGTAATTTCTCTTTTTTCATTTAATAAAGTACTATCAATGTCGATGGCGACTAACTTGATAGACATAATTTCCTCCAATGATGTTTAGTTTGTTCTTTCAATCAGTGAACCATTACGTATATGGCTTGCGAATTCTTGATATGTTTCTTCAAAAAGATCATAGTGATTTCGTAAAGAGGGATCTACCATTTCTTTTGGAAAGAAAAATCGTTCATCTCCTTGTTCTTGTCCAGCAAGAGCAGCAACGATTTGACTCACTTCTGATAATTCTACCAAAGTTCCATCATTTCGCAAAATTTCGATTTGTGTACGATGACGATTTTCTTCAGGACGATAAAAATCATAAGGCAGGTCATAACTTGAATTGATCGCTGTATAATATACAGGATTGTAACCGACTTTTTCGACAAGGGCGGTCATTTCTTTAATGAGTGCTGACGAGCGATTACCAGAAAAGGCAGCTGATTTTAGCGGTTTACGATTTAAGAAACGTTTGGCTAAATCGCTTAAGATCGGATCAGTAAATTCAGTCCATTGTGTAAAATAGGTTCCCAAAACACCGTCATCTAATTTCAAATAGTCCCCTAGTGTGAATTGTTCATCAAGAAACGGCAATAAGAGTTGGGAATGAGATTCAAAGCTAGTTGGTTCTTCGCGATATAGTTCATGGGCACGATGTAACAAGTGTTCTAAGATGACTTCCATTCCACGAGAAACGGGATGAAAATAAACTTGGACATACATTTGATACCGGCTTACGATGTAATCTTCCACAGCATGCATCCCATTCATTGAAAAGGCGATTCCACCTTCATACGGGCGAATCACCCGCAAAATACGAGTTAAATCAAAAGTGCCATATTCTGTACCAGTGAAGTATGCATCTCTTAGCAAATAGTCCATGCGATCAGCGTCAATTTGGCTAGAGATCATTTGAACAACTTGGGGATTAGGATACGTTTTTTGAATCACACTGGCCACTTTTTCTGGAAATCCTTCTTCTACACGGTTCAGAATTTGGTAGACTTCTGTTTCGGGAGAAGTAATGATTTCGACTGTAATTGCTTCATGATTCGTATGGAAAATATGCTCAAATGTATGTGAGTATGGCCCATGACCAATATCGTGTAGTAGGGCAGCACACAAAGTCACTAAACGTTCTTGATCATTCCAGCCATTTGCACCAATTTTTTCTTGTGAAAAGTTTCGAGAAAAGATATCACAAATTCGTCTAGAAATTTCATAGACGCCTAGAGAGTGGGCAAAACGACTATGTTCCGCACCGTGGAACGTAAAAGAAGAGGTGCCTAATTGTTTGATGCGACGAAGGCGTTGGACTTCTTTTGAATTGATCAAATCTAAGATCACTTGATTCTGTACGTGGATATAGTTATGGACAGGATCACGAAAGACTTTTTCCATTGGTAATAGTTGATATTTATAAGGGATAGTCATAGGCAAGCTCCTTTATCGTATTTCGTTGTTTCATTTTTTCTATTTGAGCCGCCCATTGCTCATCAACGACATGTTCTTCTTTCCAATAAAAAGAATCAAGTGAAACACTCTTGCCGTATAATTGAGTACAAGCCTTTCTAAATGTTTGTTTGACTTCTTCTACGGACAAAGAGACTTGGAGCAACTCTTCTAAGGTAGCCATACTTTCAGGAATGACTGCTGGGTAGCCATCTGTGCCAAAGTCTTCTAGTGCTACTTGGTAGAAAGCTTTCATTGCATTTCCTCTGACATTCTGGTTACCGTTGACACTTAGGTACATCATAACAGAAATGCCGTTTTTGATACGTCTTTGGGCGATTCCAGCAAATTTTTTACCATTTATACTAAGATCATAGGCTCCAGGACAATAAGAATGAGTGATTTCAAATGCTTCGATAACGCCATCTGGAAAGGCAGCCTGAGTCAGTGCAAGCATTCTTTCATAAGCTGCATCAATAGTTATCTTGTCCTTGTCATTTTGTGGGAAAATAAGGGATAGATTTAAGACGCCAATATCTGAGATAATGCCTAGCCCACCAGAATTTCTAACAATCGAGTAGTATCCCATTTTCTTCAGTTCATCAAGCCCTTTGCCGAAGTAAGGTGTACGAGTATCCTTCATTCCAAGGATCGCTGTTCGATTATACTGCCAAAAATGTAAGAAATTTTGATTGTTTTTTTTTGAATACTCGGTTAATATATCTGTCAGAGCAAAAGGGGTAAAATCGTTTTTATTATATATTTGTTGATCCAATATAATCATCGGATTCATGGCGTTCGCTCCTTTGTGAATAATCGGTCGTCCATCATGGAATTGAATCCATTGGAAGACTGTTTTTTTGTCCTTCCTAAATGAACGTTGGTTTCTTTCACTATTATACTCTAAAAAAGAAAAGATGTTAGGAAAAAACTTAGGTATTCTCATACGAGTTAATTGACAAATAGATGAAAACTAGGAACAATGTAGCTAGAAGAAGTAAAGGAGAATGAAAAAAATGACACAATCGCAGGGAACACCGATTTCAATCAATTTACGTACGAAAGTTCAACAAAATGGTGAACAACAAGATTTTTTCTTTGACTTAAAAGGACAAATGGTCAGAATAGGAGATACTCTATACATACGATACCAAGAAATCCAAGAAAACACGAAGGAAGAAATCCCTGTCACGATCAAATTGATGCCAGATGGACGCGTTCAATTAATTCGTTCAGGAGAAACACGTATGCGATTAAAATTTGGGTATCGTGAACGATTGGAAACAACTTATCGAACACCATATGGTATGATTCAAATCGAAACATTTACGAAAGCGTTACATGTAAGTTTGAAGGATCGTCCAACAGCTGGAAAAGTGGTCATTGAATATGATTTATTGATGGGACCCGAGAAATTGGGTGAATATTATTTAACTTTAGATTTTACTGCTTAAATCGCAAAGAAACGTTTGATTTTTTACTTATGATTTTGTATGATAAAGAGTAGACTGTGAAAGGACGTGTCCTGATTGGAAATTAGTGTATTTGAAGGTGCAAATAAAAGCGAGTTATCAATGATCGAAGTAGCACACGCGATCTTAGAACAACGTGGTGATGTGATGGACTTTTCTGATTTAGCAAACCAAATCCAAACTTATCTTGGAAAATCAGATAGTGAAATTCGTGATTCACTCGCACAATTTTATACTGACTTAAATATTGATGGTAGCTTTATTTCATTAGGTGACAATCGTTGGGGCTTGCGTTCATGGTATGCGATTGATTCAATTGATGAAGAAGTCAGCCATGGAATTGACGAAGAAGATGAAGACACACCTCGTCGTCGCAAACGTAAAAAAGTTAATGCCTTTATCAACGATGATGAAGATGCAATCGATTATAATGATGACGACCCAGAAGATACTGATTTGTCTGATGAAGATGATGATCTTTTTGACGATGATGACGATGATGATGAAGAAATCGCAGCTTATAACTCTGACTTACAAGAAATAGGAGCAGACGATACAAGCGATGACGAAGAAGAACTGCCAGGAAACATCGAAGACGAAGAGTTTACAGAAGAATAATTCCTAGTGTTCAAAAAATTGCGACAAAATGATCCAGCGTGAACAAATAAGCCAAAGAATCTGAAAATAGAAAAAACTATTTTCATGATTTTCTGGCTTATTTTTGTATACCCACCTCTTTTTTTATGCACATTTTTTCACACAAAACTAAACTTTTTGAAACTTTTTCGCATGTTCGTACGTCTTAATAAGTGAGAGGGAAAGGAGAGGGGTTTTATTTTTAAACAGTATAAGAAAAAGAAGCAACTTGAAAAATCAAAGTGCTTATTAAATAACTTGATTCAAAATGAATACGATAAAATGTTTCGGGTCACCATGAACTATGTTCACAACAAAGAAGAAGCACTTGATGTGCTACAAGATAGTTTCCATAAAGCCTTAAATGCTTTTGAGAATGGCGAAGAAATTGAACATTTTTCGCCTTGGTTCTATCGGATATTGCTTCGTACAGCAGTAGATGCTTGGCGTAAACAAAAGCGTCATCCATGGGAAGTGCTTGAGGAAGAAAATGTTAAAGTTTCTTTCCCTAGGATATATTCTGTCAAGGAGTTATACACTATTTTGGAAAAAATTGATAGCCCAGAAAAGGAAATTTTAGTTTTACATTTTTTTGAAGGGTTCCGCTTAAAAGAAGTTGCTCTCATCTTAGATTTAAATGAAAACACAGTAAAAACCAAAATGTATCGGACATTAAACCAGTTAAGAAAAATCTTATAATAGAGGAGAGAAAGAAGGATGTATTCAGCGAAAAAAGAACTTGAGCAGTTAAAACAGGTGTACCAAAAACAAGAAATTCCCGAAGAAATTAAGAAAGAGACGATGGATCGCTATTTTCTAGAAGAGCAACGATTGGCTAAACGAATGAAAAGAAAAAAACAGGTGAAAGGTGGAATATTTTCTTTTGCCTTGACACTTATTGTGATCAGCAGTGTCTTTTTTAGCGATAGAGTACGTAGTTTTGCTGAAGATCTACCCATTATTAATTCAGTAGTAAAACTAGTCGCAGGAGAAACACTATTTGATGGAGAAATTAATATTCGTGTGCCTCAAATAAGTACAAATGAAAAGCAAATCAACCAAACAATAAATGGTTTAAACAAAAAATATTTCCGTGAAGGCCAAGTAGCGTTTGAAAAAGCAAAAGTCCAGTACCGAAATTTCAAGAGTGATCATCTGCAAGTGACAGGCGATTATCAGAAAGTATTGGATGATGCACGTTTTTTAGTGATTGAAAGAAAGTTTACCCAAACTGCTGCCGATAGTTACACTGAAAAAAAATATGACACAATTGATAAAAAAAATGGAGTTGTTCTTTCACTTCCGCTTTTATTTAAAGATGACCGCTATGTTTCAGTATTGTCAACTGAAATCAAAGCCCAAATACAAAAGCAAGTGAAAGAAAATCCTAATAATTATTATTGGACAGAAGATGACTTTAAAAATGGTATAGTCAAAGAAACCTCATTAGTTAAGGCAAAGAGTCAATTTTACATCAATAAGAATCACGAACTAGTAATTGTATATGATCAATTCGTCATTGCTCCAGGTTACATGGGAAATCCCATATTTGTTATACCAAAAGAAGTTACTAAGAAAATTTTAGCCTCTCCAGATTATTTAAATAATTAAAGAAAAAATAAAAAATTAAAAAGATAATCGTTTCTTTAATTGCGTTACTATAAATAAATAGTTTAAATAATAGTACGTAGTAATAAAAAGGAGACGTTCAAAATGCTAGATGACAAATTAATCTGTCCGAAATGCCAAACCAAGTTTTACTTTAATGAGGTACGTAATATCGTCCACCATCGTAAAGAAGAAATGCCGATACGTTGCCCAAAATGCAATTATATAGTAAAAGAGAAGTTGTCGCATGGCTATTTTGTTTCGTATATTGATAAAGAAGCTAACCAGTCTAAAAAAGAAGAAGTATGCCCAAGTAAGTACCAAAATATTAAAACTGGGGCAATTATCAGTGCAGCAGACTACCAAAGAATGGTTGAGGAACAGGAATGGTTATTGAATGATCCAATCAATACAAACTGGCTCGGTGTAACAACTACATTCCTTGAAAATGAAGAAACAAACCGTGTAGATAGTTATGAAAATTATATCCCTTACCATGAAAAGTAAAAAATATGGCTAATAGTAACAAATAAAAGAATAACATCTATAAAATATAATCAAATAAGCCAAAGAAACGTAATGAAGCTGACTTTCATTTATGTCTCTTTGGTTTTTTTGATTAAAATGAAATTCTAAGTGTAAGTATATACTTTTTGGTATATACTTATTTAGTGAATAAAGCTTTCTTCTATTACTAAATAAAAAATACTTGTTCATTGATAAAAAATGAAGAAGATGATATGAGTTTAGGAGAACGTGTAAGGAGAAACGAACATGGAAAAACAACCTAAATTTCAAGAAATTGCGAATAAAATTGAAAAACGAGTAACAGAAGTGCAGTATGTTTCTACTCAGAAGTTACCCTCGGAATACGATTTAGCAGATGAATTTCAATGTAGCCGTTTGACTGTCCGCAAGGCAATTGA
The DNA here is from genome assembly GCA_015680865.1 of Enterococcus lacertideformus. GTDB lineage: Bacteria > Bacillota > Bacilli > Lactobacillales > Enterococcaceae > Enterococcus_B > Enterococcus_B lacertideformus. The sequence continues at coordinate 238,347 of JADAKE010000017.1, read as the reverse complement.
ATTATTGATCAGCCAAAAGGTATTAGTGAAGGAAAAAGGAAAAGGTACTTACGTGATGAAAAGACCAAAAATTCAAAGTGGTGCTGGTGGCTTGCAAAGCTTTACTGAAACAGCTCAAAAGCAAGGAAAAAAATGAAAACGACAGTGCTAGAATATGAGATTTTGCAAACATTACCAACCAATATAAAACAAGCTTTTGGAGAATATGCAACAGATCCAATTGTTCATTTAAGAAGGTTGCGCTATTTTGAAGAAGAACCAATGACAGTTGAAAATCTATATATTTTGAAACGATATCTTGGAGAAGCAACTAAAGAAGAATTAAGTGGCTCTTTATATCAAGTCATTGAAAAAAACATTGAGATTGCATATGCTCATCAAGAAGTTGAGGCAGTAAAGACCACATCAGATATTGCTAAACTCCTCCAAGTATCTGAGAGTGAACCGATGCTATTCGTCCGTTCGCTGACCTATTCCCCAGCTGCAAAGCCCATTTTATATGACTGCTCTTATTATCGAGCAGATAAATATACATTTAAAAATACCTTAATCCGTCAAAAAAAGGAGTAAAAATATGGAAAATTACCAAACACTAATTGATGCCTACTGGGAAAAATTTCTTGAGTTTCTTCAAATAGTCATGAAAGTACCAAGTGTAAAAGGGGAGCCGGATGATCATGCCCCTTTTGGGAAAGCGCCTCGAGAAGCATTGGACATTGTACTCAAAAAAGGAAAAGAAGTAGGTTTTAAGCCCAAAGTGATTGATGATGTGATCGGTTACGTCCAATGGGGAGAGGATGACGAAGACTATATTGGGATTATTGGTCATTTAGATGTGGTTCCAGCAGGATCGGGATGGGATTTCCCTCCTTTTGATTTGAGCGAAAAAGATGGACGTTTTTATGGCCGAGGGATTCTAGATAATAAAGGGCCGATCATTAGTTGTTTTTATGCGCTGATCCTATTGAAACAAATGGGAGCGGTTCCTAAAAAAACGATCCGCATTATTTTTGGGACTGACGAAGAAAGTGGAATGTCTGATATGGATCATTATTTACAGGCGGAAGTTCCGCCGACATTTGGATTTACGCCAGATTGTAAATATCCAGTTGTTTACGGAGAAAGAGGAGTAGTCAACATAACTATTCATTTCCCATTAGTTAAAGAAGAAGTTGCTCAACTAAGTGAGTTTGTAGGGGATCAATATCGAGATCATGTGCCAGACCAGCTGAGTGTTTCGATTAATGAGAAAAGAGTTGCTGTGAAAGGAAAACGTTCTTCTAGTAATGCTCCTGAATTAGGAGAGAATGCGATTACGCTGCTTGCCGAAAAAATCAAAGCAGATTCAGCTGTCCCAGAACAGTTACGAGCTTATTTTGATTGGATCTGGCAGGCTTTTCATAGCAAGCATTATGGTGAAGGAATCGACCTTGCTTTGTCCGATGAAGATTCAGGTAGGTTGATTCTCACGCCTGTTAATTTGCAAAAAAAACACTGATGGGTTAGATTTAGAAGTTGCTTTTCGTTACCCTGTTACAGTCACAGAAGAGGAAGTTGTGAGTGGGTTGGCTAAAAAGTTGCCTGAGAAAGTGACTTTTACAATCAATCGCAGTATTCCAGGGTTCTGTCAGAAAAAAGATTTGCCAGAAATCAAAAAACTATCTCAAATTTATGGTGAGATTACTGGGAACGACACCACACCAGTGACGACAACGGGTGCTACTTATGCTAGGAAAATTCCTAATGTATTAGCATTTGGTCCTTCTTTTCCTGGACAAAAAGGGATTGCGCATAACAAAAATGAGTATATGGAAGTAACGGATCTTTATATGAATTTAGAAATCTATTTGCGAAGCATCCAGGCGTTGATTGAATAAACAGTTATATATTTAAAAAAAATAGATGTAAGCGCTATATAGGAGGGTTAAACATGTGGGGAATTATCGCAACGTGGCGTATGGCACATGATGGTGTGCTAGTCGCCAAAGAATTGTTAGAACAGGAAGTAACATGCGGAGATGCCGTGGAAAGTTCAATCAAATGTGTAGAGGACTATCCATTTTATAAATCAGTTGGCTATGGCGGTTTGCCGAACGAACGAGGGATTGTAGAAATGGATGCGGCTTTTATGGATGGAGATACGTTCAAAATTGGGGCAGTGGCTGGGATCGCAGATGTTGCGAATCCAATATCAGTTGCCAGAAAATTGAGTAATGAAAAGTTCAATAGTTTTCTTGTAGGACAAGGAGCAACAGAATATGCAACTTTAGCAGGCTTTGAGCGTAAAAATATGTTGACGCTACGTGCTAAAAAAGTTTGGCAAAAACGAATAGAAGAAATAGCAAAGTCCAATCTCAGTCCATATGACGGACACGATACGGTGGGAGTTGTTTCTTTAGATCAGCACCAAGCAATGGCGGTCGGAACTTCCAGTTCGGGGCTATTTATGAAAAAACAAGGACGAGTAGGCGACTCACCTTTATCTGGTTCTGGCTTTTATGTGGACAGTCAAATAGGGGGCGCTACTGCTACAGGTTTAGGAGAAGATTTGATGAAAGGCTGTTTAGCTTATGAAATCGTTCGCTTGATGGGAGAAGGCGTCACCCCACAAAAAGCCTGTGATCAAGCTGTGTATTCTTTTACAGATTTATTAAAAGAGCGTTATGGCAAAGCGGGTGCTTTTTCATTAGTTGCCATGAACAAAGAAGGTGAATGGGGAGCTGCGACAAATGTCGAATTTACATTTACCGTTGCAACTGAAAATGAACAACCAGCAATCTACTTGGCTAATCCAGGGATAGATCAAACAACTATCATTGAGCCAATCACCAAAGAATGGTTGGATGCTTATGAAAAACGGATCAAAGCCCCAGTTTGATCTCGGTTTCGGAGTTATTTAGCTGAAAATCAGCGTATACGTATATATAAGGAGGAGAAAAAATGGCAACAAAAAAGATTTATTTATTCTGTGAAGCAGGAATGTCAACAAGCATAATGGTTACCAAAATGATGGAAGTAGTAGACAAACATCACATGCCTCTAGAAATCCAAGCATTTCCAGCGATTCATGCGGAAGAAAAAGTGGAACAAGAAAAACCAGTAGCTATTTTACTGGGGCCACAGGTTCGTCATTTAAGTGATAAGCTGAAAAAGACATTCGAACCCCAAGGTATTCCTGTTGGCATAATTGATACCCAAGCATATGGCATGATGGATGGTGAACGTGCAATGAAAGGTGTTTTAAAGTTAATCAAAGAAAGCAGAAAGTAAAGTTGTTTCTTGCAAATGTAATTATTTGAATGGCAAAGTGAGGAGGAAAACGAATGCAAAAATTTTTGAATTGGTTGGAAAAAGTACTTACACCGATGGCAACAACAATTGGAGAAAACAAATACTTAATCGCTATACGAGATGGTTTTTTACTTTCTACCCCTTTACTGATCGTAGGATCGCTATTTTTGGTATTGACCAACTTTCCTATTCCAAATTGGAATGAATTCATGGCTAGCTATTTAGGTAAAGATTGGGCCGTCATGTTTAACAAACCTGCAACTGCAAGCTTTGATATTATGACGATCTTAGCTGTTGCAGGAATTGGTTATAGTTTAGCAAAACAGTTTAAAGTTGATGCCATGCAAGCCGCAATTATTTCGTTAGTTTCATTTTTTATTGTGACTCCTTTTTCTACATTATTTACACAAGATGGAAGCACTGAAGTATATGAAGTAAGCAGCTTACCCTTACGTTGGATGGGATCAAGCGGTTTATTTTTAGGTATGGTTGTCGCTTTATTAGCAACGCGAATGTTTGTGGCTTTGATTCGAAGGGGATGGACGATTAAAATGCCTGATGGCGTGCCGCCAACTGTCGTGAAATCCTTTGAAGCATTGATCCCAAGTTTTGTTATTTTAACTTTCTTTATGATAGCGAACTGGTTAGCGGACCTGACTACATATGGAAATTTACAAGAGATCTTATTTAAATTTTTACAAACACCGTTGTTAAGTTTAGGAAATACTTTAGGTGCCATGATTATTGCCTATTTATTTTTACATTTTTTCTGGTTTTTTGGCATCAATGGTTCAAGTGTTGTAGGGGCAGCCTTTAATGAGATGGGGATTCCTGCTGCTGCGGCTATGTCAGTTGAAAACCCAGCGGTAGAAAAATACCGTGAAATCATCCCAATCATTAAAATGCCTAAAAAAGGCGGGGTTGGATTAAATCAATCTTATAAAAATATGGTCATATGTGTGATGGCTTTAGCCAAAGGGAAAAACTTGGATTACCTCAGAGAAGAGGAAGCGCTTATCTTTTAAAAATAGTTTATCTTTCGCGCATTTATCATTCCCAAAAAAATAGACAGGAGATCACAATAAATGACTCTGCTTATTTTTAATTAAGCAAAATAAAGGTTTCATCACGAATGTTATTAAGTTAACCTATAATTGTAATCGATATCAATTACAATAAATTGAAAAGAGAGATTTCATGAAAAAAAAGGAAATTTATATTTGCTGTATTACTAATGACGTTTGTGGCAATTTTTGTTTCAACTGAAACATACGCTACTCAACAAACGGTGGGAAAGATAAATATTCAAAAAACTTAAGCAGATGAAATGATCTCTGGAGTAATGACATTTGAACAGATGATTGAGTAAATTGCCGAAGATTATGAAATATCCATAGCTGAGGCGCAACAAAGGATTGGCTACTCTGATTTAATGGATTCAAAGTAAGGCTACCTATAGAACATTGTCACAAATGTTCATTGTAAATGCTAGCTATAAACCTACTATGAGATTTTATTGTGAAACAAGCGAAAGTGGTAATTTTAGAGCTATAAAAAGAATAGTAGAGGTAAATATGATACGTGGCTATAATGGGTTATCGAAACAATTTTCTGGAAATGTGTATGTAAGCTTAGAAAATGCAAACCGTATCTTTTATATTGTGAATGGGGATTTCTTTAATAATGGAACAACATCTTGGAATGCTGGTGTGAACATTAATGTAGGAAATGCTACTAATGTTAAATTCGGTGTAAGTAGTGCTAGTAATCACTATCAGTATAGATATGTGGAAAGTAGAGTCACTTTTTTATTGAGAAATAAAGAAAATAAGGAGTTTCGGATGGTCAAACCACTCTTAAAATTAGGCATTAATCTTTTGGCAGGGTTCAGTTTATTTTTTGTGCCGATCTTAGTATCAAATTCACTTGCTGATCGAGGTGTTTTTGGCGAGGCATTTGTGGCAGAATATTTGGGTGCAAGCTTCCTTTTTAGTTTTGCCATGTTATTTTTAGCTCACTCCCTTAATCGATTGATTGAGGAAATCCAGCTTCCATCTTCTTAAATAAAAGATGAGTGTAAACGGAGGATACCCTGATTAAACCGTTAAGTCACAAGAAAGAAATGTAAGAAATACCAAAAAGCTGGTTCTTTGATAAGAACCAGTTTTTTTGAATATAAATTTAAAAGGAAAAATTTTCACAAATGTGCTAAGATAACAAGAGACGCGTCCTGAGGGAATCGAACCCCCGTCTCAAGAACCGGAATCTTACGTGATATCCACTACACTAAGGACGCAAGTACTGGAATAATTGTAACGAAACCAAAAAAAAATTACAAGGGGAATGGACAAAAAAATGAAATTTCAACAAAACTTTTCGCAAAAACAAAAACAAACACAAAAATTAGCCATGACACAACAACTGCAACAGTCCATTCAAGTTTTGCAATATAATAGTGAAGAATTACTAGCATTTGTGGAAAATCAAGCGTTAGAAAATCCCTTAGTAGAAGTTGTAGAGCCAGAATGGCAGTCGAATAATCAAAAGATCAAAATATCCAGTGACCACGAAGAAACCAATTATCTAAATCAAATCCCAGATACAAGTACCTATTTATTTTAATCATTAATCGAACAAATCCATTTGAATTATCGAGACACTTTTTTGCGCAAATTAGTTCTTTATTTTAGTAGAATATATCGATTTGAATGGTTTTCTAACGATTGATTTAAAACAAGCACAAGAAGATACAAATGCTACTTCGATTGAGATCCTTGATGCGCTGACTTTGGTGCAACAATTGGAACCAGCAGGCGTAGGGCGCGAAGTTTACAAGAATGTTTAATGCTCCAAACATAAAGAGACGATTTTGCACCGGAGCTAGCTTATATTATCTTAGAAGAATGTTTTGATTTATTAGTAGATCGTAAATGGAAAGAAATTGCTCAGCATTTTGATATCGAATTAAGTGAAGTCCAAAAAATTTTTGACTACATCCAGACTCTTAGTCCTAGCCCTGGTCGTATTTTTGATCGAAATAGCGAGTTGTACATTATCCCAGATGTAAAAGTGATCATTGATCAAGATCAACATGTGCACGTTGTATCAAAAAGAGGAAACCAGCCGGATGTGCGTTTTCAAGAAAACTATTTTAACCAAATGCAAAAAAAAGCAGACAAAGAAACGCAAGCTTATCTAAAAGAGCGGAAACAGGAGTTTGAATGGTTGAAAAAAACGATTTTGCAAAGAGGAGATACGATTTTACGAGTTGCCCAGATCATTGTTGCTAACCAACAAGCTTTCTTTACCAGTAAAGAAAGACCGATCAAACCTTTGACACTAAAAGAAGTGGCAAAAGAAATCGATGTACATGAATCAACTGTCAGTCGAGCAGTGAACGGAAAATATTTAGAAACAGAATTTGGGGTATTTGAGCTTAGAAAGTTCTTTACGACGAGGATCCAACAAAACAATACAAAAACAGTGGAAGATTTATCCGCGGATACGGCACAAAGGAAAATTCAAGAATTAGTAAATCAAGAAGACAAAAGTAAGCCGCTTTCTGATCAAAAAATTGTAGAATTATTAAAAAAAGATAAAATATTGATTTCTCGAAGAACGGTTGCAAAGTATCGAGATCTGCTAGGAATCCCAAGTTCATCAAAAAGAAAACGTTATGATAAATAATGTGAGCTCAGACTAGAAAAAATGAAAAGTTTTTTCTGGTCTTTTTTGTTGAAAAAACCGAATAAAACTGTTAGACTAAAACACGTGATGTTGAGATTTTCCTTTTTAATAATTTTAGAAATTGGAAAGTCTTCTTTTTTTATCGTGCTTGGGTCGTTTTGAGTCTACATTGGACGAATAATGTCCAACTAAGGAGATCGCTATGCTAGATGAATTGAAAATGATTGAGTCTGTTGCACCAGATATTATTGAGGTTTTACAGGAACGCTATAAAATTTTACGTAATATTTATTGGATGCAGCCCATCGGTCGTCGGAGTTTGTCAGAAAGCATGGGCATTACAGAACGCGTATTACGAACAGAAACAGATCTATTGAAACAGTTAGATCTGATCTATACCTCCAAAAGTGGTATGACGTTGACTGCAAAAGGAAAAGAGGTTTATCAAAGTCTTGAAGACTTCATGGACCAGCTTTTAGGAATGCACCAGACAGAAAAAAACTGGCGGAGTATTTCGGGAATCAGCGCTGTATCGTTGTGTCAGGAAACAGTGAGGACCAGCCTAAAGTTGCGGATGCTTTTGGTGAAGCGTTAAATGAATCTTTGGATTTATTACTCCCAGAAGGTAATAACATCATTGCTGTGATGGGGGGAACAACGATGGCTATAGTTGCTGAACAACTGACTAACTTGGAAAACAACCAGCGACACAATCTATTTGTACCAGCCCTTGGTGGGATAGGAGAAGCTGTGACTGTACAAGCGAACTCCGTAAGTGCTAGAATGGCTACGAAAGCAAGGGGAAATCATCGGGCGTTGTATGTTCCAGAACAATTGAGTTTAGCTACGTACAATTCTTTGCTCAACGAACCATCTATTCAAGAAGTGTTAAACCTGATTAGCCAGGCAAATTGTGTTATTCATAGTATTGGACGTGTTTTACACATGGCTGCACGACGAAAAATGACTGAAAAGGAATTAGTTATGCTAAAACAGGCCAATGCGGTAGCGGAATCTTTCGGCTATTTCTTCAATGAAAATGGAGAAGTCGTCTATAAAGTTCCTCGGATCGGCATCGAATTGAAAGATTTGGCGAATGTACCCATCATTCTTGCAATTGCTGGGGGCAAGTCAAAAGCAAAAGCAATTCGAGCTTATATGAAAAATGCACCAAAGCAGACGTGGCTCATCACAGATGAAGCTGCAGCAAAAGAGATTTTAAAAGGGTTATCCCTTTAAAATAAATATTTTTTTGATTTTCATAAGGAGGAAATCTTAAATGACAGTTAAAGTAGGTATTAATGGTTTTGGACGTATCGGACGTCTAGCATTCCGTCGTATCCAAGATGTAGAGGGAATCGAAGTAGTAGCAATCAACGACTTAACAGATGCTAAAATGTTAGCACACTTGTTAAAATATGACACAACTCAAGGACGTTTCAACGGAACAGTTGAAGTTCACGAAGGTTCATTCAACGTTAACGGAAAAGAAATTAAAGTTTTAGCTAACCGTAAATCTGAAGAATTACCTTGGGGCGAACTAGGTGTTGACATCGTTCTAGAATGTACTGGTTTCTTCACTTCAAAATCAGCTGCTGAAAAACATTTGACAGCTGGTGCTAAACGTGTTGTTATCTCAGCTCCTGGTGGAAATGACGTACCAACAATCGTTTATAACACAAACCACGAAACATTAACAGGTAAAGAAACAGTTATCTCAGGTGCTTCATGTACAACTAACTGTTTAGCTACTATGGCTAAAACATTAAACGACAAATTTGGTGTTGTTGAAGGATTAATGACAACTATCCATGCTTACACAGGTGACCAAATGACTCTAGACGGACCTCATCCTAAAGGTGACTTCCGCCGTGCACGCGCTGCTGCCGCAAACATCGTTCCTAACTCAACAGGTGCTGCTAAAGCTATCGGCTTAGTTATCCCTGAGTTGAACGGTAAATTAGACGGAGCTGCTCAACGTGTTCCTGTTGCAACTGGTTCATTAACTGAATTAGTTACTGTTCTTGATAAAGAAGTAACTGTTGATGAAATCAATGCAGCAATGAAAGAAGCTTCAAACGAATCTTACGGATACAACACAGACGAAATCGTTTCTTCTGATATCGTTGGTATGACTTACGGTTCATTATTTGATGCTACACAAACTAAAGTAATGACTGTTGGCGACAAACAATTAGTTAAAACTGTTGCTTGGTATGACAACGAAATGTCTTACACTGCACAATTAGTACGTACTTTAGAATACTTCGCTAACTTATAAGATAGACCAAACGTACAAGTGTAATTTATAAGCATGTACACTTAAAAGCGGGGAAGCAATCGCGCTTCTTCCGCTTTTTTTGATAATAAGTTTATTTAGGAGGCAATATAATGGCTAAGAAAACAGTTAAAGATATTGATTTAAAAGACAAAAAAGTTCTTGTCCGTGTTGACTTTAACGTTCCTTTAAAAGAGGGCGTAATCACTGATGATACTCGTATCAAAGCAGCATTACCAACAATCAACTATGTATTGGAACAAGGTGGAAAAGCAATTCTATTTTCTCACTTAGGACGTGTAAAAACAGAAGAAGATAAAGAAGGTAAATCTTTAGCTCCTGTGGCAAAACGTTTAGGCGAATTATTAGGAAAAGAAGTAACTTTTGTTCCTGAAACTCGTGGAGAAGAATTAGAAACAGCAATCAATAACATGAAAGACGGCGATGTTGTTGTCTTTGAAAATACTCGTTTTGAAGATATTGATGGCAAAAAAGAAAGCAAAAATGATGCTGATCTAGGTAAATACTGGGCTTCATTAGGTGATGTATTCGTAAACGATGCTTTCGGTACAGCTCACCGCGCACATGCTTCAAATGTAGGAATCGCTTCAACTGGTATCCCAACAGTTGCTGGCTTTTTGATGGAAAAAGAAATCAAATTTATCGGTGAAGCAGTGGAAGAACCAAAGCGTCCAATGATTGCAATCTTAGGTGGTGCAAAAGTTTCTGATAAAATCGGTGTAATTGAAAATTTGATTCCTAAAGCGGATAAAATTTTGATAGGTGGCGGAATGACTTATACATTCTACGAAGCAAAAGGCATGCAAATCGGTAACTCATTGGTAGAAACTGATAAAGTAGATTTAGCAAAAGAATTAATCGAAAAAGCGGGAGACAAACTTGTTTTGCCAATTGATAACGTTTGTGCACCAGAATTTTCAAATGACGTTGAAACACAAGTAATCGAAGGTGATATTCCTGAAGGCTTGATGGCGTTAGACATCGGTCCTGCCTCAGTTGAATTATTTGCTGATACATTACAGGGTGCAAAAACAGTTGTTTGGAATGGACCTATGGGTGTCTTTGAAATGAGTAACTTTGCAAAAGGTACAATCGGTGTTTGTGAAGCAATTGCAAACCTTGAAGATGCTACAACAATCATTGGTGGTGGAGACTCAGCTGCAGCTGCAGAACAATTAGGTTTTGCTGACAAATTAACACATATCTCAACAGGTGGCGGCGCAAGCTTAGAATTACTAGAAGGTAAAGAATTACCTGGGCTAGCAGCAATTAATGACAAATAAAATAGACCTTTCCTGTTTCTTTCGTCTATTTCATAATGAAAGAAAATAGCTACTTTTCGTAGTAAGAGATTTATACTAATTGTAGCTTTTTCTTTAACGATACGTGGATGACCATCCACGACTTACAATTTAAAGGAGTGCATACAGTCATGCGTAAACCAATTATCGCTGGAAACTGGAAAATGAATAAAACAGCTTCTGAAGCAAAAGAATTTGCAGAAGCAGTAAAAAACAACATCCCTTCAAACGATAAAGTTGATTCTGTCATCGGATCACCAGCTTTATTCTTAAAAGAATTAATGGCTTCAGCTGAAGGGACAGAACTAAAAATCTCAGCTCAAAACTGTTACTGGGAAAATTCAGGAGCATTCACTGGCGAAACTTCACCTGCTGCTTTAGCAGACTTAGGTGTGGACTATGTGATCATCGGACATTCAGAACGTCGTGAATACTTCCACGAAACAGACGAAGACATCAATAAAAAAGCCAAGGCGATTTTTGCAAATGGTATGATTCCAATTCTTTGCTGTGGTGAATCTTTAGAAACTTATGAAGCAGGAAAAACTGCCGAATGGATCGAAGGACAAATTACTGCTGGACTTGAAGGCTTAACAGACGGGCAAGTAAGCAACATGGTAATTGCTTATGAACCAATTTGGGCTATCGGGACTGGTAAATCAGCAGATGCACAAATCGCTGACGAAATTTGTGGCGTTGTACGTCAAACAGTTGAAAAATTATACGGCAAAGAAGTATCTGCTGCAGTACGTATCCAATACGGTGGTTCTGTAAAACCAGAAAACATTGCTGAATATATGGCGAAAGAAAATGTTGACGGAGCATTAGTTGGTGGCGCAAGCTTACAAGCTGATTCATTCTTAGCATTATTAGACGCTGTAAAATAATTAGTGAAAATTTGCGAAAAATGCAAGAAATGTTTGCACTAACGCTTAAAATTAACTAAAATCGTATATGAGGGAAATCCCTTAGGAAAAAACAAACTCAAAGGAGAGACAAAACATGTCAATTATTACTGATGTTTACGCTCGCGAGATCTTAGACTCACGCGGTAACCCAACAATCGAAGTAGAAGTATACACAGAAAGCGGAGCTTTTGGCCGTGGAATGGTTCCTTCAGGTGCTTCAACTGGTGAATATGAAGCCGTTGAATTACGTGATGGAGACAAAGCTCGTTATGGCGGTAAAGGTGTAACTAAAGCTGTTGACAACGTAAACAACATCATTGCTGAAGCAATCATTGGCTACGATGTACGTGACCAAATGGCAATCGATAAAGCTATGATCGCTTTAGATGGAACTCCTAACAAAGGTAAATTAGGTGCGAATGCTATTTTAGGTGTATCTATCGCTGTTGCACGTGCAGCTGCTGACTACCTAGAAGTACCTTTATACCAATACCTAGGCGGATTCAATACAAAAGTTTTACCAACTCCAATGATGAACATCATCAACGGTGGATCACATGCGGATAACTCAATCGACTTCCAAGAATTCATGATCATGCCTGTTGGCGCTCCAACATTCAAAGAAGCGCTACGTATGGGTGCTGAAGTATTCCACACATTAGCAGCAATCTTGAAATCTCGTGGATTAGCAACTTCTGTTGGTGACGAAGGTGGATTCGCTCCTAACCTTGGTTCAAACGAAGAAGGTTTTGAAGTAATCATCGAAGCAATCGAAAAAGCTGGCTATGTACCTGGCAAAGACGTTGTTCTTGCTATGGATGCTGCTTCTTCAGAATTCTACGACAAAGAAAAAGGTGTTTACGTATTAGCTGATTCAGGCGAAGGCGAAAAAACAACTGATGAAATGATCAAAGTCTACGAAGAATTAGTTTCTAAATATCCAATCATCTCAATCGAAGACGGATTAGATGAAAACGACTGGGACGGATTCAAGAAATTAACTGACGTATTAGGTGATAAAGTTCAGTTAGTTGGTGACGACTTGTTCGTAACAAACACTCAAAAATTATCTGAAGGTATTGAAAAAGGAATCGCTAACTCAATCCTAATCAAAGTTAACCAAATCGGTACTTTGACAGAAACTTTTGAAGCAATTGAAATGGCTAAAGAAGCTGGCTACACAGCAGTTGTTTCTCACCGTTCTGGTGAAACAGAAGATTCAACAATCTCTGATATCGCTGTTGCAACAAACGCTGGCCAAATCAAAACTGGTTCTCTATCACGTACTGACCGTATTGCTAAATACAATCAATTATTACGTATCGAAGACCAACTTGGTGAAGTTGCAGAATACAAAGGTTTGAAATTATTCTACAACTTGAAAAACAAATAATTTTAGAATAAAAAGAGAATCACTCATTTTCAATTATTTCGAATGATTGGATTGGTGTTCTACTGATTGATTTTAGATTATTTAAAAGTATCTTTTTCTTATTCTGTAAAGATAAGAGAAAGATACTTTTTTTATAATGATTTGAGTTGTTGTTTAGAGATTAAGACTTAAAAAAACGAGAAATAGGTTCATTTTAGTTATGTAATGATTATTCTAAATCAATGAAATGAAAAGCTGAAACTAATGGGTGCAAAGAGTATTTTAGGGGTTTTACAAATATATTATTTCTTGCTAAGATGTTATTGATAAAAAGAAAATAGAATAACGAGGAAAATGAATGAAAGCTAAAATTTTGAAAGGCTTAAAATGGTTAGGTATTACGATTATTAGTGTCGTTTTACTGATTGTTATAGCGTTTCAGGTTTCGCCAAAACCAGGAGCTTATATTATTGGACATTTATTTAGTGATACAGCGATAATCAGATAAAGAGAAGTATAATACGGCAAAAGTAGCAACGAATGTGATTAAAGATGAAATATATCAATCGAAACATAAGAAAAATAGTTATGATATCTATTATCCTAAGAATAGTGAAGAAGCTGTTCCAGTATTGATTTGGGTGCATGGAGGTGGATACGTGAGTGGGGACAAAGCCGGAGTAAAGGAATTTGCGACAAAGTTAGCTGCAGATGCTCATATAGCAGTAGTTGCAATGAATTACGAAGAAGCACCAAACTCTCAATATCCGAACCAAGTGACTCAGGTTAATGAATTAGTGAAACAATTAGAAAAAGATAAAAAAGAAATGTTAGATCTATCAAATATCCTATTTGGTGGAGATAGTGCTGGGGCACAAATTGCTTTACAATATGTAACCGTCCAAACGAATAAAAAGTATGCAAAAGAAATGAAGATGACACCAACTATTGATCCAGTAACGATTAAGGGAACGATTTCTTATTGTGGACCGGTTGACTTACAACAAATTGCAAATCAGCAGTCAGATAATAAATTTATGCGTTTCTTTGTCAAAACAGTCGCTTGGTCTTTACTCGGACAAAAAGATTGGAAGAATGATGCTCGTTTATTTCAAGCAAGTTTAGTCGATCATGTTACAAAAGATTTTCCACCAACTTATATTACTGATGGGAATGCTTATTCTTTTGAAGAACAAGGGATTGCGCTAAAAAACAAATTAACAGAGCTTGATGTGCCACCAGTCAAAGGGTTATTTTTCAAAGGTAAAGAAATTAGTCATGAGTATCAATTTGCTTATTCTTTACCAGAATCAAAAGATTGCTATGAACAGACAAAAGTCTTTATTAATGGTTTGGTGTAAAGAGGTTACGAAAGCATCGGGTAGCTCCGATGAGTATAAGCCTAAATTTTTTGAAATAGTTTTTGATATTTTAAAAAATTTAGGCTTATTTCAAGAAGTTGATGTTGAACGTCGTGGACAGAGGTCATGACCAAGTCGCTTAGCTCTGAGTAAATAAGAAATGATTTTCTAAAACAGCTTTTCATATTTTGGATTTTTTGAGCTTAATTCCGCAGAAGTAATGCTGAGAATAACGTTTAATTGGTTTTAAAGGCTTGAGTTAAATTTATGTCTCAAGCTCTTTTATTGTTACCAACATCTGTTAGTCAGCATTGAGTAACTACTTCTTGTTTGAAAATTCAAGAATGATTCAGTAGAATAAAAAGAAACGATGGGAGTGTTGGGGAATGCAAAAAGAAGAAAAAATTTCTGTTTTACAAGAGATCATTCGAATGAAGTCAGTAAATGGGAATGAAGGGGAAGTAGCTGCCTATTTGAGTAAACTCTTAGAACGATATGGAATAAAAGGGAACCTGGTTTCTTATGCTGAAGGACGAGACAATTTGGTGGCTAGTTATAAAAATGGTCATGGTGAAAAAGTACTAGGTCTGTCGGGGCACATGGATGTCTTGTCAGCGGGGGATGAAGCCTCTTGGTCTCACGCTCCTTTTTCAGCGGAGATTATAGGAAATCGTTTGTACGGGCGTGGAGCCACAGATATGAAGAGTGGACTAGCTGCGATGGTTCTTGCGATGATTGAATTAAAAGAATCAGGTCAAAAATTTAATGGAACCGTCAAGCTATTAGCTACAGTAGGAGAATAAGTTGGAGAACTAGGTAGTCAACAATTAACAAAAGATGGATATGTGGACGATCTAGATGGTCTGATCATCGGGGAACCGACAAACTACAGCTTAATGTATACGCATATGGGTTCTATTAATTACACAGTAGTCTCTCATGGGAAAGAAGCACATAGTTCAATGCCTCAAGAAGGATATAATGCTATCAATCACTTAAATGAATTTATTAGCCAGGTAAATGCAAAAATGGATCACCTTGCTGAGACTATCCAAAACCCTGTCTTAGGAAAAACGACCCATAACGTAACAATGATCAGTGGTGGGAATCAAGTCAATAGTATTCCAAGTTATGCACAGCTTCAAGGAAATATTCGCTCTATTCCAGAATTTCCAAACAACGAAATTATTGATTTATTGCAAAAAATTGTTGACGAACTGAATGAAGGAATCGACTATCATTTAGAATTGAGAATCGATTACAATAAAATACCAGTGAAAGCTGATTCTAATTCTTCTTTGATTGATTGTATCCAAGAACAATTCCAACAGCCCCTGCCACTAGTCGGCGCAGCTGCGACGACTGATGCTGCTGAATTTACTAAAGCTTCTCATCACTTTGATTTTGTCGTATTTGGACCAGGTATAGTTACTCTCCCTCATCAAGTGGATGAGTACGTGGAGATTGATAATTATCTAGATATGATTGAAAAGTACCAAGCGATTATTTTATCTTATTTAGGATAGGCGATTGAGATAAACACCCATGAGGACTACGGTTCTCATGGGTGTTTGTCTCAGACGCTTTTAACTTTTTGTGTAAACACTTATAAAAATTTCTGATCTAAAGACTTACGAAGCTAATCTTTTGCTAAAGAAGAACTATCAAAAATGAATAATACAGCTATTTATTTTTGTTTCATTGATTCCTAATATTATATCCTTTTTTACTAAAGAAATGATGACTAATATAATTTAATCCAAATTAAAGAGAATACTTGAGCAGTTTTTTTTTTAATGTTACAATTGAACTGTAAGAACAAAAAGAAGTGAATGTTCAAATAAACGGAACCCTTTATAGAAAGTAGGGAAGATAAGTGATTGTATTTTATCTTATTATAGTTGTACTTGTCTTAAGCGCAGTCATTTATCAGGGGCTTTTCTTCTTACTATGCGCAAAAGCTAATCAAATCAGGCTTACAACGAGGATATGATTGGTATGAAAATACGGGGCATCAATTGATGGATCCAGCTGGTTTGACAAGTGTAGCAAAACAACGAAAAATCGCTGAAAATGAAGCAGAAGTTTTTTGGATAAATGGTCAAGAAATAGAAGTAAAGAGTCAGGAAGGTCTAAAATTGATAGGGCGGATTTTCCGGTCATCTGCCGCTGAGAAAAAGTGGGTGATCTGTGTTCATGATTATCGTAGTGATGGAAAAACGGATATGTCTTTTATCGGAAAAAAATATGCAGAAAAAGGGTATAACGTATTGATTCCTGATCTACGTGCTCATGGCAAAAGTGAAGGTGAAATTATTGGCATGGGCTGGCTTGATCGTCTTGATTTGATTATTTGGATTAACTATATCTTAAAAACACAACCAGAAGCAGCCATTATTTTACACGGTGGATCAATGGGAGCTTCAGCAATCATGATGGCTAGTGGCGAAAAGTGCCAGAAGCTGTTCGCGGGTTCATTCTAGATAGCGGCTATGTCTCTGTGTATGCGGAATTTCGTTATATGTTAAGTAAACTAACTTTTTTACCTAAAAAAACAATTATGCGTTATGCTAACCGTTATGCCAAAAAGTATGCTGGTTATTCATTGAAACAAGCTTCAGCCACACGTCAGTTAGGGAGCAATCATATTTCTGTCTTGATTATTCATGGGGAAAAATATCATTTTGTTCCAGTTAGCGCAGCTTACACGATTCAAAATGCAACAGCTGGTGAAAATGACTTGTTCTTGATACCAAATACCCACCATTTGGAAGCGGCTGTCAAAGATCCTGATACATATTGGACGGTTGTCTTTTCATTTATTGAACAACGCATTGATCCAAACGCTTAAGGTGTTTGAAGTAAAATAATTGTTTGCTTGAAAATAGGCTGTTAAAATTAAAGAAAACAAACCATTTGGCTGACGTAAGGAGTGAAGAAAGATGGAAATCAGAGAAGAAAAAAATCGTTTGGTCTTATTGAACGATGAAGCACAAGAAATAGGAGAAATGACTTGGACAGATGCAGGACCTGAAATCATGATTGTTGATCATACATTTATTGAACCAGAATATCGAGGACAAAAATTAGCAGAAAAGCTTGTCTTTAATGGGGTGGAATTAGCAAGACGAGAAGGAAAGAAAATTATTCCGTTATGTCCATATGCAAAAAAAGAATTTGACAAAAAAACTGAATATCAAGATGTGCGCCATCCATAAAAACTTACAGAATGGAGACCAGACAACTTAGTTGTTTAAGAATAAATGAACAATCCTATATGTTAAATTCATTCAGGAGTTACACATTTATGAATTAATTCATGAAATGTAATGTTGTTTCAGAGAGGGAGGTTGTCAGAGTTTGTTATATATGATAAAGTAGAAGGGATGATATTTTACAAAAAAGGAGGCTGCTCGATGTATAATTTAATTTTAGGAATCGTGATCGTTTTATCAATTGTGATGGTCATTGCCATTATGATGCAACCAAGTAAACAAAATAGCGCAGCTAGTGCATTTACAGGGGGAGCCGATCAATTATTCGGTAAACAAGCACGCGGGTTTGAAGCAGTCATGCAACGTTCAACTGCAGTGATGGGCGCTGTATGGATGATTTTATTGTTTGCCCTTGCTTTTTTATCTTCTAAATAAGAAGTTTACTTTAAATGCTGGTGAATAAGCAGAGTATCGTGCTGATTTGTAGACTAATCGCTAAGCGTTAGCATTTGTTGACTTTTTATGCGCATGATAAGTATTTCGACTTATTTTTCTCAAAAAATTTTTTAGTTTAACTAGTTGTAAAATAATAAAAAGAGGATATGATACAAAAAAAGAGCAGAGACGAGTGTCTCGGCTCTTTTTTATTTGCTAAGAAGAGTTATTTTGCGATAAGGGATCATCAATCTATGTTAAAATAAAAAGAACGAGGTGAGCAAAATGAAAAGTCTACCAAAATCTTTTTATGAAAAGCACAGTAAGCGGGCTGTCCTATTATTACATGCTTATTCAGGAAGCCCTAATGATGTAAGGATGCTTGCACGGTATTTGGAAAAGTTAGAGTATACTGTCTATGCGCCTTTGTTTACAGGACATGGTACGCTGAATCCCGAAGATATCTTATCCCAAAAAGCTGAAACTTGGTGGGAATATACCAAACAAGCTGTGCAATTTTTAGAAACAGAAGGGTATTCTCAAATTGCTGTTTTTGGATTGTCTATGGGCGGAATCTTTGCTGTTCGGGCATTAGAAGAGCAACAAATGATTGGCGGTGGTTTTTTCTGTTCGCCTATTTCTCCAGTTGAAACGCACGTGTCAGAAAATTTCGAACGTTATGAGCGCTATGTGCTAAAGACTGCAGGAGAGTCAGAACAAACAATTGAAGAGATAGTTGCAACCCTTCGTCCAAAAGTTCATCAGCAATTAGCGGAGATTCAAAAGCAAGCAGCAATCACAGAAGGAAATCTTGACAAAATCCAAACCCCTATATTTTTAGCTCAGGCAGGTCAAGACGAAATGATTGATCCGTTGGGTGTCTATGAAACAGCAAAAAAATTGATAGATAAAAGGCTGACCCTCCAATGGTATCCTAACAGCAAGCATGTAATCACTGTTGGTGAGTCGAGAAGATTACTGGAAAAAGATGTGTTGGAATTTCTAGAGAAATTACCTTGGAATGAGGAATCAATATGACAAAAAAAACGATAAAAGAAAAAATTATTTTTTTTATTGAGAGTGAACGTAAAAAAAGCTTTTCAATGGAAGAAATTGCCCAAGGGTTAGGGTTACAAAAAAGTGAAGACTTTAAATTGTTAGTCCAAACTGTTGCGCAAATGGAAAGAGAACAAAGTATTATTTTTACAAAAAAAGGAAAAATCAAGTTACCTCTGAAACCGATGCTGATCGAAGGAGTCTTTCGTGCAAATGAAAGAGGATTTGGGTTTGTGACGATTGATCCGGAAGAAGATGACGTTTATATCCCAAAAGAAGCAACCGGTTATGCGATGGATGGCGATACGGTGGCTATTGATATCATAAAAACAGCGGATACTGCTATGGATCGGGGCGCTGAAGGAAAAGTGGTTGAGATTCGCCAACGAGCGACACATCAACTAGCTGGCGAATTTGTTTCTTACACCGAAGAGGAGATCAAAGAAACAGATCTTTATGGGGTAGTGATACCGAAAGAAAAGAAATTGAATCAGTTTAAAGTTTATGTAGCAGCGGAAGGTATCCGTACTATTGATGGAAGTATTGTTATGATCGAACTGACCCATTACCCAGAGAAAAATTACGCAACTAGTTTAGAGGGGATCATCAAACAAGTAATTGGCCATAAAAATGATCCTGGTATGGATATCCTATCGATTGTCGTATCAAACGGGATTCCGACAAAATTTCCAGATGACGTCTTGGCAGAAGCAGATCAAGTACCAGATACGATCAATGAAAAGGATTTTATGAACCGTAAAGATTTGAGAGATCAATTGATTGTGACGATTGATGGAGAAGATGCAAAGGATTTAGATGATGCAGTGACAGTGAAAAAATTGTCCAATGGAAATTACTTTTTAGGAGTCCATATTGCGGATGTTTCTTATTATGTGACGCAAGGAAGTCATTTAGATCAAGAGGCTTACGAACGAGGGACAAGTGTGTATTTGACAGATCGAGTGATCCCCATGATTCCACAAAGACTTTCCAATGGGATTTGTTCTTTGAATCCTCACATACCTAGACTGACTATGAGTTGTGAAATGGAAATCAATCCGAGCGGACAAGTTATTTCTCATGAAATTTTTCCAAGTGTGATACAAACGGCAGAACGTATGACGTACACAGCGGTCAACCAGATCTTAGAAGAACAAGATGAGGCTGTTATGATGCGCTATGAACAATTGGTTCCGATGTTTCAAGAAATGCAAGAGCTACATCATATTTTAGAGACGATGCGGATTCGCCGTGGAGCTATTTCTTTTGAGGATAGCGAAGCAAAAATTGTTGTTGAATCAAATGGACATCCGTCTGATATCCTACTTAGAAGCCGTGGTGTGGGAGAACGATTGATTGAATCCTTTATGTTAGTAGCAAATGAAACAGCCGCACAACATTTCAATGAACGTCATTTCCCTTTTATTTATCGTATTCATGAACAACCAAAGGAAGAAAAAATGCAACGTTTCTTTGACTTTGCCTCAGCTTTGGGAATTGTCGTGCGGGGGACGAAAGGGACCATTACGCCAAAGGATTTGCAAAAGGTAATCGCTAACGTAGAAGATCGTCCTGAATCGGCGGTGATCAATACGATGTTATTGAGAAGTATGCAACAAGCACGTTACTCCGAGGATAATTTTGGTCATTATGGACTAGCAGCAGAGTACTATACGCATTTTACTTCACCGATCAGACGTTATCCTGATTTGATCGTCCATCGCTTGATTCGTTCCTATGGAGAAGATCCGAGCGAAGCAAATCGAACTTATTGGGAAAGTGAGCTACCAGAAATTGCTGACCATAGCTCTAAAATGGAACGCCGTGCGGTTGAAGCAGAACGTGAAGTGGATGCCATGAAGAAAGCAGAATTCATGATGGACAAAGTGGGAGAAGAATTTGATGGGATTATTAGTTCTGTTGTCAAATTTGGATTATTTGTTGAGTTACCAAACACAATTGAAGGATTAATCCATATCAATGACCTCAAACAGGACTATTTCCATTTTATTGAGAATCATCTAGCTCTAGTTGGCGAACGTACAGGCTTAACGTTCAAAATTGGTCAAAAAGTTCGTGTAAAAGTCATTAAAGCAGACCCAGAAGAACGAGCTATTGACTTTGATTTGATTGAAGCAGAAGAAGTAGTCTCACTTGAGCGCCCAAAAACGTCAAGCAAAGGAAAAGCATCCAATCGCCAACAAAAAAGACAAAAAAACTTCGTTCAGAAAGAAATGGAAAAAAAGCAAAGAACATCGTAAATAAAAAAGGCAAGAAGCCTTTTTATAAAGGAATTAAAAAGAAAAAGTAAAATATAAAAGACTATTAGTTGGGAGGAATGTATCGTGCCAAAAGGCGAGGGCAAATTAATCGCACAAAATAAAAAGGCTCGCCATGATTATTCGATCATCGACACGATGGAAGCGGGAATGGTTTTACAGGGAACAGAGATCAAATCCATTCGAAATAGCCGGATCAATCTGAAAGATGGATTTGTGCGGGTTCGTAATGGTGAAGCTTTTTTGCATAACGTTCATATCAGTCCATACGAGCAAGGGAATATTTTCAATCATGACACTTTACGCACAAGAAAGCTATTATTGCACAAAAAGCAAATTAGACGGCTTGAAAATGAAACAAAAAATACGGGAATTACAATCGTTCCTTTAAAAGTATATATCCGTGATTGCTATGCCAAAGTTCTGATCGGACTGGCTAAAGGGAAACGATCCTATGATAAGAGAGAAGATTTAAAACGAAAAGACGTAGATAGTCAAATTGAACGAACATTAAAAAATTTCTCTGGATAATTTCATTATCCTTTTTCGCATATTCGGTGCTTTTAATTTTACTTAATGATAAAATTTGTTAGCATTTAATCTGATAAAGCATGATATCAAAGTTTTTTTCTGGTTAATATCCACTATATTTTTTGTTTGAAATGAAAAATTGGCTTATTTTCATTAAAATGTTTTGTATTTTCTGTTTTATGGTGGTATGATAACGTTTGGTTAGAAACGATTTAGAAAAAACAGATGTACACATGAAGTTGATTTTATGTGAAATTCAGGGAAAAGAGGTGAAATGGATTGGATGAACGCTCGCTAACGTTCCATATTGGACCTGTTTGGTTTGATGGTACTGTTTGTATGATGGTGTTATTGACCTGTTTGATTGTCTTCTTCTTAGTTTACTTCTTTACAAGAAATCTTAAGATGAAACCGACGGGGAAACAAAATGCGCTTGAATGGGTCATTGACTTTACCCGAGGAATCGTAACAGATAATCTGCCTAGAAAAGAATTGAATAACTTTCATTTGTTGGCTTTTACATTGTTCTTGTTTGTCTTTGTGGCAAATAACATAGGTTTAATAACGAAAATCGTCTTACCTAGCGAAACAACACTTTGGAAAAGCCCAACAGCAGACCCGTTTGTTACTTTAACTTTGGCATTTATAATGATCACACTTACTCATTTATTCGGGGTGAAAAAGCTTGGTTTTAAAGGATATTTTGTAAATTCGTTCCTAAAACCGTACAGTTTTATGTTTCCAATGAAACTGATTGAAGAATTTACGAATCTATTAACACTTGCTTTACGTCTTTACGGGAATATTTATGCAGGGGAAGTTTTACTTACCTTGATTGCCAGTATGATGAACAACTTAGGATGGTTCTCATTACCGTTAGCAATTCCTTTAGAGATGGTCTGGATCGCATTCTCCTTGTTTATTGGAAGCATCCAAGCATTTGTCTTTGTCACTTTATCAATGGTTTATATGAGCCATAAGATTGAAGTAGAAGAATAACATCGTTTTTAATAAACCACTATTTTATCTATTTAGGAGGAAATAAATTATGAATTATATCGCAGCAGCAATCGCAATTATGGGGGCAGCAATCGGAGCCGGTTATGGTAATGGTCAAGTAATTTCTAAAACAATCGAGTCAATGGCACGCCAACCTGAAATGTCTGGTCAATTACGTACAACAATGTTTATCGGGGTAGCCTTAGTTGAAGCTGTTCCTATTTTAGGTGTGGTTATTGCCTTAATTCTAGTATTTGCCGTTTAATCAAATCTATTAGATGAGGATGGGACAAATGTCACTAATCCTCTTTTGATTGCAATGAACAAACAAAGCGACAGATGAGCTGATTGAAGTAGTAGCAACATGACAGTCATCTGTTTCTTATCAAAACTAGGATAAAATAGCGCTTAGGAAGTAATATTCGATATTACGAAATCAAGTTTTCTTTGTGCTATGTGAGATACACCTTAAAGAAAGGAAGGCTAGCCTATGCTGAATCAATTGGCAATTGCAGAAGTTGGTAATCCGATGTTAGGTAACATCATCGTTGTCAGCGGATCATTTTTGATATTAATGTTCCTATTAAAGCATTTTGCTTGGGGACCAATCAGCGATATTCTGAAAAAACGTGAAGATAAGATCGCCAATGATTTAGATTCTGCCGAACAATCTCGCATCAATTCAGCAAAAATGGAACAAGAACGCGAACAACAATTGTTAGCTTCTCGTTCAGATGCAGCTGATATCATTAAAAATGCGAAAGAAAGTGGAGAATTAAGCCGTCAAAATATTTTGAAGGATACACAAGAAGAGGTTGCACGTCTAAGAAGCAAAGCGCAAGCCGATATTATGTTAGAACGTGATACAGCTTTAAACTCTGTAAAAGACGATGTAGCTGACCTTTCTCTTCAAATTGCGGCTAAAATCTTGAATAAAGAACTATCTCCAGAAATGCATGAATCTTTAATCAATCAATATATTGAAAGTCTAGGTTCTTCAAATGAAACTAGATAAATATACTGTCGGTAGAAGCTATGGTAAAGCATTGTTTGAACTGGCGATAGATTCAAACTGTGCTGAAGAAATTTACCAAGATTTGCTAAGCTTACGCCAAATCTATAGCGAAGTAGCTGGATTAGGCAATATGCTTAGTGACGTCCGCTTAGAACCTCATGAAAAACGTATCATTATGGATAAACTTGTCAGTGGTTTCGACGGCATCGTAAAAAACTTTTTAGAAGTTGTCTATAATTACAACCGTATGTCTGATTTATTATTTATGATCGATGAGTATGAACATCGCTACAATGAATATAAAGGACTCCTTTTAGGAAGTGTAAAAACTGCTGTACCACTTTCTGATGAACAGTTACAAAAACTAGAAAAGAATGTAGCAAAAGCAATGAACTATCAAACAGTTGAATTAAAGCAAATTGTTGATTCTTCCATTATTGGTGGGGCAATTGTTGAAGCTAGCCATCGAGTAATCGACGGGAGCATTCGCACGCAATTAGAAAAAATGCGTAGCCAATTAAATAGATAGTACAAAGAGGTAGGTGAATCGAATGGCTATCAAAGCAGAAGAAATTAGTGCCTTGATTAAAGAACAAATTGAAAATTATCAAAACGTGCTTTCAGTCGAAGAAATCGGTACCGTTACTTATGTTGGTGACGGAATCGCTCGTGCACATGGGTTAGAAAATGCGATGAGTGGTGATTTGCTTGAATTTTCAAACGGCTCATACGGAATGGCGCAAAACTTAGAATCAAATGATGTAGGTATCATCATCCTTGGAGATTTCGAAACCATTCGTGAAGGGGACAAAGTAAAACGAACAGGTAAAATTATGGAAGTTCCAGTTGGGGATGCTTTGATTGGACGTGTTGTTAATCCTTTAGGGCAACCAATTGATGGATTAGGTGACATCGTTACAGATAAAGCGCGTCCGGTGGAAGCAATGGCTCCAGGTGTTATGCAACGTAAATCTGTAAATGAACCAATGCAAACAGGTCTAAAAGCCATTGATGCCTTAGTTCCAATTGGACGTGGACAACGTGAATTAGTTATCGGTGACCGCAAAACCGGTAAAACATCGATTGCGATTGATACGATCCTTAACCAAAAAGGTCAAGATATGATCTGTATCTATGTAGCAATTGGACAAAAAGACTCTACTGTCCGTACACAAGTCGAAACATTGAAAAAATATGGTGCGATGGATTACACAATTGTGGTCAATGCAGGAGCATCTCAACCCGCACCATTGCTTTACATCGCACCGTATGCAGGGACTGCAATGGGTGAAGAATTCATGTACAATGGCAAACATGTATTGATCATCTTTGATGATTTATCAAAACAAGCTGTTGCTTATCGTGAACTTTCCTTACTACTGCGTCGTCCTCCAGGTCGTGAAGCTTATCCAGGGGATGTATTCTATTTGCACTCACGTTTATTGGAACGTGCGGCAAAGCTAAGTGATGATTTAGGTGGCGGTTCAATGACTGCTTTGCCATTTGTTGAAACACAAGCAGGAGATATTTCTGCTTATATTCCAACTAACGTTATTTCGATCACTGATGGACAAATATTCTTAGAAAGTGATCTGTTCTACGCAGGAACTCGTCCAGCGGTTGATGCCGGATTATCTGTTTCTCGTGTTGGTGGCTCTGCTCAAATTAAAGCAATGAAAAAAGTAGCAGGAACTTTACGTCTTGACTTAGCAAGTTATCGGGAATTAGAAGCATTTACACAATTTGGTTCTGATTTAGACGCTGCGACCCAAGCAAAATTGAATCGTGGTCGTCGAACAGTTGAAATCTTGAAACAAAAACTTCATGCCCCACTTGCTGTTGAAAAACAAGTTGTGATCTTATATGCTTTGACACACGTATTCTTAGATAGTGTCCCAGTAGACAGTATTTTAGATTTTGAACATGAATTATTCGAGTATTTAGATACTAACCACTCTGAGATCTTTGAAACAATTCGTACGACAAAAGATCTTCCAGAAGAAGAAACATTAAATACTGCAATCCAAGAATACAAAGATATCTTTTTAGCAACAAAAGGGAATACTTCTTCTACGGAAGACAAATTGAAATCCATTCAAAATGCATAGTGAGGTGAGATGAATGGGCGCTTCATTAAATGAAATTAAGACCCGTATTGCTTCAACGAAGAAAACGAGTCAAATCACTCGAGCCATGCAAATGGTGTCCGCTTCTAAACTGACAAAATCTGAAGCTTCTTCTCAGAAGTTTCAGATTTATGCAAACAAAGTCAGAGAAATCGTCACTCATTTGACAGCCACACAGCTAAATGATATTGCTTCTGATAACCCTCGTGGAGATATCAACTATAACAGCATGCTGGTCAGCCGTCCGGTAAAGAAAACTGGCTACATTGTGATCACTGCTGATGGTGGTCTAGTTGGTGGCTATAACAGCTCTATTTTAAAGCAGACGATGTCCATTTTAGAGGAAGATCATCAGTCTTCTGACGATTACGTAATGATGGCGATCGGAGGAACTGGCGCAGATTTCTTCAAAGCCAGAGGCATTAACTTAGCTTACGAATTGCGGAACTTATCCGATCAACCAAGCTTTGATGAAGTTCGTAAAATCGTAGGTATGGCAACAACGATGTATCAAAATGAAGTATTTGATGAATTGTACGTATGTTACAACCATCACATCAATTCACTAACTAGCCAATTTCGTGTAGAAAAAATGCTACCAATTTCTGATTTAGATCCAGAAGAAGCAACAACTTTTGATCAAGAATACATTTTTGAACCTTCAAAAGAAGAAATCTTGTCACAATTGTTGCCTCAGTATGCGGAAAGCTTGATTTATGGTGCAATTGTTGATGCGAAAACAGCAGAACATGCTGCGGGCATGACTGCCATGAAGACAGCAACAGATAATGCTGCCACAATCATTGATGATTTGACGGTATCTTATAACCGTGCAAGACAAGGGGCTATTACCCAAGAAATTACCGAAATTGTTTCCGGAGCTTCGGCACTAGAATAGTATTGAGATTGGAGGAAAAAAGATGAGTTCAGGCAAGATTGTTCAAGTAATCGGTCCCGTTGTCGACGTGGAATTTTCTTTAGACCAATCCTTACCAGATATCAACAACGCATTAGTTGTTTATAAAAATGATGAGAAAAAATCAAAAGTTGTTCTTGAAACAGCATTAGAATTAGGTGACGGAGTCATCCGTACAATTGCAATGGAATCAACAGATGGTTTACAACGTGGAATGGAAGTTATCGACACTGGAAAAGCGATATCTGTTCCCGTAGGTAACGAAACTTTGGGTCGTGTGTTTAATGTTTTAGGAGACACGATTGACTTATCTACACCTTTTTCAGAAGATGCACCTCGCAGTGAGATCCACAAAAAGGCACCAAATTTTGATGAATTAAGCACCAGCACAGAAATCCTTGAAACAGGGATCAAAGTTATTGATTTGTTGGCTCCTTACTTAAAAGGTGGGAAAGTTGGATTATTTGGTGGTGCCGGTGTCGGTAAAACGGTGTTGATCCAAGAATTGATCCATAATATTGCCCAAGAACATGGGGGGATTTCTGTATTTACCGGTGTTGGGGAACGTACCCGTGAAGGAAATGACCTTTACTATGAAATGAAAGATTCAGGCGTTATCGAAAAAACAGCGATGGTGTTCGGACAAATGAACGAACCACCAGGTGCTCGGATGCGGGTCGCTTTGACTGGTTTGACGATCGCTGAATACTTCCGTGATGTAGAAGGTCAAGATGTGCTATTGTTTATTGATAATATTTTCCGTTTCACACAAGCTGGTTCAGAAGTATCTGCTCTTTTAGGTCGTATGCCTTCAGCCGTAGGTTATCAACCAACGTTAGCAACAGAAATGGGTCAGTTACAAGAACGTATCACTTCAACGAAAAAAGGATCAATCACATCAATTCAAGCCATTTATGTGCCGGCCGATGATTATACTGACCCAGCGCCAGCTACAGCATTTGCCCACTTAGATGCTACAACAAACTTAGAGCGTAAATTGACAGAACAAGGGATCTATCCAGCCGTGGACCCATTGGCTTCATCTTCAAGTGCTTTAGCACCTGAAATCGTTGGTGAAGAACATTATAAAGTAGCGACTGAAGTCCAACATGTCTTGCAACGTTACCGTGAATTACAAGATATCATTGCGATCTTAGGGATGGATGAATTATCTGATCAAGAAAAAGTTTTAGTTTCACGTGCACGTAGAGTTCAATTCTTCTTGTCACAAAACTTTAACGTAGCGGAACAATTTACAGGTCTTCCTGGTTCTTATGTACCAGTTGAAGAAACAGTCAAAGGTTTCCGTGAAATCTTAGAAGGTAAATACGATGATCTTCCTGAAGAAGCATTCCGAAGTGTTGGTAGAATAGAAGACGTCGTAGAAAAAGCGAAAAAACTAGGCTACTAGAAAGGGGTGCCTCATGGATCAATATTTAACTGTGAATGTGGTGACTCCTGACGGTTTGGTCTATGATCACCACGCAGCAATCGTAGTTGCACGTACGACAGCGGGCGAACTTGGTATTTTACCTAAACATGCGCCGATCATCGTTCCATTAACGATTGATGAAGTCCGTGTAAAACGAACAGACTCAGACACACATGTGGACTGGATTGCTGTCAATGGCGGAATCATGGAAGTTCGTGACAATGTTGTTTCAATCGTTGCCGATAGTGCAGAACGTGAAAGAGATATTGACGTTTCTCGGGCAGAAAGAGCCAAACAACGTGCTGAGCGACAAATCGCAGAAGCAAAAGAAAAAGAAGATACGAATGAATTGAAACGTGCGACAGTTGCTTTGCATCGTGCAATCAACCGAATCAAAGTTTCAAAACATTCTTAGAGGTTGTGACAGAAGCGTTCAACTCCAAACAAATAAGAAATAATTTTCTAAAATAGCTTTTCATATTTTGGAAAATCAGGGCTTATTGCTGAGGAGTTGCTTCTTGAATACCGTTTAAGAAAAGAAGTTGTGATCAATCCGTTTAGCTCTGAGTAGTAAGGAAACGTCAGAGAAAATGGCTTTTTTCATTTTTTCTGTCTTTGGCTTATTGCCGAAGTGCTGTCTTTGGAACATCGTTTAAAAAAAGAGGTCATGAACAGCATGGTCTGTTTCAAGAATAAGCTGTCACAAAAAAATTGTTTCCTGATTTTTTTGTGACAGCTTATTTATGTAGAAAAAAGTGTAATAAAGTAAGTAACTTTATTCAACAAACATACATATACCGCTTTCTCTAAAAGTATAAAATTGTGATCAATTAAAAAAGGCAGTCAAGCACAAAGTAAAGGAGATAGCAAGGTACATGAGGCACAAGAGTAAAGAATAATTTATCTCATGCTAGATATATAAATAAATGATATAAACGATGGAAATAGAAGCTAATATTTCAAAAAAACTAAAATTTACAAAAACTAAAAAGCACTAAATAGGTAACAATAAAAAGCTAGTTTTTGGGTTTCCTGACAGTTTATATAAATTCCTTATTATTTTCTCAGAGTTAAACACTTTTTAGACGAAATTTAAGCCACTTTTTGTTTTAGGTGTAGTTAGATTTAGTAACACCTTTCATGGGGTTGTCTCCCTCTTTTACTTCACCTGTTTTTTCTTTCCTGTTTATTTAAAAAAAACATTTTTTATTTTTTGCAACCAATAATTTTTAAATTTTTCTAATTTATGGTATCATCATTTTGTTAGTTAACATAAAAAAGATTTTAGAAAGGGCGTCGCTATGCAAGTATATGGGATTGATGCGATTATTCGGATCGTGAGTCATTTAGCTTTTATTTATTTAGCTTTTTGGTCTTTACGTTCTTTGCGTATTGATATGTTTTTTAAAAAGCTCCATGATACACAAATTCGAATGACGATCGTGCTTTTTTCCATTTTCTTAGGGTATATTGCTAGTAACTTCTTCTTAGAAATTATTGCTTTATGTCGAAATCTTTTTGTTAGCCTATAGTTAAAAAAAGGTACTATTTTAATATAAGAAATGATATAATAGAAAAGATTTTGAGCCCTTGTAGCTCATTGGAATTTTTTGGGGGGAACAACATGGAAGAGATCATCGTCAAAGGTGGCAATCAATTAAACGGAACAGTAAAAATCGAAGGAGCTAAAAATGCCGTTTTACCTATTTTAGCTGCTAGTTTGTTGGCTGAAGAAGGAACGACTGTTTTAGATAATGTTCCTATTCTTTCTGACGTCTTCACTATGAATCAAGTGATTCGTCATTTAAATGTAGAAGTGGAGTTTGATGAAGAAAATAATCAAGTAAACCTTGATGCATCAAGACAACTAGAGATTGAAGCACCGTATGAATATGTTAGTCAAATGCGTGCCTCTATCGTTGTAATGGGACCATTACTTGCTAGAAATGGTCATGCGAAGGTTGCTATGCCTGGTGGATGCGCAATTGGTAAACGTCCAATTGATTTACACCTTAAAGGATTCCAAGCGCTAGGAGCTAAAATTATTCAAAAGAATGGGTACATCGAAGCAATTGCGGATCAATTGATTGGTAATACGATTTATTTAGACTTCCCAAGTGTGGGTGCAACTCAAAATATAATGATGGCAGCAGTCAAGGCTAAAGGGACAACAATCATTGAAAACGTCGCACGTGAACCAGAGATTGTTGATTTGGCAAATATTCTCAATAAGATGGGAGCCAATGTCTATGGTGCAGGCACTGAAACAATGCGTATCGAAGGTGTAGAACATCTTCATGCAGTGAAACATTCGATTGTACAAGATCGAATTGAAGCAGGTACTTTTATGGTAGCTGCTGCGATGACTGAGGGCAATGTTTTAATTGCTGATGCTATTTCAGAACATAACCGTCCGTTAATCTCTAAATTAATTGAGATGGGTGCAAAGATCACTGAAGAAGAAGCTGGTATTCGCGTAATTGGACCAAAACATATTTTGCCAACGGATGTTAAAACAATGCCTCATCCAGGTTTTCCTACAGATATGCAAGCACAAATGACAGCAATCCAATTAGTAGCAGAAGGAACCAGTGTAGTGACTGAAACAGTTTTTGAAAATCGCTTCCAACATCTAGAAGAAATGCGTCGAATGAATGCGCATGTTAAAATCGATGGAAATGTAGCAGTAGTGGATGGTAAGCATGAATTACAAGGCGCTGAGGTATATGCCACAGATTTACGTGCAGCAGCTGCCCTTATATTAGCTGGATTAAAATCTAATGGGATTACACGTGTCCGTAACCTAAAATATTTAGATCGTGGTTATTATCAATTTCATATTAAATTGCAAAACTTAGGTGCAGACGTGGAACGTGTGGAAATCAACCAAGCACCTGCTGAAAAGACAGCACAAATCATTGCTTAAGGACGTGAATAAATGAGTAGCCAACGTTACATTTTGATCAGTCTGGTGAAGATTTTAGTAGTCATGTTATTAGTGATTCTTTTATTTATTGCTGGGACGATGATTGGATACGGTGTAGTCGGTGGAGGAAATCCATTAAAGGTATTACAACCAAGTTTATGGCTTCATATCCGAGCTTTTTTCAATTAAAAAAGTAAGTTAAGTGTCAAGTTTTGAGTAAACAAAATAATAACTAGAAAGAGTTAACATCCAGCGAAATAAAACTAAATTTTCAAGTTGAAAAATGAGGTGAAAATATGAAAAAAAAGTTGATTTCTTTGGTACGATTCTATCAACGGTTCATTTCGCCAGCTTTTCCTCCTAGCTGCCGGTATTATCCTACTTGTTCGAATTACATGATACAAGCGATCAAAACACATGGAGCAATTAAAGGAACGTTAATGGGGGTTGCGCGTATTTTACGTTGCCATCCTTTTAATTAAAGGTGGAATTGATTATGTACCCTTAAACTATCAGTTAACGAGAAATACAAAAGACAAAGAGGTACCGCACTATGATGAATAAAGACAAGAGGATGAGGCTATCACCTGAAGTAAAAAGAATAAATAAACTTGATAAAGAAAACCTTCCTTGGTCTTTACTATTGACTGCAGCTCCTGAGAAAGAAAAAGTACAGCAATATATAGACTCTGGGTTTGGTTTTACTTGGCAAAAAGGCAAGGAAACTTGTGGAGTGATTGTTGTGGTAACTAGAGAAAATGAATTTGAAATAATGAATCTAGCAGTAGCAAATGAGTTACAAGGAACTGGAATTGGTTTGCAATTGTTGAAGTATGCGTTAAAAGAAATACAAAAAAAGAAAACGACACAACAAGAGATTATTGTAAGAACAGGTAGCACGAGTTCTGTTGCCTTGCATTTATATAAAAAAGTAGGTTTTGTTGAATGTGCTAGAGATAAAGATTATTTTTTGATCAACTATAAAGAGCTAATCTATGAAAACGGCAACTTACTGCGCGAACAAGTAACGCTAAAAAAACAAATTAGCCATCTTTTGTAAAATGGCTTTCAAAAACGTGATAATTATCTTAAAATAAGAAAAGTATAAAAAGGAGGGCAAATCATGGGGGTTTTAGTTTTTGACTTTGGCGGTTCAGCAGTAAAATATGGGTTTTAGAATAATCACGAGCTTGAACAGGCAAACCAATTTCCAACACCAAATACTTGGGAAGAAATGAAAGCGCATTTAATGAGAGTGTTTAAAAATATATCAGCGCTTGTAACAATCGAAGGTGTAGCAATTAGCTCGCCAGGAGTAGTCAATCATGAAAAACAAATGATCGAAGGTATTAGTGCGATACCATACATCCATGGCTTTAATATTTTTCAAGAATTGGAAGAGCTGTTTGCTTTGCCAGTAACGATTGAAAATGATGCGATTTGCGCAGGAATGGCAGAATACTACGAAGGAGTAGCAAAAAACTACCAAGATTTTGCCTTTGTTGTTCTTGGTACAGGTGTAGGTGGTGCGGTTTTCACCAATGGAAAATTGAATAAAGGGGCGCATCTCTATGGAGGAGAATTTGGTTTAATGTTTTTGGAAGAAAACAAAACTTTTAGTATGTTAGGGACCGCAGTCCAAATGGCATGGCGTTATTGTGAACGAATTGGTGTAGAAAAATCTACTTATAGTGGAAAAAAAGTGTTTGAATTAGCTGAACAAGGAGATTTAGTGGCTAAAGAAGAAGTAGAAAATTTTTATAATTATTTAACAAGAGGGTTATTCAGTATTCAGTTTGCGATTGATCCAGAAGTCATCGTGATTGGTGGGGGGATTTCAACTAAAGATGATTTACTAGCGCAAATCAATCAACGAATGAAACAACTGACGAGACAATTTAAATTAAATGATTTTGATCCCAAAATTTTATTATGTGAGTACCGCAGTGAGGCCAACTTGATCGGTGCGGCAACAAACTTTACTGCTCAATTTGAGGGCTTGGTATCTTAACTCTCTTAACAGATACATTAGCAATCTATGACCTTAACTGTAGGTAATTCAAAAGATAAAACTTTTAGACATAAGACATGTATTCCACCATTGGATATGATAAACTATCAAGGAGGT
This sequence comes from Enterococcus lacertideformus, assembly GCA_015680865.1. Taxonomy (GTDB): domain Bacteria; phylum Bacillota; class Bacilli; order Lactobacillales; family Enterococcaceae; genus Enterococcus_B; species Enterococcus_B lacertideformus. The sequence goes on along the minus strand of JADAKE010000017.1, from coordinate 205,070 downwards.
GGAAAAAGATGTCAAAAAAAAATAAAGATATTGAAGTGCGTATTGAAGAAGTGAAAAAACAGATCAATGGGAAAGTCTATGAAGTAACACAGTTATTTATAGGTAAAAAAATGATTGGTGAAATCTTGGCTTATGGACCGAAAGAATTTGAAATTTTCTTTGGTGAAGAAGATTTTGGCAAAGAAAAGAGCCTTGAAAATGCGATAGAGACAGTCATTCGTCACTGGAATCTACATGAATAAAAAAATATCAAAAAAATTTTCAATAAAGGGTTGCAAAAATCTGAGAAATTAGGTATTATAACTAAGTCAGGTTGATACAAACCTTTCGGAGGAGTAGCGAAGTGGCTAAACGCGACGGACTGTAAATCCGTTCCTTAGGGTTCAGTGGTTCGAATCCAGCTACCCCAGTAATTATAAAGTGATCATCAGTGGTCACTTTTTTTGTGCGAAGATACCTAGTTTCTTGAAGATTCCGCCATTTTAACTAGAGTAAAGTATAAAGAGATAAATAAAGGAGGATAAAAAGATGAAATGGAAAGAAAAGGTAGATGAAGCAGCAGAAAAAATCTATGATTTGATCAAGTCTGAAAAATATCAGGTGGAAGTACATTTTCCAAAAAAGTCCAATAAAACAGTACAGATCAAATCAAAGCGTTCGACCAATCATACAAAAAATGGTTGTCAAAAAATCGCTAATAATAACAAAATCTCTAAAAAACGGTCCCTTTGCTGTTGTTTAGAGGTTTTGTTATTTTACAGATCTATTTTACTCTCTTTGGTAAGTTTTGTTTTTGTTAGTGTATCATTTGAATTGAAGAAACTTTTTTCTTTTCAGTTGTGAATCAGGTATATACCAGTTATAATAAAGGAAATGAAAGGGCGGGTATACGTTATGTCGAATCAATTACCAGTATATATACAAATTCATGATCAGATAAAAAGTGAAATCGAACAAGGTATTTGGAAAATTGGCGATCGCCTGCCTTCCGAAAGAGAACTAGCAGTGAAATTCAATGTTAGCCGAATGACTTTGCGTCAAGCCATTCAAAACCTATCTGATGAAGGGATCTTGGAAAGAAAAATTGGCTCAGGTACATATGTCGCAAGAGAAAAAGTTCAAGAAAAAATGTCAGGGGCTACAAGTTTTACTGACATCATGGAATCACAGAATCGAGTTCCTTCTAGTCGGACAATTTCTTATTTTTTGACTTCACCTAGTTCGAGTGAAATGGAAAAATTAAATCTAGAAAAAGAAGAAACGATTCTTCGTATGGAACGGATTCGCTATGCTGATAATGTGCCGATTTGTTTTGAAGTAGCAAGTATTCCCCAGAAAATCATTGAAGGCTACAGTAAATCGGAAATCACTGACTCCCTTTATCGTACGCTTGAAGAAAAAAGTGGCAATAAGATTGGTACGGCCAATCAGACAATTACAGCCGTCTTAGCTTCAGAGAAAATTGCAGAATATTTAGAAGTAAAGCGAGGAGATGCCGTTTTGCGTTTACGTCAAACTTCTTATTTTGAAGACGGCACACCTTTTGAATACGTCCGTACTCAGTATGTAGGAAATCGTTTTGAATTCTATTTAGAAAAGTAAATGTTTTACTTCTAGACAAAATTTAATCAACTAAAAAGCAAACAGGATCTTGTGCAATGTGTAAGAAGTCCTGTTGCTTTTTTGTTCTCTCTTTCAAGAAAAAGATTACGGGGAGTCTTTGATTAATTGCTCATGATAGGAAACCGATCCTTCCGTAAATGAGACTTGTCCATTGAGCAATTCGACGACTGAATATTTGAATAAGGTAACTTCTTTTTCATGGATCAAACAAGTAACAGTGACACGATCTGTATAGACTGTATCTTTGATACTAATTTGTTGAAGTGCTAGTAAATTTTCTAATTTACCTAGTTGAGGATACGCAATGTGAACAGCGATTTCTTGTTGAAGTGTTCCTTCTACGATACCAATTTCATGGAGCGTACGTGAAACGGCGTGTGTATATGCACGGATCAATCCTCCTGTACCGAGCTTTGTACCACCGAAATAACGAGTGACCACCGCCACCACATTCATTAACTCGTTTTTCTTAAGAACTTCTAGCATCGGGATCCCAGCGGTGCCACTAGGCTCACCTTCATCACTAGTACGTTGGATCTCATTTTGTTTACCAAGGACAAATGCACTACAGTTATGATTCGCTTTCCAATGCGCTTTTTTTATAGATTGGATAAATGTCTTGGCCTCTTCTTCGGTTTTGATACGTTTCATAGAGCAAAGAAAACGAGATTTTTTTATCTCTATTTCTCCTTGACCGTTTTCTTTGATGGTTCGATAGCTACTAAGCGTGATGCTCACCTCTTTTAAGTACTTGGTAATAATAAAAGTATAATGAATTATTTCCTTTGTTTCAACACTTGTAACGCTTGCGAAATCAAGCGAGTGTGGGATAATAAAAGAAAGAAAGGTGAGATGAGGATGAAAGAACGAGTGAAAAAATATGACGCCATTACGCACTATTTAAAAAATAATGGTGGTTCTCAGGTTACCTTAACGTTTACCCAGATTGATGAATTGCTTTTTCCAAATTACGGACTCCCTAAATCAGCTAGACAAAGCACTGATTGGTGGGCGAATTACTATAAGTATCCAGAAAAAGGGGCATATGGTTGGATTAATGCAGGTTATGAGGTGGTAGTGATCAATTTAAAAAAAGAATACGTGGTTTTTAATCAATTGGTGAAATCAAGCTGGCTGTTTGACTAAAAGAAAACGTTGACAATTATTTTAATTTTTGTATAATAAGCACACAGGTGTAAAAGAAATCGTTTGCAAAAGCGAAAAGAATGGGGATAAAAAATGGCAAAGAAAACAATCATGCTAGTATGTTCTGCTGGGATGAGTACCAGCTTACTTGTAACAAAAATGCAAAAAGCGGCGGAAGAACAAGGAATAGATACAGATATTTTTGCTGTATCTGCATCAGATGCGGACAATCAGTTGGTATCTAAATAGGTAGATGTCTTATTGTTAGGCCCGCAAGTACGTTTTATGAAAGCTGATTTTGAAAAACGCTTAGAACCAAAAGGCATCCCATTAGATATTATCAATATGGCTGATTATGGTTTGATGAATGGTGAAAAGGTTTTACAACAAGCAATCAGTTTGATTAACAGCTAATAATATAAGGTCATGAAAGAAGTGACCAGCTTTAAGTAAATAAGAAGTGATTTCCTAGAATAGCTCCTCATATTGTGAAAAAAATTTCTTACTTTATATAGAGGTTACTTTTTGAATCTCGTTTATTTTGAATTCTTGACAGAAAGGCATAATTCCAAGAATCTAGGTTTTCACTGTACTGAATAATTACAAAGATAACAAGCAGAAGTATCCAGAAAATAGGAAAAACTATTTTCTGGATACTTCTGCTTGTTTTTCATAGACATTGTTTTTTGAACATTGTTTGTCTTATTTTAAAATTTGATATAATCTCCTTTTTTTAGAAAAAATTAGTGCGCTTGCCATATTTTAATTTAGGGGAGAGGTTATGGAAAAAAATTTTTTATATGGAAGACGTTTGCTAACAAGAGATATGAAAGAAGTATCACCGGATATCCTTGAATCAAATAGTTATCAAAAAGTTGATGCTATTGTTTTAAAAGGAAATTGGCTACATTGTCAGCGTTGTGACACTCGAACAAGAGTAAGTAAGACAGAATTAGCTAATGGTTTTTTTTATTGTCCCCACTGTATCTTTTTGGGGTGTTGCGATAATCGACAGCAGCTATTCTTATTTGAACAACCAGAGATGACTGAAAGAATGGTCTTTTTTTCTTGGGAAGGAAAATTAACAGCTTTACAAAAAGAAATAGCTACAAAATTGGTGAATGAACGTTTGAACAGACATCATTTGATTTGGGCTGTAACTGGAGCTGGAAAAACCGAAATGCTTTATGAAATCGTCCTAAAAACATTACAAAAAGGAGGGAGAATAGCATTAGTCTCGCCTAGAGTAGATGTTTGTCAGGAACTTTATCTGCGATTTTTGACAGTTTTTCAAAAAGAAGAGATTGTACTGTTACATGGAAAAAGTAAAATACCTTATCGCTTTAGCCCATTCGTGGTTGCAACGACACATCAATTGTACCGATTTTATCAAGCGTTTGATTTACTTGTGGTAGATGAAGTCGATGCTTTTCCTTATGCACATGACCAGGGATTAAGCTACGCTGTGGAAACGGCCATCAAACCAAAAGGAAAATTTGTTTATTTAAGTGCGACTCCTGATCCAAAATTATTGAAAAAAATCAGTTTGACATTTGAGATTCATCGTTTGCCTCTTCGCTTCCATCAGCGTTTACTTCCAGAGCCACAGTTGATCTTTTGGGATAATTGGTCAAAGAAGTGCTTGAAAGAAAAAAAGTGTCGCCCTCTTTTGAAAAAAATATTGGAATTACTTTCACACAACAATGTATTACTTTTTTGTCCTGATATCAAACTAATGAATCAATTAAAAAACATACTAAAAAGTGTCTGATAGATTATCAAATAACATATGTATCTTCGAAAGATACAAAACGAGTGGAAAAAGTAAAAAAAATGAGAGAACATCCTTATCATGTGTTGCTAACCACAATGATTTTAGAACGAGGGGTGACCTTTGAGAGGATATCAGTAATCGTGTTAGGTGCAGATCATCGTGTTTTTACAAAATCTTCGCTTGTTCAAATTGCAGGAAGAGCGGATCGAAAAGGTGATTTTACGAATAGCCAAGTTTATTTTTTTTATGAGGAAAAAACGAAAGCAATGAAACTGGCTTGCCGTGAAATAAAGGAAATGAATCAACGGGGGAAGCAATATTTATGATACTTAATAGTTGCAGTTATTGTCAAAAACAATTGATACGAAACTTAAATTTTAGTGAGATTCTCATGATCACTAAAAAAATCCCTCAAATTTGTGAGGACTGTTCTTCTCTTTTTCAGTCATTGAAGCAGCAGGACGGTTGTCGGACATGTCAACAATTAATACCCACGACAAAAACATCTTGTGATGACTGCCTTGAATGGAAGAAAAGATACCCAACGTATGATTTTTGTCATCAAGCGTTCTTTGTCTATGATATGGCTTTCAAAGAATGGCTGAAACGCTATAAATTTATGGGAGATATACGTTTGGCAGGTACTTTTGCCAAACAATGGCAGAAGCTGCATCGAATGTTTACAGAGTACCTGATTTGTCCGATCCCATTAACCGAGGAACGGTTGTCCGAGCGTGGGTTTAATCAAGTAAGTGAGATGTTGCGTGTGTCTCACGTACCTTATCAGTATTTACTTAAGCGAACGAAATATGATGTGCCACAAGCACAAAAAAACAAGAGAGGAACGTTTAGCTAGTCGCCAACCATTTAAATTAGTGGTGGATCCTTCAATGATTGAAAATAAGAAAATTTTATTAGTTGACGATGTTTATACGACGGGACAAACACTTTTTCGTGCGGCCGATTGTTTTTTATCTTATTCACCTGACAAGATTCGGTCTTTTTCTTTGGCTAGATCAATAAATTAAAAACGAATGGAATTGATAGCGATTTAGTTTGCAAAAGCATTAGAGTTCGATATAATAGTATTAAGAAGAGGGAATGAGTGGTCCTTCTCCTTCTTGATTGTGGTAGACGAAAGGGGTAATTTTTATGTTTAGATACAATGTACGAGGTGAAAACATCGAAGTAACTGAAGCGATTCGTGACTACGTTGAGAAAAAAGTAGGAAAATTAGAACGTTATTTCAGTGATGCACCTGATGCTACAGCACATGTAAATTTAAAAGTTTATACTGAAAAGACAGCAAAAGTGGAAGTAACTATTCCATTACCTTATCTTGTATTACGTGCCGAAGAAACGTCACCAGATCTTTATGCAAGTATTGATTTGGTTGTTGATAAATTGGAACGTCAAATCCGCAAATTCAAAACAAAAATCAACCGTAAATCTCGTGAGACTGGGATCAATACAGCAGATGCAGCGGTGTTGTTTAACAACGAAGCGGAAGATAACGAAAATGAAAATGATTCTGAATTAGATATCGTCCGTACAAAACGTTTATCGTTAAAACAAATGGATAGCGAAGAAGCGGTTTTACAGATGAACATGCTTGGTCATAACTTCTTTATTTTTGAAGATGCGGAGACCAATGGTACAAGTATCGTTTACCGTCGAAAAGATGGAAAATATGGTTTGATCGAAACTGATTGATAAATAACAACTATAAACTATAAAAAAGAACTTGTAGCACCTATGATTGGTTGTTACAAGTTCTTTTTCCTATTCTCCTTAACTGAAGGAATTGTGAATAAATTTTGAAGATATAACTTTAATTGTCTTAAGATATTTCATTTATAACGAACTAATGATAAAATAGAAGTTAGAATCTATATAGGCTGGATAATATATGTAAAAAGGAGATTATACAACGCATGGCCAATTTTATTCGTTCAATTATCGAAAATGATAAAAAAGAACTAAAACGTTTAGACCGTATCGCTAAAAAAGTAGAAGATCATGCTGATGAAATGGCAGCATTAACAGATGAAAAATTACAAGCAAAAACTGCTGAGTTTAAAGCTCGTTATCAAAAAGGGGAAACCTTAGATCAATTATTACCTGAAGCCTTCGCTGTCGTCCGTGAAGCTGCAAAACGGGTGTTAGGACTTTATCCTTACCATGTTCAATTGATGGGGGGAATCGTACTTCATGATGGGAATATCCCTGAAATGCGTACTGGTGAAGGGAAAACTTTAACAGCTACGATGCCTGTTTATTTAAATGCGTTAACAGGAGAAGGTGTCCATGTTGTCACTGTCAATGAATATTTAGCAACACGTGATTCTTCTGAAATGGGTGAACTATATAACTTTTTAGGATTAACTGTTGGGTTGAATATCAATTCAAAATCAGCGGATGAAAAACGAGAAGCATATAACTGTGATATTACCTACAGTACCAATAATGAACTAGGTTTTGATTATCTAAGAGATAATATGGTTGTTTATCGACATCAAATGGTACAACGTCCGTTAAATTATGCAATCGTTGATGAGGTAGACTCCATTTTGATTGATGAAGCAAGAACGCCTTTGATTATTTCAGGACAAGCTGAAAAATCAACAGCTTTATATACAAGAGCTGATAATTTCGTGAAACGTCTGAAAGAAGAAGAGGACTATAAAATCGATGTCCAATCAAAAACAATTAGTCTAACAGAAGCAGGGATTGAAAAAGCCGAAGAAACATTTGGTTTAGAAAATCTATACGATCTGGAAAACACAGCTTTGACACATCATTTAGATCAAGCATTACGTGCAAATTACATCATGATCTTGGATATCGACTATGTAGTCCAAGAAGGAAAAGTATTGATTGTTGACCAATTTACTGGTCGGATTATGGATGGTCGTCGCTATTCTGATGGATTACATCAAGCGATTGAAGCAAAAGAAGGCGTAGAGATCGAAGATGAAACAAAAACAATGGCTACGATCACCTTCCAAAATTATTTCCGTATGTATAAAAAATTATCTGGTATGACAGGGACAGCAAAGACGGAAGAAGAAGAGTTTAGAGAAATCTATAACATTCAAGTATGCCAGATTCCAACAAATCGTCCGGTTGTTCGTGACGATCGTCCTGATTTATTGTACCCAACATTATCAAGTAAATTTCATGCAGTCGTTCAAGATATTAAAGAACGTTACCGCAAGGGACAGCCGGTTCTTGTCGGAACAGTTGCAGTTGAAACGTCCGAACTGCTCTCTGATCTGTTGAATCGTGAACATGTTCCGCATGAAGTATTGAATGCGAAAAATCACTTTAAAGAAGCTGAGATCATCATGAATGCCGGACAAAAAGGTGCCGTTACCATCGCTACTAACATGGCAGGACGTGGTACAGATATTAAGTTAGGTCTTGGTGTAAAAGAATTAGGTGGATTAGCGGTTATTGGGACAGAAAGACATGAATCACGTCGTATTGATAACCAGTTACGTGGACGTGCGGGACGACAAGGAGATCCTGGGATGTCTCAATTCTATCTTTCATTGGAAGATGATTTAATGAAACGATTTGGTTCTGAACGAATCAAAGCATTTTTAGAACGTATGAAAATCGGTGAAGAAGATGCAGCAATTCAAAGTAAAATGCTTTCAAAACAAGTAGAATCTGCACAAAAACGTGTAGAGGGTAATAACTATGATACACGGAAAAATGTCTTACAGTATGATGACGTAATGCGTGAACAACGTGAAGTCATCTATAAACAACGTCAAGAAGTCATCATGGAAGAAAAAAGTTTATCTAAACCATTGATGAATATGGTAAAGCGTACCATTAGCCGTGTGGTGGATGCCCATACCCAGATAGAAAAAGAAAATTGGAATTTAGAGGGTATCGTGGATTTTGCTGGTAGCACATTGGTTCATGAAGATAAGATTACGATTGAAGATTTAGCAGGAAAAGAACCGCAACAAATCAAAGCGTATCTAAATGAATTAGCACAAGAAGTTTTCAATACGAAAGCAACTCAACTAAATGGACCTGAACAATTATTGGAATTTGAGAAAGTAGTGATTTTAAGAGTAGTTGATTCAAAATGGACAGATCATATTGATGCTATGGATCAATTACGCCAATCAATCGGTCTGAGAGCTTATGGACAAAATAATCCACTCGTTGAATACCAAACAGAAGGATACAAAATGTTTGAAGAAATGGTCGGAGCTATCGAATATGAAGTGACTCGTCTCTTCATGAAGGCGGAAATTCGCCAAAACGTACAACGAGAACAAGTTTCAAAAGGCGAAGCTGTTCAACCAACAACAGGAGATGCAAAAGAAAATAGCAATACAAGTGCGAAAAAGCAGCCTGTTCATGTGAACAAAGTAGGCAGAAATGATCCTTGTCCTTGTGGCAGTGGAAAAAAATACAAAAACTGTCATGGAAAAGATGAAGATTAATTTTTGGTAGAGAGTTTAGCAGTATGAAAGGTGAGATCGATTCTTTTTGGCTAAGAATCCGTCTCACCTTCTTTCTGTCATGGAGTGATTCTGGTAAACTAAAACTATTAACAAAGAAATCAACGTAAGTAGAAAGAAGGAAAGTTTATGGAAATTTCAGAAATCCGTAACTTATTGTCTGAGATGAAAGAAAAGGTCACAAGTTTTAGGGGGTCTCTTTGACTTAGATCGATTAGAAGAGGATATTGCAGAAGCAGAGGCCAAAATGGCAGAGCCGGGGTTTTGGGATGATAGTGAAGCTGCTCAAAAAGTAATCAATGAAAACAATACCAATAAAGAAACTTATGACCAATTCAATGAGTTAGCAGAAGAACTGGAAGAGTTAGAGTTAATGGTGGAAATGTTACAAGAAGAACCTGACGCTCAAATGCAACAAGAAACGGAAGAAAGACTTCAATTATTAGATGACAAAATGAAAACCTATGAACTAGCCATGCTTTTAGATGAACCCTATGATCGCAACAATGCCATTGTTGAATTGCACCCAGGAGCAGGTGGCACAGAGTCACAAGACTGGGGAAATATGTTGTTGCGGATGTATATAAGATGGGCAGAACAACATGGTTATCAAGTGGAAACCCTTGATTATCAAGCAGGAGACGAGGCTGGAATCAAAAGTGTCACTTTATTGATCAAAGGACACAATGCCTACGGCTACTTAAAATCCGAAAAAGGGGTTCATCGTCTTGTCCGAATTTCTCCGTTTGATTCTGCAAAACGACGTCATACTTCTTTTTGCTCGGTTGATGTGATGCCAGAGCTAGATGAGACAATTGATGTAGCGATCAACCCAGATGACTTGAAAATCGATACGTACCGTGCAAGTGGTGCGGGTGGACAACATATCAATAAAACAGAATCAGCTGTACGGATTACTCATATCCCAACAGGAACGGTTGTAGCTAGTCAGGCACAACGTTCTCAATTAAAAAACCGTGAACAAGCAATGGGGATGTTGAAAGCAAAACTGTATCAACTGGAAGTAGAAAAGAAAGAACAAGAAGTGGCTGCGTTACGAGGAGAACAAAAAGAAATAGGTTGGGGCTCACAAATTCGTTCCTATGTATTCCATCCTTATTCCATGGTCAAAGATCATCGTACAAACGTAGAAACCGGAAATGTCCAAGCTGTGATGGATGGAGATTTAGACTTATTTATTGATGGTTATTTAAAAATGCACCTCTAATTAGTTGAACTTAATTGAAATAAAATTGTAAGCTTTTGAAAGCAAGCTGAAACATTGCCATGCTATAATGGTGAAAGACTGATAAAAGATATGGAGAGAACGCTATGATTGAAATGAAGGGTGTCATGAAGAAGTACTCAAATGGTACGACTGCAATCCGAAATCTTTCGGTTGTTATTGATAAGGGAGAATTCGTTTACGTAGTAGGTCCATCTGGAGCCGGAAAATCAACATTCATCAAATTAATGTATCGAGAAGAAAAAGCATCAAAAGGAACCTTAAATGTTGCTAGCCATGATTTAATGGCAATCAAAAACAAAGATGTCCCTTACTTACGCAGAGAAATCGGTGTAGTGTTCCAAGATTACAAATTACTACCTAGAAAAACAGTGTATGAAAATGTTGCTTATGCGATGCAAGTAATCGGTAGAAAACCACGCGACATCAAAAAACGTGTGATGGAAGTTTTAGATTTAGTTGGTTTAAAACACAAGGTTCGTGTCTTTCCTAGTGAATTATCTGGTGGGGAACAGCAACGAGTGTCTATTGCACGAGCAATCGTCAATACACCCAAAGTATTGATTGCGGATGAACCAACAGGAAATCTTGATCCAGAAAATTCATGGGAAATTATGAAGTTATTGGATCGGATCAATGCACAAGGGACAACGGTCGTGATGGCTACACACAATAGTACGATCGTTAATACAATTCGTCATCGAGTAATCGCCATCGAAAATGGGCGCATCATTCGTGACCAAGCGGAAGGGGAATATGGATACGATGATTAGAACCTTTTTCCGACATCTATTAGAAAGTATTAAAAGCTTAAAACGTAATGGCTGGATGACTATAGCTTCAGTAAGTGCTGTGACGATCACCTTAACTTTAGTAGGAATTTTCATGGCCGTAATCATGAATGCCACAAAACTTGCGGAAGATATCGAAGGAAATGTTGATGTTTCTGTTTTCATTGATATTGGCACAAATGAAAAAGAAATGGAGACACTGAAAAAAGAACTAAAAGAGATTGACCACGTCAAAGATGTTAAATTTTCAAGTAAAGATCAAGAATTGAAAAAAATCCAAAATGCCATGGGAGATTCTTGGAGCCTGTTTGAAGGTGACAATAATCCATTATATGATGTGTACGTAGTCAGCACGACAGACCCATCTTATACAAAAGAAGTATCAGATCAAGCTGGAAAATTAACGAATGTTTCTCGGGCAGATTACGGTGGAACCTCTTCAGATAAAATACTTAAAATTGCTGGAACAGTACGTACATGGGGACTAGCTGCAGCAGCACTTTTATTGTTTATTGCCATGTTCCTAATTTCTAATACAATCCGAATTACGATTTTGTCACGTCAAAAAGAAATTCAAATCATGCGTTTAGTGGGGGCAAAAAACGGCTATATTCGCTGGCCTTTCTTTTTAGAAGGTGGCTGGATCGGATTACTTGGTGCAATCATTCCTGTGTTGATCATCACATTTGGCTACAAAGGAGTATTCCAAGTGCTTAATCCGTCATTGTTGCGTTCCCATTACTCAATGATTCAACCACAAAATATTGTGTGGAAAATCGATGTTTTAATGGCAGGTATTGGAATTATCATTGGATCATTAGGATCAATTATTTCTATGAGAAGATTCTTGAAATTTTAAAGATGAATGAGCGTATTTAATGAAATGATTTTAAGTGAAATACTAGGAAATAAAGTATTGTAAAGTGAGATAATTACTCTTGAAAATAACGAGAACCATTTTAGAGTTTTAGAATAAATGAGTAAAAATTAAGACCATATATCCAACTTTGAGAAATAAACTGAATTAACTAAAGAATAGGAAAAGTGATTTAAGGCTTTTCCTATTTTTTATGAAAATTCTTCTTTTTTGGAGAGGTAAGTTAGATATGCAGTTAACATTCTTAGTATCTTTTTTAATTCTCAACTATTAAATAAATGAATAACGATTACAAGAGATTGATTAACAAGAATTAATTGTAAAAAATAAGCTATAATTAAATAAAGTATTAATATATAGACGATATAAAGAAAAAATAGCTAGATAAAAATACTAATTATTGGAGGAAAACATGGCACAAAAGACGATAACAATCCAAAAGCTTATGAATGAAATTGACTTCCCCAAATCATTAAAAAATACCATCAATACTAACTTCTCTAACTTTGATATAGACGAATTAAGGGATTGTGCTATTAAATTATTAGATTCAAAAGAAGCATCACAAGAGGCTAAACATCTGACAAAATTATATCAGCAGGATTTTCTAAAGGAATTAACTATTCATCTATATGCCGCAAGTTTAACATGGGAAAAAATTTATGCTCCTCTAGGTATCTCTTATAAAGTATATATTGATACCATGCGAGCATTTACTCGCTTTTTAGAAGAATCTAAAAAAATCAATCTTCGTTATAAATTTGATAGAGGTTTTTGGACATGGCGTTATCTAAGTGGACTTGAATTTAGAATTAATGAGTTAGAATTTGAAATGGTAGCAGCTCCTCATAAAAATAAAGTGCCACAACTAGAAGAAAAGAACTACATATCCATTCATATTCCATCTGATGCTAGTTTAGCACACCCGATTATTTCTAAGAATTACCTAGAAGCAAAAATATTTTTCAAAACATTTATTCCCGATTATTATGCGGTGCCTTTTGTAACAGATACTTGGTTATTGTCACCTAAATTAAAGGATTGGCTGGAACCAGAATCTAACTTGCTTTTATTTGCTAATGACTATCAGCTATTACTTACGCAACCAAATAAAGATGAAGGAGTGTTTTGAATTTTTAATACTATTTCTTCAGATATTAAAAATTATTCAGAAAAGACAACTCTACAAAAAGCAGCAAAAAAATGGATGTTATCAGGTGGGCATATAGGCTCAGCTTTTGGTATTCTTAAAAGCTAAGCACAAGACTGTTTGATTAACATCAGTACACTGTGATGATTAGTCAAATAGGGAATGCTCAATTAATTTAATATTCCAACTTATAAAATGATAGTTTCTCTTTACTTTGAAAAATAACTCAGCTATTCTTAAGTAGGCGAAAAACATGAAGAGGTGAGCCATGGAAATAGTTGTTGATAATTTTATTATTATTATTTTATTCGCAAATATATTATTATCGATTGTCATCGTTTTCCGTGAGCGAAAAGAAACTGCTCAAACTTGGGCATGGCTATTGGTACTGATGTTCATTCCGATCGTCGGGTTTATTCTTTATATTTTTTTGGGAAGAGGAATTTCAAAGGATAAAATTTTTGATTTGAAAATTCAAGGAAAAAGAAAAATAGGAAAAAATCTCGAAATCTAAGAAGATAAGCAAGCATTAATGCGGGGGTTATATCCTCATCCCCCAACTGGACAAGTAGATGTCAAACAGCTCATTTATATGTTAACTGTTTTTGAAAGTACCTTGTATACAACAAGAAACAAAGTAACGTTATTTACGGACGGTCGAGAAAAATTTGACGCTTTACTAGAAGATATTCATCAGGCAAAAGACCATATCCATTTACAATATTATATTTATCGTGGGGATACTTTGGGTATCGAGCTCCGTGAGGCGTTGACCGAGGCTGCTAAGAGAGGAGTAAAGGTCCGAGTATTGTTAGATGCTTGGGGCTCAACGCAAGTAAATGCAAATTTTTTTCAAGAATTAAAATCGGTTGGCGGTGAAATCGCCTTCTTCTTTCCGTTATTCGTGCCTTATATCAATCCACGGATCAATTATCGAAATCATCGGAAAATTGTAGTAATTGATGGTAGCATTGGTTATACAGGAGGATTTAATGTAGGGAATGAGTATTTAGGCGAAGTATCAAAATTTGGTTATTGGCGAGATAATCATTTACGAATTTATGGAGAAGCGGTTTATACATTACAAAATAGATTTTTGATGGATTGGAATTCGCAACATGTAAAGGAAGTCAGCTATGCACCAAAATTTTTCCCAACAATTGAGTCTGTCGGTAATATGGCGCTGCAGATTGTGACCAGTGGACCAGACTCTGAGCATGAACAAATCAAATTGACATATTTAAAAATGATTTCTCTAGCAAAAAAAGAGATCTTGATTCAAACACCGTATTATATACCAGATGAATCAATCCATGAAGCCTTAAAACTGGCATTACTTTCTGGTGTTAAAGTACAAATACAAATACCTAATAAACCTGATCATCTGCTTGTTTATTGGGCAACTTATTCGTTTGCAGCAGAGTTGATTGAATATGGCGCAGTGATTGAAACCTATGAGAATGGATTCATTCATGCGAAAACAATGATCATTGATAGTGGCATTGTTTCGATCGGTTCAGCAAATATTGATGTCCGTTCGTTCAAATTAGATTTTGAAGTCAATACACTGATTTATGATGAAGGTATGGCAAAACACGTAAGTAATGCCTTTTTTGATGATTCAAGAGTCTCACAACTCTTGACCAGAGAGATTTATGAAAATCGCGGACTGTTCATCAAATTAAAAGAAGGATTGGCTCGATTGATCTCACCATTGCTATGATCATGCAATCAAAAAGGACATGAAGGAGGCGTCCAAGACGACTTCTCATGTCCTTTTTCTGTCGGGGCCATTTCTGTAAACTGTCAGAAATGGAGAAAGCATCTCGCCTGAGCAAAATTAACTTTGGGGTACTTCTTGTTTTTGGGGAAAGCAAGAAATAAGTTAATAGCTGCTTGATAAAGAGACACATTTCAAAGTCAGTATAGCATAGAAAGGCTTAATGAGATAGTGTTTTTTTATTAATAATAATTATTTTTGTTATTTAATAAATTTAATTCGTTTTCAAGAATTAGGTAAAATGTTAAAATGAATTTACTTTAGGACTGAAGGAGATTTCTAAATGAAAAAATTAAAATTACTCTTACCAATGATAGGATTAGCCATTCTTTTATCAGGTTGTGCAAAATGGATTGATCGAGGAGAATCCATTACAGCTGTAGGTTCTTCTGCTTTACAGCCTTTAGTTGAGACGGTTGCAGAATCTTTTCAAACTGAAAATCCTGGAAAATTCATCAATGTTCAAGGTGGAGGAAGCGGTACGGGCTTATCCCAAGTCCAATCTGGAGCAGTAGATATTGGCAATTCTGATCTGTTTGCTGAGGAGAAATCTGGCATCGATGCAGCTGCTTTAGTGGATCATCGTGTTGCAGTCGTTGGTATTACCCCAATCGTAAATAAAGAAGTAGGCATCAAGGACATTTCAATGGAAAACTTAAGAAAACTATTTACAGGGGAAATCAGGAACTGGAACGAACTTGGTGGAAAAGATCAACCAGTGGTTATTTTAAATCGTTCAGCTGGTAGTGGAACGCGTAGCACATTTGAAAAATGGGTGTTAGACGGCGAAACCGCTATTCGTGCCCAAGAGCAAGATTCAAGCGGTATGGTGCGTCAAATTGTAGCAGATACTCCTGGAGCAATCAGCTATGTCGCGTTTTCTTATGTGACAAAAGATGTCGGAACGTTAAGTATCAATAGTGTGGAACCAACCGATGAGAATGTGACAACAAACAAATGGACGATTTGGGCATATGAACATATGTATACGAAAAATCAACCAAAACAATTAACGAAAGAATTTTTAGAATACATGCTTTCTGATGAAGTCCAAAACCATATTGTCGGCGAATTAGGCTATATCCCTGTTTCACACATGAAAGTAGAGCGTGATTGGGAAGGTAATATTGTGAAATAACGATCTTTACAAAAAATTTACAAACTTAGCATAAGTTTTACATGTTATTAAACTCAAATTGATATTCGCTTTGTACACTGAATAAGTATGTTAAACCTTATTAAGGGGGAGTCATCTGTGGAAGATGTGAAAAAAGTATTATTAACAAAATCCAAACGTTCAAAAATGGAACAGCGTGGTAAATTTATCAGCTTTTTATGTATCGCGTTGATTGTTGTAGTGGTATTAGCAATTTTTTATTTTGTTGCAAGTAAAGGATTAGCCACTTTTTTTGTCGATAAGATCAACGTATTCGATTTCTTGTTTGGAACCAATTGGAATCCGGGCCAAGTCGGAGCAAATGGGAAGCCAATGGTTGGTGCACTCCCAATGATTGCTGGTTCATTTATTGTTACCTTTTTATCTGCAATCGTTGCGACACCTTTTGCGATCGGTGCAGCAGTTTTTATGACGGAGATCTCTCCCAAGAATGGAACAAAAATTTTACAACCTGTTATTGAGTTGTTGGTAGGTATCCCATCGGTTGTCTATGGATTTATTGGTTTGTCGGTCATTGTTCCATTTATAAGAAATGTTTTTGGCGGTACTGGTTTTGGTATCTTGGCTGGGACATTTGTATTATTTGTTATGATCTTGCCAACAGTGACGACGATGACTGTCGACGCTTTAAAAGCTGTGCCGCGCCATTACCGTGAAGCTTCTTTAGCTTTAGGAGCGACAAGATGGCAAACAATTTACAAAGTTGTTTTGCGTGCTGCTGTGCCTGGGATTTTGACAGCCATTGTTTTTGGAATGGCCCGTGCTTTTGGCGAAGCTTTAGCGATTCAAATGGTTATCGGGAATGCGGCATTGATGCCAACGGGCTTGACAACTCCAGCTTCTACTTTGACCTCTATTCTAACAATGGGTATCGGTAACACGATTATGGGTACTATTGAAAATAATGTGTTATGGTCATTAGCCTTGATTTTGCTATTGATGTCACTATTCTTTAATATTGTGATCCGAATGATTGGTAAGAAAGGAGCATTGAAATAATGAATGCAAAACGCTCTGATAAAATTGCGACAGGTGTCCTTTATACGATTTCTGGGATTATTGTATTGATCTTGGCAGCCTTACTTTTATACATTTTAGTGCGGGGGATCCCACATATTTCTTGGTCATTTTTAACGGAACCATCTAAGGCCTATCAAAAAGGTGGTGGAATCGGGATCCAATTGTTTAATTCAATTTATTTACTATTGATCACTATGATCATTAGTTTTCCCCTTTCATTAGGAGCGGGTATCTATCTTTCTGAATATGCTGGGAAAAACTGGTTAACAGATATCATTCGTACATCAATTGAGATTTTAAGCTCATTACCTTCTGTAGTGGTTGGTTTGTTTGGGTTCTTAGTGTTTGTAATCCAGTTTCAATATGGCTTTTCTATCATTTCTGGTGCTTTAGCTTTAACAGTATTTAATTTGCCTTTATTGACAAGAACTGTGGAAGAATCGTTACAAGCTGTTCATTATACACAACGTGAAGCTGGATTAGCTTTAGGGCTATCACGTTGGGAAACAGTGATTCGAGTGGTTGTTCCTGAAGCAACACCTGGGATTTTAACTGGGGTCATTTTAAGTTCGGGTAGAATTTTTGGGGAAGCGGCAGCTTTGATCTACACTGCTGGACAAAGTGCACCAGCGCTTGATTTTTCAAATTGGAACCCTCTTAGTGTATCCAGTCCTATCAGTATTTTTCGTCAAGCTGAAACGCTCGCTGTTCATATTTGGAAAATCAATACGGAAGGAACAATGCCAGATGGTGTAGCTGTATCTGCTGGAGCGTCTGCGGTTCTTATTATAGCAGTATTACTATTTAATTTTGGCGCTCGGGCTATCGGGAAACGTTTGTACCGCAAAATGACTTCAGCTTAAGGAGAAGAAATAAGATGAAAGAATACAATTGGAATGAAAGAAATATCATCAAGATGGGACAAGAAAAAGAAGTAGCCTTGTACACAGATGATCTTCATGTTTGGTATGGCGATAACGAAGCGATCAAAGGGGTAGAGCTAGAATTTGAAAAGAAAAAAATTACTGCTTTGATTGGACCTTCTGGCTGTGGTAAATCAACGTATTTACGTTCGTTGAATCGAATGAATGATGGTATAGCTAACACAAAAGTTACTGGAAAGATCATGTATAAAGAAGTAGATATCAATGCGCCACAAATTGATGTGTACGAAATGCGTAAGCGAATTGGTATGGTTTTCCAGCGTCCTAATCCATTTAGTAAATCAATCTATGAGAATATCACATTTGCTTTTAAGCAACATGGTGAAAAAAATAAGAAAAAACTAGATGAGATCGTCGAAACAAGTTTGAAACAAGCTGCATTGTGGGATCAAGTAAAAGATAGTCTTGATAAAAGTGCATTAGCGTTATCAGGTGGACAACAACAACGTTTGTGTATTGCTCGTGCGATTGCCATGAAACCAGATATTTTATTGTTGGATGAACCGGCCAGTGCGTTGGACCCAATATCTACGGGAACAGTTGAAGAAACATTAGTCAATTTAAAAGATGATTATACGATTATCATTGTTACTCACAACATGCAGCAAGCAGCTCGGATCAGCGACTATACAGCCTTTTTCTATTTAGGAAAAGCAATCGAATATGATAAAACGAATAAGATATTTACTAGACCAAAAATCCAGGCGACTGAAGACTATGTATCAGGTTATTTTGGGTAAGACGGAGGACTCGTTATGGCAAAAGAAATTATCTCATCAAAAGATCTTCACTTATATTATGGGAAAAAAGAAGCATTAAAAGGTATTGATCTTAGTTTCAATAAAGGCGAAATTACTGCGATGATCGGTCCTTCCGGCTGTGGTAAATCAACGTATCTACGTTCGTTGAATCGAATGAATGACTTGATTCCTGGGGTAACGATCACTGGAAGTGTTCTTTACAAAGAAAAAGATATCTATGGTCCCAAAACTGACATAGTTGAATTGCGAAAAGAAATCGGTATGGTGTTTCAACAACCAAATCCTTTTCCCTTTTCTATTTATGAAAATGTCATCTATGGTTTAAAATTGAAGGGAGAAAAAGATAAAAAAGTACTTGATCAAGTTGTTGAAGAAAGTTTAAAAGCTGCTTCTGTCTGGGAAGATGTGAAAGACAAACTTCATAAAAGTGCCTTATCTTTGTCAGGTGGACAACAGCAACGAGTTTGTATCGCAAGAGTATTAGCGGTGAATCCGGACATCATTTTATTAGATGAACCGACAAGTGCACTTGACCCTGTCTCAACTGGGAAAATTGAAAGTATGCTCTTGGAATTAAAAGAAAGATATACTATGATTATAGTTACACATAATATGTCCCAAGCTTCGCGGATTTCTGATAAAACTGCTTTTTTCTTAGATGGAAATTTAATCGAATTTAATAATACGAAAAAAATCTTCATGAATCCAGAAAAACAAGAAACAGAAGATTATATCTCAGGACGATTTGGATAAGGAGGAAACGAAATGTTACGAACACAGTTTGAAGAAGAACTACTTAATCTTCATAATCAATTTTATGAGATGGGGATGATGGTAAGTAGTGCAGTGCATAAATCAGTTCGTTCCTACATCAAACATGATAAAGCACTTGCGCAAGAAGTTATTGAAAATGACATCAAAATTAATGATATGGAAACGCGTTTAGAGAAAAAAAGTTTTGAAATGATTGCTTTACAACAACCAGTGACTACAGACCTGCGAATGATCATTACTGTCATGAAAGCAAGTTCTGATTTGGAGCGTATGGCAGACCATGCTGTTTCTGTTGCCAAATCAACCATCCGTGTCAAAGGTCAAACAAGAATACCAGAAATTGAAAAAGAAATTTCTGATATGTCGGATTATGTAAAAAAAATGGTTGACAATGTACTAGTGGCTTATGTCAAAACAGATAAAAAAGATGCTAGGACGATCGCCAATATGGATAAACGTGTGAATGACTATTTCAATCGTATCTACAATGCAACCATCAAGAATATGCAGTCTGATCCAGAAACAGTAATCAGTGGGACAGACTATTTAAATGTTGCTAGCTATCTAGAACGTATCGGTGATTATGTAACGAATATTTGTGAATGGATTGTATATTTGGCTACAGGAAAAATCACCGAATTGAATTCAAATCATAACGAGATTTTTTAATCCTACTATTAAGATACTGATATGAATTTACTTTTAAAGTTTGAGTTATAAAAAAGAAACCGAAGAATCCCCAAAAAAGGAGCAGTGATTTAGGGACTATTCGGTTTTTTTTCTATAAAATAGAAAATAAAGAGTGAATGATATTGACTCTAATTAGTAGAAAGATACAGTTGCTGCTTTACCCTCGTTTGATCAAAATCTGACTGACATTTTTTTGTTTTTTTCAAATAGATTAATTATAATTAAGAACATAAGTATGAAAAGGAGTGAAAGAAGATGAAATTTGTTGCGCAAGATTTTGCTTATTATAAGCGTACGATAAAAAGAATGTATCAAAATTATTATTGATAGCGAATGCTGATTCTAACAATGTTATTTGGGTTCATTCTAGCTTATACGGGCATATTTCAAGAACATTTACTTTATAATGTTTTACTGAGAATGATCGTCGTTGGGGAAAGGATCTATCTTTAGTTAAAAGAATAAAAGTTTCCAGAGGTCTATCAAAGATCTATCAAAGATACTTAGAGGCAAATCAGTCAGATATAAAAAATATTAAGAGCTAAGAAGCTGAGTATAGCTATAATAATATTGAAAACAAGAGTGTAAGGATCGATAAAAATGGCATGCGCAATTTGTCATCGGGGAATAAACAATATACATTGATGGCTGGATTCTCCAAGACCTTTTTTCCGCGTGATCCACTTCAAATTGTTATTACGATATGCTTGTACTTACTTGTGAAGAAAAATTTCGTTTGAAGCACAACGGTTATCATCAAATGCCACTTTTTTTACGTCGGTTTATTTATAGTAATTTAAAAGAGGGTATTGGCAATATCGGATGTTTTATTGTTGGAAATATATTTTTACTGATTATCCTGATTTGTGTTATACGCTATCTATGGTCATTTATCCAATTATTTTTTAATTCACACAATGTTCGTACATAGTTCATAAAAGTTATAAAGAGTGTTGCTTTGGTGGTTCAATAAGTAATTAAAGGGTTAAGCAACTCAAGTTTGAGTAAAAGTTACAACTTAAGTCCTATGACTTTTTCTGCTATTCAGTGCATAATACAAATGTAAGGAAAAGCTTGCAAACTATTTTTGCTCAAGGAGGCAATTTCCATGAAAGAAAGAGAACGTATTTTAGATTTAGTAAAAAAAGGAATCCTTTCAACTGAAGAAGGCTTAGATTTATTAGAAAGCATGGCAACTGAAAAAGATGAAAAACAAATTGCAAAAGAAGCAGATAGAGTAACCGCTAGTCACAAGGAAAAAGATCAAACAAGTCAATTGATTGACGAATTGGAGAATGGAAAAACAGAAGAAATCCATTTTAATGCTGATCCAAAACAAAAGGAAAGAGAAGATCAAGAAAACTTGGAACGCATTTTAGATGAGTTGGCTACTCAAGCAAATAAAACTTCCGCTCATTTAGATGAAGTCAACGAAGAATTAGCAAAAAATAAAGCAGCACGCAATGAAAAACAGGAAACATTGATGCAGCTCAATACAAAAGAAGAATTAGATCAATTAAGTGAAGAAGAAATAACTCAAAGAAAAGTATTAGAAGAAGAAATCAAAGAATTAGAAGCTACTGGTGTTCAGTTAACAAATGAACAGCTAAAATTAGAAGCGGAATTAAAAGACATTCGTAGGAACCAATGGTCAGAAAAGAAAGAGACCTTTACAGGAAAGTTTGATCTTCCAGATGATTGGAAAGAGCAGGCGAATGATACCCTAAATCAAGTAGGCGAAAAAATGTCTGAAGCAGGCTCTCAATTAGGGAAATTCTTAAAGAAAACTTTCCAGACTGTTTCAGAAACCGTTAATGAGAATATGGAATGGAAAGATGTTAATCTAAGAGTTCCAGGTATTGCGACAACAAAATTCGAGCAAGAATTTTACTATGAAGCACCAGTTGCAAGTATTATTGATATCAAAGCAGCCAATGGGAATGTGACATTGAAAACTTGGGCAAGCGAAGATGTCAAAGTTGAAGCAAAAATCAAATTATACGGTAAAATGAATGCAGAGCCATTCGAAGCCTTTTTAGAACGTAGTCAAATCGAAGTGAATGATGAGCATATCTCGTTCCAAATCCCTAATAAACGTGTACGTGCAGATCTTGTTTTTTATCTACCACAACGAGTATATGACCATACAGCAATCAAACTATTGAATGGGAATATCACGATTGAGGAATTAGAAGGAAAAGATATTTATACAAAATCAACGAACGGCAACATTTTGATCCAGCAATTAAATGCGACGATGCTTGAAATAGAAGGTGTCAATGGCAATATTGAAGTTAAAAATGGCGATATCTTAGATTCAATCATTGAAACGGTTAATGGAACAGTGACAGTAGGGGCTACACCTGAGAATCTTTCAGTCTCTTTAGTCAATGGAGATGTGCGTTTAACAATGAAAGAAGATCATTTGAAAAAAATTGAAGCAAGCTCAGTGAATGGTAATGTGAAAGCAGCGTTGCCAATTGAAATCGGAATGGAAGGTAATGCTAAAACAAGTTTAGGAAGTATCAATAGCCGACTTTCCGATTACGAAGTGATCCGTGAGAAAAAAGAACGGACAAATCAAATGTTACAATTTCGTCGCTTATCAGAAGATGAAGTGGCTAGAATTCAACTATCGACGACAACTGGTAGTATTTATTTAAAAGATACAGATAAATAGGAATGAAAGGAATTGATTAATCTCAGCAGTTATAAGAAAACAAGCAAGATTAGATTTGATCAGTTGTTTTTGAATGATTGCTGAGGATTAGTTCCTTAGACATATAGATGATGAAATCACTTAGAAAAAGAGTGAAGAAAAGGGATCTCTTCCTATTGTCACTATCTTTTTCTTCTATTAAAATGATAGAACAGAGGTGAAAAAAATGAAAAGGAAACTGACAAAATCAAATAAAAATATCGTTTTAACTGGTACATTAGCTGGCATAGCAGAATACCTTGGTGTCGATCCAACGGTCGTTCGTGTAATTTATGTCTTCTTAAGTTTAGTAGCTTTTGGAAGTCCAATTATTTTGTATATCTTATTGGCTTTGATCATCCCTTCTGGAAGGAACAAACGTACGTATTATGGTCATGAGAATCAATATTATGAAAATAATAATTACCGTGAACAAACAAAAAAGCGTAAAGAAGCAGAAAAAATCGATGATGACGAATGGAGTTACTTTTAATGTCTTACATTCAACGCATCATCGTTAATACGCTGACGTTTATCTCACTGGCAGTGATTTTTCCAAATATGATTTATGTATAGAGTATTTGGACTGCCATTTTGGCAAGTTTCGTTTTATCTATATTGAATATGTTTGTCAAACCGATTCTAACCATTCTATCTCTGCCGTTTACCTTATTTACCCTCGGTTTATTTACTTTTGTTATTAATGCAGCAATTCTTAAAATGACTTCCTTCTTTATAGGAGCTCATAATTTTGCATTTGCCTCATTTGGGGCGGCTTTTCTTGTAGCTGTAATTATGTCGGTAGTAAATATGATTGTTAGTGAGCATAACACTAGACGTTAGATTTTAGCAAAAAGCAGTGAATATCAGGGGACATCCACAAAAATCATTTTTAATTTTTGTGGATGTCTCCTTTTTGTTATATAGAATAAAAGAAAAATTTTTAAAATAAAACGTTTTTTTAATTTGGTAGTACTTTTTGTTAGACAATGATAAAATGAAAGAGAACACTCTAATAGAAATGAGGTAACACGAATGGCAGAAATTGTAAAAGTAAGCCAATTAGTAGAAAAATTATCATTAGAAATCGTAACTGGCGATGAACAGAGCTTGGAACGTGTTATCGTAACTGGCGACATCTCACGACCTGGATTAGAATTGACCGGATATTTTAATTATTACTCACATGATCGCCTGCAATTATTTGGAAGTAAAGAAATCAGTTTTGCTGAACGAATGATGCCAGAAGAAAGACTGATGATTATGAGAAGATTGTGTAGTGAGGATATGCCGGCTTTTATTATTTCCCGAGGGTTACCTGCTTCTGAGGAAATGATTCAAGCGGCAAATGAATATGGCATGGCTGTATTACGTTCTCCTATCTCTACCTCACGCTTACTCGGTGAATTATCCAGTTATTTAGATGGTCGTTTAGCACCTAGAACAAGTGTTCATGGTGTATTAGTCGATGTATATGGATTAGGTGTGCTGATTCAAGGAGATAGTGGGATCGGTAAAAGTGAGACGGCATTAGAACTGATCAAACGTGGGCATCGCCTGATTGCAGATGATCGAGTTGACGTTTACCAACAAGATGAGCTAACGGTCATTGGTGAACCGCCCAAAATTTTAGAACATCTGATTGAGATCAGAGGAATTGGCATCATTGATGTGATGAACTTATTTGGTGCAAGTGCTGTCCGAGGCTCGATGCAAGTTCAATTAGCAGTATATTTAGAAGCTTGGGCCAAAGACAAAAAATATGATCGATTGGGTTCCGAAGACACTTCAGTAGAAATTGCAGAAGTCGGTATCCCACAAATTAAGATACCTGTAAAGACCGGTCGAAATGTGGCAATCATCATCGAGGTTGCTGCAATGAATTTCCGTGCGAAGACGATGGGATTTGATGCCACTAAGACTTTTGAAGAACGATTAAGTCGTCTTATTGAAGAAAATTCAGGGGAATAATAGCAAGGAGTGGGAACATGTTAGCGCAAATCGACCGAGTGGCGTTTGACCTTTTAGGTATACCAATTTATTGGTATGCATTGATTATCGTATCAGGAATAGTTATTGCAATGTGGCTTAGCAGTCGAGAGGCTGTACGGGTTGGATTGAAAGCAGACGATGTAACTGATTTTATGTTATGGGGATTACCGATTGCTATCATTGGTGCACGTTTGTATTATATTTTATTTGATTTACCTCAGTATTTAGCGGATCCTATTCAAATCTTCAATATCCGTTCTGGCGGATTAGCGATTTATGGTGGTTTGATTGCATGCGCTATTACACTCTATTTCTTTACTAAATACCAATTTATTTCAATGTGGACATTTTTAGATATTGCAGCCCCTAGTGTATTATTAGCTCAAGCAATTGGGCGTTGGGGCAATTTTATGAATCATGAAGCATATGGTCCAGTTACAACAAGAGTCTTTTTGGAAAATCTACACCTTCCTAAAATGATCATTGACAACATGTATATCGAAGGCTTTTATCGCCAACCAACATTTTTGTATGAATCTGTTTGGAGTTTGATTGGGTTTATTTTGCTTTTATTTTTAAGAAATAAAAAACAGTTATTGAAAAAAGGGGAAGTATTGCTTGTCTATGTCATGTGGTATAGTTTTGGTCGTTTTTTCATCGAAGGATTGCGAACAGATAGCTTGTACTTCCTAGGAGTGATTCGAATCTCTCAATTGTTGTCAGCATTTTTATTTATTGGAACGATTATTTTGTTTATATGGCGTAGAAAAAAAGAAAGTCTGCCAGATTACGATCGTACTTTAGGGAAAAATCAATTTATTATCTAAATTTGAGAGCGAAAAAAATGAAAAAAATAGCAGGAGTGGTAAAATGAAATATAGGGTGGCAGTTTTAGGTGCAGGTTCTTGGGGAATAGCTCTAGCACAAGTTCTTGCTGAAAATGGACATGATGTACGAATTTGGGGACACCGACAATCTCAAGTCGATGAAATCAACCAACAACATACCAATCAAAAATATTTACCCGGTCATACATTACCAAGTTCGATCTGTGCATTTAATGATATCGAAAAAGCAGTACAAGATGTCGATGCTTTGTTATTTGTCACACCTACAAAAGCCATTCGCTCAGTTGCACAACAAGTAATTGATAAACTGAATACACGTCCAGTGATTATCCATGCAAGTAAAGGTTTGGAACAGCATACGCATAAACGTATCTCAGAGATCCTTTTAGAAGAGCTACCGGCTGAAAAACGTCAAGCCATTGCTGTATTATCTGGTCCTAGTCACGCAGAAGAGGTAGCTAAGCATGACATTACAACAATTACAGCAGCTAGTACGGATCATCAAGCAGCCAGCTTCGTCCAAACGCTTTTTATGAATCAATATTTCAGGATTTATACAAATCCTGATGTAGTTGGTGTAGAAATGGGCGCAGCTTTAAAAAATATTATTGCGATCGGAGCAGGAGCAATTCATGGTTTAGGTTTTGGAGATAATGCAAAAGCAGCAATTATGACAAGAGGGTTAGCTGAAATCAGCCGATTAGGTGTAGCCATGGGAGCCAACCCTTTAACTTTTATAGGTCTCATTGGTGTAGGGGATTTGATTGTTACTTGTACAAGTGTCCATTCTAGAAATTGGCGTGCAGGCAATTTATTAGGAAAAGGGCGAGCGTTAGACGAAGTCTTGGAAAATATGGGCATGATTGTGGAAGGAGTTCATACGACAAAAGCTGCAAGAGAACTTGCTCACACTATGAGTATTGAAATGCCAATTACTCAAACCATTTATGAAGTACTTTATAGAAATAAAGACGTAAAAATTGCAGCAAGAGAAATCATGTTGCGCGATGGAAAAAAAGAAAATGAATTTTCACTATCAATTTTTTAGAGGAGAGATGTCACATGAAAGTAAAAAAAGCAGTAATTCCAGCAGCAGGGTTAGGTACAAGATTCTTACCTGCAACAAAAGCAATGGCAAAAGAAATGCTTCCAATTGTGGACAAACCAACAATCCAATTTATTGTTGAAGAAGCACTGAAATCAGGTATTGAAGACATTTTGATCGTCACTGGTAAGGCAAAACGACCAATTGAAGACCACTTTGATTCAAATATTGAATTAGAAACGAACTTAAGTGAAAAAGGCAAAACAGAATTATTGAAATTGGTAGAAGAAACAACAGATGTCAATCTTCACTTTATTCGTCAATCACATCCAAAAGGGTTAGGACATGCAGTCTTACAAGCTCGCGCATTTATCGGTAATGAACCATTTGTTGTCATGTTAGGAGACGATATCATGGAAGATGAAGTTCCTTTAACCCAACAATTGATCGATGACTATGAGCGGACACATGCTTCAACGATTGCGGTAATGGAAGTTCCCCAAAAAGAAACATCGAAATATGGAATTATCAATCCAGGTGAAGAATTGGAAGAGGGCTTATTCAATGTGAAGAACTTTGTTGAAAAACCAGAACCAAGTAAAGCACCAAGTAATTTAGCAATTATTGGTCGCTATTTATTGACTCCTGAAATCTTTGATGTATTATCTGAACAAAAACCTGGAGCAGGCAACGAGATCCAGTTAACGGATGCGATTGATACACTCAATAAAACACAACGAGTATTTGCTCGTAAATTTATAGGAGAGCGTTACGATGTAGGTGATAAATTTGGTTTTATGAAAACAAGTATTGAATATGGCTTGACTCATCCAGAAGTTGGCGGTCCATTAAGAGAATACATTAAAGAATTGGGTAAGCAATTAGAAGCAGAGGGTAGTCCAACATCTCAAAAAGAAAATGTAAAAATTGAATTAAAAAAGAAATAAAGAATACTCTTCTTTGATCATCAAAGCTTCAACTGCTCGTATAAATAAAAGTAGTTGAAGCTTTGCTATTTTTTATTTGTTTTAAAAATGTGAAAATGCTATGCTAATATAAAGAGTATCAGAAAGGGAGTTGAATTATGTCCGGTGGAGAAATTGCAGGATTTATTGCAGCCATTGCCTTTGTAGTGCTTGTTGTTTTTATTGTAAAAGTTTTACTACAATTGTCTAAAACTTTAGAAAAAGTAGATCAAACAGTTGCCAAAACCAATACGACGATTGAAGTTATAACAAAAGATGTTGACCTTTTATCAAGGCAAGTAGAAGGTTTATTGGTTAAAAGCAATGAACTGCTGTTAGATATTAATGGCAAAGTAGAAACAATCGATCCTTTGTTTACAGCTATTGCAGATTTGAGTGAAAGCGTCTCAGAGCTTAATACTTCAAGTAAAAACATTGCAACAAAAGTAGGTGGGATTGGTAAAACAACCGCTAAAGCAACAATTGCTGGAAAAGTTGGAGGAACAGCTTTGAAGTTTTTCAAAAATAAAAAACAAAAGACAGGAGGAATTTGATTATGGGAAAAAAAGGTGGATTTTTACTAGGAGCAGTTATTGGGGGAACAGCAGCAGCAGTTGCAGCATTATTATTAGCACCAAAATCAGGGAAAGAGTTGCGTGATGAATTGGCTGCTCAAGCAGATGATTTTCTTGATATGACTTCTGATTATACAGATATGGCAAAGGAAAAATCAGCTGCATTAACAGATATTGCGAAAGAAAAAGCACAAGACTTATCTCAACAAGTTGGAGATTTTGCTGGTAATGTGAAAAATAAAGTCAATGATTCAGCAAATGATGTAGAAGATGACTCCGAAGATATTTTATTAACACTAAAAGAACAATCCGAAGATTTGTCGCAACGTTTTAAAAAATCAGCAGATGAGCTGAAACAACCTGCTAGTCATATGAATGAAACGGTCAAAGATGCCTCCGAAGATATTTTGACCAGCGCAAAAGAACATGCTACGCAAGCTGGCCAAACGGTTAAAGAGGGTTTAGCTAAAGCAAATCCTGTTGCAGAAGATGCGAAAGAGACGGCAAATATGGCTCAAGAAGATGCGAAGACAGCGAAAGAAAAATTGAAATCAACATTTACAGATAGTGAAAAATAATTTAGCTATTAACCTAGTGAAATAAAAACAAAGACTGTTGCTCATCTCCTTTTTTGAGAGGATCGCTACAGTCTTTGTTTTTGTCAGCAAAATATATTTCTAAAAAAACTGTTGTTTTTCTCTGCTATAAAATGATAAAAATCGATACCAGACAACGAATAAAAGAGAATTTATTCTTCGTACATAGCTACAGCACGGACCCAACCGGCGCTTGCTTGTTTTATTTTGATTGGATAACAACTTAGTTTAAAGCCTGTGGGAGGTAACTTATCAAGGTTGGTTAATTTTTCAAGATGGCAATAAGTTTTTTCAATTCCTGCAAAATGCCCTTCCCAAATAATGGACGAATCTCCTGTCACATCAAACTCTTTTGCAATAAATGGTAAAGGCCTATCCCAAGACCAAGCATCCGTTCCAACAACCTTTATTCCTTGTTCAAGTAACCATAAAGTGGCTTCTCTTCCTACACCACAGCCACTGATTAAATAATCTAAGGTCCCCCAGTGTTGATCTGCTCCAGTTCGAATCAATACGATATCTTTTTCTTTTAACACATAATTGATGTTTTTAAGTGCTTCTTTAAAATCTTTAATGGTTAATTTATAACCATCGGGTTTTTCTGAAAAATCTAAGACTACACCATCACCATAGCACCACTCAAGAGGAATTTGATCAATATTCCAAGAGGATTTTCCTTTGTCCATGGTAGGATGATAATGATAAGGTGCGTCCAAATGCGTACCGGAATGAGTAGTTAATTGGATTTTCTCGATTGCCCATGCCAGCCCATCAGGAAGATCTTCTTTTTTAGCTGTTCCAAAAAAACGAAGCATATCTTGTACACTTTGTTCATGATCAATATAAGTGATTTGGGGAATCATTTCTTTGGGATCACTTGGTAAATCATTTTCGATAGCGATACTTAAATCAATTAGTTTCAATTTTAACCACTCCTTTAAAAAATTTATATTTAAAGGATAGCTGAAAGCATCGATTTTTTTTCTTTTTTTTTCATTTTTAACATAAACTTTTAGACAGCTTTTTGTTGATTTTTTGTTGAATAAATAGGGGAAACTTGGGACAAAAGTAAGGACCATTGTTATCGTAGCTTCGTTTGGTTCGAAGGATATCTTTCATTCATGGAATATGGTGTTCTCAGATTGATCAAGCAATGAAGAATAGGGTCTGCCGTTAAAACAATAAAAAACACCTACTATATTCGATCAGGTCATCAAATATCGTTGTGTTTTTATTGTTTTATAAAATTAGTAAAAAAGAAAATAATTAATCAAGGACTAGTAATTCTTTCGGAGTCGTGGTAAATGGGATACAGCCATCTTTTGTTACATAGACACAGTCTTCGATACGAACACCTACTTGATTAGGAATATAAATGCCTGGTTCAAGAGAAAAGCACATACCTTCTTCGATAACAAGGTCGTTTCCTTCAACAAGAGAAGGAAATTCATGGACGGTAGTCCCGATGCCATGACCTAAACGATGGTTGAAGTATTCACCATAACCATACCTATTAATGACATTTCGAGCAATTTGGTCTAGCTCAGAAGCTGTTACGCCAGGTCGAACTGCTGCTTGTGCAGCTAGTTGTGCTTCAAGTGTAATTTGATAAATTTTTTCTTGAAATTCTGTTGGTTGTTTGTATGCGATTGTGCGAGTTGCGTCACTACAGTAACCATCCCAGACAACACCTAAATCAAACAAAACAAGTTCATTTGGGACGATCTTGGTATTTCCCGGCGCACCATGAGGACTTGCTGCATTTGTTCCAGTAAAACAAGTGTATCAAAAGACATTTGAGAAACTCCTTGTTTTTTTAGTTG
Organism: Enterococcus lacertideformus; assembly: GCA_015680865.1. Classification (GTDB taxonomy): domain Bacteria; phylum Bacillota; class Bacilli; order Lactobacillales; family Enterococcaceae; genus Enterococcus_B; species Enterococcus_B lacertideformus. The sequence goes on along the minus strand of JADAKE010000017.1, from coordinate 174,288 downwards.
GTATTCGATTTCTGCAATAATTGCTTGTTCAGTGACTCCTGATTTTACTGCGTTAAAACCAATCTCAAAAGCGATATCAGCCCACTTACCAGCAGCCAGTAATTGCTCTTTTTCTTCAAGTGTTTTAACTAGTTGGAGACGTTGAATGATTGATGTCAAATCGGTAAAAGAATCTGTCCCCGATAAACAGTCTGAAATTGCTTCAAAGCGTTCAACAGTTAATGCATTTTTTTCAATACCGATATTTCCAGGCTGACCATAACGTGTATGAATTTCTTTTCCGATAATTTCCAAAGGATCTTCGCTATCTAAATAGCCACGAACATCAAATTTCCAAGTACTTTTTTGGGCATCTTCAACTTCTAATGCTGGTGTGAATAAGAAAGGATCTTGTTCAAGGGGAATGAATAATGCAAGGACTCGTTCATGTGGTTCACTTTTATATCCTGAAAAATAAGCAATGTGTCCAGGATCATTAATGTAAGCTAGGTCTACTTGATTTCGAGCCATCCATTTACGTAATTCATCGATTTTTACGTTATTCATTTTGGCATCCTTCTTTCTAATTTATTGAATTATTAGATAATTGTACCACTGAATGATTAAAAGACCAATATTTTCTAGGTGAAAAAAATAATTATTTTCATGAAAGCGGTAGTAAAACGGTTGCAATTTATGGTAGAATTTGATATTCTATTTTAGAAATGTAAATCGTATTTTCAGAAAACAGATAAAAAAGAATAGGAGCACAATAATGGAAAAGCAAACAATTACTATTTATGATGTAGCGAGAGAGGCAAATGTTTCGATGGCTACTGTTTCACGTGTCGTTAACAGTAACCCCAATGTAAAGCCTGCAACAAGAAAAAAAGTGTTAGAAGTCATTGATCGTTTAGATTATCGTCCGAATGCAGTTGCTCGAGGTCTAGCAAGTAAAAAAACAACGACGGTCGGAGTCATCATTCCTGATGTTAGCAACATGTTTTTCGCCTCTTTAGCTCGGGGGATCGACGATGTCGCAACAATGTATAAATACAACATCATCTTAGCAAACTCAGATGGAAATGACCAAAAAGAAGTAAATGTATTAAATGTATTAAATAATCTTTTAGCAAAACAAGTAGACGGCGTGATTTTTATGGGTCACCATATCACGGATGAAATTCGCGGAGAATTTTCACGTTCGAAAACACCTGTTGTTTTAGCTGGTTCGATTGATCCAGATGAACAAGTGGGTAGCGTAAATATTGATTACACTTCAGCTACAAAAGATGCTGTAAACAAATTAGCTAAAAATGGTAATAAAAAAATCGCATTTGTAAGTGGTGCATTGATTGATCCTATCAATGGGCAGAACCGTTTGAAAGGATATAAAGAAGCTCTTAAAGAAAATGAATTATCTTACAGTGAAGGCTTGATTTTTGAAGCAGAATATAACTTCAAAGATGGTTTATCATTGGTTGATCGCATTTATAACAGCGGAGCAACAGCTGTATATGTTTCAGATGATGAATTAGCAATCGGCATTCTTGATGGGCTTTTAGATAAAGGTGTAAAAGTACCAGAAGAATTCGAAATCATTACAAGTAATAACTCATTACTGACTGAAGTTGCTCGTCCACGCTTAACAAGTATCACTCAACCCTTATATGATCTTGGCGCGGTTTCAATGCGTTTATTAACAAAAATGATGAACAAAGAGGATTTTGAAGAAAAAACGATCGTGTTACCATATGTGATTGAAGAAAAAGGCTCAACGAAATAAAAGTATTAGAATAGTGTATCGCACGGTTTATAAAAAGCAGCTACGAAATCGCAGCTGCTTTTTATTTGGGTCAATCATCTTTTTTATCATCTTTTATTTCTGGATTGGCTCTCGCATAAGCAAAAGCAGTATTCCAGTAATTTTTATAATTTTCGTCTGTTCCGCCTATACCAAATTTAAAGGATGCTTTTTTTGGTCCGTTTTTTGCCCAAAGAGATTCAACGGTTTTACTTGGTGTTTCGATTGTTTTTTTATCGATGGTGACTTTCCCAGGATTTTGACCGGTAAAGGCCATTACTTTTTTCTTAGAAACATCTGGAGATAGTTCAAATTTCTCTTTTGTGCCAAAAATTGTGGGGTTTGTTAGATACACTTGATTGATCATATTTGCTAAATAGCGAGACGATCGTTTTCGTGCATTTGCATCCATACCTGTATTGTCATCGTGACCAGCCCAACTACTTATAGTGATAGAAGGGGTAGAAACGATTAGCCATGAGTCTCGGTATTCATTCGTTGAACCTGTTTTACCGATCCAGTCTGCTTTGCCGAGCTCACTATTTAAACTAGTGATATCGTCTTTGAATGGTGTAGTAATTTTAGCCGTTAGCACGCTGCGCATCATATCATGCATGATTGATGCTGCATCTTTAGAATAGACTCTCACAGGATTTTCCTCATGCTTATAGATGATTTTTCCTGAATTGTCCGTGATGGAATCAACGATATATCCTTCTTGGTAAACACCATCATTTGCTAGAGTCTGAAAGCCATTGGTTTGCTGAAGCGTAGTGACATCAATCGTTCCTAAAGGCGCTGATTCTACTCCCCAGTTGGAATTGGTTGGATAATTCATTTTTGCTAAATAGTTTTCATAAGCATATTGTTTGGAACCGCCACTATTCAAGACTTCTTGGTAGAGATGGTAAGCAGGAATATTGTTGGACCATTCTAAAGATTCGCGAATCGTTTGGAAGGTATTTGTCCCTTCGTTGGTTGCGTTGACAATTTTTTCTCCAGCATTGACCCCTTCTTGCCAAGTTGTTGGATAATCAGAAACTCTTGATTCTGATCCTACGAGCCCCATATCAATGGCTGGACCATAAACAAGTACTGGTTTGATAGAAGAACCGGCTTGTCTTTGAGTATCAAAAGCGTGATTGTTTTGATTTTGAAGATAGTCACGGCCACCCACAAAACCATAAATTCGTCCAGTTTTATTATCCATTAAGACATTGCCAGTCTCAACTTGTGTTGCTTTACCATCATCTAGCATATAGCCATAATTTTTAGCAGCTGTTTGCATAGCCGCACATATATTTTTGTCGATGGTCGAATGGATTGTATACCCTTTGTTTTGAATTGTTTGTTGCGCTTTTTGATAGTAGACATCGTAGGTAGTGCTATCGGTTAGATCTACCTTTTCTTTTTCAGCTAATTGTTTTGTGATGATCTTCGTTGCTTCATTCATGACTGTATAATATAAAAAATCACGTTCCTTTTGTTCAGCGATCTGTTGTGGTAGAAAATCTTTCGTTAAATCATAAGCTTTTGCTTCTTCATATTGTTTCTTTGTGATTTTGTTTTCACGATACATACTAAAGAGAACCACATCTTTACGTTGTAAACCAGCTGAAAGATCTTCTTTGAGAGCACCTGTATTGGTATAAGGGCTATAAGTAATCGGACTTTGTGGCAAGCCAGCGATGAAAGCTGCTTGCGGCAAGTTCAAGTCTTTTGCATCTACCCCAAAGATCCCTTGGGCTGCTTCTTGGACCCCTGCAATGTTTTGTCCTTTATTGTTTCTGCCAAATGGCGATACATTCAAATAAGTAGTAATGATTTCATCTTTAGAAAAATATTTCTCTACCTGTGCAGCCAGCAGGATTTCATTTGCTTTCCTTTTGAACGTCGTTTCGTCTGTCAGGATCTGCTGTTTGACCAATTGCTGTGTCAATGTCGAACCGCCGGATGAACCGATCCCAGTTGCTTCGGAAACGAGGGCACGCAAGACCGCTTTTGGCACAAAGCCTTTGTGTTCCTTGAAATATTCATCTTCTGTACTGATGATCGCACTTTTCAAAAGCGGAGAAATCTGATCAGAAGGAACAGTCGTACGCATCAAATCAGTTTGGATCTGTGCGATTTCTGAATTGTCTGCATAAACAAGTTTCGATGTTTCTGTGATATTCCCCAATTCGACTTGCAATTCTTCTTTTGTCGGGGTATTTGTATCTTCAACGAGGTAGGCAAAATAGCCAGAACCAATCCCGAACGCAAGGGCGCCCCCAAAAAGCAGCAAAACAATAATAAGAACAGTCAACGATTGGAAGACACGGAAGATGACATTTCCGATGAACCATTTCGGCTGTTTGGAACGCGACTGTTTGGAACGTCTATTTTTTTTTCGAGTATTTTTTCGTGGCAATGAGGTCACCTCAACTATGGATTATGTTTCGAATAATTATAGCAAAAAAACAACTAAAAAAATAGTGAGGGTCGTTTTTCCTAATAAATTTTTGCGGTTTTAACGATTCTCTCCAAAAAAACAGTTCTGAAACTTTTCTTTATTCTTTGTTTCAGTTACTATAAAAAAGTACAATAGAATCAGGGGGAAAGAAGATGTTATTAGGGTCACATGTAAGTATGAGCGGAAAGAAAATGTTTTTAGGTTCTGCGGAAGAAGCTGCCAGTTATGGCTCTTCTACATTTATGATTTATACAGGCGCACCGCAAAATACAAGAAGAAAAGCAGTTGAAGAAATGAACATCCCTGCTGCAAAGCAGTTTATGGCAGAAAATGGAATCAAAAATATTGTTGTTCATGCACCATACATCATCAATTTGGGCAATACATTGAAACCAGAGATGTTTGGTTTTGCAGTACAATTTTTACGAGAGGAGATCGAACGTGCCCAATCCTTAGGTGCGGAACAGATCACTTTTCATCCAGGTGCTCATGTCGGTGCTGGCGCAGATGCGGGTATTGCACGGATCATCGAAGGGTTGAATGAAGTATTGACAAAAGACCAGACAGCGCAAATCGCCCTTGAGACGATGGCAGGAAAAGGAACCGAGATCGGTCGGACATTTGACGAATTAGCGAAAATCATCGACGGTGTTACGTTAAATGAAAAGCTTTCTGTTACATTCGATACTTGTCATACTAATGATGCAGGATACGATGTCAAAAATGATTTTGACGGTGTGCTGACAGAATTTGATAAAATCATTGGATTGGACCGTTTGAAAGTGTTGCACATCAATGACTCGAAAAATGAGCAGGGTTCCCACAAAGACCGTCATGCCAATATTGGTTTTGGAACGATTGGTTTTGATGCCCTGCATGCCATCGTCCACCATCCAAATTTTGAAACGGTACCAAAAATCTTGGAAACACCGTATATCGGAGAAGACAAAAAGAACAAAAAAGCTCCGTATGGCTATGAGATCAACATGTTGAAAGAAGGCACATTCGATCCGGAAATGCTTTCGAATGTCCTTACTGCTGCTAAATAAAAAAAGACCGCTGACTCTGATCAAATAATCCAGAGTCAGCGGTCTTTTATGTTTTTCTAAGCTGTTTCTTTTGCGAGTGCTTCTTGTCGTTTATTTCCTTTATAAAGTTCAATGATGGTCCAAGCCAGCAAGGCAAGTACACTAATGATTATGCCGTAAGCGGCTGTATCTGCTAAAAGAAGCATAGAGTCGGATAAGTTATCTCCGAAAAGTCCTTCGATTTGGCGAGGCAGCCCTTGAAGATTCAAGTAAGTCAAACTGATCACCGAGAACCAGCCCAGCAATTTGACCACCCATGAATTCTTGAACCGTTTGCCCATTTCTGCTTGGCTGTTGGTCATCATCAGCAGCGGGATCATAGAGAAAGAAAGGAAGTGCGAATGCCAGAAAGACTTGAGAGTCATTCATCAGCTGGTTCAACGCATTATGTTCTTCCAAGGTCCCTTTTCCGCTTGTAAGTATCACGCAGATGAGTACCGGTACGACAGAAAGCAGACGAGTAACCAAGCGACGCAGCCAAATCGGCATTCTCATATGGATGAAACCTTCCATGATAACTTGTCCAGTCAAAGTCCCTGTAATTGTTGAGTTTTGCCCAGATGCCAACAATGCGACAGCAAAAAGGGTAGATAAAAGTCCTGATTTTGCTACGGTCATCAATACACCATTGCTCAATGCATCGGGATTCGAAAGTGCTTCATACAACCCAAAAAATGAAGGATCTTTTACAGCACCTGTTTTGAAGACAGCAACGCCCATGATCAAAAGAAGGGCATTAAAGAAAAAGGCCATCGTCAACTGGATATTTGAATCCCACGTCGTGAAACGCAACGCTTGAGCAACTTCTTCTTGATCGTCATGATCGATCTTTCTCGTTTGTGAGACAGCCGAATGGAGATAAAGATTATGGGGCATCACTGTTGCGCCGATGATCCCTAGAGCACCAGTCAGCGGTGTTTGACCGCCAATAACAGGTGAATCTGAAAAGGTATCTTTCGTTGGGAGAAATCCCTTGAACATTGCCTGCCAATCTGGATTAGACAATGCGACTTGATAAATGAAAACGAACAAGATCACAAAAATCAAACATACGACGATTGCTTCGATTTTTCTAAAACCGACTTTTGTCAGCAAGAGCAGAAGCAGGACATCGAAAACAGTGATAAAGACCGCGTAAACCAGTGGGATCCCTAGCGCTTTACTTGTTCGAGCACGAATCGCTTGTGCCAGGTCCATTTGGCTGACGATCCCTAATTTTGCTGCCATGTATTGCAGCAGCATAGCGATCAAACTAGACATCAAGATAACTGACATCAATAAATATTGGAAATTTTGACCGCCAGTAATGGAAGTCGACCAGTTTCCTGGATCCATGTATCCTACCGCAACAAGTGCGCCAGGACCGGAATAGGCAAGGAGTGTTTTAAAAAATCCTTTTTCTTTTGGGACGCTCACTGTACCATTGACTTCAGAAAGAGAGCGGCCGTTTGTATGTTCAAAAATCCTATGGTTAGGAGAATGATTAGAATGTTTGTTTTGATCATTCAAAAGAAAAACCACCTTTCTTCTTTTTACAGCATCATTCTACACCTAAATAATGGGAAATGAAAGAAAAAAGTTTGGCATACCTAAACTTTTTTTGCGGCATGTCACTTTTCTGTTATTTTAAACAAATAGATCACTTCTAACGGAAATATCGTTTTTTTCTGTGAATATGAAGAAAACGCCTTTCTTTTTTGTTAAAACTCTAGTAAAATACTTGACTGAGAGCAATTCGGAAAAGAAAGGAGAGATTTAAATGGTATCAACAGGAATTGTCGTACTTATTGCAGTCATTGCATTGATCTTAGGCGCAGTAGGCGGGTTCTTTTTTGCGCGTAAATATATGAAAGACTATCTGGAAAAAAATCCTCCCGTTAATGAGGAAATGTTACGAACAATGATGATGTCTATGGGGCAAAAACCATCTGAGAAGAAAATTCGTCAGATGATGCAGCAAATGAAGAACCAAGGGAAAAAATAGGTTCTTTCCACTCATCGTTGTAAAGCGGGCTGATTTTTCAGCTCGCTTTTTTTGTCTTTTTTTATCTCACACTATGCAATCACCACATAAGTACGCAAGCAGCGAAAGTTTTTCAGCATTCGTTTTGAAAGGGTCTTTCGCAATCTCCGTTTTGCACACCATTGTTTGCCGGAAATCGTAAAGAGCCGCTGATATCCAGGCTCGTAAATCTAGGGAGGTATGGTATGTCGATTTTTAGAAAACTCGGCTGGTTTTTCAGACGAGAAAAGAAACACTATTTGATAGGTGTCTTCTCTTTGCTGTTAGTAGCCTTAGTACAATTGATTCCGCCAAAAGTCATTGGGATCATCATTGATGAAATTGCAGATCATCGTATTTCTTTCCAAATCATCATGTATTGGATCGGTATTTTGCTTGCTGCTGCCACTGCTCAATATGTTTTCCGCTATATTTGGCGAATGAATATTTGGGGAAGTGCGGCACGTCTTGAAAAAGAATTGAGAAAGCAGCTGTTTGCTCATTTTACAAAAATGGATAGTATTTTTTATCAAAAGCATCGGACGGGTGATTTGATGGCCCATGCGACAAATGATCTGAATGCGATCCAAAACGTAGCAGGTGCAGGAATCTTGACCTTCGCCGATTCTCTGATCACAGGCGGTTCAACGATCATCGCGATGATTTTGTTCGTTGATTGGCGTTTGACACTGATCGCCCTGATTCCATTGCCGTTGTTAGCAGTAACTTCTCGAATCTTGGGAACGAAACTGCATGATGCTTTTCGTGATGCCCAAGAAGCTTTTTCAAATATCAATGATAAAACGCAGGAAAGTATCACAGGAATCAAAACGTTTGTACAAGAAAAAGAAGATTTAGCAGATTTTGAAACAAAGATCGAAGATGCCATCGTTAAAAATAAACGAGTAAATTTTTTGGACTCATTATTTGATCCATTCATTACATTGACCATTGGGTTATCTTATGTAGCAACGATCATCACTGGCGGAAAGTTCGTCATGGAGAAAACAATCACTATCGGACAACTCGTTTCTTTTATCAGTTATATCGGGATGCTGGTTGGTATGGCCGATGTTTGCCATTGATCGGCTATTCAATGTCATGGAACGCGGGAATGCTTCCTATGATCGGGTAAATGAGCTGTTGCGTGAGAAGACGCATGTTGTTGAACAATTAGGTGCTTCTTCTGGACCTGCAAAAGGCAAAGTCGAAATGGCCATTGATTCGTTCTGTTATCCAAATGAAAAGGAGCCTTCTCTGGAAAAAATCGATTTTGCAATCAATGCAGGAGAGACACTTGGAATTGTCGGAAAAACAGGAGCCGGCAAGACCACGATTCTTAAATTATTGATGCGCGAATACGATCGTTATGAAGGAACTATCCAATTTGGCGGCAAATCGATAAAAGTTTATACATTAGACGCTTTGCTGGGATCGATCGGTTATGTTCCGCAAGACCATTTTTTGTTTTCAATGACGATCAGAGACAACATTCGTTTTGCCCGCCCCGATTTTCTGCCAGAAAAAGTAGAGGAAGCGGCAGCTTTAGCTTTTATTGATAATAAGATCAAAGCGTTACCTCAAGGATATGACACAATGGTTGGTGAACGAGGTGTTTCTCTTTCAGGAGGACAAAAACAACGTCTTTCGATCGCTCGTGCATTGATCTTGGATCCTGAACTGCTTATTTTAGATGATGCGTTATCTGCTGTTGATGCAAAAACAGCAGAAGCCATCTTGCGCAACTTGAAAGCGGCTCGCCAAGACAAAACGACGATCATCTCCGCACATCGATTGAGCAGTGTGATGCATGCGCGAGAGATACTTGTCATCGATGAAGGGAGAATCATTGAACGCGGCAGTCATCAAGAATTATTGGCACGCGGCGGCTGGTATAAAAAAATGTGGGACAAACAGCAGTTGGAGGCCAAAATCGAAGGAGGGGATAGTTGATGGAAGAAAATCAGCAGTCAGAATGGACAAAATCGATTCCGTTAAAAGAACAAACACAGATCATCAAACGCTTGCTTGAATTTGCTCATCCTTTTCGAAAAACGTTCGTTGCGGCAATCGCATTTGCTTTCGTACTATCCATCGTCAATGTGATTTTGCCGCGGATCATCCAGACTTTTATGGATAACTATCTCTCCGAAGAGTCAGCGACGACACGCATCATTTTATTCTTTGCTGGACTTTATCTCTTTGGGATCATCGTGAAAAGTATTATTTGGTTCTTTCAGTGGTTCTTATATTCCATGGCTTCGTTGAAGACCTATCAGTATATTCGTGTGAAATTATTTGAAAAACTTCATACATTGGGCATGCGGTACTTTGACCAGACGCCAGCTGGTTCTACCGTTTCTCGGGTAACCAATGATACGGAGACTTTGTTTGAATTCTGGCATGTATTTTTGATGGTATTGACAGGGATTTTTGCTGTCGTGTCCTCCTTCATTGCAATGTTCCAAGTCAACGCCAAGATTGCTTTATGGAATTTGATCTTTTTGCCGATATTAGGCATCGTGATTTGGTATTATCAGAAATTCAGTTCAAGAATCTACCGAAATATGCGGGAGAAATTAAGTCAGCTGAATACGAAATTGAATGAATCCATCTCTGGTATGCTGATCATCCAGCAATTTCGCCAAGAAGCACGGTTGGCGAAAGAATTTGAAGAAGTAAATGAAGATTATCTTCAAACAAGATATGCTATGATCAAAACCAACTCTATTTTGTTAAGTCCGATCATCAGTTTTCTTTACGCATTGGCGATTGCGTTATCCCTGACATTGTTTGGTATAGACGCCATCCATTCGCCCGTTGAAGTAGGATTGATCTACGCATTTACGACATACGTTCAAGGATTCTTTAATCCAATGTCGCAAATGATGGATTTTCTAAGTATCTTTACAGATGGAATGGTGGCAGGAAGCCGTATCCTGAAAATCATGGACACAGAAGAATTTACACCTCAGCAAAATCCAGGAGCTGATGCAGAGATTGGTTTAGGGAAGATCGAATTCAGAAATGTAAGCTTTTCTTATGATGGGAAAAACAACGTACTGGAAAATATTTCTTTTATAGCCAATCCTGGGGAAACAGTTGCTCTTGTGGGGCACACAGGGAGCGGAAAAAGCTCGATCATCAATGTGTTGATGCGTTTCTATGAATTTTATGAAGGACAGATCCTGATCGATGATTGCGACATCCGCGATTATCCAATTGAAGAATTACGCAAAAAAATGGGGCTCGTACTGCAAGATGCGTTTATGTTCTATGGCGACATTGCAGGGAATATCCGAATGCTTGATCCTGATATCACGGATCAGCAAATCAAAGAAGCTGCGGAATTTGTCCAAGCAAGCCGTTTTATCGAAACATTGCCAGCAGGGTACCATGCAAAAGTAAACGAACGAGGCGCAAGTTATTCCAGCGGACAAAGACAACTGATTTCCTTTGCTCGAACGATTGTGACAGACCCTAAGATCCTTGTATTAGATGAGGCAACAGCGAATATCGATACGGAAACAGAAAGCCTGATCCAAGAAGGCTTAGCTAAAATGCGCCAAGGCCGGACCACGATTGCAATTGCTCACCGACTATCAACGATCCGCGATGCAGAACTGATTTTGGTATTGGATAAAGGAAAAATCGTTGAAAGAGGTAATCACCAAGAGCTGCTGAAACAAGAAGGGCTTTATTCAGATATGTATAAACTCCAAAGCAGCGAATAAGGATTTTTCAACCAAATACAAAACAAACTTCTCTGAAAAAAAGATACAGAATTTTCAGGGAAGTTTTTTATGGCAAACTACGTATTCTTATTGAAGGAAAGAGTTGACAAGAAAACGCTTCATTTGCTAAAATGAAACCAAGAAAATAGATGGATAGTGATTGCACTGCGCAAGCTAAACCTGATTGCTGGAACAAACAGATGAAACGAAAGGAGTAAAAAAATGCTGATTGAGAAAGTGTTGAACAATAACGTGGTAGTAACAAGAGATGACCAGAATAGAGAAATCGTTGTTATGGGCAGGGGATTGGCGTTTAAAAAAATAGTGGGAGATCCTGTTGAGCCAACCGCGATCGACAAAGTTTTTCAACTAGCAAATGGCGGATTTTCCAGACAATTCCAGGAGTTGATCAAAGATGTGCCCTTAGAATATTTCGAGACCGCCGCTGAGATCATTGCTTATACAAAGCAGCAGCTCCATGTTTCCTTGAATGAATCGATCTATATTTCTCTGACCGATCACTTACATACAGCGATCGAACGGCAAAAGAATGGAATCACTGTCCCCAACGTATTGCTTTGGGATATCAAGCAGCTTTTTCCAGATGAATTTGCGATTGTAAAGAAAACGGTAGAGCAAGTATCAAAAAGATACAATATCCAGCTTTCAGAGAATGAAGCAGGTTTTATTGCCCTTCATTTAGTCAATGCTCAGTCAGAACAAGAAGAAATGACGGATATGTATACTTTTACGAAAACGATGCAGGATATCTTGAATATCGTGCGCTATCATTTTGGCCTTTCTTTTGAAGAAGAATCTGTTTACTTTTATCGTTTCACGACCCATCTGCGTTTCTTTTTGACCAGAGTCCTTAATCATGAAGAGGTGCAAAAAAGCGAAGTAGAAGAAGAGCTTTTGGAGATCGTTCAGAAAAAATACCCAAACGCCAAAAATTGTGTGGGGAAAATCGCCCAATTTTTACAAGAACGGTTTGATTATACGATCTCACAAGATGAACTCATGTACTTGACGATCCATATCGCGCGTTTGGTTCAACGAGTATAAATCTATTTATTCCGAAAATAGGACATATCTGTCCTTTTAAAAAACAAAAGGAGGGTAGGAGTTAGTCAAACAGCTTCATAGGATAGTGACATTCAGTTGGCTAAACCTTCAATCAATCATAATTGGAGGAAGAAAAAATGGGAAAATACCATGAATTAGCAAGGAAGATCGTTGGAAATGTCGGCGGAAAAGAGAATATCAATAGTTTGACGCATTGTATCACACGGCTTCGTTTCAAGTTGAAAGATGAAGGCAAAGCAAATGATGAGATCTTGAAGAACATGGACGGTGTGGTAACGGTCATGAAAAGCGGCGGTCAATACCAAGTCGTGATTGGGAATCATGTACCAGATGTTTATGCAGATGTTATTGAAGTGGCGGGAATCAGCGGTGAAACAAGGAAGCGTTTCGGATGGTAATCTTTTTAACCGGCTCATTGATATTCTAAGCGGTTGTTTCCAACCCTTTTTAGGGGCATTAGCTGCTGCCGGGATGGTCAAAGGATTAAATGCCTTATTTGTTTTCTTAAATTTCTATACAGATACTTCTGGAACGTATACGATGCTGAACGGAATCGGAGATGCCATCTTTTACTTCATGCCAGTGATCTTAGGTTATACAGCAGGAAAAAAATTCGGCTTGAATCCAATGGTAGGGATCGTGATTGGCGCGGCTCTTTGTTATCCAGCGGTCCAAGGCGATGCACTTAGAGTAGCTTTTGAAGCAGGCGGTGGCAAAGGTGCACCATACAGTTTGCTTGGATTGCCCGCTTATGAAACATTTTTAGGGATTCCATGGGTAGGAGCGAATTACACAAGCAGTGTAGTGCCAATCATTTTTATTGTCGCTTTTGCTGCACAAATCCAAAAGGTTGCTAAAAAAGTGATTCCTTCTGTCGTTCAAACATTTTTAGTACCGCTTTCTGTTTTGCTGATTGCATTGCCGATCGGATTTTTAGTGATTGGACCAATCATCAGTATGTTGACAGATTGGTTAAGCCTAGGTTTCCAATCATTGATGGACTTTTCACCAGCAATCTACGGCGCAGTTCTAGGTTTCTTCTGGCAAGTATTAGTGATTTTCGGTCTGCATTGGAGCGTTGTCCCAATTGCAATCATGCAAGTAACACAAGAAGGTGCGAGTCAGGTGTTGGTAGGTGTGTTTGGTGCGAGCTTTGCACAAACGGCCGTTGTTGCAGCAATGTATTTCAAATTAAAAGACAAACAATTGAAAGCTTTGTGTCCTCCAGCAATCATTTCAGGGATTTTTGGAGTAACAGAACCGGCAATTTATGGGATCACTTTACCGAAAAAGAAACCATTTATTTATTCGATGATTGGCGGAGGTATTTCAGGTTTGTACATGATGGTCAATCAAGTAACTGGTTATACAGTTGGCGGACTAGGAATCTTTGGTGTAGTCAGCTATATCAATGGAAATGATGCTAGCGGCATGTTCCAGTCATTTATCGGGATCGCCATTGCTATGGTCGTTGGTTTCGGTCTGACGTTCTTCTTCTGGAAAGATGATGCGGAAGAGACAGAATACGAAAAAACAGAATTGAAGCAGACGATCGAAAATAAAGAAAGTGTAGCAACACCGATCCAAGGTCAAATTGCTCCGTTAAGCACAGCAAAAGATGCAGCCTTTGCCCAAGGAGTACTTGGACGCTGAATCTTGATCCATCCGGAAAAAGGGGAAGTGAGAGCGCCGTTTGATGGCACGATCATGACTTTATTCAAAACGAAACATGCAATTGGCTTGGTCTCTGACACTGGAATGGAACTGTTGATCCATGTAGGACTTGATACAGTTCAGCTAGATGGAAAATATTTCAAGAGTCATGTTGCACAAGGGGATCATGTGAAAAAAGGCGATCTGCTGCTTGAATTTGATATCAAAGCTATTGAGAAAGCAGGCTACAGTGTAGAAACACCAATCATCATCACCAATTCCGGCGATTACCTGGATATTTTGGAAAATCAAGGGAATTCAGTGAAAACAGGTGAAGAGTTGATTGCAGCCTTGACATAAAGAAATCAAATGTAAATGAAGCAATATCTGAAAAGCCGCAAAATGGATGTGTTTTGCGGCTGTGTGATGTGGTGTGCTGGAGGTTGGGCAGCATAAAGATGACTTTTGGTATTAAGTCAAAATTTCGCAAAATATGAGGAGCTATTTTACGAAATTCTTTCTTAATGCTCGGAGCTGAACGGTTCATTCACAACCTCTAGTAAAACGGTGTTCAAGTGATTGCTTCTACGGAATTAAGTCTGAGAAATTAAAAATATGAGAAGCTATTTCTAATTTCCCATTCTTAATTCTTGAAGCAGACCATCACTTTCACAACCTCTTTTCAATTAGGCAAAAACGAGTCTGACAGCTGGATCTTTCCTTCTGGTTCTTTTTCCTGCATGATCGACGAGGTAGTATTTCTTTTATCGACTTGCTGTCCGATGGCGATCAGATGGTTCAGATTTTTTTGATACTCTTCGGCAAAAACACAGGAATATAGGACGTCCAACAAATAACAAGTAGATGTATTGATGGTGAAATTGCCTATCTTTGAATACAGACGTTCCCGCGTGGTCAAACGCAGTGAAGCATCGCTTAGCATGGAGAGTGAATTGTCACCAATACTAGTCAAAGACAAAATCGGGATATTTTTTTGTTTAAGGATCGCAGCAGTTTGGAGGATCATACTGTTTTCTCCTGTATAAGAAATCAGCAGCGCACAGGAACCAGGCAGACAGTTATGAGCTTCATAAGCGGATTCGCCAAAGGTAGTCACGATACTGACTTCTTTTTTGATCCGCTTCATTTTCAGCGTGAAATCTTGAGAAATCAAAGTATTGGCATTGCTGGCAAAAATCACGATTTTGTCTGATTGGAGCAGCAGCTGTTTTGCTTTCTGAAGGTCATCGTGATGCAGGAGCGACAAAGTATCGTGCAAGGTTGTTTGTTCCAGTACAGCTAACTTATTGGCAATCGTCATGATGCCGTCAGATGCTGAAAAGGGGAGATTCGCATCAACTTGCTGGAAATGACTTTCCAAATAACTGATTTCTTCTAAATAAGAATCACGTAATTCGATCCATCCGCTGAATCCAAGTTTTTTGGATAGCCGAATCAATGTAGAAGGGTGGACATAACATTGATTCGCAATCGATTTGATCGTCATTGAAGCGATTTTTGTTTTGTTTTCGAACAAAAAATGGACCACAGCGTTTTCAGCATTTGATAAATTGGATTGTTTCATTCGTTCATGAAGCAGCATGTTTTTTCTCCCTTTTCTTTTTATTATATAAGTTGTGTAAACGAAATGTAACCGTTTTTAAATGTTATTTACAAAAAAGTAAGAATAAAAACCGAATATTTGTAAACGCGAAATGAAAAACAGCAATAGATATTGAGAGATATATTTACAAATCACATAATTGAATTGTAAATAAAAACAGAGAGGAGCCGACGAATGAAAGGAATCAAGATTGCAACAATCGGCGGAGGCAGCAGCTACACACCAGAATTGATGGAGGGGTTCATCAAACGATATGACGAATTACCAATCAGCGAGATTTGGCTAGTTGATGTGGAAGAAGGAAAAGAGAAACTGGAGATCGTCAGCAAAATGGCTCAAAGAATGTGGGACGCGACTCCTTATGACGTAAAAATCTATGCTACCTTAAATCGAGAAGACGCATTGAAAGATGCAGACTTCGTGACGACACAATTCCGAGTAGGCCAACTAGATGCACGGATCAAAGATGAACGTATCCCTGCATATTATGACATGATCGGACAGGAAACCAATGGTGCTAGCGGAATGTTCAAAGCATTTCGAACGATCCCAGTGATTTTATCTGTAGTGGAAGATATGAAACGCCTTTGTCCAAATGCTTGGCTGATTAACTTTGCAAATCCAAGTGGCATGGTGACAGAAGCAGTCATCCGCTATGGAAAATGGGAAAAAGTAATTGGTCTTTGCAATGTGCCAGTCATGGCAATGATGACAGAACCAGAGATGTTGAAAAAAGAAAAACAAGAACTTATTTACAAATTTGCTGGCTTGAATCATTTCCATTGGCATAAAGTGGCAGATGAGAAAGGCAACGACCTCACAGATCAATTGATCGATCGTTTGTACGATGAAGAAAATGGACTGCCAAAAAACATCTTTGATATTCCATTTTTCAAAGAACAGCTGAAACAAATGCAGATGATTCCTTGCGGCTACCATCGCTATTATTATCGTGAAGAAGAAATGCTGGAACATGCATTGGAAGAATATCGGACAATTGGCACAAGAGCGCAGCAAGTGAAAGAGACCGAAGCAGAATTATTCGATTTATATAAAGATCCGCAATTAGACCATAAACCAGAACAATTACAAAAACGAGGCGGTGCTTATTATTCAGACGCTGCTTGTGAAACGATTACTTCTATTATTATGGGAATAAGGAAACACAAATCGTTGTCTCTGCTAAAAATAACGGTGCTGTTCCAGATCTGCCGGCTGACAGTGTTGTCGAAGTCACAGCTTATGTTGGCGGACAAGGGGCAAGAAATGTTGCATTTGGTTCATTACCGGCAGCGGAAAGAGGCTGGCTCCAAGTGATGAAGAATATGGAATTAGTAACGATCGAAGCAGCTGTCACCGGTGATTACGGCACGGCATTACAAGCATTTACGATCAATCCGCTGATTCGTTCAGGAAAAACAGCGAAACGCATCATGGATGAATTGTTTATTGCACACAAAGAACATTTGTCGCAGTTTAAAGAAGCAATCGAGAAGCTGGAAGCAGAAGGCATTGAAGTCCAAGACAAATTAGCAAGAAAATTATCAACGAAAGTGGAAGAGGTTTAGCAAATGTGGACGTCGTACCAATCGGTGGAGACCGTTTTCCAGCAATCACTGGGGAGCAAAAAATGTTCGACTTTGATGATGAACACTTTTATCCTGCAAAAGTTGCAATCGACATGTATCACCGTTACCGTGAAGATATTGCATTATTCGCAGAGATGGGTTTTAAAACATACCGTATGTCGATTGCTTGGAGCCGTATTTTTCCAATGGGCGATGAGAAAGAACCAAATGAAGAAGGCTTGCTGTTTTACGAAAAAATCTTTAAAGAGTGCCAAAAATACGGCATTGAACCTTTAGTGACTATCACACACTTTGATTGTCCGATGCACTTGATCGAAAAATACGGGGCATGGCGCTCACGAGAGCTTGTCAGTTTTTATGAAAATCTGTGTCATGTGATCTTTAACCGTTATAAAGGATTAGTAAAATATTGGCTGACTTTCAATGAAATCAACATGATTCTTCACGCACCATTCACGGGAGCTGGGCTTTACTTTGAAGAAGGCGAAAACAAAGAACAAATCAAATACCAAGCAGCACACCATGAGCTTTTAGCGAGTGCTATAGCTACAAAGATCGCCCATGAAGTATATCCTGAAAACCAAGTTGGCTGTATGCTTGCAGCAGGTGCAAATTATTCTTATACATGCAAACCAGAAGATGTCTGGGCATCAAGAAAAGCAGACCGAGAGAATTATTTCTTCATCGATGTCCAATCACGAGGCTTATATCCTGCGTATGCCTTGAAAGAAATGGAAAGACAAGGCATCGAAATCGAGATGCAGCTAGAAGATCTGGCGCTTTTGAAAGAACATACAGTTGATTTTATCTCATTTTCTTATTATTCTTCCCGTGTTTCAACGACAGATACTGAATTATTAGAACAAACCCAAGGAAATATTTTTGCTTCCGTCAAAAATCCTTATTTAGAAGCAAGCGAATGGGGCTGGCAGATTGATCCGCTTGGCCTGAGAATCACTATGAATGATCTGTATGATCGTTATTAAAAACCTTTATTTATCGTGGAGAACGGCTTAGGTGCTGTGGATGAACCAGATGAAAATGGATATGTAGAAGATGATTATCGGATCGAGTATCTCGTTGCGCATATCCAAGCAATGAAAGATGCAGTCGAACAAGACGGTGTCGATTTATTAGGCTACACTACTTGGGGCTGTATCGACCTTGTGTCTGCAGGAACAGGGGAAATGAAGAAACGTTATGGCTTCATTTATGTGGATCGAGACAATGAAGGAAACGGCACCCTTGAACGAACCAAGAAAAAATCATTTGACTGGTACAAACAAGTGATTGCCTCCAACGGAGAAGACTTGAGTAATGTGAAGGAAACAGTCAGCGTACCAGAATAAAAATAAGCCATCAAAATCAAAAATCAGGAGCTGTTCGATCAAGGTCGCAGCTCCCTTTTTGATTGGGAAAAAGTCTCTTGTTTTCTTCTCTTTCTCCGTTGTTTTTCTTGGTTTCTTTCTATATAATAAGACTGTTGAACTGACCAAGCAGATTAATAGACTTTTTTGTTTTTTGGCTGTAAAGTGAGACTACTTGATTTTATGGAGGAATGTACATATGTATGATGTGATCGTAATTGGTGCCGGTCCTGCTGGCATGACTGCTGCATTGTATGCTTCACGCTCAAATTTATCTGTTGCTATGATTGAGCAAGGAGCACCAGGCGGACAAATGAATAACACTGCCGAAGTGGAAAACTATCCAGGCTTTGATTCGATCATGGGACCTGATTTGGCTTATAAAATGTATGAAGGTGTTTCAAAATTTGGCACTGAAAATGTTTATGGTATCGTACAAGACATCAAGGACCATGGTAGCTATAAAGAAGTGATCTGTGAAGACAAGTCTTATGAAGCAAAAACAGTGATTATTGCAACCGGCTGTATTCATCGTAAATTGGGTGTTCCTGGTGAAGAAGAATACGCAGGACGAGGTGTTTCATATTGTGCAGTATGTGATGGGGCATTTTTCAGAAACAAACGGTTAGTGGTGATCGGCGGGGGAGACTCTGCAGTAGAAGAAGCAATCTATCTTACTCAGTTTGCTTCAGAGGTCGTGATCGTCCATCGTAGAGATGAGCTACGTGCGCAAAAAATCATTCAAGACCGTGCGTTTGCGAATGAAAAAATTTCATTTTTGTGGGATACTGTGACAGATGAAATCGTTGGTAATGATATGGTTGTTACAGGAATCAAGGCACATAATGTCAAAACAAATGAAGCAATTGATATCGCGGCAGATGGTATATTTATTTATGTTGGTTTAGATCCTTTGACTGAACCATTTAAAAAAGTCGGATTAAAGAATGCTACCGGTTGGATACCAACTGATCAAGCTATGCGCACCAATATCCCAGGTATTTTTGCGATCGGTGACGTTCGTGAAAAAGACTTACGTCAAATCACCACAGCGGTAGGTGATGGTGGTATCGCAGGACAACAAGTCTATAAATACCTTGAAGCTTTAGAAGAACTCGCTAATCAATAGAACATTTTTTGTCAAATCGGACTGATAGGGACATCTATGAACATCAAAGTTAGTAAAATTTACTAGCTTTGATGTTTTTTTGTGAACTGTACCATGCTATTGATAGAAAATACACAAGCGCATAAACTTGAAGTTACGAAAGACATATATTTTCTATCAGTCCTAAAAAGTATAGAGATTTTTTTAACGCCAAATAAAGCCTTTCTATAGAGAATCAAGATTCATCATTTAAAATTATAAATATTTCTGAATCTATCAAGTATTATGCTTTAATCCTTTGACATGTTTGAATTCATTGACAGGTTTTTGATAAGGATTCAATAGAGGATAAAAGTTTCACAAGATTGGATAAAAAGGAGCAAGAGAAATTTTTTTTGCAAGCAACTTGGTCATTTAGTTGTGCTTCTTTTGCTACAGTAACATAAAGAAGTAAAAATTTTAAATTGAAGAAAAAAAAGTCAAGAAACTAACAAATTCAATGATAGACTGAGTATGATCAACATATAGAAAGTAGGAATCAGCATGAATGAAGAGAATGTATTAATTTATGGAATAGCTAACAGAAGAAGAAAGTATAAAAAAATAATGAATTTAAAATATCCATCTAGAGACGTTTCAGCGCCTTATTTTATAGATGCCTATAATGAATTGATTAAAGAAGCGTTAGAGGGTGAATTGAAAAAAATAAATATATTATATATCAAGAACAAGGAATAAACGGCTGGTGGGACTCTAAGGAACATTTTTCAGAGTTTATAGAAATTCGTCTTCCTGCTATTGTGAAACCGACAGGTTATCCATTATGGGATCAATATTTTCACCATTTAAAAGTTAACCCTAAAAATCAATTACAAACAATTTACAAAGATTATCTTTCAGAAGCAGGAAGACGGGAAAAATATTTTTTTATTCCTTACATGTAAGAAGAGGATGTAAAATAGGCCTTGAAATGGCGAAAAGATCAGACCAACTGGAAATTCATTTTATCTTAGATGGTATAGATATGGAATCAGTGGTGTTCAAAGATTTTCTTTATGGAGACAGAGTTACATCTGTGGAATTGCGTTATGTATATCGTAATTGGGATGAGTTGAAAGAAAACGTTATTTTTTTTGAAAATAATGAAAGAGTCGATGCACCTTGGATAAAAGATCCAGAGCTATGGAAAAATTATCAACCAACAAAGAGTCAAGAACTGAACAAGCCGGAGTTAAAAGCAAAGCCGCAGCAAGAGGAAAAGCTACAGTTAAAAGAAAAGCTAGCAGAATTGAAAGAACCAAAACTAGAGACAAAACAACACAAACAAGAGAGTAGAAAGCAAATGAAGAATATTCTGACTTCAAGTAAAAAAAATAGTAATGTACATAAGAATTATGTAGCAAATAAGATAGTAGCGGCTCAAGCCACATCAACACACTTAAATAAAAATTTTAGAAGAAATGAAAAAAACGAAGGTATGTTGGCAATTGACTAAAAAGCGTCGATATATGCTTCCGTTTTTAACAAAAAGTGTGATGGTTTTTTCTATTTCTAAATGGGAAAAAAATATTTTTATACTCCTTTAGGTTAGCATATCCAGCATGCAGAAATTTTAGTTTCTAAGCAATAAAAGAAGTAATGATAAAAGAAAGGAATGGCCATAGATAATGAGAGATAATTTTTTAGTTTATGGGCTAGCAGCAGCACGAGATGCGTATTTAGAATATTTAGGATATAAAGTTAATCCAAGAGAATTATCACTTTATATTGATGAATTATCTAGTACAATTGATGAGGAACATGGAAATGAAAAGGAAAGCGCCTTTGATTCTTTTGAAAGTTTAACAAAGTTTTCAAAAGAATGGTCAGAAAATGTTTGTAAACAATGTAAAGGTAAAGGTTGGGGACTCTGGGAGGATTATTTCTATCTTACTCAAGCAAATCCTAAAAATGAATTAAAAACACTTTATAGCTTCTTGCTTAAAAATAAAAAAAATTTTACAAAATATTTCCATATTAAAAAGGGTGCAAAATTGGATTGAATATACCGAAGATAAACCCCAATGTAAAAATTCATTTTTGTTTAAACAATATCAACATGGATGTTGTTGTATCAAAAACTGGTAAAGAAGGAAATAGCATGACTTCTTCAGAGCTCCGCTATATATATCGTAATTGGGATGGATTAAAAGACAAAGTCATTTTTATTGAAAATAATGAAAGAGTCATCGCTCCTTGGGAAAGAAAACCAGAGCTATGTAAAACATACATACCAAAAAAATGGCACTTATTGAATAAAAATGAATTATTACAAACACAACAAGTATTTTTATCGTCTAAGGAACTTACTAAAGAAAAAAACTAAAAGATAGGATAGCAGCTTCCAATGAAAAAGTTTGTCGTTTGAATAAAAATTTATCAAATATAAAAGAACAACAAAGAACTAATTTGCAACCCGATTTTTGTTGAAGAAGACTGAACAAACCCAACGAAAAAGCTTGCCTTTCTCCTTCTCCTTCTCCATTCTTTGGTTCTCGCTTCTGGCTTTTCTATCTGAAAAGACAATGCTATACTTAAAGTGAAACATATTTTAGAAAGAGGTGTTCGCTTCATGACTTGGGATCAAGTATACCAACAATGGGCAAATGAAGAAAATTTAGAAGAAAATTTAAAAAAACAATTAACTGATCTAAGCAAAGATCCTGAAAAATTGGAAGATGCTTTCTATGCGCCTTTAGAATTTGGAACAGCTGGCATGCGGGGGATTTTAGGGCCTGGGATTAATCGAATGAACATTTATACGGTTAGACAAGCAACAGAAGGACTTGCCCGTTTTATGGGCACACAAGGAGAAGAAACCAAGCATCGTGGTGTAGCAATTGCCTATGATTCACGTCATCAATCACCTGAGTTTGCGATGGAAGCAGCTAAAACATTGGCGCAACATGATATTCCTTCTTTTGTATTTGAAAGTTTACGTCCAACACCAGAGCTTTCTTTTGCTGTTCGTCATTTGAATACGTTTGCGGGGATCATGGTCACAGCCTCTCATAATCCAGCTGCTTACAATGGGTACAAGGTATATGGAGAAGATGGTGGACAAATGCCACCAGCAGATGCGGATGCTTTAACAAAATATGTGCGGGAAGTCAGCAATCCATTAAAAGTAGAAGTATTATCGGATGAAGAAGTAGAAAATAGCGGTTTGATCAATATTATTGGAGAAGAAGTGGATGCATCCTATCTAGCAGAAATCAAAGCAGTAACAATCAACCAAGAATTAGTCCAAAGCATGGGGAAAGATTTGAAATTAGTGTATACTCCTTTACATGGAACAGGTAAAATGCTTGGAGAAAGAGCTTTGCAGCAAGCTGGTTTTGAACAATTCATGTTAGTACCAGAGCAAGCAGTCGCTGATCCGGACTTTACAACAGTGAAATCACCAAATCCAGAGGAACATTCCGCTTTTGAATATGCCATTCGTTTAGGTGAAAAAGAAGGAGCAGATTTATTGATTGCTACTGACCCAGATGCCGATCGTTTAGGAGCAGCAGTACGACAACCTGATGGAGCTTATAAAGTATTAACAGGAAATCAAATTGGTGCGTTGTTTATTCAATATATTTTAGAAGCACATCAATCAGGAGGAACCTTACCTGAAAATGCGGCTGTTCTCAAATCTATTGTATCAAGTGAGCTTCCTACAGCAATTGCCGAAAACTACGGTGCAAAGATGTTTAATGTATTGACAGGATTTAAATTTATTGCTGAAAAAATTCAACAATTTGAAGACGATCACTCTCATACCTTTATGTTTGGTTTTGAGGAAAGCTATGGCTATTTAGTCAAACCTTTCGTACGAGATAAAGATGCAATCCAAGCGCTTTTATTGCTAGCAGAAGTTGCAGCTTTTTACAAAAAACAAGGAAAAACACTTTATGATGGTCTACAAATGATTTTTGAAAAATACGGTTATTTTGCAGAAAAAACGATTTCTGTCACAATGAGTGGTCAAGAGGGTTCAGCGAAAATTGCCGCTTTGATGAAAAAATTTCGTGATCATGCACCAACTGAGTTTGCTGGTGCAAAAGTACTTCAGACGGAAGATTTTAAAGAATTAACCAAGACAGATTCAACTGGCCATGTGGAAAAATTAACTACACCGCCTTCTGATGTATTGAAATATGTGTTAGAAGAAAACGGTTGGGTTGCGATTCGTCCTTCAGGGACTGAACCAAAAATCAAATTTTATATTGGAGTAAAAGGAAACTCTGCGAAAGAGGCAGAAGAGAAAATCAATGCCTATGAAGCAATTATCCAATCGATGACAGAAAAATAAAAAACTTGAGACTGATGGAAAAAGTGGTAAACTTTAGAAGTCAGTCTTTTTTGATGGAGGTGAACGGAGTGTTAGGTACACAAAAAAGTGAAGTAGAAAAAGTCAGTCAATTATTCAAAGTGTTGAGTGATCCGACACGGTTAAAAATATTGATATACTTAAAAGATGGTGAGCAAAATGTGACAGCGATTAGCCAAGCAGTTAAAATGGAACAATCAGCGGTTTCTCACCAGCTCCGCTTGTTAAGGGAAAACCATGTGGTGAAATCTCATCGCCAAGGAAAGGCAATTTTATACAGTCTAGATGATTTTCACGTATTAGACATTTTGGAACAAACATTGAAACATATAGAGCATCAATAAAAAGAGCCTGAGACTACTTATTAAGTAGTCTCAGGCTCTTTTTATTGGTATTTCTATTCAAGATGGAGTCCTTCCTTATTTATATGAATTAGTAAAAAAGTATCAACAATCATATCTCTTAGCCTCTCATTTATTTGACGAATGCAAATCATTTTAGAATTTTAGCTAGGACTTTTATAATAGTTCGATATGGAGGGATGTATAAATGCAAACACGTGCAATTGCTATAGAAGCATATGGTCATGAGGATCAGCTAAAAGAAAGACAGGTAAAGCTTCCCGAATTAGGGGAACATCAAGTTTTAATTAAAGTAAAGGCTACATCAGTCAATCCTATTGATTAGAAATTACGTGAAGGATATTTAGCGCAAATGATGCCTTGGAAATTTCCGATTATCTTAGGTTGGGATGTGGCAGGAGAGATTATGACGGTAGGAGCAAAAGTGCAAGATTGGCAGGTTGGTCAGGAGATATTGGCTCGACCAGAAACAACACGCTTTGGTACCTATGCAGACTATACGATCGTAGATGATCATTTATTAGCGAAAAAACCTGACTCTGTTTCTTTTGAAGATGCAGCAGCAGTTCCATTAGCAGGATTGACGCTTATCAAGCACTCTTTACCCACGGTAAACTAAAAGCTGGGGAAAAAGTCTTGATCCATGCGGGAGCCGGAGGTGTAGGCATCTATGCCATCCAGCTAGCAAATAATGTGGGAGCAGTTGTCATTACTACTGCTAGAGAAAAGAATCATGCACTGTTAAAAGAACTTGGTGCTGATCAAGTGATTGATTATCATACCGCTGATTTTTCAGAAGTATTGGAAACTGTTGATTTAGTTTTCGATACAATGGGTGGGGATGTGCAAGAAGCTAGCTTTAAAGTATTGAATGAAAAAGGCCGATTGATCTCAATCGTTGATCAGCCGAATGAAGCATTAGCTAAACGCATAGCTGTAGCAAAAAGTATTTGGCTTCAACCAGATGGCAAGCAGCTACGAGAGATTGCTGATCTAATGAAGGAAGGAAAGGTAAAAAGCATCATTGGGCATACGTATCCTCTTACAGCAGAAGGTGTTAAGAGAGCACATGAACTAAGTGCAACCCATCATGCAAAAGGGAAAATCGTTTTAGTAAATAATTAAGTGAAGAAAGCAAGTTCGTGTAAGAAGCATTCGAGTAAGAAGCATGCTTTTCAAAATCGTTAAGTAAATGATAGCTAAAGGTAGAATGTAGACATATGAAGTGATCGTAGACTTCAATCGATTTAAAAAACTTCATTAGGGCCTGATCAATGTCTCTAAACGAGGCGCCATTGATCAGCTCTTTTTCAAGTAAAAATATTCCCTTGAACCATTACCCATGATTGTTCCTCGCTTACTTGTGTTCCTGATGTGTTTAGAGTAATTTTTTCTGATATTCGAATAAATAGTACAGCCTTCTGAAGCCTCCAGTATATTATGAAAAGTAGTGATTCTAATATTTCTACAAATACTTAAATAGGAGATAAGCGAGATGAATAATGAAAATAATGGGGACTTGTTAAGTAGTGATGGAATAAAAGAATTAGTTACGCAAAAAGTAACAAATAAATTAGAATTCAAGGACTATTCTCCATCCGCTCCACCATTATGGTTGATAGAAGGTAATGAATGGTGGTACGATTTAATACAAAATGAAGACATCGTAAAACTAGTCGATCAGGCAGTGGAAAATAAAGTCGAAGAAATTCTTAGTTGGGTGGATCCGAATCCTACGGATCTGAGTGAAAGAAGCGAAGAATCGGAAAGCAAAGCCCAAAAATTTAGAAACAACGTGCTAAAAAAAAACAAAGAAACACCTAAAAACAAAGCCGCTTACTTTCAAGGAAATTGAGCATTCTTTTGTTGACATAAATGAAAAATTGCCATCTATTGACGAAACAATCAAAACATTGGTAGACGAAGCAGTTGATACTAAAATAGAAAAAGTTTTGACTGGGAGCAATCTTACAGCTATTGATGACAGAAAGGGACCAGAAAAAGGTGGGAACAAAACGAAAAAACCTAGTTATTTTAAAAGAGTTATGAACAAAGTATGGAATAAGTCAAAGAAAACGAAACATACAGTCACCAAACAATCATCTACCAATACCAATTTAAAAAAAAATGGGACAAATAATAACTACAAACAATGAAAGGTCACCGCACATTTTACCATCTGACAGAGCCCATATTAAAAACAAAGAAGCTACAAAACAAGTGTTGAAAGCAACGTCTGATAGGTCTCGTTAGTGGAAAGAAGAAGTAATTGGTTACGTGTAAAAGATATAAAAGGGGATAAAACAAGCGAATAATCTGTTTTTTTACATACTGCGTCAACTAAACCTCAAGAAGTTCTTTTTTAGTGATTTCTTTTTCCCTTCTTCTTTTTGTTTCGAATCCCTTAGAAACAACGTCGGGAGTTTGTGTTTCAGACAGTATATAAGCACATGTGTAAGTAGCATTTCATTTTTGTAGCTAATGTAAAAATCAGTTCTTTGGCTACCAATTATTGGGGAAGCAGTTCTACTATTTTCTCATTATTTTTCTCCGGAGGTATCTGTTCCATAGTAACTATGATCTTCGAGATCAAGTGCATTCAAAATCAAAGAAGCAGTCTCTTCGATAGAAAGTGAAGCTACATTGATTACCACGCAACCTAGTTTTTCATAAAGCTCATTTGCAAATTCTAATTCTGCTCGGATTTTTTCGATATCCGAATAAGCAGTATCAGGATTTAATCCATAAGAGCGCATTCGTTCTTTACGTATGCTATTTAGAATATCTGGGTTATTTGTTAAACCAACTATTTTTTTCGGATCAATATCCCAAAGTTGCTTTGGGATATGTGCTTGAGGAATCAATGGAAGATTGGCGACTTTTAAATTTTTATTTGCTAGGAATAAGCTCAAAGGTGTTTTTGAAGTTCTTGATACGCCAAGCAACACGACATCTGCTTCTAAAAAACCACGTGGGTCCTTCCCATCATCGTACTTCACAGCAAATTCCATGGCTTTGATTCGTTTAAAATAATTTTCGTTCAATAAATGTAAAGCTCCAGGTTGTCGAGTGGGTTTAATACCAGTTAGACGTTCGATTTCTTCAATAGGAGGTGTCATGACATCAAAACTAAATAAATTGTTTTTTTGGCAAAATTTCTGTGTTTGATCAATTAAGTCTTGATTGATCAGGGTGTGGAGGACTAGCGCTTTTTCTTCTAGTGCATCTTGTAATGCCTCGCTTAATGTCTCTTTATCTGTAACAAAGGTTCGTCGAAAAAGATTAAATTCAACAGTAGGGTATTGAGCCATTGTTGCTTGCGCTAATTTTGTTGCTGTTTCCCCAGCAGAGTCTGAAATGACAAAAAAAGTAACGATTTCTGTAGCTTCAAAAGACATAAATAAAAACCTCACTTGCTTTTTTTTTTATCTATAGTATACCATACTGGGGAATGCATACTTCGTAATCATTTTGATTTGGAGGAGAAGTCTTGAAAAAGCAAACTTTAATCGAACAATCATTAGAAACATTGAAAAACAATGGATTCAAGTATACGAAAAAGCGCGAAGCGTTGTTGACCTATTTAGTAAAAAGAAATCGATATGTCTCAGCAAAAGAAGTATTTGATTATATGAATCAAGAGTTCAAAGGGGTAAGTTACGACACGATTTATCGTAACCTTCACGATTTTTCTGAACTTGATTTATTTAGAAGAAGCAGACTTGAACGGGGAAATGAAATTTCGTTTTCATTGTTGTCAAGGTGAGATCGGGCATCATCATCATTTTATTTGCACTGTTTGCGGCATGACGAAAGAGATTCACATGTGTCCCATGAATTATTTTGAGGATCAGTTGAATGGCTGTATCATTGAGGGACATCGCTTTGAAATTTTTGGACGATGTGAAAATTGTCAATAATTCGTTTTACATAAAATAACGTTTTATTATTTTAAAAATTCTAAAGATTCCCTTGACGGTCAAAACAGCATTAGATATAATATTTATAGAACAGTCTTGTTTTTTGGATTATAATTTCAATAACAATTACGGTTACTTTTTAAGCTCGGAGGGAGGGAATTAACATGTCAAAAACAGTCGTTCGCAAAAACGAATCACTTGACGATGCTCTTCGTCGCTTCAAACGTTCCGTGTCAAAAGCGGGTACTTTACAAGAATCTCGTAAACGTGAATTCTACGAAAAACCAAGTGTGAAACGTAAGAAAAAATCTGAAGCAGCTAGAAAACGCAAAAAATTCTAGTTCTTTGATGAATTGGAGTTGGTAGTGTGTCACTACTAAGTAGATTGAACGATGACATGAAAACAGCGATGAAAGCCAAAGATAAAGAATATTTACAAGTCATTCGTATGATCAAGTCATCAATTCAAAACGAACAGATAAAAGAAGGTCACGACTTGACAGAAGAAGAAGAATTGACAGTGTTGTCTCGTGAAATGAAACAGCGACGTGATTCTTTGCATGAGTTTGAGGAAGCCGGACGTGACGATTTAGCTGAAAAAGTGAAAAGTGAAATAGCAATTGTTGAAAAATACATGCCGGAACAACTTTCTGTGGATGATATTCGTCAACTTGTTCAAGAAGCGATTACGCAAACGGGTGCTTCTTCTGCGAAAGAATTTGGCAAAGTCATGGGTGTTATCATGCCTAAGGTCAAAGGAAAAGCAGATGGAAACCAAGTCAATGCCATCGTTAAGGAACTATTGCAATCTTAATCTTATCATTTAAACTGCGGACATTTATGTTCGCAGTTTTTTGTCTTGTTGAGAAAATTTTGTTGTAAAAGAGGTGCGATTCTTCCCTATTTTTAAAAAATAATGTTAGATTTGTAAAATAGTAAATAAAAAGAGAGCTAAAGGAGTGGATTGTTTTTCATCATTCGTCTTGCTTACATGTGATAGATTTTTTGAATATATAAAAAACATACTAAGTTTAGTAAGGTTGAGAAAAAGTGTTTAGCATTAAGGAGTAAGAAAGAAATTCTAAAACTTAACAAGCAACACAAAAACTAGCTTTCTGCTGTTGATTATTACTTACTTTGTACTTCTCAAATTTTTGGTAAATTTCAACTTATTTTTTTCGAAGCTACAAATTTAGTATTACGGTGTATCCTTTTTTATCCCTAATTTAAAGAGTACCGGACTCATCTTGCCCAGAATCATTATTTTCTATTAATGCAAAGCATATCAGTGAGTTCCTTTTTATTTGCTATATAGTTTTTTATTAATATGGTAAAATAAGAAAGAATGATTTGAAATAAAGGAGATGTCTATTTTTGACAGAAGAGTCCAATTCTTTAGAAATTATATTAACAGCAGCTGATGATGTCAGTATGTTGTTAGGTTCACATGATAAACATATAAAATTAATCGAAGAGATGACAGATACGACAATCCATACCAGAGGAGAAATAATCCAGATCATCGGAGAAGAACCCGGGCTTTCATTAGCAAGCTCAGTTATACGGACATTACAAGAGTTAATCAAACGTAGCATCCATGTAAGTACCCCTGATGTTGTAACTGCCTTAAAAATGGGACAAAAGGGAACATTGGACTACTTTGTAGAAATGTATGAAGAAGAAATTGTCAAAGATCGAAACGGAAAGCCAATTCGTGTAAAAAATAGTGGCCAAAAGAAGTATGTTGAATCAGTTGCGAAGCATGATATCGTTTTTGGTATTGGGCCTGCTGGCACTGGTAAGACATTTCTAGCAGTTGTACTGGCGATCGCAGCTTTGAAAAAAGGTGAGGTACAAAAAATCATTTTGACTCGCCCTGCGGTAGAAGCAGGCGAAAATCTAGGTTTCTTGCCTGGTGACTTAAAGGAAAAGGTGGATCCTTATTTACGCCCAGTCTACGATGCTCTTTACCAGCTTTTTGGATTGGATCACACAAATCGATTGATGGAACGTGGGATTATTGAAATCGCCCCGTTAGCTTATATGCGAGGACTAACGCTAGATGATGCCTTCGTGATATTGGATGAAGCGCAAAATACCACAGTTGCTCAGATGAAAATGTTCTTGACACGTTTAGGCTATCAGTCGAAAATGATTGTAAACGGGGACACGAGCCAAATCGATTTACCGAAAGGCACGTTGAGTGGCCTTATTCATGCAGAACGCACCTTGAAACAAATCAAAAAAATCGATTTTGTCAATTTTGAAGCAAGTGACGTGGTTCGTCATCCTGTTGTAGCCGAAATCATCAAAGCTTATGAAAAGGCAGATCTTCATCAAGAGTAAGGCTTAGGAGGATAAGCGAATGTTGAATAAAATATTACAACAATTGCAAGCAAAATTAGGAAAGGCTGCTATGCCTTTCTTATTGCTTTTGTTTTTTGTCATTGTTTGTAGCGTTACCTTTAGTAGTGTGAAACAAAAAGCAAATGACTTTAAAGAAGGTCAAGTGGCAGAAGAAAGTATCCGAGCAAACAAAACCATCGAAAATACGGAAGAAACTGAACAAAAAAGAAAATTGGCAGCAGAGGCTGTTACACCAGAATATACTTATCAACAAGATTTGGCAGACGAACAAAATAGTCGTATCAAGCAACTTTTTGAAATGATTGATAAAACAAATCTTTCTATTGATAAGGCGTATAAAGAAAAAGTTGATAAAGTAAAAGACAATGAAAATATACCAAAGCCAACAGTAGAGGAGCGAATTGCAGCATTAAAAAAGAGTTTTGAAAATGCTAATGCTGAAAATGTTGCTTTTTATCAAAAGTTGCCAACTAATTTCTACACAAAAATTTTTAATATGACTGATAGTCAGATCACTACAGTTCGAAATGAAAGCCTTAGACTGATTGATGAACAGATGAAGAAGCAAGTAAGAGAAAGTGATTTGGAAACTTTCAAACAAGAAGCTGAGGATCAAATACAATATTTAAATGTGTCAACAGATCAACAACAAACAATTCATTATCTTGTTGATCAAGGAATTGTTGTTAATGATGTCTTAAACGAAAAGAAAACCGAGGAATTGAAACAATCAGCAAGAGATGCTGTACAGCCTGTTATGATTTATCAAGGTGAAATTATTGTTCGTGAGGGAAATCAAATTGACGCAGAGGCAATGAAAAAACTGGAATTATTAGGCTTGACAAATCAAACTACTTCGATTTTTCCTTTAGTTGCAATGATTCTAGCGGTATTGTTACAGATTGCTGTCTTGGTTTACAATTCGTTACAATATCATGAAGCAGGGAAACGTACGAAATACGTTCTCTTTTACGTGACTGCTATGGCAATCAGTATATTGTTAATGAGATTTTTCCAGCTCTTTCAAACTGAACAAGCAGCGTATATTCCACTTTTTTATCCTGCTGCTTTTGTTCCATTAGTATTAAATTTCTTCTTGAACCGAAGAGCAGGGATCATGGCTGCTTTGTTTCAAACAGTATCTGCACTTTTTATCTTCTATGGATCAATTGGTACGAATTTCTTGACAGTTATTTTGATGTCTTATTTATTTTCAGGCTTATTGGCTACGATCTTAAAGCATCAAAGAGTATCAGAGCAATGGTTTTCTGCAATGATGTGGGTGATTATTTTCCCTTTGATGTTGGATGTTGTGTTGATTGTATACCAAGGTATGAGTTTTGGTAGTGGGACAACATGGTTAACCCTTATTTGTGGGTTCATGGGGGTATTACTATCTTATTTATTAACAATAGGGCTGCATCCTTACATTGAGTTAATGGTCAATGATGATAGTGTGATCGTATTGAATGAATTAAGTAATCCAAATCATCCTTTATTAAAGCAATTATTGGAAGAAGCACCAGGAACCTATCATCATAGTATGATGGTTGCAAATTTGAGTGCCAATGCGGTAGCTGAAATCAATGGTCGTTCATTATTGACACGTGTAGCTTGCTATTACCATGATATCGGCAAAATCAAACATGCCAGTTTTTTTGTAGAAAATTTACCTTCTGGAGCGGAAAATCCACATAATTTTTTATTACCAGAAGATAGTAAGCAAATCATTTTTGGTCATGTAACTGATGGCGACAAAATTTTAGAAGAATACGATATGCCTCAAATGGTAGTTGATATTTGCCGACAACATCACGGGACAACCTTGATGAAATATTTTTATATCAAAGCTAAAGAACGAAATCCAGAAGTTACGGAAGAACAATTTCGTTACCCTGGTCCTAAACCTCAAACGAAGGAAGCAGGAATCGTTAATATTGCAGATAGTTGTGAAGCTGCTGTTCGAGCGATGGACCATCCAACAAGTGAAAAAATCGAAAAATTTGTACACAATTTGATTGAAGAAAGAATCTCAGATGGCCAATTAGATGATAGTGGGTTAACATTAAAAGAAATCCGTAAAGTGGAAAAATCACTAATTAGTGGTTTAAGTAGCACCTTCCATTCAAGAATAAAATATCCTAAAATGAAATCTGAGGCAGAAAAAATGAAAGAAGCAAAAGATATTTAGTAGGAATAAGCAAGAATAAGAAAGAAGCGATGGATATGGATATTATATTTATGGACGAAACAGAAAAAGTTCCGACAGAGAAAATTAAGGAAATTGAGGATCTGTTACAATTTGCAGCTACACATTTACACTTACCTGAAGAAACAGAAATGTCTGTCACGTTTATGGACAATGTAGCAATTCAAGAAATTAATCGAGTATACCGTGGAAAAGACATGCCTACAGATGTGATCAGCTTTGCTTTAGAAGATGAAGGAGAAGATGAAGTTCCTATCATTTTTGAAAACGATGATAATCCAATGCCTAGAGTATTAGGAGATATCATGATCTCCACTGAACGTGCAGCTGAACAATCACAAGAATATGGGCATTCCTATGATCGAGAACTAGGGTTTTTAGCTGTTCATGGTTTTTTGCATATCAATGGCTATGATCATATGACTCCAAAA
The DNA here is from genome assembly GCA_015680865.1 of Enterococcus lacertideformus. Taxonomy (GTDB): domain Bacteria; phylum Bacillota; class Bacilli; order Lactobacillales; family Enterococcaceae; genus Enterococcus_B; species Enterococcus_B lacertideformus. The sequence goes on along the minus strand of JADAKE010000017.1, from coordinate 141,156 downwards.
GATGAAGAAGAAATGTTTGGCTTGCAGAAAGAGATTTTAGATGCGTATGGCCTTAAAAGATAAAGAGTACGAGAAAAACGTAGAAAAAAACAAGCATTTTTTCATGTCAGTAGAATTTGCTATCCAAGGCGTTAAGACAGTATTTGACGAAGAACGTAATATGAAAAAACATGTTGGCTTTGGGTTGCTTGCATTCTGTATGGGATTCGTATTTCAATTGAGTGCAATAGAATGGTTGTGGCTTTTATTAGCAGTCTTTTTGGTTTGGATTGTCGAGATCTTAAATACTGTTTTTGAGAATGTTGTGGATATGTGTACAAATTTTCATGTTCATCCAATTGGTAAAAAAGTAAAAGATATGTATGCAGGGGCAGTGCTTGTAACAGCAGTTTTTGCTGTGATTGTCGGATTCATTCTGTTTGTTCCTAAAATTTATCAAATATTTTTTAATTAAAGGAGAAGAATATGGTAGAACATAAATAGGGTTTCGTCGCAATCGTCGGACGACCAAATGTTGGAAAATCAACTTTGTTAAATCGTATCGTCGGTCAAAAAATTGCGATTATGAGTGACAAAGCGCAAACAACTAGAAATAAGATCCAAGGTGTCTATACCACCCCAGAAGCACAGCTGATTTTTATTGATACACCAGGAATCCACAAGCCAAAACATCGTTTGGGGGATTTCATGGTAGAAACAGCTTATAGTGCACTGAGAGAAGTAGATGCAGTGTTATTTATGATCAGTGCCGATCAAAAACGTGGTCGTGGAGATGACTTTATTATTGATCGTTTAAAAAAAGCGCAAGCGCCCGTTTACTTGGTCATCAATAAGATCGACAAAGTTCATCCGGATGATTTACTTGGTATTATTGAAGATTATTCTGCTCAGATGTCTTTTGCACAAATTGTACCGGTTTCAGCTGCTGGCGGGAATAACGTTGACCGTTTAATGGAAGTTTTAGTAGATGAAATGCCAGCTGTACCCCAATATTTTCCAGATGATCAAGTAACAGATCATCCAGAATATTTTATTGTTTCAGAGTTGATCCGTGAAAAAGTGTTGTTTTTGACAAGAGATGAAGTTCCTCATTCCGTCGCTGTTATGGTAGAGTCAATGAAACGTAATGAAAATGATAAGATTCAAATTCAGGCAACCATCATCGTTGAACGTGATAGCCAAAAAGGTATCATCATCGGTAAAGTTGGTAAGATGTTAAAAGACATTGGAACTAAGGCGAGAAAAGACATTGAAAATCTTTTGGGAGATAAAGTTTTTCTTGAATTATGGGTAAAAGTTCAAAAGGATTGGCGAGATAAAAAAGTTTATTTACAAGATTTTGGATATCGCAAAGAGGAGTATTAATACCAAGAGTTAATATTAAAAGTAGGCGGAAACAAATAAGTAAGTAATAAAAAGAATAAGCTGAAAAAATCTATATAGGAGACATCGTGTTGCTTGAAAATAGTGGGCGAGTGTTGGCGAGGCTTAAAAAGTTGTAGCAATGATCCAGCGGAAAAGAAAGATGGTTTTTTGAATCATTTTTCTTTTCCTTGTTGTTCGGTAAAAATGAAAGAACAAATTGTTACTAATGAAAGGAGAAGTAAAATGAGTCAGCTAGCAGAATCAAAAGGGATCATATTGTCTAGTAGAAATTATAAAGAAAAAGATAAGCTGGTAAAAATCTTTACCGAATCTGCAGGAAAAATGATGTTTTACGTGAAAGGTATTCACCGAAAAAATCAATCGTTGACTCCCGCTCTTCTCCCATTTACCGAAGCAGTATACATCGGCACTTTTAAAAGTGAAGGGCTATCATTTATTACCAGTGTCAAAGAGATACATTCTTTTCGAAAGATCCAAGAAGATATTTTTTTAAGTGGTTATGGAACCTATTTATTGAATTTAGTGGATGCTGCCATTGAAGATCATCAATATGATCCCCATCTTTTTCAATTTACACACTTGGCCTTATTGCGAATGGATCAAGGGGATGATGCAGAGATCATTACGAATATCTTTGAAGTGCAATTGCTACAACGCTTTGGGATAGCTCCTATTTGGACGCATTGTGTTGTTTGCGGGAAAACTCAGGGTAAATTCGATTATTCATCAAAATATAGTGGTGTATTATGTGAAGAACATTGGCCAATGGATCATCGTCGCTATCATGCGGATCCACGAGCGGTCTATTTTGTTCGGATGTTTTCGGCTATTTCCTATGATAAAATCACTGGAATTGATTTAAAGGATGAGACGAAAGCAGAGATCAGAAAATTAATTGATCAATTATATGATGAGTATGTAGGGATCCATCTAAAGAGTAAAAAATTTATTGACCAAATGAAATCGTGGGAACATGTCTTAAAAAGACCAATGACTGGAGAAAATACAAGTCCTGAAAATGAAAAAAACGAGTAGCATCGCCAAAGAACATGCAAAACTATTTGACAAAAGGATAGTGAAACGTCTATTATGGAACTTAGATAACTAAGTGTTTTATACACTTAGTTTTGCGAATGTAAAAATTAATAAGTACGATGAGCAAGATCAGTAAAAAATACGTAGCGAAAGCGAGTTCGGGTGGGTGTGAGCCGAATGCTGTCGATTTTTGAAGGGGCACTTGTGAGTACTACTAATGAAGCTGCCGAGATTATCGGAAGTAGGGTGGAACCGCGAACTTATTCGTCCCTATGTTTGTTTAGACAAACATAGGGACTTTTTGTTGTTTCAGATGCGTATCATAAATTTTTTAGAGTTGGAAGGAGTAATTTAAATGAATAAAAAATTATCTATTCAAGAAATGATCTTAACCTTGCAAAAATTCTGGTCATCAAATGGTTGTATGCTGATGCAAGCCTACGATACAGAAAAAGGGGCAGGTACAATGAGCCCCTATACTTTTTTACGAGCTATTGGTCCAGAACCTTGGAATGCAGCCTATGTAGAACCATCACGACGTCCTGCCGATGGTCGTTATGGTGAAAATCCCAATCGGTTGTATCAACACCATCAATTTCAAGTAGTTATGAAGCCATCACCAGAAAATATTCAAGAACTTTATCTAGAAAGCTTGCGCTTGCTAGGAATCGATCCGTTGGAACATGATATTCGTTTTGTAGAGGATAACTGGGAGAATCCTTCAATGGGGTGCGCTGGTGTAGGTTGGGAAGTATGGCTTGATGGCATGGAAATAACGCAGTTCACGTATTTTCAACAAGTTGGAGGACTTCCTTGTAGACCAGTGACCTCAGAGATCACTTATGGATTGGAACGTTTAGCATCTTATATCCAAGAAGTAGAAAGTGTTTATGATCTTGAGTGGTCAGATGGCGTGAAATACGGTGAAATTTTTAAACAGCCAGAATATGAACATTCAAAATATTCATTTGAAGTGAGTGACCAAAAACTATTATTAAGTAACTTTGATCGCTTTGAAAAAGAAGCAAAACGTTGCATTGATGAAAACCTTGTCCATCCTGCCTATGATTATATTTTAAAGTGTAGCCATACTTTTAATTTATTGGATGCCCGTGGTGCTGTGTCTGTTACAGAACGTGCAGGCTATCTCTCACGAATCAGAAATATGGCAAAAGCAGTAGCGAAGATTTTTGTTGCTGAACGTGAAAAATTAGGATTTCCTTTATTGAATAAAAAAACAGCAAGTCCGCAAAACAACAAGGAGGCTGAATAAAATGGCAAAAGATTTACTTTTAGAAATTGGCCTAGAAGAAATGCCAGCACAGGTGGTTACGCCAAGCATGAAACAATTTGAACAAAAAGCAATCAAATTTTTAGATGAGCAACAATTGTCATATGATACTATTGAAACTTTTTCAACGCCAAGACGTTTGGCAATCAAAGTAACCAATTTATCTGAACGTCAAGAAGATAGTATAGAAGAAGTGAAAGGTCCAGCTAAAAAAATTGCATTAGATACTGACGGAAACTGGACAAAAGCAGCAGAAGGATTCGTTCGTGGGCAAGGACTAACGACTGATGACATCACATTTAAAGAATTAAAAGGCGTAGAATATGTTTATGTTACAAAATATACGCAAGGAAAGTCTGCCAGAGAAGTATTGACTGGATTGGCGGATGTGATCAAGAGCTTGACATTTCCTGTAACGATGCATTGGGCAAATTTTGATTTTGAATACATTCGTCCTATCCACTGGATCGTTGCGCTCCTTGATGAGGAAATCATTCCGTTTGAAATTTTGGATATAAAAACTGGACGCCATTCGCGTGGTCATAGGTTCTTGGGGGAAGCAATCAGTTTCGCTCACGCAAATGAATATGAAGAAAAATTACAAGAACAATTTATAATTGCTGCCCCTCATAAAAGAAAAGAAATGATCATCCAACAAGCAACTGAGCTAGCTGAGAAAAATCATTGGTATGTTGATTTAGATGAGAACTTGCTGGAGGAAGTAAATAATCTAGTGGAATATCCAACTGTTTTTGCTGGTGACTTTGAAGAAAAATATCTATCCGTGCCAGAAGAAGTTTTAGTGACGTCAATGAAAGAACATCAACGTTACTTTGAAGTAAGAAATGATCAGGGACTACTATTACCACATTTTATTTCAGCTCGTAACGGAGATCGTGTGAAGTTAGAAAATGTGATCCGAGGTAATCAAAAAGTATTAACTGCCCGTTTAGAAGATGCTGAATTTTTCTACAATGAAGACAAAAAAATCGCAATTGAGACTTATGTTGAAAAATTAAAATCAGTGACTTTCCATGAGAAAATCGGTAGTATCTATGAAAAAATGCAACGTGTCCAAGTAATTTCCCGTATTTTAGGTGAATCTGTTGGTTTGACTAAGGAAGAATTAACTGATTTACAAAGAGCTGCTGAAATTTACAAATTTGATTTGGTAACCAATATGGTTGGGGAATTTCCTGAATTGCAAGGAATCATGGGGGAAAAATATGCTTTATTAAATGGCGAAAGACCAGCTGTAGCAACGGCCATCAAAGAACATTACATGCCAGTTTCAAGTGAAGGTGTGCTACCTGAAACAACTATCGGTGCTGTTTTGGCAATTACTGATAAATTAGACAGTATTTTCTCATTCTTCACTGTAGGTATGATTCCAAGTGGTTCTAATGACCCATATGCCCTTCGGCGACAAGCCTATGGGATTGTTCGCATAATAGAATCAAAAAGATGGGCTTTTCCTTTAGTTAAACTACAAAATGACATTGACCAAATAATCAATGAAGATAAGGAACGATTTGGTATTGAATTAGTTGTTGGCCAAAAAGAAGTTATGGACTTTATCAAAGGACGATTGCGTCAATTGTTAACGACAAAACAAATCCGTCATGATATCGTTGATGCTGTCTTGAATGCTGAACAAAAAGATTTAACAAAAATGTTTGCAGCAGCGCAATTATTTAAAGAGCATTTAGAAGATGATGCCTTTAAACCTTCGATGGAAGCATTGACTCGAGTAGTGAATTTAGCGAAAAAAGCTCAGCAAGAATTATCAACTGAAATCGATCCTTCACTATTTGAAAATAGCGCAGAAAAAGAATTGTATCATGTAGTAAAAGAAATACAACAAAATTTTGAAAAACAATCACTACAAGAAAATTATGAACAACTTGTAGAATTGCGTCCATTGATTGAAAACTATTTTGATGAAACAATGGTAATGGTAGAAGATCCAGCGATTCGAAATAATCGCTTGGTACAATTAAATCAAATCGCCAAAATGGCTCTCACATTAGCAAGCTTAGACCAAATTATGACGAAATAGATAGAGGTTGTAAAAGAGCGATTTGTCCTGAGTAGTAAGGAAGAAACGCACGAAACAACTCCTCATGTTTTGAGCGGTTTTTGACTTAATACCGTGGATAAGAGGCTGTGAGAAGCATGGTCTGCTTCAAGAATTAAGAAAAAATATGAAAATAGCTTTTCATATTTTTGAGTGTTTGGACTTAATTCCGAAGGAGTTGCTTCTGCTCCCGCCGTTTATGCGTATTTAGAGTATGAAACAAAAGGAATCTTTGCTTTTGTTTCATACTCTTTTTATTATTCTTTAAACGAAATAAATAATCAAAAAATGGACAATATCAATTAAATATTGTGAAAAAAATAATTTTTTTGATGGATATGAATGAGAAAATGAAGACTAGATTTAATTTTTGTTTTTTATATTTTTTCTATAAAGTTGTTATAAAAAAATTTTTTATAACAAAATAGTTAATTTTTGAATAAAGAAAATATGTTTTTTTAATTGGTTTTATTCGAATATTATAATTAATATAAGAAGATTGTTCTTTTTTATTTATAAAAACTATTGATAGATTAATCATTTGTATAAAATAACATAAAATATTATAAATTTTATTTTATAAATCTTCCTTTTTTCCGCTGATAAATGTTTCTGATGATTAAAATTAGAGAACAAAACTGTAATGATTGTTGAAATTAAGTATGATAACAAAATATTTTTCCATTCTTTGTTCCCAAGAGAAACAACCTTATTTCTTTGACTTATAAACTAGTATAATCATAACGCAGTTCTAGATTTTCATTTTACACAAATAAATTTTTAATCATTGCTCGAACTATGTCCCTATGGTTGGAAAATAGTTTTATCTAAGCATTGGCATAAAAGGATGGAAAACATCATCCACGCACAATTAAATTGATTAAAGGAGGGATAATAGCAAAAGAAAAAAATTTTACTAAGAGAAAAAAGTTTAATTCATAAAAATAGGAATTATTTTTCTTTTTTATTGTTCAAAAATCCTATCAAAATTATAGTGTTTGTTACAACTACATCTTTTAAGCAAAAAGAGAAAAATGGCGAATATTTTTCTATTAATAAACTTGTTCTTTTGTTTTTTGAAAAAAATATAAATTTATTAATACAAATTCTAAATTATTAATTGAAACTAGAAAAGATGTTTTTTATCAATAAAATAATAATTTGTTTAAGTAGTAATAATGTAAAGATACTGTCTTTTTATATAAAATAAAAAAATATGTGAAAATAGCCTCAATAAAAATCCAATAGATAAAAGCGTTAACATAAAATCTTGAAGCGTACTAAAGAAAGTACGAAGCTTTTGAGAAAAAATATGTTCAAGTGATTAAATACGCCTTAAATAAATGTAAAGAACAATAAATGAAAAGTGGGTTTTCATATTATTTTTTATACCATTCAGATTATTTAAATGATAATAAAAAGTGTTTTATCAGGTTCGTTAAATTTATTGTAATATGAGATTTTCATCCAAAAATAGAATTTTTTATCAAAGTATCTCCGAATAAGAGTTAAGTCATGTACCATATAAAAAAATGAATCTAAAGAAAAAGTAGGAAAGTGGAGAAAAATGGAAGAGACAATTAGTATAAACGAAGTCATTAAAGTGCTTCGTAAACATTTAATGACCATATTTATTTCAACGTTAGCTGGGTTAGCTATAGCAAGCCTCGCAACATTCTTTATATTTACCCCAAAATTTAGCTCTCAAGCCCAACTGATCGTTACATTGCCTCAATCGTCTACAACAAATGCCAATGATGTGAATATCAATCTTCAGATGATCAATACTTATAAAGATATGATTATTAGTGACTTAGTATTAACTGAAGTCAAAGAACGCTTGGAAACTGAAGATCATGTGTCCATGTCAGCTGAAAAAATCAAAAATGCGATTTAAGTGAATCAATCGCAAAATTCACAAATGTTTTCGATTCAAGCCATCAACTCAAATCCGGATACCGCTCAGAAAATTGCGAACATAACTGCTCATGTTTTTCAAACAAAGGCAAAAGAGGTGATGAATGTTGATAAAATATCGATTATTTCTGATGCGGTTGCAGATGGGACGCCTGTTTCACCAAATAACAAATTAAATATAGTTATGGGTTTTATTTTAGGATTAATGGTTGGTGTTGGGATTTCTTTCTTATGGGAGATATTTGATCGTACAGTAAAAGAGGAGAAATATATATCTGAGGTGTTAAATCTGCCTATTTTAGGGATGGTGCCTGAAATGACTAGCAAAGATTTAAATACGAACAATCATAAAATAGATCAAACTACCACACAGATGAACGCGAAAAGAGCACAAGCTAGGGCTTCTCGCAGAAATCGTTTCAAAGCTTAGGAGGAGAAAAATGAAGTATCTAAACAAAAAGAAACACAGCCAATTGGGTTGATTACTTTAACGAATCCTTCTTCAGCAATTTCAGAACAATATCGAATGATTCGTACGAATATCCAATTTGTCTCGACCAATGGAAGGCAAGCTAAAACACTTGTAGTGACTTCTTCTGGAGCAGGAGAAGGAAAATCAACTACTGCAGCAAACTTAGCCGTAGTAGTAGCTCAATCAGGTCAGCAAGTGTTATTGGTCGATGCAGATATGAGAAAACCGGTACTTTCTAAAATATTCCAATTAAGCGGGACTCATGGGTTAAGTAACCTTTTGAGTTCATTAGAAAGTTCATTAGGAGAGGAGCTTCAGCAAACAACTATTAAAGGTTTAAACATTTTGCCCAGTGGTCCCATCCCTCCTAATCCTTCAGAATTATTGAGTTCGCAAAGAATGACTCAGCTTATGCAAGAGGTTAGTCAGCTTTATGACATGGTGATTTTTGATCTACCACCTGTTGTTGCTGTAACAGATGCCCAAATTTTAGCCTCAAAAGCAGATGGGACACTTTTAGTAGTACGTGAAAGAAATTCACGAAAGGAAGCACTTACTAAAGCCAAAGAGCTATTAGAAATTGCGCAAGCCAAAATATTAGGAGTCGTGTATAACGGAGTGGAAAAAAGTAAAGAAAACAATTATTATTACGAAAATTAAGTAGAGGAGGCAAAAAAGATGATCGATTTACATTGTCATATTTTACCTGGAGTTGATGATGGAGCACAAAATATTGAAGATAGTCTTGCGATGGCTGAAAAGGCTATTGAACAAGGTATCACTCATATTTTATGTACACCACATCACAATAATGGGAAATACAGCAACCAAAAGAAAAAAGTGATTTCTTTAGTCGCCTCCTTACAAATAGAATTAGAAAAAAGAAATATGCCGTTAGTGTTATTAGAAGGTCAAGAAGTACGTATAAGCGGTGAGTTGATGGAAGCGATTCAGCGAGATGAAATTCTTTTTACAGACTCTGAAGATGCCCATCTTCTGATTGAATTTCCTAGTATAGAAGTGCCCTTATATGCAGAAATTATTTTTTTTGAACTACTGAAATTAGGAAAAATTCCAGTGATCGTCCATCCAGAACGGAATGCCTATTTTCGCAAAGATCCTAATCGTTTGCTTCCATTTCTTGAAATGGGTTGCTTAGCACAGCTTACCGCACCAAGCTATATTGGACAGTTTGGTAAAGACATCCAGAAGACAGCAAAAGAAATGGTTAAGTACAATCTTGTTCAAATGGTCGCATCAGATGCTCATAGAGTAACAAAGCGATCTTTTTATTTAAAAGAACGCTATGAACAAATTACGAAAGTTTTTGGTATAAAAAAAGTAGAACAGATGAAACAAGTTGCTGTAGATTTGATCAATGGGGAAAAAATCAATTATCCACAATTCAAAGAGATAAAAAGGAAGAAATTTGGTTTATTTTAGGAGAAATACCAAGTGTTTGTACTAACAAGGAGAAGAAAAATCATTACCTTGGTTTTGGTAGATAGTTTGTTATTGGTTATTGCAAATGCCGCAGCTGTGATGTTTATGATACCATTTGTCGCTATATCGATGGACTTTCGATTGTTTTCTACTAGCTTATGGGTCATCTTTTATTTGTTATACGGTTATCTATTCAAAATTTTCTCCCGAATCAATCGCTATACAAATGCGAGAGAAATGATTGCAATTTTTGGTTCATTGTCTGCAAGTGCATTTTCGAGCATCATGATTTTATATTTTATTGATGAGCATTACAGCTTACGTTTTGTTATATTTACTTATCTTCTTTCATTGATTCTGATTATTTGTAGCCGTTTGATCTGGCGAATCTATGTTGAACAAATGAACAGGGGGAATTTTTCTTCGGAATCTGTGAAAAACACGATAATTGTTGGTGCTGGCGAAGGCGGTCGTATTTTTATATAATAGTTTTTTAGGCTCTAAAACCGCGCAAGATATTTATATTGTTGGTTTTGTAGATGATGATCCTAATAAAAAAAATACATATCTTTCAGGAAAAAAAGTGTTAGGTACCACCAAAGATTTACCAAAATTAATCCAAGCTTATGATATTGAAATCGTAACAATCGCCATCCCTTCATTGTCAAAGAAAAAATTGCGAAAAATTTTTAAGTTAGTGGAGTTCTCTCATGTAAAAGTCAATACGATGCCTTCGATAGAAGAAATTGCTTCTGGAAAAAATAGTGTATCCAAATTGAAAACAATTGATGTGGTAGATTTACTGGGAAGAGATGAAGTTGAATTAGATATTGAATCAATCAAAGATCAGCTTACGGATAAAGTGATCCTTGTAACAGGGCAGGTGGCTCGATCGGTTCGGAGATTTGCCGACAGATCATTCAGTTTTTTCCGACACAATTACTGTTATTAGGACATGGAGAAAATTCAATTTACTTGATTGATCGTGAGCTGCGAGCTAATGACAAAAGTAGACACACCAAGATCGTACCTATTATTGCCGATATTCAAGATCGTGAGAAGATTCATAAAGTCATGGAAAAATATCATCCTGATATCGTTTATCATGCAGCCGCACACAAGCATGTCCCATTGATGGAATATAATCCCAAAGAAGCTGTTAAAAATAATATTTTTGGAACAAAAAATGTAGCAGAAGCTGCCAAAGCTGCCAAAGTGAAAAATTTTGTGATGATTTCATCAGATAAAGCCAATAACCCACCAAATGTCATTGGGGCAACGAAGAGAATTGCCGAGATGATTGTGACTGATCTGAATGAAGAATGTTGTACCAAATTCTCAGCAGTAAGATTTGGAAATGTGTTAGGGTCCAGAGGTAGTGTTATCCCGATATTTAGAGAGCAAATTGATCAAGGTGGACCAGTGACAGTAACTGATTTTCGTATGACACGCTATTTCATGACCATACCTGATGCCAGTCGATTAGTCATTCAATCGGGGGCATTAGCTAAGGGTGGAGAGATTTTTATTTTAGATATGAGTAAGCCTGTTAAAGTCGTAGATCTTGCCAAAAATATGATCCGATTAAGTGGCTATCGGGAAGATGAAATCGAAATTATTGAAACGGGAATTCGTCCGGGAGAAAAATTGTATGAAGAGCTGTTGCTGGATAAGGAAAGAAATGATGAGGCAGTTTACGAAAAAATTTTTGTAGGAAACATCAAAGGTTACTCGATGCAAACGGTTATGGAATTTGTGAACAGTTTGACACAAGATGAGGAACAGTTGGCCAAAGACATCGTTGCTTTTGCAAATGCTTCAAACAAATAGGGGGAGTAAATTGTATAAGGACACTATAAAAAGAGGACTCGGTTTTTTTCTATCTTTGGTTGGTATCGTTGCTTTATCACCAATCTTTTTGATTATATCTATAGCAATCAAGGCCGATTCAAAAGGACCGATCATCTTCAAACAAAAACGTATAGAGAAAGATAAGTCACATTTTTATATCTACAAATTCCGAACGATGAAAGTGGAAACTCCAAAAGAAATACCCACCCATACATGAGAGAGTGGATGGCATCAATATATATAGAAAAAAATATTGGCAGTTGAAAAGAAGTAGTTTTATAGGGCGACTCATTAATTATTTTTCTTTTACTTTTGTCATGTTACTGAATATTTTTAAATGTCTAAAGTATAAAGTCATTATTGTTTATTCAAATCCGCCTATTTTACCATTAGTTACCCTATTAGCAAGAAAACTATTCAAGTGTAAAATTATTTTTGTCACTTATGATCTGTACCCGGAAATTGCAGTAAAAATGAATGCAATTAGTCATAAAAGCTTTATCACTAAAGTAATGACTGGGATAAATAAAAGTTTATTCCCTAAAGTATCTCATGTAGTGGCGCTATCAGAAGATATGAAAAATTATATTTTGGATAATCGTAAAATTGATTTAGAAAAAGTAAGTGTCATTCATAACTGGGCAACAGAAGAAGCCTGTCCTTCAGTCATACGTTCCGATTTTTTTAAGGATCTTCGTAAAAAATATAAATTAATTGTTTCCTATTTGGGGAATATGGGGATTGCTCAAGATATGTAAACCATTTTAAATACGATAGATGATAGGAATATAAAGGAATCAGAGATATGTTTTCTCTTTGCAGGGCATGGAAATAAAAAAGCAGAAATAGAAAAACTGTTCAAACAGAAACAATTAGCTAATACACAGGTATTTGATTATTTAAATGGTCATGATTTTGAAGATGTTTTAAATATCACTGATATCTTTCTAGTCTCACTTGAAAAGGAGCTGGCGGGACTGGCTGTCCCTAGCAAGACTTATAGCTATTATCAAGTTGGAAAACCCGTCATCGCAATAATGGATAAGGACACGGATATTGCTAAAGAAATTTGTAAAAATAATGCTGGAATAGCGATTGAAAATGGCAAATCAGAGCAATTGAAAGACTGGTTGCTGTCGATTGTAAACGAAGAAATACAATTATCTGAAATGAATGAAAATGTTCAGAAAATCATATACGAAAGAACTACAGTTAGAAAAATATGTTGAGTTAGTGAATTTAGTCTTGGGGGAATAAGAATGTTCAAAGATAAGATATTGTTGATCACCGGTGGAACAGGTTCCTTCGGGAATGCAGTAATGAAACGTTTTTTAGATTCTGACATCAAAGAAATAAGAATATTTTCTAGAGATGAAAAAAAACAAGAGGATATGCGAAAAAAATATAATAATGAGAAATTAAAGTTTTACATAGGAGATATTCGAGATATCCATAGTGTGAAAAATGCCATGTATGGTGTTAATTACGTGTTCCATGCAGCGGCGCTTAAGCAAGTCCCATCTTGTGAGTTTTTTCCTATGGAAGCAGTAAAGACAAATATTCTTGGGACGGATAACGTGCTAACTGTGGCAATTGAAATGGAAATTGAGAAAGTGATTTGTTTATCAACAGATAAAGCAGCTTATCCGATCAATGCGATGGGTATTTCCAAGGCTATGATGGAAAAAGTATTTGTAGCTAAAGCAAAAACTGTTTCTGATGGACGGACGATGATCTGTGGGACTCGTTACGGCAATGTGATGGCTTCTCGTGGTTCGGTAATTCCGTTATTTATAGAACAACTGAAAGCTGGAAAAGCTTTAACCTTGACAGACCCAGGTATGACTCGTTTTTTGATGAGTTTAGAAGAAGCAGTAGAATTAGTTATTTTTGCTTTCCAGCATGCTAAAGCAGGAGATATCATGGTGCAAAAATCTCCTGCTTCAACAGTGGGGGATTTAGCACAAGCAATTAAAGAATTATTTGTTGCAAAGAATGAGACTCATATTATTGGGACACGACATGGGGAAAAACGCTATGAAACATTGTTGACTAAAGAAGATTATTTAGTGGCGCAAGATATGGGAGATTTTTATCGCGTGCCGGCAGATACGCGTGATTTAAATTATGATAAATATTTTGTGGAAGGCAGTAAAGAATTGACTCAAGAAGAAGAATATAATTCAGATAACACACAACGTTTGTCTATCCAACAAATTAAAGAAAGATTGCTTACATTGGATTACGTGAAAAATGAATTGAAAGCGTGGCAAAATCAATGAATATTTTAGTGACTGGTGCAAATGGATTTATCGGAAAAAATTTGGTTGTTGAATTAAAAAACGAAGGATTGGAAACTATTTTTACTGTGGATCGATATACACCTAAACATTTACTGGATGAGTATTGTAAAAAATCAGACTTTATTTTTCATCTAGCAGGTGTCAACCGTCCAAAAGAAGAAGCCGAATTTATGGAAGGAAATGTTGGATTAACTTTAGAGATACTCGAAAAATTAAAAAAATATCAGAATAATTGCCCTATAATGTTTTCTTCTTCGATCCAAGCAGCTCTTGAAAATCCTTATGGGAAAAGTAAAAAAGCGGGAGAAGAACTTTTAGAAAACTATCAAAAAGAAACAGGAGTACCTGTTTATATCTATCGTTTTCCAAATATATATGGTAAATGGTCGCGACCAAAATACAACACGGTCGTAGCCACCTTTTGTTATAAAATTGCAAGAAATGAAGAGGTAAAAGTGAATGACCCAAAGGCTATCATTGAGCTGTGTTATATTGATGAAGTTGTCAAAGAATTGCTTCATTGTTTGAATGGACAGCCTTAAAGGGAAAAGGGTTATTGTATAGTTCGAGAGACAGACAAAATAACAATTGGTGAATTAAAAAAACAGATCACCTCTTTTAAAAATAGCCGATTAAACTTAAGTGTACCAAATCTAGCTAAAAGGATAGAGAAAAATCTTTATAGTACGTATTTAAGTTTTTTACCGCAAGATGATTTCTCTTATTTTTTAAAAATGAATCAGGATGAACGGGGTTCATTTACTGAGTTTTTAAGAACTAAAGAACGTGGTCAAGTGTCTATCAATATCTCAAAACCGGGAATAATCAAAGGAAACCACTGGCATCACACGAAAAACGAAAAATTTGTCGTAGTAAGTGGACAAGGTGTGATTCGTTTTAGGAAAATTGATTCACATGAAATTATTGAATATTTTGTCTCTGGAGAAAAATTAGAAGTAGTAGATGTTCCTGTAGGATATACTCACCACATTGAGAATCTAGGAAGAACAGACATGGTTACAGTGATGTGGGTAAATGAGCCATTTGATCCAGAATATCCTGATACTTATTATGTGGAGGTTTAGCTAATGAAAAAATTAAAAGTGATGACCGTAGTAGGGACACGACCAGAAATTATTCGTTTATCAGCTGTCATTCATCGTTTAGAAAAATCAGAAGCGATTGAGCATATCTTAGTGCACACAGGACAAAATTATGACTACGAATTAAATGAAGTTTTTTTTGAAGATTTTAAATTGAAGAAACCGAATTATTTTTTAAATGCAGCAACTGGTACCGCCATCGAAACAGTCGGAAATATTTTTATCAAGATTGATCCTATTTTAGAAGAAATAAAACCTGATGCTTTTTTAGTTCTAGGAGACACGAATAGCTGTTTATGCGCAATTGCTGCTAAGCGTCGTCATATTCCTATTTTTCATATGGAAGCAGGTAATCGCTGTTTCGATCAACGTGTACCGGAGGAAACAAACCGTAAAATCGTCGATCATACAGCAGATATCAACTTGACCTATAGTGATATTGCTAGAGAATATCTCTTACGGGAAGGGATCCCTGCTGATCGGGTAATCAAGACAGGTAGCCCAATGTTTGAAGTGTTACATTCGAGAAAAGACGACATTCAACAATCCGATATCCTTGAACATTTAGATCTAAAAGAGGGGAAATACTTTGTCGTCTCTACTCACCGTGAAGAAAATATCAGTTCAGAAAGTCAATTCGCCAAACTAGTTGATAGCATAAATACAATTGCACAAACGTATCAATTACCAATTATTATCAGCACGCATCCACGTACAATGAAAATGATCAATGCAAAAGAAGCTTCTTTCCATTCTTTGGTACGCACGCTGAAACCAATGGACTTTAATGATTACAATAAATTGCAAACCAATGCCAAAGCTGTCTTAAGCGATAGCGGAACAATCAGTGAGGAATCCTCAATCTTGAATTTCAAAGCACTAAACATTCGTCAAGCCCATGAACGACCAGAAGCTATGGAAGAAGCAAGTGTCATGATGGTAGGTTTAGAAAAAGAAAGGATCCTGCAAGGTCTAGAAGTGTTAGAATCACAAGAACCAGCTACTTTGCGTCACGTAGCAGATTATTTAATGCCCAATGTTTCAGAAAAAGTATTGCGAATTATCCTTTCTTATACCGACTATGTCAATCGAGTGGTGTGGGGAAAATGAAAAAAATAGATATGACTGTTGTCATTTTAACTAAAAATGAGGAAGCGAACCTTACAGAATGCTTAGAGTCATTAAAAGACAAGTTTCAACGGATTGTTGTAGTAGACAGCTTTAGCAAAGATGCAACAGAGAGTATTGCCCAAAAGTATAATGTTGAATTTGTACAGCATGCGTTTATTAATTATGGTAATCAATTTCAATGGGCTATCACTCATTTAAATATTTCTACAAAGTGGATTTTTAGATTGGATGCAGATGAAAGATTGACGGACGAATCCATCAATGAAATTGCTTATTTAAGTGAAAAACATAAAAATACGAATGTGAATGGAATAATCTTTCCTCTAGAAGTAAGTTTTCTAGGGAAAAAATTACGACATGGTGGAACGTTTCCATTTAAAAAGTTATGTATTTTTAAAAATGGGAAAGGGTTTATGGAAGAGCGAGAGATGGATGAACAAATTATTCTCAAAGAAGGAATCTCAATCGAAATGAAAAATATTTCTAAGCATGAAGATTTTAAAAATCTTCATTTTTGGATTGATAAGCATAATTGGTATGCAAGTAGAGCAGCGAGGGATTACATTCATATTTTGAATAAAAGTGGCAAAGATGAGTATGCTTCACTGGACAAATCTGCAAAAATCAGGAGATTTCTTAAATACAATATCTATTACCGTTTACCAAGCATAGTGCGAACAAATAGTTATTTTTTTTATAGATATATCATCAAATTAGGATTTCTTGATGGGTATGTTGGTTTTTTATATGCTTTTTTCCAAGCCTATTGGTACCGAGTATTGGTATATGCAAAAATATATGAATTAAAAAATCAAAAGAAAAATGTGAGGGAGAATGGTGAATAAATTGTATTGGCTAATAACTATGATACACAATAATATTATACGAAAGAATCCACTTACTGCCATTATTTTTAAGTCAAAACTCTCAATGAAGACAAAAATAGGTAAAAGGACGAAAATCTATTACTCAACAATTGATGAGTATTCATATGTGGGTGAATATTCGAAAGTTTTGAATTGTAAGATTGGTAAATTTTGTTCTATTGGATCTAATTGTGAAATCGGTGTACCTAACCATATCACTGATAAGATCTCTACCTCACCTGTTTTTTTTTGGTGAAAAAAATATATTTAAAGAGAATTTTTCAGATTATGAATTATTCAGTTATCAAGATGAAGTAATCATTGGCAATGATGTTTGGATTGGAACGAAAGTGTTGATTAAGCCAGGTATTGTGATAGGTGATGGGGCAATTATCGGTATGGGATCAATTGTTACACATGATGTTTTACCTTAATACCGTTGTTGTAGGTGTCCCTGCTAAAAAAATTAAATCAAGATTCAATGATTTTGAAATAGCAAGATTACAACAATCTAAGTGGTTTGATTCTCCAATAAGCGAGATAAAAAAGTTGCTAAAGAATACTTGGATCCAATGGAATTTATCGATAAATTAGAAGAAATTGGAGAATATAAAAAGTGAAAATATTACATGTTTGTCTAGCAGCATTTTATATTGATAACTATTCATATCAAGAAAATTTACTCCCAAAATATCATAAAGTTAATGGACATGAGGTAGAAATAATTGCTTCTCTTCAGACGTTTGATAATAATGGTGAACCAACATATCTTCATAATGAATCAAGGTATAAAAACGAAAATGATATCTGGGTAAATAGAATAAAGTATTTAAATGACTGGAATATTATTAAAAAACTACGACTTTATGATGACTTTAGTCATATTATTGAGCGTTTTAAACCAGATATCATATTTATACATGGGTGTCAACTCAGTACATTAAAACCTATCATTAAATATAAATTAAATAACCCAAATATAAAAATTTATGTTGATAATCATGCAGATTTTTCAAATAGCGCAACTAATTGGCTTTCATTAAAAGTTCTTCACAAAAAAATTTGGAAAAGAAAAGCATAAACGATTAATCACTATACAGAAAAATTTTATGGGGTTTTACCATCTAGAGTAAATTTTCTAGCTGATATTTATGATATACCTAAACAAAAAATAGAGCTTCTGCTAATGGGAGGAGATGATGAATTGATTGATAGAGTAAAAAAACAATCAATTAAATTATTTCCTAAAACAGAGATACCGCTTGATACAGATAAATTTGTGCTAGTTACTATTGGAAAAATAGATGAAGCAAAACGAGAAGTTTTACAATTAATGGAGATCATTCAATCAATAAACAAAGAGATTATTTTAATTGTATATGGAAGCGTAGCTAGTAGCTTAAAAAAAACATTTAATGAAAAAATTGATTATTGTCATGTGATCTATGGCGAATGGTTGAATAATCAAGAAGCTTACCAAGCAATTTATCATAGTGATTTGGTTGTTTTTCCTGGAAGACACTCCGTTTATTGGGAGATAACGGCAGCGATTGGAAAACCCATGATTGTAAAATATTGGGAGGGAACCACACATATAAAAAACAAAAGTAATGTACTTTTTTTAAAAGATACTTCTAAAAAAAATATATAAAATACTATTTTAGAAGTATATAAAAATCGTGAACTATATATCAAAATGGTAGACTATGCGACGGTATTTGCTAGTCAATTTAAATATAGTGAAATTGCTATAAGGAACCGAACGGGTATGTTAGGAATATTATTGTTTTTCTTTCTTAAAACAGCGAAGAAAATGAAGGCGGGGCAATATTCATTAAAAAAATTAGTCACAACTTTTTCGATAGTATTTTTAGTGTTTGTTTCTGCTTACTTTGTATGGGGAGAACCAATTATTGAATACATTAATATGTCACTTTTTACCAATTATGATTCAACTAATTTAGATTCATTATCGGCTAGAAGAGTAACTGGTTATACAAGTGCCTTAAGCTTTATTAAAAAAAATTTGCTTTTTGGAAATATCAATGCGTTTCCAACTTATAATTTCAGCATAGAACCGCATAATTTTATCTTATATAAAACGGTACAATTAGGTCTTGTTTTTGTTATACCATTTATTCTTTATTATTGTTTTTTGATTAAGAATATCTTTTTAAAAAAAGACAAGAATGAGTTTTCATCCTGGTTACTGTTATTTAGCATTTTTGTCAGTTTATTTGAATACGCCTATCCCTTTGGACCGGGTGTTTCCCAATTCATGCTTTGGTTTTTAATAGCGCAAGAAAGTTTAGCTAAAGATAGCCACCCTTAATTTAGACTAGGTAGAGATAGGAGGCATATATGAATATTTCAGTTTTTGGCTTAGGATACGTTGGATTAGCCAATGCGTTGTTGCTTAGTCAACAAGAAAATGTAAAAGCTTATGATATTGTAGAAGAAAAGATTGACCGTTTGCAAAATAAGAATTCACCTATAGATGATCAAGAAATCAACAATTTTCTTGATCGAGATAATTTGAATATTGTATTCACTAAAGATTTTGAAGAAGCCGTTCTTTTTGGGGACTATTTAATCATTGCTACACCCACTGATTACGATGAAAAGAAAAATTACTTTAATACTACCACAGTTGAAATAGTTATTGAAAAAGCGTTAGCTATACGTTCAGATGCTACCTTTATTATAAAATCAACTGTTCCAGTTGGTTATACGCTAGCTTTAAAAGCAAAGTACAAAACAGAAAATATTCTTTTCTAGCCAGAATTTTTACGCGAAGGAAAAGCGCTATATGATAATTTACACCCGTCTCGTATTGTTGTAAGTGAATGTTCTGCTCGTGGTCAAGAAATTTCCGGTATATTTGAACGAAATGCTTTAGAAAAAGAGGTCCCTGTTTTATTAACACATTCGACTGAAGCCGAAGCAATTAAGCTATTTTCCAATACCTATCTTGCCTTACGTGTGGCTTATTTTAATGAACTAGATACGTATGCTGAAGCTCGTGGGTTAGACACCAAACAGATCATTGAAGGCGTTGGATTAGATCCTCGTATTGGTAAACATTACAATAACCCTTCCTTTGGTTATGGCGGCTACTGTCTACCAAAAGATACGAAGCAATTACGGGCGAATTATGAGGATGTGCCAAGTAATATTATTGGTGCTATCGTTGACTCGAATACGACCCGAAAAGATTTTATTGCGGAACAAATTTTAGCCAAAAAGCCTAAGACAGTAGGAATCTATCGTTTAACGATGAAAGTAAATTCTGATAATTTTCGTTATTCATCTATTCAAGGGATCATGAAACGAATCAAAGCAAAAGGAATCGAAGTTTTTGTGTATGAACCAACACTAAATACAGAAAGCTTCTTTCATTCACGTGTCATTAAAGAGTTAGAAGAGTTCAAACAACTCTCAGACGTGATTGTTTCAAATCGAATGGATCCTCAATTAAATGATGTGCTAGCTAAAGTTTATACGAGAGATCTTTTTAGACGGGATTAATGAATGAAAAATATAGCGAAAAAATTTTTTTATCAGAGTTTGTTTCAACTTACCAAGATTATCATTCCTACTATAAGTATACCAATTGTTTCTAATGCCTTAGGGCCAAGTGGTATTGGGATCTATAATTATACCTTTTCCATTTCACAATATTTTGTTTTATTTGCGGGATTAGGTATAGCAATCTATGGGAATAGAGAAATCACGTTGGCCTTTAATCGACAAAAAAAATACTATCAAAAGTTTTTTGGGAAATCTTTGTGTTCAAGGCGCTGACAACAGGTATCGTGTTATCTATTTACTTAATTGTTGCTTTCCTTTCAAAGAACAGCATTTACTTATTGATTCAATCATTAGCTATTCTTGCAGTATTCTTTGATGTTTCTTGGTTTTTTATGGGGATCGAAGACTTTAAGAAACCCAGTATTTCTAATTTAGTCGTTCAATTATTCACGTTTTTCTTAATTATTTTATTAATTAAAAGTGAAGGAGATACAGCGAAGTACACATTGATCCAGGGGGTGGGTTTAGTCTTATCACAAATCAGTCTTTGGGTTTTTATTCCTAAATACATTCATTTTACAAAAATAGAGATCACAAACAGTATTACACATTTAAAGGGATCCTTTGAATACTTTATCCCCCAAGTAGCGGTATTGTTGTATACGAACTTGAATAAAACTTTGCTAGGAGCTACTTTAGGAAGTGCGACAGTAGGTTTTTTTACAAATTCCTTACAATTGAATACGGTATTTATCGCGGTTATCACGACTTTAGATTTAGTTTTGTTGCCTCATATGACAAGTTTTTTTGCCAAAGAAAATATTGAAAGAATTGTCCGAACGATGGAAAAAACGATTCATCTGCAACTGTTTTTTTCGGTACCGATCATGTTTGGTTTGTTAACGGTCTACGATAAATTAGTTCCTTGGTTTTTTGGGGAAAAATTTCTTTATGTCAATAAAGTGATTCCCTATTTTACAATTTTGATTGTAATTATTCCACTAGGAGTATCGATATCAAGGCAGTATTTGATGCCGATTGGTCGGGTCAAAGAATACAATTATTCAGTAATGACTGGTGCAATCATCAATATCGTGTCAAATTGTATCTTATTACCAATCATCGGATTTTTTGGAGTTGTTGTTTCATATACTTTAGCTGAATGTTTCGTTACTTTTGTGCGGACGAAATCCTTTTTACGACAAACCGATTTTAAATTTGATCGACGAAAAATTGTGGTGTTTGTATTTGCGGGATTGCTTATGTGCCTGATTACCCGCTTTTTAACAGCTCACTTAAGAAGCAATATCCTCACAAATCTTATTCAATTCTTAATTGCAGTGCCTATTTATTTATTGATTACCATGTTAGCAAAGGTAAACCCATTACTTGATTTAATCTCGCATAAAAAGAGAAATAAATAGTTAAGAAATACTTTTTCACTCCTTATAACTAAGATTTTAGAAGGAATTAGTTATAGGTTATTTTTAATAGAGCGAGTGACCGTTGAAAATAGGGCCTATTTTTTAGTAAAAAGAAAGACTAAGAAGTTTTTAATAGTGCAACTCCTATCCCTAAGTAGGTAGGTACTTTCCAATAGCAAAGCGCTTAATTTTTACAGGTTGAAGCAAGAATAAAATGCTATGAGAAACGTTAGACACAATAAACCGAAAAATCTAAAAAATAGTTTTTCCTATTTTTTAGATTTTTCGGTTTTAATTTAGATTTATGTCCTAGTCTATTCATTTCCTACATGTGGACTAGTGTTTTTTTATTTACGTTTTTGTTGTTTACCTGCATTTCGCGCGTTTTGTTTCTTTGGTGCTTGTACTTGTTTCTGTGATTCTTTTTCACTTTCAGCAGGAGTTACATCTTTTCTAGGTGTCACTACTTGTTTTGGTGGATTTTGTTTTAGCTCTTCTGCTACTTGTGCTTTTAGTTTTGGCTTCATAATTACATTTGTAATAAATGTTTGTAAGCAACTAAAGATGCCACCGACCACCCAGTAAAGTGTGACACCAGCTGGCGCGCTGATGGACATGAAGACGATCATCGCTGGAGAGACGATCAACATTGTGCGCATCGTTTTCTTTTGTTCTTCAGGAATACCAATCGTAGAGATATATCCTTGAAGCAAGTAGGCAATACCTGCAATTGCCACTAAAACAAAACTAGGATTTCCAAGGTCGATACCATAAAAGGATGATTCACGGATACCTTCTGTATAACGAGCTGTAAAATAAAGAGCTGAAAATATAGGCATCTGGATCAGTAAAGGTAAACAGCCGATACCGCCTGTCATGCTTAATCCATTTTCACGATAGACTTGTTGCATCTGCGCTTGAGCAGCCATTTGTTCTTCACGAGTTATTGCAGTTTTTAATTTTTGTTGTGCTGCTTCGACTTGTGGTTTTAATGCTTGCATTTTTTCTGATTGAATCATTGTTTTTTTTGATTGACTAATACCTAATGGCAAAATAATGATACGAACAATGACTGTCATCAAAATAACAGCCCAACCATAAGACCAGTTGAAGTTCTCCACTAAATATGTAATCGCTTGTCCCATTGGATGGACGAGTATTCGGTACACGAATCCTGATGTATCAGGATTACCATTTGAATCTAAGCGTACACAACCAGATAAGAAAAGCGTGATTGTGACAAGACTAGAACCCAATAACCAATTTTTCCATTTATTCATAAAATACTTCCTCTATTATAATTTTTACACAAAATTAACTATACTAAAAAAGCGTTCATAATTCAATCTACTTCATAGAAAATTTATATAAATCATGAAGAGTAAGCTTGAAAAAGCAAGCGATCATTTATAGTTATTAAAAAAGCACTAAGTAAATGATAAAGGTTTAAATTAATGTAGTAAAAACATAACTTTATTAATTAAGTTTTCATTGATTAGCAATTATAAAAAATAAATAAAACTAGATGAGAAAAAAGAAGATAAGATAAACCTCTACAGCTTAAAATGTTTTTTGAAGTGTAGAGATAACTTTGACCACATCCCTTTTATTAGTTATCTGTTCGAATGAATGGGCTCGAATTTTTCTTTTTCTGTGAGACAAATAATTAACCAATGATATCGAATTTTTTTCTTTCTTCCATCATTGGATTTTCCTGTAAATCGACATACTGGACCCGACCACTAGGACTTGGGGATTTTTTTACTTCTGCAATAAATTTTTTGATTGTTTCGGCATCCCCAGCAGCTTCGATTGTGACAGAGCCATCTTCTTCATTTTTAACAGTACCTGTGACACCGAGTTGGTCAGCAACGATTTTTGTCATATAACGAAAGCCGACACCTTGTACACGTCCTTGAACATTCATTTTAACCTTATTCATCGTAATCACCAATCTTTCCTTTATTTTTAAATTAATGATACCGATTTTTTTGTATTGAAACAAGTTCAAGGAACTAATCCATGCTATAATTAAGTGAGGTGAAAAATGTGAAAGAAATCCAATCAGCAAAAAATCCAAGGATCAAAGAATTAAAAAAACTACATAAAAAAAAATACCGAGAAGAAAAAGGGGAATACCTACTTAAAGGTTTTCACTTAATTGAAGAGGCTGTTGCAGCGAATGCAAAAGTAAAGGAGATCTTAATTACACAAAAAGGATTAGAGGAATGGGCTTCTTGGCTTGATCAACATCAAGAGATTTCTTTGGTATTAGTAACTAATGAAGTCATGTCTGTAGTCTCGGACTTGCCGACCCCACAAGGTATCTTGGCAGTCATACATGAGAAGCAGACAAAGGTGCCACCATTTACTGGTGGCTGGCTGTTACTTGACAATGTCCAAGATCCTGGAAATGTAGGCACAATGATTCGCACAGCCGACGCTTTTGGTTTATCTGGTGTAGTTCTTGGTAAAGGTTCTGCTGATATCTATAGTACGAAAGTATTAAGAAGTATGCAGGGGAGCAACTATCATCTCCCAATTATCCAAGCAGACCTTGAGCTGTTGATTCCCATGTTGAAAAAACAAGGGTTTGCAACTTATGGCACTGAATTAAATGAAGAAGCAATTTCGTTAAGTACGGTGAACGTACCAAAGAATTATGCGGTCGTGATGGGAAATGAAGGACAGGGGGTACGTTCTGAGATTCTATCATTAACGGACCAAAATATTTATATACCGATTCCTGGAAATGTTGAATCATTAAATGTAGGAGTGGCAGCAGGTATCGTACTTTACCATTTCTCCTTATGATTAAGGAACATTTAAGCTTTTTGCATTTTGCTATAGCCTCACTAGAATAATCAGAATGCTAGTGGTATACTAGGTTCAATTTCAAAAGAGAACGAAATTTAAAAAGGTGGCAGATCAATAATTATGACAGAAAAATGGCGTGAAGACGAAGAATATATGTCTTATGTAGAAGATCTATTGGAAACAGATGCAGTTAAGAAACTAGCAAATTATACGCAGCATGTCCATTCGACTCGTTTGGAACACTCAGTAAGTGTTTCATATTATAGTTATAAATTAGCTAAAAAATGGGGCGGTAATGCGAAAGCAACTGCTCGTGCTGGACTTTTGCATGATCTTTTCTACTACGATTGGCGTACGACCAAGTTTGATGAGGGTACACATGCGTATATTCATCCTAGGATTGCTGTCAAAAATGCAGAAAAGATTACGGAGCTTTCTGATTTAGAGCGCGATATCATTTTGAAGCACATGTGGGGAGCGACGATAGCTCCACCTAAATATAAAGAAAGTTATATCGTTACTTTTGTTGATAAGTATTGTGCGGTCAAGGAGGCTGCACAACCAATGACTGCTTCCATGAAACAAAGATGGCAACGATATTTTGGTAAAGAACAATCCGTTTAATAATCTGATTAAAATAATTGATTAAGATCTCTTCTTGGGAAATTTCACAAAATTTCCCAGTTTTTTTTTGATGTTTGATGGTTCATTATTTTTACTGTTTACTTTGTATCATGAGTAAGTTAAGTTCGGTACAAAAATAAAGGAGGTGATGATAAGATGCCATATGGATCTTATTTAAAAGAGTGGAAAGTCTTTAACTAAGGTACTTTGTTGAAGCTCTTTTCTTCAAAGTACGTTCACTTAAAAGAAGAAAGGACGCAAAGTCATGGAAAAAACAATCAAACCTTATCAATTTTATTTTATGAAACGAGAAGTAGAACATTTATTATCCGTTTATCATTCAGTAAATGATCCAAAGATAGTAGAAACGGTGCAAGCATTGACAGCAGAGAAAATAAATAAGCTATTTGCTCATCCCTCACAATCCATCCATCTTTTCTTAGAAAATGTTTTGGATTCTTCTTTAAAAAAAGAAAAAGCAGAACGTCTATTAGATGAGTTAAAAGAAGCAGTTGTTCCGTTTGAACAACCAACAAAAGTGCAAATCGATAAACTATTCCGAAAAGTGAAAAAATTAAAATATCCTGATTGGAACCACTTAGATTTGAGGACATTCACTTATATCGGATGGAATGACTCCGGTAGCCAGAAAAAATTTATTATTTATTATGATGAACAAAATAAATTAAGGGGAATTAGTGGAACATTGTCTCCTACAATTACCAAAGGGATTTGTACAATCTGTAAGAAGACTTCAAATGTTTCACTTTTTTTAGCGACAACTAAATCTAATTTTGATGGAACATATACAAAAAGAGGGAATTATATATGCCATGACAGCGAGTATTGCAATCATCAATTAGTCCAATTAGCTCCCTTTTATAAGTTTACTGAGCTTGTAAAAAAAGAAAGATAATTTCATTGTGTTTTTCACAATAATGTGCTATTTTAGGTGATAAAGTAAATAGGCGATGGTGTTCGCCTTTAAACGTTAATCTTAAGATAACTAATGAAGCCTACTAAAAATTGGGGCTACCCTTTTTTTAGTAGGCGTTTTTTTGGGAGGAAATATTATGGAAAATCATTTACCTGATCCGATAATGGTTATTGTGTATATGATCAAGTGGATATTGATTACTTTGGTTTTAGGAATTTTGATGGGGAGTTTATCGGCGTTTTTTCTAAATAGCTTGACCTTAGTAACGAATGTACGGCTTGAAAATCCTTGGCTTTTGTCATTTTTACCTTTGAGTGGTGGTATTTTTGCTTTTTTATACCATTCTTACGGGAAAAATTCTGCTAGAGGAAATGATTTAGTAATTGATCAGGGCAATGGAGGAGAGGAAAAAATTCCTTTACGTTTGATTCCTTTAACTTTGTTTGGAACTATTACTACTCATTTATTCGGAGGCTCTGTGGGACGTGAAGGAACTGCGGTTCAAATGGGGGGCGCATTAGCAGAAAATTTTGCTCGTCTTCTCCGATTAAATAAAGTAGAACGAGAATTACTGATCATTAGTGGTATTAGTGCAGGCTTTAGTTCAGTGTTTGGTACACCACTGGCTGGAACACTATTTGGGTTAGAAGTTTTAGCGATTGGAAAAGTCAGAACAGAGGCGATTTTTCCAAGTTTTTTTGCAGCCCTCTTTGCCAATTTTGTAACTGAAAGTTTCGGTATCAAACACACCCATTATCAAATGGGAAATATTCCAAGTTGGGATTTTTCTCTTTTCTTAAAATTATTAATTGCAGGGATGATATTTGGTATCATCGGCTGGGTATTTAGTCGTTCAATTGTATTTTTAAAAGCTTGGTATGGGAAAAGAATGCCAAACCCTGTATGGCGAAATTTTATTGGTGGGGCCATTGTAGTATCTTTAGCAATTATTTTGCAGACACAAAGATATCTGGGGCTAAGCTTGCCTTTATTAGCAGATGCCTTTAATGGAACGACTCGTTTTTATGATTTTATCGGCAAGTTAGGATTTACGATTTTGTCTCTAGGCGCTGGTTACCAAGGAGGCGAGGTAACGCCGTTATTTGAAATTGGCGCTACTTTAGGTGCAGCATTAGCGCCGTTTTTACATGTTTCGATTCCTTTTCTCGCTGGGCTTGGTTTTATTGGAGTCTTTTCTGGAGCAACAAACACACCTATTGCTTGTTTTATTATGGGCATTGAATTGTTTGGAGGACAAGCATCAAGTTATTTCTTTATGATCTGCCTTGTTAGTTTTATGTGTTCTGGGAATAGTGGCATCTATTCAGCTCAAAAAGTTGAAGTCAAAAAAGGAATTCTATTCTTGCCAATTATGGAGAAAAAATCATGGAAAAAAACAAGTAATAATGACTAATAAATTGCTGTAAATCAAATTTTAATCACCAAACTGAATTAGTAGCTAGTGATTAACGAAATCATTTAGCAAAAATAAACCGGGATATCCTGAAATTTTGTGAGTTAAATTTCGGATATTCCTGTTTGTTTCTTCTGCACTTATGTTCACAATTGATTACATAAAAACAATAATTTTTTTAAATAAAGAATGTTACAGTAGCAAATAAGGCAGCAAAAAACATGATCAAACCACCAACGATAAGATGGCGTTTTTTATGCAATACCAAAATCGCAATGTACTCTCGTAAAAAAGCATTTGGCAAGTAATAAAAGGCTGTTTTACTGCCAATGCCATTGGCTTTTAGATTTGCTTGTCGGGCATAAAGACCGGCTCGAAAAATATGGTAATTATTTGAAGCGAAAATTGCACGATAAGGGCCGTTGGTTTGTTGATCCATTATTTCTTTAGAAAATTGCATATTTTCAAGAGTTGTTTTTGAATTGGTTTCAACTAAAATATCTTTTTCAGGAATGCCTTTTGCCAATGCGTATTTTTTCATCGCAATAGCTTCAGGTATTTTTTCGTCTTTACCTTGGCCACCTGACATCAACAAAATCGGCGGATTTAAGGTTGCTTTACTTTGTGCCCAATAAAAAGCAATGGCCTTATTGATCCTTTTCGCTAAAAGAGGAGATACCTTTTCTCCGTTTATTAATCCTGCTCCTAAAACGATAATGTAATGTTGATTATATCTAGGGTGATTGAATTGATAAAGGAATGAAACAGTCATGAAATTATAAAAAACGATAAAGAGATAGATCAAAATAAAAGGAACTGCTGAAAATAAAACGTTGAACCACTGTGGTAAATACTGAATAAAGTAAATTTGAAATACAATAAATAGGGTTAAAAATATAGCTAACAATAAAGTCAAAAGATTGGCTAATGAATGCGATTCTTTTCTTAGCACAACCAAACTGTTCCAAAATAAAAAAACAATGAGTATATAGATACCGAATATTAAGATAAGGAAGGCAGGAATAGCAATTAAAGCGATCAAACCACCAATAAAAATGTTTTGTGTCTCAAAAAGTAACTTTAGTAAATAACCCCCTAAAACAATTAAAAAGAGATTATATAAAACACCATTCAATAATTTGCGTTTTTCAGTAAAATAGGAATAAGCAAAAATACTGAAAAAGAATAAGGGAATCAAAAAATAATAGGTGGAATAGAAGACTTCCAAAATAATAAAATACGTGACCATCATCGTAAACGTCCAAGTCCCACAATAAAAGAACAATGCGGGATCACTTTGACGGCGCCGCCAATAAAAGACGCTTGCAAAACCTAAAATATAGAGTACCAGAAAAAGAAGGTCTCTTGTCAAATTCATAGAGTTAACTCCTTTCATTTTGTGCACAAGAATGGATAAATGTAGCATATATTTGTTATAAGCAAATAGCTCATAGCTAGGTTTGTTGAAGTAAAAAGCCAACAACGTTTTATAAGTCTTTACTATTATAGCGGAATATCTGGAAAAAAGCTGTTACGAAAAACTAAAATGTATGAGTAATACTTTAGTAAAAAAGAAATAGAAGTAAACAATAGCATAAAATGCGCCTCTTAAGTTAGCTCATTTATTCTAACTCAAGTGACGCATTTTATCGATCTAAATTTTTAGTCGTATGATTATTTGACTAGCTTAAAACATTTTACTGAAAAAATCAGCGACATGTCTCCAACCAATAACAAAAATATTCGCTTTTTCGACTGTTTTATTGGTAATGATATCTGTAGTAGGTTCTTTATTTTCTTCTAAATAGCCTAATTTATCTTCAGGTAAGGTAATGGTTGCTGTACCAACTTTAGTTCCTTTATTGATAGGTGCTGTTACTTGCTTGTTTGAGGTGATCTTTTTATCAATAGTGGGAGTGATCATTAACTTACCAGTGTCCATGCCATTTTTTACCCATATTTTTACTGGATCTTTTAAAGCAACAGCGACAGATGTTTCTTTTCCATCTTTGACATCAATTGTTTTTAAGCTTGGAATACTTGCATTTGCTTTT
The DNA here is from genome assembly GCA_015680865.1 of Enterococcus lacertideformus. GTDB lineage: Bacteria > Bacillota > Bacilli > Lactobacillales > Enterococcaceae > Enterococcus_B > Enterococcus_B lacertideformus. Next base: position 111,480 of record JADAKE010000017.1, on the reverse strand, counting down.
CCTAATTCTTTAATAGACCAATTATCATAACAATAATCCATCAAACGAGCTGTTTCGTTGAAGCGAGCACTTGGATTTGTGGCATGATCATCTGCATTTAATACAACTGTAATGAACCTATGACCATCTTTATTGATCGTTCCCACAAAACAGGCGCCAGCAAATTCAGTAGTTCCAGTTTTTAAGCCATCTACGCATTCTTTATAGCTTACGAAACCTGGAAGCATCCAGTTCCAGTTAATCATTTCTACTGGTGATTGGGTATTCTCACCAAACATTTCAGTGGTAGTGCTAGTAACCTTTAGTATTTAAGGAAAATCCAAAAGTAAGTGTCGTGCCACAATGGCGACGTCTTTAGCAGACATTTGATTTTCTGCTGTTTCTGTGGTACCTTCAGGCCGGTTTTCTCCAAGATAAGAATTATTCAGACCGGAAGCGTTGACAATCGTTGCATTATTAATTCCCCAGTCTTTTAGTTGTTTTTTCATGACTTCCAAAAATTTCGTCTCACTACCCGAAACCTTTTCTGCTAAGGCAACGATAGAAGCATTAGCAGATTGGATAAAGGCTGAATCAAACAATTCCTTCACTGTGTAACTATTTTCTTTGTGTAAAGGGACATTTGATAGATCAGGAACAACACTTAGCGATTCAGTATAGTCTGAGATCGGAACTTTTTCATCCCATGATAACTTCCCTTCTTTTACCTGTTCCAATACGATATAAAGTCCAATAATCTTAGTGATAGAGGCGATACCCATTGTTTTTTCACCATCTTGATCATAAAGAATTTTGCCACTTTTTTCATCAACGGCAAACGCAGCTTTTGCATTTACTTTGAATGCTTCATCCGCATGAACAGATAGAGAGGGTAAAAAAGAAGTGATACACAAAAGCAAGCTTGTGAACAGAACCAGTAAACGTGTTTTTTTTTTAGGGGCATTTTTGTTCTCCTTGTTTTCTAATAATATTTTTACAAGTAAAAAGTTTATCAGAGAGATAGGTCAGTTTCAATGGTTCTGAAAAAAACTTTATAAAAGACACTTGTATTATATAAAGTGGTTGATAAAAAAGTATTTAGTATCAAGAAATAAGCGAGTATTTCCTAAAATTGATTAGAAATACAAAAAGTAGTTCGTTGACGTTGATTATTTCCTTAGTGCTTCTAAATTTCTAGCCAATTTCGACTTATTTTTTGAAGGTGATCCTTTTACTTCACCGTTTATTCGTTTTTATACCTGCACCTATGTAAAGAGTCCAAGATGTCTTTTTGTCTTATGCCCCCATTATTTTTCTAAATCTTTTCCTTCTTGTCTTTAAATTGTTTTATTAAGAATAGGGAGGCGAATATATTTAATAATGTTCCTTAATAAAAATATAAAAACGGTTATCTACCTCATTTATTTTTAATTTTTTGTTTTGTATTTTATCAAAGTTATCACTTTAATTTTAATGTTAAAAAAATCTCTCTGATTATTAATTTATTTTATGTTGAGATTTTATAGTTTCTTATTTTTAATTTAGCTTGATATTTTAATGTTTTACTTAATCAAAAAGTGGATGAAATATTTAAATAACATATTTTTTTGTAATTTTAATTTATTATGATGTTTTTTCTTGTGATTTAAATCAAATGTGATATAATTAATTTATGATAAAAAATAGATTATAAAACACACATTTTATGAAGGCGGGATAGTAATATGAAAAAGTGTACGATTTTACTGTTATTAGGTAGTGGTATTGGTGTAGTTGGTGGGGTACAAGAGACATTTGCTATGGAGGCCAATCCAACAGCTGTATTAACAAGTGACGCTTCGTTAAATATTCAAGGGGGAATCTTAAGTCTAGATACCGTTTCTAACTTTGATTTTGGCGACTTAACGATTAAAGAGATTGCAGAAGCTGATCAAGAGTTAACAAGTATACCAGAAGCAACGACAATTTCAGATTACAGAGGTCCTAATGATTCTGGCTGGATGTTAACAGCGAGTTTATCAGCGATTACCAATGAAAAGTCAGTTACTCTCCAATCTGTAAAACTAAATTTAGCTGCCACACGTACGGCAGGGGCTGCGACAATCGGTACAATTCCAGCAATTGATGCAGGGACAACTGATCCAACGCTTGTCGCTACGGCAAATGGTACAACTGGTTTAGCAACAAATACTTTTGATTTTACGGAAACGACATTGACATTCCCAAAACAAAATATCAATAGTGGGCAGTATACAGGAGTGGTTACATGGACCTTAACTAACGCTTATAAACCAGCGTAAAAATAAAAGAGAGGCTGGGACAAACGTCTATGAAGGTCATGACCCTCATGGACGTTTGTCTCAAGCTCTTTTTATAAAAAAATTTAAAGAATGGCGTGATATGAAAGATGACGAAAAAGAATAAAAAAGTTCTTCTTTTGCTAGTTTTCTTTTCAGGTTTCTTCTTATGGAATAGTAACTTTAAATCTTTGATAGTAAAGGCAGAAACGACCGCTTTTACTGTTTTGCCGAGTTTTCCTGAAAATCAAGTATCTGATGCGACTTATTTTGATTTACATGTAAAAGAGGAAACGGAACAAATCCTGATGATAGTCGTTCAAAATACGACAGATCAAGCGTTAATAATCGAAGCCACTGCTTTAAATAGTTATACCACTTCAACTGGAATTATTGCTTATCAAATAGCAAAAACAGCAGAAAAAAACCAAGGACATTCGTTCACCGAGTTCATTGAACCGAAAAAACAACAAATAAAATTGAAACCAAATGAAGCAAAAGAAGTATTATTTACTTTAAAATTAAATAAACAAAATATTATTGGAGAAATTTTAGGAGCATTTTCGTTTGAATTACTTTCTCCAAAAGCTAAGACTGCACAGAAAGAGTCCATGATCCAAACACGCTACGTCACACAACTGGGGATTCGTCTAAGATCCGAGTTGACAGAACTTCCCTCGCCAAATTTAACTTTGATAAAAACAGAGCCAATTGTAAAAAATAGCTATGCGGCTATTCAAAGCACGATTAAAAATGATCAGCCAGTTGCATTTGGGAATATAAGGGTGCATACAACGATTTATAACAAAAAAACAAAGAAGAATGTTGGTGAGAAGAAAGCAGAAAATTACCAGTTTGCACCTAATTCAACTCTTCCTCTGATAACAGATTTAGCTTCTGAACAACTGGAGACTGGAGATTACACCACACACATTGAACTAACTTCTTCCAAGGGAAACTGGAACTTCGATGATTCGTTTACTGTGACGAAGACAAGCGCAAAATCAATCAATCAAAAAACAGTGTACGCTCAAAAAGATAAAAATAACTGGTTGATTTACTTATTGTTATTATTTATTACGTTGTTGTTAGCCATTATCTTGTTTTTAGGTTGGAGATATTATCAAGTGAAAAAATCACAAAGAAAGTGAGCTTAAATATGAATAAACAGGAGAAACCAATATTTTTTCAAGGCAGATTATTGTTTTTTCTCTTATTTACTTGGGCAATGCTTTTTCCTATAGAAACGAAAGCAGCGGTTACTGCGCCACCATTTGAAACCTTGCCAATTGACGAAACAATGGTTTCGACGGCAGGAAAAGCAGGGACTCCAGCCGGAGAAGAGACACGTTGATATGTACAAATAAACGATACTACAACCAATTCCAGTGGAGCAGTATGGTTTAATAATCCGGTCACCTTTACAAAAGATTTTAAAATCGAAATGGCTTTTTACATCGAAAATACCGTAAACGATAGTGATGGTTTAGCTTTTGTTATGCAGAGTAGTGGGCTTGGCTCTTTAGCGGCACAAGCAGGACCCACCATTGGTGTGTGGGCAAATTCAGGAAGTGCAATCCCTCTTAGTCAAGGAGCTATCCCTAACAGTATTGCCATTGAATTTGATACTTTTCATAATAATAACAGCAGTATTATTAGTAGCGACGGCTTGATGGATAGAGAAACTGTCTCTCGAGGACATCATATTGCTTGGGCGTATCCAGGTGCAGACAGTTCTTATACAACGGCAAACGGATTTTTTTACAGTTGAAAAAGTCCTTCATCTATCATTGAACAAGTGAATACATGGGGAGAAGAATTTTCTCTTTGCTTTTTTGAAAAAGAAACAAAAAAATTACTTTTTCAACTAAGTAGTGAAGCGCAAAGAATATTGATGCAAGAATCCGTGGGAACAGCAAATTTAACTAAAAATTTTAATGAATATGATATCTACTATAGATTTGAAGCCGACCCCTTAGAAATTGTGCCAGGGATTTATTCTGGACAAGTCATTTGGTCATTGACCAAAAGTACTTCTTAGAAAATAAAATGTTTAAAAAACTTAGACCAAATTTATTATTCATTGTACAAATGATTCATCAAAAAAGGAAACAAAAAAGTAGGTGTGTACGAAGCAATCTTTTTTGTCTCTTTTTTGTTGTGAAAATATCAGCACTATCCTGTTTTAATCGATTCAGGAGGGGTGTTAACAGTATTTTTTTGTTTAAATTTTTTGTGTTCAAAATGGACCCTTACCTGTTTTCTTGATCTTATTTAATAAAATAGTTCTTTAATGAAGCTTTTTCTGAAATCTTTCGATGAGTGAAAAAGAGAAAATCAATCCAATCACTGGCACACAGTAAGTGAAGAATCAATATTTGTCTTGACTATTGTTACGAACCTTTATCGTTTTAACTTCAGAACTACTTAAACGGGAGGCTGTAAAAAGAAAAAGTGCGGTCATACTTAATAAGCTAAAAATCATAAGTAAATGCATTAAATCACCTCTTTAGATTATTTTGTTTAGTATATCATTGATAATTGAAGAGATTGTTAATTTTTAGATAAGATATTTGATGAAAATATGAAGCAAAGATGAAGTTAAGAAAAACTATGGCTTTAGAATGTTTTGAAGCAGGAATTCGTTTTATTGTCTTGAAAAATTCTGTTGTGGTAGACTTTACTTATAGTAAAGGAATGACTTTTTAGGAGGGATACGTTTATGACAAAAATGGCAAAAGAATTGTTGTCACAGTTGACTTCAGAAGGTGCAAAGGGTCCATTTGTTACGATTATGTTAAATACTCATGTTGCACATCAAGACGTAGAAAAAGATCAAATCAAGTTCAAAAATTTTGCAAAAGAAGCGAAAAAACGTTTCGAAAAAAGATATGGCGAACATGATTGGGCCTTATTCCAAGAAAAAATCAATAGTTTGTTAGAAGATGCTTCATTTTTGCTGAGTGCAACAACAAGTGTTGCAGTTATCTTGTCTTCAGAGCATACGTATATCCATCGACTAAATATTCCTGTAGATGATCAGTATTATGTGAGTGAACTTCCATATTTATTAGCGATTATCAAAAACAGTCACTTTAATTATGCCTATTATTTATTGGTATTGAATCGTGATTCAATGAAACTTTATGAAGTAAAAAATAAGCAAGTAAAAGAAGTAAAATTATCAGAAGAGGCGCCAAGAGATGTGGTGACTGCTTTAGGTTCTGAATTAACTGGCGGTAGTCTGAACTACACGTCAAATGGTAGTGAAGGAGCAACTTTTCATGGGGTCAATCCAAAAGATGAAGAAGTAGAAATCGACTGGGTCAATTATTACCAAGTAGTTGATGAGTACTTCAAAGATACTTTTGAAAATTCAGAAAAACTACCGATTTATTTATTTGCTTTACCAGAAAATCAAACAATGTTTAAAAAAGTGGCAAAAAATCCTTATTATCGTTCAGACGTGGCCATTTCTGCTTCTCCTGCTCAATTGACATTAAAGGAAATTGAAGAAGGTGCGAAAAAATTATCAGATGAATTAGCTGCTAAAGAAGTGGCAGACTATAATCGTTTATTAGATAAAAAATTTATTGATCAGCTTGTCGATATTGTTCCAGCTGCTAAAGAAGGAAAAATTTCTCATCTATTTATTGCGACATCAAACTTGGCCGATGGATTTGGGGAAGACCCAGAGACAGAGTATGACCGTCGCCAAGTATTAAATGAGTTAGCATATAATGTCATCACGAATGGTGGTCAAGTTCTTATTCTTGAACAAAAAGATGCACCAGACGAGAAGAGTCTAGTTGCCATCCTTCGTTACTAATGACAATCGAAATATTTTAGTTGAGAGAAAACACAAGGAATGTTGGGTTTCACTTGATTCATAAAATACTAATTTAAAAGAAAAAAAAGAAGGCTAAAATAGTGGCTATTTTGTAAACGGTATGATATATTAAAAATGTAGTTTTTGTTCGGTAATCTGTGGTAGCTTGTTTCAAATAAACATCTTCCAGATATACACCATTCAAGTAATTGCAAAATATGTGTCGAGACACAAGGAGGATTTTTATTATGGAAACAGGTACAGTAAAATGGTTTAACTCAGAAAAAGGTTTTGGATTTATTACAGCAGAAAATGGTAACGATGTATTCGTTCATTTCTCAGCTATCCAAGGCGACGGATTCAAAACTTTAGAAGAAGGTCAAACAGTAAACTTTGATGTTGAAGAAGGTCAACGTGGCCCTCAAGCAACTAATGTTACTAAAGCTTAATTAGCCCATATAAAATAAAAGCCCGATATCTGTCTGATGGACAGTTATCGGGCTTTTTTGCAGTTTGAAGCAATTCGTCTTTAGAGAAGTAAGACTTTCAGTAAAGGAAATGAAAAAAGAACGAATAAAATAAAGTTTTTCCTTGTAAAATCCAAATAGGAATTAAGAATTTTTTGTTTGTTTGTAGTATAATCGCAAGAGAACATTTAAAAGCAAGAGAAGAGGTAGCTATTTTGAAACCAAAAACTTATGCAGTTGTCGATATTGAAACAACTGGGACAAATCCAAAAGAAGATCGGATTATTCAATTTGGGTGTGTCATGATTGAAGCTGGCCAAATCACTTCTCGCTTTTCGATAGACATTAATCCAGGGCGGAAGATTTCAAAACAAATTCAGCACTTGACGGGGATATCCAATCGTCGTGTCCAACAAGCCCCTTATTTTGAGGATGTTGCAGCAACTATTTATAATCTTTTAGTAGATACGATTTTCGTTGCGCATAATATCTATTTTGATTATAACTTTCTTAACCAGGAATTGCTGCGTTGCCAGACACCTACGTTAACTATTCCTGGAATTGATACCGTAGAGTTAGCACAGATTTTCTTGCCAAGTGAACCAAGTTTTCGATTGACAGATTTAGCAGATAGTCTGGGCTTTACTCATGAAAATCCTCATCAAGCAGACAGTGATGCGGAAGTAACAGCACAATTGTTGTTATTGATTGAAGAGCGAATGAGAAATTTACCTCTAATCACGCTAGAAGCTATTACTACTTTAAGTGGACAAACAGGAAAGGACACAGGTGTTTTTATTCAAACAGTAATGGAAGAAATGAAAGAACATCCTAAACCCTTGGATAAAAATTTAGAAATCATTGATGGTCTGGCTTTGCAAAAAAAACAAGTCGAGCTTTATACTAGTGTGCATTATAAAGAGCAAGTTTATCCTAGAAAAAAGCAAGCTAAAGTAAAAATATTTGGAAAAACACTAATGTATCGTAAAGAGCAAAATAGATTGATGAATGCAGTGTATGACCATTTTACGAAAGAAGAATCAAAAGATTTAATGATCGAGGCAGCCACAGGAATGGGGAAAACAATCGGTTATTTACTTCCTTTAAGTTATTTAGCTACCCCAGAAAAGCCAGCAATCATCAGTACAGTTTCTTTAGTCTTACAGCAACAGATCATGGAAAAAGATATTCCATTGCTAAATCAGTTGCTTGATCAACCTATTCAAGCTACGATCATCAAAAGTTATCGGCATTATATTGACTTACAAAGATTTAAAGCGACTCTTGAAGTACCAAAAGAACAAAAACAATATTTATTGTATCAAATGGCTGTGTTGGTTTGGTTAACGCAAACAAAAACTGGCGATTTAGATGAGCTGCATCTGACAAATTTGAACCATGCTTTTTTTTCTGATATTGCTCATAGAGGCACCTCTTTTTTAGCAAAAAATCAATCCTTTTATGAACAAGATTTTGTTCGGTTTTTAGAGGAAAAAGCAAAACAAAGCAATTTTTTGATTGTAAATCATGCATTCTTAGTACAAGAAACACAAAGAAAAAAAACTTTACTTCCAAAGAGCCCTTATTTGTTGATTGATGAAGCTCATCATTTACCTGACATCGCCGAAAAGGTTAACGATCAATGTCTAAGTATTGCTTCTTTTTATAGACAGATTCAACAGTTTGAGGAACCTGATCATTTATTTGTTCGAATCAAAAAATATTTGCCAAAAGGTCATGAGGTTAGTCATTGGTTAGAAGTTTATCGAGAAGAGTTAAGATCGCTTTATGAATCACAAATTTTTCTAGCAGAAGGACTAAATCAATTCGCTACCAAACAAAAAATTGGAGAATATCCAGAAGAAATCATGGTTTCTCAAGAAAAACTAGCACAACTATCATTCGAGTCTAGTCTGGCTATTGATCATCTTCAGCTTTTTTACCGCGAGATTCAGCAGTTGCAAGGACAAATGAAATTAAGCTTAACATTGATTCAAGAAAGTTGGACAAATAAGATGAGGCTCGATTTAGCGAAACTGTACCAACTATTTGATCAGATGGAAAAGCAAGCAGCTTTTATGGAGAAATGGCTGGAAGATTGGCATGAACATTTGATCCACTGGTTTATTCCTAACAAAACACCGCAACAAGCAATTTTTCATCTCCATGATTTTAAAGCTGCTTTATTGAAAACAACAGTGTGGTATCCGCGTTACCGCCATATAATATATATTGGTGGTACTCTTAAAGTAGGTCCGAATCGGCAATATTTAGCAAAACGATTAGGCATTGAAGGCACGCCGTTAAAAGTTCTTGCTTCTCCTTATGATTATGAAAAACAAGCAAGGATTTATGTACCTAAAGAAGCACCAACGATTAGTCAGGTGAACAATCAGCAATATATCAACTATCTATCTTGTACATTGGCTCGGTTGATTTCCCAAGAAAAGCGACCGATATTAGTATTGTTCACCTCTCATGAAGTTTTGCAAAAAGTCTATCAGACGATCCATATGTCAATGCTAGAACAAGGGCGAGAAATCTTGGCACAAGGAATAGGAGGGGGTCGTCAAAAGCTATTGAAGCGTTTCATGTTGTCTGAAATGAGTGTTCTTTTTGGAGCAGATAGCTTTTGGGAAGGGGTGGATTTACCTGGAGATGCTTTACAGATCGTCGTTATAACTAGACTACCTTTTGATAACCCGTTGCGTCCCATGGTAAAAGCAAGAAATACGTATCTTGAATCTGAAGGAATCAACCCTTTTTATCAAGAATCTGTGCCTAAAGCTGCCTTAAAGCTACGACAAGCCTTAGGGCGATTGATCCGTTCTGAAGAAGACCGTGGAGTCTTGTTGATCTTGGATCGTCGCTTTCTTTCCGCAAAGTATAGTGCTCGAATCATCCACGCATTGCCTAAGAATCTAACGATCAAAGAAGAAACATTGGATGATATTTGTCAGGACATTCAGATCTTCTTAAATAAAAATGAAGAATAAACTTCTACTGACAATTTTTTTTCATATAAAAAATCTGCTATAATAAATTTTAGCCAATATAAAAGGAGCGACGATCCTTGAATAAACAATCAAAATCAAAGCAAGAACCACCGCAAGAAAAAACAATCAACCGTGTATTACTCGGGCTGATTATCGCTTTGTTAGCAATTATTGTATTCAGTACGATTTTTTACTTACGTGCTAGTAGTCCAAGGATGCAAGCAAAAGCAGAAGCAATCGAAATCGCTAAAAAATATGCAGACCTTGAAGAAGTCGATCATTTTTATTGGTTTACGCGTAAAAAAACTTATTTTTCTTTGACAGGTAAAAATGATAAAGGGCAAGAAATTGCGGTCATTATTCCTAAATCAGGAGAAAAAGTAAAAGTTTTAGACCAAAAAAATGGATTGACTGAACAGGAAGCGAAACAAAAAATTGCGGAGACTCATCCAGAAATCCAGATCGAAAAGGTAGCTCTTGGTATGTATAATGACCAAACAGTCTGGGAAATTATAGGAAAAAATTCAAAGGATCAATTAAATTATTATCTACTTTCCTTTGAATCAGGAAAAGAAGTAAAAACTATCACTGGAATATAAACTGTAAAGGATGAGTAGAATGAAGTTGTCAGAAAGAATTCGACGATTAGAACCCTCTGTTACGCTTGCTACGGCAGCAAAAGCAAAAGCGTTAAAAGCGCAAGGAAAAGATATTTTAAGTTTGACTGTCGGAGAACCAGACTTTGCGACACCTGAAAATATCCAGAAAGCAGCGATCCGTGCGATTAAAAGTGGAAAAGCAAGTTATTATACACCAAGTGCTGGTATATCGGAATTGCGACAAGCAATCGTGGATTACATCAAGAAAAACTATGGGATCCATTATGAAATGTCCCAAACGATCGTAACCGATGGTGCAAAATTTGCTCTTTATGCACTTTTTCAAACGATTTTAAACCCCGAGGATGAAGTGATCATTCCCGTCCCTTATTGGGTAAGCTATGGCGAACAAGTCAAATTAGCCCAAGGACGACCGATTTTTGTTAAGGGAGAAGAGAAAAATGCGTTTAAAGTGACAGTTTCTTTATTAGAAGAAGCACGTTCGCCTAAAACCAAAGCATTGATCCTCAATTCTCCTTCTAATCCTACAGGTATGATTTATACTAAAAATGAACTACAAGCAATTGGAGAATGGGCGGTAAAAAATGACCTTTTAATAGTTGCAGATGATATTTATGGTCGATTGGTTTATAATAGCAATGAGTTTACTCCCATTGCATCAATTTCTGAAGCGATTCGCAAACAAACAATTATCATTAATGGTGTATCAAAAACATATGCGATGACAGGGTGGAGAATCGGTTATGCTTTAGGAAATCAAGAAATCATCAATGGGATGATCTCGATTGCTTCACAATCAACAAGCAATCCCACAGCAGTTAGTCAATATGCAGCGGTTGAAGCATTAAATGGGGAGCAAGACACGGTAGAAGAAATGCGGGAAGCTTTCGAAGAGCGACTGGATATTTTATACCCGTTTGTTTCGAATTTACCGGGTGTGACGCTCAATAAGCCACAGGGAGCCTTTTATCTGTTTCCAAATGTAAAAGGAACTCTCGCAATGTGCGGTTATGATAATGTTACTAAATGGGTAGAAGATCTTTTAGAAGAAACAGGTGTGGCTTTAGTCACAGGTGAAGGGTTTGGCGCACCAGAAAATGTTCGACTGAGCTATGCAACAGATCTTGGAACTTTAGAGGAAGCAGTACGGCGAATCGCACGCTTTATTGAGAGTAAAAGTCAAAACCAACTTAATAATTAAGGTAGAAAAAGGAGAGTCATACGTGGAAACAATTCAAATCATCGATTCGAAAAATCATGTAGGAGAAACAGTGAAGATTGGTGCTTGGGTAGCAAATAAACGATCAAGCGGTAAAATTGCTTTCCTACAGTTAAGAGACGGAACAGCTTATTTTCAAGGTGTAGTAGTCAAAAGCGAAGTGCCGGAGGAAGTTTTCCAACTTGCTAAAAATCTTCATCAAGAAACATCAATACTCTTGACGGGGGAAATTCGTGAAGATAGTCGCTCAAAATTCGGCTATGAAATTGGGATCAAAGCAATTGAAGTCGTTAGCGAAAGCCAGGATTATCCAATTACACCAAAAGAACATGGAACAGATTTTTTGATGGATCACCGTCATTTATGGTTACGTTCTTCGAAACAACATGCAATCATGCAAATTAGAAACGAAATAATCCGAGCAACTTATGAGTTTTTCAATAACCATAACTTTGTCAAAATTGATCCACCAATTTTAACTGGTTCTGCACCAGAAGGAACAACTGACTTGTTCGAAACAAATTATTTCGATCAAAAGGCTTATTTATCTCAAAGCGGTCAATTATATATGGAAGCCGCAGCAATGGCTTTTGGTAAAGTATTCTCTTTTGGCCCGACCTTCCGTGCGGAAAAGTCAAAAACACGTCGCCATTTGATTGAATTCTGGATGATCGAACCTGAGATGGCATTTATGCACCAAGAAGAAAGCTTAGAAGTTCAAGAACAGTATGTTGCTTTCTTAGTTCAAAATGTATTGGATCATTGTGACTATGCACTAGATGTCTTAGAAAGAGACAAAGAAGTATTGAAAACTTATACAAAATTGCCATTTCCACGTATTTCATATGATGATGCAGTGGAGTTATTAAAGAAAAATGGTTTTGATGATATCGAATGGGGCGATGACTTTGGTTCACCACATGAAACATTTATTGCTAATTCATTTGAACAACCAGTATTTATTTTGAATTATCCAAAAGCCATTAAGCCATTCTACATGAAACCACACCCAACACGTGAGGATGTCGTGATTTGTGCAGATATGATAGCACCAGAAGGGTATGGAGAAATCATCGGTGGGAGTGAACGTGCTACAGATTATGATTTCTTGCTCGAGCAAATTAAAAAACATGGTTTAGATGAAATTGAATATTCTTGGTACCTTGATTTACGTAAATATGGTTCTGTGCCACATTCTGGTTTTGGATTAGGCTTGGAACGTACCGTTACTTGGATCGCTTGCATCGATCATGTTCGTGAAGCAATCCCATTTCCACGTTTATTGAACCGGATTTATCCGTAAAGTATAGCAAAAATAAATGTCGGCAGAAACAACTTTTCATAGAGGTTGTTTATTAAAAAGTGAAGAAATATGACTATTTATTTATACCAAGCATTCAAAGTTAGCCAAGAACTAGCTTTGAATGCTTGGGATTTTTTATGGCTCTAAGTCAAATAGTGTTGTTTTCATTAAATCATTGAAAGGAAATGCTTCGGCGTCTCCTTTTTTTGTTTTTTTCGCTCAAATGATGTCACAAAGATTCTGTTGAATTAGAACTCGCATACGAAGATGACGAAAGGTTCTAAAACCGAACGCCACTCTCTTAATCACTTTAATCAGGTGATTCTTCTCTTCAAGTTTCTCATTTGAATAGGGGAATTTTAACGCATGGATAATTGCTTGTTTGTGTTTGTTTAAGTAAAGAATCGCTTTTTTAAATGCTGGATTAAGTTTTGTGGGTAAGTGATCCATGCGTTCATAAAAATCTTTATAATCTTTGGCATCAAAGGCATCCAACAAATTCTGATACACTTCATAGCTAGTCCGTAGGTGTTCGTTAATGGATAATAAGTAGTCCAATACTTCAGATTTCGTCAGGTATTTCTGTTGAAAAAGCGGATATTGTTTGAGCACAGAATAATTGATTTTTCTATTTTTCTTCAGAATGGTTCGCCAATACTTCTTAAGTTTGCGATACTTTTTCATGGCTTGCGGGTCGCTCTTTTTCAAGTGATTCATGGTTTTTATCCGTTGCTTATTAAACGCACGATTGAGTTGTTGGATTACATGGAACCGATCAATGGAAATCCGAGCATTTGGGAAAACGACCTTTGTCACAGAATCATAGCCCGCATTCATATCCATCACGACATGAGAAACGTTTTTCCGTGCGTGATAAGTAAAGCGCATGAAATAGGCGATCAGCTTGAAGCTTCTTCGATCTTCTAAAATATCAAAGATTTTCCCCGTATCCGCGTCACTGAGAATAAAACACATGGTGCCCTGACAGTCCTTAGTTCCTTTAAATTCATCAATCAATAGACGTTTGGGTAAGTAATTGGGCTTAAGTCGTAGTTCTTCAAAAAAAGAATCTAACAACCGTTCAACCGTTTTAGAGGAAACCAAGTAACGTTGGGAGATATCTTTCATCGAAATTTTCTTCTTTAAATCAATAGCGATCGCAAACTTGAGCGCTTGGGAAAGATAACAGTTTTCTGCGACATAATAGGTTTTAGCCGAAAAGGTATGGTGACACTGTTTACAATAAAACCGTTGTTTATAGAGATGAAGATAGGTAGACACCTCTTGATAAGGGAGTAATTGAACCCAGCTATCTTTGTAGCCATGATGGATGATGGAGTCGTAGCCGCAACACTCACACCGAGCCGACGGGTAGCTTAACCGACCGGTGAAGACGGTGGACATTCGCCCATGAACTTTTTCTTTTGAGACGCCGTCTTTAGGAAAAATAAGGTTGGAATCGTGAATATTTAGGATTTGTTTGATGGTTTTGTCTAGGCAATCATCTTTATATTTGATATTCTTAATACTGGACATTTGGTTATCCTCCTATGATTGGGTTTGGCGATTTAATTATAGGACAACCAAATGTCTTTTTGTATAAAAAAATACTTGGTGTTCTCACTCAGAAAGAGTAACAACACCAAATATTATAGAACCTTTTTTATAGCAAACGAATATTGAAATGAAAATCTTGGCAAAGAAGACTTGGATAAGAATTTATTAAGTACTTGACGTAACCTCGTCCTTTTTTTATGTCTTGAATATACACTTTAAGTGCAACAGCTAATAAAAAAAGATACACAGCTAAATTCCAGTTAAAATAGCTTTATCTAGAACACTATTTGAAAGGAAGATAGCTATGCGTCACTAAAACCATTTTACAATACTTGAACGAGAAAATATCTTTTTATTGTTCAATAATGGGTACTCTATCTGGGCTATTGCTTCTAGCATAGAAAGTAGCTCATCTACAGCTTTAAGAGAATAAAACGTAATATAAAAAAACATACGTATTTTCCTACTGTTACTCAAACCGTGCATCCCTATAGAAAAACGAGCTGTAGACGAAAACTACTATTATCCAACAATCTCTTTAGAAACTTGTTCGAAGTTTATTCGTTGAAGAACAATAGTTTCCTAAGAAAATTGTCTATCGTTTGAAACATGAAAAATTTGACTTTACCATAAGTTACACAACGATCTATCTTGGTATTTATAATTGTCTATTCAAAACAGAATCCTTAAATAATAGAAATCAGGCACTAGTTCATTCACTTAGACATCGTGGAAAAACTAGGTACCACAAAAACCATGTTGAAAAAAGAGGGAACATCCAAACTATCAACTACGATTCATAAACATTCTGTAGCCACTAATAATCGTTTAGAAATAAGGCATAAGCTGATACAGTAATACAGTAGTCGGTAAAACTAGAGAGGCTTGCTTAGTAACATTGACTGACCGTATATCAAGGTATTTATTGGGCAGAAAAATTGAGAAAACGTTCTCCGTATTAGTTCGAGATAAAATCACCCAATCATTCTCTTCTATTTCTTCAAACCAAGTGAAAACAGTGACTCCTAACAGAGGAAAAGAGTTTTTAAAACGTTCAGAAGTAACAAAAGTACTTAATGGAGTTCACTTGTATTTTCCTGATCCACATCCCCCTTAGCAATGAGGAACAAAATGAAAATATGAATGGATGGTTTAGAGAATATTTTCCTAAAAATAAAGAAATGGATACTGGTACTGACAGCTGTATTGAGCAAGCTATTCTCAAGCTGAACTTGTGATCAAGAAAATACCTAAGCTGGAAAACGCCTTACGAACTATTTTTTGATAAAACATTGCATTTAAATTGACAATTCAAGGTATAAAATAAGCTTTTTGATACGTTAGGTAAAAATTAGTAACGGATATTTCATTTGACATAGGATTGTACATTCATATATAATCAATCATGAATAGATGTTCATGTGTATAAATAAGGAGTGAAAAAAATGAGAAGTTATCGAGTAGTAGGTCTAGATTGTGCAAATTGTGCAATGAAAATCGAAAAGAAAGTTAACGAGATCAATGGCGTAAAACAAGCAAATGTCAACTTTACTACTGGTAAATTAACGATTGACGCAGATGAAAAAGATATGGAAGCGATTGAAACAACAACTAAAAAAGTAATCAAAGAATTAGAACCAGAAGTAGAGATTACAGAAATCAAACAAAAGACCAGCCATGTATTAGATGAAGAGGAAAGTAGTAGAACAAATGATCTTATTCGAATCATTCTTTCGGTAATTGGTTTATTGATATTGTTTGTTTGGAAATCGAGTGAACTGATCCACTTTATTGGCTTTTTAATGATTTATTTACTTATCGGATTTGATATCATCAAACGTGCAGTCTTAAATATCACAAAAGGGCGAGTATTTGATGAAAATTTTTTGATGGCAGTTGCAACGATTGGTGCAATGGTCATTGGAGAATATCCAGAAGCAGTTGCTGTTATGCTGTTTTATCAAGTTGGCGAGTACTTCCAAGGGATGGCAGTCAATCAATCTAGAAAATCAATTCGATCATTGATGGAGATTCGTCCAGAAGTTGCTAACGTAGAGACAGAAGAAGGATTGATAACGATTCAACCAGAAAATGTGCTAATAGGTGCACACGTAGTGGTTAAACCAGGGGAACGAGTACCTTTGGATGGCACGGTACTTAAAGGACAATCATTAGTTAATACGTCTGCGCTAACAGGAGAGTCACTGCCCAAAGAAGTATTTGTAGGAGACATGGTACTAAGTGGTTTTATTAATAAAAATCAATCGTTGTTAGTTGAAGTTGAAAAAAATTATGAAAATTCAACCATTAGCAAGTTGCTTGAACTAGTGGAAAATGCAAGTAGCAAAAAAGCGCCAGCAGAAAATTTTATCACAAAATTTGCCCATTATTATACGCCAGTTGTGGTGGGATTAGCTATTTTATTAGCAATTGTACCACCGTTAGTTCTATCAGGCGCGGCCTTTGAGGAGTGGATCTATCGTGCATTGACTTTCTTGGTAATCTCCTGTCTGTGTGCCTTGGTAATTTCTGTTCCACTTAGTTTTTTTGGCGGAATTGGTGGTGCAAGTAAAATAGGTGTGCTTGTAAAGGGAAGTAATTACCTTGAATTATTAGCACGCACTGACACAATGATTTTTGACAAAACAGGTACGTTGACAAAAGGAGATTTTTCCATTCAACAAATTGAGACAACCATCGATAAGTCATTGTTTATGCAATATGTTGCAAGTGTGGAACAGGGTTCAACGCACCCTATTGCTCAAGCCATTTTAGCGGATTATAAAGGTCCTTTATTACCAACAGATCAAACGGAAGAGATCACAGGAGAAGGTATTCAAGCAATTATAAATGGAATGACGATCTTAGTCGGCAATCATAAACTTCTTACACGTTACAAAGTGGAATTCCCAGTAAATCAATCAATAGGCACTTTGATCTACGTAGCTATTGATAAGCAATATGTTGGTTGTTTGGTTATTGCTGATACTATAAAAAAGGATGCAAAAGAAGCTTTGAGAAAACTAAAAGAAGTAGGAATCAAGAAGACGGTGATGCTTACGGGCGATTCCAGAGAAATTGCGACTCATATTGGGAAAGAACTAGGAGTTGATACAGTTTATAGTGAACTTTTGCCACAAGACAAAGTGGAAAAATTGGAGCAATTTATCACTAATAGTACACAAAAAACAGCATTCGTTGGTGATGGTATTAACGATGCGCCTGTATTAGCAAGAGCAGATGTTGGCATCGCTATGGGTGGAATTGGCAGTGATGCAGCGATCGAAGCAGCAGATGTAGTCATTATGAACGATGAACCATCAAAAATAGCTGATGCAATTCGTTTATCAAGAAAGACTTTAAAAATCGTCAAACAAAATATCATTTTTGCCATTGGTATCAAAATTTTCGTTTTGATTTTAGGTGCATGTGGTATTGCATCCATGGGTGATGCTGTATTTGCAGACGTTGGTGTAACGGTATTAGCTGTGTTAAATGCGATGAGATGCTTATATATAAAAAAATAGACATGACAAGTTACTGATTTAGATGGCAAGGAAGAAAAAGATCGCACAGAAACTTGATTTATAGTTTGATATAAACGCAAGTATTTTAATTGCCGTTTATGTAGGCTTTATCGGAGTCTGAAATGAGCATGGGAAAAAAATAAGGTCCCCCCTAAAAATTGTACGTGAAAACGACAATTTTTAGGGGGCATTTTTCATGAAGTAGGATTTAAATTGAAAGTAGTAAAATAAGATCTTGAAGGACCTCTGGGTGGGATAGCCATTAGCGAAAAAATAAGGTCTAACGTCCAACGCATTAGTTTTGGACACAAGTCTATCAATTTTTTTGGTGAAAAAGGACTTGAAACACACTGTACAACTATAAAATATACTAGTGATTTTAAGCGAGATGTATGACTTTTTATAGAAACGACATGGGTTTCTTACAGTGAGACAGCAAGACAGTTCGATCTTCCAAGTGGATCGATGTTCTCTCGTTGGCACAAAATCTATCTCGTCGTAGGGAAAAATGTCTTGGCTAAACGAAAAGGAAGATCAACCACAATGAAGCAGAAGCCTTTGGAAAACAGAAAATAAAGAAAACAGATCGTGAAGAAGAGTTGAAATGGATGTTTGAACATTGAGGTGGCATATCTAAAAAAGCTACGGACTTTCTAACAGACGATTATGGCGAAGCGAAGAATCTGAACTAGAATAGTTATTGAATTGATGGGAAAGTATCGACAAGATCTCGTATGAGCTGTGATTGGCTTTGTGCCAACTTTAATTACTGGAAAAAATGTTTCAACAATGAAGAAACAAAAAAGATCTATTAGAGGAACTCATTCAAATGATCTTTAAAAAAAGGAGGGAATTAAGGCTATCGACGTATCCAACTAGAACTAGCTAATAGAGGATTCCAAACTGAAACATAAAAAAGTACGTCGAATAATAAAGAAGTATCATTTAAAATGATCAATAATTGGTTGGATAAGTTTATCTAAATGATTAGCTCTTTGTATATGAAAAAGAGTCGATGTATTTTTCAATATTAATTCCTGAACGTTATTTTTTATTTTGAAAACGAATTCATTAAAATAACTATATGTTTTTTATGTTTTTCACTTTTTACGACTCAGTAAGCTAAATTGCAATTTTTGTAGAAAAAAGCATTAAAGAATATAAATGATAAAACTATGTAAGAATGATGTGTTTTATTTAAAAATATACTCAATTAAAATAACAAACTATTGTAAAAGGATAAGAATTTGTTTATGATTACATGTGTATAATTGTTTTATTTATAAAAATATAAAGGAGAGAACAGATGAACGATAAACAATTACGTTGGTTTACTGTAGCGCTTATTGCGTTTAACATGGTTTGGGGCATGGGAAATGTTGTGAACAACTACGCACAACAAGGAATTTCAGTTGTTACTTCTTGGCTATTGATTCTTGCTATTTATTTTATTCCTTATGCTTTAATTGTGGGACAACTTGGTTCCGCCTTCAAAGATAGTAAAGGTGGCGTTAGTTCATGGGTAGAAAACACGACATCCAATAAGCGATTGGCTTATTATGCTGCTTGGACATATTGGGTAGTCCACATTCCCTATCTTGCACAAAAACCACAAGCAATCTTGATTGCTGCTGGATGGGCAGTACAAGGAAACGGCAATATTGTAAATACGATGACTGTTCAGATGGTAGCAGTGATTTCACTGGTTATTTTCTTAGCTTTCTTGTATTTATCTACTAAAGGTTTATCAACTTTGAAAGTAATTGGTGGTTTGGCAGGGACTGCGATGTTTGTTATGTCATTGCTATTCATTCTAATGGCAGTAACGGCACCATTCATTACCACAAATATGGAATTTGCAACAACAGGAATGAATGAAGTGAAAACTTACATTCCTACATTTGACTTTAGTTACTTTACCACAGTTTCGATGCTTGTTTTTGCAGTAGGTGGGGCAGAAAAAATTTCCCCTTACGTTAATTCAACTAGAAATCCGGCAAAAGAATTTCCAAAAGGTATGATTTTTTTAGCTGCTATGGTTGGTGTCTGTGCTGTTTTAGGTTCCGTAGCTATGGGAATGCTATTTGCTAGTGACAATATTCCTAAGGACCTAATGGCAAATGGGACTTATAGTGCTTTTCAAATATTGGGTAACTACTATGGGATCGGCAATTCATTGATGATCATTTATGCGTTGACAAATATGGTTGGTCAAATCTCTGCACTAGCCTTTTCAATTGATGCACCATTGAAAATCTTATTAGCAGATGCAGATCCAGATTTTGTACCCATGTGGTTACGTAAACGAAATCGTAAGGGAACATTGGTTAATGGGTACTTATTGACCGGTATTTTAGTAGGTATTATAATTTTGTTACCGATTTTTGGGATCAAAGATATGAATGAACTCGTAAAATGGTTGACTAACTTGAATTCAGTTGTGATGCCTATGAGTTATCTATTGGTATTCTTAGCTTATATGATGCTCAATAAAGCATACAAAAAATTCACTTCTGAATATAAATTTGTGAAAAATCCTAAAGTCGGCTTTATCTTTGGGGTATGGTGTTTTGCTTTTACGGCTTTTGCATGTATCCTAGGAATGGTGCCAAAAGTAGAGTATGCAGCAGATCCTAAAGCTTGGTGGTTCCAGTTGATATCTAATGTAGTGACACCGATTATTTTGATCATGCTAGGGATGATCCTACCGGCTATTGCTCGTCGAGATAAAAATTAAAGAAGAAAATAAAACAATCATTGAAGCTTAATACAGCTTTCGAATAGAGGCTGGGACAAAGTGATTCTAGTAAATCCATGTTGACAAGCACCATACAATCATTAACTGGTGAGGCCTTTTTACCACTAGATTTTTTAAGCTCAGTACAGATTATAGTGAGGTAGGAGAGAAATGAAATCAGTACAAGAAAAATTTATGAATGAAAATGATGGATCATTGAAGGGAACTAGCTTGCTACTGCTATTATATGGATGCTGGAAGTAGATCATATTATTTTGTTACGTGTCCCAGATGTCTTGCAATGTATCGAGTCATCAAGGAATCAATCAAAAGAAAAATAGAACGCAACACAAGACCTGACGTATCAATAGCATTCCAGAGAAATTAGCTAAAGGGTATTTGAAGTTTTTATTTTGTTGTCTGGTGTTTCAAGAGAACACATGAGCCACGAATCATTCACTTGATCAAGACACTTCAAATAAAAGATAAAAAGATAAAGTGGTCATTTTAAACAACAGAAAGAAACAGCTAGCAAGTATTTAAAAAAATAAACAAACTAATTGACAATTTAAGTTTACAGCTGTAATCTTTAGATGTATTTAAGTTTGCATATGTAAACTAAGAGCGGAGGGAAAAAGTATGAATGAAAAAAGTTCTCCAATAAAAATCAGTGATTCTGAGTGGGAAATTATGCGAGTTATATGGACCTTGGGACAAACAACGGCACAAGAAATTACTCAGATATTAGCTGATTCTATGGCTTGGAAACCAGCGACTGTCAAAACACTTTTAGGACGCTTAGTAAAAAAAGAAGCTCTTTGGACAGAACAGGAAGGGAAAAAATTTGTTTATCACCCGAAAGTCTCAGAGGAAGATACACTCAAGAACGTAACTGAAAATCTTTTTTCACATATCTGTGCGAAAAAAATTGGTGGTACAATCGCTGATTTGATTGAAGAAGCTACCTTAACACAAGATGATATTAAAAAAATCTTAGTACAGCTTAATAAAAAAGAACCAGTTGTTACAATTGAATGTAATTGTGTCCCTGGACAATGTCAGTGCAAAGAACATCAATCAGGAGGAAGTAAAAATGAAACAAGAGTTTTCAATTAAAGGGATGAGTTGTAATCACTGTGCCAGCAAAGTAGAAGGAACAGTGGCGCAACTAGTAGGTGTAAAAAAGTAAAAATCAGTCTAAAAAAGGAAAATGGAATAGTCAAATTTGACGAATCAAAAATCTCAGCAGGGGAAATTTGTCGAGCAATTAATATATTAGGATATCAATCAGAGGTGATTTGATGGAAGCGAAAAAAAATGGAGACGTTTGTCATCACTGGTATGACGTGTGCAAATTGCTCTGCACGAATTGAAAAAGAATTAAACGAACAACCGGGTGTTGTTTCTGCCACAGTAAACTTAGCGACAGAAAAAGCAAGTGTGAAGTACACAGATACGTCAACAGAAGAATTAATCAAAAGTGTCGAAAATATTGGCTATGGTGCGATTTTATACGATGAAGCACATAAACAAAAAATTGCAGAAGAAAAACGTTCTTATCTTAAAAAAATGAAATTTGATCTTATCTTAAGTACGATTTTGACAGTACCATTAATGATTTCAATGATCGCCATGTTATTAGGAAGTCATGCTACTATTATTTATTTTTTTCATCGACCAATTATACAATTATTACTAGCACTTCCAGTTCAATTTTATGTCGGTTGGCGTTTTTATAAAGGAGCGTATCATGCGTTAAAAACCAAGGCTCCTAATATGGATGTATTGGTTGCTATTGGAACGACTGCAGCTTTTCTACTAAGTGTATACAACGGCTTTTTACCTAGCCATACCCACGATCTATATTTTGAAAGCAGTAGTATGATTATTACTTTGATTTTATTAGGAAAATATTTAGAATATACTGCAAAAAGTAAAACTGGAGAAGCCATTAAACAATTAATGTCACTTCAGACAAAAACCGCGCAACTCTTACAAAATGGCGAAGAACGAACTGTTGCAATTGACGAAGTAACAATTGGGGATATTTTAGTGATTCGTCCAGGAGAACAGGTTCCAACAGATGGGCAAATCATTGTAGGATCTAGTGCAATTGATGAAAGTATGTTGACAGGTGAAAGTGTTCCTGTTGAAAAAAGAGAAAAAGACTTAATTTTTGGTGGGACGATTAATACGAATGGACTCATTCAAATGCAAGTCTCCCAAATAGGAAAAAATACGGTTTTATCACAAATTATCCAAATGGTTGAAGATGCTCAAGGAAGTAAAGCACCTATACAACAAATTGCTGATAAAATTTCCGGAATTTTTGTGCCAATTGTTTTGATTTTGGCTTTTTTAACAATGGTTATAACTGGGTTTATGACTGGAGATTGGCAGTTAGCATTGATCCATAGCGTTTCGGTCCTTGTCATTGCTTGTCCTTGTGCACTGGGGTTAGCAACACCAACCGCCATTATGGTAGGTACAGGAGTAGGTGCACGAAATGGCATATTAATTAAAGGCGGAGACACGTTGGAAGCTGCTGCTCATTTAAATAGTATCTTTTAGATAAAACCGGCACGATTACACAAGGTCGTCCAGAAGTGACTGATGTTATTGGCCAAGAAAATACTTTATCACTTTTTTATTCACTTGAATATGCTTCTGAACATCCTTTAGGGAAAGCTATTGTCTCTTATGGTGAAAAACAAGGGATCAGACCTGAGCCTTTACTTGATTTTACTGCTCATCCAGGCGCAGGAATTAGTGGATGTATCAAGGGTGTTCGCTATTTTGCAGGAACGAGAAAACGTTTAGTAGAAATGAACCTTTCATTTGATGTATTTCAAGAACAAGCGTTAGAATTAGAACAAGAAGGTAAAACAGTCATGTTTTTGGCAAATGAAGAACAAGTTTTAGGAATGATAGCTGCAGCAGATCAAATCAAAGCAGGAGCGAAAGAAGCCATTACACAATTGCAACGTAGTGGTATCGAAGTATTCATGGTTACAGGAGATAATCAATTGGCAGCTCAAACAATTGGAAAACAAGTCGGTATTGATCCTACACATATTTTTGGTGAAGTATTACCTGAAGAGAAAGCAAAATATGTCGAAAATTTACAAAAAGAAGGAAAACAAGTTGGTATGGTCGGAGATGGGATCAATGACGCGCCAGCATTAGCTTTAGCAAATGTAGGAATTGCTATGGGGAGTGGAACCGATATTGCGATGGAAACAGCCGATGTTACGTTGATGAATAGCAATTTGACATCTATTTATCAAACAATTACTTTATCAGCGGCAACAGTAAAAAAGATTAAACAAAATTTATTTTGGGCATTCATTTATAATACGGTCGGTATCCCATTTGCTGCTCTTGGTTTTTTGAATCCAATCATTGCTGGTGGTGCGATGGCTTTCAGCTCTGTTAGTGTTTTATTAAATTCTTTAAGCTTAAATCGAAAAACGCTCAACTAAATCATTTAAGATGAAAGGAATGAAAAAAATGAAAAAAGAAACAAACTATGAAGATGACACCAATAAATATGGTGGATTGTATTGATCCTTGCAACGATTTTATTTATTTACGGCGGTCAACCCTTTTTAAGTGGGGCAAAAATGGAATTAAAACAAAAGAGCCCCGCAATGATGACTTTAATTGCTATGGGGATTACAGTAGCTTATGTCTATAGTGTCTATTCTTTCGTAGCAAATTTAATCAATCCTCACGTTCACGTCATGGACTTTTTCTGGGAATTAGCTACATTGATTGTGATCATGTTATTAGGTCATTGGATTGAAATGAATGCTGTATCCAATGCCAGCAATGCTTTGCAAAAGTTGGCTGAGTTACTGCCTGAATCAGTAAAACGTTTGAAAAAAGATGGATCTGAAGAAACGATTTCATTAAAGGAAGTACACGAAGGTGATCACTTGCTTGTACGTGCTGGAGATAAAATGCCAACAAGATGGTACGATCGTAAAATGTCAAACGATTGTGGATGAATCAGCAGTTACAGGTGAATCAAAAGGAGTCAAGAAGAAGATCAATGATTCTGTTATTGGAGGATCTATCAATGGGGATGGAACCATTGAAATTATTGTAACAGGAACAGGTGAAAGTGGTTATCTTGCCAAAGTAATGGATATGGTACGAAAAGCCCAAAACGAAAAATCTAAATTAGAGTTTTTATCTGACAAAGTAGCGAAGTGGTTGTTTTATGTGGCCTTAGTAGTCGGGATCACAGCTTTCGTTGCTTGGCTTTTCCTAGCAAATCTACCGACTGCGTTAGAACGCATGGTGACAGTCTTTATCATTGCTTGTCCGCATGCGCTAGGCTTAGCAATACCTTTAGTGGTTGCCCGTTCTACATCAATTGCAGCAAAGAATGGATTACTTTTGAAAAATCGGAATGCAATGGAACAAGCCAATGATTTAGATATAATTATGTTAGATAAAACTGGAACACTTACACAAGGAAAGTTTACAGTGACGGGTGTTGAAATTTTAGATGAAAAATATACGAAAGAACAAGCGTTAAAATACATTGGTGCTTTGGAAGCTAATGCTAACCATCCATTAGCGATTGGTATCATAAAATATTTAAAAGAACAAAATATTAAACCATATCAAGCAAATGAACAAAAGAATTTAGCAGGTGTTGGTCTAACAGCTAAGGTTAGAGAAAAAGAAGTCAAGATTATAAATGAAAAAGAAGCTGATCGATTAGGATTTGAAATTGATGCTGAACGCTTAAAAAAATATGAAGAACAAGGGAATACAGTTAGTTTTTTAGTCATTGAAGAAAAATTAGTTGCTGTTATTGCTCTAGGGGATGAAATTAAACCATAAGCTCAAGAATTCATCAAAATAATGAAAGAACAAAACATAACTCCGGTAATGTTAACGGGCGATAATCAAAAGGCTGCGCAAGCGGTAGCTGAATACCTTGGGATAAATGACTATTATGGAGGATTACTACCAGACGATAAAGAAGCCATCGTCCAAATATATCTTGATCAAGGGAAAAAGGTGATCATGGTTGGGGATGGAATTAATGATGCTCCTAGTTTAGCTCGAGCAACAATCGGTATGGCGATCGGTGCAGGAACCGATATTGCGATTGATTCTGCCGATGTTGTTCTAACGAATAGTGATCCTAAAGATATCTTGCATTTCTTAGATTTAGCAAAACAAACAAGACGAAAAATGATTCAAAACCTTTGGTGGGGAGCAGGATATAATATCATTGCGATTCCATTAGCAGCTGGTATTTTAGCTTCTATTGGTATTATTTTAAGTCCAGCAGTTGGAGCTGTCTTGATGTCATTAAGTACAGTCGTTGTAGCTCTTAACGCATTGACTTTAAAATAACTATCAAAAATAATTAAAAAGAAAAATAGTGAGCGATTTATTTCTATAAAAAGACAATCCTTAAGGAATATAGAACCTTTTTACTACTCTGAAAATAAACGAAGTAAAAAGGTTTTTCAGAGAAGGTAAAATCTCGTTCCTTTTATAAAAGGATTGTCTTTTTTATTTCTACTTTCTTAAATAGCTTTTACTACAAAGATTAGGAGAAGTAGTAATGGGTAGGAACAAATGATTTACAGGTGTTAGATTAAAATTAGATGAATATTTATTTATTATGGAAAAAAATTTATTTTTTTTCGTAATTAATATATGGGGAGCTAGGTTATAATCATGCTCCCAAACACAGAGTAAACATAAGTGAGGGGACAATAATGAAATGGCAGAAATTATTATCAAAAAATGTCCAAAATCTTTTCATGTTGATCAATCAAATGAAAGATTTATCATGGAAAAAAACAGAGCTAGCTGAAAAGTTATTAGTAGATGCAAAAACAATTGATCGCTATCTAAAAAGATTGGAAGAAGGCGATTTTCCAATACAATTGATTCAAGGGAAAAAGATTGTGCAATTGATTTATAATAAAGGATACAGCGAACCATATTTATTGTTTTATTTTCTCATCCATTCTTCTTCTTTCTGTTTATTGAAAGATTTGATTTTACAAAATAATTATCAGCAAGAATACAACCGTTCATCACAAGAGCGCTTAAGAAAATGACTTGGAGAATATCATCTATCTTTTTCTTATAAAAAAAAGATGATTTATGGCTCGGAACGAAAAATCCGCTACCTCCTTTTCTGTTTTTTAAAAGATTTTCCAATCTTTTTTGTTGATGATACAGAACAAACTTTTTCAGAATTATTCATTCACTTATTGGAACAGCGTCAAGAAAGTTCAGAGATCAAGATCTTAAATGAACATGCTACTGTTTTTTTCGAAATGTTTCAAGAATTATTGTTTCGAAGCGAATATCCGTTATCATCCACTGAAAAAAATTACCGTTGCATTGTGCGCTTGAGTTGTCATATCATTATAGAGAAATATTGGGAAAAAATTGAGCAAACACCTATTTATCGAAAATTGATGACGTTAACAGAAAAACTAGATTCATTATTTTTGTTGACCAGCGAATTCGAAAGTGCTAATAAAACAACGATCACACGAGTCATTTATCAAGAATGGTTACGTTATTCCGTTGGCCTTCATGAGAGAGTGATCAAAGAAGAATTTTATGCGTATCAAGAAAATTTACGTATAGTACCAAATATGAAAGAAAAACTTCAGCAATATCGAATGGCTTTGCAACAAGCTCTTACATATCCTTCCTTTGAGTGGGGGTTACTTTTACTTAAGGTTTTACAAGAACGAGGATATTTAGAAATCCATCCTCCAGAAGTAAAAATCGTCTTTTTTTTCCGTTATGATCATGAAGAAGCCCGACGCCTAGCATCAGTATTAGACAAAACATTAAGGCACCGAAAACGTACATCTATTCATGTTTGTACGAGGGCGACACCACCTAGTTATGCCCAATTGATTATTACAGATCACTTTTTTCCTCTTAATAACAATAAAGATCAGAAAACCTATTTTTACCAAGCCTCTTTTGGGATCGATCGTTTACTTTCTGATATTGATTACTGGATTGATACAAAAAATTGATTTTTCTAATCTAGATTCTGTTATAATAAACTTGATGAGTAAAGGAGGATGGCCCAGTGGATTTAAAGAAATTAGAAGTTCCTACATCTTCAATCACTGAGGTGAAAAGATCGCCGATGGATGTGTTTGATCAAGCAAGAAAAGCTGAGACTGGTGTATATGTATTTAACCGTGAAAAAGTTGCAGGGGTTATGCTTACCCAAGAACAATATGAGATGTTACTACAAGAGTTAGAATTATTACGGGATGCAACTAACGAAATAGTAGAAGCATCATTAAAAAGTGAAGCAATAGATGAAAGTTATGCCAATCAATCGGTCTCAATCGTGTCTACTTCAGAGGAATTAGACGAATTAGTCCATACATTAAAACATTATTTAACTACAGGAGTGACAATTTCTGCTAAAAATTTAGATGAACGAATGGTGACTTTAGGTTTTATTACGAAGAAAACTGGTTTTGGCGGTGTGGTAGATATGTTAAACGAACTGACGGCAACGGGTAAAATCAACTATCAACTACGAAGAAAAACAAACGGTCATATCGTGATCGCTGAAATTATCGGTGAACAAGATAGCCAATCGCAATTATTTGATAAAATTATTATTAAAAAAATCTATTTGCATGAACTTTAAATTTTTAAACGAGCATTTGCGTGCTCATTGTTTATGGTTTTTATTAAGAAGCTATGTTTTTTCAGAAAATATTAAAATCCATACTGAAAAATCATAGCTGACTTGGTAAGAAAAGTTTATTTTCGATGGTTGCGTTGATCAGTTGCTCGTCCTGTTTTGCTCGTTTGGTGTGTATGCTGAATAAAAATTCGCGCCCAACAAACACCTAAGATCTGGGGAATCAAATATAACAACGAAAGCAACAAAATAAGTTTAGTTGGTTGAAAAGGTTGGTAGAAAAAGTGCCAGTCTGTGAAATAAAGACAAGCGAGATAGGAATTAATAGTTGTACAGATATTTCCTAAAAAAAGAGGAAACAACTGCTTCTTTTTTTGTAAGACAAAACCAGCATAAAAAGACAGAAAAATCAGAAAAATCAAACCGAAAACAGTATGATAATGGAAATCTAATAATAGTGAAAAATAAACATATGGAAGCAAAAACAAGAGTAGAACAAAATTTTTCCAGTATTTTCTCAAAGGGGGTTACCTCCAGACCTATAGAGTCGGTTATCTCTTATCTTTATTCTAGAATCAAATAAAGATTAATCAATTCTTTTTTTATAATTTGTAGATTAAATGAATAAACTCTCATTACCTTATCTCTAAAAAAAAGATTTTCCCCCTAATTTTTTTAGGGAAAACACTTCTAGTTTAAAGAGAAGAAAAAACTTAGTAGTAAAATACTAAAAAAAGAAAATAGAACTTAGCCAAATGTATTTCTTTTTTTGTATTCTTCTGCTACATTTTACTTGAACGAATGCTGTGATTTAAGGTGCAGAAATTTTAGGATTAGTTCGAGGTACGGGCACCATGGATTAGAGGTTGTGAACAGCATGATTTGCTTCAAGAATTAAGAACAAGTACACGAAAATAACTTCTCATACTTTACGATAAATTTACATAGTTTAACTAGATGTTTACACCTTTCATATATAGTATTTACAGTGCTTTGTTACACTTTACTTGTAAATAAGAAAGGGGTATATCAATGAAAAAAGTATTATTCTCTTTAGGTATCTTGGGTTTAGTATTAGCTGGATGTGGCTCTGGTTCTGGTAGTACAGATGGATCAGCTGCTCAAGCAACCTCAACAAGCCCAAATGATCAAGTAAAAATTGTCGCAGTCGGTTCTACTGCTCTACAGCCTTTGGTTGATGCTGCACAAGAAAGCTTTGTTCAAGAAAATCCAAATTATCAAATTTCTGTTCAAGGTGGCGGAAGTGGCACTGGATTGAGCCAGGTAGAATCAGGCGCAGTTACAATTGGAAATTCAGATGTTTTCGCTGAAGAAAAAGAAGGTATTGATGCAAGTAAATTGGTTGACCATAAAGTTGCTGTTGTAGGTATGGCACCAATTGTTAATAAGGATGCCAATGTAAAAAATATTACAAAACAGGAATTGATTGATATATTTACTGGAAAAGTAACAAACTGGAAAGAACTTGGTGGGAAAGATGAAAAAATCAATGTCATCAATCGCGCAAATGGAAGCGGCACAAGAGCAACTTTTGAAAAGTGGGGACTAGATGGAGCAACACCCATTCAGTCACAAGAACAAGACTCTTCTGGTACTGTTCGCCAGATCGTTAGTCAAACACCAGGCGCAATTAGTTATCTAGCTTTTTCTTACTTGGATGATACGACTCAAGCTTTAAGTATTGATGGTGTAAAGCCAAAAGAAGAAAATGTGGCTGATAATAGCTGGAAGATTTGGTCTTATGAGCATATGTATACGAATGGTGAACCTTCTCCAGAAGTCAAAAAGTTTTTGGACTATATGATGACTGATGATGTACAACAAGGAGCAGTTAAAGAATTAGGCTACTTACCAATCACCTCGATGCAAGTGGAACGTGATGCTGAAGGTAATTTAAGCAAATAAATAGTTACCCCTAAAAGTGAATTAACGGTGTTTAAAGGTTTGGATCTATGGTAGTCCAATACAGAGAAAAAACATGGAAAGCTGTTTTTCTCTATGAGTTCTGATCAATTGATGCAGATCAATCTTTTCATGTTCTCTATTCCACGGTATTCACAGCATTCCTTCTGCGGAATTAAGCTCAAAAAATTCAAAAACATGAGAAGCTATTTCGAGCTGTTCATCCTTATCACTCAGAGCAAACCGTTCTTGTCATAACCTCTTATCTACGGTATTCAAAGAGCAGTTCTGAGGTATTAAGTCAAAATCGCTCAAAACATGAAAAAATGTTTCGAACGATTCTACCTTACTAATCAGGCCCAAACGCTCTTTTCATGACCTCTTTTTTTAAAAGTTTTTCTTATTGTCAGTGAAGCGGTGTTTTCACGATCTCTCTAGTTTTTTCCGAATATTTGTTTTATTTTCACTCCATGGAAAGTAAGTCTTTGAGCCATTCCCAAACTGTTCGCTTCTCCTTTTGTTTTTTTAAGCGACTATACTTTTCGATGAAATGCGTATATTGACGAAAAATAGAGTCTGCTGCAAAAAATAAAATCAATAGCAACAAAATAGAAACAGAGGAGATAGCTGTAATAGAAAACAATTTATGAAGGAAAACGACTGAAAACAAAATCCCTCCTGCACAGAATAAAATGATCCGTCGTTTAAATTGGTTCAGTGGTTGACAAATTCTATAGAGCACTAAAAAACCTACGGCAATCAGTAACATTGTCGAAGCAGTGGAAACATCTGTTTTATTTAAATTTAAAATGACACCTCCAACAACTAATAAACCAACTACAGTCATATCTGTCAATCCACCGGGAACTGCTTTTACCATCACGTTAAAAATAAATTCTCCTTCGATTCGTTTTTTATTTTCTTCAAGAGCGAGTAAAAAAGAAGGTAACCCGATCGTAAATAAACTAATCAATGTAATTTGAGAAGGTTCCAATGGATAAGTTAATGCAAACAATACTGAAAACATTGAAAGTAAGAATGAAAAGATATTCTTAACCAAAAATAAACTGGCAGAACGTTCAATATTGTTCACTACTCTACGCCCTTCTGCTACAATTTTTGGCATTCTTGAAAAATCAGAATCTAACAAAGCAACTTGTGCTGCCTGGATCGTGGCCTCATTTCCTGAAGCCATCGCAATACTGCAATCAGCTTCTTTCATGGCTAGGATGTCATTTACACCATCGCCTGTCATTGCTACTGTATTTTTCTGCTTAAGGAGTTGTACGAATTGCATCTTTTGTTCTGGTTTCACACGTCCAAACACTGTATATTCTTCTACAGCCCTCGGATAATCTTCTTCGGATAATTGAGAAACATCTACATACTTCTCTGCATTAGCAATACCAGCTTGCAAAGCAACACTTGAAACAGTTTGCGGGCTATCTCCAGAGATGACTTTGATTGCTACACCTTGTTTTTCAAAATAAGTAAAAGTTGCTGGAGCTTCTTTACGTATAGGATTAGCAATTAAAAGATAGGCCAGGGGGATGACTCCTGCTTCTAAAAAAGATGCTTCTAGTTTTCCTTGATAGCTACCAAAAACTAACACACGATAACCTTGGTCTGCATACTGAATGAATTCTTTTTTATAAATTGAAAACTGGTCTCGTAAAACCATTTCTGGTGCGCCTAATACATAAACACCTTCTGAGAAAGTAACGCTACTAAATTTTTGAACAGACGAAAAAGGTAGTACATCTAAAGCCTCATTAGCCGAATATTTGTTAAAAGTTTCTTTAATAGCGTGCATAGTTTCATTATCATCTGCCATTGCTTTGGCATAATCAGAAATCAAAGTTTCGATTGTATCAGCTTTTTGCTTTGCTTGCCCATTAGATGCAATCAGTAATTGTTGTACAGACATTTGATTTTCTGTAATTGTTCCTGTTTTATCAACACATAATACATTTACTCTTGCGAGCGTTTCAATACTTTTCATATCATGTAACAATACACGCTGTCTCGCTAAACGGGTAGCACTCATCGCTAAAGCAATCGTGGTTAACAGATAAAGTCCTTCTGGTATCATACCAATCAAAGCTGCTTCCATAGCAACGACACTTTCTTTGAGTGTATCACCATTAAAAAAGTAGCTTTGTGAAAACAACGTGATTCCTAAAGGGATGATAATAATCCCCACCCATTTAATCAACTTATTCAGCGAGGTAATTATCTCGGATTGTTCGCCTTCTCCCATTTTTTTGGCTTTTATCGTTAGTTGGGAGATATAGGAATCATAACCTACTTTATCTAATCGCACATAGGCGCTACCAGAAACGACAAAGCTTCCTGACATTAAGTAATCCTCAACTTCTTTCGTAATTTCGTCGGCTTCTCCTGTTAATAAAGCTTCATTGACTTGGAGTTTACCTGATAAAATTACCCCGTCAGCAGGTATTTGTTGACCGGTCTCCAGTAACACGATATCATCTAAAACTAAATCTTCAATATCGATTTTACTTTCTAAGCCATTTCTTACAACTGTCACTTTCGTGGTATTTAAAACATTTAGATTATCTAAAATCTTTTTTGAGCGGATTTCTTGATAAATCGCAATTCCAGTATTTGCAATGATTACTGGTAAAAATGTCAAGTTTTTGTACGAACCCACTACACATAATAAGACAGCTAAGACAATAAAAATCAAATTAAAGTAGGTGAATATATTCTGAAAAACAATTTGTTTGTTCGTTTTGAATGAAGTATCGATGGTCTTGTTGGTTGCCTGTGCATTCACTCTTTCCGAGACAAGTTCATCTGTAAGCCCCACTTTATAATCGGGGGTATATCTAGCGATAACTGTATGACAATGCAGCTCTTTTGTCCTATTACTGAATATTTTCATTTACAAATTACCTCAATTATTAGTAGTATCCTTACCATAATACATTTATGAAAAAAAAGCCTATGAAATGGCTGATAAATATCTTTCATTTCTGTCATCTCGTCACAGAGTGAGAGGTCATAAATAGAGCGTTTTGTTCTGAGTAATAAGAATAAAACGCTTTAGTTTTTCATATTTTGAGATTTTTTGACTTATTATCGAAGTATAACTCTTTGAATACCGTGGATCAGAGGTTATAAACAGCATAGTCTGCTTCAAGAATTAAGAAGCAATGCTGTGGGTACTATTTAAGAGAAAAGGTCATGACAAAGCCGATTAGCTCTTACTACCGAAGAGTTGACTTTGGCACACCGTTTAAAAGAAAAGGTTGTGAAAGCATTGATTAGCTTCGATGAAAAATAAGAAGAAATTTTTTGAAATAGTTTTTTATATTTTAAAAAATTGAAGCTTATTTCAAGGTGCTGATACATGAATGCTTCAAGGATTTGTGTTAGATTTATGTCCTAGTTCTTCTCTTTTTCCGCTTTACAAGAGAATACACTCCAGCTTGCTTTTATTCTCCACTTACTTTTTTATAGAAGATGGGATTATGACGGTGAAAGTAGACACCATACCCGGATGGCTCTTCACTGGAATCTTACCACCTAAAAGATTGATATAATCTTTGACGATAGCTAGTCCTAAACCAGTGCTACCAGAGTGTCGACTTCTGGCTTTATCGACTCGATAAAAACGTTCGAAAATTCTTTCTTGATC
Source organism: Enterococcus lacertideformus (assembly GCA_015680865.1). Taxonomy (GTDB): domain Bacteria; phylum Bacillota; class Bacilli; order Lactobacillales; family Enterococcaceae; genus Enterococcus_B; species Enterococcus_B lacertideformus. The sequence goes on along the minus strand of JADAKE010000017.1, from coordinate 77,687 downwards.
TTCGTGATCAATGCCGATGCCAAAATCTTGAACGGAAAACACCAATTGTGTATCTACTTGATAACGAATGATTATTTTGCTTGATTCTTTAGAATATTGGATCGCATTTTCTACCAAATTTTTAATGATTGGATACAAAAGATCCGTTTGTGTAGTAAATACTGTATTTTCATTAATCAATTGTACAGTTAAGTGTTTTTTTTTAATCATTGGTTGATAGCTTTGGATGATCTGTTGGAAATAGGCAGATAAATCAATTGTTTGTGTCTTGTGAGAAGTTTCTTCATCTTTGGATAGCTGAATGATTTCTCTGATTAATTTGTCCAAACGAATGGCGTCTTTTTGCATGATCAAAAGGAAATCAGTTAATGTTTTTGGATCATCTTTTGCTCCATCTAACAAGGTTTCTGTAAATCCTATCAATGAAGTGACCGGCGTCTTTAATTCATGAGAAACATTTCCAACAAAATCTTTCTGTAGTTTTTCTAGTCGTCTCACTTTAGTTAGATCATAGGCGACACCTAAGATTTGTCCAGTTTCTTCTGAACTATTGAAATATCGAAGACTAATGTCCAACGTCTGATGACCTTCTGAAAGAGTGATTTCTTGATGGATCAAAGGTTCAGTTGGTGTGACTTGATGGATCAATTGGATCAATTTTGGTTCTTGGATGATCTCAGTATAGCGTTGGTTTGGTTGATAATCATGTACGCCTAAGTGTACCTGCATTTTGGGATTTAACAAGCGAAGTCGAGATTCAGAATCAATTAAAAATACACCAATCATTAACTCATTTAATAAGGTATACAGTTGTTCTTCAGTTGTAGTGTAAGCACGATATATTTTACTCATCTGTTCACTTAATGTATTGATTGTTTGATACAACTCTTCCCATTGCTCAGATGTTTGCATAATGATTTCAGTTTTATCAGGATTTTTGACCATCTTTTTTAAAACAGGAAGAACAGTTTTAAGAGGACGATTTCGTTGGTATGCTAAATAATAGATCATGCTAGTCAAAACAACAAAGAATATCAGAAAGAAGAAAAAGACCCAGCGTCGAAAATTTTCCGTTCGTGGTAAAAAACCATTTGTTGGTTCTGCGATACGAACGATTGCTTCTAATTGCCCACTTTTTTTGATCGGCAGTGCGACATACAATAATTCTTCTTGCAATGTATCGCTCATTCTCAATGAGGTCCCAAATGACCCTCCATCAAGTACAGCTTTGATTTCAGGACGAGTGTTTCGCTGACCGTCTAATGAAGCATTTGTGGTATCGAATAAAATCTGTCCATTTGCATCTAATAAAGTAATTCGTTCGTCTGATTGGTGGACAAATTCAGTTAAGACAGATTGATTGGCACTAGAAGATAAGTCGGTTACATCTAATTGATGAATCAACAACTCTCCTTTTTTAGAAAGATAACTTTCTTGTTGTTCAATGATTTGTTGCTTGAAATAATTAGAAATCAGTTGCCAACCACCTAAGAATAGTCCAACTAAGAGAAAGAAAAAGAGTAGGCGTTCCGTTAATTTTCGCCAATTCATCATTTTGGCTCCTGGAATTTATAACCGAATCCGCGAACGGTGACTAAATATTTCGGATGTTTTGGGTCTCTCTCGATTTTTTCTCTTAGATGGCTGACATGAACATCGACGATTCTGCTTTGTCCTGCAAAATCAAAGTTCCAGATACGATCAAGCAAGGTATCACGATCAATTACCCGATCTTTGCGTTTCATAAAGTAAACGAGCAGTTCAAATTCTTTGGGGGTCAATTCAATGGGACGTTCATCAACAGTCACCTGAAAATTGGTTAAATCAGCTTTGATTTGGCCAATCGATAAATAATTTGGTTCGGCATCTTCTTGTTGCACTTTTCGAGGTTCGATACGGCGAAAAATAGCTTTCATGCGAGCAATCACTTCTCTAGGACTAAATGGTTTTGTCAAATAATCATCTGCACCAATTTCAAGACCGATGATGCGATCAACTTGATCATCTTTTGCTGTAAGCATCAAAATAGGGGCATCAATTTTTTCTTGTCTTAATTTTTGGGTAATAACCATCCCATCAATTGAGGGTAACATCACATCCAAAATAATGAAATCATATGTTTCTTCAAGGGCTAAGTCTAAGCCAACTTGCCCATCAAAGGCGCTTGTCACTTTATATCCTTCTTTTTCTAAATTAAAAGTCAATAATGTGACGATAGAAGGCTCATCATCTATCACTAATACTTTTTTCATAAATTCTCCTTTTGCTTGACTTCTTTTTTATTTTCCAAGAGCATACCGAATTTTTTCACTAGAAGTCAATGTATTCTTTGCCTTGGACCGAGCGGTAATTTTAATGCCTTCGATTAAATAGCTCTAAAAATCTATTGTCATCATGCATTTCTTATTTTAGCATAGAATCGAGTAGAAGGACTATTTTACAGACTAAATAAATGGTATATATGGAAAGGCACTTTGTTGGATAAAGGAGTGAGAGGAAAGTGATTGGTATCAGCTCTTGTTTAGGAGGCGTTTTGTGCCGTTATGATGGACAAGAAAAATTGATTCCCCAATTGAAGAAATTGGTTGATGAAGGAAAAGCCGTTATGATTTGTCCTGAAGTAATGGGTGGACTTTTGATACCTAGATCGCCAGCTGAAATAGTTGGAGGAGATGGGTTTGATGTTTGGAACAATCAAGCAAAAGTCATAACGAAAAAAGGCGAAGATGTGACCCATGCTTACCAAAAAGGTGCAATCCTTGCTTACCAAAAACTGAAAGAACAAGGAATCAATATCGTCATATTAAAGGCTAAGAGTCCATCCTGTGGTTCTACGTCCATTTATGATGGCAATTTTTCAGGAAAACTTATAGCTGGGACGGGGGTTGCAACTGCTTATTTTATCCAAAAAAAGATGACCGTACTCTCTGATGAAGAATGGTTAAAATTGCGAGGTGAACAGAATGGAAATCGAGAAAACGAATCGAATGAACGCACTTTTTGAATTTTATTCTACACTTTTAACCGAAAAACAGATGAATTATATGGAACTATATTATGCAGACGATTTTTCATTAGGTGAGATAGCAGAAGACTATGAAGTAAGTCGTCAAGCAGTATATGATAATATTAAACGAACAAGTAAAATTTTAGAGGGTTATGAAAGGAAACTTCATCTTTACTCAGATTATATCGTTCGTCAACAACTGTTAGAAAAAATGACAACTTATGTGAAAGAAACTTATCCAAAAGATGAGGTTCTACTTGATTATGTAAAACAGATTCAAGAAATCGAAGAATAAAGGGATGAAGAAAATATGGCATTTGAAAATTTAACTGAGCGTCTGCAACAAGCAATGAGCAAATTAAGAAAAAAAGGAAAAGTTTCAGAAGCTGATGTCAAAGAAATGATGCGGGAAATCCGCCTAGCTTTACTAGAAGCAGATGTAAACTTGCAAGTAGTGAAAGACTTTACCAAACGTGTGCGTGAACGTGCAATCGGCGTAGAAGTATTGGAAAGTTTAACACCCGCACAACAAATCGTTAAAATCGTGGATGAAGAATTAACGATCACATTAGGTGCGGAAACAGTCGAGTTAAATAAATCACCAAAAATCCCAACAGTTATCATGATGGCTGGACTGCAAGGGGCAGGTAAAACAACTTTTACAGGTAAACTAGCCAATTATCTGAAAAAAAATGAAAGTGCTCGTCCTTTATTGATCGCAGGCGACGTTTACCGACCAGCTGCGATTGACCAATTAAAAGTCTTGGGTCAACAATTGGATGTGCCTGTATTTGATATGGGAACTGATGTCAGTCCAGTCGAAATCGTTCGTCAAGGGATGGCATTAGCCAAAGAAAAGAAAAATGACTATGTGTTGATTGATACGGCAGGACGTCTGCATATCGACGAAACATTAATGGATGAATTGAAACAAATCAAAGATTTAACACAACCAAATGAGATTTTGCTAGTTGTAGATGCTATGACTGGGCAAGATGCTGTAAATGTAGCCGATAGTTTTAACCAACAATTAGGAATTACTGGGGTTGTGATCACAAAACTAGACGGGGATACACGTGGTGGTGCAGCCCTTTCTATCCGCTCGGTTACAGGAGCGCCTATCAAGTTTATTGGTTCGGGTGAGAAGCCGACAGACTTGGAAGTATTCCATCCCGATCGTATGGCTAGTCGTATTCTCGGTATGGGCGATATGTTGACATTGATTGAAAAAGCGCAACAAGATTACGACGAGAAAAAAGCAGAAGAACTCGCAAAAAAAATGCGGGAAAATTCATTTGATTTCAATGATTTTATTGAACAATTAGATCAAGTAATGGGTATGGGACCATTAGAAGATTTAATTAAAATGATTCCTGGAATGAATCAAGTCCCTGGTATTGAAAATGTGAAAGTAGATCCAAAAGATGTGGAACGGAAAAAAGCGATGGTTTATTCTATGACTCCTGCAGAAAGAGAGAATCCCGATCTTTTAAATCCAAGTCGTCGCAGAAGGATTGCAGCCGGCTCTGGAAATAGTGTAGTTGAAGTCAATCGCATGATCAAGCAATTTAAAGAATCGCGTAAAATGATGCAACAAATGTCCAAAGGAGATATGAATATTCCAGGAATGGATCAAATGTTTGGGACTGGGGTCAAAGGGAAACTTGGTAAAATGGAGATGAATCGCATGATCAAGAAAAACAAAAAGAAGAAAAAACGTAAATAAAATAATAGAGATAAAGTATTGATTTATGAACTATTGTAAACATTAAATCGAAAAATCATAGGAATAGTACTTGCTATTTTTGTGTTTTTTCGGTTTTTTTGAGCATAGTAACAGCTGAAGGCCATTCTTTTTTGGATCAAATTCACGAAGTGAAAATTTTGAAATGTGAGTGTCTTCATTTTAGAGTGGAAGAAAAGGCCATGATAAAATAGATTCATAAGAGGTAAAGAGATTAAACAAAGATAGTTTGGAGTAACAAACAGAAATAATGAAGTTATATCGTTACAAGGTGTGAGGTGTACCGAAATATGATGATCGAAGACTTTTTCGAAAATGAATATTGAGAATCAACTAAGCTGAACTAAGTTGTCAAACGATTTTGAACAAAAATGAAGCAATTGATGAGACGTATGAAGAATTTGTTATTGGGAAAGTAGCAAATTTTCAAGTAGAGAAAATCAACGTATCAATGGAAAACAAAAGGATTATAAGTAATCGTCGCCAAAATAAAGGGGAGTGGCCAATGCATAAGTAATCCAACTAACTCAGAAAGAACTGAACTGTTTTTCTGATAAGTTATATTTTTCCTGGTTTTGAGACAAACAACTATTCCTACAAAGATTGTAAAGGCGTGCCGATAAAGGTTCTATTTTTTGATCAGATTACTAAAAGATCTAAAAAAGTGAAATAAACAAATAAAAAGGAGGAAGCAAAATGGGAAAAATTATTTTTTATGGTGCAATTAGTTTAGATGGCTATCTAGCAACAAAAGAGGATAGCTTACATATTTGATACGCCAACAGGAGAAAGTACGACCTATGAGGCATTCTATCATAAGATTGATGCAACAGTTATGGGAAGAAAAACATATGAAGAAGCAAAAAAAATATTAGCAACAGAAAAACTTTATCCTGAAAAAAGAAATATCGTATTTTCCTCTAATAAGGAGTTGATTTTAAATGACGCTGAAGTAGTACATGAGGAACCTGCTAAGTTTATGAAAAATTTAAAAGATCATTCAACTGAAACTGTGTGGGTTGTAGGTGGTGGTAAACTATTAAAACCATTGATTGAAAATCAGTTGATTGATGAATGGCGAATCCAAATCACACCGGTCATTTTAGGAGAGGGAAAAAACTATTCCAAGAAGGTCATTACGAAGAACGTTTAAAACTAGTGGATACTAAATATTTTGGGGAGTTTATTGAGCTTCATTATGTAAAAAAATAAGAGCATATAAAAAAGAGAGATGGCAAAAGTAACACGATAGCATTTTAATAAATAGAGGAAAATGATCAATCAAGTGAATGAATCGCTTGACTCTTCCTAAATGAAACAATCATCGTCTTTTGCCTTCCTCTCATAGAAGTAGTTCAATATAGTAAGTTTATTTGGCTAATTTATTTAAAAAGTCAAGATAAGCATCAAGGATCGTTTGGAAGAAGCTTAATGTTCGTTCAACGATTTTGCCATTTTCATCTACTAAATTCGCAATGTTCCCAATGTATGCTTCTGGTTGTTGCAGAGTAGGTACGTTCAAGAAAACAAGTGATTGTCGTAAATGATGATTTGCACAAAATCCTCCGATGCCACCAGGAGAAGCCGTCACAACCAAACCAGGTTTGTTATCCCAAGCACTGTGACCATATGGGCGGGAACCAACATCCAACGCATTTTTAAGTGCAGCAGGGACTGAACGGTTGTATTCAGGTGAAACAAATACAACGCCATCTAATCCGCTGACTTCCTCACGAAAGCGTGACCATTCAGCAGGTACATTTTCTGGTGTTTCAAGATCTTAGTTATAAAATGGTAAATCATCGATTTTTATAAAGACACTCTCATACCCTTCAGGTAACAAGTTTGCAAAAGCCTCCGCCACTTTTTTATTATAAGAGTCTTTTCTCAAACTTCCTACAAAAAAACCAATTTTTTTAACCATAAAACAATTCCTCCTTCAAACTTTCTGTATTTATCTTACAAAAAATAAGTAAAATCAGCAAATAAAAACACTTATGGTTGAAATTAGTAGAGAAATCAACGGAACGAGCAAATGTAGGGACCAATTTCAATGGTTCTTTTTCACAAAAATCTCTAATAAGAGAATAGAATAAAGAACAGTTGAATTTTTTATGTAAATTGATAGCAACTGATCCATGAAGATTATAAGTATCCTTTTTCACATCTCTAAATTTAAGTTGAAAATGAATGTGCTAGTTCAAGAGGAAAAGGATCGCACTTTTTCTAAAGGAATAAAACTGTGTTTGGATATTGCAAAAGTCCTATTGTATGAATTCAGCTAAAAGGGAAAACAAGTAACCTTTTTTCCACATAGATTTTATCTTAATGTGGAACATACATAGGCTGAAATTATTTTTTTATGAAGTAAAAATCGTTTTAACATGTGCCATTGATGAATTGAAAACACATACGGAAAATGAATAATTGGGAATTAGATTTTTCGTTGTGAAACAATCACGATGTTTTTTGTCATGTTCACTAGGAGTAATTATTCAAAATGAAACTCTTATTTATTCGAATAAAATAAAAGCAGAGTAACTTTATCAAAAAGACGAGAGTATGTACGATTTAGTCGTGTAGATGAATCGGCTTCAATTGAGATTTAGCATTAGCTGAGGTGATCAACCGGCATATATTGAAGATATAAGTCGGTGTTTTATTATATATCAGAAAGCCATTATGGATATGATTACGTCTGTTCAATTCAGTATCAACTTTTTTGGTATGTAAAATACCAAAATGAGGTTATTGTCAAATGGCAATTGATATTAAACAGTTATCAAACCAAATTTCTTGTGCCTTCAGTCATAAGAGATTTAATGGGATAATTCGATTATTATCCAGCTAGGTATAAAAAGATTTGATTATTATTTGTGGTGGTATAGTTTGTTCTTATGACTTTATTTATTTTGCTTAATCTTGACGAGTGGTAGACTAAGTCTTATTCTCGATCTTTTAGTCATGTGTTATAAAATAGTAAGATACTCCTAGAAATTCTTTTTTTAAATTAAGTAAGAATGGTGAATGATGTTTTTTTTACTGTAAAGAAAAAAAGCTTTACAGGGTAAAAAAAAACTGTTACACTACAAATTGTGAATAAAACAATGGAGGTGGAAATATATAATGGCAGTAAAAATCCGTTTAAAACGTATGGGTTCTAAAAAGAGTCCTTTTTACCGTATCGTCGTAGCTTATTCACGTTCTCCTCGTGACGGTCGTTTCATCGAAACTGTAGGTACTTATAATCCTTTGAAAGACCCTGCAGAAGTAGTTTTAAAAGAAGATTTAGTTCTTAACTGGTTATCTAAAGGAGCACAACCTTCTGATACTGTACGTAACATCCTTTCAAGAGAAGGTGTTATGCAAAAACACCACGAAGCTAAATTCTCAAAGAAATAAGGTGATAGGATATGAAAGACTTAAGTGAATTAGTCTTAACAATCGTTCGTCCGCTAGTCACTCACCCTGATCAAGTCAAGTTAGAAATTAGTGAGTCAAATGACTTTTATGAATATAATCTAACTGTGGCACCTGAAGATATCGGTCGTATCATTGGCAAGCAAGGTCGTGTTGCGAAAGCAATCCGTACAATTGTTTATGGTGTACGAATAAGCACACCTAAAAAAGTGCGTTTGAATATCATTGATCATAAGGGATAATCAAAAGCTGTTTCGTTTAGACGAGACAGCTTTTTTTGTTCAAAAAAACAACGAAGTAACTTGTTCATTATTAACTGTTTTATTGCTATTTATTTGTATAGCTGATCCATAAAAAGTTGAGTGTACATATTATATAAGTATGTATAGATACGTTAGACTGAATTAAAAAAAGTTATTTAGAAAATAATTATTACTATCAAGAAAAATATTGATCAATGGATTATTATAGATTAGTTTCGAGTATTTCTAAATCAGGTTAGTAAAAAAATCAAATAAATATACATATCAATTGCTTGTCATAAATAACCTATTAAAAATAAAGTTAAGCATACTTTCTTTGGAACTTCATTTAAATAATCTCAAAACTGATTGTTTTATTAATTTACCCAGCAATCATCTAATTTTTTTTATTAGAATTTTAGCATTTTAGTATAATTTTTTTTAAAAAAAGGATGGATGTTGTACCAAACAACCCTCGCATTTCAAAAATAAAGATATTAGAATACAAACAGGAGGTGAACAGCGCTGTGGATGAAACGATTACTTATCTCCTCAAAAATTACTCTGATAAAGAACTATCATGGCCTGAAGTTTCAACGTTCTTTGAAAAGCCAATGAATGAAGTGAAGAGTCATCTTCTTCCTTTTTGTAGTTCTTATGATGAATTTCATTTGAAACTAAAGAAAATTAAACCGGTCGAATGGGTGGAAACTTTTCTTGGTCTTTCAAGATATGAAGTTGTTTATACAGAAAAAGAAAGAAATGAGTTACTTTATTTAATGGTTTACTCAGAAAAAGAAGCTTTATCTGTCTTTCATTTTCAAGAATTCTTAAAGGTTTCCAAAGGAACTGTTCTATCAGATATCAAGAAAGTCCGAGAAGCGTTAAGTATCGAAATTTGTCAGTTACTTTATTCAAGGAAGGAAGGTTTTGCACTTTCTGGAAGTGAGTTTTATTTACGTAGAGAAGCAAAAAACCGTTTGGCATCTCTGTTACAAACGATAAATGGTCGATTTGGGGTATTACTGTGGTTAACTTCAATGGACTTTATACTTGTTTCACATGTGAAACAAGTAATCATTGAGGCTTGTCTTGAGAAGAAGATACAACTCGCACCTAGTAGAATGGAAGAACTTGCCTTTTTTTATTCATTGACCAAAAAAAGAATTGGGCATTCTATCTTGGAAGAACAGGATGGGTTTCCTGTGATCCACTCAAATGAAATCGCTTCAATCAGTGAAAGTATTCTTTTGTCTATTACTGAAATCCCAGTAACAGAATCAGAAATCCAATTTTTTTCAAGATGTCTAATGACATTCGTACAAGGAAACTTGCATGATCAGTCCCACGAATTTTTATTTTCCTGTGTCGCTGAAATCATACACCACATGGAAACGTTAGTTGCTGTTAGATTTGAATCGTTCAAAGAATTATTTGATAATTTATATTTTCACTTAGTTCCCGCTTATTACAGAATGATTTACGGATTTTATTTACCCAATCCAATGATTAAACAAATAAAAAGGCAATATGGAGCTATTTATGAACTGACGACGAAAGCTTTGCAACCGTTTGAAAAAATCATTGGAAGAAAAATACCAGAAGAAGAAATTGGATTTTTTTCAATCCTGTTTGGTGGAGAAATACGTAAAATAAATTTATTGGGACAGCAAAAAAAGATCCGTGCAATTGTTTTATGTCCCAGTGGTATTAGCTCTTCCCTGATATTAAAAAGTGAATTAAGGCATTTATTTCCCACACTTTTCTTTACCCAAACGGATTCCATTGATCGACTACATGAAATTGATGAAGCAACGTATGACATTATCTTTTCAACTGTCAAGATCAATCAGATACCGCTGAAAAAATCCTTTTATCTTGTCAAACCAATTATGAGTGACTTAGAAAAAAATAAATTACTTAATAGAGTACAAAATGAATGGTTGATTCCAGGTTTTTCTTTACCGTCTGCAAAAGAGATCCTTGATGCGATCAAGCCGTATATCCGCTTAAGAGAAGGAATAGAAGAAGAAAAAATTTATCATATCATCAATCGTAAAATAAACAAGTCATTTGAAAGGAAAGAGGATTGTCGCCCTATGTTATCAGAATTAATTACTCCCGAAATGATCCAGCTTGCTCCAAAACAAGTAAGTTGGAAAAAAGCAATCACACTAGCTGCAAAACCATTACTTGATACCGAAAAAATCACTACTTCTTATATTGAAGCAATGATTGATCGTGTGAACCAATATGGTGCTTTCATTTATATTGGTGATCGAATCGCATTGTCACATGCAAGACCAGAAGATGGAGTGAATGAATTGGGAATGTCGTTGTTAAAATTAGAAGGATCAGTGAATTTACTTGACGAGAAACATCCGGTTCAATTATTTATCTGTCTTGCAGCAATTGATAACGATGCCCATTTACGTGCGTTAGCAAATCTTACAAAATTATTATCAAAGAAAGAAAATCTACAAGCATTATTACATGCACAATCCAAAGAAGAAATTATCAAGATCATAAAAAAAGGAGACGAATAATTATGAAAATCGTAGCAGTTTGTCAAAGTGGTTTAGGAACAAGTTTCATGGTAGAAATGAATATTAAGCAAGCACTTCAAGATCTAGGGAAAGACTTAGAACAATATGAAGTGAATCATACGGATGTTGGCAGCGTATCAAGTGACATGGCGGATTATTTTTTTATCGAATATTCTTTAAAGGACACATTATATACGATACCCGATGAAAAATTGATTGCACTTCAATCGATTATCGATGGGGAGGAAGTAAAAGAAAAGTTAGCCAAAATTATTGAATAAAACATACACATATGGAGGAGGAGATAACTGTGGATACGGTTTTTAATTTATTTGTGTCAATCGTCAGTCAACCAGCGATATTGGTCTCATTGATTGCTTTTTTAGGATTGGTTTTACAAAAGAAAAAAGCCTCTGAAGTTATCCAAGGAACCATAAAGACATTTGTGGGTTTTCTAGTATTAATTGGTGGAGCCGGATTGATTAGTCAATCATTAACACCTTTTGCTACAATGTTTCAGACAGCACTCCATACGCAAGGGGTGGTACCGAGCAATGAAGCAGTTGTAGCGATTGCATTACAACAATTTGGCACACCAACAGCACTTATTATGCTAGTTGGTATGATCGTGAATATATTATTAGCACGTTTTACACGGTATAAGTTTATTTTTCTAACTGGACAAGCCATGCTTTATGTTTCTTGTTTGACTGCTGTTATTTTGATTAGTGCAGGATTTGAAACGTCTATCTGGACGATTTTACTTGGTGGGATTTTTGAAGGAATCTTATTAACAATCACTCCAGCACTTTGTCAACCATTTATGAAGTCGATTATTGGTAATGATCAAGTTGCTTTAGGGCATACTGGAAATATTGGCTATGCAACAAGTGGATGGATTGGAAAGTTTTTTGGTAACAAAGCACATTCGACAGAAACAATCAAGATTCCTAAAAGTTTTGGCTTTTTGAGAGATTCAACTGTATCAATCATGTTATTGATGTCAATTGTATATATTGCACTTGCTTTGATTGCTGGGCCAACATTTGTGGAAAAAGAGTTAAGCAACGGGGATAATGCTGTAATCTTTTCTTTGATTCAAGCAGGAACATTTACTGCCGGCTTTGTTATTGTTTTACAAGGTGTCCGTATGGTATTAGCTGAAATCGTGCCAGCATTCCAAGGAATTGCTAAAAAGCTTGTACCAAATTCAAAACCAGCATTAGATGTGCCCATTGTTTTTCCCTATGCACCTAATGCCGTATTAATTGGCTTTTTTGTTAGTTTTCTTGTAGGAACTCTCTCAATGTTTGGCATGATCGCCTTGCAAACAACTGTGATTATTCCAGGAGTTGTTGGACATTTTTTCTGTGGTGCAGCTTCTGGTGTATTTGGAAATGCCACAGGGGGAAGAAGAGGGGCGATAGTAGGATCAGCATTCAATGGGTTATTGATTAGTTGGGTGCCTCTATTTATTTTACCAGTTCTAGGGAATTTACAACTTGCTTCCTCTACATTTGCTGATACAGATTACTTGATCCCAGGTTTGATTCTAGGGAAGGTAGGAGAGGCCGGAAAACCTGTTTTGATCTTTACAATTCTTGTTTTCCTTTTCATCGTGGTTTTATCAAGTATTATCCTCAATAGACGTACATCAAAATGATACTTTGATAATGTCTGTGAAAGTTAGATGTTTATAATAAAAATATTGCATTTGTAATACAAAACATTATGAATGTACGTATTGTCTTCACAAAGAGGTTGTGGCAGAAGTATACAGAACCAAGAAATAAGCCGAAGAACTCGAAAATATTTTTTTATATTTTCTGGATTTTTCGACTTATTTCCGCATTTATACTAATCTCCTAAAGTTTAGATAATGGGTTATATTTTGGAGGTTAGTATAAATTAGAAGTTATGAAAAGAGCATTTTGTCCAGCGTATTAAGGAAGAATCGCACGAAACAACTCCTCTTGTTTTGAGCGATTTTGACTTACTACCGAAGAGTTGGCTTTGGAACAGCGTTTAAGAGAAGAGGTCGTGAAAAGGCTGGTCTGCATCCAAGCAATAAGAATGAACTACGAAAAACAGCTTTCTACATTTTTACTATGTTTGGACTTATTGCCGTAGATGCAAGTTTTTGAATACCGTTTATTCAGAAAAAAGCAAGATCAGAGTAAATTTTATCTCTAGGCTCGCCTTTTTTCTGCTTAAGATTATTATTTTTGGGATAGCTTGGTCAATAAGAGAAAACTTTATAAGCGAAAAAATAAGCTTGCAAGTACGCTCTTCTCCCAAGAAGCTTCCCCTTTAAGTTTTAAAAAACGTTAAGTTTAGCTAAGTGGTGGTGAGTTCACTACACGGAAATAGATGGTATGAGTAAATGATTACTGTGATGACTACTTGGCAAAATTTCACAGAAAGCGTATCCTTATAGATATAGAAAGGGGTAAAGTAAATGAAAAAAATAATGCTATTTATACCAGTTATTTTAATTTTAGGTGTCTGTCAAGGTACCAACAATTCTACTGAAACCACAGAAACTACCACTAAAACAACAACTCAAAGCACGAAACAACGTGTGTCTGGATCCTTAAATACACAGTCTGAAACTACTACGAATACTCAAAGTGCAAGTAAAGAAAGCGATAGTGTGGAAAATAGTAGTAAGGCAGAGTTGACATCAACGACAAAATCAGAAACATCGACAACTAATAATGCCCAACAGACTGCTTATGAACAATTAAAAGAAAAATATCCCTCTACACCAATGCCACAAGAGATTCCTATCTTTTCAGGAAAATTAAATATTGCTGCAGCAGAAACAAAACAAGGATTTTCAATTTTATATTATGATCTGCCGACAATGTATGGTTTAAATGCTAAAGAGTTGAATCAAGAACCACCGATTGCTTCTTATCTTTATCAGTATGGTTTTGCTAGCAGTCAAGAAGCAATCAATGCTTTGCAGCCAATTACGACAGATACAAATGGACGACAAGTTGATCTGGGATACAATATTACAGCCTATCAACAAGGAGCTGCTGGTTCGAGTATTTTAGAATGGCAGGAAGGAAATTGGCACCTTCGTATTCGAGCAAGCAATATTGAAGGCCAAGACCCAGTACCATTGGCAAAAGAAATTGTTGCCTATTTGGAAAATGATAGCTTACCTGCTCCTGAAAAATATGGAAAAATTACGATCGAAATGAATGATACATCAAAACAAGCGACACAAGTTAGTTGGCAAGAGCCTAAAAATGTATATACAGTTACACATAAAGATCCATTATCTGCTTTAAAAATGGCTGTTTCTATGAATCAATAATGTGTCGTATGTGCTTGGTGGAAAGAACAAAAAAGAAGTAGAATTGCATATGGACAAATGCTAAAATAAAACAGATATGTAAAAAAGAATCTGTGTCACTATTCAGCAATAAATGTTTAGCTGAGCATTATGTTAAAAAAGGGGGATATAAGTTGACTGAATATTTAAATGTTGGGAAAATCGTAAATACCCAAGGAATAAAAGGTGAAGTACGGGTTATTTCAATCACTGACTTTCCAGAAGAACGATATAAAAAAGGTTCGGTACTCACATTATTTCAAGAAAAAAAAGCACCTATAGAATTAATAGTCAAAAGTCATCGCAAACATAAAAAATTTGATTTATTAAGTTTTGAAGGACATCATTCTATCAATGATGTTGAAAAATATCGCGATGGTATTTTAAAAGTCTCAAAAGAAGAAACTGTGGCTTTAAAGGAAAATGAATTTTATTATCATGAAATCATTGGATTAAAAGTAATGGATGAAGAAGGAAATGAACTCGGTAAAATCAAAGAAATTCTTTCTCCAGGTGCAAATGACGTTTGGGTAGTTCAGAGACCAAAAAAAGAAGACGTGCTACTTCCTTATATTGATTCAGTAGTCAAAACCGTCGATTTAGAAAATGGAGTTGTACAAGTAGAAATTCCAGAAGGATTGATCGACGATGAAGATTGATGTATTGACGCTGTTTCCAAGAATGTTTGAAGGACCGATGGGAGAATCAATTATTGGAAAAGCGGTAGATAAAGGACTCTTGGATATCCATGTCTCTAATTTTAGAGAATACTCAGATAATAAGCATCAAACGGTGGATGATTATCCTTATGGTGGTGGTGCAGGTATGTTATTAAAAGTTCAACCTATCTATGACAATATTCAGACGATCAACGAAGCTACGCCAAAAGTGAAAAAACGCGTTATCCTGCTTGATCCAGCAGGAAAGAAATTCGACCAAAAAATGGCAGAAGAATTTTCGCAAGAAGAGCATTTGGTGTTTATTTGTGGGCATTATGAAGGATATGATGAGCGTATCCGTACATTGGTGACCGATGAAGTTTCATTGGGAGATTATGTTCTAACCGGTGGAGAACTAGGAGCAATGGTCATGATTGATGCGACAGTTCGGTTATTACCAGAAGTTCTAGGAAACGAGATTTCAGCACAAACAGATTCTCATGCTACCGGTTTGTTGGAGTATCCTCAATATACTCGACCAGCAGAATTCAATGGAATGAAAGTACCAGAAGTCTTGATGAATGGCAACCATAAGCTGATTGAAGAATGGCAATTGAAAGAATCCTTAAGAAGGACATATCAGCGCCGACCAGATTTGTTGGAACAATTAACAATGACTCCACAAATGCTAAAATTTTTAGAAGAAGGTAAAAAAGAAGAATTAGACTAAATGTAAAAAGAAATATTAAAATGACTCTTTACAATAAATTGATAGTGTGATAGTATTTCATGGTGAGTGTAAAAGCACTTAACTATTACGATGTTCCACTGTGAGGAAAAACTCATAAGAATGTTTGGAATAAGGAGAAAAGAGAATGAATCCATTAATCGAAGAGTTAACAAAAGAACAACTACGCACTGACATCCCAGCTTTTCGTCCTGGGGACACTGTTCGCGTTCATGCGAAAGTTGTCGAAGGAACTCGCGAACGTATCCAGTTATTTGAAGGTGTTGTTATCAAACGCCGTGGAGCTGGTATCAGCGAAACTTATACAGTTCGTAAAGTATCAAATGGTGTAGGTGTTGAACGTACCTTCCCATTGCACACACCACGTGTTGCTAAAATCGAAGTTGTTCGTTACGGTAAAGTACGTCGTGCAAAATTGTACTATTTACGTGCATTACACGGGAAAGCAGCTCGTATCAAAGAAATTAGAAGATAAACACGGAAAACTTCCTTGGGAATCTGAAATTTGTGAAAAGTCCTTGTATATCAAGGGCTTTTTCTTTTTTCTCTATCACAATTTTATGCCATTTTTGGCTGTTTTGGACCATTTTTCACTCATATTCCCCTAAAATGTCCTAGATTGTCCGATAGTGACTATCAGTGTCGTCAAAATAGGGCAAAATTTAGTAGTCAGCCTGACTGCAAATTTAATACGAAAAATACCAAAACATTTACCGAATTTAGCAACTTTTGAACCCGAGTTACTAAAAAGGTTGACTTTTTTCAAAAAAGACAAAACATGTACTTTGCTACTAAAAAGTTGATGTGATAGGTTTCTATCTAAATAATTCTTAGGAGCTTTTAGCGTGAAGCAAGATGATGGACGAATCGTATGGAAAAATTTGAGTGACCTCAAGCTAATTTTGTTAATTAATCAATTCATCGAAAAACACGGAATAAAATCTAGTCGTCAGTACCAGAAAAAATTATCAGAGAATCCAAATTCTGCACCAAGTGTGTGGTTTATTAATCAAAAATATGGATCATGGGAAAATTTATTAGTTAGTATTGGTCTGGAGAATACAGAATATGGGAAATGGTCAAAAATATCAGAAAAAAATTTATTGGAAATAGTAGAGTCCTTTATTGTGGTTGAGAAAATAACTTCTCAGCGTAAGTATGAACAAAAATCGTTGGGAAAAGATGTTCCTTCATTAAGTACATTGAAAAAGAGGCTTGGAGATGTAAAACCTCTGTTCAGAAAGAAAATAGAGGAACCTTCACTTACTGAGTTTGAACTGATGCTTGAACTAAGAAATGAAATAATCCGACTAAAATTACAGGATGATTTGTCAATGACGAAATTTCGAAAACTTGTCCAATCCTCGAAACTTCCGTCAGTTGATACAATTATGAAAAGAACAAATAAAAATTGGGAGGAATTGATGGCTGAAATAGGATTTGATTATCGAAGAATCAAAATCTATAAACAAAGAAGTAACTTATCTCAAACAAAGAAAACTAAATAGTAATACGATAGATTAGACGTTCAAAACTACAAATTTGAACGTCTTTTTCTATTACCCAAAAACGAAAGGAGATTTTATTTTATGAAAAAGCCAAGATTTAAAAATTGGCGATTGTTTGCGACTTTGGCTCTATTAGGTCAAACAATTGGGGGAGCGATTGGTCCTACGATTGCCTTTGCCGATGAAATTACTCATCCACAAACGGTGACTGTGCACTGCGATATGTCACACTTATATGCGGTCGAAGGCACGTTCAGCGATGGTCGAACATTATCCGAGAACTGTTCCTCACTATGCTATCTATAATGGGGAGAAACAAGATATTTTCTGTATTGAACCAGGTGTCCCAATCTACAATGAGTTCACTCCTGGATATGAGAAAAACCCATTGCCTGATATGTCGGAGAAAGCCAAACTAGTTTCAGTGTTATGGAAAAAAGCCGGTACAAACATTGATGCACAAATGGTTGCTCAAAAGATGATCTGGCAAGAAGTTAATGGATACACTCTTCACTCTATGAAGCATCCAGATGGCAGTGCCGTAAATATCGCAGCCATTGAAGCAAAAATCGATCAAGCAATCGCGGACTATCAGAAGAAACCAAGCTTCCATAATAGCACGGCTAAAACTGTGTTAGGTCAATCGACTACTGTAATGGATACGAATAATTTGAACTTGTCAGAGTTCGATGAAGTTGTGGAAAATACTGCAAATATTGATTATCGTGTGAACGGCAATCAATTAGTAATCACACCTAATGCCAATTCAAAAGAAAGTGGTGTGTTGACGCTTAAGAAATCTGCTGGAACTGGAACACCGGTCGCCTATAAGATGGCTGGTCAACAGACCTTGATGGCCGGGGTAATCGATAAGCCGAATACCTACACAATCAAAATTTATGTGGAAACTGAGGGTTCTTTAAAGATTAAAAAAGTTGATAAAGAATCGGGTGCTATTGTACCAGGAACCTTTTTCTATTTATACTTTGGAAAAACTTTGCCTGCAAAAGATGTAACTACCGATAAAGAAGGAATTGCTACCTTAGATGGGATTCCTCACGGCACAAAAGTAACCATTACTGAAAAATCAGTGCCGGCGCCTTATACGATTGATAACTACACCCATGACTGCTACGATCAAGGCAGGTGAGACCATTTCCGTGACTTCAAAAAATACGCGAGAAAAAGGTCAAATTATTCTGGATAAAACCGGGATTGAAACAGGAACTGACCTTTGGAACGAGAATTACACCTTAGCTGGGAATACGTTTGCCATTCGCAAAGACAGTCCAACCGGTGAAATCGTTCAAGAAATGACCACGGATGAAAAAGGTCATGCGGAAACACCAAAAGAGATTGCTAACGCGTTGGAATTAGGAACCTATTATGTGACAGAAACCAAAGCATCTAATGGTTTAGTGAATACTTTCAAACCAGTAAAAGTCGAATTGAAGTATGCCAATCAAACGGTAGACCAGTAACGTAAAAGTGCAAAACCAAGAAATTACTGGTGAAACCACTTTGACGAAAGAAGACAAAGATACTGGGAATAAAACACAGGGTAAAGCAGTCTTCGAGGGTGCTGAATATACCTTGTATACTGCTAAAGATGGAAAAGCTGTTAAATGGAGTGAGGTTTTTAAACCAGAATTAGTGAAGGGAACGAAAGCTTCTGATGAAACGGTGATTTTGACTTTAGATGAAAAGAATCAAGCTACCGTTAAACACTTAGCCATCAACGAGTATTACTGGCAAGAAACCAAAGCACCTGATGGATATACCTTGGATGAAACGAAGTATCCTGTATCCATCAAAAAGGTGGATGATAACGAAAAAAGTGCCGTGATTACTCGAGATGTTGTGGCAAAAGAACAAGTGATTCGCTTTGGCTTTGATTTCTTTAAATTTGCTGGATCAGCTGCGGGAACTGCCGAAACTGGGTTCAAAGACTTAACGTTTAAAGTGTCGCCATTGGAAGAAACCAATGAGATTACAGGTGCTGAAGATGAAGCGACCACAGCTTATAACTAGCAATTAGGTTTTGATGGCTACGGCAAGTTTGAAAATCTTCCTTATGGGGATTATTTACTTGAAGAAGTAGGAGCACCAGAAGGGTTTCAAAAGATTACACCACTAGAAATCCGTTCTACTTTTAAAGAGAATAAAGAGGATTACACCAAAAGTGAGTATGTCTTTACCATTACCGAACAAGGCCAAAAACAACCAATTAAAACGGTGACCGTTCCTTACGAGAAGCTGACGAACAAAGAGTTTTCCGTTAGTTTGAACCGTTTGATGCTCTATGATTTGCCTGAGGAAGAAGATAGCCTAACTTCTCTTGCGACTTGGAAAGACGGAGGCAAAGAATTGATGACTCTTGATTCTACCGAGGTAGTCGATAAACTAAGTTACAATCTTCATGAAATCAAAGAAGACTGGTATGTCGTAGCGCAAGCCATTGATGTGGAAGCGACTAAAGCTGCCCAAGAAAAAGACGAAAAAGCCAAACCGGTGGTGATTGCCGAAACAACTGCCACTTTGGCGAACAAAGAGAAAACTGGAACTTGGGAAATTCTGCATAAATTAACCGCTGAACAAGTTTTGGATAAAAGCATCGTCTTGTTCAATTATGTGTATGAAAATAAAAAAACCTTTGAAGCAGGCGATGAGCCAGTAGCGAAGGATGCTAGATTGAATAATCAAGCCCAAACTGTCAATTGTACGGTGGAACGCCATGTTTCCATCCAAACAAAAGCGCACCTAGAAGACGGTTCTCAGACCTTTACTCATGGTGATGTGGTGGATATGTTTGATGATGTATCCATTACTCAGGATGTACTGGATGGCTCGAAAGAAGCTTTCGAAACAATTCTGTATGCACTACTACCAGATGGTACGACCAAAGAAATTTGGAAATCTGACAAAATTGAGTATGAAGTGAATGACAAAGAATTCACCAAAACCGTACTTGCGGAAAAAGTAGATACCGGAAAGTATCCAGAAGGAACCAAGTTTACTTTTGCGGAAATCAATTACGACAAAGATGGAAATATCAATGGGAAACACAATGAAGATTTGAAAGAAAAATCCCAAACCTTAACGCCCAAAGAAGTGCCAACCACACCAAGTACGCCGGAACAACCAGAAACACCAACTGTTCCAAGTGGCTCTCAAGAATCTAGTCCTACAGTGAAGACATTCCCTCAAACCGGGGAGAAAACTTCCAATGTGTTACTGTTCATTGGCTTTACCTTAATCTTTGCGACGGCGGGTTATTATTTTTGGAATCGTCGGAACTAAGGTGATGAGATGAAACGAGTAAATCCTAAGAACCAACGTGCGCGACCGCCCCCTAAAAACGTGGTCGCGCTATTTTTGTATTCAAAACTAACAATGAAAAGAGGAATAGAATATGGAATTGAAATTTGTTGTGCCAGATATGGCCGAAACCTTTGGAAAGATAAGTTATGCCGGTGAAGGTGAAGTTTTAACGGAAGGGTATGGTCGGAATACTACGGTGATTGGTCGCAGTTATCATCTATACTCCAGTAAGCAACGGGCCGATGATATTGAGGTGGTAGTAGCTGCAGAAGCCGGAGAAAAGGATTTTGACCAAGACCAACCACTAAAAGCCGTGAATCCCCACTTGGTTGCCAAAGGGTATGAGATTGAGAATCGTGGTTTTACCGACTACGTGTTGTATGTCGATGATTTAGTGAAAGCATAGGAGGAAAAGAAGATGAGATTAACAGAAGGTATTGTCGTAGATTCAGGACTAACGTTTGGGAAATTACGTTTTTCCGCATTACGCCGGGAAGTACGGAAACAAAATGAGGATGGAACGGTTAGTAATGAAGTAAAAGAGCGGACCTATAACTTGAAATCCTCCGCGCAAGGTCGAATGATCCAAGTTAGTATCCCGGCAAATGTACCCTTACGCGAGTTTGCCTATGATGCAGAGGTAGAGTTGGTCAATCCTATCGTGGATACAGTCGCCAATTATGTTTTCCGAGAAGGAACCACCGTTAATTGGTTCATTAAGGCTGATGATTTAGTCTTAAAACGACAACCAAATCAAGGAAATCCTACTAACCAAAATGGAGGAAAGAAATAGGTGAAGAGAATGGAAATTGATGTTGAACATATTTTAGATTGTCTCAATCAATATGGAAAAGGAGAACTAACCGAAAATCAACTCACGAAAGCATTGACCTATGATGAAAAACTGTTTCTAATTATGAATCAAGGGTTACTATGGGGAAATACTGATAGTGAAGAAGATTCCTTCTTTATGGTTGTCGAAGTAAATGAAAGTTTATGTCGGCAGGCAGAATCCGTTTTGGAAAAAATCGATGTGGAGATGCCGGATGCCATTGAAAGCTTTTTAAATCAATTGGTTGAAACGAAACAACTTTCCGTAGCAGTAAATGACTAGCATAACTTTTTGAAATTACCCAATAAATTCTATTGGGATTTTTCGATTGGAGGTGGAAACCATCAAAATGTACAAAGGACATCGCATACGCGCAGGAGATCAACACTTGGTCTATCACTTTGTTCTTGGCTGGCTAAGCGCCTTATTCATCAGTTGGATGGGTATTTTTTATTTTCAAGAGCTTAGACAATTTGATATTTCTAAGCTCTCACTTTCTACTATTGAAATCGTTTGGTCCATGAAAGAGTTAATCTGCTTATTAGGAAGTCTCGCTTTTTCAGGAGCTATGATGTTACTTTATATACACTTTTTTCAGGATCATTGGCGAAGTCTGTGGCATCGACAAAAGCTAGCTCGGATGATTCTAGAAAACCATTGGTATGAAGTGAAACAAACTCAAAGTGAAGGTTTTTTCAAAGATCTTAATAGTAGTCGAACCAAAGAGAGTATCAGTTACTTCCCCAAAATCTATTATCGAATGAAGGATGGGTTACTTTCTATTCGCGTTCAAATTTCACTGGGAAAATATCAAGATCAGCTCTTGAAGTTGGAAAAGAAGTTAGAAAGTGGGCTGTATTGTGAGCTAGTAGAAAAAGAACTCAAAGATTCCTATGTGGAATACACATTACTGTACGATATGATTGCCAATCGAATTGGGATAGAAGAAGTGGTGGCAGAAAATGGGGTTTTGCGATTGATGAAGAATCAAGCATGGGCCTATGATTCTTTACCACATATGTTAATCGCAGGTGGTACAGGTGGTGGGAAGACTTACTTTTTACTCACCATCATCGAGGCTATACTGAAATCTTATGCCGAACTGTTTATTCTCGATCCCAAAAATGCGGACCTAGCCGATTTAAGTACAGTAATGCCTTATGTTTATTCGCAAAAGGAAGAAATTTCTGCTTGTGTGGAAGATTTTTATGAACGCATGATGGCTCGTAGTAGGGCGATGAAAGAAATGCCCAACTACAAAACAGGAGAGAATTATGCGTTTCTTGGACTTCCGCCCAACTTTTTAATATTTGATGAATACGTGGCTTACATGGAGATGTTAACAACTAAAGAAAGTGCGGTGATTTTGAGTAAGCTCAAACAAATTGTGATGTTGGGTCGTCAGTCTGGATTCTTTCTGATTCTAGCCTGTCAAAGACCAGATGCGAAATATTTAGGAGATGGAATTCGCGATCAATTCAACTTTCGGATAGCTTTGGGTCGTATGAGTGAACTGGGTTATTCTATGATGTTTGGTGAGGTTGAAAAAAATTTCTTTATGAAACGCATCAAAGGTCGAGGCTATGTGGATACTGGAGGGAGTGTGATTAGTGAGTTTTATACGCCACTTGTCCCAAAAGGGCATGATTTCTTAAGGGAAATTAGCAACATTGTTGTATTAAACGTTCATACGGAAAGAGAAAATAATAGTATGTAGCCTAGGAATATCAATAATCCTGGGCTTTTTTTATTGAGGTGATTTATGACATTTTTAGATTTATTTGCCGGGATTGGTGGCTTTCGCTTAGGTATGGAACAAGCGGGCCACCAATGTATCGGCTTTTGTGAAATTGATGAATTTGCCCGGCGGAGTTATAAGGCAATCCATGATACAAGGAAAGAGGTGGAAATGCATGACATCACAAGTGTATCAGATGAGTTTGTTCAATCCCTCGGACCAGTGGATATCTTTTGCGGGGGATTTCCGTGCCAAGCTTTTTCAATTGCGGGAAAGCGGCAAGGATTTTCCGATACTCGAGGTACTTTATTCTTTGAAATCTCTCGGTTCGCCGCTCTTCTCCAACCTAAGTTTCTATTCCTTGAGAACGTTCGGGGATTGCTCAATCACGAAGGAGGGGCTACGTTCGAGACGATCCTCCGAACGATGGATGGATTGGGGTATGATGTGGAATGGCAGGTGCTTAACTCAAAGGCCTACGTTCCCCAAAGCCGCGAGCGGGTCTTCCTTATCGGACATTCTCGAGAAGCATGTACCGAACAAGTATTTCCTATCATTGGATCGTCTCCAACATCTGATCAAAACATCAGAAACTTGTTAAATATCAATCCTTCCAATCGTGGAATGGGTGGACAAGTCTATGGTTCAGATGGGGTTTCCCCAACCTTAACCGGCGATGAAGGAATCAAAATTGCATTACCGGTAAATGGTGGGATTTCTGTAGCCGGTATGTTATCGGGCAATTTTGAGCAAGGCAATCGGGTTTATGAAGTAACCGGAACCGCGCCCACTTTGTCAACGAAACAAGGTGGAACGAAGATTATGATTCGAAAAAATAAAACAGAATATCAAGAGGTGAAGCCAGGAGACAGTGTGAACCTGGCTTTCCCTAATTCCACAAGTCGTCGAGGCCGTCTGGGAAAACAAAGTGTGCATACTTTACTAACGGGAGACCAACAAGCAGTCGTTACGGATCAGTATCAAATTCGGAAGCTAACGCCTAGAGAGTGTTGGCGCCTTCAAGGCTTTCCCGATTGGGCTTTTGATCGGGCATCTCAAGTCAATTCAGATAGTCAGTTGTATAAGCAGGCCGGAAACTCTGTAACAGTTCCGGTCATTTTTGATATTGCTAGAAGATTAAATGAGGTGGAAATGCATGATTTATGATGAATTGATTGGAGAAATTTATTGGGTGATTGGCAAGATTCAGTCAGATCCAGAACTGGAAGAAGAATTGCGACGGCTCAATTTTGATATTTGCAAAAATGGGGTGAAAGTCCCTGGTGACACTTATGTAATGGATGAGGAAACCGATGCTCGAATTGAGCTGAATCAAGTAGTCACAGAATTTGAACGGATTGCAGACCTTGCCAAAGAACCCGATGTCCGTCAATACTTGTTTGAGATAAAAGCAGAACTAGAAATTGAGGGTATTACCTTGGAGTAACGGCTAAATAAACCATTGATAGGCGCTGACCGCGGGGGATTTGCGAAGCAGAAATCCTCCGCGGTGCTGTGCCTGTTCATGGACGGCGCCAGCCGGTCATGATGTCTCACCCCCCGTATCTAACAGGGGGGTACAAAAACACAAAAAATAAGCAAGCAACCATTAAGAATGGTTGTCGTATCAAGAATATTAAGCAATTTGGATAGGTGTTAACTCATTTGAAAAAGTTAACACCTTGATTTTGGAGGTGAGCACTTGGCACAACGGAATTTAGATTATCGGTTATTAAAAGACCGACGTAACGAATATGGTGTTTCACAAAATAAATTGGCTACGGCTTGTGGGCTTAGCCGCCCGTATCTAAATCAAATAGAAAACGGTGGCGTAACTGCCTCTACAAAGACCATGAGGAAAATTTTTGACCAACTGGAAAGTTTCAATCCTAATTTACCTTTGACGTTACTGTTTGACTATGTAAGGATTCGCTTTCCCACAACGGATGCGCGGAAAATCATTCAAGAGATTCTCCATTTGAAATTTGATTATATGCTCCATGAATATTATGCCTTTTACTCTTATCAAGAACAATACGTCATGGGAGATATTGTGGTGATGCTGTCTCATGAAGAAGATAAAGGCACCCTTTTAGAATTGAAAGGTCGTGGTTGCCGTCAATTTGAAACTTTTTTACTCGCTCAAAAGAGAAGTTGGTACGAGTTTTTCGGAGATTGTCTAAAAGCCGGTGGCGTGATGAAACGCTTGGACTTGGCAATCAATGATCGAGTAGGATTATTGGATATTCCGGAATTAACGAAAAAATGTCAGAAGGAAGAATGTATCTCTTTATTCCGAACCTTTAAAAGCTATCGTTCCGGGGAACTGTTGAAAGCTGATGAAAAAGATGGAATGGGCAATACCTTATATATTGGGAGCCTCAAGAGCGAAGTTTATTTTTGCTTGTACGAAAAAGATTATGAGCAGTATATCAAACTAGGGATTCCTTTAGACCAGACTGAAAAGAAAAATCGTTTTGAGATTCGACTAAAAAATGACCGTGCTTATCATGCGATTCAAGATTTGTTAAAAGGTCGTAGCATTGAAAGTACCACATTTTCCATTATCAATCGTTACTTGCGATTTGCCGATAAGGTGGAAGGAAAACGGCGAACCAACTGGCCCTTGAATGAACATTGGGGTCGCTTTATTGGACGGAATCAGAAGGAAATTCAACTAACTTCTGAACCGAAACCGTATACCATTGAACGAACCTTGAATTGGTTAGGTCGACAAGTCGCGCCTACGTGGAAAATGGCTAAGGAATTAGATCGTTTGAATCAGACAACCTATATACAGGATATGGTACAGAATGCGCGCTTATCAGACCGGCACAAAAAGATTTTGGAACAACAAAGTATGGCAATTGAAAACTTGATTGTATGAAAAGAGGAATTTTGATGGAATTTGTAAAAGATATGTTATTGGTATTTGGTGGTAGTATGCTTGGTGTTACCTTGATGTGCTTGATGCATGCAAGTGCAGCAGCGGACCGAGCAATGGAAAAGAAAGGAAAGTGATGAAATGAATTTCGGGCAAAATTTATATCAATGGTTTTTAACCAATGCGCAATCTTTAGTCTTACTGGCAATTGTAGTCATTGGTTTATTTTTAGGATTTAAGCGGGAGTTTTCCAAACTGATTGGCTTTTTGGTAATTGCTCTGATTGCGGTAGGACTAGTCTTCAACTCTTCTGGTGTGAAAGATGTCTTACTCAATTTGTTTAACCGAATTGTCGGTGCTTAAGGAGGAAAATCACGATGGAACAGATGCGTATTTATATTGCGAACCTTGGAAAATACAATGAAGGTGAGTTGGTGGGGGCATGGTTTACACCACCTGTCGATTTTGATGAAGTGAAAGAACGGATTGGATTAAATGACGAATACGAGGAGTATGCGATTCATGATTATGAGCTACCTTTTGAGATTGATGAGTATACGCCAATTGAGGAAATTAACCGGTTGTGTAGCTTGGCAGAGGAACTAGAAGGAACGCCGATTGGTGAAGTTGCTTCTGAGATTCAACATGCCTTTTTTAACTCTTTTGAGGAAATGGTAGAGCATGTGGAGGATATTATTTATTATCCCGATTGTAATGATATGAGTGATGTAGCATATTTCTTGATTGTAGAAAATGGTGATTTTGGTGAAGTACCAGAACACTTGAAGACGTATATTGATTTTGATTCGTGTGGGCGAGATTTGGGGATTGGAGGAAATTATTTAGTTACGAGTCGAGGTGTTTTTGAGTATCCATACTAACTAAACTATTGAAGGGTAGTTATTTTCTTAGCTATCCTTCTTTTTTAAGGAATGATTTGATGAAAAAAATAAAAAGCTATACCAGTATTTGGGCAGTTGAAAAAGTCATTTATGCAATCAATGACTTTCAGCTGCCTTTTCCTGTGACGTTTAACCAGATGGCTTGGTTTGTTTTATCCTTGCTGTTTGTCATTGTATTTGCTCATGTGCCTCCGCTATCCATGATAGAGGGGGTCTTTTTAAAATACTTGGGCATACCGGTGGCGGTTACTTGGTTTATGTCGTAAAAGACCTTTGATGGCAAGAAACCATTGGGATTTTTACGATCCTTTATCAGTTATCACTTGCGATTTAAGGTCACTTTTGCAGGAAAGAAAGTCAAAGAACAGAAGAAACGATGGGACGAACCAATCACCTTAGTAAGGAGTGTGAACTATGTACCCGATTAAGTATATTGAAAACAATCTTGTGTTTAACCAAGAAGGTGAGTGTTTTGCCTACTATGAATTAGTGCCTTACAATTACTCCTTTTTGTCACCTGAACAGAAGTATCAAGTACATGATAACTTTCGTCAATTAATTGCGCAGAATCGTGAAGGCAAGATTCATGCGTTACAAATTGCCACAGAAAGTAGTATTCGCGCCACACAAGAACGATCAAAAAAAGAAATTACCGGTAGACTCAAAGAAGTAGCGCAACAACGGATTGACCTACAGACAGATACATTAGTATCCATGATTGGTGATAGTCAGATTGATTATCGCTTTTTTATTGGCTTTAAACTGATCCCTCCAGATGAAGAAGTGAATTTAAAGAGTCTCAAGAAATCTTTTTTTTCTGGGCTTCAAGAGTTTGTCTATGAGGTCAATCATCATTTGATGGGCGATTTCGTTTCCTTATCTAATGAAGAAATTCGTCGTTATTCCAAGCTTGAAAAACTAATGGAAAGTAAATTGGCTCGAAGATTTAAAGTCAGACGAGTAACACCATTTGAAGAATATGAATTTCAGTTACCAAAGAAAAAGCTAAAATCGGAAACGCTGGTGAAGCGTTACGACTTATTACGTCCCAGTTGTTGTTTAATTGAAGAAAAGCCTCGATACTTACGCATGGAACATGAAAGCCATGAATCGTATGTAGCTTACTTAACAATTAATACGATTGTAGGAGAAATGGAGTTTCCTTCCTTAGAACTTTTCTATTACCAGCAACAACAATTTACATTCCCAATCGACACGAGTATGAATGTAAAAATCGTGTCGAACAAGAAGGCATTAGCTACCGTTCGCAATAAGAAAAAGGAATTAAAAGACTTAGACAACCATGCCTATCAATCTGACAATGAGACGAATTCCAATGTCTTAGATGCATTGGATTCCGTGGATGAATTAAAACGCCGCTGTGATGAAGTGTTCGATTTTTATGACGATACTAATGTGAAACTAGTCCGGCCCTTTGGCGATATGATGGGGCTACATGAAGAGTTCTTACCCTCAAGCAAACGCTATATAAATGACTATATCCAGTATGTTACGTCTGACTTTTTGGCGGGACCTGGTTTTGGGGCTACTCAGATGCTAGGAGAATTAGAAGGCATTTACTTAGGCTACAATGTGGATACGGGTCGGAATGTTTACCTGAAACCGGCATTGGCTTCACAAGGCGTGAAAGGCTCAATTACCAATGCTTTGGCAGCTGCCTTTCTTGGTTCTCTTGGTGGTGGAAAATCCTTTAGTAACAATCTCTTAGTCTATTATGCCGTCATTTTTGGTGGGCAAGCTGTGATTGTCGATCCAAAAGGAGAGCGAGGTGGCTGGAAAGAAACATTGCCAGAAATTGCGGATGAAATCAATATTCTCAACTTAACTAGTAAGCCAGAAAACCAAGGTCTGCTTGATCCTTATGTGATTATGAAGAAAAAGAAGGACTCGGAAAGTCTAGCAATTGATATCCTAACCTTTTTAACAGGAATTTCCAGTCGAGATGGCGAGAAGTTTCCATTGTTGCGCAAGGCCATTCGGACGGTTACCCAAAGTGATCAACGAGGATTGCTACAAGTCATTAATGAACTTCGAAATGAAGGCTCGCCAGTTGCGGAAAATATCGCCGATCATATCGAGTCCTTTACCGATTATGATTTTGCCCATTTGCTTTTCTCAGACGGTTCAATTACTCAATCGATTAGCTTAGACAAGCAGCTGAATATTATTCAAGTAGCGGATCTGGTTTTACCGGATGCAGAAACGACTTTTGAAGAATACACTACAATGGAATTGCTTAGTGTTTCGATGCTAATCGTCATTTCGACTTTTGCCTTAGACTTTATCCATAGTAATCGAGAAATCTTCAAGATTGTGGATTTGGATGAAGCTTGGAGTTTTCTTCAAGTAGCGCAAGGAAAGACCTTATCTAATAAGCTCGTTCGTGCTGGACGGGCTATGAATGCCGGTGTTTATTTTGTTACGCAAAATAGTGACGATTTATTGGATGAACGTTTAAAAAATAATATCGGATTGAAGTTTGCTTTTCGTAGTACTGATATTCATGAAATCAAGAAAACCTTGGAATTCTTTGGTTTAGATCAAGAAGATGAAAGTAACCAAAAACGATTGCGTGATTTGGAAAATGGGCAATGCTTAATGCAAGATTTGTATGGTCGGGTATGCGTAGTCCAAGTTCATCCAGTCTTTGAAGAACTCTTCCATGCCTTTGATACCCGTCCGCCTGTTCAAAAGAGAATGGAGTGAGGGGATGAAAAAGAAAATTTTTCGGATTGCGGGAGTGGTCGCAATCAGTCTCTGTATCATGTTACTTCTTCTCAGTCTGATTGGAACGGTGGCCGAGGCAACAGGTCTGGTTGATGATACAGTTGAAGCGGGAAATCTCTATTCCCAATATTCACTTGGTAACTATCAGTTGGATTTCTTTGTAGATAGCTCCTGGGATTGGCTACCGTGGAACTGGGGTGATGGCTTAGGGAAGAGCGTGATGTATGGTCTTTATGCCATCACTAATTTTATTTGGACCGTAAGTCTGTATTTATCGAACGCCACGGGTTATGTGGTTCAAGAAGCTTACAAGTTAGATTTCATTTCAGATACGGCTGAAAGTATTGGGAAGAATATCCAAACTTTAGCCGGTATTACTGAAAATGGATTACAGACCTCAGGATTCTACTTTGGGTTTCTATTATTGATGATTTTAGCTCTAGGAGTTTATGTGGCGTATACCGGATTATTAAAACGAGAAACTACCAAAGCAGTCCGAGCCGTGATTAATTTTGTGATGATTTTTCTACTTTCGGGTTCTTTCATTGCGTATGCGCCTACCTATATCACAAAAATCAATGACTTTAGTTCGGACGTTAGTGAAGCGGCTCTTAGCCTAGGAACCGCGATCGTTGTACCCAATTCTGAAAGCCAAGGAAAATATAGTGTCGATTTGATTCGAGATAGTTTGTTTTCCATTCAAGTCCAACAACCGTGGTTACTATTACAATTTGATGATTCCAACATAGAAGAAGTTGGCGAAGATCGGGTCAACAAGATACTATCTGTGAGTCCGGATGAAAATAAAGGAAAGGATCGGGAAGAAGCGGTCAAAGCCGAGATTGAAGACAATGACAATGCAAATTTAAGTATCACTAAGACCATGAATCGCTTAGGGACCGTGGTCTTTTTGGTGTTGCTCAATATTGGCATATCCTTCTTTGTCTTTCTTCTGACAGGGATTATGTTGTTCTCGCAAATTCTCTTCATTATTTTTGCGATGTTTCTGCCGATTAGTTTCTTATTGTCGATGTTGCCGACTTATGAAAGTTTAGGAAAGAAGGCGATTATTCGCTTGTTCAATACGATTATGATGCGAGCGGGAGTGACATTAGTCATTACGACTGCATTCAGTATCTCCACCATGTTTTTCAATATTTCGGCCACCTATCCGTTCTTTATGGTAGCTTTTCTACAAATTGTGACCTTTGCTGGTATCTATTTCAAATTGGGCGACATTATGAGTATGTTCAACCTCCAAAGTAATGATAGTCAGTTAATGGGAAGACGGGTTATGCGGAAGCCGCAAATGTTAATGAATCGAAAATTACGGCAACTCAATCGAAATGTGGGACGAACTTTGGCTTTTGGTGGAGGTGCAGCAGTCGGTGGGAAACTCGTAAAGGATCAACTTAAATCTAGACTGCACTCTTCTGGTTTTTCTCCACGAAAGAATCCGTCTTTAGCGGATACGCCAGAATCAAGTGTCGATTTGAAAAAGAATGAATCCTTCTCAAAGAATAAGAAACAGTCCCGAATGAATTTGGCTGGGAGAAAAATAGGCAAGGTTTTGGATACTCAAGATTTTGTAAAAGATAAGACTAAACAAGTAAAGGATCAGGCAAAAAACACGCCAACCAACTTGAAATACAATCTCCATAGAGGTATGGAAAAGACGAAAAAAGTACCAGAAGAGTTTAAGCGCGGACTGGTCCAAGAAAAAGCAAATCGAGCGGAGTTGCGAGAAAAACAACGACAACGTAGAGATGAAAAAATGGCTGAAAAGCGCAAAGCATTGAATGAAGCAGGAAATCGTCATGTGAAAAGAAGGATAAATGTTCCGATAAAAGCAGAGGTCCAACCTCAGAAAGATAGGACGCCGAAAAAAGAAGCACCAAAGCGGATTGTGAAAGGCAATCCGAATCCGGTAATCAAACGAAAACTAGCTAGTCAAGAAATCATTTCAAAAGGGAAAAGCCAATCAGCAAGTAAGAAAAATTCTTTCCAACAAGTGAAGTAGAGATCTACTCTTCCAGAGCGAACCAATCAAAAAGTACAAAAAAGAAGAACCCCTCATCCAAAGCCAAGGTCCGGTGAGAAAAAATGAACCTAAAGAAAGTAAGTGTCATTTCGTTAATTT
The DNA here is from genome assembly GCA_015680865.1 of Enterococcus lacertideformus. Lineage (GTDB taxonomy): Bacteria > Bacillota > Bacilli > Lactobacillales > Enterococcaceae > Enterococcus_B > Enterococcus_B lacertideformus. The sequence goes on along the minus strand of JADAKE010000017.1, from coordinate 45,902 downwards.
TCCTGACCATCTCTTTTATGGGCATCTTGATGTGTGTGGGTTTGTTGTTTGGCGAGGACAGCGAGGGAAGTGGTAGTTCAGGTGCTTCTCCTGGGGGAAGTAGTGTCTAAGAAGAAGTTTTGAAACACCGCTCAATGGTGGAAAAGTATGCCAAAGAATCAGACATATTAGAGTATATTCCGATTCTTTTGGCGATTATTCAAGTGGAATCTGGTGGCACAATGGAAGATGTCATGCAGAGTTCTGAATCGGCAGGCTTACCACCTAATTCATTAAGTACCGAGGCATCCATTAAACAAGGGTGTCTCTATTTTGCGTCTTTGGTTAAGCGTTCCAAAGAACTAGGGTGTGATCAAGATAGTATCATTCAGGCCTATAACTATGGTGGCGGGTATTTAGACTATGTCGCGAAAAACGGGAAAAAGCACAGTTTTGCTTTAGCCGAATCTTTTTCAAAGGAAAAATCGGGCGGTCAAAAAGTCGATTACTCCAATCCCATCGCGATTAAAGAAAATGGTGGATGGCGGTATAACTATGGCAATATGTTTTATAGCTTATTGGTGAAGCAATACCTAACTACGACACAGTTTGATGATAAAACAGTCCAAGGAATTTTTGACGAGGCCTTTAGGTACGAAGGAACGGCTTATGTATTTGGTGGTTCAAGTCCGGAAACGGGTTTTGATTGTAGTGGCTTGACCCAATTGTGTTATGCAAAAGCTGGCCTGAAACTTCCACGGGTCGCTCAGGATCAATATGATGCCATGACTCATATTGATCTAAAAGATGCCAAACCGGGTGATTTGATTTTCTTTCATTCAACTTATGATGCCGGTACTTATGTGACTCATGTCGGTATTTATGCAGGAGAAAATCGCATGTATCACGCAGGAAATCCAGTGGGCTGGACAAATCTAACAGAAAGCTATTGGCAGCAGCATCTTATCGGAGCTGGCAGATACAAATAAAAGAAAAGAGGAAAAATAATGAAGATAAAAATTGAACGGAGTCAAAAGGAAAAGGCACCGAAAAAGAAAAAAGAACGAATAGTTTCAGTGGGCAAGCATCGAAGAATGGTGCTTGTCCTTTGGCTTTTATTGATAAGTAGCTTATCTTTTGGCGTTTACAAAAATTTCACCGCCATTGATCAGCATACGACTCATGAAAAAGTGGTTGTAAAAGAGAAGGTAGCGAACACTTCTGGAGTTGAAAGTTTTACGAAGGATTTTGTGAAAGAATATTTTTCGTGGAAGAACAACAAGGAAGTAATCGAAAAGAGAATGAGTAATCTTGGACAATATCTTACAGAAGAAGGACTCACTTTGAGCCAAGATATGGTTCGAGTAGATATTCCAACTAGTTCAGAGGTTCACTCGGTAAAAATTCTAGATGTTGAAAAGCACTCGGAGTAATTTGTCGTTTCATTTTTAGTAGATCAAAAAATTGCAGAGGGAAAGAAGGGACAACAAGTTTCTTCTGCGTATCAAGTGACAATCTATAAAGATGAAAAAGGGAATCATATCGTGACTAGTTTACCTACTATGATTGCAAAACCAGGTAAAGCGAAGTATGAGGTAAAACAATTAGAAAATGATACAAATATTGATGCTAAAACAACGGAAGAAATCACCGAGTTTCTAGAGACATTTTTCAAACTTTATCCATCGGCTTCTGAAAAGGAGCTTGAGTATTATGTTGAAGATAATATATTGCGGCCAATTAATTCTAACTTAAAATTTGTAGAAATAACTAATCCTATTTATTTTGAAACAGAGGATATGGTTCAAGCCAAAGTCATAGTGAAATATCTCGATGATGTTGAAAAAGCAACTAATTATTTTCAATACAATTTATTATTATCCAAAGGAGAAAACTGGAAAATTATTAAATCCTTACTCGGTGAATAAATTGGCTCGTTTCAAAGTAACTTAAAATTGACAAATCTACCAACCGATGGTTTAATTGTTTAAGAATACGAACGGATAGTGTGAATGAAGAATTTAATGAAACTCAAACAAGATTTTTCAGATTGTAGTCAAATTTTAGTTGCTTTGGGGGATGAAAAAAGACAAGCTATTATCATTCGATTATTGGAAGATAAGGCCTGTAAAGGGGTAAGAGTTTGTGACCTCATCGAGGCAACCCAACTTTCAAGGCCAGCGATATCCCATCATTTAAAGATTTTAAAAGATGCTCAAATCGTTACTTATCAAAGTGTAGGTACAAAAAATTATTACTATCTTACTCATGACGTAAGTGCTATTAATCAATTAAAAAATTTGATTGAAAATGTGACAAAACTTTTAGGAGAGGAATGAAAGTAATGAGAAAAGTATTACTAGTCGAAACAAATGTAACACGTTACAAGGGAACCAACGATCCTACTGGCTTGTGGTTAGGAGAAGCTGCCGAATTTATTGATGAAATGCAAAAAAATGGCATAGGTGTGGATTTAGTTAGCCCTAAAGGAGGCTTTGTTCCTTTAGATCCTAGAAGTATGAAATATACGGACGAACCAATTATGGCTGTTTATGAAAGTCAAGATTTTGTAGAACGGGGATTGAAAAACACTCTATCTCCATCCGAGGTTAATCCAGATGATTATGTTGCGATATATTATACTGGCGGACATGGTGTCATGTGGGATTTTCCTGATGATAATGCGTTACAGGCTCTAGCTTTGGCGATTTATAATAATGATGGTTATATCACTTCTGTTTGTCATGGTGTGGCAGGTTTATTAAATATTAAGGACAAACAAGGAAACTATTTGATTGCAGGTAAAAAAATTACTGGTTTCACAACTGCTGAAGAAATTCTTGCTAGTAAAAAATCAGTAGTTCCATTCTTGAACCAAAAAGAGGCAGAAAAACGTGGTGCACATTTTTCAAAGAAACGCTCTTATAAGGAATATGCAGTAAAAGATGGTCGTTTGATTACAGGACAGAATCCTTTTTCTGTTCGTGCCGTAGCTAAGTTACTTTTAAAAGAATTGAATGGATAGATTGTTAATTAAGAAAAAAATTGCAAAATATGCAGACCTTGGGATACCTACTTTTACAGACTAGGTATCCCTTATAGTCATTTAAAAGGAAGAGAAATATGTTTTATAGATTATTTGGCAGAATTGCCCAGTTAATTGCTTTTGTTTTAAATGGGAAGGCTTTATATCAAAACAGTGATCGGTTACCATTAAGTAAAAACTACATTCTAGTAGCACCTAATAGAACTTGGTGGGATTCAATTTATTTAGCTATTGGAGCTTCTCCCAAAGAATTTACTTTTATGGTAAAAGAAGAGCTTTTTAAAATACCAGTATTACGCTTTATCTTAACTCGTGGGAATGCTTTTCCTGTGAATCGTTTAGATCCAAAACCTAGCACAATTAAAATACCAATAAAAATCCTCAAATCTAAAACTACAAGTTTGATGATGTTTCCCACTGGTAGTAGATATTCAACAGATTTAAAGGGTGGTGTAGCTCTAATTGCCAAGTTAACAAAAGTACCAATTGTACCTGCTGTTTATCAAGGACCAATAACCTTCTGTCAACTATTGAAACGTAAACCAATTATTATCCGTTACGGAGATTCGATTGATATTACAGACATCAAAAAAATGAATAAAGAAGGCGTAACTGAGGTAGAACGACGAATCCAAGTAGCGTTTGATCAGCTAGATGAAGAAATTAATCCATATTACAAATATGTGATTTCCTAAATAAAAGGTAGATAGATTTAATCTGTCTACTTTTTTTGAAAGAATGTAAAGAAATAAAAAAGAAACTACTCTCTATGTTAATTACAATAGAAAGTAGTTTCTAACTAATAAAATGTTTATCACTTAAGGATTTACTGTATACTATACAACTATTTTTGTAATAAGCCGACTTTTTTCACGAAGTCAGTAACCTCGTTTCGTGGCTTCATATCTAGGGCATGACTGGTACGTTCCACCCAATTATAGTGATCGATACCGTTAGTTACTTGGCTGAAAAATTCACTGACTATTTGATTGTAAGTTTCAATACTGGTGGTTGGATTTGGATAGGAATCGCGTCCAACCACAAATTCTTGAGGTAAGCGAGGTTTAGTAATAGCCGGCTCAGCGGGGAAACCAATACATAAAACAAAGAGTGGCATTACTTTTTCTGGCAAATTAAAGAGCGCAGCCAACTGCTCCATTTCATTTCGGATGCCACCCACGATAATCCCACCTAATCCCATACTTTGGGCTGCAATCAAGGCCTTTTGGGCGGCGAGGGAAGCATCTACTACCGCAACGGTGTAAAGTTCTGTGTTTTGATAAACGGTAGGATCGGCGACTTCTAAAAGGGTGTCGCTACGGTGCAAATCAGCGCAGAAAACAAGAGCTAAAGGTGCTTTTTTCACCCATTCCTGACCGCCTGAAATAGTACTTAAAGACTCTCTCTTTTGAGCGTCGTTGACTTCAATAATCGAGTAAGCCTGTAAATAGCTGGAAGTAGGTGCCATTTGTGCACAATCAAGAATCGTTTTTTTAGTAGTCTCATCAATTGCTGGATCGGTATATGTTCGGGTTGAGCTGTGATTCATCAGTGTTTTGATCATTTCGTTTTGTTTGTCCATAATAAAGACTCCTTTAAATTGTTTATTTAAAATACAAAAATGACTAGCCTAATTTTAGTTTTGTAGTTGAAATAGTTTCACTGCACTTTCCATAATGATTGCTACGGTCATTGTAAAACTAATGGAAATTAAGATAAAGCAGTTAGGAAGACTCCCCACGGTAAGGAAAGTTATTCCTGTGATGACAGCAATTAGTTTCCAAAAAACAGAAGCATGATAGGCAAGTTCATTGTCAAAGATTGTAATAGTGGTATTGATTACGGTCTGGTTTGCATAAGTCAAGCGCTTGCCAAGCGTTCGTACTCCGATTACACCACAAACAAACATGAGTAACCAAAGTAGCCAGACTGTTCCGCTAGTATGAGTAAAATTGAAGCTAGAATAGCCTAGCCACAGTATTAGAGCAGCTAAATAGCTTAAAGTCGCGTTTAACACCATTTCTAAAAATAGGGTCCTCTTTGTTAGTGCCGTTTTGGAAGAGCGACGTAACCCGATTAATCCTACAAAGACCAAGAGAAATAATAAACTTACATTTACCATTACTTACTCACCACTTTTTGAGAGTCATCTGTCATTTGTAAAATAATTTTGCCAGTAGCTTGTCCGGATTTTGAGTAAGTAAGGGCATCCTCAATTTCTGTGAAAGGAACAATACGATCAATGACGGGCTTAATAATCTTTGTTTCGATTAGCTGACCTAAAATATCTAATTGTTCGCCACTGGGTTTCATGAAAAGAAACGTATAAGAAGTACCGGTTTGCTTTTCCAATTTTGTGAGATTTCGCGTAACCAAACCAAATGCCAACTGTTTCCATAGTGGAACGCCGTATTCCTTACCAAATCGTTTGTTAGGTAATCCTGCAATGCTGACAATTTTACCACCCGGTTTAACAATTTTGAAAGCATCTTCCAGTGTCTTGCCACCTCGAGTGTCGAACACGTAGTCATAATCAGAAAGGACTTCTGCAAAATTAGTTGTCCGGTAATCAATTGGATAATCGGCACCTAGAGAGCGTACTAACTCAAAGTTACCAGCAGAAGTAGTGGTGGCAACATAGGCACCAAGATATTTGGCTATTTGAATGGCAATTGTGCCAATACCGCCAGATCCACCTTGAATCATGACTTTTTGTCCAGGTTGGATCTTCATAATATCGTGTAAAGCTTGGTAACTTGTTAAGCCCACAAGAGGAATTGACGCTGCTTCTTCAAAATTGATGGTCTGTGGTTTCAAAGCAATAGCTCCTTGATCAACAGCAATGTATTCTGCGAAAGTACCAATTCGATCTTTTTGAACGCGACCATAAACGGCATCTCCTACCTGATAGTTTGAAACGTTTGTGCCGACTTCAGTAATAATGCCAGCAAAATCACTACCCATAATCAAAGGCATTTCATACTTAAGTAACATTTTAAGTCCGCCATCTTTTGTTTTTAGATCAATTGGGTTAATACTAGCGGCGACGATTTTGACTAATACGTCATTGGAGCGAACGGTTGGTATGTCCATCTCTTTTAATTTTGGTATGGGTTGTTTATAAGTATCAATTACAGCGGCTTTCATTTTTCTAGTCATTTATTGGTCCTCCATTTTGTTTTGTGGTTCGTTAGTTTAATCTTTTGAACGATTGCTCATCCGAGTTTAGTTCATTAGTTTAGAAATGTCAACCAATAAATATTGCCAGTTAAAACTTATTTACTCAACTGATGCATAGAAAATTATAAGGCAAACCCTAAAAACTATAATCAGGTTGAGCAAATGCTTAGTTTTAATTATTGAAGTTTTATTTTTTCTTAGTTGTCGATTTTTGCGAGTTTTAAAATTTTGAGCAATTCTATGATAAATAAAAGATGTTAGCGTTGTATCATTAGGGTAGTATAGGGATGTGATGTTTTACTAGCTAGGTATATAAAGCAGCTTGTATTTTTGTGTGTCTATCACCTTTACGTTGGTTGGTTTAAACGCACAGAGAAGTAATTGTTGACAAACAATAATAAATAGAGTTTAATTGTTTAAGAACTTAAACGTAAAGAAGGTTAGAAAGGGATGAAAGGATAAATGGCAGAACAAACATTGGAGATATTTAAAAAAGGTGTTCCAATTTTTACGATGTTACAAGATGAGAATCGACAGAAAATTTTAGTTATGCTTTGCAGAACGGATCGCATGACGGTGAATCAAATTACCGAAAAACTATCTTTATCAAGACCTGCTGTTTCGCATCATTTGAAATTAATGTTAAATGCAGGAATCTTATCAGTTAGCCAAGTAGGAACAGAACGTTACTATAGTACTGATATGGCGGGGACTGTTGATCTTTTAAAGGCCTTAACTAATTCTTTAGAAGAAGATTTAAAAAATAAAGCTTAGTAATAAGCCTTTATTTTTTACTAGTAGCGTTCAAAAGTTTAAACGTAAAAACTATGAGGAGAGTATATATAATGACAAAAAATATCTTATTTCAACCATTAAAATTAAAAAACGGAGTTGTCTTGAAAAATCGTTTTGTAAAATCGGCGATGAGTGAAGTGATGGGAGATGAACATTATCGTCCTACAGAAGCTATTGTCAACTTGTATCGTAATTGGGCAAAAGGTGGCACGGGACTATTAATTACTGGTAATGTGATGATCGATTCCACTGCTTTGGGGGAAAAAGGGAATATTGTAATTGAGAATGAGCATAACTTAGACATTTTAAAACGTTGGGCAGAAGCGGGTCAAAGTAATAGTGCACAAACTTGGGTTCAATTGAACCATCCAGGAAGACAATCGCCTAAACATGTAAGTCCGGAACCGGTTGGACCAAGTGCAGTAGCTCTTGAAGGACCAAATGCCTTTGCTTTTAATAAACCAAGAGCGTTGACAGTAGTTGAAATTCAAGCAATCATCCAACGATTTGCGAATGCAGCAGCAATTGTCAAAAAAGCTGGTTTTGGCGGGGTAGAAATCCATGCGGCTCACGGTTACTTGCTAAGTCAATTTTTATCACCAATCTCTAATGTTCGTACGGATCAATATGGTGGCTCTTTGGAAAACAGAATGAGAATCATTGTGGAAGTGTACCAGGCGATGCGAGCAAAAGTCGGCGAGGATTATCCGATTGCTTTGAAAATAAATTCTTCTGATTTTCGTTCGGGTGGCTTTAGCGAAGAAGACTCGATTGAGGTCATTCATAAAATGGCAAAAATTGGGGTAGATTTAATTGAAATTTCAGGTGGAAACTATGAAAATACCATGGTTCAAGGGAGTAATAAACAAGGGGCATTTTTTACTGACTACGCTGCTAAAGCCAAAAAAGGAATCGATACACCGTTGATTGTCACGGGTGGTTTTCGTACATTAGCTGGTATGGAACAGGCTGTGTTAAATCACGAAACGGATATGGTGGGGCTAGCGAGAGCGATTGCTTTGATTCCGGATTTACCCAACCGAGCACAGCAAGGCATATTTAAAGAAATTAATATTGAAATGTTAAGTACCGGGATCAAGTCTCTAGATAAAAAAGCTGGCAGTTATATTGGTTTAAGCTACTATGAAATGCAAATGGTCCGAATTGCAGAAGATAAACCGGTGAAACGGACTAAAAATGCTTGGATACCTCTGTGGTTTGCCTTCAAAACCCAAGGATTATCGATGCTATTGCCGCAAAGAGCGTAATGGAGGTTAGGAGAATGAAAAACGAACAAGTTGTGTTAATTACTGGTGCTTCAAGTGGCATTGGCTATCAAACGGCGGGAATGTTATTGGAGCAAGGTTATCGTGTATATGGCGCTGCCCGCAGAGTTGAGCGAATGGATTATCTTAAGAAAAAAGGGCTGATTCCCTTGAAACTTGATATCACACAGGAAGCGTCTATTGTTGATTTGGTGGATAAGGTTATCGCTGATGCGGGTCGAATTGATATTTTGATTAACAATGCTGGTTATGGCTCTTATGGTGTGATTGAAAATGTTTCAATTGAAGAGGCACGAAATCAATTTGAAGTTAATTTATTTGGACTAGCACGGTTGGTACAGCTTGTTTTACCCTACATGCGAAAAAACAAAACAGGAAAAATTATCAATATTTCTTCTATAGCAGGACGAGTAACTACCTATATGGGGGCTTGGTATCATACCACCAAATATGCTTTGGAAGCTTTTAGTGACGCTTTGCTAATGGAAGTCAAACCCTTTGGCATTGATGTTGTGATTGTTGAGCCGGGAGGAATCAAGACTGGGGGATCATTGCGGCACAACACCTTAAAGAGTCTTCAACTGGAACTGACTATGAGGAAGAGGCAAATCAAGCAGCCGAAAGAATGAATAAATCTTATACTTCAGATCGGTTATCAAATCCTAAATTAATTGCAGAAACAATCGTAAAAGCCGTGAATAAAGAAAGACCAAAGACTCGCTATTTAGTGGGATATGGTGCTAAAGCATCAGTCTTTTTCCACATGATATTACCGACACGCTTATTTGATCGAATAATTAAAAAGGCTGCATAAGATGAGCTTAAGAAAGGAAAAATTGAGTATGGATCAAGATTCACGTGTAATTATCACTTTATTTGGAGCAACTGGTGATTCAGCACGCCGCAAACTAGTTCCTGATTAATTATTTAAGAAAAAAACTATACGATATAAAGCTTGGAATCCAATCTTCATGAATGCAAATTTTAAATGATTGGTCGATTAGATATTAATAGTAAGAACGTTTGTGAGGCTTATAGACAATTTTTGTCTATAAGCCTTTTTATTTTTTCGAAAAATGCTCACTTCCGGATTGTAGTAATAATGGAAAGGGATAGAAGTAAAACGAGTTGAATGAATTTTTTGAGGAGGAGAATTTTATGGGCGACTAAGAGGAAACCCACATTCGACATGTGTTTGATAGTTTTTGTAAGAAAGTAGTCCGCAACGAGGCATTAAATATTCAAAAGAAATATGCTAGATTTCGCCAACGTCAAATCTCAATGTAAATATTGGAACAAAAAGGATTGGGTACAGAGTTCTATTATTCAGAACCAAATTTGAATAGTAGTGGTAGTTTTATTGTCCTAGGTATAAAAATCTTTATTTCTAATAAGGAGTTGGCAAATGCGATTGCTGCATTACCTAGTCTAAGACAAAAAATCATTTTGATGTCCTTCTTCATTGGTCTCAATGATCGCGAAATTGGCGATATTATTGGGAAAAGTCTTGGCAGTGTCTGGTACCAACGACAAGTGGCCTTGGAAGAGCTAGGAAAGCATTTGGGTGGCAACTATGAAGCAAAATAAACGATATATACCGTTTATACCAGTAGCTACTATTGAAGCCGCAGTCTCTGGTGATTCAATCGCCATGTCCGTCGTTCTGTCAAAATATCGAAATTATATTTCACGATTAGCCATGAAACCTGTCTATGAAGAAGAAAAAGGAATGGTTATGTACGTAGATGAATATATGCGTAGACAAATGCATAGTAAATCTATCGGTACATTTAGATTACGATTTTCTAGTTACGCCATGACAGAGTTATCCTTTGAGAGACAAGTTTAATATGAAAATCATGACTATGATAATGATACTTCCGTAACCAAATTGGCCCGCCATTACTGGGGGGAGGTGAGATTCCTATGTGCTTTGGCAAAGCAGCTGATAGATCAGAAAACTACTATTTCCATATTTCGATTTTGGTTGGCATATTTCTCATGCCAAATTCTGTGATTTTAATAGCATCGGCAAGATTTAATTTTTCTACAGCTCTCTCTCCACTCTTAAGCTTTTTTACTGTACTCAAATTTATTCCTGTTCCAGATGCTATTGCGTTAGCTGTAGATTTTTCAAGAATTTCTTTAATTATTTTTATGTCTGCAATTCCTTGTTTCATATTAAAAATTCCTCTTTTCTAGTCCGTTTTGATGGGGTACTGGAGTGGTTTTTTACAATTTTAAGGGGGTACCGTGGTGGTCGTTTTGAATTTGATAGAGAAGGGTGATGGAGTTGGAAGTTAAAACAAATGTTAACTCTCTGGAAATAGAGTTCTATTCAATTTTACAAAAAAAACTGGAAGATTACACGGAAAAATTGCTTGCAGTTAGTCATTTACCTCTGGTTTTAACAAACGCTGATTTAAAGCGACTATTTCAGATAAGTGATAGCACACTGAACCGTTTAGTAAAACTTGGTGAGTTTCCTCCCTGTTGGTATGGGATTCGGGGACACTATTTTCGTGATGATGTTTTAGAATGGATGAGGAAGAGTGATTCGGATGACTATCGAGAAAAATTGCGACTACTTCGATCTTTATAAGTTACCTTTTCTTTCTAAGATGCGGTACAATGGTGCCATAGATAGAAAGATTTCCAAAGGGTTTCTGCTTGTTGGGTTCCTTCAAAATAGAGTGACAAGTTTAGTGTTGTAGGTGAGCAATGGTTCCAACATTACCGTTCGTTAAATGAGCAAAAGGAAACAACCTATGACAAGCGAGAAGAACAATTAAAAATTATTGTTCGATGGATTGGTGATAAAAAGTTGTCTGATTTGTCACCTGACTGCCTTCAAGAACTGCTTTTTACTCTAAAGGATTGTGGCGTTAATGGAACAAATGTTGGCTATGCCAAAAATAGTTTACAATCACTTATTCAAGTTCTGAATATGGTTTTCAAATACTGTCAAAAAAAGAATTTGATAAGTGAAAATCCAATGAAGACTGTAAGAATGCCAAAATATCAGTTAACGGTAACTGATTTAAAAGAGGCCGTGAATAATATTGAGGACAAGTTTCTTACTGTCGATGAATTGAGAACTTTTTTGAATTATGGCATTGTTCATGAGGAGTTACCCATGGCTGTCCTTTTTCATATTCTATTTTACACTGGCTGCCGTGTCAGCGAGGCTCTTGATTTACAGCCTGAAGATATAGATTTCAAAAGAAATGAAATTCTATTCTACAAGCAAACAGCAGTTAAAGGTAAAAGTAAGGATTTTCGAATTGAAACTACTAAGACAGTTGGTTCTGCTAGACGAGTTCTAGTAACTCCTCTAGTTATGGAAAAGCTACAACAGTTGATTAAGGCTTTGGATGAGATGAGACAGCATTACAGGTTTACTATAGAAGAAACGTATTTGTTTGTGTATCTCGATTCTGGTAAACGTGGTGTTCCTTATCGTCGGGAGTATGTAAATGATCATGTCAAACGGTGTGTGAACCGCTCAGGAATTAATAAGCCATTTCATACTCATCTGGCTCGCCACACAATGGCAAGCTTAGTTGCTGAGCATTGTAGCTGGGAAGTTTTGAAGGATCGCTTAGGTCATACGGATCGAACAACTTCTAAAATTTATCGTCATTTAACATCAACTGAAAAGGTAAAACCTCTGATTGCTTTTAGTTCTTTAGAAGGTTAAAAAAACGGTGAAACCACTGGTATTACAAGATTCTTGGGAAACGATTTTTTAACAAATTAGTCAATATGTAGTCAGAGGTAATAAAAATTCTTTTATATCAATACTTTAACGACTTTTCACAAGTATCAAAGAAATCAGAAGATAAACACGGAAAACTTCCTTGGAAATCTGAAATTTGTGAAAAGTCCTTGTATATCAAGGGCTTTTTTCTTTTATCAAAATCGTGATTTTGGACAATGATTCAGAAATTCCTTCAAATGATAAAGAAAATCAAGTGGATATGAAATATTTAGAAAATTCCAACTATTAATGGAAAGAAACCAAAGTACCGGTTAGTTACTCATTAGATCAATTGATTCATTTTACATTTCAAGTAAATACCAGCCAGTACATTTTTACAATTACCGAAGAAGGCCAGAAAGAGACCATCAAAGAAGTAAAAGTGCTTTATAAAGAATTAAGAATAAAGATTTTTTCGTTCACTTAAATTGCTTAATACTTTATGACAAATCAGAAGTAGAAAATTACCTTCAGTCTTTAGTTACATGGCAATTGGGAGAGAAAAATTGAGAGATAATGAATTATCCAATGATAGTTGATCATTTAAGTTATAACTTGAATACTATCAAAAGGATTTGGTATGTTGTTACAAAAGTTGTGGATGCCTTAGCAACGAAAAAAACGCAAGAAAAAGATAGAGAGGCTAAACCAATAATTGTTAAAAATAATAAAACAACTTTAGCAAATAATCAAAAAGCAGGAACTTGGAAAATAAAGCATTCATTAACGACAGAACCAATTGCAAGTAAAACACTAGTTTTATTTAATAAAGTTTATGAAAATCAAGCAACCTATATCTGCGATTTATCCAAACGATGAGAGAATTAGAATCGTAAGTAAATATGATATTGAATTAAACGAGGCAGAAAGAGCATTTTCATAGATTATATTATGGATTACGCTATTGAAATTGGATATTCCTGGATGCATGTGCCTACAATCAATTTAACTTTAAAATAAAATTTATATTAATCAGTGTAGTATTCTTTTCAGAAAGAAGGGATTTTGAATGAAAAATAAAAAAACTTCAAATAATGCATAGTTATTTGAAGTTTTTTTAAGTAGTATATTTTAATTAGCAAAGCTTACTATTAAGTTCATAATGAGTGATCAAATAAAAATCTAGTTTTTCTTAAAATACTCAGGAAAGCGTTGAATGACAATTTCTTTTTCATTCAGCATCATGTGAGAGTGAACAGAAGTTAAAAAATTGACTTCATCTGGATTCTTAGCAATCAATGCCTCAAAAATACAATAATGTTGCTTTAAAATTGTATCCCAAGGAAGTCCACTAGTAATCACTCGTAACCAACGAAAGCGTTCAAGATGGGTATTATGATCGTCGAGCCACGACCAAATTTCTCGGCGATCAGCAATTTCAAAACAAATTTCATGAAATAAATTATCAGCTGCAAAAAAGTCTCGTTCATTTTTATTTGTAGCTGCTTTTTCTTGCTCATCTAGGACTGTTTGAAGGATTTTTACAGTTTGCTTGTCTAGTTTAGCACAACATTCCATCATTATTTGCCGTTCTAAATGTTCACGAGTAAAGCGTGCGTTTTCAGCAGCTTTTAAATCAATTTTTGATACGTAAGTTCCGCTTTGTGGAATCGTATAAACTAATTCTTGTTGTCGTAATTGAATTAAGGATTCTCGAATAGGGGTTCTTCCGATGTTTAATAATTATTCTAAAATCTTTTCAGAAATCTTTTTACCAGGTTCTAAATCGCAATAAATAATTTTTTTTCGAATTGCCTTGAAGGCTTGTAATTGTAAACTGTTTAGTGTCATTGTTTCGCCTCAACTTATAGTTAATATAACTAGTATAGCAGAAGTATTTAAAATATTCTAATATGCTAGTTTTTTGATTTATATAGAAGTTTTTAGGTAAAATGTGCTTGACATTCCGATATTTTAGGAATAAAGTAGGTTCGTGAGGTAAAACTGATATATTAGTTTAGGAGAGGATAGGATGATTGATTTAAAAAATTGGCAGGATAAGACTGAAGAACTAAAATTAAGAGACATTAAGTTTCCTCAGTTTAATGTGAACAAAGTTAAAGAAGCAGGAAAAAAAGCACCTGTTTGGTTGCATTTTGGTGGTGGTAACCTGTATCGTGGATTTCATGCAGAAATTGCACAAAATTTAGCAAATCAGCATTTATTGGATGCAGGGGTTGTGGTCTGTGAGACTTTTGATGAGGAAGTAGTAACAAAGGTTTACCAACCTTATCATAACGATATCGTAGAAGTTGTGATGCATGCAGACGGACAATTAGATCAAAGAATTTTAGCTGCAACAGCAGACAGTATTTATTGTCAATTAGAAAATGATAATGGATTTAAACGGGTTATTTCTTATTTTGAAAATCCAAAGTTACAGTTTGTTACGTTGACGATTACGGAAAAAGGTTATGGATTGAAAAATACGGATGGTACTTTTTCAGAGATGGCCCAGGCAGATATTGATAATGGTCCAGCAAAAGCGAAACATACGATTGGCATCATCACTTCATTACTGTATAAACGATTTTTAGCAGGGGAATTACCGATTGCAATGGTTTCAACAGATAATTTTTCACAAAATGGAAAACGCTTTCTGCTTAATGTGAATGAATTAGCCCAGGCTTGGCAAGAAAAGCATTTTGTGGAGCCAGCTTTTTTGGATTATTTGAACAATCCAGAAAAAGTTAGTTTTCCTTGGAGTATGATAGACAGAATTACACCTAATCCTTCAGCAACTGTTCAACAAACATTAGAAAAGAGTGGTTGGTCAAATATGTCTATCATCCACATTAGTAAACATACCAATATTGCACCATTCACTAATACAGAAGTGGTTCGTTATTTAGTCGTAGAAGATTCATTTCCAAATGAACGTCCCGCTTTAGAAAAAGCAGGTGTGATTTTAACTACTCGAGAAACAGTTGATAAAGCAGATGTTATGAAAGTAACCACATGTTTAAATCCATTACATACAGCTTTAGCTGTTACAGGCTGTTTATTAGGTTATCAATCAATTTCAGCTGAGATGAAAGATCAAGACTTGGTTGATTTAATCAAAGGAATTGGTTATCAAGAAGGACTTCCTGTCGTAGAAAATCCTGGGATTATTCAACCAAAAACGTTTATTGATGAAGTCATAGAGCAACGCTTGACCAATCAAAATATTCCCGATACACCACAACGAATTGCCAGTGATACTTCACAAAAAGTAGCAATTCGCTTTGGTGAAACCATAAAAAAATATCAGGAAGATCCAAATAAAAATATCAGGAAGATCCAAATAAAAATGTGCAAGAATTGACATTTATTCCTCTTGCGATTGCCACATGGTTCCGTTACTTATTAGCTGTTGATGATAAAGGGCAAGTCTTTGTTCCTAGTCCAGATCCCTTATTGACAGAGTTGCAAACAGCTTTAAAAAGAATAACATTAGGAGAGCAAAAGATTGAGAAAATTCATGAAGCGTTAGTACCTATCTTACAAAATAGGACAATTTTTGGTATTGATCTGGTTCAAATTGGTTTAGCTGAAAAAATTGAAACTTTCTTTAAAGAAATGTTAGTCGGTACTGGTGCTGTTCGTCAAACCATACACCGATATGTAGAAATAGGAGGAAAATAAGATGGAAATGACATTCAGGTGGTATGGTGCCAATGAAGAAAAAATAACGTTGGAACAAATTCGTCAGATTCCGGCTATGAAAGGAATTGTCGGTACTTTAATGGATATTCCTGTAGGAGAAATCTGGCCGAAAAAACGAATTAAAGCTTTGAAAGAAGAAATTGAGCTAGCGGATTTAACCTTAAAAGTAATTGAAAGTGTCAATGTCCATGACGATATTAAAATTGGATTGCCGAGTCGAGATCAATATATCGAAAATTATAAACAAACGATTCGAAATTTAGCTGAATTTGGTGTAGAAGTGATTTGTTATAATTTTATGCCTGTATTTGATTGGGTAAAATCAGATTTAGACTATCGTTTACCAGATGGCTCTTCTACACTAGCATATATTGCGGCAGATATTCCTGAAGATCCAAAAGAAATCATTCAAAAAATTGAATCTTCTAGTAATGATTTTGAATTACCGGGTTGGGAACCAGAGCGTTTAGCACAAGTAAAATCACTGCTGGAAGCTTATAAAGAGGTAGATGAAGAAAAGTTACGTGAAAATTTTGCGTATTTCTTAAAAGCGATTATTCCTACCTGCGAAGAAGTTGGCGTAAAAATGGCTGTTCATCCGGATGATCCACCATATTCTATTTTTAATTTACCAAGAATTGTCAAAAATCGTGAAGATTTAGATTGGTTATGTAACGTAGTAGATAGTCCTTATAACGGAATTACCTTGTGTACAGGAAGTATTGCAGAAGACCCAGCGAATGATGTGTATACTATTTTAGCTGAATTCTGTAAACGAGATCGTATTCCTTTTGCCCATGTCCGAAACATTAAGTTCATTCAAAATAAAGATTTTTATGAAGCACCCCATAAATCAGAGTATGGCTCATTAGATATGTATAAAGTATTAAAAGTAATGCATGATAATGGTTTTGACGGCTATATTCGTCCAGATCATGGTCGAATGATTTGGGGAGAAACAGGTCGTCCAGGGTATGGCTTATATGATCGTGCGTTAGGAGCTATGTATTTAAATGGTATCTGGGAAGCTTTAGAAAAAGGAAACTAATTGGAGAAATAGTTTGAGACAAAATGTTCAGCTGATTGTCTCAGATACTGAAATAAAAAGAAAAGGAAGCGGTTTAATTGTTATTAAATGAAGATTTTTTATTGGGAAGTCGTTGGGGCAAAAAGTTGTTTCATCAGTTTGCTAAAGAAGAACCTATTATTGATTACCATTGTCACTTAGAACCACAAGTGATTTTAGAAAACAAGCAGTATGAAAACTTAACGCAAGTTTGGTTAAACGACAATGGAGCGGGAGATCATTACAAATGGCGTTTAATGAGAGCGAATGGGGTATCGGAAAACTTGATTAGTGGAGAAGGAGACGATTATCAAAAGTTTTTAGCTTTTGTACAAACGATTGAAAAAGCACCAGGTAATCAGATTTATGAATGGTCTCATTTGGAATTGCGTCGTTATTTTGATATTTCATTAACAATTAATGAAAAAAATGCGCCAGAGATCTGGCGATTGGCAAATCAAAAATTGCAAACAGATGCTTATCGTCCAAAAGAATTATTGGAAATGATGAAAGTCAAATCACTTTGTACAACAGATGATCCGATAGATGATTTAGCTGCTCATGAAGCATTAGCTAAAGAAAAGAATTCCTTTAAAGTTTTACCAATCTTTTCGCCCAGATGCAGTTTGGAATATTACAGATGAAGCTTTTCCAGCGTATATTGCAAAATTAGCCTTAGCAGCACAACAAGAAATTGAAAATTTTGCTGATTTATTGCGAGCTTTAGAAGAACGAATAAATTATTTCCATGAAAAGGGTGGACGGTTGGCAGACCAAGGATTAAATACTTATTTTTATCAAGAAGCAACAGAAGCAGAATTAGATACTATTTTCGTTGCGGCGTTACGAGGAGAAACGACTTTTTCTAAAAAAGAAATTGCCCAATTTATGACGGCTATTCAGCTACATTTAATGAGTTGTTACTACCAATATGGTTGGACCATGCAAATGCACATGAACGCTTTGCGAAACGATTCTAGCAAAATGAAACGAGAAATTGGAATTAATATAGGCGGAGATTCTATGGGAGACCAAGTAAATCTGACGTCAAACATTGTCGCACTTTTCTCAGAAGCAGAAGAACGAGGAATTTTACCGAAAACCATTTTATATTCATTAAATCCAATTGATTGGTTACCATTGGCAACAGCAATGCAAAGCTTTCAAGGAGAAATCACGCAGAAATTACAATTAGGCTGTGCGTGGTGGTTCAATGATACATATGAAGGGATGCGCAAACAGTTGCCAGTTATGGCTCAACAAAGCTTACTGGCAAACTTTACTGGAATGTTAACTGATTCAAGAAGTTTCTTAAGCTATCCACGTCATGAATATTTTAGAAGAGTTCTTTGCCAATTATTGGGTGAGTGGATAGATCAAGGACGCTTACCAGAGGACGATGTGTATTTGGAGAAAGTGGTCAAAGATATTTGCTATGGTAATTCACATGAATATTTCAATTTTTTTAAAATGAATGATTAGGAGTAGATCAATGGATAAAAAACATAACTGGGTATATCAGCCGAAAAAGATTAATGTTACTCGTGGAGTTTGTTATGGATTAACTGATTTGATGGGTGGTGGTTGGAATAATATCGTTTCAGGTGTTATTTTTGCTTTTGTTTTGAGTCAAGGAATTGATCCGGCTTTTGCCGGTGCTATTACAGGGATTGGTCGGATTGTTGATGCTATTTTTTCCTTATTCTTTGGTGCGATCACAGATGATTTTTATCGAACAAAGTTGGTAAAAAGATTTGGACGACGTCATTTTTTTATTTTATTAGGTGGTATTCTTTTTGCCATTTTGTTCCCGCTTTTCTGGGTACGTTCTGATGATTGGCATTATTATTTAATTATTTATGTGGCAATTGAAGTAGCTGTTGCGATGATTTTGATTCCATGGGAAACTCTGCCTACTGAAATGACAGATGATTATCGAGAACGAACGATCTTATCTGGTTCACGAATGTTTATTTCAGCAACAGGAACAGCTGTTGTATTCTTGGTTTTAGCAGCATTACAACATATGCAAAATCCGAATGCGTATCTAATTACAGGGATTATTTGGACAATCATATTTGTTATTGCCATTTTTATCTCTTATAGAACAACATGGGAACGTAATCTAACACCAGAATTTCTAGCAGAATTAGAAAAACGACCA
The DNA here is from genome assembly GCA_015680865.1 of Enterococcus lacertideformus. GTDB lineage: Bacteria > Bacillota > Bacilli > Lactobacillales > Enterococcaceae > Enterococcus_B > Enterococcus_B lacertideformus. Next base: position 26,978 of record JADAKE010000017.1, on the reverse strand, counting down.
AACTTGACTTTCGGTCAATTTTTAAAGAAAACAGTGACCGATTATTTTTCAACTTTTAGAAACAAGGCGTTTCGGAAACATCTATTTGTCTATTTACTATCCTTTACAGGAAAAGATTTTTATTCAACACTATTACCTACATTCATTGTTATTTGTATTCAAGGGATAAAAGCGGATACTCCTTGGATTTTGCAAGCGTTATCTATTTTTGGTATTGCTTCAACTTTAGTAGCAACGAAACTAATGATTACGCATGGACCACGCTTCTTATTTTCGATTAGCTATAGTGTAATTATCTTAACAATGGTAGGGTACTTATTAACATGGTATTTGCACTTAACTAATGCCTTTTGGATTTTGATTGTTATTTCAGTTTTTTATCAATGTGCGCGAGCAATTTTAGAATTTACACCGTGGAATGTTTTTCCATTCATTCCTGATGTGGATCGGATTATGACAAAGGAAGATCGTGCCGGTATTTATGCAGCAGTGATGACTTTCTTCAGAAAATCAACTGGCGCGTTTGCTTCATGGATTGCGGGGATATTGTTAGCAGAAATTGGTTTTAACTCTAAAACAATGACAACTTTTGCTGATACACCTCACTCAATTCAAACAGGTGTAGCGCTGATCTTTTTCGTAGCCCCTATCATTTTAATTGCTTTAGCGCTGATTGCTTCATCAACGTTCAGATTGAACAGAGATACTCATGAAATTTTGAAAAATGAAATTAATCTATTAGAAGCAGGTGGTAATAAAGAAGATGTAACACCTGAAGCAAAAAAAGTAGTGGAAACTTTAACGGGACACCCTTATCAAAAAGCTTGGCCAGACGATACCCCACATTTATAGAAAGAAGGAAATATAGAATGTGGAAAGTAGAACGATTGAGAAAATTAGAAAAAGCAGGAGTTGTTGCAGTTGTAAGAGGTTCTAGCAAAAAACAAGCATTAAACGCTAGTCGTGCAGTTATTGAAGGCGGTATGACAGGGATTAAGCTGACCTTTACTGTTCCTAACGCAGAACGTGCGATTCAAGAGTTAGTAGAAACTTATCAAGAGAACTCGTCAGTCATTATTGGTGCTGGAACAGTGTTAGATGCAACCACTGCTCGGTTCGCTATTATGGCTGGTGCGGAATTTATCGTTAGTCCTTGTTTCGATTTAGAAACAGCTAAAATTTGTAATTTATATCAAATTCCTTATTTACCTGGTTGTATGAGTATTAATGAAATGAAAGAAGCATTGAAAGCAGGAGTAATTGCAGTTGGTGTTGGTGTTAATTTAATGGCGCCAGCTGAAGTTGGCAATTTTGCAGAAGTCACAGCTATAGCTAACAAATATATGGTGAACTTCAAAAAAATAAAGGAGTAAAATAATGTCTAAGATTATTACTTTAGGTGAAATCATGCTACGTTTTTCTACAAATGTGGGAGAACGAATAAATATGGTGGATTCTTTGTGTACACATTATGGGGGTGCTGAAGCCAACGTAGCCATTTCTTTAGCAAATTTTGGTCATGAAGTTTCTTTTGCTAGTAAAGTACCGGAAAACGCCTTAGGAACAGGTGCTGTACAGCATCTTAGAAGATATAATGTATCTACTAAACATGTACTGACAGGGGGACAGCGTTTAGGAACTTATTATGTCGAAAGTGGGAGTGGCAAACGTCCTTCTTCAGTCATTTATGATCGAGTCTCTTCAAGTTTTGCAGGTATTCAAGTGAACGAATGGAAGAGTCAAGCTATTTTTCATATTTCTGGAATAACACCAGCTTTATCTGATAATTGGAAAAAATTAACGTTAGATTTAATAGAAGAAGCTCAAAATAACAACTGTCTAATCAGTTTTGATGTAAATTATCGGAATAGATTATGGTCACAGAAGCAGGCAAAGGAATTTTTAAAGCTGATATTACCAAAAGTGGATTATTGCTCGGCTGGGAAATTAGATGCTATGTATTTGTTGGATATCCCTGAGTATAAGAATGATCAGGAAGAATTGATTTATTATTATCAAAAAATCCAGAAAAAATATCCAAACATCAAATGTTTATATTCGACAAATCGTGAAGTTGTTACAGCTTCAGAAAATTATTTAACAGGATCATTGTTGATTGACTCTGAACTGTTTCAATCATCTACCTATCATATTCAACCAATCATTGATCGAATTGGTGCTGGCGATGCTTTTGTTGCAGGGGTTCTTCATAGTTTATTGAATGGAGATTCCTATCAACAAACTATTGATTTTGCGACAGTAGCGGCAGTATTGAAACATACGATTAATGGTGATGCAAATCAATTTACATGTAAAGAAATTCTACAATTTATGAAAAATGATTCAGGAAAAATTATGAGATAAAGATCTATTAAGTATAGATATTTTTGTGTAGAAGTAGAATCTACAAGTATTCTAATGGATACATTTATTAAGGCTAATTAGAAACTAAATTAATCGGAGCAATAAAATTTTAGATTGATGAAGAAAAAAGAGAGTGGGACAATGATGTGCACCATAAAAGTTGTACGTGAAAAAGATACTTTTTAGGGTGAACGTTAGAATTGAAAGTAGTTGTTGTAATTTATATACATTATCATAATCATTATCGCAGAAATGACTGGTATGCCGTGAAATAATCAAAGTAGATAAATGATTTCCATCAAGTCCAATTTGTTGAGAGTGTGAAGCAAGAAATTGTTCAATATTTGTAAGGGGACTTGTCCGATTTGTACTACGTATCATGAGAGAGATATCAATGCTAGTAAAATATTCTGATTGAAGATTTAAAAAGTTCTATTCTGTGGACTAAGCTGAATTGTAGGAACTACGGGGATAGCTTGGTAAACACTCTGTAAGCAAAAAAATGCGCTTGTAAGTATGTTCATTCCCAAGAATATCGAGTCTTTAGTCATGAGAGGCTCAATAGTGTAACAAATCTTAGCTTACTTTTTAGAAATCAATTTTTAAAAAGTAAGCTAAGATTGAAAAATGAATAGAAACAAGGCACGCCTTTTCTAAGAGAGTGGGGCAGTAATCAGATTTTTTCTGACTATTGTTCCACTCTCATTTTTTAATTCAGAAATTGATGGCGGTATTGCTTGGGAGTCATCGCTTTTTTTTTGAAAAAAAACTTCGAGAAATAAGAAGGAGAAGAAAAACCAGTTTCAAAACTGATTTCTGTAATTGTCAAAGAGCTTTTCCGTAGGAGAGAACAAGCTTTTTGTAACTTTAGATTTTGGACATAGATACTAGGATTTGTTTTTTCATAACGTTGAAAGAGCTTGAATAAGTAACTCCGATCTATATTGTGGTCTTCTGCTAGCTGATTGATAGACAAGTTATTCGAAAAATTTTCGTTGATTTCTTTTTTGATTTGATTGAATAATCGTAGGCTTTGACTTTCTGTTTGTGTTGCTGAAAGATGTTCTAAATAATCAAGAAGTTGAAAACTATCACATAAGCTACCAAAGTGATTATGGCTCCTTGCTTGAAGATGAATATTCTTGAACAGACTTTCTATTTTTTTATCAAAAGTTCCTCTTAAGATGCAATTTTCTGTTGTTAACCCGACTTTAGCTAGATACTGGGCAGAAAGTTCGCCAACAAAACCAACCCAATGATAGGTCCAGGGATTCTTTCGATTGGGATAATAGATATTGCGGCAATTAGCTGGAATCATAAACAAGTCGCCAGCTGTTATGTGTTGCTTTTCCATAAATGGTGTGGAAAAATAGCCTTCTCCCTCACTGCAATAGTGAAGTACCCAGTAATTAATGGGGGCGTATTCAACCTGTTTGGTAGGTCGACATTTTTCATAACCTGCTTCATATAAATGGAATTCTTGACTGATGATTTGATCATTAATAAAGATATTCACATCTTTTGTAAAAATATTTTGCATGGGATCACCTCTTTATAAGAGTATGTAAAGGTTTTTAATAAGTCAACATCTTTACAATAAAATGGCAACATTTTTTATTTTTTTAATATAGTAAGCGCTTTAAAATGATAGTGTAACATTTATTCTAATTTATAGAGAGGAAGTAGTAAGATGCCTACACATTCAAGAGAACGTTTAAGCTCCGTCGCTTTTATGCTGATGACTTTTTCAGCAGTTTTTGCTTTTCCAAGTATCGTAAATAATAGTATTCAAAACTATACCAGGTTATTTATTTGGCACTATTTTTTATTTCTTACCCTTTATTTTAATGATTGCAGAATTTGCTTCAGCAAATTCCGAAAATGAATCAGGAGTGCATAGTTGGTTAGAATCAGTTTTAGGTCCAAAGTGGGCATTTTTAGGTGCTTGGTCTTATTTCTTTGTTAACCTATTTTTCTTTTGCTCTTTATTGCCCAACACATTGATTTACGGTTCTTATGCATTTTTGGGACAAAATGTTTTTCAAGGAGCCAATAGTACAAAGATCATTGCATTGATTTCAGTCCTTTTATTTTGGGTAATGACGTGGGTCTGTATCAAAGGTGTTTCTTGGATTTCTAAAGTAACTAGTTTAGCTGGTGGTGCTCGTCTCTTCATGGGGATCGCATTCGTTGTTTTAGCGTTTGTAGTCGTGTTTGGCTTTGGAAACGAACCGGCACAAGATTTCACAGCTACTTCTGTTATGCCCACCTTTAACTGGACATTCTTCATGACAATGGCTTGGATCTTGCAGGCAGTTGGTGGAGGAGAAAGTATTGGGGTTTACATTAAAGACGTAAAAGGTGGCAACAAAACCTTTGTACGGACGATGATCGGTGCTACGATCGCGGTAGGTATCATGTATATTTTAGGTGCAATTGCTGTGGGATTAGTCGTTCCAACAGAAGTCTTGAAAGGAAACTTTTCAAATGGTATTTTCGATATCTTTAAAATTTTAGGAACCTATTTCCATATTCCAGAAGCAGTGATGGTTCGTTTAGTAGGTGTCATTCTTTTTGTCGGAAGTCTTGGTTCATTGGTACTTTGGACGGCGGCACCAGTGAAAGTGTTTTTCTCAGAAATTCCAGAAGGCGTTTTTGGAAAATGGCTTGTTAAAACAAATGAAGAAGGAAATCCAACGAATGCTTTACTTGTACAAGGTATCATCGTAACTGTTTTATTGGCGGTTACAGCTTTAGGTATTGGGAATATGGAAAGTTTTTTGGAAACATTAATCAACATGACAGCTTCCACTTCATTATTACCAGTATTGTTTTTATTAATTGCTTATATTGGTCTTCGCTGGAAAAAAGAAGAGATGCCAAGAAGTTTTCGATTTGGTAATCGGAAATTTGGCTTGATCGCCGGTATCCTTTTATTGGGAATTTTTATCTTCGTATTCTTTATGTCGACAGTTCCGGATCCAAAGTTGATCATGGAAGAAATTCAAGGAACATTACCAAAAGGAACAGCAAGTCCACTAGGAATTCTTGCTTATAATATTATCGGATTGATCGTTTTTATGGGCTTTTCCTGGATTTGTTGGAAGCGATATGAAAATAAAGAAAATAACAAAGAAAAAGGAGAAGTGAAGTATGAAGATTTGGGAGAATTATAAAGTTGACAATATCGATCGTTTAGCTGCACGAGCACATTTTTTAAGCTTTCCTACAAAGGAAAAAGCATTGATTAACGAAAATAAATATACACATGCGTATAAAAATTTAAATGGATGTTGGGATTTTCTGTTTTTATAAGCACCAGAATATAGCACTGCGAACTTTTTTGCTACAGATTTTGATACGAGCAAGATGGACAAAATAACTGTACCTGGAAACTGGCAAATGCAAGGCTATGGGAAAATGCATTACTCAGATCTGTGGTATAACTTTCCAATCAATCCGCCATTTGTTCCGACAGAAAATCCTACAGGCATTTATAAACGAACATTTGACATTGAAGAAAAATTTCGTGACAAAAAAATTATTTTACGTTTTTGTGGTGTCGATTCTGCATATCATGTTTGGGTCAATGGACAAGAAGTTGGATATAGTAAAGGTGCCCGCAATGAAGCAGAATTTGATATTACGGCTGTTGCAAAAATCGGTGAACAAAATGATCTTACTGTCCGTGTTTATCAATGGTCAGATGGTACTTATTTAGAAGATCAAGATATGTGGTGGTTAAGTGGGATCTTTCGGGATGTCGAATTGCTTGGTGTACCAAATGAAGGTTTAGAAGACTTCTTTATTATTTCTGACTTAGATGATTCGTATCAAAACGGTGTATTGAATGTAACGGGGAAACTTCGCAAAAATAAAAAACAACAAATTGGTTTTGAGTTAATCGATTCTTTAGGCAGAACAGTTATCAAAGAAAAAATCACCACAGAAGATCGACAAGTTTCTTGGTCAGCTGATATTCCAGAAGTAAAAGCATGGTCTGCAGAAAAACCTCATCTTTATCAATTATTACTCACTGTTTATTCTGATGGAAAAGTGATCGAGGTCATACCACAAAAAGTTGGTTTTAGAAATATACGGTTAGCTGGTGAAACATTCTTAGTCAATGGTGTCGCCATCAAGTTGAAAGGCATGAATCGTCACGATTATAATCCAAAAAATGGACGAGTAGTCAGTCAATAAGAAATAGAAAAAGATATTCTTTTGATGAAACAATTCAATATCAATGCGATCCGAACAAGTCATTATCCAGCATCCGCTTATTTTTATGATCTATGTGATAAATATGGTATGTACGTGATCGATGAAACAGACTTGGAATGTCATGGCTTTGAATTAACTGGTGAATATGATTGGATCAGTAACGATCCTGAGTGGGAAACGGCATATGTCTCACGAATGGTACGAATGATAGAACGCGATAAAAATCATCCATCTATCCTATTCTGGTCTTTAGGAAATGAGTCAGCATTTGGTCATAACTTCATTAAGATGGCTAGTGTCGCCAAAGAAATGGACCCAACGAGGCTAGTTCATTATGAAGGCGATTTTAAAGCAGAAGTGACAGATGTTTATTCAACCATGTATACATGGATCGAACATCCAACTAAAGAGTTATTAATGGATACGATCATCAAAGATTCGAAAAAACCACATATTCTTTGTGAATATTGTCATGCGATGGGGAATGGACCAGGTAACTTAAAAGAGTATCAAGATTTATTTTACGCGCATGATAAATTGCAAGGTGGGTTTATCTGGGAATGGTTTGATCATGGAATTGAATCAATCACGGAAAACAGTGAGGTATATTATCGTTATGGGGGGACTTTGGCGATGATCCTAGCAACAAGGATTTTTGTATTGATGGGATGTTAATGCCTGATCGAACACCTTCACCTAGCTTGTATGAATATAAAAAAGTTATTGATCCAATCACCACTAAAGTCGTGGATATCTTGTCAGGAAAAATCTCATTGTTAAGCCGTTATGATTTTGAGAACTTGAATATCTTTAATCTGGTGTATACGATCACTGAAGATCAATCAATCATTCAATCAGGGTCAATCGAGCTTCCTTCAATCGCTGCGCGAGAGGAAGCGCCTCTACAAATCCCTTACACACTTGATTTTTGTAAAAAAGCAGGGGCCACTTACTATCTAACGATTTCTTATCAGCTCAAAGAAGCAACTGATTATGCACCAGCTGGTCATGAATTAGCGACTGCACAATTTGAGTTACCGATCGCAGTGTCAGGCATTGAAGTGATACCAGAAGGAAAAATTACAGCAACGGAAGAAGCGACCAATTTACACATTGAAGGAGCGAACTTCTCAATTGATTTCGATACAGTCAGAGGTACGTTGATGAACGTGACTCGTGACGGCAAAAAATTGCTACACAAAGGGCCTAAATTTACTTTTTGGCGAGCACCAATCAGTAATGACATGGAAATCATTGACGACATGAAGAAAAAATACTTCTTACATTTGGAACATGAAATCGTTCGCTCCTTTGAATGGGTCCAAGAAAGAGGGTTTTATTCAAGTCACTGTTGAAACAAGAAATGGTACTACCAATAGTGCTTGGTATTACCAATGCACATATACGTATTTGATTTCACCTGAAGGCGACATTTTCTTTGATTTGAAAGGAACACCAGATATGCTTCCGCGATTGGGCGTGACGATGCATTTAGATAAGAGTCTAGCAAATGTCAAGTATTTTGGCAAAGGACCACGGGAAAACTACGTTGATTCCCAAGAAGCTGGATTATTTGGTGTCTATGATGCAACGGTTTCGGAAATGTTTACTAACTATATTGTACCACAAGCCAATGGCAACCGTATGGACACACGTTGGTCTGCATTTACGGATGATCGTGGACAAGGTATTGTAGCTGCAGCTAGCGATACGTATAACTTTAGCGTTTCTTATTTTGATGAACGGACAATAGACGAAGCGAAACACACCTATGAACTGCAAGAAAGTGATTATGTTGTTTTAAATATTGATTATAAGCAGAATGCGTTAGGTAGTTATTCTTGTGGACAGTGGCAATTAAAAAAATACCGAACTACTTTTGAAGAATTCCAACTTTCTTTTCGGTTGCTTCCTTTTAACAATAAAGAAATCAGTGCAAATGCATTAGCTAATGAGCAAGTGAATAGACCTAAATTTATTTAAAAAATCGGTTAGTGAATGTCATTGAAAAGTAGGCGGTATGTCATTGAATTGAGTGAATACAGAAATAGTTGAATTCTACAAAGGAGGCATTTTTTGTGAAGAGATTAATGAAAAAGAAAAGTATACTTGCGCTATTAGGAGTAGGAATGGCAGTAGGTAGTTGTTTTATGTTAAATAAGGAAGTAGAAGCAAGTATCGAACGAACAAAAGTAGATGAATTTGCGAATGTTTTAGATATTAGTGCCTCACCAACTGAGCGTACAAACGGTGTTTATGATACGAATTATTATAATAATTTTTCTGATTTAGGTGCTTGGCATGGGTACTATCAACCTGAAAAAAGCAAGAAAGAATTATTAGGAGGTTTTGCTGGGCCACTAATCATTGCAGAAGAATATCCAGTCAATTTATCTGCTAGTTTAAATAAATTAACTGTTAAAAATAAAAAAAGTGGTGAACAATATGATTTGAGCCAAAGCAATCGAATAGACCTTTCTTATTATCCTGGTCGCTTGGAACAAACTTATGAATTAGATGATATAATAATTCATCTGTCATTGATTTTTGTCAGTGACCGAACGGCACTTATTCAGACAAACATTACAAATTCTGGGAAAGAGGCGTTAATTATAAGCAAGTTGGACAGGCTCGATATTTGATCACATCCAAGAAGGCAAAGAAAAAATAGCTATTGGAACAAATTTGACTGCAAAAGAAAATGACATCCAAGTGAATTTTGGAGAAGTTAGAGAAAAATGGAATTATTTTGCGACCAAAGATACAAGATATACGATTCACCATGGTGATAAAGTTGCGACAAAAATCGAAAACCTCAAATATACCGCTGTAGCTGAACCAATTAGTTTACAACCGCAACAAACGTATAGCACATATACGACAGAAAGTTATACTTTTACTAAAGAAGAAGAGGCGAATGAACAAAAAAATGCTCCAACCTATATAAAAAATGCAGAACATTATTTCAAAGAAAATAAGAAAAGATGGCAAGGGTATCTAGACAAAACTTTTGACCAAAAAGCAGGAGTCGATTATCCAGAATATCAAAACGCAATAGTGAAGTCTATTGAGACGATCACTACGAATTGGCGCAGTACCGCAGGAGCGTTTAAACATGAAGGAATCGTGCCTTCCATGTCCTATAAATGGTTCATTGGCATGTGGGCCTGGGATTCTTGGAAAGCAGATGTAGCGACCGCTACTTTCAATCCAGAGTTAGCAAAGAATAATATAAGAGCATTGTTCGATTACCAAATCAAAGGAGACGATAAAGTTCGTCCACAAGATGCAGGAGCAATTATTGATGCAATCTTTTATAATCAGGATCCTGCACGTGGCGGTGAAGGCGGGAACTGGAATGAAAGAAATTCAAAACCACCATTAGCAGCTTGGGCTGTTTGGCACATTTATCAAGAAACAAAGGATAAAGACTTTTTGAAAGAAATGTATCCTAAATTAGTTGCATATCATGATTGGTGGTATACAAATCGAGATCATAATAAAAATGGTGTTGCAGAATATGGTAGTATGGTAAGCGATGCGCACTGGCAAAAAGATGAAAAAGATCAAGTAATCAAAGATAAAAATAATAAGCCAAAAGTAGACGATAAAGCGGTAATTGAAGCAGCTGCTTGGGAAAGTGGTATGGATAACGCGACACGTTTTGATAAAGAAGGCGTTGGTAAAGAAGATGTTGGTGTAAAAGTTTTCGAAAATAAACAAAAGGATAATGTAGTTGGCTATTCAATCAATCAAGAATCAGTTGATTTAAATGCTTATCTCTACGCTGAAAAAGGATTTCTAGCTTCTATGGCTAATGAATTAGGGAAAAAAGATGAATATCGTCAGTATCAAAAAGAAGCAAAAAAATTAAAAAAATATATCCAAGAGAATATGTTTGATAAAAAGACTGGCTTTTTCTATGACTTGCAAATAAATGAAAATGGTTCAAAAACTAAATTATTAGTCAATCGAGGAAAAGGAACAGAAGGATGGTTGCCATTATGGGCAAAGGTAGCAACTAAAGAACAAGCAGAAGCTGTGAAGAAAAATATGATGGATAAAAAGATGTTTAATACCTTTATGCCATTTCCAACTGCATCTAAAGATAATAAGAAATTTGCAGCTACTCAATATTGGCGTGGTCCGGTATGGTTAGATCAAGCTCTTTTCGGAGTAGAAGCCTTACAAAATTATGGTTATACAAAAGAAGCAAAGCAAATGACACAAAAATTGTTTTTACATGCTGAAGGACTGATGGGAAACGGTCCTATCTATGAAAATTATGATCCATTGACGGGCAAAGGGTTGAGTACGAAGAACTTTAGTTGGTCCGCAGCTGCCTACTATTTGCTATATAAAAATACGCTATTGAGCAATACCCCGACTACACAAACGGCGTTTGCTATTCAATAAAAATAAGCTTTTTATCAAATCGGATTGATAAGATTTTCTACAAGAGGGCGTGTCAGGAGCTACTTCTGTCACCGCCTCTTTTTATGTGTAATTAATTAAGCGTTTCATAAAAAATACTCGTAAGCGCATATTTGAGAAACTGAGAAATCCATAATAAACTCATTTCAATCACTTGATAGCCGTGTGAAAATTTTTTGTAGTCATACAGTCTTTTAAAAAAGCAAGACAGATTCCTTTTTTATATTTTTGCGTACTTGTTTTGAAATAAAAAATAAAAGCGCAACTAGAGAGGGGAGAATAGTCAACTATTTTTCACAAGTGCGACAATGATAACGTTGTTTTTTTGGTTAAAAGTAAGTTAGTTTATTGCTACAGCGATTTAAAAGAATCATCGAAATTTTCTTCCTATTCTTCACAGAACGTTTATAAAAAGGAGAAGGTTTAAAGTAGTAAATTAATGATCCTTCAATTACAATAACTTTCTTGTTCTATAAAAAGTTTCTTTAAACGAATGGATTTAAATACTTTTATCTTTAATAAGCAAGAGATATTTGAGAGAATGAGTAGTAAACATACAAAAACTTCCTTTAAAATTGCTGTTTTAGTCAATTCGATTCTATTGGAATTTTTATATACCTATATTGTTTTTTATAAAAAAATCTAGGATCAATAGAATATTCTATCAGTCATAGAAATTATAGCGCCAAATGTTCTTGGATTTTTTCTTTGCAAAGAAAGCGGCGGTTTATGAAATTTTTAGATTTACTTGCCGTCATTGGGGCGTTCGTTTAGGTATAGAACAGGCTGGACACCACTGAAATTGCTTGCCTAAGTTATAGGACAATTCATGATACAGGGCAGAGAAATGCATGACATCATAAAGGTAGCGAAGAAAAACAAAAATGTATCTTTTCTTTTTTATTTAGAGAATCAATTAATAGGAACAAGTGAGTCTGGAATAAATGATATTGGTAGATTAAATTTTTTGACTTTTTTACGGCTAGCAAGCGAAATTAAAAGGCATTCACTAGCAAAAAATAATGGTGAGATAGACGAAGATACAAACAAAACCGTATTAATCTCTGTTAGACATTAAAAGACTCAAACGATCCCTTAATTTGTAATCGAATCAGTAGAAAAAGTGGTACGTCTGTTTTTTTACTACGATAAAAACCCTAGCTTTCACTAGAGGTTTTATCGGTTTATTCATTTTTCTGATAAATAAAGAAGTTAATAGTATGTGGGTGTATCTTGTATTTAAAGAACGCTAGATTTTTCAAATATTGTCATATTTTTTAATCATTTAATCGTTAGGCTGCAATACAATGAATTTATTTTAATTAAATAGTTTTTTTATAAGTATTTAGAATGCAACAATAAATTTTCTGCTTGGTTACATAACTGACTTAAGTAAACTATATCACATTTACCTACGGCTTTTAGAATCAATTTTTTTGCATTTTGTATAGATTCGGCTGTTGTTTTTGGTGACAAAGTGGTGTGTGTTTGATCGGTAAATAAATCGTCAACAGCTGTGACGGCCTTTTGAACCGCAGAATCTTCTGAAACCGTGCTTTGTATCAATAAGGTTTCAGCCTGAGTGCATAGTTTATTTAAAGCGATAATGTCACATTTTCCAGCAGCCTTTAGAATCAATTTTTTTGCATTTTGTATGGATTGGGGCGTCGTTTTTGATGATAAAACGGTGTGTGTTTGATCAGTAAATAAATTGTCAACAGCTGTGACGGCCTTTTGAACCGCAGAGTCTTCTGAAACTGTGCTTTGTCTCAACAAAGTTTCAGCCTGAGTGCATAGTTTATTTAAAGCGATAATGTCACATTTTCCAGCGGCCTTTAGAATCAATTTTTTTGCATTTTGTATGGATTGGGGCGTCGTTTTTGGTGATAAAACGGTGTGTGTTTGATCGGTATATAAATTGTCGACAGCTGTAATGGCATTTTGTGCGTCTGAATTTAAATAGGTTGCTTGTTGATCTGCCTGAACACTGATGGCATTTATTGTGCCAGTACCAATACATATAAGTGATGCAAATAATAATAGTTTGTGTTTTTTCATCTAATCATTCCTTGCCTTACTACTTTTTTGTATGTTATTTAATTAAAAAACAGTGAGTTTTTTAAAATATTTGTGAGGTTATGGTTAAATTGTTATTATCATTTTGGAAAGAAAAGTTATTTTGAAAGGAGAAGCACTGAAACATTAGAGTGAGATAGCAATGTCTCATTAAAAGCAAATGTCTTATCAAAGCAACAGAACATTATAAGCTTTAACGAAAGGAAATGGCTAACAAATGGATAATATGAAAAAAAGAAGGAAGGCTTGGCTCTTACTAGCTATCTTAGCGATCGTTTTTCCTTATTTCAATCTATCTACAACTGTGTTTCCAAGCCAAGCAGAAGCAGTGACAGAAACTCAACAAGTCATCTTCGAGAAAGAGTCATATGGAAAAGTAGAAGTATCTTATGCAGAAAAAGAAACGATGATCGAGTGGAAAATAAGTTATCAAAAGTACCAAGATACTAGTACGAATGATGAAGTACAACGTGTAGTAAAATTAAAACTAGAACAAGTAGCAAATGGCATTGGTACTGTCAAAAATATGAACGATTTAGATTTAATGGAAAAAGAAAATAGTTGGTACTCAGAAAAAAATTTTTCCTCAGAGTCTGAAGGTAGCCTGATTGTTGAAATGCCAAAAGAAGTTATCGAATTAGTGGTTGAAGTACAAATGGATGAACAACGCGTCGCTAATCAAACAGTCGAAACAGAAATTTTAACGTATGAAAAAAATCCGACGGTTGAAACAGAAGGTGTAAAAACTATTGTAGAAGAAAATGTTTTACCTACAGAATACGCTGGACCCCATACAATAATAGCATTATCAGAAGTAGCAGTAACCGAAGAATATTCGGAATATTCTGAAATAATTGATGAACAGAAACAACAAAGTACTAAAGAAACAGCTAGAAGTGTTGAAGGACAATCATCTGTCTGGAAGCGCTTCAGAGATCATCCGTAACTATGATTATGGCAATTTAATTCAGAAACCTGAGGCTCAAGATGAGGTTCAGATGTTCAGTATCACAGGTGATCCAATGAATTTTGCGAGTGGGTATCATGAATATGGTAGTGGAGAAAGAGGTCGTGTCAACACGAAGAAAACGGTAAGTCCGACAGAAAAAGATAATATCTTCCAAATCCAGCTAGACACGATTGGTGATGCAATCAGACCCATTCCCAAGCTAGATATTGTTTTAGTTTTGGATAAATCTTCTAGTATGAATGATGATACTGTACCTGAATCTACTAGATGGAGAGATTTGAAAGAAGCAGTAGAGGTATTTGCGGATAAGATGTTGATGGACTATCAAGATGTACAGATTGGCATGGCAGCATTTGGGTCCTATCAATCTGGATTACTTGAAAGCAATAGACCATACGGAGAGATTGCTTCTTTCTCGAATTTAGGATCAGGTACATCAATGCCAGAGAATATGACTGGATTTACTACGGATAAAAGCCGACTTATGAGTCACTCTATAATTAATACCGCAGATGCACCAACCAGTTCAGGTACGCCGACATTTTTAGGTGTAGATGCTGGTTTGAAATTGCTTACTACCTCTGAGTATGGTGCAAGACCGGATGCAGAAAAAGTTTTGATTACAATCACGGATGGGGTACCTACTTTTCGACATCGTTCAGGTTATATGACAAGTAACACACCTCTTGATACATCTTTAGGCTATCTAACAAAATCTAGAGTGAATAATGGACAAGTATTAAGGATGACAGCTACTAATTCACTTACAATTTATGATGGAAATGGTACAACTGACTACTCACAAGATACCTTAGATTTTATCAATATGCGTTATGGTCAATTTACTTCTAGTAATATCAACCGTTATGCAGTTGGATTTCACACAGGAGATACTGCGAATGCTGTAGTATCTGCTCTAGGGCAAGACGGGACATTTAGAGCAAGCTCAGTACAGGATCTGATTTCAGCTTTAGACAGTGCATTATCTCCGCTAATATCCACTATCTCTAATGGATTAATCACCGACCCATTGAGTGAATTTGTGAATTTAATTCCAAATTCTATTCACTATTCAGCATTGAGTCTAGATGGCGAGAATCTGACGGAAATAAAACCATCAGACCCTAACTATCCTAATTATGCCCAAGCTATTAGCAACGATTCCAATAATGAGAAATTGATTTTTGGAAATGTGAGCCTAGGATCAGTTAACAATGTTCGTCAAGGATTTCGAGTCATCTACCAAGTAGAAATAGACGAAAACTATCATGATGGAGCATTCTATCCGACGAATAAAACAACCTATCTAACCAATGATAATGGGACAAATTTCTATTACGCAGTTCCATCTGTCAAAAAAATCTTTCATCGGCTACTACAAAAGACTTTACGTTAATTAAAAAAATAACTGGTACAGAAAATACGTTGAGTGGAGCAAGATTTGCATTATTTGAAAATGAAACGAGCAATGATTCATTGTATGAGTCAACACGTTCAGAAGAAAATGGTGAAATTTCGTTTACACAAGTAATTCCTGGAGAATACTTGCTAAAAGAAATCGAAACACCGGTTGGTTTTAAAACGATGGATCCAATCCAGATTATGATAGATAAGGATGGAAACGTTTTTTACAATAATGAAAAAATCACTACGGTTTCCAATGACTTGAAAGAGATCGATCTAACATTGAATAAAAAAGGAAGCGACGGAACTTCTCCTTTAAAAGGTGCTGTTTTTGAACTTCAAGATACAACTGGAGAGACAAAATATACTTTTATCGAAAGTAAAAATAATGATGGAAACCATACACTGAAAAATGTAGCACCTGGTGAGTATCGTCTAGTCGAAACTGGTGCGCCGAATGGCTATCGTTTAGTTAGATGAAATTGGAGTATTGACGATCAACGAGAAAGGAAATATTACTTTTACAGAAAAAGAATCTGGAAATATTAGTGACATCAAGATAGATAAAACACAAGACAAGATTGAAGTAACCTTACCAGATGTTGTGAACGACTTAAAACTTTTTGAACTTTCTATTTTGAAGAAAAGTTCAGCAAATGGAAAACTGCTCAGTGGTGCAGAATTTAGTTTGTATGCAGATGAAGATGCTGAAGGAACAGTGTTAGCAACGGCAATCACAGACGAGCAAGGATTAGGCACATTTAAATCATGTACGCTTGAAGCTGGAAAAATATACTACGTGAAAGAGACTGTCGCACCAGAAGGGTTTATTTTGTTAACTGGTATTTTTACAGTAGAAGTTAGCATCGGTGGTTCAGTAACTGTCTTTTATAACGCAACAAATTTGGCTGAAGGTGCTTTAAAAACTGAGTTCACTACAGATAATAACAACAACACGATCCAGTTCACCATAGAAAATGACCAAAAAGGACAGCTACCAGCAACTGGTGGAAAAGGACGAAAAGCATCGATGTTTACGGCTGTAGCTTTTATCATTTTTGCGATTATAACGACTGCTTACTATGTCTACAGTAATCGAAAGGGAGCGAAATAAATGATGAAAAAATTTAAAGGGTTCATCTTTTCTCTGTTACTTTTGTTGCCAATGCTTAGCCTGTTTAGTTTAACGTCCCAAGCAGATACACAATCAGAAATGATCGACTTAGTACTCCACAAAAGAATCATTCGAGATATCAATGAAAAAGATGTTATTTATCAAAATAATGGATTAAAACTAGCTGAAGATTTTGATATTGTCACTGGTCCTACTCCATTAAATGGAGCAGAATTTAGCGTTTATGATATGACAGATTTTTTCTATGAAGAAATAGCAAAGCACTCAGCTGAAACAGTGATCAAAGAATATTCTACTCGGAGCAATGCTCAAAAATTGATCCAAAGTGGGGAAATCCAAGAGGTGGCTAATGTTATAACAAGTGGTGAAGGAGACTCACAAGGAACTGCTCGTATACCTATTTCGAGACTGAAAAATGATAACTTTGCGGTTTATCTAATTTTTGAAAACAGAGTAGAGAACGATGCAATAGAATTCAATATCAATTTTGAAAAAATCGCAATGCCGATAATTGTTACATTGCCAATCATGAATCCGATAAATTATGCTGAAGAGCTAAAAGAAATCCATATCTATCCAAAAAACATCGGCTATATTCGTGATCCCTATTTCTTTAAGTATGGGAAAGAAAACTCGGAATCCAATGACCTTGGTGTTCCGTTAGAGGGAGCAATTTTTGTTCTCTACCGAATCATCGATGGACAAAAATATTATCTTGATTTAAGCCCAGTCAGTAATTTACAAAATAATTGGGTACCTTTGGAAGATACTAATCCTTTAACTGATTTAAGAATTAGTAGATTTATTTCTGACGAAAATGGACTCGTGACCACTGGTGGAAGATTATTACCATCAGGAGAATATTTCTTTGAAGAAGTTCAATCAGTCAAAGGATACCAGATTGAAGAAAAAAGCATTCCAGTGGTTATTCCTGATACTTGGGAGGATGAAAATGGTAACCCTTTATATGTGAAAGTCAACGGTCAGCAAATGGAGGAGCTAGAAAACGGTGAAGTACCTGCTCTTGCATATGAAAAAGCTCAGCCGCGTGTCTATAACTATCAAGTACCTGAACAATCGGAGGCAGTGCTAGAAGGATCGCCAATTACACAGACATCAGCGGAACCATCAAGGTCAAAAAGACTTTTTCTACCAAAAACAGGGGAAGAAAAAACACTTATTTCTCTACTTGGCATTGTGATAGTACTAATTGCTACGGTCGTAGAGTGTAGACGTAAAGCGTTGCTAAAGTCACAATCCAAAGAGGAATAAAAATTGTTAGAAAATATTTACGGCTAAAAATGTTATCTTCAGCCACAAATTACAAGATAACTAAAACATAGGAGGAAAAGAGATGAAACCGAAAAGAATATTTAATTTTATAGCAACTAGTTTGATGGTGTTGCTATTTTTGTTCGGATTACTAGGTACAGAAAATGACGTGAATGCACAAAATGCTTCGCCGGCAACTGATGGAAATGTGAACGTTACGCTACATAAGCGTGTTTGGGCAAATGGCCTGCCAGAGGATTACCCAAAAGAAAACACAGGAAATATAATAGATGACTTTGGTGGAGAAGCACTTCCTAAGGTTGATTTTGAGATTTATGTTGTTACGGAAGAATATCACAGATTGATAAATGGTAGCACACAGCAAGAAGCAATAAATACGATTGTCACCAACTCAATGACTGGCGTACCAACATATGCCACATTACTAGATTCTGGTACAACAGATGAAAATGGGGAACTAACCTTTGAAAATTTGCCATTGAAAACGACTGTCGGAACAGAGAGTAGAGATGCTGTCTATCTATTTTTAGAAACAGGAGTACCAATCGAAGTTCGTGAAAAAGCTGCACCAATCGTTCTAGCACTACCGATTTATTCGGGAGAAGTATTGAACACCGATATCCATCTTTATCCTAAGAATGTGACAAAAATAGACACGAAAAAACTTACCTCGACATTTAATAAAGTAACAATAGGTGACGTTACCTACGATAACGTGAATATTGGAGACCAATTAGATTATGAGATTACTATCCATGTTCCTCAGGATATTGGTCATTTTACAGAATTCATAGTAGAAGACATCCCAACTGCAGGACTAGAGCTTGTATCAAATACGATTACCTTACCTGAAGGACTTACTTAACCAAGGAATAGATTACAAAATTGAAGAAACTGAAGCAAAAGGATTCAAAGTTACCTTTGATACTAACCAGAAAATCCAAAATTTTGCTGGAAGAGCAATTACGATTAAGTATTCTATGTCTTTAACAGGAAAGATCGAACCAGATAGGATATTTGATAATAAAGCACAACTGACTCTTGATAACAAAACAGAGCTTATTCCTGGTCCCGGAGTCGTAACGGGAGGACATCGATTTGTCAAAACAGATGCGCACACGCAAGTAGGTTTGGCAGGTGCGGAATTTGTAGTGAAAAATTTTGCTGGAGAGTATGCTATTTTTGAAGTAATTGGCGAAGAATATGTCTTTACTGGAAATTGGTCAGCTACTCAAAATGACAATACTAAGGTTGTTTCTGGTGCAAATGGTCTCTTCAACATTAAAGGGCTTGTAGATGGAAGCTATTCTTTAGAAGAGACGAAAGCGCCAAGTGGATATGTGAAAACAAGTGGATATGTGAAAATAGGTGAGGTAGCATTTGAAATCATTTACGGGCAATATGGTAATACGAGCTTAAGAACTACGGTAGCTAACACGCCTAAAGGATTTTTGCCAACTACAGGCCGGTAATGGTATTTTAGTCTTCTTAGCTATCGGTCTTGGGTTTATGCTAGTTGCGCTAGTTTGGAACAAAAATTATAAGAAACGTGTAGAACTATAAGCGATAAATAGTACAAAATAGGCTGGCTCAGTTACCCATTACTGTTTCAGCCTATTTTTAGAAAATGATCTACATAAAAAATGAGGAAGTGAGTAAAATGGTAAAATCTCGACAAAAAGAAATAAAAAAACAACGAACAAATCTTATCATCAATGTCTTGATCGCCTTACTATTTGCAACAGGTATTGGTGTCTTTTCCTATCCTTTCTTTGTTGATTCATTAAATAATTATTTAAGTCAAAAAATGATAGAAAAACATCAACGAGAAACAATAGAACAGAATCAAAAAAATAGAGAACAAGCCTTGAAAAATATGGTAGCAGAAAATGAAAAACGAAAAGAACCTAATACTATCGTTGGAATCGGTTTGCTGGAAGAGCTTTTTGATTCAAAAAATACTAGAGGCAACTATCCAGCAGAGTATTATGAAGAACGTTTATTAGGAGCATTGTATATCCCAAAGATCCATGCCAGTTTACCGATTTTTAACGAAACCAATGATGTATTGTTGGAAAAAGGAACCACTTTACTGTCAGGAACTTCCTATCCGATTGGCGGGGAGAGTACACATTCTGTGATTACGGGACATACGGACCTTCCTGAAAAAATGATTTTTACAAAGTTAGAAAAATTGGAAGAAGGAGATCATTTTTTTCTTGATGTTATGGGAGAAATGTTGGCTTATAAGGTAGAACAGATTCAAGTGGTATTACCAGAGGAGATTGAAAGTCTAGCCATTCAAGAAGGAAGAGAGCTAGTGACACTTCTTACTTGTACACCTTATATGATCAATTCTCATCGTTTATTGGTGACAGGTTACAGAGTGCCATATGTGAAAGAAATGGCAGAAAAAATTCAGTACACTAAAAAATATCATAATATTCGATTGCTGATATTCGGCATTTTACTCATCGTTTTTTTGACTGTTTTCTTCTACTGGATATGGCGAAAAAACGTGTATTACCAAATTATAAAACATTTATAACGGCTGGAATTTTATTGGATGAACGAGCAATTGCCACAAGATGGTCAAACATTTCTTTTATTAAATTGAAACGGAAAACCTTTAATTAAAGAAAAGATAATAACTACAACTAGTCAATCAGAGGGAAAAGTAGACTTTGGCAAATTACTAAGAGATATTTATTGTACCCATTTAAATTGGCAAAAAGAAAAGTCAACAGTTATCAAAGAAAAAGTATGGCGCGCGAAAAAATTCATAATTCAGTATCGTTACAAAAAGGCACTATTTACGAGTAATTAAAATTGGTAAAAATTATTAAAAAAACGGAAATAGAGTGTAAAAAAAATAAGCGAGCAAACTAACTTAACTTCTTGTGTTTATAGTTGTAAACGAATTTTAGAGCAAAGCTGCTTTATTAACTAACTTAATCCACGCAGTTTTACAACTACGAATTCGCTATCCAGAATGGACTAAGTATCAATTCCGACATATACAAGTTCATTTGAAGTAACCAAAGATGAATTGAATTTCATGTCTCGTTTTCCAACATGTCCTTTTAAAAAGCCAGTGTTGATCAAGAAAATCACGTTTCAATCAACGCTTGCTCTAGGTGAGTAACCTCAAAGAAATAAGAAAACCATGTCAAGAAAGAGGAAAAAAGTAATAGTATTTTTATTTGTAAAACTATTCTTGTCTTTTAGAAAAGAACAAGGGGAACGAGAAAAATAATCTTAACTTTCAAAAAAACAGTAAGTCAACAACGAATAGATAAAAAGAAAGCAAATTCCCATGGCACAATCAGTGAAGCACATAACCCGAATAAACGACCGCTATGGATTATTCAAGAAAATGAAGAAGTCATTGGTTGGATCAGTCTAAGCGATTTTTATGGCCGACCAGCTTACGGTTAGACAGTTGAAATTAGTATTTATATTGATCGTGCGTACCAAAAACGTGGACTTGGTCAATTCGCTTTGCAATATGCAGAACAGCAATTATCTCGTCTGAATATTGAGACAGTGTTAGCATTTATTTTTGATGTTAATCAAGCAAGTCAACGATTGTTTAAAAAGAATGGCTTTGGTATTTGGGGACACCTTCCAGAGATTGCTAGTATTGATGACACACTGATTGGCTTGACCATTTTAGGAAAAACATATCGGTAGAAAATGAAGTAGAAAAATCGGTAGTTTTATGAATTATTTTCTGAGAATATTGCTTTTTTTCATATTAGTACACAAATAAGAAAATACATGCTACACTATTTATATAACAACTATAGATATCTGTACTAATTAAAAATTGTTTTTTAGGAAATTTAGTTAAAAAGGAGATAATATACAATGGTTAAAAAAATGAAACAAGGATCTAAATCTGTTATAGATAGTTTGGTTAATCATCAAGTAGAATATGTTTTTGGTATTCCCGGAGCAAAAATTGATGGTGTATTTAATGAATTAGAAGACCAAGGCCCAGAATTAATTATCACAAGACATGAGCAAAACGCAGCTTTCATGGCGCAAGCAATTGGACGGATTACAGGAGAACCAGGTGTAGTGATTGCTACTAGTGGTCCTGGTGCGAGCAATTTAGCGACAGGATTAGTTACCGCTACCGCTGAAGGAGACCCTGTACTGGCACTTGCTGGACAAGTGAAGCGCAGTGACCTATTGAAACTGACCCACCAAAGTATGGACAATGCTGCGCTATTTCAACCTATTACTAAATACAGTGCTGAAATCCAAGATCCCGAAACCATTTCTGAAGTCATTGCTAATGCATATCGTATGGCTAAGAGTTCTAAAAAAGGGGCGAGTTTCATTAGTATTCCCCAAGATGTCGTTGATGCTCCAGTAAAAAATGAAGTCATCAAGCCACTTAAAGATCCTCAATTAGGCTCTGCTTCTGCAAGTGATATTGATTATTTAGCTGAACGTGTTCGCGAAGCAAAACTACCTGTTTTAGTTAGTAGGGATGCGTGGCTCTAGTAAGAAAGAAACAGTAGCGATTCGTAAATTAGTAGAAAAAACGGGATTACCAGTGGTAGAAACCTTTCAAGCAGCGGGGGTTATTTCTAGAAAATTAGAAGAGCATTTTTTTGGGCGAGTCGGTTTATTTAGAAATCAACCAGGAGATATGTTATTGAAACGAAGTGATCTAGTGATTGCTATTGGTTATGATCCCATTGAATATGAAGCAAGGAACTGGAATGCTGAAAAGGATGCTCGTGTTATTGTTATTGATGAAACCCCAGCAGAAATTGATTCTTACATGCAGCCACTGGGTGTTGCTTTACCATGGGCTATTTCAGCAGCATTGGTTCGCCCAAATACCCAAATTATCTCTGTGTCAGGTGACGGAGGTTTCTTGTTCTCTGCTAAAGACCTTGAAACAGCAGTGAGAAAAAAATTAAATATTGTTCATTTGATATGGAACGATGGTCGATACAATATGGTAGAGTTTCAAGAAATTATGAAATATAAACGTGCTTCGGGCGTGGATTTTGGACCAGTTGATTTTGTGAAATATGCAGAAGCATTTGGTGCAAAAGGGCTTCGTGTGACAAATGTATCTGAGTTGGAACATGCTTTAGAAGAAGGCTTTAAAACAGAAGGTCCTGTTATTATAGATATTCCCATTGACTATCGGGATAATGAAAAATTAGGCGAAACAATCTTACCCGATCAATTCTATTAAGGAGGTATTATAATGAGTGAAAGAATACTTTACCAGCATGGTACATTAGGCGCATTGATGGCAGGATTAATGGATGGAACTGAAAACATTTCAAAAATTCTTGAACATGGGACATTAGGATTAGGAACATTACATGGCTTGGATGGTGAAGTGATATTTTTAGATGGTGTGGCCTATCAAGCTCGTTCCGATGGAGCAGTGATATTCAATTGACAGGTGAGGAAACAACCCCGTATGCTGCAATTATAACTTTTGAATCTGACTCTTCCTTCGATGTAAGGAGCACGATAGACAGTGAAGCATTGAAACAAGAAATTTTAGAAAAACAAGCAGGAAATAATTTATTTTTAGCGATAAAAATTAGGGGAACCTTTAAAACAATCCACACTCGTATTATGCCAAAACAAAACAAACCTTATCAAAGACTTGCGAAAATTTCTGAATCACAACCTGAATTTCATGAAACAGCTATTCAAGGAACGCTTATTGGCTTTTACACTCCAGCCTTATTTCAAGGTGTGGCAGCAGCTGGCTTTCACTTACATTTTATTGATGATACCAAACAATTTGGTGGGCATGTGCTTGATTTTGAGTTGGCAAATGGAATCGTCGAATTAAGCAAAATTGAGGATTTAATCCAACACTTTCCAATAAATGATCCCACCTTTGTCAAAACTGAGATTGACTATGCAAATTTAGAGAAAGAAATACAACAAGCAGAATAATCAGCCTTTTAATACCGTTTATGAGAAGAGGTCATGAATAGCATGGTCGGTTTTAAGAATTAAGAATAAACACCCGAAAATAGCTTCTCATATTTTTGAGTGTTTGGACTTAATTCCGCAGAAGCAATGCTGTGAATACCATGGAGAAGAGGTTGTGAAAGTATCGTTTATCTCCGATGATAATTTAAGAAAAAATTTTTTGAAATAGTTTTTAATATTTTGGAAAATCAGGGCTTGTTGAGGAGTTGCTTCTTGAACGCTATTTATTCGGTTCAAGGGGAAAGGTAAGGTTAGTCTATATCTATCTTTTTGTTTCGTTTGTGCTGTTTTTTATGACGTACTAGCCACAATATTATTTCTAAGCTATAATTTTTTCATAGAAGGAGTGAATTAAATGTTGTGGACCGAAAAGCAAAAAAAAGATGCATATCAGATTTTGTTATTGCAACAAGAAGGATTATTAGAAGCAGAAGATCATTGGTTAGCGAATTTAGCAAATTCTTCCGCTTTATTAAATGAAACATTACCTGAAACAGTTTTTGCCGGCTATTACCTTTATAATGGAGAAGAGTTGATCTTAGGTCCCTTCCAAGGACGTGTTTCATGTACACGAATCAAGTTGGGAAAAGTTGTCTGTGGAGAGTCAGCACAAAAGCAAACTACATTGATTGTTAAAAATGTAAAGCAACATGAAAACTATATCTCCTGCGATTCAGCCGCTCAATCAGAAATTGTTGTCCCGATGATAAAAGAGAATCGTTTAATTGGTGTATTAGACATTGATTGTGGTGTCACGGAAGGATATGATAAAATTGATCAAGAAAATTTAGAGGAGTATGTGGAATTAATAATGAAAAAAATTCCTAAAAATGTTATTTCATAATAAAAAATAATTGATTTTATATAACGGAAACGAAAGAAAAAACTGATATTGTTTATCTTTCGTTTTTTTTATAAAATAATCTAGTTTTTAGTTTTCATAATCTAATTTTAATGTTATTATCATTTTGTGGGGAATGTTAAAAAGATTAAAGGTGGATGAGATATGAATAATGAAGAGATTGTTTTGGGACAAAAATATGCTTGTAAGCCTATCGGATTAAAACATACAGTCGTTGGAGAAGTCATTAATAAATTAGAAAATTGTATTGTATTATGTGTAGAAAAATACCAAGAATGTGATAATGAAGAAATATTAGAAAAATGTGGGAAAGTAGTTGCTAAATATTCTGATGTCTACAATCTGAAAGAGGCAGAAGCAATTTTTGAACATCCCTCAAAAATTTACGAACCGGTCTTAGTATCATAAATATAAACCAGAAAAGCTCGGGAAAAACACCATGAAGTCTATATCTCATATGGGTGTTTTTTCCAAGCTATTTTTGTTATTATTTATTTTTTTTACTTTACATGTTTAGTAGAAACATTTATATTGTTGATTAGTCAATAATTGATTAGTCAATGAAAAGGAGGAAGAATGATGGATTTGAGAAAACTAAGTCGATTGCTTTATCAAATCAAGATCATTAGTCAAGAAAGCACTGTTTTATTTGAAAAAGAAATAGGATTTAGTTTGACGAGATATGAAATGCTGATGTTTTTATTGGAAAAAGGTGAGTGCTTGCAAAATCATATTCAAGTAGAGCTAAAAATCAACAATGCAGCTATTTCTAGACATTTAAAAATATTAGAAGAAAAAGGCTATGTGTCGCGTAAAAGGAATCCTGCAAACAATCGTGAAGTTTTTGTTTCATTATCCGATAAAGCAAAGCAAGAATTGGCTCAATGTGAAAAAAAACATCAGAAATCCACCGATTCTTTGTGTATTTCTTTAACAGATGAAGAAATGACTGAGCTAACAAAATTATTGAACAAGCTTTATTAATATTCATTGGAGAAAGAAGAGAGAAAAAAGATGAGCAAAAATTTAGTAAATAATGATTTTTCTAGTATTGTATTTGGTAGAAAGTCGGTTCGTGTATACGATGAAGCTGTTAAAATTTCTCATGAAGAAATGTTAAAAATAATTCAAGAAAGTACCACTGCACCGTCTTCTGTCAACATGCAGCCTTGGCGTTTTGTCGTAGCAGAAAGTGAAGAAGCAAAAGCAAAATTAAAACCATTGATCCGTTTTAATACCAGACAAAATGACACTTCTTCAGCTATGGTCATGATTTTTGGGGATATGAATTGCTATGAATACGGTGAAGAAATCTATGGACAAGCTGTATCAGAAGGAAAAATGCCAGCAGACGTTCGTGATCAACAACTTGCAGCTATTCTTCCTTATTACCAAAATTTCACTCGTCAAGAAATGAATGACGTTGTTAAAATAGACGCTAGTCTAGCTGCAATGCAGTTTATGTTAGTGGCGCGTAGCCATGGCTATGATACAAACCCAATCGGAGGATTTGAAGCCGATCAATTAGCAGAAAGCTTTGGACTTGATAAAGAGCGCTATGTACCAGTAATGATCTTATCTGTTGGTAAAACACTAGAAGAAGGCTACGAATCCGTACGTTTAGCTCCAGAAAAAATTACAACTTTTAAATAAAGAGGGTGAATCAATAATGATTGTTATCAATGCAAGATTTTCAATTAAACCAGAAAAAAGAAATGAATTTCTTGAAGAAGTCAATCAATTGATTGAAAGTACAAAAAAGAAGTGGGATGTTTAAGTTATCAATTATATGAATCTATTGTTTCTAAAAATGAATTTGCGATGATCGAAAATTGGTATGACCAACAAGCAATTGAAACTCATAACCAAAACCCATTGTTACAAAAATTATTTAACAATATAAGCCAGTATAGTAGCAAAAAACCAGAAATAAATGTTTCTAAAATACCCAATTAGTAGTGAAAACAGAAACGGTTAGAATCATTACCAATAATAAAATACTTAAAAAGGAGTATGGGACAAAAGTAAAGATTCCTTTTGTTTCACACTCTCGGATAAACGGCGGGAGCAGAAGCAACTCCTTCGGAAATAAGCTTCTCCAAGTTCATGATAACGGGACTGATCGGAAAACATCCGATAAATAATACGTAAAAATAAATGAACAGTCGCAACCACCGCTTTTTTCTGTCCAGCATTTTTTCTCACACGAAAGAAAAAGGCTTGGACTC